>JAVJQT010000011.1:0-99906 GCA_040218795.1 Cytophagales bacterium | reverse complement strand
GGGACCAACCTCCAATAGTTTTGGCGGTAAACTGGCCGAGCTGGTCATTTATACCGCAGCGCCATCACCTTTGCAACAAGAGCAGGTGCAAAGTTATCTGGCCATTAAATACGGCCTAACCAAAGTGAGTGCCAACAACGGAGGTACCGCCGAAGACGAGCGCGATTACTTTGCCTCGGACAGCTCGGTCATCTGGGACTATTCCGTCAACAGCGGTTTTAACGGTGTGATCACGGGAATAGGAAGGGATGATCAAGGCGGCTTGAACCAGTTGCAGAGCAAGAACGAAGGCAGCGATGGGGTAGCCACCATGCAAAGAAGCGGTTCCTTTAGCCGGGACCTTTCCTATGTGCTTTGGGGTAATAATCAATTGAGTGGCATAAGTTCAAATGTTACAAGTGCTTTTGATGGAAGAAGTCGTCGAATGATATTCGTGGATAAAACGGATTCTGCCAATGGTGACAATTTAAATCTTACCTATGATTTGGCAGCGGGATCAATTCCACTGACGGGAAATTCGGCTGATTACCGTTTACTCATTAATGGCAGTTCAGATTTTTCAAGCATTGATCATATCCTTTCAGGTGGAGTCCTTGTAGGTAATGAGCTAAGCTTTTCGGGAATTTCAGATATTAATGATGGAGATTATATCACAATTGGTATTGTGGTTGGAGCTTTGGAAGGTCCGGGAGATGTTGTTGCTGGATTACAGCTTTGGCTACAAGCGAATAAGGGTGTTACAGGCGCCAATCCGGTTACGGCATGGGCCGATCAGAGCGGAATTGGTTATTCAGCAGTACAAACAGGAAATTCACCTGACCTTTTAAACAGTGAGATTAATTTCAATCCTGTGCTCGATTTTGACAGAACAAATTCGGAGTACCTGGAAATCACCAATGGCATATTGGGTTCCGGTCTTTACGATGAGCTCTGGATTTATGCGGTGAGTAAAACGGATAATAGCAGCACCACCAATACACTGCTATTTGAAAACCTGAATGGTGGCGGGCAAATACTTACAGCACTTTTACCATGGAGTAATGACAATGTATATTTTGACTTTGGGTCAAATGGTGGCGCAGGAAGGATAAATGGCAACTGGCTGGCAAATTATGGTGATCCTTATCTTTGGACTTTTGGAACAAGTACTTCACTATCTACACCAAATGGAACACGAAAGACAGTGAGTAGAGATGGTTTTGTTTTATTCTCCAATAATAACTCTGATGATGGAACGGGAAATAATCAGGATTTCTATATTGGTGGTGGTTATAGCAATGGTGCTCCGACCAATAACAGTTTTGGTGGAAAAATTGCTGAACTAATAGTTTATACCAGTTCTCCAACGGCCATGGAACAAGAAAGAGTTCACAGTTACCTTGCCTTAAAATACGGTTTGACCAAGCAAAGTGCTGACAATCTGACAACTACAGAAGATGAACGCGACTATTTTGCTTCCGACAGTACAGTAATATGGGATTTTTCTGCCAATGTGGGATATAATAATGATATCACCGGAATAATGCTTGATAGTGGTTCTATTTTATCTCAGCTTGAATCAAAAAACGAAAGCGCAGATGCGTATATAACTATTCGAAACCCATCTTCAATCAACAGCATAGAAGCTATGATGTGGGGAAATAATGATTCGGCAATGAATTCTACCGGCGTGACGGATTTACCACATTCTGAAGGCATAGTTGCACGATTGGCCAGAGTTTGGAAGATACAGGAACACGGTGATGTCGGGACGGTTGATATTCGTGTTGATTTATCTGCAGCACCAAATTCTAAAACAGCCGCTGATTTACGTGTTTTAATCGATAAAAACCAAAATGGAATTTTTGGCGATGAAACAGTAGGGGGAGGAGGAATTGTAGGTACCGCAACGGATCTCGGTTCCGAAGTTTTTGAATTTACCGGGATAGACTTAAGCGACGGAGATTTTTTTACCATTGGTTCCGTAGATTTAAATACACCGCTTCCTTTGGAATTATTGAGTTTTACTGCCTATTTCGATGAAAACAATAACAATGCAATTCTCAACTGGAAAACGGCATCTGAAGAGAATGTTGGAGTCTTTGAAATTGAAAAAAGTAGAGATGCTTTAAATTTCAATAAAATTGCTGACGTTTCCGTTTGGGAATCTACAGAGCCAATTAAAAGCTATTCATTTACAGATGAGCACCCATTTGAGGGAAGAAGTTTTTACAGACTTAAGATTGTTGATAAGGATGATTCATTCAAATTTTCAAGAATTGTTGACATCAACAACGGTACTGCATTATCTGAAATAATTATAAAACCCAATCCGGCTAAAGATGCCTTCTCCCTATTGGGAATTCAGGATTCTCAGGCAATTATTTCAATTACAGATTTAAAAGGCAAGGAATTCAAAGTTTCTTCTTATAAAAAAGGAGAGGAGATAATTTTTAATATTTCAGATTTAAATGCCGGGATGTATATGATTAAAGTGGAGACTTTGTCGAATTCGGTAGTATTCCGATTGATAGTTCAGTAAAAATTTATTGCAATCTCAACAGCTAGCAAATAAAAATCAGACAATAAAACTTCGTAATCATATCAATAGACGGGTGAACTAAATAAAGACATTGATTATATTTAGTGGAGTTTAAAGCCCGGTTTATGATACAATCTCCGCAATTCCAAAAAAATCCATCGCTGTATGCATTTTTACCTGTATTCTATTTGGTATGGGCTGATGCCGTGCTGACGCCCAGTGAGATCATGAATATTAGAAAGCTTATTGATAAACAGAAATGGTTATCAAAAGAAGAACAGGATTTTCTAATGAGCTATATTGATCCCAAAAATCCCCCTTCGCCAAATCAGCTTAAACAATGGCAAAAAGAAATTCGCAATACCGCCAATTATATTGATTCGGATTTAAAGATTACGCTTGCTGAAATAGGCATACAAATGGTTAAAGCCCATCAAAAAGATGTTTCAGAGGATAAACTTGAACAGACTAAATCGCATTTGATTGATCTTGAACATGCGCTGGGAATTGTTTCAAGTGAATCGGCATTTCATTTTCACGCGGCCAAACATAAAACAGATGCCAATAAAGTCACCGCCCCTGAAACCTTCGATGTACAAAAAATGCAAAAGCTGCTCGACGGGTCCAATAAAGACATCATTGATAGAGTCAAGACGATATTATGCGATGATGAATTCAATTACCTGGATACGGACAATCTTATGGAATACCGCGAGCAGGTGTTGAAATGGTGCAAACATCTGGCAGATCAGGGTTTTGGTTCTATGGCTTATCCAAAGGAATACGGAGGCGAGGGCGATATGGAAAAATATTTCGCTATCATGGAAACGCTTTCCTATCATGATTTGAGCACAGTAATAAAATTTGGAGTGCAATTCGGATTATGGGGTATGAGTGTCTATTTTCTTGGTACGAAAAAGCATCACGATAAATACCTTGCGGCGATCGGTAGTTTGGAATTGCCCGGCTGCTTTGCCATGACTGAAACCGGCCATGGTTCAAATGTAAAAGGGATCGAAACTACGGCTACCTATAATCACAATAAACAAGTTTTTATCATTAACACGCCTCATATGGGAGCGGGCAAAGAGTACATAGGCAATGCCGCTGTGCATGGAAGAATGGCAACGGTTTTTGCCAAACTTATAATTGATGAGGTAGATTATGGTGTCAACGCTTTTGTCGTACCGCTTCGCGATGAGAAAGGTCAATTATGGCCGGGGGTGAAAATAGAGGATTGTGGTAGAAAAATGGGATTGAATGGGGTTGACAATGGGAAAATATGGTTTGATAATGTAGAAATTGGGAAAGATGAAATGCTTGACCGCTATGCTTCTGTCGATGAAAATGGTGAATTCCAGAGTTCAATAAGTAGTGATAACCGTCGATTCTTTACCATGTTGGGTACCCTTGTCGGAGGAAGAATTGGCATTCCGCGATCCGGTCTGAGTGCTGTAAAATCGGGATTGGCAATTTGTATCAAGTACAGTCATTCACGCAAACAGTTTGGACCCGAAAACGGGGAGGAAGTATCTATATTAAATTACCTCACGCATCAAAGACGTTTGATGCCTCTTTTAGCCAATGCTTATGCAAGTCATTTTGCTTTACAATACCTCACTACCCGCTTTTTAAATAGAAAAGAGGAAGACATGCAGGAAATTGAAGCTTTGGCAGCCGGTTTAAAAGCATGGTGTACCTGGAATACCACTGCCACATTACAGGAATGCAGGGAAGCGCTGGGGGGAAAAGGTTATCTCTCGGAAAACCGAATTGATCGTTTAAAAAACGACACAGATATTTACACAACTTTTGAAGGCGATAATACCGTGCTTATGCAATTGGTGGCCAAGAGCCGTTTATCTGAGTTTAAAAAGGAATTTTCCGATATTGATTTTTTTGGTATGCTTTCCTATCTGGCAGCACAGGCCAAAACGAATCTTAGTGAAAAAAATCCCATAGTAATACGCAATACAGATCCGGAACATTTACAGGATTTTACTTTTTTACGCGATGCCTTTTTATACCGCGAACGATCTGTGGTAACTTCTGCCGCCAAACGCTTTAAAAACCATTTAGATCAGGGCATGGATTCATTTGATGCCTTTAATCAAACACAATATCATATGCTCAAAGTGGGCCATGCATTTATTGAGAGGGTAATTTTAGAACAGTTCATTGATCAGGTAAATAACACAAGCGATGCATCAATCAAAAGTTCTTTAACGCGTTTATGTCGATTATTTGCACTTTCTCAAATTGAAAAAAACAAAGGCTGGTATCTTGAAAATGGCTATATGAACGGTGCAAAAACCAAAGCCATCCGAAGACTTGTCAATTCGCTCTGCTATGAAGTAAGACAGGAAGCTGTTCCATTGGTGGAAGCCTTTGGGATTCCGGATAAATGTCTCGGAGCACCAATAGCTTTATGAAATAAAGAATAAAGAATAAACAGAACGAAATAACGTCAAAATCAATATTTGACTATTCGCGGATAATATCCGGGATCCCAATTAATTAAGAGCAATTTATAAAATGCCAAAATCATTGATTTGAATAAAAAATAGTTCATTCAAAAAAAATTATTTGAAGTTATAAACCGCCTATTTGCTGATATAAGAGCAATTTTATAAGACTTAATATTCGACACGAGGCCCTCCATTTATCACAAAATGTGACCTTTATAATTACTTCTAGTCTAAATAGTACCTGCTCAATTAAAGACAGGGAAAATATTAATCATAAAACTAAAACAAAATATGAATCAATTAACAGACTGGACACAGGTTGCAATCGAATCAATGGTAACTTTAGGTCAAACCATAATGAGTTCGCTACCTAATATATTAGGTGCTATTTTTTTAATCATAATCGGATGGCTAATTGCCAAAATATTGTCATTTGCAATATCAAAAGGACTTTCACTTGCAGGATTTGATAAGTTATCTGAAAAAATTAAGGCGGATGAAATATTCAAAAAAGTCAATATAGATATGACAGCCTCCAAAATTGTAGGTAAATTCATTTATTGGATCATTGTATTGTTATTTTTTGTTACAGCTTCCGATACATTGGGATGGACAGTTGTCTCTACTTCAATTGGCGATTTATTAGGATACTTACCTAAATTATTTAGTGCAATTATCATTTTCGTAATTGGATTTTATATATCCACAATGGTTCGAAAAGCATTACACGGTATACTCGAATCTTTATCCATTTCCTCTGGTGTTATGCTCAGCAGTATTGCTTTTTATATTATTCTAGTTGTTATCACTTTAACCGCTTTGAATCAGGCAGGGATAGATACTTCTATAATCACTTCAAATGTAACTTTGATAGTTGGAGGTTTCTTATTGGCTTTTGCAATTTCTTTTGGTTTGGGATCAAGAGATGTTTTAGCAAATATCCTTTCTTCATTTTACGCTAAAAGAAATTTTGAAATTGGTCAGAAAATTACTGTAAAGGGTATTTCCGGTACTATTGAAATGCTTGATGGTGCCTCATGCGTAATAAAAACTGCCAAAGGCAAAACGATTATCCCTTCGAAATATCTACTCACTGAAGAGGTGGTTGTAGAGGATTAATTAATTCGCAAAACATTCAAGTCTCGGTTACAATGTAATATGAGGCCTGAATGTTTTATTATACATTTTAGCATAATGATCTTTTATTGAAATTGAGGCTACTAAAAAGAAAAAAAGACAAACTGTCGGATGAAGAACTGGTAAAGAAAATAGTCATATCTGATGACTTGTCCTATTTTGTAGAAATCTATGATCGTCATATCAAAATGGTTTATCAGAAATGTCTTGGTTTTACTAAGGATCAGGCAGAAGCAAAAGATCTGGCCCATGATGTTATGGTCAAGATCTATTTAAGTCTCAAAAAATTCAATCACAAAGCAAAGTTTTCTACCTGGATTTATAGGATTACCTATAATCATTGTATTGATCATGAAAATAAAAAACGCAAAAGAAACCTTAGTGAAGAAGATATTGAATGGATAAATGAAAATTCAGGAATACTAGAACCTGATGACTCAGAACTGACAAAAATTAGTGTAGATCAGTTAAATGATTTACTGAATGAAATAAGCCCATCTGAGAAATCAATTTTACTGATGAAATATCAGGATGGCCTATCAATTAAGGAAATCGGCAAGATTGTAGAAAAAAACGAGAGTGCCGTGAAAATGAAATTAAAAAGAAGTAAGGAAAAGATAATAGCAATATATGAAAGCAGAAAACAATAAAAATCCATTTGAACTGCTAAATCAGGTGAATGAATTACCGCCTGAGTTGAAAAAGCAAGTGATGGCGACTATTAATCTATCAAAATTAATGGGAAGAATTGGGCAGTTGTTTTCAATTGATATGATTCGCACAGCAGGAAATCTTATTGACCAAAAAAAACCTCGAAATAAATGATCTGTGTTTTCAATTTAAAAAGCATTTGTTTGAGAATCAGTTTTGCTACAATTTGTATAATTCTTTTAACAAATATATCCTCAAATGCCCAACTCCTTTATCCGGAAAGTTATGTGATCATATTTGATACTACACGCACCTATAAGGGTACAATAGCACCTTCAGTGGAAATTAAAACGCCAAAGGAGCTCTATGTCGAAATTAACAATAGAGCTAATATTGCCTATCGACTAAAAAACCATGGAATAATTGTGGCTAACAACTTTGAACTAACTAAAAACGGTTCACAAACAATTCTTAGTGGTGGCTACCTTTATTTTAAGTTTAAAATCTTTTATGACAACCCTATTGTACTAGAACATTACGCACAATATCAATGGGCCGATGCACGAGGAATGAGCCAAAAATATGCAGCAGGATCAAATTTGCGGTATAAAATTTATAAGAATTTAAATGGGGGAGCTTTTGCGGGTATTGGACCTTTTTATGAGTATGAACAATGGAATTATACAGCAGTTCCAACTGATAAACTCCCAGAAGTTTTGAGCATAGTAGAAACACATTTGTTCAAATTAAATGCATATGTGAGTATTCGACAGACATTAACAGACAAGGTCAAGGCCGAATTTGCATTCTATTATCAGGACCCCTTCGAAGATCTATTCAAAAACCCCAGAATCGGGGGTAGCCTGGGTATTTCTTATTCCTTTACCAGTACTGTGGCATTTGCCGTACAGTACAGGATGCTTTATGATTTCAAACCTGTGGTTCCCGTTGATAATTTATGGTACAATGCATTTACCGAACTTCAGGTAACATTTTAATATTGAATTTTAAAATTGAATTTCGAGTTTCAATTTTGAATTTTCTCGTTCATAGGCTAATTCAATCGTGTTCAGATTAGGTAATAGCTTTTCTGATTTTTATTAAAATGAATTACTCATCCCTCAAAGAATTCACAGGATTTTCAAGTGCCGCTTTTGTTGATTTTATTCCAATGGTAAATACAGAAATTAGCACCACCGCCAAAACACCGCTAAAAAAGAGAATCAGGCTTCCCGATGACAATAAATCAATTCGGTATTGAAAATCGCTTAACCAATGATTTAAGGCATAATAGGCACCGGGCAATGCAATTAAACTGGCTATTAGAATAAGCCAGATAAACTGTTTTGTCAAAAGTGTGATTATTTGTAAAACCGAAGAACCCAATACTTTGCGTATGCCTATTTCCTTCCGTTTTTGTTCAGTGGCAAAATAAGAAAGTCCAAAGAGACCCATACAGGCCAATAAAATACTTATCCATGTAAAATATCTTATGAGCGAAGCGAATTCTTCATCGGCTTTGAACAATTCATTAAACTCCTCATCAAAAAACTGATAATCAAAGGGGTATTCAGGAAAATGTTTGGTCCAAATTGCAGAGATCCTGGACACATCCTCATGTAAATTGGCTGAATTTAACTTAAAATTTAAGTTGTTATTGGGTTCGGGGTTATAAATAAACATCAGAGGTTCAATTTTTTCGCGCATTCCCGAAAAGTGAAAATTACTAACCAGACCAATGACGCTTCGGCGATCACTGTCGCCCAATGATAATTTTTTACCTTCTATGTTCTTCCAGCCAAGGGATTCCATCATGGCTTCATTAATTAAAATTGCTTGTTCTTCATCGCTGCCCATTTCTTCACTAAAATTTCTCCCTTCAACAATTTTAATTTCCATCAAATCAAAAAAGTCTTCATCCATATTCATGACAGAAACAATATAGGTTTCATCATCAGAAGAAGATATGGAGTCAATGGTTACACCGGTTCGCCCTGTACCTCTTCCGGGCATATTTCCTGAATAACTACTCCTGTTCACAAATGACAATGCATCTACTTCAGTTTTAAATGGTTCTGCTTTTTCGATTAATTCGTTTTCGCTGAATTGTATATTGAGTATTTGCTCCTTGTTAAATCCCAAATCCTTGTTTTTCAAAAAATCAATTTGTTTAACAACCAATAGTGTAATAATGATCATTGCAACAGATGCAATAAACTGTATGGTCACCAATGACTTCCGCATTAATACACCTGTTTTTCCTGTCTGGAATTTACCCTTGAGCATAGCAATAGGATGAAAACCTGAAAGAATCAGGGCGGGATAGAGGCCTGCAAAAATTCCAATGATTAAGGCAATTCCGAAAAACAAGACTATCAACCAGTAGTCTTCGATAATTAATGCTTTCAAATCTGCTCCATTACCCAGATTGAGATAATTGCCGGCACTTAAAAATATCAGAAATGCCAAAAGCATGGAAAAAACTGAAAGCATACTGCTTTCCGTGAAAAACTGACCCATAAGGCCCTCTCTGCTGCTTCCCAATACTTTTCTCATGCCTGTTTCTTTGGCTCTTCCTCCGGCCTGAGCGGTTGAAAGATTCATAAAATTGAAAGCGGCAATTATCAATACTAAAATGGCCACAATAGCCATGGCATTCACATAGGTCTTATTGCCCTTATTGGCATGATAGTGGTCAAATATAATTCCGGAAGATCCGAGGTGAACTTCATTTAAAGGTTGTAATTGTGGTATCCAAAAATCCGGAGCATCGTTTTCTGTGGCCAGCTTATACATTTGTTCTTCCACTTCCTTCTCCAGGCCAGCTTCTGTCAGAACCGCGTAGCCAATCATCCCCAGACCCTGAAAGGTGGAAAAGTACCGGATGGTATTGCTGTCGGATTGAGGTGGAGTAATCGATAAAAGGGCATTTATTTCCAGATGAAAATTGTTTTTTATATCGGGATATGTGCCGATTACTTCCCAGTTTTCACCATTGATGCGCAATAATTGCTTTTCATTGAGATTGGCCTGACCATATATCCGCTGGCTTTCGGATTCCGCTAAAATCATTTTTCTCGGAAGGGAAAATTCAGCCAGAAAAGAAGAATCGTATGCTTTAATGTCAAAGATTCTGAAGAAGTCATCCTCCACAAACTTGCAGTTTTCAACATAATAGGGCATATCACCTTTTTCCATGCGGAGTTCTCCTGCGGATTGAACCCTCGTGGCTATTTCAACAGCTGATAATTGCTCTTCGATGGCCTCCGGCATCATTGGATTGGTTATGGCTACCTGATTGCTGCTGACGCCTAAGGCTTCGTCGATCGTGGTAAGTCTAAAGGTGCGTTCCGATAAACTGTTCCACTTATCATAGCTGTATTCATTAATGACATAAAGACTCAATACCAGAAAAGAAATAAAACCTAATGTGAGCCCAATAACATTGATGCTGCTGCTCAAAAGGTTTCTCTTAAAATTTCTAAAAGCGACTTTCAGGAATATTTTAAACATAGTATTTCAATTTGACCATTTGAAACTATGAAAGATAAATCGCCTCAAAAGAAATATTATTTAAACGGATATAAGTATTTATAAATTCTCTTTAAAGAATTTCAAATGGCACATAGGCAATGAAAGTCAATCGTGGATGAATTTAATTTCTGCGCCATTTTAGATTAATCAAAAAACAATCTGGATTATCAATACAATAACTTTTTAAAAAGCTTCATCCGAAAACCTTATATCATCCATATACAATGTGCATTCATTTGATGTTGCTGAAATACCCAATTCGATACGATCCTGAATCCATAAATCCAGAGGAATAGTGGGGCCTATTTGATCGATGATCAATTCCCCGTCCTGCCACATTTGAACAATGCCATTTTGAACATCATAAGTCAAATGAACCTTTACACTTACCCATTGATTCATTGGAAAGGGAATGGCGCTTTCTTCGGGCTGGTCAAATGTTAATTTTTCATTGAATTTATTTTCAATGGCCAATTGATCTCCTCGAAAAATAATTCTTGGGCCTGGACTTTCAAAAAAGATGGAGGATTCAAAATCTGCCAGGGTCGTAGGGAGGTTGCCTGTAATATAGTATTTCGCTTCAAACCAAAAATCATCGCCTTTTTCAAAATAGCTTAAGGTAGTGCTGACAGAAGATTTAGAAGTTATCATGGAAGGCGAAGGTGGAACGGCATAGAATTTTAATACAGTATTATTATTAATGATTACCGGATCCGGAATTAATTCGAACTTATTGTCAATGAAATCGCAAGTCTCATCGAAAATGCATTTACGGAGTGCCACATAATCATCAACAGTAGGGGCGGAAGGACTTTGCAATGTAAAACTGTTAAGAAACAGGCTATCCTGAGAAATGTCCATCCTAAAAATATCCAAAGTATTATTAAAACCTTCAAAATCGAGATATTGATTTCTTATGGGTGACAAATACTCGCCCTCCGAAATAATAAGATAAATGCCCGAATCGGTATTGAGATATGTATCAGTGTAAAAATTCGGATCGAAATACTGTGCTGCAAAACTGCATCCCGATTCATTGACATAATAGGCCTTGCCATCTTCAAAGATGCGAATGCGTTCTCCTCCCTGATTGACAAATTCTGAAACCACTTTTAGCGGAGGACAACCATTGTTTACATTAAGTGCATCATCCCTGCAGGAAATAAGCAGGAAAAGGCTCAAGACAAATAGGTGCAAGTATTTATTCATTCTAGCATTTGCAATTTAATTATTTCTAAAGCATTGCATTTAGGTTAATACTCCTTTTCTTAACTTTAAACTCTATTAATGCGTAATAGCCATATGAATAAGCAATCAAATAAAAGTGGGAAGGTCGTTTTGATTATCGTAATTCTGGTCATTGTACTGGCCGGAGCCGGTGCAGCGTGGTACTGGTTTATGTATATTCCAGAGCAGGAAGCCAAGGAAAAAGCACGTCTGGAGCAATTGGCCAGGGAAGAAGCTGAAAAAAAGGCCAGAGAAGCTGAAGAAGCCAAACAGGCTAAATACGACGACTTTATACAAAAGGCCGATTCGGAGTTTCAGGCTGAAAACTGGGAGAACGCTAAATCCATTTATTCTGAAGCGTTATCTATGTATCCTGAACAAGAATATCCTCAAGATCAGATTGCTTTAATCGATGCTAAACTGGCGGAATTGGCGGCCATAGAGGCGGCGAAACCCGGAACAATCGATATGCTTAGCAGGGCCACTGGCCGTTATTACGTCGTGCTATCCAGTAGTATTGATGATGATCTGGCCATGGACTTTGCCAAAAAACTCGCCAAAGAGAAAATAAACGTAAATATACTTCAAACCAAGGATGATAAACATACCTATTTCGCCGTTTCTCCAGCCAATTTTGATACCTGGGATGAAGCAGAAGCTGCATTAACGGACTACAGCCAGTACGGAAGCGGTCTCTGGGTTTTGAAATATTAAACTTTCATCGATTTTGATCAAAGTGTTAAAACTTCCTTTATTAAAAAGATCGATAATCGATTTATTTTCTTTGTAAAAATTCCAAAATATGTAATTTGTGTGATGAAGCTTATTCCAATTGTCAATTAAATGGGAATTAAACCTTTCATATGTTCAGAAAGCTATCATTACCGCTATTAATCTTTGCTTTTGTCTCCTTCCTGGTCTTTGGCTCAGTAGTGCTTAGCAAGGAACAGCTTTCTGAAACAGATATAAAAGAATCTTCCCTAAGCGAAAGCGATGAGAATGCCATTCTTTTCAATACGGTGATGGATGTGCTGACGCATCAACGCTGTATCAATTGTCATCCCTCTGATAATGTTCCTAAACAAGGAGAAGACAGCCATCCGCATCGATTTGATATCACAAGAAATAATATAGAAGCTGCTACCAATTGCAATACCTGTCATCAGGCTTCGAATAATGACTTTTCAGGTGTACCGGGAGCGCCGCATTGGGCTTTGGCTCCACATAACATGCAATGGGAGGGTTTGTCCCGAATTGAAATCGCAAAATCAATCCTGGATCCTCAAAAAAATGGCAATAGAAGTCATGAAGAACTGATGCATCATCTGACAGAACACGAATTGGTTATGTGGGCCTGGGAACCCGGAAAGGATTTAAATGGCCAAACTCGTGAAACACCTCCGGTGCCAAAAGACAAATTTATTTCTGCGGTTAAAAAATGGATAGAATCCGGTGCCATTATTCCTGAAAACAAAAATTAGCAAAGCATGATAACATTCAATATCAATGGCAAAGAAGCAGAAGTAGATGTAGATGAATACACTCCCTTGCTTTGGGTTGTCAGGGATGTTCTCAATTTAAAAGGAACCAAATTTGGTTGTGGAAAAGCGGCTTGCGGCGCTTGCACTTTGCATGTGGATGGAGAAGCGGTAAGATCCTGCTCTTTTGCAGTGAAATATGCGCAGGGAAAAAATATAAAGACCATTGAAGGTCTTGGCAATGAGGAAAATCCACATCCGGTTCAAAAAGCCTGGATAGAAGAGATAGTACCCCAATGCGGCTATTGCCAACCTGGATTTATGATGGCCTGTGCAGCTTTATTAAATAAGAATCCCAATCCTTCAGACGAGGATATCGACAATAATATTATCAATATCTGCAGGTGCGGCACTTATTTCAGAATGAGAAAAGCGATAAAACGTGCTGCCGAAATCATGGAAGATTCAAAAATGAATTTAGAATAAGATGGGGAAATCAAAAAAGTTCTCCAGACGAAAATTTTTAGTCAGAACGGGACTGGGCAGTTTGGGTATTATTGCTTTGGGTACTTATGTGGCAAGAAATCCCCTGAGAAGAAGTTTGATTGAAAGTTTGGAATCAAAAGTACCTTCCTATAAAGGCAGAGGCAGCGAAGCCGCATTATGGTTCGAATTAACAAAGGAAAACAAAATAGTATTTCACTCTCCAAAAGTGGAAATGGGCCAGGGAATTTTTACTGCCTTTACCCAAATGATCGCCGATGAAATGGATTTACGGCCTGATCAGATTGAAGTCAGGGCAGCCGCAACTGAAACCGGTATTATTGATGCCCTTGCAACAGGTGGAAGCCTTTCTGTTGCTTCACTTTGGCAACCATTGAGGGAACTGGCAGCCACTATGCGGGAAATGCTAAAAAATGAAGCTGCGTCTAAACTCGCAGTTGAAGTAAATACACTAAAGACCAAAGAAGGAATCATTTATGGCAATGCCTCTTCTTTAAGCTATGCAGAAGCTGCAGCTGATGTTAAGGAATGGAATGTACCCGATACTATTCCAAAACCAAGAACAAAAGGGTTCAAATACGTTGGTAAGGCCATGCCTCGCGTGGATTTAAAGGAAAAAGTATTTGGAGCTCCTCTTTATGGCCTAGATGCCGAAATGCCCGATATGTTATACGCATCGGTAATCAGACCGGGTATTGTAGGAGCAAAATTCAAGAAGGCCGATAGTAAAAAAGCCGCTTCCATGCCCGGGGTAGTCAAAATTGTTCAAATCGATGACTGGATAGGCCTGGTAGCCAAAACATTTGCAGAAGCACTGGCCGCAAAAGACAGCATAGATGTGGAATGGGAAGTATCAAAAAAATGGAGCGAAGAAGAGTTGAGGAATACCCTTAAAGTGGGCAAAGGAGAAAAATTTATTTCCCAGAAAGAAGGAAGTGAACTTGACTCTGAAAGCGAAGAAGTACTGGAGATGGAATTTAGCAGTCCGATAGGCGCACATGCTCAAATTGAGCCCAATGGGGCAGTGGCAGACTATAATAATGGCAAAGTCACTGTAATACTCTCTACACAGGCGATTGGTATCACACAAAAACAAATTGCCAAAGCTCTTGACATGGAATTGGAAGATGTCAATGTTATTCCGACACATTTGGGCGGTGGATTTGGCCGGAGATTAGATACCAAACATGCCATCCAGGCAGTTTTAATGTCCAAAGAAGTGGGAAGACCAGTAAAATATATTTTCACCAGAAAAGAAGAATTTCAGAACGATATGTTCCGCCCACCTACACATCATATATTAAAAGGCACATTAGATAAAAACGAGTATATCAATAGTTTAGAGCATCATTATGCAAGTGGTGATGTAAGTATAAATTCTGCTGTACAAGCACCAATTGTAAAAACCATAGTGGGCATGGACCTCGGTGCGGGAAGAGGGGCCAAAATCATGTATGACCTTATTCCTAATCGCAGAGCAGTCCAGTGGCATACCACACTGCCATTTGCAACCAGCTGGTGGCGAGCGCTTGGTTTACTGGCCAATACCTTTGCAATTGAAAGTTTTGTAGATGAACTGGCTATAAAAGCGGATAAAAACCCTATTGATTTCAGATTGAGGATGATCAGTGATGAAGGCAATGGGAAGCGACTAAAAAAGGTGATTCAACTCGCTTCAGAAAAGGGGAATTATTCCGAGGAGCTAAAAAATGAAAGAGCCAAGGGTTTTGCAGTTTCCATGGATGCGAACTCCATTGCAGCACATGTGGCTGAAGTCAGCATAGAAAATGGCCGTATTGTAGTTCATAAAGTGACTTGTGCCTTTGACTGTGGTATGGTCATCAATCCGGGTCAGGTAAGAGCGCAATGCGAAGGGGCAATAATAATGGGTATGAGTGCAGCCATGTTTGAAAAAATGACACTTGAAGAAGGAGAGTTAAAACCGACCATATACGGACCCTATGAAATGATTCGAATAAAGCATGCACCAAAAGAAATCGATGTTCATTTAATTGAAGGTGCAGATATTCCCTTGCCGGTGGGAGAGCCCCCTCTGGGACCAATCGGCGCTGCAATTGGCAATGCCATCCGTCGGCTGACGGGAATCCGATTAAAAGATATGCCTATGCAGGAGGCCTTGGATCTTGCTTTAACCCAGAATGTTTAAAAGATTGTTATTCCTTTTTTGACCCTTAATCGTATTTGAGTATTAGGCTAATTATCATAATTCAGTTGGATCAAATTATTGCCAATAAATTCTTAACTGCTACTGATTTGAATCTACTTTGGCAATTTTATCATCTGCGCGTTCTTTTTCTTTTTTTGTGGCTTGCATACCTTCCTGATCATTATCGCTTAATTGAAGTTTAGTGAAGAGCGGAAAATGATCAGAACCAATATTGGATAAACGTTTTATTTGAACCAACTGAAATTCTGATGAATGAAAAATGTGATCAAGAGGCCAGCGTAAAAACGGATATTTTGCATTGTATGTACTATAAAAACCTCTTCCTTTACGAGGATCCATCAGATGTGATGTTTTTTGAAACAAAGTAGTGGTTTTAGACCAGGCTACATCATTCAAATCCCCAAATACCAGACCGGGGTAATTTTGAGCATTCATTTTTTTAGCCGTAAGCAAAATTTCAGCATCGCGTTCAGTGGAAGCGTCATTTTCTGTAGGACTGGGCGGTTCGGGGTGAAGACAATAAATCTTAATCAATTTGCCCGATCTCAACTTTATAAGCGCCTCAATTGAAGGAATGTCCGGTTTAATTAGATAATTTACCTGTTGCTCTTCAAGACTCAGTTTTGAAAATAAATGCATGCCATATAGATTATCTAAAGGCACATTTATTCGATAAGGATAGCTTTCGCTGAGCACGGATAGTTTTTCCTGCCACCACTTGTCAGATTCCAGGGTCAATACAAGATCCGGCTGGTACTTTCGGATTTGTTTTAGCAGTAAATCAACTTTTCGATTTGGTGTTAAGACATTACTTACCAATATAGATATGGCATTATCAGTAGCGGGACCACGAAACTTTTTAACTGTAATTGGCGCGAATATAGTATAGGGGTAAATCTTCCAGCCTTGAAATATCAGATTTCCCAATAAGACCAGGAATATCAGAAAATGCCCAAATTCTGAAAAATTTAATAACAATAGACTAATAATTATTGCTAGTATAATCAGAATACTCAGTTGTAATCGCGGAAAATCAAAAATGCGGATCCACCATTCATCTCTTCGAATAAGAGAAGCCAGGCTGGTTAATGTTAATAAAAGAGTAAAAAGACTCAGAGAAATTATCACAAGCTATTTGTCGTGTTTAGCAATAACCCACACGGCATGGATGATGCCGGGAAGAAAACCGAGCAAGGTTAGCAATATATTGAGCCAAAATGCGCCTCTGATTCCGACTGTTAGGAAAACACCCAAAGGCGGTAGTAAAATGGCAAAAATAATTCTAAGAATACTCATTTGTTATTGTTTTTAATGGGAAAAATATGACAGCATCAAATTACCAAAATAATTTACTATAAAATTGTTTCTTTGATTCATGAAATATTCTCTTTTCAAGGAATACATTTTTTTAGTCTTTTTCCTGACCCTGAATATGGCCTGTTCGGATGATGAAACTGTGCCTGCTGCTGTTGAGCCCATTACAGAAAATGACAGTACAGAAACAAGTTGGGACTTGATTTTTGAAGAAGATTTTGAAAATAATCTTGTCAAATGGAATATCTGGGAAGGCGGGGCCTTTAATGAAGAGATACAATTGTACCGCGAAGAACAATTGAGCATAGCCGATGGCAAACTGAGCATCAAAAGCAAACGCGAGGCCATTACGGGTTTTGAACATCCCTGGAGTAATAATTCCAAACAATTTGAATACGTATCGGGCCGTATAGAATCCAAAACCCTTTTTAGTCCATCCGATAATGAAGGCGAAAGGGAGTACCGTTTTGTTGCGAGCATTAAGCTACCACAGGGCCATGGCATGTGGCCGGCCTTTTGGACTTATGGCGATCCCTGGCCCACAAAGGGAGAGATTGACATTCTGGAAGCGAGGGGCGGTGAGCCTTATATGTTTCAAACCAATATTTTTTATGGTACAGAAACCGACATCAATATCAATAGCAATAACGATTTAGAGCATATTCCCGGTCCTGATTTAACGGCAGACTTTCATAGCTATGAAATGATCTGGAAAGCCGATTCCATCGATATTTTATTTGATGATTCCCTGCTTTACAGTTATGCTGCTAATTCCAATAATAACATCGGGAATTTCTATGGTTCAGATCAAAAAATTGTTTTAAATACCGCTGTAGGTGGATTTTTCTTTTTCGATCGCAATTCCGCGAATTATGCAGACTCCTCTGAAATGCTGGTGGATTGGGTTAGGGTTTTTAAAAGGTAAAAGCAGCCCAATCAATTGATGGCATATTTATTAATGGTTTGAAATTCCCAAATGCTTATTTTTTCATGCTCCAGGGAAAGAGATAACCCTTTGTAAAAGCTTCAGATAGGGCCGAAGGAATTTCGGCTTCCGATTGTATCACTTTGGCTCTTGATTCCTCAATTTTAGCCATCATCTCCTGTTCAAGGGCAACGGCCTGGGCTCTTCGTTTTTCTGCTTTTGCTTTTGCTATTTCCAGGTCTGCCATGGCCTGATCAATTTGCAATTTGGCACCAATATTTTTTCCGATATTAATATCGGCTATATCGATGGACAGGATTTCAAAAGCGGTACCCGAATCCAGACCATGTGATAAAACTAATTTTGATATTTTACCGGGTTCTTCGAGGACTTGCAGATAACTAGGGGCCGAGCCAATACTCGATATTATTCCCTGACCCACCCGTGCTTTGATCGTTTCTTCGCCGGCACCACCAACCAGCTGTTTTATATTGGTGCGAACGGTTACACGTACATCTGCGATTAACTGAATGCCATCATTGGAAACAGCCATTATAGATGGCACCACGATGATATAGGGTGTTACGGATATTTGCACGGCCTCAAGTACATTCCTTCCTGCCAGATCTATTGAGCAGGCATTGGCAAAGCTCAATTCAAGATTGGCCTTATCGGCAACAATCATGGCTTTAATAACATTTATCACATTGCCTTTGGCGAGATAATGTGTTTCCAAAAGGTTTGAATTGATGTCTTTTAAACCCGCTTTTTGACCAAGAATCAGAGATCGGGCAATAAGATTTGGCGGCACTTTTCTGAAACGCATAAATGCCAGATCCAAAAGTCGAATTTTTACGCCAGAGAAAACAGCCGTGATCCAGATATTAAATGGTAAAAGATAAAATAGTAGCCAAATGGAGGCCAGAAGCAATCCTGCAAAAATCATTTCTTGATATACCATTTGTTAACAGGATTGTTTGAGCAATAAAAGCGAAAGTTACATTTATTCCACTTGATTTTATTGGCGAATCTGAATTAGACTGAAATTTTTCTATCCTGGCCTTTTAAAATGAACAGATTTGATTTTAACTGGTCTTGATAATAATATATTTCATTGGATCAACTCAAAAAATCACCTAAAGCCCTGATTAGGATCATTAAAATTTGTTTAGGGAAACTGCAATATGCATTTAAAGCTTAAGAAGATTCGATAATGCTTTTAAAAGATAAATTTTGAAAACGCGGGGAAATCTTTTCCTCAATTATCGATAAAATGAATGCCTGAATGCTTAATTAAAAAATATGGAATCCTCGAGATTGCTGGATGTACTGAGCGACGTCATCGTCATCTGTGATGAAAATGCTAAAATAGTTGAAGTGTCTGCTTCAGTTGAAGACCTGTTTCTTTATAAAAAAGAAGAAGTGATTGGAAAGGATTTGAATATCCTCATACCACAGCGTTTTCATAAATCTCATAAAAAACTATTTAAAGGCTATACCCAAAATCCGGTCTCAAGAAGGATGGGGACAGGTCGGAAACTCTATGCCGTGGACAAAAAAGGCAATGAATTTTCAATAGATATATCACTTTCATCTACGAGAGAAAATGGCCAAAAACGCTTTATTGCTATCATAAGAGACATTAGTGACCTCATCCAAATTCAAAATAAACTGGAGGTGCTCAATACTGAATTGCAAGCCAGAAATCAGGAATTGGATCAATTTGCCCATATCATTTCGCATGATCTCAAATCGCCCATCAATTCTATATTAGGCCTGATTGAATTGTTGCAAAAGAATCAATTTAAACCAGTAGATATAGAGGGAAGGAATTTGATCAATTTGATTGAAAAGACAACACGTAGAATGAATGAGCTGATAAATGCCATACTCAGTTATTCAAGGGCCGGTCATTCGGAAATAAAATTGAGTAAATACCATTTGAACGATTTAATCGCTGAGGTCATAGAAAGCCTGCACGTAAAAAAGAACTTTGAGATAGTTAACCAATGTGAAAATCTGGAATTGCATTCCAACAGAACACAGATGTTTCAGGTGCTTTCCAATTTGATCGGAAATGCGATTAAATATCATGACAAGAATAAGGGCAGGGTAGTGCTGAGTTCAAAAAGCACCATCGATGAAATAGAAATAAGCGTAAAAGACGATGGCCCCGGAATAGATGAAAAATACCACAAAACCATATTCGATATATTCAGCAAGGCTCACAGCACTTCAAGAAAAGATAGCAGTGGAATCGGTTTAGCGATCGTCAAGAAACTGGTAAAACAAAATATGGGGAATATTAAATTGAACTCTTCACCCGGGGAGGGTTCGGAATTTATTTTTACCTGGAAAAAATAGGGTAAAGCCAAACTTTACCCTTTAGTTCATCAAATGCCCAATTATATTGGGATAAAGCCTTCTATTGTACTGTGACAGGAACAGTAAACTTGCTTTGAACCCATACAAAGTCGATTGTGACGCCTTCATCATTAGGACTAAATCCTATGGTAAAGGTCTCCACTTCAGATGAAGGTTTTTCAACCGGCGCATCTACGGTGAGAATATCCAATTCGGGATCGGGCTCCGATACACCAAAAAATACATCGGTTTCAGAATTCAAAGTGACTTTAAACACATCGGGTCCTGGAACCGCATACATACGATATGTACCCGCTTCTAATGGCTCACCGGCAAATAAAACATCCTTGTTAATGGTAATTTCGGTAGCCGCATTGGCTCCCAGTCTCCAATATTTGCCATAAGGCTGTAAAGCACCGTCTTCCTCGGATCCGAAAATTAATCTGCCTTTTTTGGAGGGCTGACTGTATTCGATGGTAATTTCCAAACCGTCCTGGTTATAAGTGGCCGTGGCCGGTGGACTGACAGGCGTGGCAATAAATAAACCGTAAACTGACCAGAGGATGAAAACCCCAACAAGGATTCCAATTCCAATTAATATTTTCTTTAGCATTTTTTCTGATTTTTAAAGCGCCTAAGTTAATCTATTCTGATGAGCAATTACCATTTTGATCTCTCCATAGGAATAACTTTTGGGAAGATTGGATTTGATTTCGGCTAAGCCTACAGCATCGGATTCAAGCACCTTTTGTATTTTCTTGATTTTGGCATTGGATACCAGATCTTCGATGGGAATTTTTCCGGTTTTTATATATTCAGCCAAATGGCCCTCGATGGTGCTTTCCGCCAAGGCTCTTTCTGCTGCTATTTCCTTAATAGATTTGCCATTCTGAAATAATTTGAAGGTGATTTCAGCCGTAGGGGTTTTATCTTTGGGCGGCTTTTTTAATTTCCCGGATATCAGATCCTTACTGAGACGGGATTTAAATTTTTCTCTAAAATCAGCGCCCGATTTCAAATTCCCGATTAAATATGAAAAGCGTTCTATATCCTGAATCTTTCGAATCAATACATCGCTGATATCTTCCAGCTCTTTGCGATAAGCCTTTACCTTTTTTTCCTTTGCTATTTCGGAAGCATGGGCCTGAATCTTTTCCGCTATGGGAAGGAGTTTATCGAGGAAATAGTCTTCTGCTTTTATGCTTCTTTCAGCTAAGCGATCGAGATAATCCGCATGGCCTAGAATGCGTTGAATTTCCTTTGAAAATCCCTCTCCAATGGGTTTTAATTCCTGAATTTCATCCAGAATCGCTTTTGTCCATTCGCTGTATTTCTGTTTGATTGAGCGATTTTCATCTTTGTTAAAGCTTTTCTGATGATTCTTTAGTTTATTGTGCAATGCCGAAAGATCATAGGCATTCTGTCCAAGCTCCAATACAAAGGCCTTTTGATTGTCTTCCAGATTTTCTTCCAGTTCTTTTTGCTCCAATTGTGTGGCATTAAAACGCGCCAGACTTTCGTCAATTTTCGGAGGATTTTCGGGAAGGGGAGAAGATAGAACCAAGCCTTTCAGCGATGTCAATCGGGATAGCGCGACGTAAAGTTGTCCGGGGGCAAAGGTGCCCGAGAGATCCAGAATGGCTTTTTCAAAGGTCAAACCCTGACTTTTATGGATCGTCACCGCCCAGGCTAATTTGATAGGGTATTGCTTAAAACTTCCGAGATAGCTTTCTTCAATTTCATTGCTTTCCTTATCGAGAATGTATCTTTTGTTTTCCCAGACATAGGGACTCACCAGCACTTCGGAACCGTTTTCAAATTGGACCCATATTTCCTCTTGCGTAAGACTAGAAATCAAGCCGATTTTACCGTTAAAAAATTGCCCTTCACCGCTCGGATCGTTTTTGATGAACATGACCTGTGCGCCTTCTTTTAAAAGCAGTTCTTCAGAAGTAGGAAACATGCTCTCGGGAAATGTGCCATCAATTTCTGCATGAAAGGTATAAAGCGGCACATCCAAATCACTCAGTTTTTGCTGATTGAGTTTATCCGCGCGATAATTATGTGTGGTCAAATGGATAAAACCCGCTTCCCCGGCTTCGGCAAAATCAGGATTGTAATAGCCATTAAGGAAATTAAGATCTTCCCTTGTTTGTGCATTGTGACGCAATCGGTTTAGCAAATCGATAAAATCCTGATCTTCCTGCCGGAATATTTTATTAAGCTCTACATGTATGGGTGCATTGTTTTCAAGTGCTTTGGCATAAAAAAAGTAAAGACTCGGATAATAATGGCTCAGCAGTCTTTTCTCATGTTCTTTTACCACCGGAGGCAATTGCATTAAATCACCGATAAACAGGATTTGAAGCGCACCAAAAGGAGAGGCGTTTTTGCGGAGGTAACGCAAAGTAAAATCGATACAATCGAGAAGATCGGCTCGAAGCATACTGACTTCATCGATGATTAAAAGCTCAATTTCATTGATCAGCTGTCTTTTGCTGGCATTAAACTTAAAGTCCTGAAAAAGGGTCTTTGGGATGGAAACCCGGTCATTTGTTTGCTCTAAGGCTATATTTTCAGGAATAAAAGACCCAAAAGGCAATTGCAAAAGCGAATGCAGGGTAACACCGCCCGCATTGATGGCAGCAATACCTGTTGGAGCTGCAACTACCGCTTTTTTATGCGTATGATCGATAATGTATTTGAGAAAAGTCGTTTTGCCCGTACCGGCCTTTCCCGTGAGAAATATATGTCTGCTGGTCGTATTTACGTAGCTGGCGGCCAATTTGGCCATGGCCTGTAATTCCATAGGCCGCAAAAATAAGGACTGAAAACAGATTTTTTTTTATGAATGTGTGAAGGGCTAAAAATTGGGAATTAGGAATTAGGAATTAAAAATGAATTGAGATGCAGATTAAAATCTTAATAAGCCTAATTAATAAACAGTATGGAATAGATCAAAGACGGGCTTCATACAATGATTGATTTTTAAAGAAGGATGATGGCTAATTTTAAAACCCAATTATGATTTCATGAATAATTGAGAATTCCAGAAATCAGAATAAATGTTTACATTATGTAAACTTATTGTTAATTTTGATATATGAAATGTGAAGGTTAGACTCATTAAGAAGCAATCCATTGAAAATTACATTGAAACTAATAATCAGAGTTTAGCTGGATTTGAGTCATGGTTCAATATTATGAAGAACGCTGATTGGATTAACCCATTAGATATCATTAAAAGCTTCAATTCTGCCGATATTTTAGGAAATGGCACAAATAGAGTCGTTTTCAATATAGGAGGGAATAAATATAGAATGATATGTGAATATTTTTTCGGATTTAAAAAGGTACATCTGTATGTGACCTGGATTGGAACACATGCGGAATACACCGAATTATGTAGACAGGGTCGTCAATATAAAATAAACGATTATTGAAATGGAAGTTTTAAAATATACTGTGATCAAGAATGAAGAGCAATATGAAATATATTGCAAAGAGCTTCGTGAACTTCTTATTCAAAATAAAAAAGTACGAAATACAGATATTGAAGATCAGATTGATCTTTTAACCTTACTCATAGAAAACTGGGATGAGCAACATAATACTTTAAGCGACCTTGATCCGGTTCAACTGCTGAAATCTCTAATGAAAGAGAATAATCTAAAATCAAAAGATTTGATTGAAATACTAAAGGTATCCAAAGGCATGGTTTCAAGTATTTTAAATTACAGGAAGGGACTTTCAAAAGAAAATATCAGGTTGTTATCAGCTCATTTCAAATTATCCCAGGAAGCTTTTAACAGACCTTATAAATTAATCTCCAAAGTCGATAATAGTACAATTTCACAATAAGAATATTTTCATTCTTACTTATTAAGCAACTAAATAGTTGCATATTAAAAAAATCCCTGATATATTAGCAACTTATTAGTTGCATATAATTAAAAAATCATGAAAGATCAGATAGTAAAAGAAAAGCTGTTTAATCACAGCATCGACAAAGTATGGAAGGCCATTACAGAAGCAGAACAAATTTCAAAATGGTTTATACATGCCGATTTCAAAGCGGAAGCCGGTTATCAATACACCCTTACCGCAACTGAAGAACACGGAAGTACAAAAGTGAAGGGGAGAGTTCTTGAAGCGAATCCTTATACCTTAAAATACACCTGGGGCTCGGGAGAATCAGCGATTGAGACCATTGTCACCTGGACTCTAAAACAGGAGGGAAGCCAGACCAAATTAATACTGGTGCATTCGGGTATTTCCAAACACGGAGAAGCCGCTGAAGAAGTTATGGGGCATTTCGATATGGGATGGGATGCTTGTTTATCAGTTTTACCAAATTACCTCAAAGATGGCCAAACAGAACCAGCGCATTGATCGCATTTTTAAAGCCATAGCCGATCCCACACGGCGGGAAATATTTCATGCACTGGTGATTGCCAGTGCAGCGATGCCGATTTCACAGATCGCCCAAAACTTTGAGATAAGCAGACAGGGCGTGACAAAGCATATCAAGTCTTTGGAATCGGCGGGTTTAATTTCCATAGAGAGCAAGGGCAGGGAGCGTTTGATTCAGGCCAATCCCAAGGAATTAAAATCTGTTTCCGAATGGCTGGCTTTTTACGACAAATTCTGGACGGATTCACTCGATCGTTTGGGAGAGCATTTGGATACTTAGGTTTAATTTATTCTGCATTTGTGATAATGCGAAATTTCTGTTCAATTTCGTTGATAAGTTGATTGACAATAATGGCTGATGACATTTAAGGCTGGAAAGCATTTATGAGTAAAAGCAGAAAAGCCTATCGCATTGCAAAGGCAGGTAATATCAAAAACCTCAAATTGGTATCTGAGGACATAAAAGAACCCTCAAAAGGGGAGGTTCAAGTAGAAATACACAGCATAGGACTGAATTTCGCAGACATTTTTGCCATTCTGGGTTTGTATGGCGCTACACCCAAAGGCAGTTTTGTTCCCGGTCTGGAATACAGCGGAATCATCATATCCCTGGGAGAGGGCATTGAAAAATTCAAAATCGGAGATAAGGTGATGGGCATTACAAGATTTGGTGCCTATACCTCGCATATCAATATAGATGCGGATTATATTGTTCCATTGCCCGAAAAATGGTCTTTTGAAGAGGGTGCTGCTTATTTGGTACAAAGTTTAACGGCCTATTACGGCATGGTGCATTTGGGGCGCTTAAAGAAAGGAGACTGTGTTTTAATTCACAGCGCGGCCGGAGGTGTCGGTCTGATGGCCAACCGGATCGCCAAAATATTTGATGCCTATACCATCGGGACGGTCAGCTCGGAAAGTAAAATCGAGATTCTAAAACAGGAAGGCTATAATGACTGGATTATCCGCGATAAAAATTTCAAAAACAAATTGCATATCGCGCTAAATAACAGAGACTTAGACATAGTTATGGAATGTATTGGTGGAAATGTTTTTAAAGCCGGTTACAATGCTCTTGCAGCCCAGGGCAGATTAATCAATTACGGTTCTGCGCGTTATGGCGATAATTCCAATTCTCCCAATTGGATACGTTTAGCTTATATGTACCTCACAAGACCTAAAATCGATCCACAGAAAATGATTGAAAGCAATAAGTCCATAATGGGCTTTAACCTGATCTGGCTTTATCAACAAAAGGAATTGATGCATCAAATACTCAAAGAAATGAATGCATTGAAGCTTCAAGCCCCAAAAGTTGGCCATATTTTTGAATTTGATGATATGTATAAGGCCATCAAACTATTTCAATCGGGAAAAACACAGGGAAAGGTAGTCATTAATGTAAATGAAGATTTAAAGGAAAAGCTATAAAACTGGGCTAATTCGGGGTATTATTCCAGGATTTCGAATTTGCTGTTGACTTTATTCCATTTCAATTTCATCGTCTTTTTATTGGTGATCAAAGTGAGTTTGCTTTCATCATCTATACCACATTCGTCTATAAATCCATCAACAGACATGACCGTTCCAAATTGAGGTGGTTTAAACCACAATGCAATTTCATCTACTTTAAAATGCTTTTCAATTTCGGCAGGCTCCATGAATAAATCGTATTTATTGATATCCGGAAGGATAGAGGTGGGCTCAATTTCTGTAAAAAGGCGCTTTTCCTGATCGTATTTGAGGAAATAATTAAAAATGAAGGTTTCACAAGTTCCTCCGGCTGAATTATTCAATACAAATAAATGACCCTGATCGGATTGAAATACGGCCATTGTACTGATCAATTTTAGGTATCCGTTTTTAAAATCAACAACTGAGGCATAGGATTTCGAAATAAAGGTATGATACCAGTCTGAGCCTTTAAATAAGTTTGGATAGAGATTTATATGGCCATTAAAATATTGAGAGAGGTATTTTTCAGGCAATAAGACAAAATAGTCTAGGACTGTTTTAGGACTGCTTACTTCGATAATTTTTTTACTATCAATATCCAGTGTATAATGTTTGTAGATTTTTGAATCATCCTTCATTGTGTATACAAGGCGAAAATGCCCCGGGGCAATTAATGCCTTAGATGCAGAACTAAAGCCTTTAATTCCCGGATCGATAAGGAGGGAAGTCGCCAAATTTTCACCCGACCAGTCGTATATGGCCATATATCTGTAGCCAATATCATTGAATTCTAAATAAAAGTGTGCAGAATCAAAATACAGCAGATTGGCTTCTATTTGCTCAGAAACCGTTATTTCAGAGGAGTTTAGACTTAGGTTATCGGGAATTGCATTTTCAGCATATTCTTTAAATGTTTCAGAAATATTCAAAGGAATAGAATGATCATTGAGTTTAATGGAGTATTCAGTTACTGATTCTCCAATGGCTTCTTCAGGACTAGAATCTTCATCTAATTGGGTTTCGGATTCCTGAGATCTGGATTGACTTTCATTTTGCTTCGAATTGTCACAAGAGATTGAGAGGAATAATAAAACGAGTACAGTAAGCTGGAGAATTCTATTTATTGAGATCATAATAAGATTATGATTAATTATCCCAAATATATTAAGAAAGGCCAAAGCATTGACGCTTAATAGGGTATATCCTGAAATAACTTACTTAACATAATATAAATTATGAAACACAAATAGCAAATCCCGTAATAGACGGCGCAGCCGGATATTTAACATAAAATCAGTTATCGCTACGCAGTACGATAACGTTTACGATTTTATGTTAAGGGATTTGCGGCCATATACATAAAGATATTATTAACAAGTGAAGTTAGTTTAAATGTAGACTAATAGTTATTTACCTGCTGTGATATAAGCCGGATATTTAACATAAAACCGTTATTTGACATTCGAGCAAAGCGAAGAAAGTAAAATAACATTGTGTTTTATGTTAAGGGATTTGCGGCCATAAACATAAAGATATTCTTAACAATTGAAGTTAGCCTAAATGTAGACTGATAGTTATTTACATGCTGTGATATAAGCCGGATATTTAACATAAAATCGTTATTTGACATTCGAGCAAAGCGAAGAAAGTAAAATAACATTGTGTTTTATGTTAAGGGATTTGCGGCCATTTAAATAAGGATATTCTTAACAAGTGAAGTAAGCCTAAATGATATTTATCCATTAATGTTATTTGTAGGTGGAATCACATCATATGCATTCTCCTTCAATCGCTCCGCTTGTCTCGATCTAAAGTGAATATTTTGGCTGGTAATTGCTAATTGTTTTAAATTTAATAAAATAAAAAAGACATTAGTTATGTATGGCAGGAACAACATTCATTCTTCTATTATACCTCATTAGCTTTTGATCTGAAGTAATCAAATCACAATCTAGCATCATTGCGCATGCTAAAATTTGCTTATCATGATTGTCGAAATTGTATTTAGACTCAATTTCTGTAATACTCACAAAGTATTCAATTAACTCAATATCAATTGAGCGAATTTCGATATTAGGCCTCGAGATTACCTTTTGATATACTTCATACTTAATTTTCTCTGACCACTCATTACTCCGATACCACTTTTTAAATATTTCAACGAAAACAACATTAGGGATGATTAAAACTACATTTTCCTGAAGAAAGGCGGAATTGATTATACTAAGTGAGGATTTCGATATTTTTGAAGGCTCCCCAAAAATATCTGAAAAATAGGATATCAACGAATTGGTATCAATGACATATCTCTTAGCCATGAAAAGAGTTTCTTATTTCCAATAGATCCTCTTCAAGAGTGTTGAGTTTACTAGGCATACTTCTCGTCATCATCAAGTCTATGAATTTTGAATCGAACTCTTCTAGTGTTGCGAACATCTTTTTATCTATTTCACTTATATACTCAATTACCTTATTGCACTTTGACGCATCTTTTTTTTGATATTGTTCCAAAAGTTTTGAAATGAAATAATTAAACACAACTATTTCTATTTCATAATAATCTCTTGCTCTTTCTATAATTGCAATTAAGTCAGGGTCATCTTCACTTTCATCTAATATTCCGAATAGCTCATTGTCAAGAAGCTGTTTACACTGCCTTTTAGTTAAACAAAACTTATCCATAAATGCGATGCGTTTTAGTCTTCTTCAGATTTTTTAAATAGATCTACGGTGTCATCCTCATCCTCAAAATCTGTACTTTCTAGTTCCACCTTCTTTATTTCTCCAAATAATTCTTTTATATATTCAGAATCAATTTCGCCCACTTTGTTTTCTGCACCTTTCTCTAATGCATGATGAGCTTTTTGTAATATACCTGCAGCATTCATTTCAGTTATCTCCCCTATTCTTTGTATTGCATCATCAGTAAAGGGTTTGACTGATTTTTCATTTTTATCATTTTCTTGTTTAATCCTATATTCATCCATATACCTCTTTATTAGTAGGACCCCATGTTGTGGTGTGAGCTTTTCAAAAAAGATTATATGGTTTGATGTTGGGCTTGCAGTTATAATTGGACTTCTCTGCTCCATTCCAGCTTCAGCCCAAGCTTTTTCTACCAATCTTGGTACTCCTGCATGAAGAATAAGAAATAAATTATAGAACCCTAGTTTTGCATTAGTTGAAACGCCATCAAAGAAATTGGTTCTAATCTCTAAAGCAAATTCTCTCTTTTGTCTATCGCTTTGAAAATCAGGTATTCTCTCAAAATCATCTATAAAGATATATGCTCCATTAAATCCAGCGGCTAAAAAGAATTTAACCAAGTCAGTGAAAACAAAATCGATTCTTTGTTGTCCTTTTTTTAGATTAGAATAGTATATCTTGAAATCTTCCTTTGTAGTGATAGTTGTTCCAAAAAAATTATTTCTATCTCTAAACAAAGGAAACCCTTGAGATAACTTTGATAGATACTCATTCTTTAATATTTCTTTGGCAACCTTAGCAACCTCAATCTCATTTGTTTTGAACCATTCAGGGGAATTCAATTTATCTACAATTTGTTGGTCCGAATCAAATTGACTAACATCAAAATCATCTTTAATTTTTAAGAGTGCCTCTAGTCTTAGCGTCGCCAAACAAGAATCAATGATATCATTATCAATTAAGTTTTCAAATATGATATCAACCAAATTATAGAATGATTTCGTTCGACCACTTGGCTCAGGCGAAACATATAATCCGAAGCACTTATTCTCTTCATTAGAAATATCTAAGCAAAACTGCTCATTTATACTTTTTAAAAGATTTACACAAAATGAGGATTTGCCATTCCCTCTTCCTACGTATGAAGTATCCAATATATAGCCTATTCTTAGATGGTTAGGATTGCTTTGAGAAACTTTTAAAAAGTTATCATAAACTTTTTTCCACTCTTCTTGTCTTATCTTCTCTTCAAATATTCCTCCGTTATATCGAATATCTTGATCTTCTTGATTTACTATAGGTGTTGAAGGAAAAGGATTTTCTCTAAGATTATAAATCTCATATTTTCCTTTTTCATCTTTAAATTCTTGTTTAGCTTTTTTTAATAGCTTGCTCATTTTTTGTAATCTATTGCGATAATATTTTTATACTTACCATTGATTAGCACAGGCTCTCTTTTAAGATACATAGCACTAGTTTCTTGAGGCAACCTATCAGCCTCTAAAGATATTTGAATTTTCAATTGCCCTTTTAAATTCAATAAATATGTTTTGTTTAAGAAATCATCGAATACAAAAGTGGGAATCCTTAACCTATAACAAACCTTCTCACGCAAATCAGTAAGGTTAACAAACAAATTATTATTTCTATTCTTCCTTAATTCAAAATATGAAGAATGCAATGTATCAACAAATTTTTCTTGATTATCCTTCCACTTCGGTTTGTGCAAATAAAGTTTATCACTATTTGTATATGAATATACTTCTTTAAAATCATTATTCTTAACCGCCTTTTTGAGAATTGATGTAGGATATACCATCCTACCATTTACTCCTGGATAAAACTCAGTTGACTGCAATATACCCAATTGTTTACCCCGTTCTGCCCAAATATTAAAAGTATCAAAAGAGTAAGTGTAATCATAAATATTCTTAAGAATAAAGTTCAACCAATAACTTCGTATTTTTCTTAGAATCGAATTATATCGAGAAAGATCAAAATTAGATTTTGGATTTTCACTTATAAGAAAACCATCAGAAACCAATTCAGTTACTAATTCTTTTTGGATCTTACCTAGCCTTTTGTTCTTACCAGTGTACTTCTTTAAATCATTTTGAAGTTGGTGTGTAAGCTTATCTAAATATGCTAAGATATGTCCAGTTTTGGTAATCTCTTTCTTTACAAAACCAAGCTTTAGTGGAGAATATATAGGTAATATTAGAAGGCCCTGCTTAAAAGTATTGACACGATAGCATAAATTTACGAGGTGGTAAAATGCATAGTGTTTATGCTCCATCAATTTTAATAGCATTTCACTATACATCTGTCGATCAGTATCAAAGTATTCTATTAAGTTAGCTCCTTTTTTTGTTAACTCGACTGTGTTTTTTTCCTTACCTTCTTTTATCAGCCCGTAGTCCAAAGCTTCACTTATTACTTGCTGCAGGGTATAGATATATCTAGTTAATTGCTTGTTTGAAAGATCCTCATCCGTAAGTGTTAATTTTTTATACTTGGATTCACCTAACTGATACTTGTGCTTAAGCGTTCTAAAGGATTCGAAAATTGAATTAAGATCTTTGTTATTATCAACACTTTTAAGTAAGATATAGAAATATTCAATTAGGTAAAATTTCTTTACAAGTTGTGGTTTGGATATAAGTTCTTGTTCAAAAATTTCCATCGCTTAAAGATACTATTCTCAATAATCCATAACAAAAGTCACACACATTTGGTATTTCTTATCACTATCTCTCCTATTCGACGTTTCTGACAGCGAAATGATTATTCGAAATTCATAAAAATTAAAAAACGGATTCTAGAAATTAACATGAATTGAAGAATCCGACTAACTAAATCCTTACTATAATTCTTGCAGTTGTATCTTAAGCTACATTATCGTTCTATATGAAACATATTATGTGATATTATTATAAGAATAGTTCAACAAATAAACCTGTAGATAAGCCAAAATAACTATATAATTAAATAGAAATTATATGAATTACTTACGCTTTAATCTGAAAATTCAACTTAATAAATGTTTCTCCATTGTCTTTGTAAACATTACCATAGCCCATTTTAGAGCCTGATGGATTGTCAATTCGACAAGAGTTTTTTAAATAAGTTTTAAATTTATTAAAGTCAATCAAATGATAGCATAGAACTTCTTCATTTGGCTTAACGATTATAATTCCACCAATTACATCATATTCCCCAGTCCAAACAGTTTTTGAGGTCATTCCCAAGGCTGATTCAATCAAGAAATTAATAATTCTATATTCATAGAAATTATGTCCTTGTGTCAAATCATATCCCATAGGGTTTGATTTGTTCAATTCCTGAATTACATCAGTAATTTTTGTTATCTCTTTGAGGTATTTATCCAATACGATACTAGCAATGATCACTGGTAAATCACTGTCTATTAATTGAAGATTTAACTTAAATGTGTCATCCTGAAAGGAATGAAATTTAATCTTAAATCCTTTATTAACTATATCCTTAGTCCGTTTAATATACTTATAAGGATTACCAATTTTATTAATTTCCTCGACTTGTTTACCAGTAAGTGGACTACCATTTTGACCTGTTAGTTTGTAAATTATATTTGTGGTTTTATTTGCATTAAACAATGTTGGTTGACTTCCTAAAAGGGATTTTATACTGAACTTTTGCTGACTTGTCAAAGAATGTTTTGGATCATAAATTTTAATATCAATATCGCTTTTACTGGATGATTTTTCAGAGACTTTAGTTATTTCATACTTATTGAGAAGAGCCTTTAATCTTTTACTTACGGAAAATGCTCTTCCTGCACCACTTTTAATTTCATTAACTAATTTAGTTGAAAGATTAATTGCTTCCGTCTTAGTTAAAGATTTTATTTTTTCATTTCTTAATCCATCAATAATATTTATTATTCCATCTCCATCATCAATTTCATAAATGAGTTGTCTGACTGAATCAACTCTATTTATTGATTTAACATCAACATTATTATGAGTTCTATTTAGATTTTCGTCAGCTGAATAAAGCTTTGCTTCAGCCAAAAGTTTGAATAAAACATATAACTCACTCCATTCACCCTTATTTCCAGTTAATTTTTCTTTATTCATCAATTAAGTTTATCAAAGTATGAACGTGAAATTCCTTTAATAAATAAATACTACCGCATTTTTTTAATTCATCAAAATTTACTTTGAATTCTATTTCATTTATAACAGAATAATCATGCCTTTTCGTTTTTCTCTTTTTATAGAAATCTCCTCTTTCTGTATTAATATAAAGTGAAATATAAGAATCAACATTTTTATACCTAACTCGTAAATCAATACCATCAAAATAGTCACGATGCATTGAATATTCAATTGAATCGAACTTTCGTGATTCATTCAATAAGTACAAAAAATGAAGGTCTCTAATCAATGATGGATAAGTTCTTAAAAGTCTGGATTTTATATTTAGAGTTTTTAATTTTTTGTTTTTTATAACAATAGTTTCCTTTTTTTTCGGATTAATCCAGCTATTGTAAATATTCCAAAATTCGACTTCAGAAGGAATTTTAAGAAAGGCAAAAAAATAATAGTAAAATACTTGAACAAATGGAGGTAATTGTGCTTGCTCTACATTTTCCTCTAATTCCAATTTTTGACCCGAATATTGTAAGTCTGAAATCTGTAGTTCAAGTTCTTTAGTAGTGATTTTAGTTTTACGAATGGCATGAATCTCATCACCAATAATTCGAATATCTTTTATTTTTCTAAGAAACATTTAATGCCATCAAGATAACTTCGGCAGTGGCTTGAATTGCTGGTATAGCCACCGAATTCCCAAATTGTTTGTAGGCAGAAGCATCTGCAACCGGGATTTTAAATGTATCAGGGAAACCTTGCAGTCTCGCCCATTCACGAGGAGTCATTTTTCGTATACCTTCACGATTAACTTCTCCTTTTATATGTGTAATTGGTTGGAAATTGGTCAATCGATCGTCAATAACAAGATTCCTTTCTCTTCCCATTCCGCCACATACTATTGCATTGGCCGTGCCATCATCCGGAATTATTTCAAAACCGAATCCATTACCTTTACTTTCATGACGTTTTCTGTGTTCACGTAGGGTCTTTAGGTATTGTGTAGACAAATAATATTTTACTGAAACTTCATTATTCTCTTTGATGTCTTCGAAAGCTACATTTTGATTTAAAGGTTCTGGATATTCAAATTCTGAAATACCCAATTTTTTGTCAAATCCTACTATATATATTCTTTCTCGATTTTGGGGAGTTCCAAAATCTTTTGCATTTATAATTTTTGGTTCAGGAACAAAATAGTCTAAATCATTTCTTAAAACATTAAGGATTGTCGCAAGTGTACGCCCACTTCTGTGATTAAACAATCCCTTTACATTTTCAAGAAAAATAGCCTTTGGCCTTTTTCGCCTTATTATTTCAGCAACATCAAAAAATAGTGTGCCTCTGGTATCATTAAATCCACCTCTTTTTCCGGCAATGCTAAATGCTTGACAAGGAAATCCCGCACATAATATATCAAAACCATCAGGAATATATTTCTTAGTTCCTTCAAGAGTAATATCACCAAATGGAACTTCACCAAAATTTGCTTCATATGTTATTTTAGCTTTATCGTCCCATTCACTTGTGAAGACGCATTTACCACCTAATTTCTGCATTGCAATTCTAAAACCTCCAATGCCGGCAAAAAGGTCTATAAATTTAAATTTAGGTTTATCAGGAGGAGGAAAAGGAATATCCCATTTTATTGGTAAAAGCAAATCAAGAGGAGAAGTATCATGAACATCAGGAGCATTTTCATTGTAATAATCAGAAGCTGATTCAATAAAATATGAATTTGTTCCATTATTACTGGATTGCAAATAATGTGTAAAAGCCGATAATCGTGTATCATCAAAGTTTTTTTGACTAAATTTTAAATCTTTTTTGATCTCACTGTATTTCTTCATTCTTCCGCTTCTTAATTATGTTGTAAATTTTATTAATGTAAATGTCTGAATTTTCTAAAATATCTTTTTCCCAAATTCTAACTACTGTCCAACCATTACTTTTTAAGGTGTGAGTTACCTTTTCGTCTCTGTGAATGGTCTTTTCAATTTTCGGCCACCAAAATTCTCTACGACTTTTTATTTCGAATTTCTTTATTTGCCAATTACGACCATGCCAAAAATCTCCATCTACAAAGATTACCAATTTATATTTTTGAATTGTGATATCCGGTTTTCCGATAATATTTTGGTTGTTTATTCTATATCTAATTCCCATGGAATATAGTTTCTTTCGAAGTAACAATTCAGGTTTCGTGTTTTTACTTTTAACCTGGCTCATATTGTATGACCGGGTAACGGGATCGTGCACATCTGCCATATGCGAAGATAAATATAGTCCAGCACAAAAGCCACAGACATTTACTCACTTACTTGCTTATTTTCAATGATGTTCGAGATCTATCGGTTTGTTTTCTTCTCAAAGCCATTCAAATTCCAAAGATGCCAAAAGAGTATGTCTCCCCTGCCTTTCCCTCAAAAAATTAAGAAAAATGATTTGTCCCCTACAAATCAATCCTAAGTAATTCAAGAATTCTTTTGACAATTGCTGATAGATGTCCGAATCAATAAAAACTTTTTATACTCCTGCCTTATTAAGATTCCTGAAATATTTAAATTTATAACCAATATCCTTATGAACTTATGAGCACTATATCAATCCACATCAAAAACATGGTTTGTAATCGCTGTAAATTGGTAGTGGAGGCCATATTTAGAGATATAGATGTTGAGCCAGTTGCAATCAATCTTGGAGAAGTAAAACTTCTTCATCCCCTAAACGAAAGGCAGACTACCGCCATAAAAAAAGCATTATTGGAGAAGGGATTTGAACTTATTGATGACAGAAAAAGCCTGCTTCTCGAAAAAACCAAATCCCTGGTCATTGACAAAATCCATCATCATAAGCATTTTGAATTAAAGATAAACTGGTCGCATTATTTGGCTGAAAAATTAGACGAAGATTATTCACATATAAGTAGCTTGTTTTCCTTAGTGGAAGGCATCACCCTGGAGCAATACATCATCAAACAAAAGATCGAAAAAGTGAAGGAATACCTTTTCTACGATGAACTTTCGGTGAAGGAAATAGCCTATCAGTTGGGTTACAGCAGTGTGGCTCATCTCTCTACACAATTCAAAAAAGTGACCGGCCTGAGCCCTTCCCAATTCAAAGAAAACAGGGACAATTCTATCCGCAGATCCATCGATCAGATCACATAATCTTGAAACAGACAGCCGAAATGATGTAACACTTTTTCTACATCCATGCATCAATTTTGTTAGAAACATTGATCATGGAAGAAATTCGTGAAATCAATATTAAAGGAATGGTGTGCAACAGGTGCATTTATACCATTCGGGAATTATTTCTAGCAGCGGGCTACTCCATTAAAGACATTCGATTGGGCAAAGTCATTTTTGATGAACCATTAAAACAGGAGGAAAAAGCCAAAATGAATTCCATGCTCAATGGATTGGGTTTCCAATTGCTCTCCGATAGAAATGAACTAGCTCTAATTAAGATTAAGCAATTAATTACCGAATGGACCGAACTTAATAGTCATGGTGAAAGAGTGTCGCGCTTATCGGATTTTCTTTCGGGGAAAATGAATCAAAGCTATGATGTGATTAGCGATCTCTTTAGCAAATATGAGGGGAAAAGCATTGAAAAATACTTCATTGAGCAACGGATAGAAAAGGCCAAAGAGTTACTTGCTTACACGCAATTATCCCTATCAGAGATTGCCTTCAAATGTGGTTTTAGCAGCCCATATCATTTGTCAGGACAGTTTAAACACGTCACGGGAATGAATCCATCAGCCCTGCGCAGTAATGATGCTCATCCTTAAATTATGAAACAGGTAGCGGTAATGCTGTAACAATTGCAAATGCAGCTTAAAGGAACTTTGTAACATAAAATAACTCAAAATGGAATTAATTAATTTAACAGACGAAATGACAGAGGTGCATAGCGCCATTGTCAAACATACATTTCCGGTGTCAGGCATGACCTGTGCCGCATGTGCCGTAAGTGTAGAATCAATGCTCAGCAACACAACAGGTGTTAAGGCTGCCGGAGTAAATTATGCAAATCAAAGCGCCTGGGTAGAATACGACCCTTTAGTGGCTAGTATCGATGATTTGCGATCCACGGTGCAATCCATCGGATACGATCTTATTGTCGGTGTTGAAGATCCTTCTAAAGTTCAGGAAGAACTTCAGGAGAAAAATTATCAGGACATTAAAACCAGATTCATTTGGTCCTCAATACTTACACTACCTGTATTTGTAATCGGCATGTTCTTTATGGAATGGGAAATAGGTAAGTACATCAGCATGGTGCTTTCCGCAATTGTACTTTTCTATTTCGGTAAAAGCTTTTTTGTACATGCCTGGAAACAAACAAAAAATCTGAAAGCCAATATGGACACCTTGGTGGCCCTGAGCACAGGGATTGCCTATGCATTTAGCGTTTTCAATACCTTCTTTGCAAATTTCTGGCATGCCAGAGGCCTTCATGCCCATGTCTATTTCGAAGCAGCGGTAGTGATCATTACATTCATTTCATTGGGCAAACTGCTCGAAGAAAAGGCCAAATCCAATACTTCTTCGGCTATCAGGAAATTGATGGGCTTACAGCCAAAAACGGTAAAAGCAATTATTGAAGGCGATGAAGTTGAAATTCCAATAGCCACGGTAAAGGCAGGCTATACCTTGATTGTCCGTCCGGGTGAGAAAATTCCGGTAGATGGTAAAGTAAGCAATGGTCAGTCATTTGTAGATGAAAGTATGATCACCGGCGAACCCGTACCCGTGAATAAAGAAGCGCATGATCAGGTATATGCAGGTACAGTTAATCAAAAGGGAAGCTTTCAAATGACCGCTGAGAAGGTTGGTGGTGAAACCGTCCTGGCCAGTATCATTAAAATGGTGCAGGAGGCACAAGGTAGTAAAGCACCCGTGCAAAAGTTGGTAGATAAAATCGCAGGCATTTTTGTTCCGATTGTAATCGGTATCGCGATTCTAACCTTTATTGTATGGATGCTTTTGGGAGGCGACAATGCCTTTACCTATGCCCTGCTTTCCTCTATTACCGTACTTGTAATTGCCTGTCCTTGTGCACTTGGACTAGCCACACCTACGGCCATAATGGTTGGAGTGGGCAAAGGAGCTGAGAATAATATCCTCATCAAGGATGCTGAAAGCTTAGAGCTTGGCCATAAAGTAAATGCCATCTTACTGGATAAAACCGGAACGATTACAGAAGGCAAACCTGTAGTTACGGATGCTTTCTGGTCAAAAGGCAAGGAGACAAAAATTAATAAGGAAATTTTGCTGGCCATTGAAGCACAAAGCGAACATCCGCTGGCCGAAGCAATCGTGAATCATCTAAAAACCGAAAAAATACAAAATGGTTCTATCACCCAATTTGAAAGCATTACCGGAAAAGGTGCGCAAGCGCTACACAATAAAGTGATTTACTACATTGGAAATCGCAAGCTCATGATCGATAAGAATGTCAAATTCAATGCCGAATTGGATGAGAAAGTGCGACAATTACAGAACGAAGCAAAGACGGTGGTTTACTTCGCCAATGAAAATGATGTATTGGCGGTTATCGCTATTGCCGATCAGATCAAGGCTACTTCAAAAGAAGCCATGCAGGTTCTTCAAGAGCGAGGAATAGAAGTTTACATGCTGACCGGTGACAATGAAGTAACGGCAGCTTCAGTGGCCAGACAGGTAGGAATTCGTCATTATAAAGCCGAAGTATTGCCATCTGATAAGGCCGATTTTGCAAAGCAACTTCAATCAGAAGGAAAGATCGTTGCAATGGTTGGCGATGGCATCAATGACTCTCATGCATTGGCTCAGGCGGATGTAAGTATCGCCATGGGCAAGGGTTCGGACATTGCCATGGATGTGGCCAAGATGACCCTTATTACTTCAGATTTACTGGCCATTCCAAAAGCATTTCAATTATCCAAAAAGACAGTGATGGGTGTGCGTCAGAATCTCTTCTGGGCTTTCATTTACAATCTAATTGGTATTCCAATAGCTGCGGGCATATTGTTCCCAATCAATGGATTTCTACTTGACCCCATGATTGCCGGAGGAGCGATGGCCTTTAGTTCCGTATCCGTGGTGCTGAATAGTTTAAGGTTAAAGCACAGTAAAATTTAATCTGTTGACAATGAAAGTCTCAACAACAATTAGGCAAGTCATCCGCGAAACGGATGACGCCTATACCCTTGTTTTCAATGCCGTAGAAGGCATCAATAACTATAAACCAGGGCAGTTCATCAATTTCTTTGTAACTATTGAGGGTCAGGAAGTTATCAGACAATATTCCTTTTCCTCAGCAACCGAAACTGACCTCTTGCCTGCTGTTACAATCAAGCGTATGCCGAATGGATTATTATCTCATTTTTTGGGCACATTGAGGGCAGGTGATGTCATTAATGTAAGCGAGCCTTATGGTCGATTTATTCTAAAAGACAGCACAAAAAAACACCTGATGATTGCAGGTGGCAGTGGCATCACTCCCATATTTTCCTTGATCAAATCGCTGCTCAGCTATAGTGATGCAGGCCAAATTACGCTCCTTTATTCAAGCAAAAGATCAGATTCAATTATTTTCAGGGATAAACTGGATGACCTAAAGAAAAGGTTTTCTAATCGCTTGGCAGTAAAATATTTTGTTGACGAATTAGATCTAAAAACCGCCACTGATCTGCTAAATCGTAAGATTAATAATTCGGATCTAGAGCATTTCATGGAAGGTCAGGCTAAAGAAAATGTGTACGCTTATATCTGTGGTCCCCAAGGTCTAATGACAATGGCCAGTGAATCTTTAAAACTACAAGGCTTAGCCCATGACCGCATAGTTATGGAGACATTTTCAAATAAAGAAAGCCAATTGGAAAATATGTCTTCGGCTTCAGAATCGAGCACTGTTGATATTTTGCTTAAAGAAAGGATCAGTATAAAAGTCAGTCGGGAGGAAACAATTCTAAGTCAGGCTTTGAAGATGGGCTATGCATTACCACATTCTTGTAAGGAGGCCATGTGTGGTACATGCCAGGTGAAGGTTCTGGCAGGTAAGGTAAGAATGCGCGAAAACTACGCGCTTACTGATGATCAGGTTGATCAAGGTTATGCATTGTTGTGTACCGGTTATGCGACAACTGATAAGGTGCTTTTGGCCTACGAAAATTATACAACGAATCACCCAAATGGTATAAAACACAGCACAGGGAGTCGTCTTAATTTTACTAAACAATTAATATCAAAATAATGGAAACGTTAAAATTCAATTCAACAATTAAATGTACAGGGTGTCTTGCAAAAGTGACGCCATACCTGGATGAACTAGCCGGTGATAACAACTGGGAAATAGATTTAAAAAATCCCAATAAGGTCCTCACTGTTAAAACAATGGGTATTTCTGCAGAGGCAATTTCGCAAGCAGTAGAAGCTGCCGGTTATTCAGCCAAATCAATCAATTGATTATGAGATCCGCAGGACTTATTATGATGGCTGCCCTAATATGGGGCAGCCTTTCAGCGCAAAACCTGGACAAGGTTTTTGAAGATTACATAGCCTTAAAAAACCATTTGGTAAATAGTGATTATGCAAGTGCATTAAGCTCTGGTGAGCTTCTTGTTACTTCTTTGGATAATCTGAAAGAAGTCAGCACTGACAAATCTCTGGTAGAGGACCTTCTTCGATCGACAAAAGCGATCGCAGAGGCTGGCACAATCGAACAGCAACGAACGGCCTTTGCTGAACAATCTGTGTTGATGTGGCAACTTATCAATGAAAGCGAAGCCCTTGGAAGAGACATTTACTATAATTACTGTCCGATGAAAAAAGCCCATTGGATAAGTGAAGCAGCTGCAATAAGAAACCCATTCTATGGAAAGCAAATGCTTAGCTGTGGAAAGGTTGAAAAATCAATAAAGCCTTGATCATGAAAAGATTTCTTATACTAATATTAGGGCTACTAATGGCCTATTTCTCCATGGCTCAGGTGGTTCGCTATGACCTTTTCGTGAAAGATACGCTGGTCAACTATACTGGTAAGGAGCGAATGGCAATAGCGATAAATGGTCAAATACCCGCTCCCAGCCTCCATTTCATCGAAGGAGATACGGCTGAAATTCATGTTCATAACATGATGCACCATGAAACCTCCATTCACTGGCATGGACTGATCCTGCCCAATGAACAGGATGGTGTCCCATACCTGACCACCGCACCCATTAAAGCTAAAAGTGAGCATGTGTTTCGCTTCCCAATTGTACAGTCAGGTACCTATTGGTATCATTCACACACCATGCTCCAGGAGCAGGTGGGCATGTATGGCGCATTTATTATTCATAAAAAACAAGAACGCCCAAGCTTAGAATATACAATGCTATTGAGTGACTGGACAAACGAGAAACCGGAGCAGGTCGAGCGTTCGCTTCACATGGCCACCGACTGGTATGCCATCAAGAAGGGAGCAACACAAAGTTATAGTGAAGCAATTCGAGACGGGCATTTGGGAACCAAATTTGGCAACGAGTTTAAACGAATGATGGCGATGGACGTCAGCGATGTGTATTATGACAAATTGTTGATCAACGGCGGATCAACACAGGAAGCCATCTACGCACCAGGAGACACCGTCCGATTGCGAATCATCAATGGCAGCTCTTCAACTTATTTCTGGATTAACTATTCCGGTGGAAAGTTGAGCGTTGTGGCCAATGATGGAGCTGATGTCCAGCCTGTTGAAGTTGATCGATTGATAATTGGTGTTTCCGAAACCTATGATGTCAAAATTGTGATCCCCTCAGATGGTATGTTTGAAGTATTGGCCACCGCAGAAGATCGCACGAATAGCGCCTCTCTTTGGGTGGGAAAGGGTATTAAAAATTCTGAAACACCCATGCCTCGGCTAGAATATTTCCAAGGCATGAAAATGATGAATGAGATGATGACACTTGGTGGTAAAATGAATGACATGGGAATGAATATGAGCCTTCAGCAAATGGACATGAATATGCTTATGTACCCCGAGATGATGGCTGAGGAGCCAATTGTAACCCTTAATTATGCGATGCTAAAGGCACCGGAAGTGACCACTTTGCCAGATGCACCCACACGAGAAATGAGATTTGAACTAACGGGTAATATGAACCGATATGTGTGGACAATTGATAATAAAACAGTGTCAGAGAACGGTAAGATCCTTATAAAAAAGGGAGAAAATGTTCGAATCATTATTTACAACAATTCGATGATGCGACATCCTATGCATCTCCATGGTCATTTTTTTAGATTACTCAATGGAAATGGAGAATATTCACCATTAAAGACGGTTGTTGATATTCTTCCCATGGAAACCGATACCATTGAATTTCATGCCTCAGAAAATTATGGAGACTGGTATTTTCATTGTCATATTTTGTATCACATGATGTCCGGAATGGGACGAATTTTCACTTATGAAAATACACCTCCTAATCCACAGCTTCCCGATCCAAAAATGGCACAAAAGATGGTCTACAGAGATGATCGCAGGTTTTACCTCGGTGCTGAAATCGCTTTGGAAAGCAACGGAAGCGATGGTGAAGTTTCACTCCAAAATACACGATGGAATCTTTCAACGGAATGGCGTGTAGGGTTCAGAAATGAAACCGGCTATGAATCTGAAAGTCACATTGGAATGCTAATAGGTCGCAATCAGTTCTTTATGCCCTATGTGGGCTGGGACATGCGTGGAAGAGAAGAAGATGAATTCGAAAAAAATCTTTTCAATCAGAAGAATACGAAAGATAATCGATTTGTCGCCTGTGCTGGATTTACCTATACTATGCCCTGGTTCATCCAAACGGAAGTCCGAATCGATCATACCGGCAGATTAAGGGCTCAAATACTACGGGATGATATTCCTTTAACGCCTCGAATACGTTTGTGGGGATCTTGGAATACGGATTTTGAATATGCAATCGGCTCAAGATACATAGTCAGCAAATACATCTCAATATCTACTCATTATGACAGCGACATGAAATATGGTGCAGGACTCACGTTAACCTACTAGGTTTTAATACGCAAGGTTTCGAACTCCAAATGAATGAAATAATTAATGTCCCTATGAGCAATTTCTGTACAATTTTTTAGGGGACTTAGTTGCAATGAGGGGGAACTTGTTCTCCCTTTCCTCAATTTCACCACCCGGAAATTTTCATTTTATACCTATATTTTTATTAGCCGGTCCTTGACAGCTGAGAATTTTGACCTGTAAACATCTGATGATTGATCATTGCTGAGCGGCCTTCATTTACAGGCATGCTTCAATTCCTTTTGGCCAGCGCTAAAATGAGAAAAAGCAGTGAAAAGCATTCCAATACTACCCTGCCCCAGTGCCACTTGCTCCAGGTAATTAATTCGCTTTTTAACTCTGCCGGAGAAAAAGCAGATTGGTAAAACAGCGCATTGGTGCCCTTGAAGTAGACATAAAAACAAGCAACAAAGAGTATTGCCAATACTGCAGATATGAAAGCAAAACGAAAACCAGGTGCTTTGCTTCGAAACAGATAAACAGACAATCCAATGGGAATCAACAAAGCGATGATGGTCAGAATGGTATAAAATCGACCGATTAATGGCCCGAACTTTTGATAATAGCTATAAAAGTCTGCCGCTGAAAGTGACTGCCAGTAGGGAACCAAAAGTACGGCTTCAGTAATCTGGCTACCTAAAAAAATGGCAAACAGGGCCACCAAAAAATACATTAACGATTGCTTCATAAACAGGCAAATAAGTTGTGAAAATCGAAGCGAATTTAAAAAAATTATAGCATTGAGGTTTTTCATTTTGCTTTCAACTCAGCCCTTTGCGCCAGACTTTAAAACACAATTTTTAATCAAATCTCTAATTCGATTAAGTACGATTAAAAGCCTTTTCCAGTTTTTTTCGAATTAAAGCCTTTTCATTTTCCTTTTTAGTCAATTTTAAGGCCTTATTGAGCTGCTTTATCTCCTGATCTGTATCCATATTCATTCGGTGTAATTCGGCCATCAGACAGCAATAATGGGCATTATCCTTAAGTTCTAATTTGGAGGCGCTTTCTATGGCTTTTTTAGGTGAATGTACTTTGGCCATGGCAAAGGAACGGTTCATTGCGATGACCGGAGAATACTCCAGGGTAAGCAGTTTATTATAATGCATCAGTATTTGCTGCCACTTTCCCTCCTCCTCTCGCGTATGCCAGTATGCAATCATGGCTTCCAAATGGTATTTGCTTAGACGTTTTCCTTCTGAGGCTAATTTGAGGTAAGATTGTCCCTTAGTAATAAGCGCCTGATCCCATTGAGACCTATCTTGTTCATGGTAAAGAAGATCCCCTTTTTCACCCGATTGACGTGCATTGAGCCTGGAGGCATGAAAACACATGAGCGCAATAAGTGCATGCACATGTGCAAGCTCAAAGTGTTGTTGTTTTGATAAAAAAATGCCCAATCGCATGGCTTCCCAGCATAAATCATGGCGAATATTATTCTCCAGCGTTGAGCTATAATAGCCTTCGTTGAAGAGCAGGTAAATTACTCTCAAGACATTGTCAAGTCTTTTCTCATAATCGGCAGGACTTAAATCCCTATCGATAGAAAGCTGGTTCCGAAGCGCTTTTTTGGCCCGATATAGCTTTTTATTAACTGATTCTTTATTGGAAAGCATTGCTTTGGAAATTTCCTCGGTGCTAAATCCGCATAGAACTCGCAAGGCTATGCACAATTGTGCTTCGCGATTTAATTCAGGATCACAAAGCAAAAACATCATTCTGAGCTGGCTATCTTCAATGACTTTATCTGTGATCTCAATGCTATCTGTAAATTCCTGTTCGGATAGCACTTCTTTGCTGATTTTATCTTTAAAGGTTTTCTTTCTGCGGAGTTCTTCGTAGAATAAGTTTTGTGCCACTTTTCTTAACCATGCTCTGGGGTACTGCGGAATGCCCTTATGGGACCAGGACTTCATGGCTTTTAGGAAGGTCTCTGAAACAATATCCTCCGCATACTGAAGATCGCTTATGCCATAATAATTACTGAGTACAGCAACCAGGTTACTGTACTCAGTTTTAAAAATTTCGGATAGCTTTTGAGGATCAGCCATTTCCGATTATTACATCTTAATGACCTCTCTGACCTCTACCTTGCCCCCATTGGCCAGCCCCGGACAACCTTTTGCCAATCCAACCGCTTCATCCACATGTTCTGCAGTCACAATAATAAACCCTCCGATTATTTCCTTGACCTCTGCATAGGGGCCATCGGTAATGGAGCCATCGGCATGTATGGTTTTGCCTTCGAAGCCCAGTGCTTCTCCCTGATTCTTCAATTTTCCCTTTGCGCCTATTTCTCCTATCCAGTCGGTCCATTCCTTGATCTCTGCTTCTATTTCCGCCGGTGTTGGTTCAGTGTTGGGATTTGGTTCGCTGTGAAACAGCATCATAAAATCTTTCATGTTTTTCGTTTTAAGTTAAAAAATCTATTTTTTAATCACTTAATGGATGAGCTGATGAAAATAGGACATGGAAAGATTTTTTTTTGAAATGTACAGCCCTTTTCGATGTGTATGATTTGTTGAAAGCTTTATGTTTTCTTCATTCTCCTTTCCTCTTTTTATAAAAAAGCCGAAAGAGTGCTCGCACCTATTAATAAGTGAAGAATAGCTTTTATTTGATATTCCGGAACTTTAGCCATAACTATTACTGCCTTAATAGGCGAGTAAACAGAACGATATGAAACAAGACTAAAGATTTGTTTATGCGCAGCATTAAATTTGAAATAACTTATCGGACTTCTGTAAAATAAGGGTAAAGATTTTATGCCTGCCCGGACTAAAAGCAGTTCAGGCCGATATTAATATAACTGATTTATTTTCAGCATTTTGATCCGGCCTTGAAATTAGACAGCACAGTTCTTATACGATTTTAATTATTGAAAATAATCACCTGGCAATTCAGGAATAGCACCATCAGAAGATGCTACGAAAGCTGCCATTTTGTTTGCTTTTCGTCCTGCAAGCTCCAGATCTCCCTGCTTTAAATATTCATTGACAAATGCTGCAGAAAAGGCATCTCCAGCGCCAATTGTATCCTTCACTAGGCAAGGCTCAGCCGGAATGTGTAAATCATCATCCTTTGTGATAATCCGACATCCTTCCTTCCCCAGCGTGATAATCATTATTTTAACATTTGAGAATCGATTGCTAAGCATTTCCCAAAATTCAGTTAACCCAGCTGCATTTGTGTCAAATAATAGTTTTGAAACTTCTTCAACTTCTTCATCATTTAACTTTAGCATGGTACACTGTGCAATAGATGAAGCTATGATTTCTTTAGAATAGCAAGCTTTACGAAGGTTTAAATCACAAAAAATATGTTGGAAGGAACAGTGCGTAAATATTTTCGCTAAGGTGTTTCGGCTTTTCCAATTTCTTTGAGCTAAGGTTCCAAAATAAAAGACATCAAATTCACTCAATAATCGGGTATCCATTTCATCAAAATCAATGAAATCGTAAGCAACTTTTTCAATAATTCTATACTTAGGCTGCCCATGATCCAATTTTACCTGAACAGTACCTGTCATGGCTTTTTTTAATACCTGAACAAACTGTGTATCTATTGATAATTTGGCGAGTTCTTGCAAGGCTTGTGAGCCTAGTCGATCCTTGCCAACTGCTGAAACGATGGAAAGATTATTTCCCAATTGAGCAGTGTGTGCCGCAAAGTTTAATGGTGCTCCACCGAGGTGCTCTTTCTCCTCTATGATGTCCCATACTATTTCACCGAAAACAAGAATATTCATTTGCTAGACTTCCTTTTGTGCTTCTGCAATTTAAATTAAAATGGCCCTATTGATTATATTCCTCTCTTAATGGCCGGTATTGATTGCATGACCCAATTCATGATTAACTAGCTTATTGTATGCATTGATGCAAATCCAAAAACTAAAAAAAATCGTTCGAAAAAAGATTAATAACCTAAGGCTCATAAATATTGCTTTGATACTTTAAGTCTAAGTGCTAAAAATCCGGCGATTAAAAATGCTGTTCCTGCAAAAAGAATTGCATTGATAGGATTGTCGTTTAATAAGTGTTTGACAATAGATCCAAACGAAAGGGTTTGAATGAACATAGGGATGACGATCATCATATTGACGATCCCCATGTATACTCCTCTCCTTTCCTGAGGTATCACCTTTGAAACCATGGAGTATGGCACGCCCATCATAGTCGCCCATCCTATACCAAATAGAATCATAGGAAAAAGTAATAACCATTGATCCCGAATAAATGGTAACATAAACATGGCAATTCCTGTGAGAAATAAGCTGGAAACATACACTATTTTGTTTCCAACTTTTGCTGCGATCGGCACGAGTGCCAAGGCTACAATCATTGTCACAAAATTGTATGTACCGTTCATCAGGCCTGTTTGAGCCAATGCTTGCTCAGACATATTTTGTATGCGCTCTGCAAATCCCAAATCTGTCGGAATAATGTCACCACCTGCCATGCAGATTTCCTTAATTCCTTCAAGTTTGCTTATGTCTTCATTGCTAATTCCAAACATACTTCTTCTCAACATGGGCGTAATAAACTGCCAATAAATAAATAGTGCATACCACTGAAACAAGTAAACAAGGGAAAGATCCTTTAGTAATTTTGGCATGTCACCAATCGCGTCTATAATTTCTTTGAATGGTTCCGAAATCCTTGTTCCAAATGGCTTACTTCTAAATTCTTTTATTTCAGCTAATTGCTTCTCAGATGGAGGAATGGCCGGGGTAGTTAATACGGTCCACACTGTTGTAACAATTGAGGCGATAGCACCCAGAAAAAATGAATAGTACACCCAGGTAGGAATAGATGTAACTGTCTCATCGGTGGGGTCGCAAATGCTTGAACTCAGGCCTGGATCGCTAAACCAATCCTGGAACATAAAGATGGAGAAATTGGCTAAGGTAATACCGGCTCCAACAAATAAGCTTTGCATTTGAAAACCATAGGTCAGTTGGTCATCCGCCAGTTTATCACCAACAAAGGCACGGTAAGGCTCCATTGCCGTGTTATTGCCTACGTCAAGAATCCATAATAACCCAACAGCGAACCATAACTCTGAACTATAAGGAAAGGCAAAAAGGCATAAGCTCGCCAAAATAGCGCCCATCATAAAAAATGGCTTTCTTCTACCCCAACCCGGTATCCAGGTCTTGTCAGAAATAGCACCTATGATTGGTTGAATAATAAAGCCTGTAACGGGTCCGGCTAGATTTAAGAGTGGTAAATCAGCGTGATCTGCACCTAAAAAAGAGAAGATTGGATTTACTGCAGTTTGCTGGAGACCAAAACTGAATTGGATACCGAAGAATCCAACATTCATATTCCATATCTGCCAAAAATTAAGCTTTGGTTTTTTGAACATTATTGTAATCGTTAAGCAAGTGCATTAGATCAATCCATTGACTTTTATTATCCTCCGTAAGTTTTATCTGACAACTTGTTTTTAACAAGTCAATTATCAATTCTGATTTGACTTTATCATTTGTCCAGACAATGTGCAATACCTCCTTATTTGACTCTATAAGATTAAATTCTCCCTTGAAAGAAGCATTTGTATTCCTAAATTTTATTAAGTCAATTAAAACTTTAACTACCGGTTTTTCAAGCTTGTCTTTAATCTCTGACCAATCCAGATAAGGCCTGTTGATGTCTCTTCCCACGCTTGTGCTTTTAAGCAATTCCATATCATTGGCTTCAGCCAAAAAACCAGCATAATACACTTGAGGAATACCTGGACTAAAGAATTGGATGGCTCTTGCTATGATATATTCGGCGTCACTGCAAGATAAAGCACTATAAAATGTACAGTTCACCTGATATAAATCGAGATTTGACGCAGCACTCCCGGTTGCTTTCTGGCTTTCTCCATTTGAATTACTGTGAATGGTATTAACCAGCTTGTCGAGTTCATTGTCCGTGATCAGGCCTTCTGAATTTTCAGTTGAAGCGACATCCATTACACCAATTCCATCGTGTGTATCGAGTACGGTAATACAGTTTTTAGGACTGATCGAATACCAATATTTCAAACGTTCAAAGTTTTTGGAAAACAAACTGTGAAGTACAAGAGGTGGTAGTGCAAAATCATAGACATAGTCGCTATGTTTTGCAATTTCAATTTGCGTTTGATAATGTGAGTGAATTTCAACTAAAACTTCAATACCATAGCTATGAGCATGACTTACCACTTTATCGATAAAAGCATAAGTCTCTGGAATCATAAAACAGGAGGTACCCGGTTTCTTAATTGCATAGCCCACTGCGTCAAGACGAATAATTTTAATCTCATTATCCGAAAATATTTTTAAAATCGAATCAATGTATTGTTTTCCAAGAATTGAGTTGACATCTATATCAATCTGCTTATGGCTAAATGTTGTCCAAAATTCAATGTTTTCGCCATTTTCGATTTTTCTAAGCGAAAAAGGTCGATTTGGTCTTGGTCTGTATATTTTATCTATTTCCGACTCCTTTGGCATTCCACCAAAAACTTTTTCTTTAGTTAGGAAAAGGTCGAAATATTTGGATTTACTCCCATGGGATAAGACATCCCGAAATTCAGTGGATTTTTCAGAAATGTGATTAATGATTAAATCCAATACTATAGAATATTCAGATGAAAGTGATTTTACATTTTCCCACTTTCCTATTCTCGGATCGAGTATTCTGTTATCATTGGGATCATAACCGGCATCAGCACCGTCATAAGGAAAGAAAAATGGAAGAAGATGTAATCCTGCAAATAAATCAGGTATTTCTTTTTCTAAAAAATCCTTAAAATCTTTCAGATTTCCTCTTCCGAATCTATCAACATAAGTGACAAGTTGAACTTTGTTATCCATGATAAGATAAAGGGTGACCTGGAGCCACCCTTTGTTTTTAAAAATATTAGAATCTCAAATTCAAGCTAGCCACAAGCGATCTTCCTGCAATTGATCTGGCTCTGATATAATTTGTTGTGTTCTCTGTTATAGAGCCTTCTTCAGATTCTGTGATACCAATGGCATTTGCCAAGTTATTAGCATTTACCGAAAAAGTAAGACCTTCCGATAGTTTAGCAGAGATATAACCATTTATAATAAGATATCCCGGCATAATAAGTTCGTTGTTATCCTGAGCGTAGGATTCGGTTTGACCTATCAAACTCAAACCAATCGAATGACCTTTAGAATGGTTGTAAGACGGAATTAAATTGAATTGGAATGCAGGCTGTCTTCTTGGTGTATTCCCAATATTCACATCTCCATCATTATCTACGATTTCAGCATCTACGTATGTAAGGGCAGTTCTAATATCAAATGCCTTAAATCTGAAATTACTCTCAATTTCCAAACCAAAAGACCGATAATCATTGCTTAACACATTCTGCGTAGTAGCTTCTACTCCTGCTTCTTCCCTTGTATCTGCGTAGAAACCCGTTACAAATAATCCACCTTTTTCGAATCTTTTCTTATATCCGGCTTCAGCTTGAAAAAGAGAATTTTTTGGTGCTTTATTTTCTAAATATGGGCCGCCCTGATGCCATGTGGCTCTCTCGCCATTACCAACATATCCCTGACTCATTCTGGCAAAAACGGCAGTATTATTTGATAGTTTATAGTTCGCACCTGCTGAATAACTTACATAATCATAGTTATAGTTTACAACTTTAGAATTGGCGTTATCAACTTGTGAAACACTTTTTTCCGGAGCTTCGATGGTACCGTTTCCATTTACATCAAAATTTGTTAATTGCTGACTAGGTGTCACTAATCCTCCAACTTCTACAAAGTCGTATCTTACACCCGCATCAACATTCAAATTCTCTGAAATTTCAAATGCAGCATTTAAATACGGGGCCGTTACATCATAATTGGTATTGTATTTTCCTGTACAACAGTTTCCCCATAAAGGCACACCATAGTTTACTAAACCATCATCAGTAATATCCGCTCCATTTGAGTTGATATTAACAAGTTCAGCATCTTCTTTTACCTGCATCAGGTATGTATTCCACAACCACGACATTTCAATATTTTGATAAGCTTTAAAAAACCCTGCAGTCACAGCCAGATTATTAAATCTCTTAGTTAGCTGTGTATTGCTCATGAAATTGTTGAAGTTTTCCAATTCAACGTCAAAAAGATGGATTCTTTGCAAGATATCATTTGGGTTTACCGTATTCCCGCTGGAGACCGTATTCAAAGAAAAAGGCAATGCTCCTCCGGTCGCATTGGTATCTCCATTGGCAACAAGAATGGGTTGAACGATGTTTGTTCCCACACCTACTTCGGCAGTAAAAGGAGCAACAAACCTTCCTTTATTAAAGGCAATTCTTGAATTATTTGAAATAGTCCAGCTGTCAGATAGATCAAATTCCAAATAAGAACCCACGGTTTGAGAATTTGAATGAATGCCATCCGTAATAGATACGTTTCTAGCATTTCCATCAGGACCTAATCCAAAATTTTGCTGGAAAAATGGAGATTGAAGTCCATTTGATGCTGCATCAAAGCCATCAATAGACTTCCATGTTGGACTTGCATTTGTGCCTGAAACTTCAATTGGCATCGGCATATATGCTGCTGTATTATCGTTAAGCATTTTATAATATACTCTTGCTAAACCATTCTTGAAATTTTTGGTGAGGTTTGCTTTGATTTGTCCTCCATGATTGACTGTGTGATTGGCATTTCTTGGACCTTCACCTTGTCTCAGGAAACCTCCAATGTGAAATGAAGTATTATTTCCAATTGGTGAACCGTACTCAAAATCTGTTCGGAATGAATTGTAATTTAAGCCAAAAGAAGTTCCAACACTTCCACCCTCAACATTTCCTGTTTTGGATATGAAATTTATAATACCAGCTGGTCCGTTACTTGTAGTTACAGCAGCTGACCCACCTCTTATCGCTTCAATTCTTTCAATTGTCTGATCTGCACGGATGTATTGATCTTGTGTACTAAAGGCAATATCACCATAAAGCAATACTGGTAGACCATCTTCCTGCAGTTGCAGATATCTCGACCCACCGGCGGATATAGGAACTCCTCTCACTGTAATATTGGTGTTTCCATCTCCGGCAGAAGCTTCAGACTTGATACCAGGAATTGTCCTGAAAATTTCTGCAGTTGTTCTTGGTGCAGACTGTGCTATTGCCCTTGAATCCAAAGTGGTAATTGATACACTGGATTCTAATTTGGATTTAGGATTTACAACACCTGTTATGATCACCTCATCTAATCCAATCATATCTAGTTGCATTTGAAAATCCTTTGTAACTTCCCCCGAACTAAGTTGAATTGGTTCTACAATCCTTTTATATCCTATAAAGGACAACACAAGATTGTATTCACCCATTAGGTCGGTATTAATCTCATAATTTCCATCAATGCTCGAAACACCACCTTGAGTAGTGCCTTCTATTACAACTGTAACGCCCGGAAATGGTTCTCCATTTTCATCACTTACAGTACCCTTAATCTTTGATTGAGCAAAGCCACTTCCGGCAAGCCCTAAAATCAATAATAAAGTGCTACTCAATTTGAGTGCCTTTGAAATCGTTTTGTTTAGTAATGGTCTTTTCATTTTTAGAATTTTTAATTCCTTTTCAATAAGATTTCTGACAAAAAAATTATAGGAATTGCGTCGTAAATCGTGTGAAAAGTTGTTTTTTATCGAAAGCCAATTTATTCTGTAATATTTTAATAATCAAAGCGATACGAGATCGTTTTTTTACGAAATCCTTAACGTTATCGATTTCGTATATCAAAAATTTTTAAATTTAGATTCATTCTAAATAATAATTCTCCCATTTTTAGATGAACCGAGACAAGACGCTCTATGACAAGACATAGAATTACAATGAAGGATATTGCTCAAAAACTGGGGATTACCGTAACCACAGTTTCAAAGGCACTCAAGGATTATCCTGACATCAGTAAAGCAACAAAAATAAAGGTCAGGCAATTGGCTGATGAATTACAATACCAGCCCGACTCACAAGCAGTTGCTCTTCGAGTTAAAGGATCAAAAACAATTGGTTTAATCATTCCTGAAATCGTGCATTATTTTTTTTCCAATGTTATCAATGGAATAATGAACCAGGCTGAGTTAAAAGGTTACAGAGTTTTGATAGCACTTTCTAATAACAGTATGGAAATGGAGAAGAAGCAGATCAATCTACTGTTCAGCACCAAAGTAGATGGAGTCATGATCTCGCTTGCCAATGAAACAAAGTCCATGACACATTTCGACATCCTCAAAGAATACGATATCCCGGTAGTTATGTTTGACAAAGTGAACGAAGATTTTGACACAAACAAAGTAATTATTGATGATGTCAAAGGTGGATATGTTGCTTGTAAACATTTAATTATGTGTGGCTGTAAGAGAATAGCACATATAAGGGGACCAAAAAATCCCTTAAATTCTGTGGGCAGATTTGAAGGTTATAAAAAAGCATTAGTAGAAGCCAATATAGGCTTTGATCCCTCCTTAGTTAAAGAGTGTATGGAAGTCAATTACGATGAAGGCTATCAATTATGTAAGGAATTACTAAAGCTCTCTATTCCACCTGATGGTATTTTTGCAGTTTCAGATCAGGTAGGTGTCGGAGCTTTGAATGCCATTAAAGATGCCGGTTTGAAAGTACCTGATGACATTAAAATTGTAGGTTTCAGTGATTCCCAAATTGCACAGGTTTCAAATCCTCCCCTTACTACCATTCATCAACCCGGATATGAAATTGGAGAAACCTCAGCAAATTTACTTATTGAAGATATTGAACTTAGAAAAAAGGATCCTGATCACGTGTTTGTTTCTAAACAAATCATACTAGACACCCACCTGATCAAAAGAGGAAGCACTTAAATACTTAGCAATTACCAACTGATAATTAAGTTTGTATTATTGTGACAATCGCACGCATTCACCCTTTCCTATCCTTTGCCCCACTTAAAAATTTGAAAATTGCTCGTCTCTGCCAATAAGTGTTGAGTATGTTTTAATTGACTTTAGAAGGCCTTCCCAAAACTATTTAGCTCCCCAAGTTCTGCGACTTATGGTCTTGCTACGCCTGAACCACTCAGAAATGACAATAAAAGCGCATTCAATTTATTTCATTGGACTTATTTTATGAATTACAATTTCTACTAAACAATTGTAATTCCATCAGCTATTAAAGTGGTAGCTATCAGATAAAGTTCTTGCTCCAAAAACTCCAATCCCCTGCCCTGCCCATCAAATTGATAACGCTTTTTAAGATCTGTGGTTATCAGGAGTTTTTCATTAATGAATCCCCTGACAAAAATTTAGATTACTTATTATTTACTCTCCTCATTATTTATTCTTTCAAAAAGATCTTTATAATCAGTAATGCGTATGGCTTTTGACTCTATATTAATTATCCCCCTGTCTTTAAATTCTTTCAGACAGCGTCCCAGACTTTCTCTTGTGGCCCCTATCAGATTGGCCATATCAAATCGACTGAGTCGGATGCCTCCTTTCATGCCGTCATATTTTTGATATTTTTCTTCCATAATCAGTAAAAAAACCGCCAAACGTACACTTTGGGTTTTTTGCGCCAACAGGCCAATGGTATTGGCCAAAACACCAAATTCATGTGCCAGGTTGCTCAGCAGGTTTTCTTTCAAGACCGGTATTTCATCGAGTAAGTTTTCAAAATTTTCCTTGCTGAGAAAACTGACTTTGGTATCCTCAATGGCTTCACATGCATCCTGGTAACGCTCATTTGAAAGAAGCGCATGATAACCCAATAGCTCACCATTGGTATAGATGTAAAAAATCTGCTCTTGTTCGCCGATTATCGTTTTATACTTTTTAATTAGACCCTCTTCAATTAGGAAAACACCGGTGGGTATTCCCTCCTCATAAAAGAGCTTGCTCCCTCTCTTGAATCGAATATGTTCGAATAAAGACTGCACATGACTTTTCTCTGTATTGGAAAGACCTTCAAATAGGAAATCGGATTTAAAATCAAATTTTTTTGTGAATTCTTTTATTGGCTTTCGAAAATCCATTTTATAAATGTAACATTTATCACATATTTTCTTATGAAATATTATTTTTATTGTGACTTTTATCTACTTTGGTAGTCAAATACTAAATGAAATCTTTATTTATTCATATCCTCTCTTTTGGCCTACTCATAGCAGTTGGCTACAGCAGCCTCTCAAACGATAGTTTTATTGGCGAAAAGGAGAAGTATGAAATAGAAGATTCTCTGGAAGAGTTTAAAGAAGGAAAAGCACTTTTAGACCTCCTTTCAGAGATAAAAAGAATTCAAAATGCAGCCTGGATTATTCGATTAAATGATCCAAATACTTCAATCATCCATTGGGATAATTTGCGTACGCATATAGCCAGTGGATCTCCCCCCAAATACATTCTCAATTGTAGCTTATCGCTTTGTAGCTAGAATAAACTGATCAGCAAAGCTCAATAATGGTGGATATCCATCATTCCAATTATTGCTTACACAGTTTTATTCCTAATTTTTTATGTCATCATCGGATATTTTTCGGGAAGAACAGATCCTGAATAAACTCAAACATTATTTACCTGCACAAGCCTCCTTAAAGGACTTTGTACATCACAATACTTTACATGCCTTTCAGGATCTTCCTTTTGAACAGGCCATCAGAAGGGCCTCAAAGATTTTTGGATATAAAACGTCTTTATCGCTGCAGGACTATCGAAAACTGTACCGGGAAGGTAAAATCGATACTGAAATCCTGGAAAATGTTATTATCAAAAGGAAAGGAAAAGGCGAGCTGAATGCATGGAAGGAACGGCTTACCGAAATGGAATACAATGAATCCAATGAGGGGAAAATCGGGCATTTGCGCACCCTTTGGAAAGAGCATTTCAAACTGGATCTCAATACCATTGTTCACACAAATCTGTTCCGGATTCTAAATAGCTATCTGGATCAGGGAATAGCCATTACAAAATTTCCGGTTAACAAAGAGAGCTTCCTCTCTTCTATTATTGAAATAGAGCGAAATAGTATTGTTTCTTTCCTTAAGACTAAAGGCGCTAAAGAACTTTTATTTGACCCTCACACATCGATCGAGAAACTGCTCAAAATTTTGGTGGGCCATGAGGCGCTTTATGAGCAATACCTTTTCGACCAGCAATTCGCACATCCGGGCTGGTCCGGATTGGTCGCAACCATAGAAGCTCAACCAAGATCTCTTCTGGATGGTCGCCAGATCAGCCTAAAGGAAATGATACTGCTGGAATGTCTGCTGGAAATTGACAACCTGGATCATACACTTGGCAATAAATGGAAACCGCTTTCTGAAATCGCAGAGAAGAGACACATTGTAGATATTCAAGGAGAAACCAATTGGGATGAATACGATGAATTAATTGTCATCTGGCAGGAAGCCTATGAATGGACCTATTACGATCAGGTGCTTGCAGGTATTTTAATAGGCGAACAGTTAGAGCCCAAAACGGAGAGGCCTTCATTTGAGGCCTTCTTCTGCATCGATGACCGCGAATGTTCTATTCGTCGCTATATAGAGCACTTTGACCCCGACTGTGCCACCTATGGTACACCGGGCCATTTTGCCATAGATACTTATTATCAGCCAAAAAATGGAAAATTTTATTCCAAGGTCTGTCCCCTTCCTATCAGTCCCAAACACTTAATCAAAGAAGTTTCTACTGATCGCAACAATTCAACCGATCTCCATTTTAACAAATCTTCACATGGATTATTCAGAGGATGGCTAATCAGTCAGACATTGGGTTTTTGGTCAGCCATTAAGTTGATGTTCAATATTTTCAGACCAAGTCTGAGTCCTGCTACCTCTTATTCATTTTCTCATATGGATAGTCATTCAACATTGACCATTGAAAACAGAAGCAAAATGCATACGCAAGACGGTTTGCAAATCGGATATACCCTTGATGAAATGGCCGATCGGGTGGAAACAGTGCTCCGGAGCACCGGGAAAACCGAGTTGTTTGCCTCTCTCATCTACATCATCGGTCATGGCGCCAGCAGTGCCAATAATACACACTATGCGGGCTACGATTGTGGAGCTTGTTCCGGTCGTCCCGGATCGGCAAATGCCCGTGCTTATAGCTATATGGCGAATCATAGGGGTCTTAGAGAGCTTTTGAAAAAAAGGGGTATTGAGATTCCCGACAGCACTGAATTTATTGGTGGATTGCATGACACGACCAGAGATGAATTCAGTTTTTTCGATGAAGAATTATTGAACAATGAAAATCAAGAGCTCCACAAGAAAAATCTACAGGTTTTTGAAAAAGCACTTCGAATGAATGCCAAAGAACGATCCAGAAGATTTATGTCGATAGACACAAAACAAGCTGCAGAAGTCATTCATAAAAAAGTGAAAGATCGATCGGTATCATTATTTGAACCAAGACCGGAATTGAATCACGCGACAAACAGCCTGTGCATCATCGGCAGAAATAATATCAATGATCACCTCTTTCTGGACCGAAGGGCTTTTCTAAACAGCTATAATTATAAGCTCGACCCCGATGGAAAGTATCTACAAACGATTATTAATGCAGCAGCACCGGTTTGTGCAGGCATCAATTTAGAGTACTACTTTTCAAGAGTAGATAACGAAAAGTTGGGCGCAGGATCAAAACTCCCACATAATGTGATGGGGCTGATTGCTGTGGCCAACGGATTTGAAGGAGACCTCAGGCCAGGATTGCCTATCCAAATGGTAGAGGCACATGATCCACTTCGATTGATGATGGTCATAGAACATGAGCCGGAAGTGGTTCTTAAAACAATCCAAAGTTCAAAAGCGACCTATGAATGGTTTATAAACGAATGGCTGATTCTGACAGTCGTCAATCCTCAGGATGGAAAGATTTACCGATTCTCAGATGGCAGATTTAATCTTTATGATCCAGTGTGCAAAAATCTCGAAGCGGTAGTCATTGAAGATCTGAATTCAGCAATTGAGTCTTCGCATGAAAACCTGCCCGTGTATTTACTAAAATGCGTGAAATGTTGAATAGCATATTGCCAATATTCCTGATTATCCCATTTCTTGGGTTTTTGCTGAGTGTAGTCGTTCACAAAAAAAATGAAGTACTTCATTCGAGAGTGGCTTTTGGCACCGCCGGTATACAAAATATATTGGCCCTCGCATTTACATTTTACTGGGCCATTTCGGGAGGAAAAGCGCTTAATATCAAGGAATTCATGATATATAGCATGCCGGGCTATGAATACTTTGTAGATTTTTACTTTGATCGGGTCACGGCTGTTTTTCTTGTAGTGGGATCAATTCTTACTTTCCTAATCACTTTATACAGCCGCTACTATTTACACAGAGAAGAAGGCTACAAACGGTTTTTCAATACCATCCTCTTTTTCTATCTGGGCTACAACATCATTATCCTTTCGGGAAATTTTGAGACGCTGTTTATCGGATGGGAAGTAATGGGATTATCGTCCTTCCTTCTTATTGCCTTTTATCGGGATAGGTACCTTCCTGTTCGTAATGCATTTAAGGTGTTTTCGGTTTACCGGGTAAGCGATATAGCCATGATCCTTGCGATGTGGATGAGTCATCACCTTTGGCATCACAACGTGACCTTCCTTGAACTTAACAACTATGAGTTGGTCGATGCCGAGGTGCAAAGTCACTATGGCATGTGTTTATTCATTTCGTCGATGATATTGCTCTCCGCAAACGTGAAGTCTGCGCAGTTTCCTTTTTCGTCCTGGTTGCCAAGAGCCATGGAAGGCCCCACTCCTTCCAGTGCTATTTTTTATAGTTCGCTTTCGGTACATATTGGCGTTTTCTTTTTGCTCAGAACATTTCCTTTATGGGAGCATCAGGAAGTTTTTAGGTGGATTGTGGGAATTGCCGGTTTGCTTAGCAGTATTATAGCAACATTTATAGGAAATGCGCAATCCACAGTCAAATCACAGATTGCTTATTCTTCCATTGCTCAGATCGGGCTGATTTTTATTGAGATTGCTTTAGGCCTTGAACTTGTAGCCTTAATACACTTTACCGGTAATGCATTTTTGCGGACCTATCAGTTATTGGTATCGCCATCCACGGTTACTTATCTTATTCGGGAGCAGTTTTATACGGAGCTTCCAAAGGAAACTAAGCGAAGTGGATTTTTGAGAAAGCTTTTCAACTCAATCTATGTTTTCAGCGTGAAGGAATGGAATCTGGACACCTATCAATTCAGGTTTTTGTGGAATCCATTTAAAAAACTGGGGAATGTTTTTTATTTCCTGAATAGCAAAACAACTTCTTTTATCCTTGTTCCCGCCTATCTCTTGGCTTCTTATGTTTTGATTAATGGAGGCTTATCCGAAATCAGCCTTCAACTTTTCCCAAATGTACTTGCACTTATTGCTTTGGTCCTTTCCTTGAGATCATTTGTTGAGAGAAAAAGTCCGGAATACAGTTTTTCCCTGGTTGCTTTCAGTCATTTCTGGATCGCATTGGCAATTTCTTTCAATGAACATTTCAACTTATCTCATACGCTAATCTATTTATCCGGGGTAGTTCTGTCATTGCTCATTGGCTTGGCCGCATTGAAACGATTGAGAAAATCGGAGATAAATATTGATCTGAATGGCTATTACGGGCATATCTATGAATACAAATGGCTGGCATTTATCTTCTTATTGGCGGCGCTTGGCTTAGCCGGGTTTCCAATTACCCCGACTTTTTTGGGTGAAGACTTAATATTTAGTCACATTCATGAAAATCAGATTTTCCTGACTTTGCTTGTCGCACTATCAGCCATTTTTATTGGGCTTTCTACGGTTAGGATTTATATACGTCTATTCCTGGGGCCTCACATAAAAAGTTATCATCCTGTTGCTCATCGCTCATCATAACAATTGAATCAATACATTATGAATATTTTAAATGATAATAAAGCACTTAGCGGCCTGGTCGGATTAAAAGCCCACTGGAAAAACGATCTCCTTGCCGGTTTTATAGTCTCGCTTATCGCATTGCCGCTATGTTTGGGTATTGCATTGGCTTCGGGGGTGCCACCCATGGCCGGTCTAACCGCCGCAATTGTCGGAGGCCTATTAATGTCGCGCATTACAGGCTCGCATGTGACCATTAGCGGCCCTGCTGCAGGATTGATAGTTGTTACACTTGGCGCGGTAGAATCCATGGGTGCCGGAGATGCACTTGCGGGTTACAAATTTGCCTTAGCGGCCATTGTGGTTGCCGGACTTATTCAGGTGGGTTTTGGGCTGCTCAAGGTGGGTAAACTTGGAGACTTTTTCCCTTCCGCAGCGGTTCATGGTATGCTTGCAGCCATTGGTGTTATCATCATGGTCAAACAGCTATTTGTTGCACTTGGTACCAAAGCGGATGGTGGTGGACATGGCCTTTTTCATACGCTTGCTCAAATTCCAGAAGCTTTCATTAATATGAATCCGGAAATCGCTTTAATAGCCATAATCAGTCTGCTTATTCTGATAGGCCATTCCAGGGTCAGTTTTAAGCCAATCAAAATGATTCCAGCTCCCATGTGGGTAATTATTGTAACCATCCCGATGGCTCATTTTTTCGACCTTTTCCATGAACATCATTACAACCTGGTGGGCAATGATTATGTCTTAGGACCAAAATATCTGGTACATCTACCTGAAAGTGTTATTGATGGCATCGTCTTTCCCGATTTTGGAATGATTGGGACAGGGACATTTTGGATGGCTGTTATAAGTATAGCCTTAGTTTCAAGTATTGAATCTTTGCTTAGTGCATCTGCCGTAGACACACTGGATCCATTAAAAAGAAAGTCCAATCTTAATAGAGATATGGCTGCAATGGGAGGTGGATCGGCCATTTCCGGGTTTCTGGGTGGATTGCCAATGATCTCTGAGATTGTAAGGAGCTCGGCAAACATCACTAATGGGGCAAAAACGCAATGGGCGAATTTCTTTCACGGTGGTTTTCTCTTGATCTTTTTACTTTTTGGCAAACCCATCATTGAGCAGATACCCCTGGCAGCATTGGCAGCAATGTTGATACATGTGGGATTCAAATTAGCGGCTCCAACTGAATTTAAGCATGTATGGGAAATAGGAAAAGAGCAATTCCTCGTTTTTATTACCACCCTATTGATGGTGCTCGCAACAGATTTGATTATCGGTATTGCCGCTGGTATTTTGATGAAGCTGATAATTCACCTGATTCACGGAGCTCCGCTTAGATACTTGTTTCGCAGCAAATTAAATTACTATGAGGATGAAGAAAAAGGAGATGTGGGCATCATTGACTTACATCACTCGGCCATATTCTCTAATTATTTGTCTCTAAAAAAAGAAATAGAAAGCCATTTTGATAAGCGGCATCTTATTCTGGATTTTAAGAATGTCAATTTGATTGATCATACCTTTAGAACCCATCTTAATGAACTAAAAAATGAATGGGAAAAAGAAGGCAAAAGACTTGAAATGACAAACAAGGAACATCTCATACCGGTTTCCGACCATCCGATGGCAGCAAAAATTGTAAAAAATGCTAAGTCTGGCATTGTTGAAAAACTAAGTAGGCATCAGCTAAAACTTCTCGATATGGCTAAATCCAATAATTGGCATTTTGAATTGGGCAAAACAATGTCATTCGATAATTTTAAGGATTTTAGTTTTAGCCGATCGGGAAAAATCAGTTACACTCAAAATCTTATTTCAGGGTCATTTGAAGGTTATGGTTTCGTTTTTTCTGAGGTGGTTTATGACACTGATCTGAGAACCAAAGCCGCCACCAATTTGCTACCGGCTATGATTATAAAACCCAAAGAAAATAATGTCGCATGGCCCGTATTCACTTTGGAAAAAGAGGGCTTTTTTGAAAAAGTAGCAGATATGGCCAATAGCAGAGATATTGACTTTGATGATCATCCTGTGTTTTCTGATAAGTTTCTACTCAAAGGTCCGAAAGAAGATGAAGTCAGACGGTTTTTCAATCCTGCCTTACTGCAAATCATAGAGTCAAACCCAATTTATCACCTTGAAAGCAATGGCCGCAAATTGATCATCTATCGATTTGACAGAAAGAAAAAAGAAAAAGCCATAGCCGAGTTAATAAACTTTGCTAAAGGCTTAGTCTTAACGATTAATGAATAAATTCCTATGTAAAAAAGCTATTGACTTATATCCCGGAAAATCTATAAATAGGCTCCAGTTGATCAATGTTAGAATATTGGCATTTCAGATCGATAATTTTCCCATCTTCCAGAGAATAAACCCAGCCATGGATTTCAAGTTCTCTGTTTTTCCAGGCTTTTTGAACAATTGAAGTTTTAGCCAGATTGTGCACTTGCTCGATTACATTAAGCTCAACCATCCGCTTTTCACGATCTTCAGGATCTTTTATCTGATCTAACTTAGCTTTATTGATCTGGAAAATGTCTTTGATGTGCGCTAGCCATCGACCAACAAGCCCAACATATTGGGTGTCCATTGCTGCTTTAACACCACCACAGCCATAATGTCCACATACAATGACATGCTTTACATGAAGGTATTCTACCGCATATTGCAAAACACTAAGCATATTGGTATCAGAATGGATGACCTGATTGGCAATATTTCTGTGAACAAAAATTTCACCAGACTCAGTCCCCGTGATTTCATTGGCAGGTACTCTACTATCAGAGCAACCAATCCAAAGGAATTCCGGCGTTTGGCCTTTTGCCAGCTTTTTGAAATATTCAGGATCGAGCTTTAGTTTCTCTTTTATCCATTCTTCATTTCCTTTAAATAATCGGTCGTATGATGCTTTCACTTTTTCTTTGTTTTAGTCATTAAAAATCGGAGTAATTGGCACTTCAGTTCCTTACTCCATTATTATTGAATAATTTCCCAATTGGGCTTTACAATAATATGAGTAATTCTTAGCATAGAAAAGTCAAATTCATAATTATTCAGGATCATCAAGTGAATGGCTCATAATTCCTGTTTAAATATAAATCCACGATAGTTTCTTTATAAATCCCTGAGCAAGAATAGTTTGTGTCTCAAACTAAAATCATCACTTTGAAAATGAAGAATGTACATACCATTTCGAATGGACTTGGGAATGCTTATGGATTTCATCGATGGGCTTAATTCGGTTTCGTAGACGCTGATTCCTTTTGAATCTACAATGCTCAAATGGCCTTCAAAGTCGCCCTTGAATTGGACTTCACCCTTATTTGGATTGGGAAAAACTTGCAATTTATTCAAATCAGGTCCATTTAGCCCTGTAAAAATAGCCAGTACACAATCGGAGCTGTCGCGGCAGCCATTGACTTCCAGACTGACCGCATAATTACCGGTGCTATTGATGGTATATGTCTGGGCGTTGGCCCCTGATATAGGATTAAGCCCCGCCTGACAGAGATACCATTGATAATTGGCGCCGTTTTGTAAGGCCGTTAGCACATTACCATTGACGCTCACACTATCATTTATTTGTTGCAAGACCACATTTATCGTAATGACCGAATCGCATCCCGCATTGTTGGGAATGGTATCCATATAGGTTCCTGTAGCATTATACACATAATTTCCACTTGGAGATATAACTGAATCGCAGGTGATTTCGGTAATGGTGGAAGAACTTTGATCCAAAATGGTCAAATTTATTCTCCATGCCGTGTCACAGCCAAGCGCATTGGGGATGGTATCCAAATAATTGCCGGAAACCGTCCAGGTGTTATTGCCACTGGCTGAAGTATAGGAATCGCAAGCAATGATGGTATCAAAAGCAAATACAACAGGCGCAGGATTCAAAGCCTTGCCCGAAATCCAATTGGAAGTATTGCCATTCAGGGCAAATCCTGTCAATGTTCCATTATTGGAAGATATATCCTCGATCAATGTTGTGACTCCGCTGTTATTAGCACTGGCCTGTCCCTGGTTAAAACGATAATAAGCGAGCAAATTGGGAGAACCCGTGCACAGTTCCATTATGGTATCGGCCTGAATTTCCTGAGGGGTTCTGGCCACATTCCAAATTCTTAATTCATCAATGCTTCCTTCAAAAGGAATAGAACCTCCATTGACTCTTTGTCCTATAATCAGATTCTGATTTCCCGAGGGTGTATTTACCGTAGTCAGCGGCCCGGTACCCACCTGTACCCCATTTTTGTATAAATACCCCGTTCCATTATTCAGGACAAATGCCACATGCGTCCACTCCCCTTCCACAATGACATTGGCCGCAGTAGAAATATTGGCATTGGTACCTCCCGATATAAATTTTAAACTCCGGTCCCCTCCTACTGAAAATGTGTTTCTCGAACCCACGGCGTTCAGACCATAGTCTGATATACAAAGATTAGAGGCAGCTGCTCCCGGAGCTACATTGACCCAGGCTTCAAAAGTCCGGTTGTTTGAGCCCTGAACGCCCGGAAAGGTAGTTTGCACAAAATCGTTGACACCATCAAAGTTTAATGCATTTTGAGCATTTAAATGAGAGCCAGGAAACATAAACAAAGTGCATAGAAAAATTTGCAAGAGTGATTTCATGGGGAAAGGGATTTATAGAATGATAAATTTAGAATTATTTGACAGAAAGCAATTCGAGGAAATTGAGAAATACACAATTCATGAGCAAATGGGCATTTGATTTGAAATCATAATCCAAACGAATAAATTTTATCTTTAATCCTAAATTATGTGAAATTAAACATGGCCATAATCCATAGATGACACAGGAATTTAAAAAGATATTAATCCATGCCATTGAGGCGGATAAAAATGGCCTTAGCTGTTTAGTAGCCAGCCTTGTCGCGCTAGATGGCTCCTCCTATCGCAAACCCGGCGTTAGAATGCTTATTCGTGAAGATGGTAAAATGATCGGCGCATTAAGCGGGGGCTGTGTGGAAAAGGAAGTTTTAAAACAAGCGCAGGAACTATTCGAAAAGGGATCATCCAAAATAATCCGCTACGATGGGCGCTATCGTTTGGGTTGTGAAGGGGCTTTGTATATCCTGATAGAGCCATTTAAGCCATCCGAAGAATTGATAAAAGCATTTTTCCATTGTCTGGAGAAAAGAGAAAATTTTACTATTCGTTCTTTTTACAAAAAAGAAGAATGCAGCCTGAAACAGGCTGGTTCGATGATTTTATTTAACATTGGGGATCAATATTCTTTCTCGAATGGATCAATTGATCGCAATGGTCTTGAATGTTTTAGTGAAGTATTAAAGCCCATTCCTAGATTAATGCTGTTTGGCAGCGAACACGATGCAGTACATCTATGCCGCTCGGCTGCGGCTTTGAATTGGGAGATATCGATAATAACTTCTATAAAAGATTCAAAAAACATCAAGGATTTTCCGGGGGCGAATGAATTATTGCAGCTGGCTCCTGAAGAATTGGCTTCCATAACCATTGACCAGCAGACGGCCATAGTATTAATGATGCACAATTACGCGCTCGATTTGCAATACCTTTTAAATTTGAAGAATTGTCAGGCCTTTTATATTGGCATTCTGGGGCCTGTAAAGCGTAAAAATCAGCTCCTTGATGAGTTCATTTTGCATATGCCGGATGTAGAAACCATTTGGCTTGAAAAAATTAAAGGGCCTGCGGGATTAGACATCGGGTCCATAAGTCCTGAGGAAATTGCCCTTTCCATTATGGCCGAAATATTGGCCACATTAAGAAATAGAAAGGCCAATTCATTAAGTGACAAAAGCGAAGATTTTCAAAATCTGGAATACAGATAAATGGCAAAGAGCCCGGATATTCATTTCTTGCTTCTGGCCGCGGGAGAATCCAAACGCATGGGGCGCATCAAACAGCTTTTGCCATGGAATAATACCACAATGCTTGAACATGCCATAAATGAAGCTTTACAATCCAATGTTAAAAATATTAGTCTTGTACTTGGAGCCAATTCGGAAGCTATATTGAGCAAAATCAAGCCATCAAAAGTAGATGTCTTCATTAATAAAAAATGGCAAAATGGCATCGGTTCTTCCATTGCTTATGGTATTGGGGAAATACTAAAGGTCTCAAATCCCGAGGCGATTTTAATAGGCCTGGCCGATCAGCCTTTGGTGAATTCTGCTTATTATAATCAAATGCTTACAAAGTTCAGATCCGATGAAAAAATAATGATTGCAAGCCAATACGAAAAGAGCTATGGTGTACCCGCTTTGTTTGGCAGCTATTATTATGATTCACTTTTGCGCTTGAAAGGCGACGAAGGCGCTAAGAAATTAATTTTACAATTCATTGACCGTTTAATTCTTATGGATGGGTCTGAAATCCACAAAGACATAGATACCATTGAGATGTATAAAGAGGCGCTTAATTCCAATAATTAAAAAAGAGAGCCAATATGACTCTCCTTTCAAAAGGTCTCAATTAAAAATTAATTATTCAAAACTTCTTCGCGAGGCTGGAGATTCATTTCCGAAAGCTTTTCTCCTCCTTTGATACCAAAATCCAAAGTTCGAATCGGGAATGGAATCGTAATGTCATTTTCATTAAAGGCCTCTTGTATGGCCATTATGGCTTCGCTTTTTGCATCCAGATAGCCTTTCTGTCCGGGGTATTTAATCCAGAAAACGATACGGAAATTGATGGAACTTCCACCGAACTCCTCGAAATACAAGGCCACGTCTTCTTCGCGAATAAGAAAAGGCAAGGATTTTATGGTATTCTCGGTGATCTCCTTGACCTTTCTGAGATCATCGGCATAGGAGACGCCCACATTGAGGTCAATTCGACGTTCATCTGTTTTGGTATAATTTTGTAGAGGGTTTTGAAATACATCTTTATTGGGAATCATAACATGTATGCCCTGAAAAGTACGGATGGTCGTGACCCTGAGATTAATGGTTTCAACCACACCCATATAATCATTGGATTCTATGATATCGCCAACCTGTATCGGTCTTCTGATGGCCATTAGAATACCCGCCATAAAATTGGCTGCAATGTCTTGAAATGCAAAACCAAGTGCCAAACCGACGATCCCCGCTCCTGCGAGCAATGATTTAACGGTTCCATCCAATTGCAGGACTTTCAGCGCCATCAATGCACCCAAAGCCAAAATACCAAAGCGCAATACGTTGGAAGCAAGATTATTCAATGCTATTTTATCGGATACTTTTCCCAATCCATGTCGTACGAGTTTCCTGGCGAAACCCGAAATCAAAGCAAATGAAATAATGATAAGAATCGCAACTATGGCATTTGGCACATTAGAAATGATGGCCTCGTACCAGCTATCGAGCTTTGTGAATAATATATTGGAAATTTCTTCTATGTTAAAATTCATGATTTCTAATTTTCCCTATGTATTGCAATTATGGTACTCGCTTAAAAATCATCAATTACGCTGATAATAATTCAATGGTGTGTGTAATCAACACGAATCTGGGGAGATTTTTCTACAGGAAAAGAATATTCAATTATGCCTTGAGATCGGCATATACAGAGCTTTTTAATCCATCATTCAACCAGCCCTTGGCTTTTTCTTCATTATCAAAGACTTCAAAAGGTACGGGGTTGTTGAAGATTTTAAAGATCACTCTCAAAGCGCCCCGGATCATTGCTTGAGGAACGACATAGGCAATACCAATACAGTATTTTTTAATCAGTGTATTGTTTTCTTTCATCCATCCGGCCATTTGTTTTTGATATTTGAGACTCGGCAGTCCTGCGTTGCTGGCATCAAAGAGTAAGGCAATTTTTTCTTTTCTCTTATAATTGTCTTTTAAGCCCTTTAAATAAGCAGCAAAGCTCTCATCATTCGCGGCTTCACCCGTAAATGTCATTTTTATCAATGGGTATTGGGAGCGGTCGAAGGACACATAGTTTTCAGACATGTCTCTAGTAATGGGATAAAGTCTCATGTCCTATTAATGCATATAACAAAGATTTGTTTGTCAGGCATTAAAAAATAAAGTTTTAAGCAGAAATAGATAAAAGCTCAATTTGATTTGATTTTCCTTTGAGATCAAAAGAACCCCTGTTTTGAACCTTGTAATTATTTAGAAGTGCGGGTTCCATCTCAGCCATTGCTTCTTTTGATATAAAAAGATCCTGATCAGCTTTTTTTGCCGCATCGAGAATTCTGGCGGCGGTATTTATCGGATCGCCATGAAAAGCGATTTCCTTTTTGTATTTACCAACTTCGGTTACTACTACCTCTCCCAGGTGTATACCTGCTCTGAATTCAGGCATAACTTCAAATTCTTTTTGATAATATGAGGCTTTCTTTTGAATCCGCTCACTGAATCCAAAAAATGCATTTATGCTTTTCAGGCTTCTGTTCTTAACATTTTCCGGCCAGGTCAAAACCGCTTCATCGCCCACGTATTGATAGATCTCCGCTTCATATCGCGACATCACTGCCAAATCATTAAAACATTCCTGTATCAATCTGCTGTATTTGATATGTCCCAGTTTTTCAGCCAGTTGTGTGCTGTTCTTTAAATCCAAAAACATAAAAAGTCGGTTCTCTTTTTTCGGGCGGTAATATTTCGCACTGAGAATTTCCCAGAGTTTATCTTCACCCAGTAGCTGACTGATATGGCTCAATACCGACATTCCAAAATCTACAACGATGACATAGAAATAAATGGGGAAACTGGATACGTTAAACATAAATGAAAAGAGGCTTTGCTCATGATCCATAAATAGATCCAATACAAAATAGGAAACAACGATCAATCCACTTAAAAACAGGACAGACAAGAGGAGTCGAATCCCCATCAATTCCAATATGGATATCCTTTTGACAAAATATTCCGATGAATAAATCCTTATAAACCCGGAGATGGCCCCAAAGACCGGCCCAACAATCAGTGACAATACAACACTAAGTTCAAAGCTAAATTGCAGAGCGCCGAGCTCTTTAGTACCAAGACCGCGAATCACACAGAGAAATAACAAAGCCAGTGTCCAGCCAATGATATAATCTCTTATTATCCTGATTTTGAATCGATTATTCCACATTTGAAGGATTAAAATATGGATAAATTCTGAATCTGCGCAAATGGGAATTAATCGGCTGTCAGAATAGCAATGCCTTTACCACCATCCTTTTTCTTTCAGCATTTTAATTCTTCTGGCCTTGGTTTTTTCAAAATTCATTCGCATTTTTTTCATGCTGGCCTTGAACCGAGGATTATTGGCTATTGGCTCAAATAATTCGTCCTGATCTATCCATTTCACAACAAAATACAGGATATTTTCTTCTTCAGAGAACTTTTCAAAAGCATCCAAAGCTTCCTTTTCCTTTCCCTCATACATATACATCAGGGCCTTTTGCAATTGGGTATAGGTATTTTCATTTTCATTTACATACTTTCTGTACAAATCCTGTCTTTCCTTAGCCATTTGTATATCCCCTACATGTCTTGCCACAAGGGCAATCGTCAGGTCTTCTTCCTGAAAGAGCTTCAATCCGTACAATCGCTTTTTATCAAGTAGTTTACTGTAATAAAAATAGGATTTGTCATAATCCTTAGAGGCGTAATACAATTTGCCCAATTCCTTAATAACATCAATTCTATTGGTGTCAAGCAAATAAACACTGTGCATACGATTTATGGAATTCTCGATTGAATCATCCATGAACAAGTCGAGATAAATGTCCAGATACAATGAAAATATATTGGATGGATCATAATCCAGTGATTTTCGAATTTCTACCTTGGCTTTTTCAATCATTCCTGCCTGACTTAAGGCATTTGCCAGAATCAGATGAGAAATACTTGCATCATTGGAATCGACTTTGCTGTAATCCAATTGCATTGCAGCCATGGCGTGAAATAAATACTTTTCGGTATCCGGCATGTATCGGTGGTAGATTTCCGAAAGAAAATTATGGGTCCAGGCCGAATTCGGACTGATCTCCAGAACTTTTTCAAAATACGATACGGCTCTTTCAAATTTAGCGGTCTGCACATAATAAAGCCCTCGTGCTATTAGCGATTCGGGAAGTTCCGGATCAATTAAAATGGCTTTATCCGAATTATTATTGAGATCTTCCAGATAGGATTTATCGCTTTTAAACAAATCCTTATAATAATAAGCCACCGCAGAATAGGCGTAAGCATGTGCAAAGTTTTCATCAAGTGCAATGGCCTTTTTATAATAGTGCAATGCAGAGTCGAGTCCAAAGGACTCCGAAGCATTTAGGAATTCCATAGCTCTTAAATAGGAATCATAGGCTTCCAGATTTTCAGTTGGTATTTTTTCAATCCGGTTTATTTCCTCGGGTTTGACCAGAGCCTCAATGTTTGAAGCTATTTGTTTTGAAATACTCGATTGCAATTCAAATACATTGGTCCATTTTCTTTTGTATTGTTCCGCCCAAATCTGTTTATCGCTTTTGGCTTCGATCAACTGGACACTTAGAAGTATCTCCTCTCCTATTTTTTGCCCACTTCCTTCCACTATATACTTGACATCGAGTTCTTTGGCTATTTCGGGTAAAGTCATGTTTAAATCTCTGTATTTTTCCACTGAGGTTCGGCTGATCACCCTTAAATCCCCTATTTTCTGAAGGTTATTGAGAATGGATTGCATCATTCCGTTTATGAAATAGACATTGCTGCTATCGCTGCTCTCATTTTTAAATGGCAATACAGCTATGGACTTGAATTCCTTTGCTCCGCTCTCCTTATTAAAGTAATAAAAGGATAATCCGGCCACTACAACACTGAACACAAGCAATGCAATCAGGTATCCTTTTTTGTCGGACTTTGGGGAAATGACGGACGATTCTTTTACAGCCATTTCAGGATTCTGCCGATGTTCTCCCGGGGATATTCCATATCTGTCTCTAAAGCACTTAATAAAATAAGAAGGACTGCTAAAACCCGTCTGAAAAGCAATCTCAGAAATACTCAACTCGCTCTCTTCGAGCTTGTTTTTGGCATGTTCAAGACGAATCTCTCGAATGAAATGATTCACCGACATGGAGCTGTGCTTTTTTACCGTTCGCAGGAGCGTGGATTTGCTGATGGAAAGCAAATCAGCCAAATCCTGTACTCCGAAATTTTCATTCGAAATATTATCCTCTACGGCTTTTATTAGCTTTTCCAGGATTGGATCTTCTGCTTTCATTTTAATGCTTTAGTTGCCTTAAGTCTTGCTCCTCAAAGATGAAAAAACATCCGATTGAATCATAATCCATGCTTTGACGCAAAATTGATATGCCTGACGCAAATTTTATATCTATTGAATAGCACTTGATAACCCTTGCTAAGCTTTTCAAAGGACATTTGCCATTACAAACATTAAAAAAAAATAAAATGAAAAATTTAAAAACACTATCAATTTTAGCACTTCTCTTTTTTGCTTTTGCATGTACCACTGAAAATAAAAGTGAGAATTCGGAATCAGAAGTAAAGGAACCCAAACGAAATATCCACGAAGCGAGTTTTTTTGGAGATGTAGAATCTATTAAGGAGCATATTGCATTTGGAAGTGATCTGAATGTAAAAGACGATTATGGTTCTTCTCCGCTTCACATCGCCATAACCTTTAACAAAAAAGAGGCTGCCAGGGAATTAATTCTAGGTGGTGCCGATCTTGAGATTAAAAGCAATGACGGATCCACGCCATTAATTACCGCTGCATTTTACGGAAGAACAGAAATTGTAAGAACACTTCTTGAGAATGGCGCCAATCCGGAAGCACAAAACAATTACAATGCAAAGGCATACGACAATGTAAGCATGCCTTTCGAACAATTGAAACCGATTTATGATCAAATAAGTAAAGATCTGGGTCCACTTGGCTTCAAACTGGATTACGATGAATTGCAAAAAGAAAGATTGGTAATTGCTCAAATGCTCACAAGCGATTCAACAAAACAAAACAATTAGAAATGGAAAGCAGCATTAGAAGATACGACATAGATTGGCTAAGGGTGATTGCTATCGGTTTTTTATTGATCTATCATGTGGCCATTCCATTTCAGCCCTGGGGTGTCTTTTTTGGTTTTATCAAAAGTCCGGAAGATCTTGATTCCATCTGGATTCCCATGTCAATGATTAATATTTGGAGAATTCCGCTCTTGTTTTTTGTGTCTGGTATGGGGCTTTATTTCTCAATGAAAAAAAGAAACTGGAAAAGGCTTTTATCAGAACGAGCGAGAAGAATTTTACTCCCTTTTATTGTTGGTATTCTAACGGTCGTACCCATGCAGGTTTTGATTTGGCAACACTATTATAATCAGGACTTAAAATTTGACTTAAATCCCGCACATTTATGGTTTTTAGGAAATATTTTTAGCTATGTACTCATTCTAATTCCAGTCTTTTATTATCTCAAAAAAAATGAGGATAAGTGGAGATCCATTTTCAATCGGATTATGGATCATCCTTTAAAATTGACCTTGCTCGCCCTCCCTTTTATGGCTTCGGCAGCACTGATAAATCCAGATTCCTATCCCATGTATGCCATGACAATGCATGGATATGTGCTTGGCTTACTGGCATTTCTTTTTGGTTTTCTTTTTGTATTCACAGGGAAAGTATTCTGGAATACCATCAAAAAATGGAAATGGGGCTTTTTATCCATTGCACTTATTATGTACATCATAAGACTTGTCTATTGGGACATGGAAGGTCCGAATTATCTTATGGCACTGGAAACGATTGTATGGATTTATGCGATTTTGGGTATATCCTTTAGCTATTTAAATTTTGGAAATAAATACCTGAGCTATTTAAGTGAAGCGGCCTATCCTGTTTATATTATTCACTGGATATTTATTCAGCTAGGCTCTATCCTTCTGTTTCGTTTTGATATTCCCGTGAGTCTTCAATTTATTGGATTGACAATATTCACCTTTTTGGGTTCAATTATAGCTTACCATTATCTGATAAGAAATTTGAACATTTTAAGACCGCTGTTTGGTTTAAAGCTGAAAAGCAAAGCGCAGATTCAAATTAATCCTCAAGCCCGTATAAGCCTATGATTTTTTGTTTGCCTTTGAGATTAAACTCGCCCTTGCTTACAAAATGGTATTTTTCATTTCTCTGAATTAACAAATACAGATCTCTGGAAATTATGAGGTCTGTTTTTAATTCCGAACACATGTCCTGTATTCTGGAAGTTGTATTCATTAAATCGCCAGAGAATGTAATTTCCTTTTTGAGCGCCCCTATTTCACCAATTGTCACCCTGCCTAAATGCAAAGCGGCTTTAAAATCGGGAACATTTCCGTATTTATGATCAAAATAGTCTTGCTGAGACTTCAAAGCATTTTTCATCGCGAAAAAACAATCCACACATTCTGCATTGTGAATTCCCTTATCGTAAGGCCAGGTGATCACTATTTCATCCCCAATGTATTCATAAACTTCTCCTCTGTGTTCAATTATAGGCTCAGAAAATACCTCGTAGTAATCCTTTAGAAAATTGAAATAATCGATATTGCCCAATTTTTCAGCGATGCTGGTCGAGGATTTCATATCCAGAAACATGAAAATCCTGATTTCCTCTCTGGGCTTTGCATATCTGCCCGTAAAAAAATTGATCAATACCGAATGACCGATATTTTCACTGACTGAAGAGTAGATGAGTGCGATAAAAAGCGAAAATGACAATTGGAATAGCGTGTTGAAAAATGTAACACTAAAAAGGAATTCAATAAATCTTGAAAATACGGCTTCACTCAAAATATTGCTTTCCATTTCTATAGCCGCAGCCATCGGATAAGTTAAAAGCATTGTTATTAAAAAGAAGAAGACATATAGCAGAAATTTGTAAAGCAGCTTTTTTCTAAAGCCCTCCCTTTTAAATAAGTTTTTAAAAACTATTATCTCGAGAAAACCAATGAATAAACCAAATAAAAAAACGGCTACAGAGGAAAATATGAAGATGTTAAAAGTCACCTCAATGACTTCTGATTGGCTTGTTTTTATATTTCTGGTGGCAATAACTTCAGTAAGTAAAAACAGCCATCCCACCAACATAAACAAAATGCCGAAAGGCAGTATTCTCGATAGATTATACTTGAATTTTGGACTGAGGTACAAGTCTTTTTGTCATTTCTAATTGCATATCAAATCTAGGGATTTAAATCATATAAGTTTCGGAGCATTACAAGCAGCTGGCAAAAAAAAGGGGGCGCATGGCCCCCTATTTCAGATTAAATTTTCAGTTTAGATTTAACAATTGCTATTCGCTCTTTGGCCGGTTCATAGCCCATCGCCAATGATTTATCATAATTTTTTAAGGCTTCCTCAAGATTTGATTTCTTACGTTTTGGTGCAAATTGCATATGATCAGCTACCGATTCCATGCCCTCACCTTTGGCAAAGTATATTTCAGCCTCAGTTAAAACCACTTTGTTCAAAGCATCTACCAATTCATTTTCTTTTTGTTGCAAATTGATATCCTTCATGGCAATTTCTTCTTTCGCCTCTGATAATTGTTCCATTGAGATGGTCAATTGACTTTCAATATCCGCATTTTTAGCCTGGAACTGTGCCACTTTTAATTGAAGTTGCTCATTCATCTTTTCCATTTCTGAAATCTGAGCTTTTAATCGCTTTACTTGTGAAGCATAGGCAGATCTTGTTTTTTCCAGTTCACCGATGGTCCATTCAGCTTTTTGTGTATAAAGATTTAAATTTTTCATTCGATCTATATAATTCTCTTCTGTCATACCCATTTCCAAATCGATAACTACGTAGTTTCTGTTAGCTTCTATGGTATCGAGGTATCTTCCCATTTGATCGAGCAGGGCCAAAGAATAATTATTATCATTAATAATACTCTGAAGGGAATCCATTTTTAATTGATTTTCAGCAATTAATTTTTCCGAAGGATTATTGCAAGCACCGAATACTAGCAGTGAAGCAATGTAAAGAAATTTGTTATTCATTTATTTTATTTTATCCATTGGACGAGTACTCTATAAAAAGTCACCTCTTTTTAGAATAATTATTTTTGAGTTTTCAATGGCTTTATGTGCCGGGAGTAAAAGAGCTGTTCATTTTGCCAACTGAAATTTTCAAAGCATCAATCATGGCCAGGCAGAGGGTCTTCAATTCGTCAGTATTGGCGTATTTCTGATTGACTTCTATTTCAATTCCCATGTAACAGTCATCTGGGAATAATTTTCGCAAATGGGCTGTCAGACCATCTTCAGCACCTGTATAAGGGCTATTGTGGAGGATCTTTTTTGATGGCAAATGTTTTTTAAGCTCATCTTCCCAAAAGGTACAGAGTACGGTTTCATGAGCTCTCAATTCATCAAATAATAAACCGATGTCAACGGCGCGTTCTATTTCATTCCAATAGGGTGTAAAGGTATGAATGCTCAATTGCAATACCATCGCACGATTAAAATGTTCCTTGACGTATTTTTCAACGTTTTTCCGATGCGGATAATAATAGTTTTCCAGAATTTCTTTTTTAGCCGGTTCATCTAGCAGGCATAAAAATTCAGAAAATAGATCTTTCCTATGCAAACTTCTGTTGCAATCGACGAGCAGTCGGCTAACTTTTGTTTCAAATAGATCAGCTTTAAAAGCTTCTTTAAATGTTTTGGCAATTTCTGCTGATCCAAAGTCTATACCCCTATGACTGTTTAATGCTGCACCTGCAGATTCAAACAGTGAAGCGTATTGTGCGGGTATTTCATTGCCCGAATGCTCGGAACTTATGACTAGCTGTACTGGACGCATGGGTCAAATTGTTTGTTTTCAGGTAAGTTTTGACTCAATTCCTGATATATGAGTTTTAAATTGTTTTCTGTATATACTGAATTGGCAACTTTCAGTAGTCTTGAAGCCAAAGTTCCCTCTTCCAGAATAAAACAAAGGGTGTCGTACCATGGTGACAAATCCTCCGGATAATGCTTCATGCATAATTCCAAAAGATCTTTCCAAAGTTCTTTTACGGCAATCTCATCTTTGTGAATGGCAAAACATTGCAAATAGTCCTTATCATCAATAATGGCATCTGAGCTGTCTTTAATACAAACTTGCAGAATATTATAAAGGGATTGCGTATTGGCGGATTTTTGTGTCTCAAATGAAGCAATCTTCTCCTCTGTTAAGAGTTTAACCAGATGAATTACTAATGAAGCAATGGCGAGATCGGCTTTTGGACATTCCTGTATATCGATAATTCGAATTTCAATGGAACCTCTGTCAAAACGGGAAATAATACCTCTTGAATTTAACCAAACCGGTTTTAACAGGCCATCTTCATTGTAAGGCTTCACCTCTTCTTCAATCTTTTTATAGATTTTATCTTCGTATTCTGTTTCTGTAAGCATCAGATCCGGAATGACCATAGCCGTAAAACTCGGCATGCGTTTCTGGTTGTTTTGATAATAGATTAAACGTTTGTCATGAACGCCTGAATAAGCTTTATCAAGTATAGGTGAACTTGCTGATAATGAAGGTATTATTGGCAATACCAAACGGCAGGCGGTATGCAATCGGGCAAACTCTTCATCATTATAAAATGGCAAATTGATATGCATGCTTTGCAAATTAGACCAACCGTGACCTGAGCAATCAAAGATCTTATTGTAGCGCTCATAGACTTCCGAATTGCCATGTGGCCATAAAAAGGTCTCCTTTTTGGGATTCATCCAGGGGTGTGCAGCCCCGGGCATCAAGCGGGCATTGAATTTACTTTTTAAAATGGCATTGATCTGATGAATGTTGCTTACAAAATCTTTTTCCATTTGGATCAAATCTGTAATCGGTTTGGTGCATTTTAACTCAATGACATGAAGCACCAGTTCATTAGAAATACTGATCGGTCCATTTTCATAATCATCAACCAATTCTCCCGCAAGCTCTTCCAATAATTTATCAGCAATTGGCATCACGTCCAGACTATCGCGATTGACAATCATGTATTCCAACTCTATACCAAAACCTTCAAATAAATGCATTTTACCGGCCATGATCCCTTGAAATTACGATGTTCATTAAATGCTTCATAATGCTTTCATAAACTTCCATATTCCCCACCTTATCTTCGGATCCGGAATCGATATTTGGGTTATCGTTTACTTCAATGACATAGAAATTACCTTTACTTTCCTTGATATCAACTCCGTATAATCCATTGCCTATAAGTTTTGAGGCTTTTATGGCGAGCGATATTAATTTTTTTGGTGCCTGATCTATGGCTATGGTTTCGCCATTGCCCTCTCTGTGCTCTGTAGCTGATTTCCACTCGATGATCTGCCAGTGGTTTCTCGCCATAAAGTATTTACAAACAAATAGTATTTTGCCATTTAAGACCCCCACTCTCCAATCAAAATCGGTTGGCATAAACTCCTGGGCAATTAGCAAATCGGTATTCTGAAAATACTCTTTTAAAAGGGCATCTCTTTCTTCTACATTTTCCACTTTCTTAACGCCTTTAGAAAATGAACCATCGGGTAATTTTATTACAAATGGGAAGGCAAAACTTTCTATTTCCTTAATGTCGTTTTTGTGAAAGATTAGGGATTTTGGTGTAGCTACATTATTAGCTCTCAGCAGTTCTTCCAAATAAACTTTATTGGTGCATTTTAAAATGGAATTGGGATCGTCAATTACAGCCAGACCCTCATGTTCTGCTTTGCGTGCAAATCGGAAGGTATGATGGTTAACATTGGTGTTTTCGCGTATAAAAAGGGCATCGTAATCGGTGATTTTGCCATAATCACTTTTGCTAATGAAATCAGCATTAAATCCGACATTTTCCGCAGCTTTTACAAATTTCTGTAAGGCTCTTGCATCCGAAGGCGGGGTTTCATCACCGGGTTTTACCAATATGGCCAAATCGTATTTACGGCGTTTATAGTTTTTCCTTGATATATTTTTACCGCTAAGAAAACTTTCAAGTGATTTTATCAGGAATGGATTGCTTTTTGCATCGAGATCCTTGAGGTTTATTGGTTTTAAAGAATGCAATTGCCATTTTTCTTTTTTGATAAAAATGACTTGTTGCAATGGCGTCTGGAAAAGATTAAACAACAAAATTCCTATCCTGGATAAAGAGGAATCCTCGGTGAGACCGAAATAAACGGTAAACTCTACCTTTTCATTGTAATTGGATTTCTCTAAAGCCTCCTGAATCAGTTTGTCAAAATCTTCTGCATCTTCTCTTGCTAGGTTAGGTAATTTAAAGTCCAGAAGTGTTGAGGTCACAGGAATTGACTTATGCCCCCTTGCTTCAGCCAATAGGGAGATATAGTAGCCCTCACTTTGATATTGATAACTTTTACAAAGGTTAATTATTTTAACATTTTTTTGACCTGCGTATTCTTCCTTGGATATATAATCAGAGGGTTTAATTATAAGGACAGCTTCGAGATTAAGATCCCATTGCTCAGGATTTTCTGTAACAACAATTTTAAGCATTCTTTCCTGGTTCTATGATCAAAAGATTTGCATCGTAAGTTACAATTCCCAATAGTATGGCATTGATTACTCTTCGTACATCAACCCTGTAGTATTGAATGGAATCTTTGATAGGATTGGGGTTTAAAGGGTCGGCAATTCTACATTTTTTTGAAACAGAGTCATAATCACTGATTACTACAAAATGTCCTGAGGGTTCCCCTTTTGTATCGTGGTATACATTTAATTCCCCTATTTCCCTTTGGCTGTTGTAAAGATAGGTTGCGCTCAATCCACTGAGAATGGGTGTACCTTTGGAAAGTATCCTTTTAATCAAAGCTGGGCGCAATTCTTCAAACTTAATCTCTCCTCCCATTTCCAGGAATGATAAATAGGCTTTGGTAGCCTGCCTGAGCTTCTTAGAGTTTTTATAAAATAATTGTTCCTTGAGTTTTTCCGATATATCAATGCCATTAGAAAACCAGGAAGGGTCAAATACATGCAAATTATAAGTGTAAATGCAGGCTTTATAATTTCTTTTAAGGGCATTATTTCCAAGCATGACTGCCAATGTTCCGCCATCCTTTAGCGTTTTTACCTCATTTATTAATGTATTCAAATCGATGTTATCACCGAAATAAGAATAAACGGCATGCAGACAAGTAGGTCCGCAACTCACATCGGTGGGTTGAGGTAATATTTTAAGTTGAGCTTTTGATTTTATTGGAGCTTCCGTCATATTATCGTTATTATTATAGCTATGACGGCAAATGTGATTAAAAGTCACTTTGCATTTTATTATTTTAAATGTCTGAAATCAGCGAAAAGGAATTGGTACTGGGGATGAAAGAAGGCAAATCGCGCTATTTTTCGCTCTTTACTGAAAAATACGAGGCCTATATATTAAAACGATGCAATAAATATGTTAAAGATGCTGATACGGCCAAAGACCTTGCACAGGAAATTCTTATCAAGGTGTATTTGCAGATTCCCAATTTTCGCGAAGAGGCAAAACTCAGCACCTGGCTCTATGCCATTATCCATCATACCTGTGTCGATTATTTAAGAAAAAATAAGAAAAATGTCCATCGTGTATTAAGTGCAGAACTAAATGATAGCTTGATAGATGTAGTGGATTATGATGAAGAGCTGCCCGAAGAACTAAACATGGAAATTCTGGATGCATTCTTAAATGAATTAACACCCGAAGGAAAATTGATTATTCTTTTAAAATACAAGGAAAAGCATTCCATAAACGATATTCAGCTGAGTCTGGGACTTTCAGAAAGCGCGGTAAAAATGCGTTTGAAAAGAGCAAAGGACATACTCAATAAGCTCTATTCCGAGAACTTAAAAAAAATGAATAACAATTAATTTAAATCAATTTGCTGATTAGTGTATCCAATACTTCAATGACGATCAGGATGATAATTATCCATTCCAAACGGCTGCTTTCGCGATGATGGTTATAAGCAATGTAAAGATTCAAATTGTCTTCAATAATTTTGAAGGTGTTTTCTATTGATTGATAACGACCGCGAAGTTCAAAATGTCTTGAAAGTGTTTTATGGATTTTATCAATGTATTCATCTTCCCAGGTAATGTCGGGGCTATCCAGAATATAAAGATTTTCAGCAATACCATTTTTTGCAGTTAGTGATTGCCCGGATAATCGAAGCGCTTCTTTGTGCTTTAATTTTATTTTTCCTGATTTACCGAGAATCAGCGTAGAATTTTTAATCTCTCTTAGTATTTGCTGACTTAAAATGTCATAATAATTAAGGCCAACCGATTGCGCTAAATTGAGCATGATGGCTTTGTTTATTTCAAGATCAAAACGGCCAATTGTTAGAAAATCAAAAGTCATTTCAAATTGCCGGGGATCATTGCTCAAAATAATCGTCAGCTCATCAGAAAGCAATTCTGAAGTCGTGTTTGAGCAATAGGACTTCATTTTATCGAGATACTGTTTTATTTCAAGTTCCGAAAAGCCTGCAAAAACCATCAGGCCGTAATTTAGAATCAGTAAGTATTGATCCTTGCTTATATGATAATAGAGTTCTGAAGCATTAGATGAAATAAGGTGTTTATGATTGTTTTTTTTGTATTCTATTAAATCAATACTACCGGCAATGTAAAATGCGCTATACTCAATTTCTCTTTTCTGAATACCGGTGTTTTTTACAAGCGTTTCCATTTTCTGAATCCCAATTTTGATCATGATTGAATACACTTAAGACGCTCTTTTTTCAAAAAGTCACATTTATAACTTTGAATTTTTTAGACATAAAAAAAACCCCATTTCGGATGAAATGAGGTTTCTTTAATAATCGTAATTGACTACTCTACTATGAGTTTTCTGGTCAATTTATTATTTCCATTACCTACAGACACAAGATAAATTCCTTTCTGGACATCTGACAGATCGAGAACAACTTCGTTATGGCCTTTTGTAATTGTAAGACTTTGATTCTTCACAATCTGACCCATGAGGTTACTTAGCACTAGCTGAGATTCGCCCTTAAGCTGAGATTCAAACTGAAGATTTGAAATTCCACTTGCTGGATTGGGATACAACTTAATTGTATTATCATTTGCATCTAAATCATTTAACGCAACAGCATTATTAATAATACTTTGGTCTAATTTCAAATAAGTCATAAAGTTTTTCTCTAATACGGTTGCATCTACCAAAGTGGTACCGCCCCATGAATCGTGTTGGAAAAGTATATGAAGAAAACCATCACTTGATTGTTTAGTCATGCTTGGGAAGGCCTCTTCTCCTACTGTTCCATCGGTAATATCATTGGCAAAAAGTAGAGAGGCAATATTTTTAGCATCGCTCCAGCTTGCTCCCCCATTTCCTGATACCATGGTAAACAAATCTCTTCTATATAAATTATCAAAAGGATTGTTATTTGACCCACAGGTTACCGCATCAAAAACAATATAAAGATTGCCGTTATTGACATTTTCACAAACACTAGGATGTGTCATGGACCCCGCGACATAACTCGGCTGATCAGCAAAAGCTGAAGGATAGGTACCCATGGTTGTCAAATCCGGAATAGAATCTGTCAATATATAATTGGCATAGTCAGCAGAATCGTTTAAATCAAATCCTGAAGGCATGTCTGAATTCCAGTACCAGATTCCTCTTGTTAATGGAAACCATGAATTTGAGGTCAAGTCTCCCGGGTTGGTCAAAGCAGCCATAAGACTACCTGTAATATGAACTCTGCCATCAGCTCCAATCGTTACTCTGGCATCCGGGTGCGGTGTTAATACCTGATAACCACCTGATGCTGAATCAAATGCTGCATTTATAGTATCAAAAACATGAACTGAAGTAGATGTCCATGTGGCTCCGCGATCCGTTGACATCAACATGACAAGGTCATTGGGTTCTGTACCCGAATAACCGGTATAACCGCCGGTAACAATCACTACTGTGTCACCTTTGGTGTCAATATCGTAGCCATCGGCACCGGTTCCTCTTAATGGTGCACTCGCTGCTGAATCAGGAAATAAACTGTTTATTACCCATGTCTGGCCGCCATCATCGGAGCGTCCAAATTCGCAACTCGCATTGGCAACCTGTGCCACTGCATACAGAGAGTTGCCTTCCGCAGCTACATTATACCATTGGAATGGCTCGTTATTTACACCATGCAATGGGGCTGTCAGATCAAAAGCTGTATAATTGGTTTGTCCTTTGACCGGATTGGTGAATAGCCGTCTCGGATGAGCAAATATCGCCTCATTTGATCCTTTTATTGGCGCTACTGAGGGCCAGCCCATTCTAAGGTCGGCAATACCATATGGGGTATTCAATGAATCTCCCGGATTCCAGGTTTGAGTGCCCGCATCGTAATAATTATAACCAATTCCCCTCAAAGCAAGCGTTGGATCGGTGATGGTGTCTAAACCCTTGGTCCAAACCACCTGAATATTGCCATTGTCATCTTGATGAATTCTTCTCGACACACCGGCATTGGTTTGCAGGTCGTACCAGGTAAATCCAACCGTATCTCCATAAGATGGAATAGAGGCCGGCTGTTTTAGATATGAGTTTTTTGGAATATTTATCCTCTCCTGCCCTGTCTTGGCTTTTTCAATTGCCGGCAAAGCAGTTTTGAATAGCTCGGGATTCGTACGCGTTAATTGTGCATAGGATCCAAAGGAAAATAAAAAGGTTGCAATAAGTAATAAGTAAATTCTTTTCATTGGGTTTATTTTTTATTCTTCTTTAAAGATAGATATTAATTTTTGATGAATCTCAATTCCCAGCCGAGATTTGATTAAAGGCAAATATTGAAGATTAAGCAAACTATTGAAATAAGGGAAGTAGTCTAAAATTCTATTGTTTTATGAAATTCAATGTGCTACTGTTATGAGCATTGGATATTTTAAGCATATACATGCCTTTTTTCAAATCTGAAACATCGATGATATTACTCCCTTCAATTTTAACTTCATGGATTGCGCCAAGAATATCAATTATTTCAATTTTCCGGTCTTCAGGATTTTCGCATTTCAAAAAAAGCAGATTCTCAACTGGATTTGGAAAAAGCTTGAAATGTTCAGATTCAACACCTTTAAGATCAAGTACAACGAATGTAATGGAAATGGAATCGTATTTCAAACAATTCAAACTGTCCATAGCACTAATGCTAAACTGAAATGTACCCTGACCATAATCTGCACCTCGAATAATTCTTGGATTATCATCCGAACCGTCTTCCCATTGAAGACTGTGAAAATCCTGGTTAATTTGCAATGTGATATTTTGTGTAAGCCCGATGCTTGTATCGGCACCTAAATTAATGTGCTGATCAGAAAACAAGATTCGAACCGGTACTTTTTGACTGGAGCAATCTCCTCCGGGTCTATATCCATAATGATAAAAGACTTTTCCATTCCAGTCTCTTGGGAAAAAGCTTCCATTAAAATTATGAGCAATGCCTGAGCCCGTCATTATCGAAATTTCGGAAGTACTTCTGGTAATTGGGCTTGAAAGACTTCTGTATCTAAGTCTGGAATTTGAGTTTGCCATTTGTAAATAAATCCCAATGGTATCGCCCGGACTTAATGATAAATCTGGAATGTCGATATTAATGAAAGCTTCCGGATCATTTACATTAACCTGTATATTGCCCATAAAAGTCCATTGACTGGAGTCGGATTCCTTTCCTAAATGAGAGCCATTGCAGATACGAAGCTCTATGGTTTGCATTCCCATAGTTAATATTTTCAAAGCTAAACTGTCGATGATCAACGAATCATGGGCCATTATATCGAACATGGCGCCGTTGAAATCGATATTGTTAATAGGTGTAGTTGAAATTTCACTTTTGTAAAACAATTCACCGCGCACAGCCTGCGCATAAAAAGTGCTATCTGCAGAGGCATTGTTAACTATTAGATCAGAGCCATTTGATAGAGCAGTTGTACTTAATGCGCTCACATACCAGAAAATTGTATCAACCGAAGAAGTATTGGCTTTCAAAAGTGCATTGGATTCATGACATAATGTATCATCAATAACCGTGATTACAGGGCTGCCAATACTCATATAGCTTATGGCCAGGCTGTCATTGTAATTGGCTGAATCCAATGAATAAAGTGATTTTGCTGAAATGGTATAATTGCTCTGTCCTTGTATTGAAGTATTAAACAGCTTTGAATGAAAAGTACAGGGATTGATTGCGGTCGAAAATGAAACAGTATCCCTATAAATGGATTGATTTTGAATTATCAGATCAAATATCAGAAGAGCGCTGTCTGCCGTGCTAATACCCAGATTGCTAAAAGTAACTTTAAAATCTTTGGATCCGGTCTGACAAATATCGGGATTAAGCAGCTCGATTTTTGATATTACAATATCAGTAAACGTTTTTGGCTGAAAAATGCTTGCAATGATATCTTTATCCTTGACCTTATTAAATAGCACATTATGCCCAATGTCATTGAGATGAACGCCGTCGCCGGAATCGTAATATGGGTCGAGTGAATTATTGATCAATGCCAGATGTTTCCAGAAATCAATAGAATAAGAACCGTAATGGGCTTCAATACTGTCTTTCATATCTTTTTGTAATTGCATCTGAGCTATTGAAAAATTTCTCGGCTGAGTGGTACATATCCAAATTGGAATCCCCGCTTGTTGGGCAGTATTAAAAATGGAATCCATATTGAAAATTTGTTCGTTCAGACTATATCCTGAAGCCACATCATTGGAAGGTAAATTCACAATGATTGCATCGGCATTTATGGCTATGGCTTTGCTGATGTTTCTTAAGGTATCATTTGCCGGTCTATTGGAAGGAGGTACAAAATTATCAGGCATCAGTTTGTAGGTATTATATCCTCCCCTTGCGAGATTAGTTACCTGATTGCCCGGATTTAATGACTGTAAATAATTTCGGTATTTATTAACCCATGCACTGTCGGAGCTGCTGGCACCTGCGCCTGCTGCCGTCGAAGAACCCAGCACTACAATATGATAGGGCCCGCTATATGCACAAGGATCTGCGGAATTTTGAGCCTTTGATAATAAAAAGACCAGAAAGAGCAGTATGATAAGTAAGAATCTGATATTATATTTTTTTCAAATATTATAAAAAAAATCAAGGCTTCTATTTATCTATTTGAAACATGCCCTTTGATGTTATTGCCAGTATGGTATCGTTTTTTCTTGGTTTAATCTTGTGCCTTCCTGTAAATCCCGAGAAAGCCGGCAAAATTACATTGCTATCAGATATATAGAAACAGGGAAGTGTAATGGCTTGTCTTGCAGCCCCTTTTAGCCTGACACCGGGATGTACATGGCCTGAAAATTGTCTTGATTGAGCATCGATTTCACTTTTCGATTCGTGAATAAAAATGAAGGGGGCAATTTCATGAATGGGTTTCGTCTCCTGAATGTTGGCTTCATCATATGCTGATTTGGGTAAAATATCATGATTTCCAGGAACAAGTAAGATTTTTAAATTGGGATACGCTGTTCTTAATTCCAGCAAATGCTCCCAGTCTTTATTCATTTTAGAATGCGACAAATCTCCTAAAATCATTAAGGTTTTAGGTGAATACGATTTGATCAATGCATCCAAGCGTTTAAAATCATCAATACTTACCGAATCAGAGACAGATATCCCGTTTTTTCTAAAATGGCCGGCTTTTCCAATATGCAGGTCAGCAATAATAAGGGCATTTATTTTTGACCAAAAAACAGCCCTTCTGAAGTCAAAAACCAGATTTTCACCGTCCAGTGAAATGCTTATTGATTTTATAAGTCCGGTTTTTATTTTCATCATTTAAAAATATCAATTGCCCAATAAAGCAATAAAAAAGCCCGGTTCAAATTATTGAAACGGGCTTCTTTTTGATCTGTGTTTTAATTATTGATCATTAGCTCCAATATCTCCCTGAGCTACAATTGTTGATAAGGCTGTGTCTGCAAGATGCACATTGACATAACCGTTTACTACTAAAACATCAGCATAACCAAAATCATCGCCTCCATCTGAGGTCGCCACATTGGTCTTGCTCATTCCGCTTGTTCCATCTACTGAATTAAAAGAAAAATAGATAGGTCCTCCGGTTGCAGCATCATTTTCATGGATATGCGCCGGGTGACTACCGCCCGCAGGTGTATTTTGCAAAGAAATGGTTGCAAGAGCTTCTCCGTTAACTCTTTCTTCAAATAACACCGTTCCCAGAATTCCTGAATTATCAAATTCATTGAGGGTATAACTTTTTGATTCTCCTGTAAGCGCATTTGATCCTATATCGCCTTGTGCTACAATAGTTCCAAGATTATCCGAAGCCAAATGGACATTTATATAACCATCAAAATCAATAAGTTCTTCGTAGGTGATGGCTGTATCATCGTCTTCAGCTGTTACGGTAGTTTCACTCATACCTGTATTTCCATCCACATTTGTAAGGGAAATTGCAATTCCACCCCCCGTGGCTGCATTATCGATATGAATATGTGCCGGATGATCACCATCTGTTGGCGTCCCTGTTAATTCTAAAGTAACCCTGGTCGTTTGATCATCTACTTTTTCAAATTTGGCGGTTCCGCTAACACCGGATCCTCCAATTTCAGCCAGATCATAGGTGGTAGATGGCAAAGTTGGCGCAGGTGGAGTGCTGTCTTCGTCATCATCTCCACAGGATACAATGGCAAAAGATAATGCTAATGCCATGATCATGCTTAAATAGCGTTTAAATAGTTTTTTTGTAGTCTTCATAATGTTTAAGTATTTGGTTTAAATTTATTTTAAAATGAGCCTTTACTCATTTTCATCTTATATATATACAAGAAGGAACACAAATACCCCAATAGAGTTTGAATTTGACTAAAATGTATCATGCTTTATTAAGCATTCTGATAAAATAAATTAAGGCAGAAATGCATATTGCAATCATATAAAATGCAATCGGAAGACCACCTATTGTCGAAATCATCTTTATACCTTCGATTCCGGCATAGCTTACCATGATTAGGGCCATAATACCCACTAAAACACCCCAAAGGATTTTAATTCCGGTGGGAGGTTCCGGGTTTTCGGGTGTCAATCCGCTTGTGCTTAAGGCACCCATGGCAATACATGTGGAATCCGCCGCAGTTACAAAGGATATAAATACAGCCAGAAAAAACAGAATGGATATGAATTCGCCACCGGGGAAATGTTCAATGACAGAATAGACAATGCTTTCCGGTCCGGATTCTTGTAATTTCATTGATAAATCAATTATTGATAGATTCTCATAAACCAGGGCAGATCCTGAAAATACCGACATCCAGATAATGGCGAACAAGGCCGGAAAAATCCAGGTAAATAACATAAACTCCCTGATCGTTCTTCCATAGCCAAGATTTCCAAGAAATAAAGCGGTTACCGGTGCCCAGGCCATCCAGTTGGCCCAGTTAAATACTGTCCATTTTTTGGGCCAGTCATCAGCACTCTCAGCCCCGATAAAGGTGCTCTTATTAATAAAATCACTTATGTAAAGTTTGAGGCCTGAATAATTGAGTTCTAAAACATCCTTTATCGGTATAAAAATGACAAAAATTAATAGCAGAAGGATAAATACTCTTAAATTCCAATCGGATAATATTTTTACTCCTTTGAGCAGGCCACTGACAGCAGAAATCAGAAATACAGCCACAAGAGCAAAACAAATACATGCCAAAAGGATAAAATTAGTTTCTGTGCCAAATATGAGATTTATACCTCCTGCCAATGTCAAAAGGCCTCCACCCAGACTGGCTGCCATCCCTGCCACTAATGAAAACAATGCAACAGCATCCAAACCTTTGGATAATAATCCATTGTGGTTCTTGCCAAACAATGGAAACAAAGTTGCTGATATGGAATAATCCGATCCTTTATTAAAAAAAGCCAATGCGAACAACAAGGAGGGCAAAACATAAATGGCATAAGGTGTAAAACTCCAATGCAAATACATGGTGGACATGGAAAATATGGCTGCGGCTTCAGAATTGGGCTCTATATTGAGCGATTCAGGAGGGCTAACATAATGAAAGATAGGTTCTGCCATGCCCCAGAAAAGAATGCCTGTTGCTATGGTTGTGCAAAGTACTATGCTGAACCACCGCCAGCGATTTAGTATGGGAACTGCCTTTTCTCCTCCTATCCTGATTTTACCAATGGGGCTAATAAATATCACAAATGACATCAGAACTAATAGAATCGTAGCTGTACTAAACAGCCAGGAAAAATGATATAGAATAGTTTCATTGATTCCCTGAACGACTTTTAGAAAAAGCCATTTGTCATATACACTCAATGCCAGGGCAAGTAATAGTGCAATCAGACTGGGCCAGAATACTGAATGTCTTATTTGAGAAAACAAGTGGGCTAAAATAAAAAAAGGGGAAACAATGTCTCCCCTTTTCTCTATCTAATTAATTGTTTAGAAATTTTCAAAATCAATCTGTAAATCCCTGATGTCTTTGGGTACAAATGGTCTTAAGCCTGTCAGATCAACAAAACTTGAAGGATAGAGCTGAGGATCCGCATTGTAATTTCCATCACCGACAAAACCATCGGCATCCGAAAAATAACCGGGTGCCAGATAATTGAAGAGGGAAGATTCTACAGAATTTCCATACTCAGTTTTGCAAACTTCAAGAATATTGAAATTTTGAAATACACCATTAACAGATGTTTCGCTTGAAGGTGGTAAAGCCACTTCTGCAACCCCAACTTCATTTGCTTCATCGCCTCTTGCACGGAAAGCATAATTTCTTCCTACAACACCTGAACCACCATCGCTAAATTCAAAATATGGATGATTTGAGTTGCCGTATACGGTAATCACATCACCGCTTTTTTGAGCGAGCATGCGCATTCCATCCAGGGCAAAGGTATCGCTGGCATCCGTTGGGAAATCGGCTACCCATACTTCCATTTCGGCATCGGCATCTACGACATTCTCTGTATAACGGACCTTATAATAAGTATTTAATGTGCTTGAATCATTATTTACTCTGTCCATTTGATATACATTCATAATGGCAATGCCTTCAATAGGTGAATTGTTCCAAAAGACCTGCATGGCGATTTCATCGTCCTCCTTGTCTTTGACCTGAAGTCCAAATTGATAAACTGTTCCGTCCACTATCGGCATTTCCTTTACAACCAATTCTTTGACACGGCCATCCTCATCACTGGTGAAATCCAAGGCTTGTGCTCTGGAAAGATTATATCGTCTAATTCCCAATATCAACGCTTCAACAATTTCAGCTGAACTTTCGCCTATATGTATAAATAAAGGCAATCCCTGATAGACAAAAGACATATCAAAAACTGAATCCGGATCATGCATAAGTTTCCCGCCTGAATTAGCATCGGAAATTGAGGTGGGAATATCTATTTTAAATTTTTCGGGAACGATATTGTTATCCTGTGGTTCTGTTTCCTCATCATCAGAGCAGGAAAACAAGACTAAAAACAAACTAAAAACGAAAATTAGGCTTAATAATTTTTTCATATCATGAGGGTTAATTATTCATCAAATCCACGTGTACTTACGCTTATTCTGTTTTTAAGTTACAATAATTGTCTTAAATGTGAAAGAGGACTCTTATGTCAGGATTAATGACATTCAATTATTCAATTTCGGATTGCCTTTATGTCTTTGAGAATCTCTTGTGGTTTTTTTATTCAGATTCTTTTCAAATGCCTTGCCCAGATCAATATTTGTTTGATTAGCCAGACAAATTAAAACCCAAAGCACATCAGCCATCTCATCTTCAAGATTGTATTTTTCATCGCTCTTTTTAAAGGATTGATCACCATAGCTTCGGGCGATTATTCTGGCCAATTCTCCTACTTCTTCTGTTAAAATGGCCATATTGGTTAATTCACTAAAGTAGCGAACCCCGTACTTCTTAATCCATTGATCAACTTGATTTTGTGCTTCTGAAATTTCCATAATTAATGACTGTGTCCATGCCCGGCTTCATCCTTTTTCCATTCGGACAATAAATAATATGCCTGATTTTGAGCAAATTTTGTTTCGGGTTTTATGTCTTCTAAAAGTTTTACTTCAACCCAATCTTCAGATTCAAGACCTGTGATGACCTCCATTGGGGCAAATTCCCATTCCAAGCCATGTATTCCTGCGGTAAAGACGTATTTCTTGTCTCCATCCATTACAATTGCATCTACCGGTAAGGCATTTTTGATTTGTTCTCCGGTAATAATTCTACCTCTGCAATACATACCTGAAATCAGAAGACCTTCTTCATTTTCAATTTCAGCATGAATCTCTACCGCTTTGGGATCGGATTCAAAAACTTTACCAACCGAAAATATTACAGCTTCATATTCTTTGTTTTCGAGCGAGGCCACCTTAAACTTTACTTTTTGACCCACCTTAACTTTTTGAATATCCATTTCATAAACCAAAAAATGAGCATGAATATGATCGTTATTTACTATTTCAAATAGGTTTTCCTGGGCTTGAACGTATTTTCCTCCTCTAACATTGACAGATCTGATATAACCGCTAATTGGTGATCTTATAGCCAGCTCTTCGTATATTTTTCCATTCTTGATTTGCTCTGGATTGGCATTCAGTAGTTTCAAAGTATATTCCAGGGACTTGATTTCGGCCTTCAATGACAGATAATCTGATTTCACTTTCTGAAACTCTCGGCCAGAATTAATTTTTTCATTGTAAAGGTTTTCCTGTCTTTGATATTCGAGTTCTAAATAATCCAGTTCACTGGTTTTTTTGATGAAATCGGACTGAAGTTTAAAAAGATCAGGGTGAGAGATATAGGCAAGAACCTGCCCTTTTTTTATTCGATCTCCTTCAATCACTTTAATTTGAGTAATGTTTGCACCGATGACGGCACTTACACTGGCTTCACTTTGAGGTGGTAAAGTCAGCTGTCCGTTTGTTTCCACAAATGCATTCAAATTTCTTTTGACCATTTTATCAACCCTTAAGCCGAGTGCATCAAATTGCTTTTTGCTTAAGTGAATAAGGCCTTCCTCATGATGCGGATCTTCAGTAGTAGTATTTTCTTTTGCCTGATTCTGGCAGGCTATAAAGAACATTAATAATAATACATATACTGTTGATTTACTGATATTTATAATAGACTGATTCATTTATTTACCGTAAATATATTCAAGTCGGATAACGGCCTGATTGTAATAATTTAAATTTTCCAAATACTCGTATTTGAGTTGCAAGGCCCTGTCAACATTTTGGAAGTACTCCAAATAACCAATGGCATCCAAATCGTAACTTTTTTGTGCGGTCTTAATGATTAGACGCGCTTGTGGCAATGCTTTTTCCTGATAATAATTTAAGCTGTTTTCATATTTTCTAATCTCCAGTATTTGTTGATTTAAGTGATTGTTTAATGTATTGGAAAAATATTCAGCTTTTATTTCTGCAATTTTTTGATCCAATTTTGCTTTTCGCACATCCGACTTTACATTATTATAAAATACCGGAATTAAAATGCCCGCCTGAAATCCGTCAAATCGCCGAGATGAACCCGCCAATTCACCATTAGATAGTGGAACACCCTTGAGCGAATTATTAAAATAGCCTATCCTGAATTCTGGTAAATATCTACTTGATTTAGCTTTTCGATTTATCGTGGCTTTTTGTATTTCCCAATTGCGCAATAGCAAAGTGGGGTTTTGATCATTGGGTTTTGAATCGAGTAAATAGTTATAATCCCTTTTTTCTTCGATTGAGACTGCTACATCTTTATGAGTGCTGCTGTTTAATAATATAAGTAAACGGGCTTTTTCAATTTCAATGTCTGATTGCAACATAAACAGCCTGTTGGATATTTCCATTACCTGGGTTTCCGCTGTCATTTTTTCTAATAAGGATGAAGCTTCAGTCTTATACCGGCTTTCACTTGCGCGTTGAAAATCCTGACTAAGTGAGTCCTGAAATAGTAAAATGTTCAATTTTTCATTGAGATAAGAAAGTCTGTACCAGGAGGATCGGACCTTGAATTTCAAATCATTCAAGTCCATGTCATAGCTCAATTTTTTACTTTCTATTTCGGAATTTGCCAATTGACGTAGCCTGCTGTAAACCGTTGGTAAGGCAAAAGATTGATTCAACTGCCAGGCATATTCATCATCAGCACTATTGTACTGTCCGTATTGAACTCCAAAATCGGTTTTTGGCAAATTGACGGCCCCTTTCCTGGCTTCCTCTGCTATCCGAATGCGATTTTTTGAGGCCTGAAGATCTCCATTGTTATCTACTGCAATTTCAATGGCCTGCTCAAGACTCAAAACCTTATCCCCGGAATTTTGGGATATCACCGGTAAGGGAATTATCAAAATCAGCGCAATCATGATAGGCTTGGCGCTCAAATTCATTTTCTTTTTTTCTTCAATCCATTTATACAATAAAGGTAACACGATCAAAGTCAAAAGTGTAGCAGATATCATTCCGCCAATCACCACCGTTGCCAATGGTCTTTGAACTTCTGCTCCGGCCGATGTTGACAAGGCCATGGGTAAAAAACCCAAGATATCGGTTGATGCCGTCAGCAAGATGGGCCGAATTCGTCTTCTGGCCCCGTTGATAATTCTTTCATTCAAATCAGAAATGCCTTCTTCTTTTAATTCATTCCATGCCGAGATCAGCACCAGGCCATTTAATACTGCAATTCCAAACAATACAATAAAGCCAATACCCGCAGAGATACTAAATGGCATGCCCCTCAGCCACAATGAAAAAACACCTCCAATGGCTGCCAGAGGAATAGCAATATAAATCATCGCAGACTGTTTTATGGAACCCAAAGCGAAAAATATCAATATAAATATGAGTGCCAGAGATATAGGAACTACTATTTTAAGTCGCTCAGTGGCTTTTTGAAGATTCTCAAAAGTCCCGCCATAACGAATAAAATAACCGGCAGGTAAATCGAGAGAACGATCCAATTTATTGCTGATTTCATCTACAAGTGATTGTATATCCCTTCCCCGGACATTAACACCGACATAAGTTCTGCGATTGGTATCATCTCTGCTGATTTGCATCGGCCCACTTTTATAATTGATATCTGCAATAATTCTTAAAGGAATTTGCCTGCCTCTCGGAAGATTGACAAAAAGGTTTCTTATATCTTCTATATCCTTTCGGTTTTCCTCTTGAAAGCGAATCACTAAATCAAAACGTCTTTCGCCTTCGTAAATAGTGCCGCTTTTAAGCCCGGCTACGCTGCTTTCAATAATTCTGTTTACATCTGAAATATTTAGACCGTATTGGGCCAATTTAGATTTGTTGTACTTGATTGTAATTTGAGGAAGACCGCTGATCGGTTCAACTTTAACATCGCCAACACCGCTTATATTTGAAATTAAGGCAGAGATTTCTTCCGCTTTGGTAGCGAGTATATCCATGTCTTCACCATATAGTTTAATGGCCAAATCTTCTCTTACACCTGTCATCAATTCATTAAAACGCATTTCTATGGGTTGGGTAAATTCGTAATTAACCCCAGGAACAGTCAGTAGTTTTGCTTTGATCTTTTCAATCAGCTCTTCCTTACTTTCTGCGCTTGTCCACTCGTTTTTAGGTTTTAATATTATAAAACAGTCGGCCGCATCCATTGGCATCAAATCAATGGGTACGTCAGAAACACCAATTCTACTTAATACTTGTTCGGCTTCAGGGAAATTATCTAAAATAAGCTTTTCAACTTTTGTAGTGACTTCAATGCCTTCAGTCAATGAACTTCCGGGCCTCAGCAGATCGTGAAAGGCAATATCCCCTTCATCGAGCTTAGGAATAAATTCTCCTCCTATTCTGCTAAATACAAAAACCGCCGCAGCCAATAATATTAAAGCTGAAATGATTACCATCGAACGCCAGCGCATGGCTCTGTTCAGTGTTGATTCGTATTTATCTTCTAACCAATTGATAAACCTGTCACCGTATCCTCTTTTGGGATTTTTTGAGACTTTTACAAAATAGGAACTCATCATTGGAACATAGGTCAGGCAGAGAAGCATCACACCCATCATTGCAAAAATAAAGGTCAGGGCCATTGGCTTGAACATTTTACCCTCAATACCATCCAGGGCAAGGATTGGGAGAAAAACAATGAGTATGATCAACTGGCCAAAGAATGCTGCATTCATCATTTTTGTTGATGAATTGATCGTTAAGTCATCTTTATCGGAATTGCTCAGGTTTTGACCTTTCAAGACTCTTGTCTGAAACATAAATACGCTTCCTTCCACAATGATGACGGCCCCGTCTACAATTATTCCAAAATCAATGGCCCCGAGGCTCATAAGATTGGCCCACACATCAAATACATTCATCAGAATAAATGCAAAAAGCAATGACAATGGAATGACCGATGCTACTATTATGCCTCCTCTCCAATTACCCAGAAGAAAGACCAATACAAAAATGACAATGAGAGCACCTTCGGATAAATTGGTGGCAACGGTTTTTGTGGTATTCTGTATGAGTTTGGTTCTATCGAGAAAAGGCTTAATACTGATTCCTTCAGGCAAGGATTTTTCGATTTTAGCCATCCTTTCCTTTACATTTTTGATGACCTGATTCGAGTTCTCACCTTTCATCATCAGTATTATTCCTCCTACGGCTTCTCCCTGACCATTTTTGGTAAAGGCTCCATAGCGAATACCATGACCTATTCGAACTTCTGCTATATCCTTAATTAAAATAGGAATATTAGCATTGTTGTAAACCAGAATATTCTCAATGTCATCGACAGTCCTCAATAACCCCTCTCCTCTTATAAAATTGGCCATGTGGTCCTTTTCGATATAGGCAGAACCGGTATTTTGATTGTTTTGCTCTAAAGCCCTAAAAATATCACCCAACGATATACCCATTGCATTGAGTTCATTGGGATCAATGGCGATTTCATATTGTTTAACATAGCCTCCAAAAGCATTTACCTCGATTACTCCCGGACACATGGCCATTTGTCTCCTTATCAGCCAGTCCTGTATACTTCTGAGTTCGGTTAAACTGTATTGATTTCTGTAATTGGAATCAACTTCGAGCGTGTATTGATAAATTTCTCCCAATCCGGTAGTAATAGGGCCAATTGAAGGTTTTCCAAAGCCTTCCGGGATCTCATCTTTTATTTCCGATAACTTTTCAGCTACCAATTGTCTTGGTAGGTAAATTCCCATATCGTCTTCAAAAACAACGGTTACCACAGAAAGGCCAAATCTTGAAATGGAACGTATTTCTGTAATGCCCGGTAAATTGGCCACAGCCAATTCGACCGGATAGGTGATAAACTGTTCTATGTCCTCCGTTGAAAGATTGGGCGCCTGGGAAATAATCTGAACCTGATTGTTGGTAATATCGGGAACCGCATCGATTGGAACCTGAAATGCACTCCAAATCCCGGCAATGATCAAAGCCAGGGTCATTAATGCGATTATCAGCTTATTCCTGATGGAAAAAGAGATGATTTGTTTAATCATGACCGCAAATTAATTGATTTTTCTAGCTGTCATATTTATTTCCATTAATTAATAAAGATAGCCTTGATTCAAGGCCTTAATTGTAACCAATGTTACATCGAATACTAGTGGTAATTACCAATATTTATCCCAAAGAAATAGGTTCTCGGTCGCGCCGGCCTATAGATATAATTCGAATCCCTTTGAGGACCGCTGGAAAAATCATCCTGATATGAATTAAAAATGTTTTGGACACCTATCGCCAATTCGAGTCTTAAGTCCTTTTTAAGATCAAAATGATAGCTAAATTTAATATTGGTGTTAATAAATGGATCGCTTTTTACCAAGTCGATTTTGCCTTCTGAACTAACTACTAATGGAATGGTCATTTCACTTGTGTAATAGTTTCTAAAATATTGGAATTAACAACTTTTTAACTCACAGTTTTCATCTTGCCCTTCAAACTCTATCGTGATGTGATTAATGGATTCATCTTTTAACTGTGTTCGTACTCGCTCTTTGAGTTTAGCTTGTTCTGAAAGCCTGTAGTCTTTATCCAATTGAAGATGAAGCGTTAGAATGTTGTACTGGCCGTCCATCGACCAAGCATGGCAATCATGAATATTTATTATCTCGGGCATGTCCTTTAGTTTTTCATTTTAATCTAAATGCTGATCAGTAAAGAGTGGTCTAACCTGGTTCGATATGAATATGTACATCAATTATTTGAGGAATACTTTCAATCAGCCGATCCTTTACTTTATGAGCTATCTGATGCCCTTTCTCTACTGTGAGTTCACTGTCTACCCAAATGTGTAGGTCAACATGGTAGGCAGGGCCCATTTTTCTGGCATGGGATTTTTCCACTTTTTTAACATTCGGAATTTGCTCTGCAAGAAGGATAATCTCCTTATGAAATTCAGGTTCCAATGCTTCATCTAATAATTCACCAATAGCAGGGCGGCCTATCCAGTAGGCATTGTAAATAATAAATGCACCTGCGATAAGTGCTGCGTAATCATCAGCTACTTCATATCCCTTACCACCCCAAAGGGCAATTGATATTCCTATGAATGCCGCTATAGAAGTAATGGCATCACTTCGATGATGAAATGCATCGGCTTTTACAGCTCCACTTTGTATTTCTTTGCCAGTCTTCAATATAAAACGATATAGTAGTTCCTTTGAAATCACCACTACCACTAAAATTATTAGGGTATATGGCGCAGGAGTTTTATGAGGACTTTGAATATGAGAGATGCTGTCTTTAATAATGATGAAAGCTGCACCCACAAGTGCCAATGAAATCCCAAGTGCCACCAAAGCTTCCGCCTTGCCATGCCCATACGGATGGTTTTCATCCGCTGGCTTAGTAGACCATCTCAAGCCTAACCAAAGCATTCCTGAAGTTACCACATCAGTGCCCGATTCTATCGCATCTGCTATAAGAGCGTAAGAATGACCAAGAATTCCTCCAAGTGCTTTTATTATCGCTAATACTGCGCTTATAATGATTCCAATTAGGGTTGTTTTCAATCCTTTTTCAGAGATAGCATTGGGGTTTCTTTTACTTTTCATTTAGCCAATTTCAAAATTCTTACAGCTCCGCGCATCACAAAGGCGAAAACTATCCCTCCAATGGCCAAATCAGGCCATTTGCTGTTTAGAAAATAAACCAAAACACCGGCCAGGATCACTCCGCCATTCACTATAATGTCATTGGAAGTGAAAATAGCGCTGGCTTGCATGTGGGCCTCCTCACTTTTGGCTTTATTAATCAGCCAGAGCGAAACCAGGTTGCCGATGAGGGCCAGTACTGCTATGACGATCATCCATTGAAACAGCGGTGTTCCGGTTTCGCTGAAAAACCTGCGCAATACTTCTGAAAAGCCTAAGAGCGCCAATCCCATTTGAAAATAGCCACTGAATTTGGCTACTTTCTTCTTTCTGGAAACTGCACCACCAACTGCAAACAGGCTTAGTGCATACACGATGGAATCTGCCAGCATATCCAGTGAATCAGCTATCAGGCCCATAGAGTTGGATATCCAGCCTGTGGTCATTTCTACTACAAAAAATCCAAAATTGATGCCCAGCACCCACCACAGTATTTTTCGCTGTTTTGAATCGTCAGGAGCCAACGGCAACTCAGCTTCATCTTCCTTACTTTCCAACCGGTCATTGAGCTTGAGTTCGCTGATTGCCTGATGGATCTTGTCCACTTCGTTTGTGTGATATACTTCCAGTCTGCGATTGGGGATATCAAATGAAAGTTGCTTTACCTCACTATAAGGCTCAAGTTTCATGCGGATCATCTGTTCCTCTGAGGGGCAGTCCATTTTTGTAATTATGAATGCGCTTTTCTTCATGTATTTTTTTGTTTACCTGTTAATGCAGTTGGCAAAAGCAGTTGGCAGTTGGCAGTTGGCAAAAGGTACCGTCATTTATTTCTTGGTTTATATTTTTCGGGAATTTCAATCATATGGTTTAGCATTCGGCCTACCTCTTCTGATTTAACAACAAGTTCATTTCGCTCTCCCTCCGATATATAATTGCAGGCTAACGCAAAATCATCACTAAATACCATATAATTTAATTGACAATGCACTTAAGGCCGTTAAATATGTAACGCCCTGTCTTCGGTAGCTGCCAGACAGGCCTCCTTAAAGGTCTCGGAAAAAGTGGGATGCCCGTGTGACATTCTTGCAATATCTTCGGCAGATGCCCTGAATTCCATCGCTACCACTGCTTCGGTATAACTGTCTGCAATCCGTGGGCCAATCATATGCACCCCCAATATCTCATCGGTCTGTTTATCGGCAATAACCTTGATAAAGCCATCGGTATCCATACTTATTTTTGCTCTTGCATTGGCCTTGAATGGAAAGGAGCCTGTTTTGATACTTCTTCCTGCTTCTTTCAATTCTTCTTCCGTCAATCCTACTCCTGCAACCTCGGGTTGGGTGTACACGATATTGGGGATGAGTGAATAATTGATATGTGGTTTTTGGCCAACAATCCGTTCGGCTACAAATACGCCTTCTTCACTGGCTTTATGGGCAAGCATTGCTCCGCGGATTACATCCCCTATGGCATACACCCCCTTGACATTGGTTTCGAGGTTTTCATCTACCTTTATCTGTCCTTTTTCGTTGGTTTCCACTCCTATATTTTCAAGGCCTAAATTGGCGGTGTACGGCTTTCGCCCAATGGCCATAAGGCAATAATCAGCTTCTAAATTCATTTCTTCTTTATCCGAAAGGTTTTCCGCTTTCAATTTTACCTTATTATCCATGGCTGTTGCATCTGTCACCTTATATTCCAAATAAAATTCAATCCCCTGTTTTTTTAGGGAACGGTGCAATTGTTGTCCCAATGCGCCATCCATAGTGGCAATGAGGCTATCAAAATATTCTACTATGGAAACCTTTGAACCCAGGCGGGCGAATACGGAACCTATCTCAACCCCGACAACGCCCCCACCAACAACCATTAAATGGTCGGGGATTTCGCTTAGAGCAAGGGCTTCGGTAGAAGAGATGATCCGCTTTTTATCGATTTCAATATTGGGCAGTGAAGCGGGTTTGGACCCTGTGGCAATGATAATTTTATCGGTTTCTATGGTTTCTGTTTTATCTTCGGCCTTAATCTCAATCGTGTTTTTGTCCATGATGGTGCCGTGGCCTTCATAAACGGAAACCTTGTTCTTTTTCATCAGATAGTCAACGCCATTGATGATTTCCTTTACCACATCCTGAACCCTTTGGTTCATTTTTTTGATATCGACATTAGCTTCTTTTACATCAATCCCAAAATTTTCAAATTGATGTTTGAGTTTGTAGTAATGCTCCGAGGCTTCCAGCCAGGCTTTTGACGGGATACAGCCCACATTTAGGCATGTGCCACCCAACGTGCTGTATCTTTCAATAATAGCCGTTTTTAACCCTAATTGAGCACATCGGATGGCACTTACATACCCGCCAGGGCCAGAGCCTATTATAGTTACATCATATTTTTGCATATTCACATTTTTTAAAGTTAAAGTTGATTATTGAGCCGTTAAGGTTCAGTTTTCAGGCAGGTCCAACGTGTTGCTTTCCCTATGACTTTTTGTAAACTTCTTTTAGCTTTTAACACTTTACATTATTCAAGTTTCTTACTTCTTATAAGCCAATAATCGCAAAGCATTAAATACCACTACCAGCGTAGAGCCTTCATGGATGAGTACTGCAATACCAATGTTAGCCAGTCCAAAAATGGTAGATGGAATGAGCAATGCCACAATACCCAAACTCACCCAAAGGTTTTGCCTGATTATGCCTTTGGCCTTTCTACTTAAACCGATGGCAAAAGGCAAGGTCTCCAGCTTATCAGCCATCAGGGCTATATCGGCTGTTTCCAGGGCTACATCACTGCCCGCTGCTCCCATGGCAATACCTACGGTGCTATTGGCCATGGCTGGTGCATCATTCACGCCATCGCCCACCATAGCTACTTTG
>JAVJQT010000005.1:0-704894 GCA_040218795.1 Cytophagales bacterium | reverse complement strand
ACCGGCACAGTGTACCATCTCGATCTTCTCGATGAACGGATCACTGGTGCGACAGTTCAACAGAAATGTGGCAGAAGATGTGGCCGGATTGGGTCTGAGCAGTCAGAACTGGGAGTTGACCAATGAAGAAGGCATCCCGATAGCCAGTGGCGTGTACATCGTCCATATCGATGCCGGAGAACTTGGGGAGAAAGTGGTGAAATTCTTCCATATCAACAGACCAATTGACCTTGATACTTTCTAAAAAATTGAAATAGAGAACTATGAGAAAATTCTATATATATAAGTTGATCTTTTGTTCACTTTTTATCTCTACTGCACTTTTTGCAGGGAACGATAATAAAAGAGGACAAGCCGGTGCTACTGAATTATTAATAAATCCCTGGTCGAGAAGTTCGGGATTTGCAGGAGCCAATACAGCCATGGTAACAGGTGTAGAAGCGATGCGATTAAATGTAGCCGGTCTTTCACAAATAAATAAAACAGAAGTTTTATTCAGTAATTCCAATTGGCTCGGTGGAGCTGGCGTATCAATTAATTCTGTGGGATTTGGACAGAAATTAGGAGATAACGGTGGAGTAATGGGTGTGTCTCTAATGTCCATGAACTTTGGAGAATTTATTGAAACTACTGTAGAATTACCGGAAGGTACAGGAAGTACTTTTAGTCCTAACTTTTTCAACATTGGATTAAGTTATTCTAAAGTATTTTCAAATAATATTTCAGGTGGTATTACGGTTAGAATTATTTCTGAATCTATACCACAGGCCAGTGCTCAAGGCGTGTGTTTTGACGGTGGTGTCCAATATAGAACCGGTGAAAGGAATCAGTTTAAATTCGGTGTATCTATGAGAAATCTTGGGCCAACCATGAGATATTCGGGTGATGGTTTAAGTTTTAGAGGTTCTCCTCCACAAGGAGGTGGGGATTATCAGCTTCGACTGGATCAAAGATCAGATAAGTTTGAAATTCCATCATTAATGAATATTGGAATATCCTATGATTTCCAGCCGGGTCTCGAACACAGAATAACTCCTGTAGCTAATTTTGTATCCAGTACATTTACCAATGACCATATTCAGATAGGCGTTGAGTACGGATTTAAAAACTACTTAATGTTAAGAGCCGGATTTGATTACAGAGATGGTATTTTTGATAGTGAGCTTCATACGGATGCCTTTAACGGACCTGCATTTGGAGCTACTTTACAATTGCCATTTGGAATTGAAAAAGACAAGTCATTTGGTGTTGATTTTTCATACAGAACCACAGATTATTTCAGCGGAACAACTTCTGTTGGAGTGATATTATCGTTGTAAGAAATAATTTTTATAATTTTGCATTGGGAACGGCCAGTAATGGCCGTTCTTTTATTTTATACATTTTACAACCGGTATGGCAAATTATTATACAAAAGAAGGCTTACAAAAACTAAAAGATGAGTTGCATCATTTAAAAACAAAGGTGCGCCCCGATATTTCAAAACAAATTGCAGAAGCGAGAGACAAAGGAGATTTAAGCGAAAATGCCGAATACGATGCCGCCAAGGATGCCCAGGGTTTGGTTGAAATGAAGATTTCCCAATTGGAGTCTTTATTAGCAGAAGCGAAAGTTCTTGACCCCTCTACATTAAACAATTCTAAAGTTTCCATTTTAACAAAGGTTAAAATTCAAAATGTTAAAAATGGAGCAGAATTCACCTATTTATTGGTTTCTGAAGAAGAAGCAGATTTAAAAAAAGGGAAAATATCAATTCAATCACCCATTGGTAAAGGCCTAATGGGGAAAGTAAAAGGCGATGTGGCGGCGGTTGAAGCCCCTGCGGGAAAAATGGAATTTAAAATCATTGACATAAGTATTTAATGTCCGGTCTGTTTCTAAAAATAATTAAAGGAGAGATACCCTCATACAAAGTGTATGAGGACGAAAATACCTTTGCCTTTTTAGATATCAATCCTGCTGCTAAAGGGCATACCCTGGTTATTCCTAAAAAGGAAGTCGATCTTTTATGGGATTTGGAAAATAAAGATTACAGAGCTGTTTTGGATTCAGCTAAAAGAATTGCCACTGCAATTCAAAAGAGTGTAGAATGCAAAAGAGTGGGAATGGCTGTTGTAGGTTTGGAAGTACCGCATGCGCATGTACATTTGATTCCATTAAATACAATGTCGGATTTTTCCTTCTCTAATAAACTGCAATTTAGCGAAGAAGAATTTAAGTCTATTCAGAAAAGAATTGTCAGGAACCTTTAATCCTGTCTTTGTTTTCCTCGGCAAATTTTGCCCAACTTTTGCTGGACCTTTGATTAATCCCCTTTTGGTAATGATGACACATAGCCACGGCTATTGCATCCGTTGAATCCAGATAAAAATCTTCTTTAGTTTGGATTTTCATTTCTCGTATTATCATTTCTGCCACTTGTTCCTTGGAGGCATTGCCATTGCCTGTAATGGATTGCTTAACCTTTTTTGGGGCATACTCTACCACAGGAATGTCCTTCTCAAGACAGGCCGCTATTGCAACACCCTGGGCACGTCCCAATTTTAACATGGCCTGAACATTTTTGCCATAAAATTGTGCTTCGATGGCCATTTCATCCGGCATGTATTCAGTAACAATCTCTTTTATACGATCTTGAATTTTTTTGAGTCTTAGATGATGATCTTTATATTTATCAAGTTTTATTACACCATATTGAATTATATCCACTTTGTTTGACCTTACGCTAATAAGTGCATAACCTGTTATCTTTGTTCCCGGGTCAATTCCTAATATGATTTTATCGCTTTTCAATTCTTTCTTTTACAAAATATTTAACAATAAGCTAATTAAGAAATATTCTAATTACGCAAAAATTGCCATCGTAAGTTTAAGTATTAGTGTAATTGCAAACCGTGTGTTTTTTGGTGATTTGGAATTGCATGCATTAAAGTTACAGCATATTAACATCTTTCTGGCTCTGCTGCTTCTGTCACTGGTCAATTTAATTGTAGAAAGTAAAGCCTGGAAATACATTCTGCAATCACATCAAAAAATTAATTTTATAAATACTTTTCGAGTGGTTTGCGAATGCTATCCAATCATGAGCTTTTCAAGTAATTTCTTGGGAGCAGTTCTTGGTAAGCAGTCTTTTTTTGGAACACGAAAAGTTGGAACCAATATTTATAAGAACATTTCTTTTGGTATCTATCAAAGCATTTCAAGTATAATTATTGGTCTTATTGCAATTGTTTATTTACGTTTTGGAGCTATTAGTATAGATTACAATTGGACTGTAGCCATTTATATTTTAATCGCAATTGTATTTGTCACAATCCTTTTTACACTTCTTTTCAATAATGGTTCGGAGAAGTTTAAAATTCTTTTAATGACTTCATTCCGGTCGATTGTATACTATCTTCAGTATGTGCTGATTATTCTTCACTTTTATGATCAAAGCCAATTTGCATTGGCCATTTCAATAATAGCATTGTACTTCATAATTAAAACTTTAATACCCATTTTAAATATTTTTGGAGGGATCGGGACGCGGGAATTAACGCTATCAGTGCTTTTTACACAAATGGGAATGGATGCTACATATATCGTATTTGGAGCAGTGATGATATGGTTGAGTAATTTTGTATTCCCAAATATTCTTGGATTAATTTCATTTTGTAAGAGAAGATTTGCTTAGTCTCTTCATTTTCATAAATGTTCTTTATGCAGGATTTATCCTGTCGCTCATAGTTTTTTTGATAAAACAAAAAAGTCATTCTAATAAATTAGATATTGACAAGCTGAAACCTGTCACGCTTATTATTCCAATGAGAAATGAATTGGAAAACATCCCCAATTTATTACTTGGTATTGAGGATCTGTTTAAGAACTCCAAATACTTTGAACTAATACTTATCGACGATAATTCAGTCGATGCTTCTTTGGTAAAACTGAAAGAATGGCATGACAATTTTGAAAACAAGGATAAAATTGAAATCCTATCTATAAAAGATGGGATACCATCTAAGAAAAAAGCGATTAGCAAAGCTTTGGAAAAAGCTAAAGACCAGTGGATCGTGCAAACGGATGCCGATTGTGAAATTACAAGCACCTGGTTCAATTCAATCCGACAGAAAAATAATGAAAAATATAATCTGATTGCCGGCCCTGTAATATTTAAGACCGATGGTTTCTGGTCTTCTTTGCTTACTGTGGAATCCTGGGCTTTGGTATTAATTTCTTACCTGGGTTTTCTAAAGGAAAAACCACAAATGTGCAGTGCGGCTAATTTAAGTTGGAACAAATCGATCTTGAGAGATCATACTTATTCAGAAATAATTGAAATGGAGGTTCCTTCAGGTGACGATGCTTATCTCTTAAATTATTATAACTCAATAGATCCAAAAAAAAACTGTTATGACTGGAGCCGGGGGTCCTTATTAAAAACAAAAGCTCCCGGTTCATTTGCACAATTTGCAAATCAGCGATTGCGCTGGGCTTCAAAGTGGGGCGCGATTAAAGGTCTTTCTCAAAGGCTCTTTCCGGTGGCTTTATGGGTTTATCATTTCCTGCACATGTCGCTTTTTTTGGCATTAAGTCTTAAAGGATATTTGCAGATTGTTTTGATAACGCTATTAATTAAAGCACTTCTTGAAATGAAAATGCTCAATGACGTGGCCAGAAACTTTAGCCATTCCATTAATTTTCTGTATGTCCTGATATTGCAATTTCTTTATTCCCCCTATGTTGTAATCTTCGGACTTTTAAGCCAATTTGCAGCTTATCGCTGGAAAAATGTAAATCGATGAACGATGTGCAATTTGAAATACTGGACGAAATGTATTTTGTGATATCATTTAAAGATATACTTGCTACACTTGATATTGAAAATGAAATTCTTATTCAGCAATTAAAGGAAATGGTAAAAAAAGGATGGGTGAAATGTTTTGAAAAAGAAACAGAAATAGCTGTGAGCGAAATAGATTATAGCGATGAAAAATTTAAAAGCTATTTATTTTTAGCCAGTAAAAAAGGATTATTTGCACATAATTCTATTTAGTTTATTCATTGAAAATGGAAGAATTAAATCGTAAACTCAAAATACAGGAACTCGAGATTAACTCTCTGTTTGAGATTAGTAAATCCATAAATGAAAATAAATCAGTGGATGAACTCTACAGAATTTATGAACATGCCCTTAAATCACATTTGAAAATTAAACGTCTTGCTTTGTTTGTAGAAGACGAAGCCTGGATTTGCAAGGTAAATTTTGGTACCAGAGAGAACTTTGAAGGCGATGAAATACATCCAAAAGTTTTGGATATCAAAGAAGAATGTCAGATTCTAAAAAATGTAATTTCTGAAGCTTATAATGGATTTCAACTCGTTTGCCCTATTCGTCATGATAAGCACATAATCGCTTATTTACTTTTAGGAGGAATGTACGACAGAGGTAAAATAGCAATTGAAATAGACATTCCTTTTGTGCGCACCTTTACAAATCTAATTGTAGTGGCAATTGAAAACCGAAGATTGGCTCAAGAGGCCATAAAACAGGAAGCCGTAAAAAAGGAATTGGAAATAGCCAATCGCGTTCAATCCAATTTATTCCCCGAATTTTTGCCTACTAATGGCAAATTGACGGTCGAAGCCAGAAATATTCCCCATCAAAGCATTGGTGGTGATTATTACGATTACGTTCCATTTAATGAAGGCTTTTTTTTATGTGTGGCCGATGTCTCCGGGAAAGGTGTTCCAGCGGCGCTTTTAATGTCTAATTTTCAGGCGGCATTCAGAACACTGGTTCGGCAAACCAAAGATCTCAAGAAGATTATTCATGAACTAAATAGATTGCTGATACAGAACGCCAAGGCAGAACTCTTTGTCACCTTCTTTTTATTCAAATTTGATGAATCAAAAAAACTAATTGAATACGTTAATGCAGGTCATAACCCTGGTTTGTTAATGGCAGAAGGCACGGTTAATGAATTGACTTCCGGAACCACAGTGCTTGGAGCTTTCGATAAACTGCCCTTCATGAATTACGAGGAAATTAAAGCGAATAAATTCAAATTGATTTTATTTTCCGACGGTGTAAGCGAAACAGAAAATGAGGACGGCGTACATTTTGGTGAAGACAGTATCATTAAAATTTTAAAGAAATCCAGCACAAAATCTGCAAAAGTAATTTGCGATACGATTTTAGAGGAACTCGATCGTTTTAGAAAAAAGATTCCATTCAATGATGATCTTACCTTGGTTGTTTGCGATAAAAAATGATTTTCCCTTTTAAAACACCACTTTTTATCCAAATGATTTTCCCCGCTCTGGTTTGGAAAATCAAAACAAAAGAAAAAATCATCTATCTCACATTTGACGATGGCCCTGTAGAAGAAGTCACCCCTTTTGTTCTTGATGAACTAAAACAAGTAAATGCCAAAGCCACTTTTTTTTGTATTGGAGATAATATCCAAAAACACCCACATATTTATCATAGAATAAATGCCGAAGGCCATGTAACTGCCAATCATACATTTAATCATTTATCAGGTTGGAAAACGGATAATCGTGAATATTTTGAGAATATAAACAAATGTGAATCCTATCTTAAACAAAATCAAAAACTGTTTAGACCTCCCTATGGCAAACTGACATTTGCTCAGATGAGAAAACTAAAACAGAGCTATAAGATTATCATGTGGGATGTACTCTCCGGTGATTTTGAAAAAAAACTTGATTCAGAAAAGTGTTTGAACTCCTGTATAAAGAAAACTAGTCAGGGTTCTATTGTAGTTTTCCACGATAGTTTTAAAGCTTTTCCTATTCTAAAAGCGGTGTTACCTAAGTATTTAAAGCACTTTAATAAATTGGGTTATAAATTTGAAGCCATTCAATTATGATTGACTCTCATGCACATATTTATCTCGAACAATTTGATGAAGATCAAAATGAAATGATTGAGAGAGCCAAAAAAGTGGGTGTTTCAAAAATTTATATGCCAAATATTGATTCCTCATCAATCGACAGAATGTTGAAAACAGAAGATAAGTATAAATCCTATTGTATTCCAATGATGGGATTGCACCCTTGCTCTGTTAAAAGTAATTTCGAAGAAGAATTAAAAATTGTAGAAAATCATTTATCCAATCGTAAATGGTCTGCCATCGGTGAAATTGGTTTGGATTTATTCTGGGATAAAAGCACGCTTGAGATACAAATTGAAGCATTAAAAATTCAAATTGAATGGGCTAAACAATACAATTTGCCCATTGTACTTCATTGTCGGGATGCATTTGATGAACTATTTGATGTGCTATTTGAAATAGGGACAGATAATCTCAAAGGTGTATTTCATTGTTTTACAGGGGATGAAAAGGAACTCAATACTATCAATGATCTTGATTTTTACATAGGTATAGGTGGCGTTTTTACATACAAAAAGCAAAATTTGACCAATATTATACACAAGGCAAAAAGAAATAGAATTCTTCTTGAAACGGATAGTCCTTATCTTGCTCCTGTGCCGAAGAGGGGAAAGCGAAACGAACCTTCTTATCTTGAATTTACAAAGATGAGATTGGCAGAGGTATTGGAAATTGAACCAGATGAACTTGAAGATATCAGCTCAAAAAATTGTATAGACTTTTTTAATTACTAAAATGTTCAGGGATATAATAGTTGATCAGCATGGCCTAAAGAGTGATTGTAAATTGCTCTTAATATATACCGGTGGTACTTTGGGAATGTTGGCCAGGGAAAAAGAGGGATCCATGGAAGCCCTGAATTTCGAAGAAATACTGGAGTTTATTCCCGAATTAAAAAAGCTGAATTGCGAAATATCCATATCTGCATTAGAGAAGCCCATCGATTCTTCGGATATGAACCCATCTTATTGGATTCTTTTCGGTGAACATATTTATAAGCATTACAATGATTACGATGGTTTTGTAATTATTCACGGTACGGATACCATGGCCTATACCGCTGCTGCATTGAGCTTTATGTTCGAAAATCTTGATAAACCAATAATACTAACCGGTTCACAAATGCCATTGGGATTGAATCGTTCGGATGCCAGAAATAATTTAATCACCTCTCTAGAAATAGCAGGGCTAAAACGAAAGACCAAACCTCTTATAACTGAGGTTTGTGTGTTTTTCAACAATTTACTGTTAAGAGGAACAAGAGCCAAAAAAATTGAGAGTGATCATTTTGATGCTTTTCATTCGGAAAATTATCCCGAACTGGCCGAAACAGGAGTGGAAATTGAAGTGCATGAGCATTATTTATGGAAAACATTGAATGATGGGCAATTAAAATTCAGAAATAAATTCTCCTCTGATGTGATCAATTGGAAAATATTCCCCGGAATGCGAATTGGTGGTATTTCTGATGTTTTTCTTAATGCGGGTTTTAAGGGTATTATTATAGAAACATTTGGCTCCGGCAATGCACCAACCAATAAGAAGTTTTTGGATGAAATTAAAAAGCTGATTAATGAAGGCGTATACATTTACAATGTTTCTCAATGTTTGGGAGGCAGTGTAAAACAGGGGCGATATGCAACAAGCAAGAAACTGGATGATTTTGGCGTTATAAGTGGAAAAGACATCACATCGGAGGCAGCTATAGTAAAAATGATGTACATTTTGGAAAATTTTGAAGATGAAGGTGATATACGCCATTTACTGGAATCTTCGCTTCGTGGAGAATTGACAATTTGATTGAACTCAAATGCGGGCTAAAACTTGCATATACCTTAATTTCTTAATTTATTTGTACGCCCTTGAAAAGGCATGGGAAAAGAGAGGGAGAGGTGACCGAGCGGTCGAAGGTGCACGCCTGGAAAGCGTGTGTGCCCCAAAAGGGTACCCAGGGTTCGAATCCCTGTCTCTCCGCCAGGAAATGTAATTAATATATATAAAAGAATAAACACGTATAACTAATACTTAAATTATGAAAAAGCTAATCAATACCTTGATGCTTATTGCTTTAATGGCCTTTCAGGCTCCGCTTATTATGGCGCAGGATGCCGATGCAGAGACAGGAGATGAAACAGAAATGACTTCAGATACAACAATGGTGGACTCAGCTGCAATGGAAGAAGCTGAACCAGTTGAAGAAGAAGCGCCACTACCTGCAGTTGAAGAACCTGAGCCAATAGAAGAAGAATCTACTTTTCACCAAAGAGTAAAAGAAAAATTTATTGAAGGTGGATGGGAGTTCATGGGAATCGTTCTTTTGTGTTTGATTCTGGGATTAGCCATTTCAATTGAAAGAATTATCACATTAAACCTGGCAACAACCAATACTAAAAAATTATTAGATGAAGTTGAGGATGCCCTAAATAGCGGTGGTGTTGAAGAAGCTAAAAAAGTATGTGCTTCAAACCGAGGACCTGTTGCTTCTATATTTTCTCAGGGATTATTGAGAATATCTGAAGGTATAGAAATGGTAGAAAAATCCATTATCTCTTACGGTTCCGTGGAAATGGGAAGACTTGAAAGAGGATTGGTTTGGATATCTCTATTTATCTCACTTGCACCAATGTTGGGTTTCATGGGTACTGTAATTGGTATGATTGAGGCTTTTGATTCTATTCAGGCTGCCGGTGATATTTCACCTCAGGTAGTAGCCGGTGGTATTAAAGTGGCCCTCCTTACAACAGTGGGTGGTTTGATTGTAGCTGTAATTCTTCAATTGTTTTACAATTACAATGTGGCCAAAATTGACTCATTGGTAAATCAAATGGAAGACTCTTCCATTGCATTTATTGATTTGTTGGTAAAACATAATTTAGACAAGTAATCCAAATAGAACCAAAATTATGGATGGATTTGATATAGTATTGTATATAGGATATGCCCTAATAGTAATTGCAGCAGCAGGTTCAGTTATTCTGCCACTGATTAATTCTCTGGGTAATCCTAAAAGCCTAATCCAGTCGGGAATAGGCATTGTAGCACTGCTCGTTATTTTTGGAATTTCCTATGCGCTCTCAGGGAGTGAGGTAACCAATATTTATAGCGATTTTGACGTGGATGAATCCGGGTCTAAAACAATAGGTGGTCTGATTATAATGATGTACATTTTAATTGGATTAGCTGTTACCGGTATAGTATTTACTGAAGTCAATAAAATGTTGAAATAATGAGAAAGAAAGACAGAGGAGGCGCTGAGGTAAACTCGAGTTCTATGGCAGACATAGCATTCCTGCTTTTGGTATTCTTTCTTGTGACAACAACTATTGCCAGTGATAAGGGTATACCAATGGTACTCCCTCCAAAATCCGATCAACAGGATGAAGTGAAACTTAAAGAAAAAAACATCTTTAAAGTTTTGATTAACTCCAAAGATCAGCTTTTGGTTGAGAATGAACCAATGGAAACCGAAGCGATAAAGGATGCGGCCATAAAATTTCTCAATAACAGAGGAAGAGATCCGCAATCCTCTGATAGCCCGAAAGATGCGGTCGTTTCAATTAAAGCTGACAGAGGTACATCTTACGAGAAGTATCTGACTGTTTTGGATGAGGTAACCGCTGCATACAATCAGTCAAGAGCCGATTATCTGGGCATTTCTCTGGAAGATTTTTTAAATCTGGACATGGAAAACCCCGATCATAAAAGAGCTTATGATGCGGCAAGAGCAGAATATCCGCTTCAAATTTCTGAAGCTGAACCAACAGATATAGGAGGATAATATGTCAAAGTTTAAGAAAAAGGCAAGTTCAAAACAGGAAATACCGACGTCGGCATTACCCGATATCATTTTCATGCTTTTATTCTTCTTTATGGTGACTACAGTTATGCGTGAAAACACCATCAAAGTTGAACAAAGAATACCTCCTGCTTCTCAATTAAAGAAAATTGAGAGGAAATCACTGGTAAGCTACATGTATGTGGGTAAACCGCAATCCTATCTCGTCGATCAATTTGGAACAGAACCTAAAATTCAGGTTAATGATGTCTTTATTGAAACCGATGAAATAATCCAGTTTGTCGAAGAAGAAAGAAATAAACTGGATGAAGTTGAAAGAGATCAAATGATCATTTCACTGAAAGTCGATAAGGAAACGAAGATGGGAATCATTACAGACATCAAGTTGGAATTGAGAGATGCCAATGCCAGACTCTTGAATTATTCTTCAAGACTGGGAGATGTTGTGAAATAAGATTAGCATATTTTTATAAATTGAACCCTGAAGCAATTTGCCTCAGGGTTTTTTTATGGAATTAAACAATAAGAAAATTATCAGAGCCTGGTGCATGTACGACTGGGCCAACTCGGTTTACAGTCTTACGATCACTACGGCGGTTTTCCCTATTTATTACGAGACCATCACAAAAAATGCAGGGCAAGGCGACCTCGTAGATTTTTTCTTCTGGAAATTGCCAAATACTGTCTTATACAGTTATTCACTTTCATTTTCATTTTTATTCGTGGCATTTATTCTTCCCTTGCTTACAGGTATAGCTGACTATAGCGGAAAGAAAAAGATGTTTATGAAAATGTTTGCCTATCTAGGCTCATTGGCTTGTTGCGGAATGTATTTTTTTACCTCAGCTAAAAATGTAGAGTGGGGCATCACTTGTTCTGTTTTGGCAAGTATTGGCTACTCCGGATCTTTGGTTTTTTACAATTCATTTTTACCGGAAATAGTCAGCGAAGACAAGTTTGACAAAGTCAGTGCTCAGGGTTTTTCATATGGCTATGTGGGGAGTGTCATACTTTTGATTATCAACTTGTTAATGATACAGGCTCCCGAATTGTTCGCTTTACCTGAAGGTTCATTGCCGGCGAGGATTTCATTTATTATGGTAGGGATTTGGTGGATAGGATTTTCCCAATATACTTTTTACTATTTACCCGAAAATGTTTACGACCGGGAACCAGAGGATAATATATTTACCAAGGGTTATAAAGAAATAAAATCGGTATTTAAGTCATTAAAAAATTTACCGAATCTGCGGAAATTTTTGGTTTCCTTTTTCTTTTACAGTGTTGGCGTACAAACCGTAATGTATTTGGCACCATTATTCGGTTCCAAAGAATTGCAGCTTGAAACTTCCAAACTAATTCTTACGGTTTTAATCATACAATTAGTAGCTGTTGGCGGATCATTTCTATTCGCAAAGATTTCAGAATTGAGAGGCAATAAATTTTCATTGGGCCTGATGATTATATTATGGATAGGGGTATGCATCATGGCCTATTATATACAAGGTGAAATGGGCTTTTATATTTTGGGCTTCCTGGTAGGAATGGTGATGGGAGGAATACAGGCACTTTCAAGAGCGACTTATTCTAAGCTTATACCCGTTAAAACCATTGACCATGCATCTTATTTTAGTTTCTATGATGTGACCTACAATGTTTCCATAGTCATTGGTACTTTTGCGTATGGTCTTATAGAACATATTACCGGAAGTATGCGCAACAGCGCCATCGCTCTTGCCGTTTTCTTTATTATTGGCTTTGCCATGTTACTATTAGTGTCTGTCCCCAAAAGAAATTTGAGTGAAAAGGAAATATAGCATTTTAGTTTTTATACTATCATTGACCCATTTGGTCATTGCGCAATCTGATTTTATAGACAAAATAGAACTAGACCTTTTTCCGGGTAAAATTCAGCATATAAATCTTTCAGAAGAGCATAGCAGCATTGCAGTTAAATCTGTCAGAAAATTGGAAGAATTAAGCTTGGGATTGGATAATAAAATTGTAGAACTAAAACCGGACCTACATATTGAAAATGAAGGCCTTTATACATCCAATCTCATATTTTTAAATCCCGGAACAAAAAATCTGTCTATTTCCTCACAATTCAGGACAAACCTTCAATTATTTCTCCTGAAAGTACCTAAAATCAATGTCAATCAAGTTATTTCAAAATACCAATCGGATTCATGTGAAAAACCTCTAGGTATAGATCAGGATGTTTGGAGATCTGGGCTACCTGCGCCAAAAATATCTCCCACTTTAAACCAGGTGAATCATTGTGTTATTCACCACAGCGCAGGTTCTAATACCGCCACAGATTATACCGAAGTAGTCAGGAATATTTACACATTTCATACCGGCGTCAATGGATGGGATGACATCGGTTATAATTATTTGATAGCACAGGACGGGACTCTTTTTCACGGAAGAGATGGGCAAAATTTATACAGCGATGATAATGTAAGAGGAGCGCACTTTTGCGGAAAAAACACGGGTACGATGGGTGTTTGCTTATTAGGTGATTATACAACCGTTGTTCCTACTTTGGCTGCTTTGAGTACGCTGGAAGACTTATTACTTTGGAAATTGAATAAGGAATCCCTCCAGCCGGGTGACAGTGCAATACACCCTTTACCGGGAGGCACCTATTTAGGTAGAGTGGTCGGACATCAGGACGGTTGTGCAACCGCTTGCCCAGGCACTTTTTTATATGCGGATATCCCGGGAATAATTGACAGTCTTGAAGATAGAATAGACAATTGCCCGACACCAAGTTCAATTCATTTTACCAATACTTCTTATGAATTAGCAATATACCCTCAACCTGCCTCAGACATTATAATTATTAGTTCAAAGGAAAAAGGAATGCTATTCATTTATGATTTAATGGGAAGGGAAATCTTAAAGGTCAAAAAATCAACTGAACATTTGAAGGTAAATACAAATGCCTATCCCCGTGGAACTTATACTTTAAAGCTCTTGACAAAGGACAGGCAAATGAAAGGCAAAATACTAGTCCAACCCTAATTCCCTTCTGTAATTATTACAGTCACCTTATTTTTTCTGCCGGCTTCCAATGGTATGGTTTTTTCACTTTCTCCGTAATTATCAGCCTTTCCTTTTTGAGCTTGAATATAATAGCTTTTGGCTGCCAGGTCCTTGTATATGACTTCACCGTTAGAATCGGTAAATTTTTTACCCTCAATGGCATTTTTACCGGCCAAATAGTCATCCTCCGAAGCATATAGCATGACTTCAGCTCCTGCCTCGGGATTTCCTGTGGTGTTAAGTACAGTAATTTCTAATTTGGTTTTTAACAGCTGTGCATTGCTATTTATCCAGATAAAGGACAAGGCAATAATTAATAATAGTCTCATAACTTTTTCTTTATTTGATAAACGTATTCAGTATAAATAGATTTTAAAAATAAAATAATTCTAAATCGTAAATTGAACCTGCATCTGTATAGCATGAATTTCAATATAGCTGAAAATACTAAAATCCGCATTCAATTTTACAAATGGTCTCTAATTTTCCTGTGCATAATTTTTTCTACTTATGACCTCAGTGCTCAGTTTTATCGACTGGAAAAATATTCAGAACTGGATGGCTTAATCTCATCTTCTGTCAATACTATTTTTCAGGATAACAGGGATTATCTTTGGTTGGGAACAGAGAAAGGTCTTTCGATTTACAATGGATATGAGTTTAAAAACTATACGATAGCCGATGGACTCAACAATAATTTTATTAAATGTATTTATCAGAGTTCTGACAATTCTGTTTGGATTGGAAGCAATGAAGGAATTAATAAAATTGATCCTTCTCAAGGTCCTAAAGCACCAATTATTAATATTCAAAAAGGTCTGATTGTTACCTCAATAATTGAGTACAATGATGTAATGTTCTTTAGCTCAAATATTGGATTGCATAAATTGACTAATAATGATTCCATTGAACTAATTGAATTACCCAGAATAAGAACGCTAAGCATTGTAAATGGGAAGCTTTTAATCGGTTCCTCCAGCGGTTTATACGAATATCAATCAGAAAGCAAATCAGTTGAAAAAATATGGGCTTCATCGGGATCTGAATCTGTAAGGTCAATAATGGAAAAGGGAAATTCATCATTGCTGATCGGCACTATGAATGAAATTATTGAATTAGATAATGACTATTCTGAAAGCCATAAAAAAGCAGATGTTGGGCGCGTATCACATCTAATGCAGGACGCTCAAAAACGTACATGGATTGCCTCAGAAAATGGATTGAATATTTTAATTGATGATAGCTTAAGCTCATTTAAAGATTCCGATTTAAACAAAACCTGTTCTTACGTATTAGAAGATCGCGAAAAAAATATATGGATTGCTGGTATTGATGGATTAATAAAATATTCAGAATACCCTTTCGACCGAATTGATTTCACAAATTCAATTGAAAGCAATGGTATTAGTGCTGTTCTCAACAGCACAGAAGGAAAACTGTGGTATGGCACATCGGCAGGGCAGATTTGGATCGAAGATTTCATGGGGGATAAATATCAATTCGAACCGGTGAATCAATATTCAGGCAACAAACCGATCAATGATATATTTGAAGATTCCAAAGGCAAAATTTGGATTAGTACACTACTCAATGGCGTACTGACATGGGATGGGAAAAAACTTCAATCTCTAAAAGACCCCAAAGGGCTTCTTCGGTTTTTTATTTTTGATATGGAAGAAGCATCCAATGGTGTAATGTGGTTTGGAGGAGCGAGAGGCTTGATAAAATATGAAAATGACGCTTTTGAATATTTCACCTTCGCTAATTCTGATCAAACCCCTTTTGTCAATGATATATTCATTGATTCAGACCATAGAATCTGGCTTTCCTTAAATTCCGGACTTGGAGTGATTAGAAATAATAAAATATTCAAATTCTCTGAATTTGAAGGCATTAGCTGCAATCAACTCAGTGCGACTAAGGAAAATACATTTTATGCTGCGACATCAACCTTTGGTATAATTCGATTTAAATTTTTAAATGATTCCATCAAAATTGAACGAGATATTATGATCGATGAAGGACTTTCAAATAATAATGTCAATGCCGTTCATATTGATGCAAATGAAAATGTTTGGGCCGGAACAGAATTGGGGATTAATAAAATCACCGATGGAAAATCAATAGAGTTATTCAAGGTAGGAGAAAATCTATTAAGGTCGAAAACCCATCTGAGAGCGATTGCCGAAAACAGCTCAGATATAATAATCGGCACCTACGACGGAGCCATAAAAATTTCCAAAACTTCCGAAAAAGACAGCTACGTAAGTCCCAAAACTTTTATCACTGAAATCTCCATCTTAAACGACAATTTTGATAGCAGCAAGGTCAAACAGGATGGTTTTGTTTATAATTTACCGGTAAACCTGCAATTGCCATATAACGCGAATTTTATTGCTTTCAGTTTTGAGGGACTTTCATTTGAAACCGCTGAAAGGCCAGAATATCAATATAGGTTAAAAGGTTTGGAGAAAGAGTTTTCCGAGCCCGGTAAAGAACGAAATTTCACCTATGCCAATCTGGATGACGGGAAATATACATTTGAAGTCAGATCGCGTAAATCCAACGAGAAATGGTCGGATGAAACCGCCAGTTTTTCATTTGAAATAAAACCTCCATTTTGGGAAGAATGGTGGTTTCGGATTTTGATAGTGACACTATTTTTTGGTTCTATTTTTTTAATAGTGAATGGCAGGATACAAAACATTAGAAAAGAAGAAAAGGAAAAATCTGAATTGAACAGAAAAATTGCGGAATTCAGGCTAACTGCTTTAAGAGCCCAAATGAATCCGCATTTTATTTTTAATGCCCTTTATTCAATTCAACATTTCATAACCATAAATGAAAAAGAAGCAGCTATAAACTATCTGGCTAAATTCGCCAGTTTAATCCGCTTGATTCTTGAAAAGTCGGATAAAAATGAGATACAGCTTTCCGAAGAGGTCAAAATGCTGGATTTATATCTGGACCTTGAAAAACTCCGTTTTGATAATAAATTTGAATACGCAATACAGGTGGATCAGGCCATTCATGAAGAAGATACTGCCATTCCTTATTTACTAATACAGCCTTTTGTGGAAAATGCGGTAATTCACGGAGTTGGCTACAAGAAAGAAAATGGCCTCATCAGCATTAAATTTTTACCATGCGATGATGAAAACCATTTGCTTTGTATTGTTGAGGATAACGGTGTGGGACGGGAAGAAGCTGAAAGGCTAAAAAAACCAAGCCCAATTAAAAGTCAATCACTGGGACTCAAAGTAAATAATGAACGATTGGAAATTTTGAATCCAAATAAAATTAAGGATACATCCGTGAAAATTACTGATCTTACAAATGAAAAAGGTGATCCTGCGGGTACAAGGGTAGAAATTAGAATTCCAATAAGCTAAGCTTATGATCAATTGTATTATAGTTGATGATGAAAGAAGAGGAAGAGAGGCCCTTTCCAATATGATTTCTGAATATTGTCCTCAAATCCAGGTTTTAGAGACTGTAGAGTCTGTAGATCAGGCCTTAAAAGCAATTTCTGCACTTAAACCCGAATTAGTTTTTCTCGATGTTGAGCTCCAGGGGGAAACGGGTTTTGATTTATTGGACATGGTCCCAAAAATTGATTTTGAAGTCATATTCACCACAGCTCATGAACATTATGCACTTAAGGCCATTAAATTTTCGGCCATTGATTATATTTTGAAACCTATTGGCACGGAGGATTTAAAAGAAGCTGTAAAAAAAGCCGAAGAAAAATTGTCAAATAAATCACTACATGAAAATTTTGACATTCTCCTCAAGAACATAAAAAACTCCAATAAAAAACAACATAAAATTGCACTGGCATCCTCGGATGGATATATGTTTACTGAAGTGTCTGATATTTTATATTGTACAGCCGATGGTAATTACACCTACTTTTTTACCAAAAACACTGGTAAAATTCTGGTTTCCAAAAACATCAAAGAATACGAAGGGCTTTTAAATGACCATAATTTTTTCCGTATTCACCGCTCACATTTAATAAATATGGATGAAGTTAAGAAATATGTGAGGGGAGAAGGTGGCTATGTGATCATGTCCGATGGGTCATCATTAGACGTTTCCAAGCGAAGAAAAGAGCAATTTATTTCTTTACTTGCGAAGTAGTTTATGCTTCGTTTTTTATTCCTTTTATCAGTTTGCACGATCATTTTATCTTGCTCGGAAAAAAATGAAATCTTCAAAAATCAAGCCTTTGAATATCAAAGAGATTTCAATCGAGATGAAATTAGCAAAATTCTAATCGACAAAGATCATAGACAAGGAGATAGTTTAAAGCAATTTATTAATTCCAATGATCCGGATGTCCAGTATGAATTGGCCCTGGCATTTGCTTCTTTGCAGGAATGTGAATTGGCTGCTTTATTATTAGACAAAGCACCCCTTATAGAATATCCGACCATCCGAGCGATGATTTATTATGCATATGGTCAAAGCTGTAGAAATACGAATACCGACAAAGTTCTGGAATTGGCAAAATACGAAAAGGACAGTCTTGCACAGGTACAATTGGCTGAAGCCATAGGGAAATCTTCCAAATCTGAGGACTTAGTTTCATTTATCAATAAGAGCAATTTATTTAATGATTATGCCATCGCGCGATGTTTATATCAGTTTTCACAGCGCAATGTATTTTATGATAAAAGCATAAAAAAAATGGTCGGTCTTTTGGAACACAGATCTTCAAAAGTGAAAATGACTGCTTCTAATATGCTGGCAAGATTAAAAGGGGAGGACCTTGTTAATTATGCAGAAAAGCTTATTGAAGTTTTAAAATCAGATAGTTCTGCAGGGGTAAGAATGAATATTGCTACAGCCTTTAATAAAATTAATGGTTCCAGATTCGCAGAGACATTATTAGAAATAGCGTTAGACAGTACTGAAAATTTTAGAGTCCGGGTCAATGCCATCAACTCCTTGAACTATTATCATTATGAGACTTATGCACCTGAATTAATTTCATTGCTTGACGATTCAAAACTCAATATACAATTGGAAACCGGCGGCTATTTTCTAAATCGTTGTGAACGTGCAGAATGGAATAAAATAGCCTTGCTCAAGGATAATTCACAAAATCCGCAGGTAAAAGCATTGATACATGAAATCCTATTGAAGTTTGCCAACAAAGATGAAAAGCAAGCGGTCAACTCGCATATACTTGCCAACATGAAGAATGAAATTGACCCATTTGCAAAGTCATTTTATATAAAAGCCCTTAAGAGCTGGCCGGATAACTATAATATTTTGGCTGATATTGTTTTAACCTCTCATGATCTTGTTTCTAAATCCAATGCAATGCAAGCTTTTTTCGAATTAAGCAAGGCTGAGATGTTCAAAACTAGTGCTGATTATAAGGTGCCAAAAACAAGAAATAAACTGATATCTTATTTTAGTCGTGTTTTTCAAATGGCAATATTATCAGGTGACCCTACACTTATAGGTTATGGTGCCAAAGGCTTGAGAAATGAAGAAATAGATTTTGTATCGCATTTGGAAAATACCGACTTCATAGAAGTAACGATGAACAATATCCCCTTGCCAAAGGATATTGAAACATATATTGACCTTGAAAAAACAATGGCATTTGTGCAGGGGAAAGAAATTCCCAAAAAGAGGCCTCCTCTTAATCATTTTGTAGATATCAATCAGTTAAAATCATTTTCTTCTTTAAAAAAGGCCAGGGTTAACACCAATAAGGGAGCTTTTCAAATGGAATTTGATCATAATATCGCTCCGGCTACCGTTGCCAATTTTATAGAACTGAGTCAAAATGGCTTTTATGATTCCCTGAGGTTTCATCGCGTAGAAAATAATTTTGTTGTTCAGGGAGGCTGTCCGCGAGGTGATGGATGGGGTTCATCGGGAGAGTCCATCCGATCTGAATTTGGGCCAAAATATTATCAAACGGGATCAGTAGGTATGGCCTCTGCAGGTAAGGATACCGAAAGTTGCCAATGGTTTGTTACGCATTATCCCAGCATCCATTTAGATGGTTCATATACCAATTTTGCAAGGGTCAGCGATGGTATGGACGTAGTTTTTGATTTGGCAGTAGGCGACACTATTTTAAGCATCGAAATTTTGCCATAAAAAAAGCCCCGATAAGATATTCATCGAGGCAGATCAATTTATGATTTATTATTATTTCCCAAATGCGTAATAAAACTCTCCGTCTTTGCCCGGATAAATGCCTTCGAGCATAACACCACCTTCTTCATTTTCAATCATCTTTAAAAAGTGATCGGTATCTTTTACTTCTTTTTTATTCACTTTGAGAACAATAAAGCCGGGTGCAATCGAAGTGAATCTCCTCACTTTCCCTGGGCCTATTCTTTCAATTTTTACGCCATTGCTGATTTTTAATTCTTCCTTTTCTTTTAAAGACAATTCACTAACCGAAATACCTAAATCTGCTAATAATGCCGGCTTTTCTACCTTGGCCAGATATTCTGTGCTTCCATTTTTATTGTTGAGTACTACACGATAATCCTTTTCATTGCCATTGCGCAAAACGGTTATTTTGACTTCTTCACCCGGACGTTTTCTGCCCACCTTCTCTTGCAATTCAGGCGAACTTTTTACTTCTGCACCGTCCACTGCTATTATCACGTCTCCTTTTTGAATTCCCGCCTGGGCTGCCGCACTACTAGCAGTAAGGGAATCGACCAATACTCCGGTACTTGTTCCCAGATTTTGATCATCCGCAATCATTGGATTTACATTTCTGATCATAACCCCAAGGAATCCTCTTTGAACTGTTCCATATTCGATTAAATCCTGAGTTACTTTTTGTACTATATTCGAGGGTACCGCAAAGGCATATCCCGTGTAAGTTCCCGTCGGAGTGGCTATGGCGGTATTTATTCCAATTAAATCACCATTAAGATCTACCAAAGCGCCTCCGCTATTACCCCTGTTTATTGCAGCATCGGTTTGAATAAATGATTCTATCGCATAATTATCTCTGAGTATATTGATGTTTCTGGCTTTTGCACTTACAATGCCGGCAGTTACCGTGGATGCCAGATTAAAAGGATTTCCAACAGCCAATACCCATGAGCCTACTTTCACCTGATCGCTATTGGCAAAAGCTACATAGGGTAAGTCTTCTTCATCAATTTTAATTACTGCAAGATCAGTAGATGGATCAGTCCCAATGAGAGTAGCCTCAAAAGTCCTGTTATCGTTGAGAGTAACTTCTAATTTATTTGATCTGTCAACTACGTGATTATTGGTAACGATATATCCATTTTCAGCAATGAGCACACCGGATCCCGAGGCCTGACTTTCTCTTGGTTGGCGAGGAAACATATCTTCACCAAAAAATTCTCTAAAGGGGTTGGGTGGCATCACCGGATTTACATTGTTAGAAACGGTTGATTTGATGTGTACAACTGCTTCTGTTGTTTTTTCAGCAGCATAGGTAAAATCCAAACCCGGATAATTGCCCTGTTCTCCCGGCTGACTTGCAAATACTGCCGGTGTATTCGACTCCTTTAGGATGACCTTTTCGCTGTCTTTGTTAAATAAATGGGTTATTGATGTTGCCAGCGCGGTACTCAGTATCGCAACAAGCAAAACAAGCTTGATATTTTTCATTTCTAATAAGTTTAATTATGACAATTCTTCAACGCCTTGACCTGCGTTTTTCTTGCATTGTTATAAACAATCTTTGTGCCAATGCGGGTTAATGTCAGAATGACATTTATATAAGTCCCTGATTTTTGAGTTTTTCAAGGTCAGCGGGTGAATCGATATTGGGTGATTCAAGATCTGTAAAAGCCAGTTTTATTTTAAATCCGTTTTCTATCCAGCGCAATTGTTCCAGTGATTCTGAGATTTCCAGATTTGATCTTTCAAGCTTACAAATAGCTTTTAAAACATCACTTCTGTAAGCGTAAATTCCAATATGTTTGAAATAATCATTATGAGACAGCCAATTGCTTATTTCGGGCTCATCTCTGTTAAATGGGATCGGATGCCTGCTGAAATAGATCGCATCCCAGTTTTTATCAAATACTACTTTTACAGAATTGGCGTCGATTAAGCGGCCGGGATCAGTGATTTTCTTTGCCAATGTTGCAAGTTCCACTTTTTGAGGGTCGAGTATGTCTATTAGGGCTTCAAGCTGTCCCGGGTCGATAAAAGGCTCATCACCCTGAATATTGATTATGAAATCTCCATTAAAGCCCGATTTCTCATATGCTTCAAAACACCGATCTGTACCGCTGGGATGATCCTCAGAGGTCATTATAACCTCTGCACCTATTCTCAAAGCCTCATTTTGAATTCTTTGGTCATCAGTAGCTATGATTACTTTTTCAAAGCCCGAACATTTTTTAGCCTGTTCATAAACTCTTTGGATCATGGTTTTTCCGGCAATATCAATTAATGGTTTACCCGGATAACGTGTAGAGGCGTATCTGGCAGGGATTATACCAATTACTCTCATCAGACTTTTTTTACTTTTAAGGATGTGCCTTCTTCGCTTACAACAACAATATCAGAACCCTGATCAATATGCTCGCCTCTGGAATAGGCATCGTAAATTTCATCGTCTATAATAACTTTTCCACTAGGGCGCAATATGGTGTGAGCCTTTCCTTTTTTACCCTGAAGGCTCATGGTTTTAAAATTTGATGAATAGCCTTGAGATCTCTCAAAAGTTGTTTCTAGTGCAATTCTCTTGAACATATTCGACTGACTCAGTCGTACACCGCCAATAAACATTAAGATAATCGCCCCAAATAGTCCTGCCAGAATACTGGCAAGAGAAATGAATATATCCGTATTGGGAACGAAAGTAAAATCAAGCCAATCATTATTGAGCATTACTAAAACTAAACCTCCAATTGTAAAGGTCAAGCCGGCAATTCCGGCAATGCCAAAACCCGGAATGACAAATACTTCAAGAATCAGTAAAACGATTCCAATGGCAAACATCAATATTTCCCAATTTGCAGCAAGACCGTTCAGGTAAAAGGGAATAAAATAAAGTATGGCTGCAATCAATGATGCCAAAATTGGAAAACCAACTCCCGGTGTTTGCAGCTCAAAATATATTCCACCTACAATAATTAAGATTAATACACTGCTGATTACGGGGTTGAGAAATATTGATATGATTTTTTCAGCACTGTCGACTTCAAATTCGATGATCTCAGCATTTTCCCAGCCATTTAATTCAAGTATTTCTTCAATTGATCTCACTTTAGCCTCACAATAGTCATTCTCAATGGCTTCATCGACGGTAAAAGTCAAAACCGTTCCCTCAGGACTTACTGAATCCAAATTGATTTTTTCATCCACCATGGCTTCGGCAATTTTAGGATCTCTGCCTTTGGTTTCCGCTGTGGATCGCATGATGGAACGCATAAAGGATTGGTATTTATCGGGCGCTGCTGCGCCGTCTTGAGTTACTACAGTGGCAGCACCGATATTTGCTCCGGGGGCCATATAAATACTGTCACAGGCGATGGAAATAAGGGCACCGGCTGAGATCGCTTTTGTATTAATAAAGACATGTATAGGTTTATCGTATTCAAGAATGGCATTGCGAATGTCATTGGCATCGGTTACGGCACCCCCATAGGTGTCCATTTCTATGATTACAGCATCCATGCTATCGGATTCAGCTTTTTCCAATGCCAATTCAATCAATCGATTTGTTCTCGGATCGATATTTGCTTTTAATTGTACTTTTAGTATTCTCTCATTTTCTGCTTTGGAAATATTAAAAACAGAGAATAGAATTAATACAGCGATTAATGATAAAAGTCGGTTCTTCACGTTTTTAAAATAAACAATCTTTTGTTAAAGGATAAATCCATTCATGTAGAGCAAATAACATTTGAATCCGCAATTACGCGTATTGAAATTGATTTATTTACATCAAACATATGGATAACACAAAATGACAAAGAAGATTCAATACTTTTCTTCAAAATATCTGCTAATGGAGGAATTAAAAAGGAGAGATTAAATTTTGTGCAGAAGGGAAAAGATTTCATTCTGAATTCGGTGCATAATGATTTTCTGATTCTATCAAAGATAATTGATCCGGGCAATCCCGAGGAAAATGAGTTTATAATATTTGATGCCAAATCAGAGAAAAAAGTAAAAATAATAAAGGGCTATCGTTTTCTCGGTTTTATAAATGAATGTACCTGCCAAATGGAAAAATCGGGATTTGAAACGATTCACAGAGAGGCTATTGAGCTTTCGGAATTTAGACAAGATTCGATACCAAAATCTGCGAACTTATTACAGGCACAGTTAATTTTCCCCAAGCAGGAATTATTTGAATCAATTGAGAAGTTTTTAATTAATAAAGTCAAATTAGAGCTAATAGCACCAATTGAAATATTGGAATACAATCCATATGTCTTTTTATGCGTTCATTTTGAAGAAGTAGGTTCAATGTGTAAACGACTTTTAATACTCAATAAAGAGGGGGAATTAATTTTTAATAGCAAACTTTACGACAAGCTTCAAAAACGTATAGCCGACTCTTTTTTTGTTTCTGGCAATTTTTTGATTTTTGTATCCCAATTCAATGTTCTCAATATATTAAATATTAAATCTGGTAATGCGAACTAAACTTTTATCGACAATCACATTAATGCTTTTGGTATTCGGTTTTGCATTCTCAAGACCGGATTCGGTAGGAGTAGTTCAAAGGAATGGTAAAACATTTATCAAGCACCTTGTTGAGAAAGGAGAAACACATTTTGCGATCAGCAGAAGATATGGAGTGAATGTCAATGAAATTATCGAATACAATCCCGATACCAAAGGTGGGCTTGTAGCAGGGACGATGATCGTTGTACCTTTTAAGGAATTAACAGGTAAAATACATGTGGTAAAAGCAGGTGAGACACTTTTCAGTCTTTATCGAATGTACGGTGTGAGTGTAGAGCAAATCAAAGAATGGAATAATTTGACAGACAATAATCTGCAATTGGGCCAAAGAATTATTGTTGGGAAAGAGGAAACCAAAAGCCCGGAAACCGAAAAGGAAAAAGAAGAAATAACCGGGAAAATCCACGAAGTCAAAAAAGGGGAGACACTTTTTTCCATTTCGAGAATTTACAATGTCAAATGGCAGGACATTAAAGTTTACAATGGTTTGGAGACAAATAATTTAAGTGAGGGCCAAAAGCTGGGAATCCCGCCTTCCAATATCGAGGTATTGAAGAAGGAAGAAATCGTTGCGAACATCGATACAATTGAACGTCCCGAAAAGCACATCGTTAAAGCCGGAGAGACCATGTATTCCATCAGTAAAAAATACCAGCTGAGCAGCGAAGACATCATTGAATGGAATGATCTATTAGGACCTGATATTCAGATCGGGCAGGAGTTGGCCTTAAAGGCCTCTGAAAAAAACAATCTTGTCGCCAGCCCAAAAGAGAAGACAGATCCCATTGTTGCAAAAGAAGAAGAGTACATGAAGGGCGAGCCAAAAGTTAAGATAACTAATATTGGAGGGCATGAAAAAGTGATAGAAAGAGGAATGGCAGAGCTCATAGAAGGAGGCACTGATACCAATCGTTTTCTTGGACTGCACAAAAGCGCTCCAATAGGCACAATTATTCAGGTTAAAAATGAGATCAACGGCTACAGTGTATTTGTGAGGGTGGTAGGAAAATTACCGGACATAGATTTAAACAAAGACATTGTATTAAAAATTACTCCGCGTGCATTCGAAGCTTTGAAAGGAGTAGATAAAAAATTCAAAGTGGAAATTTCCTGGTTGCCTTGAACCACAAAGAATTAAAAGAATTCCTGGATGAAGCTTACCATCTTCATTCATCTTCCGATTTCATTGATAGCGATCCAATACAAATTCCACATGCTTTTGTATTAAAGCAGGATATTGAAATTGCGGCTTTTTTTGCTGCCATGCTGGCCTGGGGTCAGCGTATTACCATCATTAATAAATGCAATGAATTGTTTCGTTTAATGGACAATGCGCCTTATTCTTTTGTTATTGACCATTCGGAAAGCGATTTAAAGCGCTTGTTGAAATTCAAACATAGAACATTCAATAGCACCGATTTATTGCACTTTATAAATTTTCTTAACTATTGGTTTTCAAACAATAAAAGTCTTGAGACCGCTTTTAGCCGGCACATGTCAAATGATGATCCAAATGTCGAAAAGGCCTTGATCGGATTTCATAAAGCATTTTTCTCTTTAGAGGATTCCCCATTAAGAACCAGAAAACATGTGGCCACGCCACTGAGAAAGTCGGCATGTAAGCGATTAAATATGTATTTAAGGTGGATGGTTAGGAAAGATGAGTACGGAATCGATTTTGGAATGTGGGAATCCATTTTGCCGGGACAATTGGTATGTCCTTTTGATGTTCATGTTAGCAATGTCAGTCGTGAATTGGGCCTGGTCAAACGAAAACAAAGCGACTGGAAAACCGCAGTTGAATTGACTGAAAATTTAAAAAAATTTGATTCCCTTGACCCTGTAAAATACGATATAGCGCTATTTGGAATTGGGGTAAATGTGAAAATTCATTGACCATTTTTGGACATTCAGTCCAATCTCGGCCATTTTATTTTTTTTACAAAGCTTACAACCATCAGATAGTCAAATAGATAGCCTTATGGTATAAAAATTGGTATATTAATTCCAAAGATTGTGCTATGGACTCTTTATCTATCCAAATACCCAGACTTCAGGGCGAACAGGAAATCGAAGTTGATGTTAAAATCAATGGAATACGCAAGACCTACAACTATCGGATTGAGATATTTTTCTGGGAAGATTGCAAAACTCCCAAAGACGACCGCGCAGGCTGTATTCGGGAGTTGGTTGAAAAGTACGATCCCAGCTGGGAACTAATACATATTGGAAATCCTACGGAAGAGTACATTCCCATTACTTTTAGAAAAAAGAACGGTAAATAATACTTACCTAAGTACAGTTATATAACCACCAACTGGCTCATCCAGATGTTGAAATACAGCCTGGAAGAAATAAGTACCTGATGGTAAATTATCAGCAGCCCAATCCCCTTTGTAATCGGAAGTTTTATATACTTCTGTTCCGTATCTGTTAAATATTTTCACCTCTGTTCCGGGGTACAATTCAATATTGTCAATTTTCCATGTGTCGTTTTTTCCATCTCCATTGGGAGTGATCACATCGGCAACCTTGGCAGTATTTAGGAAAATGACCAGGAATTCATTGGACCAGGACTCGTTTTCACCACCTCCTTCGATGGCGCGAACTCTAAAGAAATGTCTGAAACCATCATTGGCAGAAAAATCGGTGTATGAATTTGCGCCGGTATTCTGGAATATTTCAAAGCTGTCCTGATCGTCCAATCTTCGATAAATTTCGTATTCCTGAAGGCCATTGGAATAATTGACATATTCATTCCAGAACAATTCCAATTGATCGAGGTCTTCGATACCTTCTCCTTCCAGCTTAATGGTATTGTGCTGAGGACTGAATATTTCATTTGAACATAAATTCCTTGAACTCACCTGATATTCATAATAATTGTCCAATCGGTTGAGATTATCCGTATCCAGATAAATTGAATCTGCACTTGATACTTCGGCAATTGGAGTCCAATTGGAAGATGTTGCGATTTTCCTATACAAGGTTAAAGTATCAGGTATCAAATCAGTATAATCAAAACCTTTATTGTATGAAATTAAGATATTGGAAAAGGTATCTTCAGGGCTTGTGAGGCCTACATTTGATACCAATGGAAGTGAAAGATCGAGCGTAGGACTGAAACTTACAGGATCACCCGTACAGTTGAATTCCGAAATTTCAAATACATTGATTTCTAAATTGTTTTGATCCGGATCCCAGGTGACCAGTGCAGTCTGACTGGAATCATTTTGCTCAAAAGATCCTCCCACCACATCCCAGATATAATTTGAATTCGCAAAACCATCGGCCACATATGAATTGCCGTTTACAGTTTCAGCACATACAAACGTATCTACCGAAGCAAAATCAGTTTCCGGAATCGGATTGATTTGCACATCCAAGACCAAATTTCCGGAAGTACATCCAAATTCGGTGGTTTCAAAAGCAATGACCTGATAATTTCCTGCCGCGCCCCAGCTTAAAGTCAATAAATTCGTGGAATCGCCGGCCGACCCTCCCGGTAAAACAGACCATTGATATGTGGAATTGGGGAAACCGTTAACCGTATAATCTATACCCGTTGTAAACTCACAAATAGAAGTGTCTCCAACAATTGGCACCGATAAATCGGGATCGGGATGAATGATCACTTCCAGAGTATCAGAAAAACCAAGACAGGTGCTGGTAGTAGTGGTTACCTGTTGTTCCACAAAAATTTGTGCCACACCGGGTTCAAGAAAATCATAGGCTACCTGATTGCCGGGTAAAATGGTATTAATATTATGGTTGATCTGTGGACTTGACCAAACATAATTATAGCCTGAAGTAAAAGGCACTGAATAGACCACAGTGTTTGCATTGCTCAAACAAATACTATTTGGCCCAAGCGGTGGTGGTGAACTCAATATAGGATTGATGTCAATTGGAAGAAATGTAGTATCACCTATACAATTAAAACTATTGGTCGGAATCATGTATAATAAAGCATTGGGATTAAGTCCTCCCCAATCCACCAGTACAGAATCATTATTGGTAGGAGAAATAAACAAACCACCACTAATGCCCCATGTGTAATTAATAAAACCCACCGTATCCAATACCGTGTATAGCACATCTTCTAAATTTGGACAAATGGAAACCCCGCCAATTATTGTATCCACTACGGGTTTTGGATTGACCGTCACAAATACAGAATCATCATCAAAGCACCCGTTCCATTCAATTTGCAAATCGTATTTCAGGGTCACGGGATTATTTCCTGTTATCGGGCTGATTTCAGGACGCGCCAGCGTGGAATCATCAAGAAATTGAGAAGAACTCCACAAATAATTGTATCCTGCCGTAGAAGAAACGCCCAGTGTATCACTGGATTCTGAACAAATGGCCAAATCAGGCCCCGGATCTACTATTGGCAATGGTTTAATTTCTATATCAATATCTGAAGAATCTATACAACCTGAAACCGTATTTTCAACAACAACCTGATAATTAACAAATTGTGAAACCTGCGTAGCATTATTGATCGACAAAAGAGGATTTGAAATGGTAGAATCGTTAAGACCGGTTTGCGTATTCCATTCATAAGTAAAAATGCTGTTATTAGGACCTCCAATATTGATTGAATCTTCAGAACAAATGACTGTATCAGGAATCACTTGTACATTAGGCAAGTTTCTCACAAAGACATCGATGGTATCCCTATTGGTACAAAGATTTGCAGGATTGGTGTTAATCGCCGTTACTATGCTTTGAAAATTACCCGAAGTATTGAACGTTTGGTTTGGGTCTGAGGCATTGGTCGGTGAAATAGGAGAAGAAGTGGCATTGGTAACCCATGAATAAACGACACCCGGTGTGGCGCTACCTCCCAATTGTAGTGTTTGAAGCCGACAAATTGCAGTATCCAAACCGGCATTGACCGGAGGTAAGGGTTTTGAAACAATCTCAACCGTATCAGAATTTTGGCATGTCGTCGACGTATTTGTTATGTTCAATACATACTGATAAGTGAGATTTGTACTTCCAGGATTTACGGGCGTCACAAGTGTTTGACATGAATTTGGACTGCCAACAAAATTCCCGATCCAGGAACAGTTCGAATTTGGCCCCGGATTAGAAATTCCTAAAGTGGTAGACTCAGCAGAACAAATGGTGTCTGCTAATCCTGCATCAGCAATCGGAAGTGGATTGGTGACTACTATGATATCATCTGTGAAAATACAGCCATTTACCGTGTCCGTAGTTGTGACAATCAAAGTGTCAATATTTGGAGAGGGTCCGGGTATTACATTGGTGTAAAAAGGATCAGAAATGCTGCCATCACTGAGATTAACCGCGTTTGACCAGGTATAAGTTTTATTAGTCAAGGGTGCAGAACCAATTTGTACAGTATCGCCTGAACAAAAGTCTTCATCGACACCGGCTTCTGCAAAATTTTTCACTACACTAACTTTCACCGAATCGTTAAGCACACAGGCCGAAGCATTTGGATTGCTGACGATATAAACAGTAGTATCCGTGGGAAAAACAAAAGGATTGGGTGTCAAGGTATTAGAAATAAACTGATTCGGCGTCCATTGATAACCACTCGTCCCGCTCGCATTTAATTGTACAGAATCGCCTTCACAAATAAATAAATCAGCAGATGCTGTAATTGTGTCCAAAGCAATTACATTGATATTAAAAGAACTGGTATCGGTACAGGAAAGTGAATTGGTTTCAATTAAACTCAGCTGATTCAAACCAGCATTGGTCCAGACAACACGTATCGTATCGGAGGTATTTGAACCAATAATATTTCCTCCTGAAGCAGCCCAGGTGACTGTATTTGGTGCATTGATTTGAGCAACATATTCAATTGTATCCAAGCCAAAACAAATGGAATCCACTTCAAGGCCCGGGTCGGTTGTGGCAATCTGATCCGTAGCTTCAAATGGTCTGACATTAACGTTTATAAAGTAAATATCATTTTTTGGAGGGCAACCATTATCTTTTAAATCAATTCTTACCACGAATTGTCCCGTTATCCCACAAGCAGTCTGCCAGTTAAAATTCGTTGTTGCGCTTCCAAGACCAACAGTATCGGGAAATATGGCCAATGGACCTGTATAACCATTAGAACCATCTAAAATACTTCCACTTGGTTCAATATATACTGAATCGTTGTTTGGATCATTGGATGTGAACGAAAACGTTAGCGACTCCCCTTCATTTATGTCGATATCGCCAGTATTACCAATAATTGGAACCGGACTACCATTTACATTAACCGGAGATATTACTGGTGTTGGATTTGGAGCACAAGCTTCCGCTATAAAAATTATTTCCCTGTATATCGTACCTATTAGGTCTTGAATTCCGTCGTTGTTGATATCTCTATATTCTTGAATTTCAATAGCTAGTGAATATTTGCCAGCATTTGGAGTATAGTATTTTGTTAATCCATTTGATGCATTTATGAATGCATAAGATCCTGGACCAAATGGATCCTGAATGGAATAATTTGGGGCATAAGGCGCACCTGGGATAGCATTGGCATTATAGGTAGGAGCACAGCTTGGAGCAACTCCACCTGTAAATTGATCATAAGGTTGAACAAAATTATACACCAAAAAATCACCATCCGGATCAATTGCATTATTTGACAATGTTATGGTATCACTTGTACATAAAAAAGGAATAACAACGTCCTGGAATTGTGGCGAAGAATTTTGAACAAAATTAGGGGGCATTTCTGTGACAAAGGTATTACCTGTTGAACCGGCATTTTGAAGATTGTCAATGGCATTTTCACGACAGCATCTTTCATGAATGGCATAGTATTCATTAAATGGACCAGGTAAATCTATCACTTCTGTAAATCGGTTTAATCTGGAGCATAAAACCTGATTTATAATTGGAACGCTACAACCTGGAGGTAAATCAGGCTGAACAAATTGCCTAAAAGGGTTAGTCATTGTTCGTGAAGTGAACAAGGCATTTGTAGTACCATTATAGATGCATAAATCAAGATTGTTTACTTCACCATTTGGAAAATTTGAAGTGGGAAGACAATTTACGTATACATCCAATTGGAATCGATAACGGTATTGGCCACCAAAAATTCCTAGAAATTCATAGGTGATATCTCCGCCCTGATAATGTGTAGCCTCAGAAGGCAAGGCGATCAAAGCAAATATGAATACAATAAAGGATTTTTTAACCCAGGTAAAAATATTAGTCATGGTATGTTTTTCGTGTCTTAATTCCTAATGAATTTCAAGGTCTTACTAAAGTCCGTATTTTCTATTTTTAAAAAATAAATACCCTTATTCAAGGTTTCAATTGGTATTTCAATTGAACTTTCGCTTCCGACTTTTTCCAGTGATAAAACTTCATTTCCGTATTGCCCGATAACTGAAATTTTACTCTCACTTAACAGAGTAGGCAAATTTAGTCTGATTAAATTTTTTGCAGGATTAGGGAATAATGAAATTTGATCGATCAAATCATCACTAATACTAATTGCTCCCTTTACTAAAATTCCATAGTCCTCTACCTGCCCGTATTCCGGATTGGTACAAGCAAAACTGGCCGGTAATGGGACCGTAGCTTCATCCGCCCATGCACGCATTCTCAATATTTTATTTGTGGCGTTGGTGCTCGGAACCGTCAATGTTCCTACATGATTTTGCAAGCGGTTGTTGGACACCAGAAACAACTCAGTGCTTTCCTGAAATATTCCATCATCGTTAAAATCAACAAAGACCCGAACATTGGCTCTTACATTATCCGAAGTGATAATCTGTATGCTATAACTCTGGCCTTCCTCCACATGAGCCGTGTCAGTACAGGTATAGTTTTCATAGCCATCCACTATAGAATTGGTATTGCTTATCCCGCCTATTGATACACCTACAATTCCAAAGTCAGGATTTGAAAATTCGGTCGTAGGATAACAACTGGCCTCTCTTGGTCCCTGAACCTGCGATACAATGGCGTAATTCAATCGAACCAGGCTATCAAGGCCAAAACCATTCTGAACTCTTAATTTAACCGTATAGGCGCCCGGATTGGCGTATTGATGCACAGGATTTTCATCAATTGATGTATTCCCATCGCCAAAATCCCATAAAAAATTGGTTGGGTTATTATAAGATTGATTGATAAAGGCAATTTCTCCATTACAGCTATTTGGATCAAATGATTCAAAATCAGCAATTGGCGCAGCGTTGGCAGACCTTATTAAGACACCATAATCTTCAATTTCACCCACCGGCACATTAGAACAAGGATCAAAAGGCGCACCACCTGAAGAAGTACTATTGCTCATTATTCTAAGCCTCAGAAATTTATTTTTTACGGCATTGGCCGGCAGTATGACCACATTGCTTAATAGACCAAATCCGCTGGCGGTCATTACTTTTTCATTGGAAGTAAATGTGCCATTATTATTATAATCTATCCAGGCCTCTACAGTTTGATTAAAGAAAGTACTTACGGTAACATTTAATTGATAGGCATTACCATCAACCAATTCTGCGAATTTATCACAGGAATAATCATTGTATCCGGTAAAAGAGGTTGATGAAACATTTAAATCATTAAAAGTGACGTTAAATATTCCAATTAGACTATTGATTGAATTGGATCCAGGTACACAAACTGCCGGTTTAACACCATTTAAATCAGTAATTGTAATTGTTTTTTGAATAGAATCGCAACCAAAGGTATTGCAAGCCTTAAGTTCTACGAAAAAGGAGCCTACAGAAGTATATACATGACTTGGGTTTTGAAGCGTTGAGTTGTTTCCATCACCAAAATCCCAGAACCATTGGGTTGGTCCAAAACCCGAAATATCGGTAAAATCTATATCACCCGTACAAGCAGTAAAACTCGAGACGCTAAAATCTGCAGCCGGTGGGAGCATAGGCGCATTTATTACCACTGTATAATCTTCGGTTTGTCCAAACTCAAGATCACCACAAGGAATTGGACCATTCAATGAATTAACAAAATCGGAGGCAATTCTCAATCGAAGCCCTTTTCCTGTTACCACTGATGTTGCAGCAGAAATAGTAATGGGTGCAGTATGTACTACCGCATTGGTAGAATTAAATACTTCTTCACTGCTTTCAAAAATTCCATTGTCATTGTAATCCAGCCAGGCTTTTACATCTGAGGGGGTAAAATTACTTTGAGATTCTACGGTTAAATTAACGGTTTGTCCCTGTGTGACTGTGGTTGAAAAATCGCATGCGAAGTCTTCATATGGAGGGAAATTAGCTGAAGAAGAGGTGATGTTGGTAATCGTATTAAAAACTACACGTTCTATACCCAGAGGAAAAAATGTCTGTAAAGTATTTGGAATACAAACCGGTGGCCTTGCGCCATCTGTTACAGTGAAATTTCTGCTTGTGGAATCTGCGCCATTGGAATTAGTCACTACTAATTTTACCGTAAAGGTTCCATTCGTATTGTATTTGTGCGCCGGATTTTGAAGATTGGATGTATCTCCATCACCAAAATCCCAAAACCAGGATTGAGGTGCGTTAATGCTATTGTCAGTAAATGCAATTGAATCCTGACATGCATTGACCTGATTGTCAAGGAAATTTGCTATAGGTGGGAATGGGTTGGGGTCAATGATAACTGTGTAATCTTCTGCCTGCCCTCTTGTAAGGTTTGTACATGAATTGAAAGTAGAGCCTACCGCATCCGTCATGATCCGCATTCTCAATGCCTGAGTATAAGGAGCTTTTGCCGCAGGGATAATAACATTTGCCGATGGACTGTTTACACCGTTAGCACTGTAAATCAATTCCCCGGGATCCTGAAATGAGCCATTGGCATTCATGTCAATATACATTTTCAAATTAACCGCAGCACTTTGATTTGTCGTGAAGGAAACCGGATAAGATAATCCTTCAATGACGTGTGTGAAATCAGTACAAGTAAAATCTTCGTATCCCACAGAAGCATCTGAAGAAGTATTGTTAATACTTTCAAACTGAAAATTGGTAATTCCATAACCACAACAATAAGCATTGGTAATTGGGGTACAAGAGGCAGCCGGTGGCGTAAAACCTGTTTTGATGATAAAATCATTTTTCACAATGGTGTCGGCACCATTGGCATTGGTCGCTATTAGTGTGACATCAAAAGTATCATTCAATGTATAATTATGTTGTGGGTTCTGGGCGGTTGAAAATGTACCATCTCCAAAATTCCATAACCAGGATGTCGGTCCATTGACGCTTAAATCCTGAAATTGGACAACTCCATTACAACTTATTAGCGGGTCTGCAGTAAAATCTGCTGCGGGTGGTAATACATTTACCTGAACTACAATTTTGTAATCTTCAACCTGTGAATACTCTCGGTCAGTACAAGCTGTAGGTATTGAGTTATTGGCTCCGACCCATTCCGAGGCTACCCGCATTCGGAGTGGAACATTAGTCAGGGCAGTGGGTGGAATGGTAATATTTCCGCTGTGAATTTGTTGATTATTTGAAGAAAAGGCCAATTCAGATGCAGTAAAAGAACTGTCATTATTATAATCAATCCAAACTCTGACATTTTCATTTTGCGTACCAGTGGGAGGATTTCCATTGGTTGTGACAGAAATGACATATGGAATTCCGGCAGTTAAAGTTGTAGAATCCGTGCAGGAAAAATCCTGATATGAATTTGACGAAGTAGAATTGATGAATGATGAAGTCTTATCAATTGTATTTAAAGTTACTCTGCGAATACCCATATTGAATAGTTCAGCATTGGCTGCTGTAGGACCACCAGGGGTACAACTCGCCGGCACAGGGCATTGAGCATTAATATCAATAAATACAAGGCTAAAAAGTACTGAGAATAAAATAGTTTTCAAGTGTAAACGGGATTTTATTTTAAAACACGTGAAAACGCATTTCACGGTTGGAATTAATACTTGTTTTCTCATCTGAATGAAGCTAAGTGCTGGTAAGGGCACTTGAAATCAAAGTTAAAGATATTACATGCAAATTTTATAGTTATTCAATAATGAAATTACTTATCATATTGTTTAATGAATGGGAGGATTCTTCATTGAGCGGTCAAATTTATTAAATAAGCGAAAATGATTGCTTTAAATCCTGAATTAATAAATCTTCATCTTCAAGGCCTATGGCCATTCTTATCTTATTTTGGTCCTCAAGCGGTTTATCTTTACCCTGATAAGTGACACAGGCGGGAAAAATCAATGACTCATAACTGCCCCATGAACAGGCCAATTTGAATTTCTCAAGTTGATTGCAAAACCTTTCCACTTTATTGATTTCCCTGGTCTTCAGTTTTAATGTGAATAACCCGCCCGATTTCTTTAAATATTTTCGGGCAAGTTCATTCTGTTCGTAGGTATCTGAACCCGGATAAAGTACCTTATCAACTTTTTCATGTCCCTCGAGGAATTTAACTATGCTTTCAGTGGTTTTTGAAATCCTTTCCATTCGAATTTCAAGGGTTCTTAAACTTCGAATCATTAACCAGGCGTTCCAGGGTGACATAACTCCACCCAATGTCATAAATTCTGCAGAAAATAATGTCTTGTATTTTTCCTCCGAGCAACAAAGTATTCCACCCAGCGCATCGCTATGTCCTCCGATATATTTGGTGGCTGAATGGACAATCATATCAATTCCATAGTCATTAGCACATTGATTGAGCGGAGAGGCATAGCTATTATCCAGAATTGTTGTGATCTTTCCCGATTTTGCGATTGATGAAATGGCCTCCAAGTCCTGCATATCGAAATAAAATGAATTGGGGCTTTCCAGAAAAATCAATTTGGTATTTTCTTTAACCGCTTCTGAAAAATTTTCAGGATCCCGGCCATCTACAAAAGTACATTCAACACCGTAGTTCGGAAGATAATTTTCAAATAAATGCTTTGTCCAGGTATATGGGTTTTTTACACAAATGGCATGGTCTCCTTTTTTAACAGAGTTCATTACAGCAGCTGCGATTGCAGCGCTCCCCGAAGCAAAAGCCAGGGCTTTGTCTTTATTTTCAAGCGCCGCCATTTTTTCACATAAAATCCTAAGCGTGGGGTTGACACCTCTCGAATAAAAGGGTTGCAAATGCTCATTTTGCAAACACACTCGCATTTCCTCCACTGTATTGAAAAAATAGTTACTGGAAGGATGAAGTCCGGGGCTAACATTGTTAAAATCATCTATACCAAACTCGCCGGTTTCGTTGATTATTTCAGATAGAGATTTCATGAAAGAAAGTCATTATAATTACTAATGGCCATTTTAATATCATCCAATTTAACTTCCTGATCAATTAATACTTCACCAATTTTCTTTGGGAGAACAAAGAGGTTTTTATTGGATTTGTTTTTCTTGTCCTGGTTTAAATTTTCGAGGACATACTTTTGACAATCGTCGCTGACAGCATTTAGCTCAAAAATGGCAGATATTCGATTGCAAATGCTTCCAAGTTCTTTTTCTGAAAGTAAATACATTTGATAGGCAAGAAATGATTCTATAATCATGCCTTCGGCTATAGCTTCTCCGTGAAATTTCGGATCATCATTAAATTGATATGATTCCAGAAGATGGCCGATACTATGGCCAAAATTTAATTTTTTTCGCAATCCTTCTTCTTTATAATCCCGATTTACAATAGCGCTTTTGATCTTAGCAGAGCCTTCGATCAATTGCTCCCAATCTTCCCTTGTTTTTTCAGAAAAATGAAGTTGTTCCCAAAGTTCTGCATCAGCAATAATGGCGTGTTTTAATACTTCTCCATATCCGGATCGCAATTGTCGGGTTTCGAGGGTTTCAAGAAATACCGGATTTATAATGACCGCTTCGGCAATGTTGAAGGCACCGATATGATTTTTATACTTTCCAAAATTAATCCCAGTTTTACCACCAATGGCGGCATCCGTCATTGCCAATAAGGTGGTAGGAACATTCGCAAAGCGGATCCCTCTTTTAAATGTAGAAGCGCAAAAACCTCCGATGTCGCAAATAACACCACCGCCCAAATTAATCAACAAAGAATCCCTGTCAAGTTTAAATTCAGTCATTTTCTCCCATATCATTTCGCAATGTGATATAGTTTTGGAAGATTCACCGGAAGGTATTTTTATGATATTTTTTGTAAATCGATCGCTAAGCAGATGCAAACAATTTTTTTCTGTGTTTTCATCTACTAAAATTGCAGAAGCACTAAATTCACCCTTTTCAAATAAATGTTTAAGGGAGATTGAAACGCTGTTGGAAAAAATTAAATTATCATTCATGTTAGCATATAAAAAACCCTTATCCGGGTTCTAATGTTCTAATCTGCGTACCGAAATTTAATATATTTGGTCCAATCATATCTATCTATGAAAGATACAAAACTTAATTTCGATAATACCTCGATCGCATTTTCCTCCAAATCAAATTGGGACCTGAGAAAAGCCAAATGGATTTTCACTTCATTTAATTCCAATTTTTTAGTCAAAATGGGGTCGGATATTATGTTGAAAGCATTGAAAATCAAACTTCCGGTTAAAGGGATAATTAAAAATACAGTATTTGCTCAGTTTTGCGGGGGTGAAACCATTAATGATTCAATTTCAAGTGTAGAGAATTTGGCTAAATATGGAATAGGTTCAATTTTGGATTATTCTGTGGAAGGCGAAAAAAATGAAAAAGGTTTTGACAAGGGGGCAGAAGAAATTATCCGTACAATAAAAAAAGCAAAAGACCAGGAAAATATTCCTTTTAGTGTATTTAAAACCTCGGGGATTGCTTCAGTTAAACTTTTGGAAAAAATACAGGCGGAAAAAGAGTTGAATGAAGCGGAAAAGAATTCCTATATCAAGTTAAAACAGAGGTTTGAAAGAATTTGTCGTTTTGCATACGACACACAGGTGCCTTTGATGATAGATGCAGAAGAGACCTGGATTCAAAAAATTGTTGATGAAATGGTGTTGGAAATGATGCGAAAATTCAACCGTGAAAAATGCATAATTCATATCACCTATCAGATGTATCGAAAAAAGAGTCTGGAAGAATTAATTAAACTGGAAGAAACAGCCAGAAAAGAAGGATTCTTTGCAGGTGCAAAATTAGTAAGAGGTGCATACATGGAAAAAGAAGCCGATCGAGCAGAAGAGAAGGGTTATGAAAACCCCATTAACCCAAGTAAGGAGCTAACGGATAAAATGTACGATGATGGCCTTCGATTTTGCGTGGAGAAAAGAGATATTATGACGGTATGTGCAGGTACACATAATGAGAAAAGTTCATTGCTCTTGGCACACTTGATGGATGAAAAAAATATTGAACACAAGGATAAACGATTTTGGTTTGCGCAACTCTATGGAATGAGCGATCATATTTCATTTAATCTTGCGAATGCCGGTTATAATGTGGCAAAATATCTTCCCTACGGACCTATTGACAAAGTAATGCCCTATCTGGTAAGAAGAGCTCAGGAAAATAAATCAGTCTCCGGTCAAAGCAGCAGGGAGCTGTCTTTGATTATAAGTGAAATGAAAAGGAGAAAACAAGCCAGCTGAATTCAAAGCGCACTTTTTCGCATTAAACCATTACTTTTGCGCAAAATTTAATTTATGCCACTCAGCGAACAGGAAATACAACGCAGGGAAGACCTGAAAGCAATGATAGATTTGGGAATTAACCCATTCCCGTCTGAACTATTTGAAGTAAATACCAATAGCCTCGAAATCCATAAAAATTACAAGGAAGGGTCCAAAGATTTTGAATCTGTAAGTATCGCAGGTCGAATAATGAGCAAAAGGATTATGGGGAAAGCCTCTTTCGCCGAAATCCAGGATTCCAAAGGCAGAATTCAAATCTATGTCAACAGGGATGAGATTTGCCCGGGTGAAGACAAGGCCCTCTACAATACCGTTTTTAAGAGACTCTTAAGTCTTGGTGATTTTATTGGAATCAAAGGCCATGTATTTAAAACACAGGTCGGAGAAACTTCAATTCATGTAAAGGAATTAACTGTATTGTCAAAGTCTCTCAAACCTTTGCCAATCGTAAAGGAAACCAAGGAAGAAGATGGCAGCATAAAAAAGCACGATGCATTTACTGATCCTGAACAAAGATACCGTCAGAGATATGTTGACCTTGTAGTCAATCCACAGGTTAAAGAGGCATTTTTGAAAAGAACACAGATGGTTCAGAAAATGAGAGAGTTTTTAAATGAAAAAGGCTATCTGGAAGTAGAAACGCCCATTCTGCAACCGCTATACGGTGGTGCAGCGGCACGCCCGTTTAAAACATTTCACAATACATTGGATATGACTCTCTATTTGCGAATAGCCAATGAATTATATCTCAAAAGACTAATTGTCGGAGGCTTTGATGGCGTCTATGAATTTTCCAAGGATTTCAGAAACGAAGGAATGTCGCGTTTTCACAATCCTGAATTCACGCAAGTAGAGTTGTATGTGGCTTATAAAGATTATATCTGGATGATGGAGCTCACTGAAAAAATGATTGAGCAGGTAGCTCTGGCACTTCATGGAGATACCAAAGTTCAGGTAGGGAAAAATACCATTGATTTTAAAACACCCTGGAAACGCTTTACAATGTTCGAGGCCATTGAAGAGTATACAAAAATTGACATTTCAGCCATGGGTGAGGATGAATTGCGCAAAACCGCAAGAACGTTGAAAGTGCCCGTTGATGACAGCATGGCTAAAGGCAAACTCATCGATGAAATTTTTGGTGAGAAAGTAGAACCGCATTTAATTCAACCGACTTTCATAACGGATTATCCTATTGAAATGTCGCCTTTGGCCAAAAAGCACCGAAGCAAAGAAGGTTTGGTGGAACGATTCGAAGCTATAGCCAATGGAAAAGAGATTTGCAATGCTTTTTCTGAGTTGAACGATCCAATTGATCAAAGGCAGCGATTTGAAGAACAGCTCGAGTTGGGCAAAAGGGGTGATGAAGAAGCCATGGTACTGGATGAAGATTTCCTCAGGGCCCTGGAATACGGAATGCCGCCGACCGCAGGTCTGGGAATCGGGATAGACCGCCTTGCGATGATGATGACCAATTCAAATTCAATTCAGGACGTCTTGTTTTTTCCTCAAATGAAGCCGGAAAAAGCAAAGGTAACAGCAGGTCTTGAAGCTTTTAGGAAAATTGGAATCTCATCCGATTGGATTCCAGTGTTAAACAAGATTGGCATCGAATCGCCTGAAGATTTAAAGGGAATGAATCCAAATAAACTGCACAACGATTTCTGTGGGATGCGCAAAAAATTGAAACTCGATATTTCAAATCCCAGCAAGGAAGAAGTGCAGAAATGGGTAGAATGATTTTCTTAAAATGATTTTCCTCAAAAGAATTTTCTGTACATTGTTTTGCTCTTTCATTTATTTAAATGGTATAGCACAGGATTGTCAATTAAAAGTAAATGTCACCGGCATTAAAAAAATTGAAGGAGATCTGATCATTGCTGTTTTCGACAACGAAAATGACTATTTAGAAAAACCGGTAAAAGCCATCACAATCAAGGTTCAAAATGGTGTAAACGAGGTTTGTTTTAACGCACTTCCTCCGGGTAAATATTCGATCTCTGTGATTCACGATCTCGATAAAAACGGCAAACTAAATACAAGACTTTATGGCCCTCCTGCGGAACCATATGGTTTTTACAATAATGTAAAAGGAACTTTTGGCCCTCCTGCTTTCGAGAATACTTCATTTGAATTAAAGGAAGGAGAAAGCAAAAGCGCTTCTATTCGACTTTTTGATTGAGTATCTAGCAAAAAAAAACCGCCAATGAAACATTGACGGGTCAATTAAATTATTCTAATTAGTTTTTATAAAACTTTGTATTTAAGATTCTTCCATCGCTCAAAGTGAAATTCATAATATAAATCCCACTTGGAAGTTCATTAATATCAATATTCATTTTATATGAATCAGATACAGAAGAGTTGGCAATGTTGAGCATTTTTTTGCCTTCAATTGAAATAATGTCCATTTCAACTTTTACCGGGGTATTTAAAATCAGATCAATATTCAAGCTGTTATTGGCCGGATTTGGGAAAATATTGATATTCTCATTTATACCTAAGCCTGACAATCCTGTAGTTTCGAGAATCAATATGTTTTTACTGATTTCATCAATACATCCATTTGAATGGGTAGAAGTCAATTTTACATTTTTAATTCCTATATGACTGTAAACGTGTACAGGATTTTGCTGTGTGGAAGATGTTGAATCTCCAAAATTCCATAACCAGGAAACAGCACCAATGGATTGATCGGTGAAAGTTACCGTACTTTTATTGATACTGGATGTAAAATTGGCATCCGGTCCTGCATTAACATTTACTGTTCCTGAACCTGTGAAGTTGCTAGTACTGCAATTATTATCATCGCTCAAAGACAGTAATGAATACGTGCTTGTGATTGAAGGCATCACAGTGATTATGGCACCATCAGAAACACCATTTATTTGGCCAAGGCCATTATTGATGCTGATATCATAAGGGCCTGTGCCTCCAAGCACATTAAATGTAATACTTGCTGTATCACCTTCGCAAATAGTACTGCTTCCACTAAGTGATCCTGAACTCGGATTTGCATTTACCGTAATTACTGCACTTCCTGAAATTGCAGGATCTGGAGCAGTGATTGTGTCATTTTGATCAATGACAGATACAATAGTGTATGTTGTTGCTCCAATCGATGGAGAAACAGGAATCAATAATGGGAATGGACCATTCACATTGCTTAAACTAAAATTGTTACTGCCATCCGTATAAACGATATCAAATGGTGGCGTACCTGCCAGGTTTATGGATAAATCGCTGGAGTTACCATCACAAATGGTTGCTGTTCCTGAAATACCTGCTGATACAGGAGGGAAAGTCACTACAAAGTTATTTGCACTTTGAGCAGTACCCACATTGTTATCAATTTCTATTTTTCCGGTACTTGCTCCAGTTGGCACATTTACAGTTACCTGATTTCCTGATTGGCTAAAACCGGGTGCAACTACACCATTAAACCTTACCTGGTTGACGGTTCCAAGATTTGATCCAAAAATCAATACGGAAGTTCCTATTGGACCGGTTTGTGGTGTGAAATTGGTGATTGCCGGTTGAGGCGTTGTGATTGTAAATATTCCGGCGCTAACATCACTTCCTGTTGGAGAGGTAACAGTAATTGGACCTGTCGTACTTCCAAAAGGCACATTAACTCTTATTGAGTCATCACTGAGTACTGTAAAGAAATTGGTTGCCGTGTTATTGAACTTTACTTCACTTGCACTGGTGAAATTTTCTCCAACTATAAATACAATTGAGTTTACCGTACCAGAGCTAGGGCTAAATGAGGTAATGCTTGGAGGAGGAGCCTGAACCTGAATGGCATAATCTTCGGTTTCCCCGTTTAAATAACTGGCACAAGGTCCTGTTACACCGCCATCTGTAGCGATTACCCGCATTCCTGTTCTGTCGAGTGGGGCATTTGAAGGAACAGTGACAGTAACCGTACCTGTTCCGGCCGGCCCATTTACTTTTACCAGATACTCTTCACCTATATCTGCAAAACTTCCATTTCTATCCCAGTCGATATATGCTTTTACTTCATGGTTTGGAGCAGTACCGTTAGTACAGTGTCCTGTTGTGACAGAAAGAGTATATGAACTATCTTGTGTTAATAAAGGAAAACTGGTTGTGTAGTCTGAATATCCGGTACAGTTATTTGCAGAAGAATTATTTAATGATTCGATATTAACATTTCGAATTTCAGTTCCTGTAGAGTCCGTAGCTTCGGAATTACAATAGGTAATGCCCAGACAACCATATAACCCTGCATTAATCGCATTCATGGAATCCAGCATCAAAGATCTAAACTGTGTTAGTGCATTATCCATACGAATCGATTGACCCTGAGTAAAGAGATTAAAACAAGGATCATCAGAGTAATCCATGTAATTTTCAACCTGATCCGGTGCATTTCCACCTAGAATTGTAATATTTTCAGCACAGGAATTTATTGTAGGACATCCGAAATTAGGACTTGCTACAGGAGGAGTATCACATACTTCATCACCACCTGTATTACAATTGGAATTGTTCATTCCTGCACATCCACCTTGGAAAGTGTGATAAAGTTGCAACCAATGGCCGATTTCATGCGTAGCTGTTCGCCCTAAGCCATAAGGACCGGTTCCCGAAGATGTCCCTTCATCGCCGACATATTCATCCGCACAAACAATTCCGTCAAGTGCAGGAGAACCACCGGGAAATGTTGCATAACCGAGAACTCCACCCATTGTATTGACTACCCAGAAATTTAAATACCTTGTATTATCCCACCAGCTTAATGCTTTTAATGCTGCGGCCTGAGAAGGGGTATGGTTTGTTAAACTGCTTTGTACCCGAACAACACCATCTGTACAATTACCAGTGGGGTCTTTTTGGGCAAGAAAAAATTCTATTTTGGTATCAACACCTAATCCATAACCAAGTGTTCCGGGGATTCTTCTGAAATCTTCGTTGAGAATTCTAATCTGACTTTCTATTTGACTAAGAGAAATATTCTCAGCACCCCCATTATGAATGACATGAAAAACAACCGGAATGCGTACTACACTATCAGAAAATCTTTGAGTTGGGACAGGAGTATTACTGTTTTTATTTAAACTGTAACCATTATCTATCGCAAATTTGAAATCAGGATTATTATTGTATTCATCATGTGCTATCTGATCAGAAAAGCATCTGTGAATCCCGTTATGAGAAGGGATATTTTTTGCAAAAGGATTTGACTGCCCATGGACACTTATTGAAAGTGCAATCCACAAGCAGGAGCTTAGTAAAATATTAAATTTCATTCGATTTTTATTAAATAGGAATTGTAAAAATATAAAAACAAGGTTTGAAAATATAATTGAAGCTTTAATTTTCTGATACCTATCCACAATACAATTGAAAAAGCCTCATTAGCAATCCAATGAGGCTTTTCTTTTAAAGTCTGAATTGGGAATTAATTTTTATAAAACTTCGTATTGAAAATTCTTCCATTGCTCAATTCAATTTTAAGGATATAGATGCCAGAGGGGAAATCATCCACATTTAAATTAATTATATGCTTATCCAAATCCTTTGAATCTGCGATTTTCATCATTTTTTTACCATCAATGCTAACAATGTCAATGCTTACTTTTTCTGCACGATTGAGCCTGATATCAACTTTGACTTCATTGTCTGCAGGGTTAGGATAAATATTGATATTTTCTCCTTCGCCAAGACCTTCAAACCCTGAAACTTCCGTTATTAGTAAATTCTTGGTTATTTGATCAATACAACCATTTGAATTTGTCGAAGTAAGTCTAACGTTTTTAATTCCGATATGTAAATAAGTGTGAACCGGGTTTTGTTGGGTAGAACTTGTTGAGTCGCCAAATTCCCATAACCAGGAAACTGCTCCTACGGATAAATCAGTAAATGTTACGATACTTTTATTGATTGAAGAATTAAAGTTGGCGTCGGGACCTGCATTAACATTTACATTGGCGGAACCTGTAAAATTATTTGTAGAACAGCCATTATTGTCATTTAAAGAAAGAATGGAATATGTGCTGCTCGTTGTAGGGCTTACAACGATTATGGCGCCATCCTGTAAATTGTTAAATGTACCAAGGCCATTGTCAATACTTATATCGTAAGGCCCAGATCCACCACTTGCATTAAACGTGATGCTTGTCGTATCTCCTTCACAGATAGTGGCAGTTCCGCTCAGCGATGCTGAACTTGGATTTGCATTGACCGTAATGGTTGCATTTCCGGTAATGGCCGGATTCGGGGCTGTTACTACTTTGTTGGTATCTGACACGGATATTATAGTGTAAGTCGTTGCACCAATTCCGGGATTAACAGTTTCTACATGAGGACTGTTAACATTATTCAATGTAAAGTTATTTGTTCCATCCGTGTAAACGACATTAAAAGGAGGAGTACCTGTTAAATTGAACGTCAAATTAGCACTTGTACCATCACAAACCTGGCTTGTACCTGAGATACTTGCTGTGGTAGGAGGTACTCTAACGATGAAATCATTTGCACTTGTAGCGATACCAACCGCGTTTTGCACTTGTATTTTTCCGGTAGTTGCACCTGGAGGAACTGTTGTATTTATTTCGATGCCCTGTGGTTGAGTAAAGCTTGTTACGGGAGTACTATTGAAAAACACTTGCTGAACCGTCCCTAGATTAGATCCAAAAATAACTACCGGATCTCCTACAAAGCCGGAGTCAGGAGAAAATGTATTTACAGTTGGCAATTGTGTGGTAACGTTAAAACTTCCTGCACTTACGTCTGAACCAATGGGTGTAGTAACTGTAATTGGACCGGAAGTGGCATTGGCAGGTACATTTACTCTCAATGAATCATCACTAATTACTGTAACTGCTGCTGTTGTGGTGTTATTGAATGTTACAGAGCTGGCCCCAGTGAAATTATCTCCTGTTACATAAACCAATTGGCCTATTGGCCCTGAGCTTGGAGCAAAAGATGTAATTGTTGGCGGTGGAGCCAAAACCTGAATTCCATAATCCTCTGTTTCTCCAAAGGCATAAGTCGCGCAGGGACCAATTACACCGCCATCTGTAGCAATAATCCGAAGACCAGTACGGTCCAAAGGCGCATTTCCGGGCACAGTAATTGAAACTGTTCCTGTTCCTGCAGGTCCCAGGGCTTTAACCAGATATTCTTCACCTGGGTCAACAAAGTCCCCATCTCTGTTCCAATCTATAAAGGCCTTTACTTCGTGGTTTGGAGCAGTCCCACCGCTGCAATGTCCGGTAGTTACTGACAATACGTAGCTGCTGTCTTGGGTAACATTTGCAAAAGTTGTATTAAAGGATGAATAGCCTGTACACTCATTGACGGTGTTTTTAGTGACATTTGTTAGCGTCATATTTTGAATTTCCGTTCCCGAAGTGTTGTTAGCCTGTGACTGGCAATAGGTGATACCAAGGCATCCATAATAGCCGGCATCTACAGCATTTGTTGAATCCATTAAATTAGGTCTATGCTGGGTAATTGCTGCCTGCATTCTGCTTTTCTGATCGTCTGTAAACATGTTGAAGCAATTGTCACTTCCGTAATCCATGTAATTATTAATGTTATTTGGCGTACCGCATGAATTGGCAGGATTACAACCGTTGGGAGAGGCGCTCTGTTGTGGCGGTGTATCACAAATAAAATCTCCTGAAGTTGCGCAATTGCCCGAAGGACAAGAGCCTTGTGGCTCAAATACATGTAATAAATTCAACCAATGACCGGCCTCATGTGCAAGAACGGTTCCCGAACTGATCGCTGGAAAAACAGTTCCTGCAGTACCAATGTCACCTATTGCGTGGTGTGCTATATAAATTGAATTAAATTGATCTCCACCATTATTATTGGCAAGGTAAGTATATCCTATAGTTCCACCAGTTCCAATACTTGTGACTACATAGACGTTTAAATATTTAGTGTAATCCATTGGAGGGAATGTATTGGATAACTGTGGACCAACATTGTGAATTGTTAAAGAACTTTGATGTCTTTCAATTCCATCTATGCAATTGCCATTTGGATCTTTTTGAGCTAAGAAAAATTCAATCTTGGTATCTACTCCATTTCCAAAACCCGGTGTTCCGGGAATTTTTCTATAAGACTCATTTAGAATTCTAATTTGACTTTCAATTTGGGCCTGAGAGATGTTTTCAGCGCCACCATTATGCACAACAATGAAATTAACCGGAATACGAATTACACTATCACTAAATGGAACGGAAGATGCGTTTCGATTTAATAAAAGACCGGAATTCTCCAGGTCAACTTTATTTCTGTAAGCGGGATCGCTATTGTACTTTTCATGAGCGAGCTCTGAGGTATAACACAAACGATATCCGTCCTTGCTCAAAGGTGTTGATTCTGAAAAGGGATTCGTTTGAGCAAATAATGAAAGGCTAAAGAATAAAACTATTGAAGTATTAAGTAGCAGTTTAAATCTCATGGTATTGAATTAATTGTCCTTTAAAAATAGGAATTTCAATTATGATTTGCACAAACAATTAGCTGTGCTTATCAAGACTATAAAAAAAGCCCAAACTCCGTATGGAATTTGAGCCTTATTTGAAAGGATCTTTAAATTACTTTTTGCAGATTTTTGAATTCAATACACGCCCATCTTCTGTACTTAATTTTAAAATATAAATACCAGAAGGGAAAGGCCCTAATTCAAATTCATAATTATGCTCTACGGCTTTTTCTTTTGAGTTATGCATTGCAACCTGCTCTGAATTAACATTATAAATTTCTATTTTAATATTCTGTTCTGATTTCAATTTAATTCTAAAATTGACTTTATCCTCAACAGGATTAGGGTATAGTTCAAAACTCTCGCCTGCTAAAAGACCCTGTATAGATGAAATCTCAGATATTGTTATTATTTCAGAATAGGTATTTGAACAGGATTGGTTATTTGTACTTGTTAATGAAACAGTAAATTGTCCTGTTGTCAAATAATTATGAACCGGATTTTGTTGTGTCGATGTGCTGCCATCTCCGAAATCCCATAAATAGGAACTTGCTCCGGCAGTTGAGTTGCTAAATGTTACTATTCCTTTATTTATAGATTTCAAGAAAAACGAATTTGGACTTTGGGTCACATTAAAACTGGCGGAGGATGAAAAAGTCGTTGTCAAACAACCGTTGGCATCCGAAACATTTAAAAGGGTAAATGTTGAAGTATCAGCAGGTGTAACCAGTATATCCGAGTTGTTTGCAATACCTAAAATTGAACCTATCCCATTATTAATTTCAATATCGAATGGACTTGTACCTCCATTAGCAGAAAAGTTGATGATACTTGTATCGCCTTCACAAATGGACCCCGTTCCGCTTAATGTAGCATCAATCGCACCTGTAAATAATGCGGTAATTTCAGCGCTGCCACTTAAAGATGGATCCGGAGCAGTTTTGGTAGAATCCTGATCAGTCACTGATACTATGGTATAGGTAAATGTACCCTGTGCTGCTGAGATAATCTCCGTATGAGGGTTGCTGGCACCGGTAATGGTGAAATTATTGCTACCATCCGTATAAACAATATCAAATGGAGGATTTCCGCTTAGATTAAATGTTATGGTAGCATCTTCTCCCACGCAAACTGTGTCTGAACCCGATATGGCTGCTGAGACTGCACATCCGAAATATCCTGCTGAAATCGCATTCATAGAATCGAGATGAGCAAATCGGTATGTATTAAACATATGCATCATTCGGTCTTTCTGCCCTTGAGTAAATCTGTCAAAACATATGTCATCGCTATAGTCCATATAATTTTGAACCTGATCTAATGCATTTCCTCCCAATATGGTTATATTTTCTGAACAGGAATTCCTATTTAAATTGCATCCAAAGTTTGGAGAACTTACGGGTGGCGTATCACAAACACCATCTCCAAATCCAGATGGGCTTATTGAATTGCTAAAACAATTGGAATTGCTCATTCCTGAGCAACCACCCTGAAATGTATGCCTCAAACCAATCCAATGACCAACTTCGTGCGTTGCAGTTCTTCCAAGACCAAAAGCGCCTGAACCGGATGTGCCAATATCTCCAAAAAATTGATCTGCTATTACAACTCCATCAATTGAAGGGTTGGATTGAAGTACATCAGGCAAATAAGCATAGCCTAAAACACCACCTAAACTATTGACTATATAGAAATTCAAATATTTCGCGGGATCCCAATTTGGCGAGGCGTTTTTTATCTGAGAGTCTGTCCCATTATTGGTTGCACTGCTTTGTACTCTTACAATTCCTTCATTGCAATTGCCAAACTCATCCTTTTTAGCAAGAAAAAATTCAATTTTTGTATCAACACCGGGCCCAAAACCATTGGTGCCAGGAATCCTTCTAAAATCCTCATTCAAAATTCTTATCTGACTTTCGATTTGCGCTTTCGATATATTTTCAGGACCATTTTGATGCAATACATGTACTACAACAGGAACCCTGATCACGCTGTCTCCAAATAAACGTTTTGAAATATTTGAATTTTGATTGGAATTATTTTTAAAGATATTAGAATTGTCTACGGCATTTCTGAATTCCTTATTTGTTTCATAAAGTTCATGCTGCAATTGTTCACTATAGCATCTGTCAAAACCGTCTGGCGTTTTAGGAATGAAGTTACTAAAGGGATTTCCCTGTGACATTACTAAAGAATTAGAAAATATAATGGCAAATAGTAGGATAAAGTATTGTCGAATCATGATGGATTATTAGGCATAAAAAGCTGTGAAAATAGCAAATTATTCGGTCAGAATAAGAGTTAAATACCAATGAATTTGGTTATTTAATAAAAAGTATCCTTGTTGACATTAATCCCGAACTATGATATAAACGTCTTCAGGTTGGCAATCTTCGCACAAAGGCTCTGAATTTAAAGTCGCTGAGAATTCTCTTAATTCTACTCCGCAACAATCAGAATTGTCCAATATATAATCTGTTCTTAAAGTATCCGTAATGGTGGTATCGCTTGTTATGGTTCTGATTAAATACCTGAGGTGAACGTTATCCACGCTAAATTGAAAAACGGGAATGGTATCAAATAATTTAATGCTTATTTCCTTTTGCAAATTTGATATGGCACCAGAATTACTGCCCAAAACTTTGATTGAATCCTGATCGATTTGATTGAGTTCATAAACCATATCAAAACCATTGGAATTTAAAACCCGGAAACTGAATAATGCAGAGCGTCCTGAACAATCGGATTCATCACAGGTATCCTGACAGGAAAACATAAGGGTGGCGATTATTACTAACACAAATAAATTTCTCATTGAATACCTTTAGATCGTAAAATTATGAAATTACCCTTTATAATACCTACCGATCATACCAAGAGTTTCTTTTGCTCAGTTTCATATCCTGTAAAATAGAAGCCTTGACATTTATGTCAAATGTAAAGGAAGCTCTTCTTGAAGGAAAAGGAATCCAGTTCAAACTCATCTGCCAACAATGCAAATCCCGATATATGGAAATGCTTGTTGTTGAAAACTCACCCTTGGTAATATCCAAAGCGGATCTGAATCCAACTTTCCATTTATTCGTGAGTTTAACATCTCCATTAAACTGAAGATTCTGAGTAACCACGGCTTCTTCAAATCCATTTTTACTGCGATTAAGTGTGTACCTCAAACCAAGATTCCATGGAATGGTAAAATCTACATAGAGGTCGGGGTTTTCCTCAATATATCTTAGTTCTTCTTGCTCCTGAATCGTTAATTCTTCCAAAGGAATTTCATCTTCAAGAGATTCTTCCTCCGGTTTTGCCCCACCCTTAAAAGATTTGGGATTGAATTTTGTGCTTATGTTTACGCTGTATCGTCTTACCTGTTGACTGAGTTTAAAGCCTTCATTCCAAAAGTATCTTTCGCGTTTAGTTTGATAAACCACATCATCTACTATGGAATCCAATCTGTAAACATAGGGGTCAACAGTGGCATTACTGTTTATGTCGAAAGGGCCAATTTTGGTTCTGGCTGACACATTAAAATTACTAAATCCAAACTCCTCTGCCGCGAAGTTGTATCCGGATGAAACATTCAGGTTTTCCAGAAGCTTAACTTTATCAAAACTGTCGGTTGTATCTTTTTTCTTTTTGACTTTGGCTTCCAGGATGTTTGTAAGACTAAAATTTAAGCTCGCACTTTCACCTGCTGCCGGAACACCAAATATTCCATTTTGAAAAACCGATAAATTTTGCGTTTCACCTGTGGTATCATTTATTACCACTTCCTGATAGGCATTTGATGTTTTTGAAAAATCAGGACGGTATGATCCGGAAATATTGGGGATCATTGTATGTCTAATGGCCTCCAAACCTTTAAATTTTGGAAAAAAGAAAGTTCCATAAAGACGGGTAGTAACACCAGTTGAAGTACTCCACTCCCCGGTTCTGAAAAATCCATCGAGTGTATCTACACGAATACCTTCATTTCTGAAATCGTCGAAATACTCTAATTTCTGAAAATACCAACGTTCAGTATAATTGAATCCGGGATTCAGATTAAAATACTTCATTACTTTCATACTTGTACTTATGGGTATGGTATGTCTGGCACCAATTCTTTTTCTTTCCCACATCAAGTCAAAATTGTCTCCATTTGCTTTAAATACATCGCTATCGGTTCCTTCTCGTTCATTGACACCATTTCTCACATCAATTCCTTGTACACTGGTTGTATTTATTAATCGGTTATTCAATTGATTTCTAAAGGTTCCATTATAGCTGATATTGAATTTATTGAGGGGTTCAATTTTCCGAAGAGCACGAACCTTTTTAAATGGACTTTGTCTTGCCATCGACAAGTTAAAATCAGGTAAGGTAACATCCATTACCCCTGTTCTTGTATTTTGCGATTGTCTCAAAGATGAGTTGAATGAAAAAGGTGTATTTCTAATGGCCTTGCTATAAGCAATATTTGAATTAAAAGTGGCCGTCTGCAATTCATCTATATTAAATGAATTCCGTTGATTATAATTTTGTGAACCCAGACTTACATCTGCACTAAAACGCCCGCCGTAAGTTCCTTTTTGAACCGGGCTATGTCTCCATTTTAGCCAGAAATCTTCGAGTATTGTTTCCTCATCGTCTTCTCCCTGAATCCGTTTATTAAATCTAAAGTTGAGATTACCATCAAATCCATAGCGTTTTTTATAGGTGTTGTTAAATTGTGTTCCCCAGGATCCATTGGTATATATTTCTCCGAGAAACTTGAGTCCCATATAGTCTCCAAGAGCCCAATAATAGCCCCCATCTCTCAAAAAGAAACCCCTGTCTGATGATTCACCGTATTTTGGGATTATTACACCGGAAGCTTTTTCCTTGGGAATCGGAAACATTCCAAAAGCAAATCCAATTGGGGTTGGTACATCATTGATTACAAGATTAAAAGGGCCCGTGATCACACGTTTTTCGGGAATCATTTTAATTTTTCTTGCCCTTATTCTGAAATGCGGATCGGGCAGGTTGCAGGTGGTGTATAAGGCATCATCGATAAAAGATTCATTTTTTTCATTCACTTTTACTCTCTCACCGTGGACAAAGCCTTCGCCCTGTTGTGTAATAACACCGGATACTATGCCCTTTTTTGTTTTGAAATTATAACGAATTTTATCGGCTTCAAAAGTTTGACTTCCTTCTTTAAAAACCGGTTTGCCGACTTTCTCACCTGCAGAATCCAAAGTATAATTTGCTTCAAGTTCATTTAAATCCCAGTTTATAGCGATTTCATCAGCTTCAAGCTCAATATCGCCATAAGTTACTTTTGCATCGCCATAGAGAAAAGCCTTTTTGTTTAAAATATTTGTAACGATGGAATCTCTTGCGCTGTAAAATACAGTTGTTTTAATGTCACTTTTAGGACCGGCAAGACTATCGCCTTGAATACTGTCAGAACTTAAAGTATCGACATTAACCAGACTGCTGTCAAAAACACTTATATTGGTACTGTCAATATTTAGGCTGTCACTTTCGTTTTGAATTGGAATAGGCTTAATTTCACTCTCCTCCTCAAGGTTTTGAGAATAGCCGACAATGGCAAGGAGGCATAGTAAAATTAGAGCTGTTATTTTCAAAAACAGGGTTTTCAGATTAATTAAAAATTTACAATTTTGCGTAATACTCAAGAACAACACCAAATTACCGGGACTAAGGTGCGCAAAAATATTGCCGTCATTTCCATTTTAACAATTTTTTTTACCCTGGGGGCATTTTCTTTCTTAAATCCTAAACAGGTAAAAGTCGTAAAAATTGTCATTGACCCCGGTCATGGGGGCAAAGATCCTGGCTGTATTGGAAAAATTTCCAATGAAAAAGATGTCGCTCTGGACGTTTCATTGGAACTTGGGAAAATAATTAAAGAATACCTTCCCGATGTAAAAATCTATTTTACCCGTTCCGATGATCGATTTATTGGATTGTATGAGCGAGCCAAACTTGCCAATGTCAATGACGCAGATCTTTTTGTTTCCATTCACTGCAATGCCGACCCTCAAAAAAGAGCCTTTGGAACTGAAACATGGGTTATGGGAATAAATAAAAGCGATAAAAATTTAGAGGAAGTTGTAATTCGTGAAAACTCTGTGATTCTCATGGAAGAAGATCATGTAGAAAATTACGATGGATTTGACCCAAAGTCACCCGAATCTTATATACTTTTCAATCTTTATCAAAGCGCTTACATTAATAACAGTCTCAACCTGGCAGGAAAAATAGAAGGTCAATTTAAAAACAGAGTTCAACGAAACAGCAGGGGCGTTAAACAAGCGGGTTTCCTTGTTTTGTGGAAAACTTCAATGCCAAGTGTGCTTGTAGAGCTGGGCTTTCTAACCCATAATCAGGAGGAGCGCTATCTTAATGATGACCTCGGACAAACTTATTTAGCCTCAGCAATTTACAGAGCAATTCGAGATTATAAGCAGGAAATCGAATCAATGAATTAATTTAGCGCTGTGAAATTTAATAAAGAAATTAAGATCGGCATTTTAGCCCTGGTATCGATCTCCATACTATATTTTGGATTTAATTTCCTCAAGGGGTCCGATTTCCTTACAAGCAATCATACCTATTATGCTTATTATGAAGAAATAAATGGATTAACGGTATCAAATCAGGTCTTGGTCAATGGATATTCTGTAGGTCGTGTTTCTAGCATATCCATAGAACAAGGTGAAAACACACGTGTAAAAGTAAGTCTCGATGTATCAAAAGAAGTGATTGTTGGTAAAGATGCTGTCGCCTTATTAATGGATACGGATTTACTGGGTGGCAAAGCAATCGAATTACAGACCGGCGATATTAAAAATCCGGCAAAAAATTATGATACCATCCAGGGAAGATTGGATAAAAGCCTCCCCGAAGTATTTGCAGATAAAGCTATGCCCATTGTGGAAGGATTGGATTCTACCATTACCAATATCAACGAATTTTTTAAGTCTTACGCCTTTGCCTCAAAGGAAATTCAGGAAATGTTTGTCCAGGCAAAACAGCTAATGGCCGCATCTCAAAAAATCGTTTATGAAAACCGATCAAACCTTAAAGCCATTTCAGACAATTTGAAATCGAGTACAGATGAATTTAAAAAGAGCTCTGAAGACGTAAGGATAATTCTTAAGAATATGCGCTCTGTCTCGGATAGCCTGACAAAAATCGAAATCAATAAGACTTTAAAATCACTCAACCGATCTCTGGTTTCAATGGATTCCATTACCACACAAATCTCTTCGGGCGAGGGCTCTCTGGGAAAATTGGTTTATAATGATTCCCTTTATGATAATCTCAATGCTGTGTCTTCAGATTTGGACAAACTGTTGATCGACTTCAGGGAAAAACCCAAACGCTACGTACATTTTTCAATTTTTGGTAAAAAAGACAAGTAATACATCTAATTAGTCCTCTTATTGACTAATGGAGTTAATCAAATGACTAATATTGATCCCCGATGAGTGATCAGGAAAAATCATTTGTATTCATACCCGATATTAGCGGTTTCAGCCAATTCGTCAATAGTACCGCTATTTCTCATAGTGAGCATATCATTTCAGAACTGATAGAGCTAATAATTGAACAGAATACTTTGGGTTTGGAGATCTCAGAAGTTGAAGGAGATGCTGTATTGTTTTATAAGGAAAAACAAATACCTGAATTTCAACAACTGATAGGACAAGCTGAACAAATGTATATTGCTTTTCATGCGCATTTATTGCAATATGAAAAATACCGAATTTGCACCTGTGGTGCTTGTACCTCTGCTTCAAAATTAAGTTTAAAATTTGTGGCTCATGCGGGAGAACTTGGATTTTTAAATATTCAGGGCAAGAAAAAACCTCATGGAAATACTATTGTAATTCCTCATAGATTATTAAAAAATAACATCTCCTCTTCTTCCTATGTGTTACTTTCTGAAAACCTCTACGCGAGCTATCAAATTGACGAAAATTGGCAAAAAGATCAAAATGAATACGAAGGCACAGGGATATTAAAATACTTTTATCGCGATTTAAACTATTTAAATTCAAAAATTCCCGAACCCATTTCTTTTAACCCTCCCGACAGGATTGATAATCCAATTAAAGACAGCTTAATTATAAATGCTGATATCAATAACCTGATAGAGTACATAGCAAATTTTTCATTTCGCTCAATTTGGCAAAAGGGCGTAGATCGGCTTGAATACAATCCAAATGAGGTCAATAGGCTCGGAACATCTCATATCTGCGTAATAAACAAAAATGAATTTCAATTTGAGACGGTGGCTGCTGAAATTTCGGATCAACACAGAGTTATAGGAGAGAAGAATAAAAATCCACCTTTTTTTAAGGAATTATTGAGCTATTACATTCTTGATCAACTGGAAGATGGTGTAAAATTAAGCGTCGAAATTCACTATTTTCAAAAAAATATTGTTTCCAGATTAATGACTCCAATACTTAGAATGATTTTGCTGAAAAATCTTAGAAGTAGTATTAGGTCTTTAAAAAGTTACGCAGAAAATAATTAATGTTAAATGTCAAAAATAGCTTTAGTAACAGGAGGTAATAGGGGCATCGGATTTGAAGTGTGTCGGCAGTTGGGGCACTTGGGTTTCAAAGTGATTATGGGGGCCAGAAAAGTTCCAGATGGTAAAAAAGCGGCAGAAATCCTAAAAGCGGAAAATCTTGATGTGACATTTCAACCATTGGATGTTCAGGACGAGGATCAGATCGGTTTTATCGCTGCCTGGATGGATATGGAATTTGGCGCTTTGGACTTGCTTGTGAATAATGCCGGAATTGGTGTGGGTAATAAAGGCCTTGTTGATGCTGACCTCGACGAAATCCGAAAAATAATGGAAATCAATTTTTACGGGCCCATAAAAATGTCCCGCATGTTTATTCCTCTTCTTAAAAAAAGTAAAGGCCGGATAATAAATGTTTCAAGCGGAATGGGGGCCATTTCAGATATGGGTACAGGTTATGCCGGTTATAGATTGTCAAAAGCAGGCTTGAATGTGCAAACCATGTTGCTGGCGAATGAGCTGGAACCTTATGGTGTTAAGGTAAATTCTGTTTGTCCCGGTTGGGTAAAAACTGAGATGGGTGGAAGCTCAGCTCCCAGAGATGTAAGTCAGGGTGCTGATACCATTTCCTGGCTGGCATCTGAAGAAAATATTCCAAATGGCAAATTTTTTAGAGATAGGAAAATTATAGACTGGTAATCAGAAAGTAAAAAATTCTTCTCTGAACAATTCCAGTTCCAGAACTTCTTCATCAATACCTGATAAAACTTTTATTCTTAAGTCATTCCCACTTGGGATGAGTGATTCGGATAAAAATTGTTCACAATAATCTTCAAAGTCGGCATCAGAGAGATTGAATTCATTAAGCTCAAGAACCTTATCACCGGGTCGCAATCCATAATCATAGGCCTGACTTTCAATGATAACCGTTGCAATAATCCATTGGCCATTCCTGTACTTTAGTTTAAATCCGAATTCTTCTTTGGAAGGCTGTATGTCTTTTTGTCTGTGTAAATAAATGACTTTGTCTTTGTAATTAAGCTGAACTTTGAAATTGTCCCAGACCCGATTACCAATGGTTCTACTTGAGTTTTCCGAACATTTTATCCAATAAGGGCCAAGACTTGAATTACCCATGAGAAGCGGATTTGTATAACGAAAATATACGGTGTCAAATGCGGAACCAAAAAGGGCTGAATTTACCCAACCATAAGATTTTACCTGTTTAAATGTATTCATCAAATCTTCCGGTTTTAAATGAACGCCACCATTACTTCCGAGATCAAAAGTGATATTGTTTTTAATTTCGGAACCAAGCCCCAGCTTAATTTTTGGAGTTTTCTGGAAATCCGGATTAAAACCCAATTTAATATCTGCCTGATTTTGATCTTCAAAAGCCCTGGAATCGCTGAAATGTATAATTCGTTTTTGATAATCAATTTCCCAATTGAGTTTTGCCATCAAATTGGCTCCCATTATTCCGTCAATATTTAGACATTTTATTTCTTCTGAAGCATTCAAATCTGAAACCGCTGCAATTGTTTTACTTACAGTAACCCCTGCAATTTCAATTTCATCGATATATACGAAGTCGAGAATATGCCGGACACCCTGACTATCTTTCGTGCCATTTCTGAGTTTAACCTTGTACTGCAATTCTTCCTGTAATTCCTTCGATATGACGTTTGGTGCCCCGGAATCAAAAAGAAAACGTCTCTCTTTCCCGGCAATTTTCGCATTTACAATTATCAAATGATTGGGGTATTCGAATTTAAGCGACTTTGAAAAATTACGAGACTCTACCTTTCCTTTTTTTAAATAATACTCAAGACTGCATGAGCTAAATAAAAATAAAATTAAGGTGAAAAAGACAAAATGAAATTGGTTAAATAGTATTCTTCTCAAATCTTCTTCTTTGAAATTTTTGGGTATATATCTTTCAATTTAAGAAGAGCTGCAGAACCGTACCATTCCTTTAGATACATAACCAATGATCCCGCTCTAATTGCCGGATCGGTAGAAGTGAGCTCTTTTGCTTCCTGAATGGATTGAACATCAAAAATGTAAATCCCTCTAATTTCTCCTTCGCCAAAAAACGGACCGGCCAAAACCAATTTTCCTTCATCTGCAAGCTTCGTGATATTATCGAGATGAGCTCGCTGCAATTTGGCCCTTTCTTCCTTGTCTTCGCTGCGCTTAGGTCCTTTTTTCAGGAAAGCCATTACATATTTTTTCATTCCATAATCATCAGCACCCAATTCTTTTGCCAGTACAGAATCGTATTCCGGATTGTCGATTTCTAACTGTTCCTGGGCACAAATTGGAGCCGTTTCAAATATTAGAAATGCGAAAAAGAGAAAAACCATTTTCATGAGAAATATATTTTCAAATTGAAATTAAACCTAACAAAAAAGAATTATAAAAGCTTTTAAATAATCCGCTTTAAGGACAATTATAACAAAATACAAAAGGCAATACGCTCAAATTGGAATTGCGATGGAACAATATTAAATTTAACCACGTTATAGGTCTTAATTGGAATTTACTTGTAAAATCGCTTTGAGAGCAGTCATATCAACCATAGCATCAATTTACTTATTCTTTAACCTTGGTTTTGGAATAAATCAGCATTACTGCATGGGATTCTTGAAAGATGTTTCTTTCGGACATGAAAACCATGAATGTTGCTGTGGCGAAAGCGAAATGATGGAGGCTTGCTGTGAAGACATTCATATTAAACTTTCCATTGAGGATGACCAAATTCAAAATCACTTTCTAAGCATTGATCCTGATTGGAATTTTGAAAAGCTTGTTTACATTTTAAGCGATGACATATTTTCTAATCATAAGGCTTTGGAGTTTCCTCAGTATATCGAACCTCCTCCCAAAAAATCCAACTCGAGAATATTTATCCAATCCCTGGTATTATATGCATGATGTAAAATTTAAATTACTGAAAATCAAGTATTTAAATTTAAATAATAGTATCATGTATAAATCAATAATATTTTTCATATTAAGTCTTTTTATTACAATTAATTCCTATTCGCAGGATAAAAAAATAATTGAAACTGCATTTAATGTCAGTGGAGTTTGTGAAATGTGCAAAGCGAGGATTGAAAATGCAGCTCTTTTAAATGGCGTTAAAAAAGTTAATTGGGACAAAAAGTCCCAGACTTTACATGTCATCTACCGTAAGGATAAAGTGGAATTAATGGATATTCATAAGGCTGTCGCTGCTGCCGGGCACGACACTTCAGAATTAAAAGCCAATGATGAAGCTTACAAAAATATTCCCGCTTGCTGTTCCAATAAGGATGGAATAAAAGTTCACTGATATGCGAATCTTTTTCTTACTATTTCTACTTGTGATTCTTTCACAAGCAGGATACACGCAAGAAATTCTCAAGGGAAAAGTTGGCGGCGATTATGCAGAGGGAGGCAGAGGACCGCTTGCCGGTGCCAATGTTTTTTGGCTGAATTCAAAAATTCAAACGACGACAGATCCTGAGGGTTTGTTTGAAATTGAAAAACCTGATTCGGTACGCTATCTTATTACAAGTTTTGTAGGTTATGAAACGGATACAATCGATACTAAGGGTAAAGATTTTATTCACAATCATAAAATACTTTCAGGCCTACTCGATGAAGTTGAAATTGAACACAGGGTGGGGGGAATGGAAGTCAATACACTCGACCCATTGAATGTCAGCTTAGTCAGCGAAAGGGAATTACAGAAAGCAGCATGTTGTAATCTGAGTGAAAGTTTTGAAACCAACCCTAGTATTGATGTTTCATTTTCCGACGCCATTACAGGAACCCGTCAAATTCAAATGCTCGGCCTTTCCGGTCCCAATATTTTGATTACCAGAGAAATGATTCCCGATCTCAGAGGAATCGGTGCAGTCAATGGATTGCAGTTTTACCCCGGCACCTGGATTCAAAGCATGCAGATAAGTAAGGGAAGTGGATCTGTTGTTAATGGTTTTGAAAGTGTTGTCGGACAAATAAACATTGAACTCAAAAAAGCTGAATCAGGTAAAAAGGCCATGATGAATGTTTATGGCAATGCGGGCTCGGCTATGGAATTCAATGGAGATGTCCGCTCGGATATTAGCGAAAGAATAAGCACAGCATCCATGATTCAATTGCGAAACCTTTCAATTGAAAATGATAATAACTCCGATGGCTTTCGCGACATGCCACTTTCAAATAAAGTGATTGCTTTAAACCGCTGGAAATTTGATTGGGGCAAGGGCTATTTTAGCCAGGTAGGTATTAGAGCATTATACATTGATAATGAAGGAGGACAATTATCCGGAACGATGAATGAAAATCGGGGAGCATGGCGTCTTAATCATTTGACAGAAAGAATGGATGTATGGGCTAAAACCGGAAAAATTTGGCAAGGAAAACCATGGAGGAGTACAGGTATTCAATTGAATGGAACCTTCCACGATCAGAATTCCAATTATGGATTGAGAACTTACGATGCCCGGCAGAGAAGCCTTTATTTCAATTGGATTTATCAATCGATAATTTCCAATACCGGACATGTGGTAAAAATGGGACTGAGTTATCAGCAGGATAATTTTAATGAACAAGTTGATTCAATGGATTTTTTGAGAGATGAATACGTTCCGGGCATTTTTACAGAGTATACTTTTTTGCCGAATGATCGTTTTACGTTAGTTGCCGGACTTCGAGCGGATCACCATAATTCTTACGGTACTTTTTTAACACCGAGGTTGCATTTGAGGTATGGTTTGTTTGAAAAAACCACGATTAAATTATCAGCCGGAAGGTCTTTGCGCACGGCTAGTATTTTTGCGGAAAACCAGCAAATATTTGCGTCGGCTCGTGATATCAGAGTTTTTTCTCAAAATGAATCAAGTCCCTATGGCCTTGATGCAGAAGTATCCTGGAATTATGGCATAAATCTTATTCAAAAATTTGAATTGGATTACAGAGAAGGTGCATTGATTCTGGATTTGTATCGCACAGAATTTGAAAATCAGATTGTTGTAGATTATGACCGGAGTCCGCAGCAGGTATTATTTTACAATTTGAATGGGCGATCCTATTCAAACAGTATTCAGGCCCAATTGGATTATGAATTGATCAACCGTTTGGATATGCGCCTGGCCTATCGCTGGTACGATGTAAAAACCCAATATCATTTTGACATCCTTCAAAAACCCTTGATTTCTCAACAAAGGGCATTTATCAATCTGGAATACAAAACAAGAAATTACTGGAGTTTTGACTGGACCCTCAACTGGAATGGAAGCAAGCGTTTGCCTTCAACCGAAAGCAATCCTGAATCTTTCAGACTAAGAGCGAATTCACCGGATTTTTACTTAATGAATGCACAGATTACCAAAACCTTCAACGAGCGTTTCGACCTCTATTTGGGATCTGAAAATATTTTAAATTTCCGTCAGTCGAACCCGATTATTTCAGCTGATGACCCTTATGGAGAATATTTTGATGCTTCCTTGGTTTGGGCACCCGTATTTGGGCGAATGGTCTATTTGGGTGCTCGATTGAAATGGTTATAAGTTGATTTTGGCTTTCGGGAATAACTAAACTCTGACACCCAGTACACAAACATCATCCAGTTGTTCCTGATTGCCTTTCCAATCGTCGAATTCTTTGCTCAGCACATTTTTCTGTTCGTGAATATCGGATTCCATTAAATTCAAAACCAATTGTTTGAGTGGTTTGTAACGGTATTTTTTATTTTTTGGTCCACCAAACTGATCGGCAAAGCCGTCGGACATTAGATAGAACAACTCGCCTTTTTTAAATTTGATATGATGTTTGGTAAATGGTTTTTGATGACTTGAAAAACCAATCGGTTGTTTATCGCCTTTTATTTCAGCCAGAACATATTGTTCGCTTTCCATTATTTCAACAGCCTCAGATCGCTTTTCCCGAATGATGTAAATAGGATTGTTGGCACCGGCCCATTCCGCTTCCAAAGTATTTAAATTGAGCGCGATGAGCGAAATATCCATTCCATCTTTGCTGTCTTCAATATCATCTGACTGACTCAATTGATTGACAATTTTTTCCCTCAACTGATTTAATATCATATCAGGAGTGATGTGAACCTCGGTACTTATGATCTCATTCAAATAAGCAGTCCCTAACATCGTTAAAAATGCCCCTGGCACACCATGTCCCGTACAGTCTGCTACCGCCAGATACCACCAGCTATCCTGCTTCACACTCCAGTAAAAATCACCCGAAACTATATCCCTTGGCCTGAAAAAGACGAAATGTTCCGGAAGTACGGGCGCCACCGTTTCTTCTTCTTTTAGCAATGCATTTTGAATTCTGCTGGCATAGCGAATGGATGATAGTATTTCAAGGTTTTTCTTTTCAATGATCATTTTCTGATCTTCAATTTCTCGCCTCTGTTTTCTAGAAAGCCTCAAGGCGCGATAGATAAAAAATGATACGACTATTACTATAAAAATGATGGCACCAAGAAACAATTGCCCCATCTTTTGTCTCTTTAATTCCTCCTGATCCAAGGCTAATTGTTTTTGATATTCAGCATTTTGCAGAGCCTGCTTTTTTTCATATTCGTATTTCGCTTCCTGACGGCCGATTTCCTGCTGTTTTTCCTGTGAAAAAATACTGTCTTTCAGATTTGTATATAATTCGTGATAGACAAGAGCACTGTCGTATTTTTTAATGGATTTGTAGGTGTCATACAAATGATTGTAGTGATACAATTGATTTTGCTTTGCGCCAATTTCCTGAGACATTTTTAGCGCCTGCAAAAATGCATTAATCGCATTGCGGTATTCTTGATTTGTAAAATAGATAGCTCCGAGAGTGCTATAGGATTGCATAATATTGTAAGGGCTATTTATTTGTCTGGCAATCTTTATGCCTTTTTTCAGGTAATATTTGGCCGAATCCTGAAGACTGTTTTTTACATCATCAATATTGGCATATTGATATAAATCGTGAAATGTATTCAGGGAATCAAGAGGAAAGCTATTAAGGTGATTTAAAATTTCTGCAATGTTTTGATAGTTAATGCTCAAACCATTATAGTCCTTGTATTGTAATTTGTATTCGGCTGACTTCTTAAAAAAATACAGGGATTTGGTAAATTTTCCCTGGTTGGCGTAAATTCCACCAATATTGGTATAGCCGTAGGATAAACTCTTAACATCATTGATTTTCTTAAAAATATGTATGGCACGTTCATAATAATGTAGTGCAGTATCAAATTCCTCCTGATAATAATAAATGATTCCAATATTGGTCAGGGTGCCTCCTATACGTTGGTCATCCTTCAATTTTTCCAATACTTTTAAGCCTTCGTACAATAAAACCAGTGCTTTTGAATAATCAGAACGCTCTGAATAAACATTACTCTGATTTACCAAAACTGTACCCTTTAGGGATTCCAATTCAAAGGAGTCGGCAATATCAAGGGCCCGCTCAAAAAATGCAATAGAGGAATCGTATTGTGACTTTGCCAGGCCAATGGTGCCCATAATATTATATGCTTTTCCACGACCTTTATGCCAGTTTATTTTTTGGGATAGAGCAAGCGTTTTATCCGCGTAAAATTGAGATTCTTCTAATTCTCCAATGAATTTGTATTCATAGGCCAGGTCATGCAAATGATTTACCGTATTGCTGTCTTCTTTTGTTTCAACTAAAATATTAAGCAAAGAATCAATGATGGGATTGGATTCTAATTCCCTGATATTCTCTTGTCCGAATAAAGACTGAAAAGAAAATAATAGAAGCGTAAACAGAAATGCATTGAATCTCATATACAGGCTTATGGATTCAATTTATAAAAAGCATTGCTATTTAAGAATTATTCATTGCCCTTTTAGCTTGCGCGATATGTCTTAATTCATGGTTTAACAGAAATAATAAACAAACGCCCAATCTCAATTTTAGCCAGGATAAAGCACTTTGTACTTTTATTTTGTTGATATTCAGATCTTTAGAATCTTGAATAAAGTCTCTAAACTTTTCATGGAATTTAAAAAAACGATCAAACACCTCTTCTTTTTTGAGATTATCCAATACACGCGGTTCAAAAAAGTCAAACGTTTTCATTGGCATTTTTGCTTTTCCGTTTGATTTTAAACTGACTGAGCTGACCATTATATCTCCAAATATTCCCGATTTATATTTTGTCTGAGGGTTTTTCGATGAAGCACCAATGGCTGTCTCCAAATTGGGAATATAGATCTGATAGGTTTGATTTAAATGATCAATGCATTCCAATGCACTCCATTTTTCAGCAGAGGGTTTTTTCTTGAGCATATCAGCATCCATTTGCTGCAATTCTCTTAAAGTGCGATTTACCTCTTCCCAGTTTTTTTCTATTTCGGAGAAATACAATTGGATTTCCATACTTAAAATTTTTACAAATCAACAAATCGCATTCAATATCTCTCTTGATCCAAATCAAGAAATACGTTTGGCTCGCATCCGACTAAATGTTTCAGGGCTCATGCCCAAATAAGAAGCGAGGTATTTTTGTGGAATTTGCAATAATGGTTTTGGAGCTCGTTTCATAAAGGCTTCAAAGCGCTCTTCGGCGCTGCAGCTTTGCATTTCAATTTCTCTTTTAATACGGCCAAATAGAATGTCTTTTAAAAACTCTGAATACCATTGATAAAGTAAAGGAGTCTGTTCAAAACTTCTTTGCCAGTCCTCATGATTGATTCTCAGAAAACTTGAAGGACTTATACTTTCAACATAGAATTCTGACTTTTCCTGATACAGAAAGGATTGAAAATCACCGGAAAAACTTCCTTCAAAAGAAAAACCCAAAATATGTTCTTCGCCTTTCTTATCAATAAAATATAACTTTTGTACACCCTGTATCACAAAATAGAAATAGGGGTCTATTCCACCGGCTTTCACCAAAAATTCACCCGATTGCAATGAAAAAGGCTGCCATTTATCCAGAAAACGAGATAGTTCTTTCTCATTTATCTCAAGGGACTTTTTAATTAAATTAGCAAGTCTTTCTCTGGCTTCATTCATCAAAATCTTCTATTAAAACTCCCATTTTACCCATTTGATAATCGCGCATTGCCTGCATGATTTGACTTTGAGTATTCATTACAAATGGCCCATAAGTCTCCAATGGTTCGTTTAAGGGTCGGCCTGCGAGCAAGATACCTCGGAAATCCGCTTCGGCTTTTAAGTGAATGCTATCTCCTTCATTTTTAAACCAAATCAGATTTTTACCCTCTACTGGAAATTTCCTATTGAATTCAACAGCTCCATCCAAAAGATAAATGAATGAATTAAAGCCTTCGGGAATTTTAAATTGGTATTCCTGGTCTTTTTTAAAGTTTAAGCGTAAAGCCATAATTTCCGAATTGCTTTGAATAGGGCCTTTTATGCCCTCGAATTCTCCTGAAACTACCCTTACCGATTTTCCCTCGGCGCTTGAATCTGTCAATGGTGTTGAAGCTTCGTCCAGCGCCTGATAATTGGCCGGGTTCATTTTCTTATCTGCCTTTACATTGATCCAGAGTTGAATTATTTCCTGATATCCACCTTTTTCAATAAGTGCTTTGGAAGGTCTTTCGCTGTGAATAATACCCTGACCTGCATCGACCCATTGCGTACCACCTTCTTTAATTACACTGCTATTTCCAAGTGAATCTCTGTGATGGACATCACCTTCAAAAATAAAAGTAACAGGGCTAAAGCCCCGATGTGGATGCGGGCCTATACCGACATCATTGGATTTTCTATTTTGCGGCACTTTAATTCTTGCATGATGCAAAAGAAGAAAAGGATCTATTTGCTCTACATTTTGTGTTGGAATAGGCTGCAGTACGGGAAAGCCACCCATATCAACTGGATGTGCCGGAAGGATTTTGTGAATTAACTTAAACTCTGCCATAAATCTTTTTTTTATTTAAACCTTTGCAAAGACAAAATGATTTATTTCAAAAATAAAATGGACTTTTTAAAGATATCAAAAATCACTCTTAGGATATTTGTCTTGCTGACCATTTTGTTTTCATGTGCTCAAAGTCAGGAAAAAATGCATACCAATAAACTCATCAATGAATCCAGTCCATACCTCTTACAACATGCCCATAATCCTGTGGATTGGTATCCCTGGGGAGAAGAGGCGCTGAAAAAAGCCAAGGACGAAAATAAATTACTAATTATATCGATTGGATACTCTTCCTGCCATTGGTGTCATGTAATGGAGCATGAATCGTTTGAAGATTCTGCTGTGGCTAAGCTAATGAATGAACATTTTGTATCCATTAAGGTGGATAGGGAAGAACGTCCCGATATTGATCAGATATATATGGAGGCGGCGCAATTGATTTCAGGCAGTGGGGGTTGGCCATTGAATGCCATAGCCCTGCCCGATGGCAGACCCATTTTTGCAGGCACTTATTTTCCAAAAACACAATGGATGCAACTCCTGCAAAATGTACAGAAGTTTTACACTCAAGAACCCGCGAAAGCATTAGAACAAGCGCAGAAATTAACAGAAGGAATTCGCATGGTTGAATCAAATCTCGATCCTTCACAAAGCGGGGATTACGAAAAGGAGGAATTGAGAAAAATTGTGGCAGCCTGGATGCCAAAAATGGATAAAAAATGGGGTGGACAGGATAAAGCACCAAAATTTCCTATGCCTGTAGGTTTGGATTTTTTATTGCAATATCAATACCTCGAAGGTGATCTGGAAGTACGACAAATATTAGAACTGAGTTTGGATAAAATGGCTATGGGAGGAATCTACGATGCTGTTGGCGGTGGTTTTGCCCGTTACAGCACCGACAGATACTGGAAAGTGCCACACTTTGAAAAAATGCTCTATGACAATGCCCAATTGGTCTCACTATACAGTCGAGCCTATCAGGTCTTTAAAAAACCTTTGTATAAAGAAGTAGTTTACGAAAGCCTGGAATTTATTGAAAGAGAAATGACCGGTAATGAAGGGCAATTTTATTCTGCCATTGATGCCGATAGCGAAGGGGAGGAAGGCAAATTCTATGTATGGAAAAAAGATGAATTTGAAGAAGTACTGGCTGCGGATAAAGCTATTTTTAATAGAGTTTTTAACATCACGGATGCAGGCAACTGGGAGCATGGAAATAATGTATTGATAAGGGAAAAATCCTGGGAAGAACTGGCAAAAGACGAAAACCTGAGTCGTGAAGAATTGCTAGGGAAATGGGAAAATGCCAAATCCAAACTTTTAGAAGTAAGAGAAAAGAGAATCCGTCCCGGATTGGATGATAAAGCGCTCACATCCTGGAATGCTTTGATGATGGAGGGTTATATCGATGCCTATAAAGCATTTTCTGATCAAAAATTTCTAAAAGCGGCCATTAAAAATGCAGAATTTCTGGAAAAGCATATGCTCAGCGCAAACGGAAAATTATTGAGAAATCATAAAGATGGAAAGTCAGTCATCAATGCTTTTCTCGATGATTACGCTTTGCTTTCATCTGCCTACTTTTCATTGTACCAGGTAACTTTTGAAGTAAAGTGGTTGGAAAAATCAAAACTTCTAACAGATTATGCATTAAAGAATTTCTCTGATTCCAGCAATGCGATGCTCTTTTATACTTCTTCTGAAGATCAGGCTTTAATTGCAAGAAAAAAGGAAGTGACTGACAATGTCATCCCCGCTTCGAATTCTGTAATGGCCCATAACCTTTTCAATTTGGCAAAAATGTTCGATGAAAAATCCTACATGGAAAAGGCCGAAGAGATGTTATCTTTTGTCAGGGATGACCTGGAGAAATATGGATTGTATTATTCAAAATGGTCCGCATTGTTGATTAGATTTAATTATCCGGTCATTGAATTGGCCATTTCAGGAAAAAAATACAATGAATACAGACAGAAAATTGACCTTAATTATTTGCCCTTGACCATTAAAATGGGCTCAGCTAAAGAAAGCGAACTTCCCTTACTCAAAAACAAATATATAGCCGGGCAAACAACACTCTTCGTTTGTAAAAACAAAGTTTGCGATCTCCCCGTAACCGAAGTGGAGAAGGCTTTGCATCAAATAAGGGCCATGCGTCTTGATGAATGATTAAAGTACCGATTCATCCAGAGGTTCCCAAAGCTCAATTTTAACACCATCCGGATCCATGATCCAGCCGAATTTGCCGTATTCATAAGTTTCCATTTCACCAACGATTTCTACGCCTTCTTTTTTGAGCGCCTCAAGTAGTTTTTCCAAATCATCCACTCTGTAATTGATCATGAAATCCTTTTTTGATGGATTCATGTATTCAGTATTTTTATCAAAAGGCCCCCATTCTGTTCTTCCCTTTTTATCGGGTTCATCGGCATGGCGCCAGTGAAAAGTAGCACCGTATTGATGCGTATTTAAGCCCAGGTGTTTGTTATACCATTCTTTTGATTTATCGGGATTTTCGGATTTAAAAAATATCCCGCCGAGTCCTGTTACTCTTTTCATCTAACTGTTTTTTATGTTGTTTTTATTGTATTCATCTTTTTTGGACAAGTATTGATCCAAAAAATCAAGAATTTTCCCATAGGCTTCAATTTGATTTTCCTTTTTCAGAAAACCATGACCCTCATCTTCAAAAAGGACATATTCAACGGGAACTTCATTGGCTCTTGCGGCTTCCACTATTTCATCTGACTCTACCTGCAAAACTCTAGGGTCGTTTGCACCCTGCAGTACCATTAGTGGTTTAACAATATTTTCCGCATTGAAGAGCGGTGAAATTTTTCTTAAACGAATGGAATCTTCGGTAAAGGGATTACCCATTTCAGCGTACAGCGCTTCCCTGAAACTTTCCCAGTAAGGGGGAATGGATTTGAGCGTTCTCAACCAATTGGTAACGCCAAAAATATTGACACCTACATCAAAAGCCTCTGGTTCTAATGTCAACGCGGCCATAACCATATAACCGCCATAGGAGCCGCCAATTATCCCAATTTTACTTGTGTCGATATAATTCTGTTGGGCTAGAAAATCTTTCGCTTTTATACAATCCATCAAATCGCCTTCACCGTGATTTTGGTCATCCATTTGATAAAAAGTCTTTCCATAACCACTGCTCCCACGGTTATTGACTGCAATGATGGCATAGCCGTGATTGACAAGATATTGAATAAGAGAAGAAAATCCTGTACGACTTTGTCCTCCGGGGCCGCCATGAACCCAAACAAGTGCCGGTACCTTATTGTCTTCTGTAGCCTGAATTGGTTTATAGTAGATAGCAGGAATTTGTGTGCCGTCAAAAGATTCGTAACGAACCACTTCCGCTTCTACTAAATCATTTTCATTGATTTCAGGATTGAGAGAATTGGTCAATCTTGTAAATTCTCCTGATTCGAAATTGTAGTAATAGAGGTCATTTGGCGATTTAGAGCTTCCAACTGTCATTCGCATCGCTTTTTCACTTCTGCTGATATTTACACCCTTAATATCAATATTGCCGAAATCCGGAAGTTCAACTTTTTCACCACTCTCCATATTTGTAATTGTAATCGTGGTTTTGGCATCTTCATTTTTTCCCACAACTCTGAATTTACCGGAATATGAAAAATAGGCATAGGAAATATCCCAATCAGAATCCAAAATTTTGGTTTTTTCACCGGTATTTAAATCGTATGCCATCAAATAAGTGAACTCTGCGCCTTCATCGGTTAAATAATAAAGCTTTTGATTATCACGGCTAAATTCAGCAGCAGAGTAGGTGGCAGAACCTTCATGTTCGGAGATATGGGTTAGTTCTTTTTTACCGAGATCGTATAAATAGAGGTCATTATCGCTCGTGGTATTGCTTTTTTGAAGTGTTATGAATTTTTTATTATCAGAAATACCTGAAAAACTCATTCCGTCTTTATTCTCGTAAATCTTTTTACTGCTCAAATCACTCAGTTGAAGTTCGTAGAGATCGAAATATTTGGGATCCCTTTCATTGGTCAGATAGTAAAAACATTTTAAGTCATAGGCCCAGCCGGCAAAACTTGCTTTAGCACCTTCCGCAGGTGTCAGATCTGTAATTGCACCCTCAAGGTCGCGCATATAAATATGGCTTATTTCATCGCCATTATTATCCATCGAAAATAGAATGCGCTCATCATTTGGGAAATAGGAAATAGCGAAAATCGAGCTGCTATCGGATTCCGTGATCGGACTTTCTTCTCCTCCCTCCACAGACATTTCGTAAATATTGTAAATGCCGGTTTTATTGTGATGAATCAATAATTTACTCTCGTCCGGAGAAAAATACCCTCCGCCAACGCTGAGATTATCAAAAAACTGTTCAATTGTGTAGCTTTCTACTTTTGGGATTTCGATCTGCTTTTCCTCTTTTTTAGTACAGCCTATGAGAAGAAACAGGGATATAATAATTGATAAATTTTTCATTATAAAATTTAAGATTGGGTTCTGTTTTTATTTTAAAGAATTTTGAATTTAACAAAATACTCATATAAGTCCATATTTATATCGCCCTGCATATTGGATAGAGGCATATTTATCTTGAATTTATTTTTGCTTTTTATTTTAAGTGCATGCCAGCAATATCCGGGTGAATACTCCGGCGATGACTTTTCAAATAAGAATAGATACAAATCCATTCATCTTTTTGCCAGAGAAGAAATTGATTCTCTGGAATTGGAACGCATAAAAGACTTAAATATCAATTCGATTGTTCTTGTTCCTTTTCTCTACCAAAGAGGATTGAATACTGATACGGTCATATCACCGGGTAAGAACAGCTATGAATGGACAGAACGTGAAGATGGCATTATTCAAATGGCTCGGATTTGTCAGAAAAATGGGCTTGAACTTATACTAAAACCACATATATGGCCGGTGGGCGTTAAAAATGGAGAATGGAGGGAAGCCATAGAACCAGATAGCAGTAATTGGCAGGGTTGGGCAAGGTCTTATGAAAAAGCCATTTTGAATTATGCAGAGATTTGTGAGGAGGAGAATATTGCAATCCTTTGCATAGGTACGGAGTTAAAACAATTGGCATTGGCCAAACCGGACTACTGGAAAAGCATGATAAAGAAAGTCCGAAATGTTTACTCCGGGAAATTGTGCTATGCCGCTAATTGGTACGATGAATACGAAAAGATCACATTTTGGAATGAATTAGATTATATAGGTATTCAGGCTTATTTTCCAATTTCAAGTTTGGATTCATCCAATTATTCATACATGAAAGTACAATGGCTCAAATACTGTGAAAACATTAAAACACTAAGTGAGAAATTTAATAAACCTGTACTTTTAACTGAACTGGGTTACAAAAGCTCAATTGATGCGGGTGTAAAACCCTGGCTTTGGGATGAACACTGGGGGAGGAAGGGAGATAAGCAATCAGTATCCGAAGATATGCAGGCGCAGTGTTTCAAAGTATTTTTTGAAACCGTATGGAAAGAAGATTGGTGTGAAGGTGTATTTATCTGGAACTGGAAAAGCCCCTATCATCGTTTTGGAGGGCCACAAACTTCTACTTTTACCCCTCAGAGAAAAAAATCAGAGCAAGTGATTAAATACTATTTTAAATAAATGATTTTTAGCAAAATAAGTAATGCCAATGCTTAATAATATTTCCCTTCTCCTTCCTTAGGGATTATAAAATCCTCTTTTTCAATATTTGATTCTAATAATTCTGCATTAAGCTCTTTTATTGGGTCATTCTGCCCATCATCTGCAAGCGGGAAGGTGCCAAAATGCATGGCGATACTCTGTTTACTATTTACATCCTTATGAATGAGCAAGGCTTCCTTTGGATCTACATGGATAACAGACATAAACCAACGCGGTTTATAAGCACCAATAGGAATCATAGATACATCCATCGAATCAAAATGTCTTCCGATCTCTCTGAATATATTTTTATCATATCCTGAATCTCCTGCAAAATATATTTTTTTATCTGCACTTTGAATAACATAACCTGCCCATAATGTGGCATTTCTATCGAACATACCTCTACCGGAGAAATGTTGCGCAGGCACCGAGGTAATTTTCAATTCTTGAAAATTTGAAATTTCCCACCAATCCAGATCAATAGTATTATCAAAACCCAGTTTTTTGACAAAGGCCGAAACACCCAATGGAGAAATCACTTTAGGATTGAATTTTACAGCCAATTTTTTCATGGTATTGGCATCGAGATGATCATAATGATTGTGCGAGATTATAATGAGATCGATTTTCGGAAGGTCTTCAAAATTTATTCCAGGCGGACGCATTCTTTCAGGCCCTGCAAACTGGAAAGGACTTGTTCTTTGACTCCAAACAGGATCTGTTAGGATATTGAGGCCCTTATATTGAATTAAAAATGTAGAATGGTTTACAAAAGTGATTTTAATTTTATCAGGGTCGGGATTCGATTCCGGAGCGGGTCCGCTGGCTAGGTCCATGTTCTTTGCCCATGGCTCTCTTTGTCTGTTGAGCAGAAATTTGAACACATCGCCAAATCCTTTGGCTTCAATACCGCTTGGATTTTTGAACTGTTTACCATTAAAATGCGCCAATGCTTCTCCCTTGTACACCGGAGCAGATACACTATAGCCGATTAGAAAGACTGCAGAAATGAAAATTGCAATTGCTGATAGAAAAATTATCAAAATTCTGAATACTGTTTTAGGTTGCATAAAAAAAACATGGTAATGTAAATAAAACTCAAAAACAATTATTCAGTTTTTAGTTTTGCAATATATGCTCTATCCCGAAATACAATTTGAGTCTAAACTCAATTTTCCTGAAATAAGAAAATGGCTTGAAGAAGACTGCATGACCAACATTGGAAAAGAAAAAGTTAAAGATATTTCTTTTTCCAATAATCCGGATCGGATTAAAATATGGCAACAACAAAATGAAATTTTCAAACATTTGATTGATGAAGATGCACTTTATCCAAGAATTTATTTCGAAGATATACGCCCTCATCTTCAAAAGGCCAAGGTGGCCAATTCATTTCTTGAACCTGAAGAACTACTTCAAATTCGACAACTCCTTCAACTCAGCGACCAATGGTTGGAATTTTTTGAGGATGATGAAAGTGGTATATATTCAAGTCTGAATGTAGCTTCACCCTCTCTTGAATCAAGAGATATCATCATTTCGCTGATAATTGAGGTTATAGATTCCAAGGGAGAAATTAGGGATGATGCTTCCGAAAAACTCAGTGAAATACGCTCGGATATTCGGGTTATCGAAAGCCGTGTCAGACGTTCGATGAATGATACCTATCAAAGCGCCAAAGAGAAAGGTTATTTGGCCGAACAGACCGAAATTACTATTAGAAATGGCCGCCTGGTCATTCCTATGGCAGTTGAAAATAAAAGAGCCATTCGCGGTTATGTCCACGCACATTCATCTACCGGACAAACGGCTTTTGTGGAGCCCTCCGAGGTATTTGAAATGAATAATGAATTACAGGACTTAATCACAGAAGAGCGCCGAGAAATAATTAGGATTTTAACTGAAGTTACAAAAGACATCAGATCGCATATCAGTGAAATCGAGATTTCAATGCATTTTCTGGCAGAACTCGACGTAATTCGTTCAAGAGCAAAGCTGGCTGTAAGAATAAAGGCCGAATTCCCTCATATATCAAAATCAGGTCAGCTCAAATTGATTGATGCCAGACATCCCTTGCTTTATGTTCATCACAAAGAGCTGAATAAGGAAGTAATTCCACTCGATCTGGAAATCAATGAGAAAAACCGGATTTTACTTATTTCAGGTCCTAATGCAGGAGGGAAATCAGTGGCCTTAACAAGTTTGGGAATTCTTGTTTATATGTACCAATGTGGACTTCCCGTGTCACTTTCTGAAAAATCCGAAATGGTTATTTTCAATGATATTTTTATCGACATCGGCGATGAACAGTCCATTGAAAATGATTTGAGCACCTACAGTTCGCATCTGACAAATATGCGGGAAATGCTAAATTATGCCGGTGGTAAATCACTTATTCTTCTCGATGAGTTTGGAACCGGTACCGACCCCCAGTTTGGCGGTGCAATAGCCGAGGTGATACTCGAGGAATTGAATAATAAAAAGTGCAAAGGATTGATTAACACCCATTATTCAAACCTTAAAGCCTTTGCAGATAAAACGGATGGGCTGGTCAATGGCGCAATGCTTTTTGATCTTGAAAATATGGAGCCCTTGTACAAATTAGAATTGGGCAAGCCGGGAAGCTCATTTGCATTTGAAGTAGCTGAAAAAATAGGTCTGCCACAACATATATTGGACAAAGCAAAAGCTAATATTGGTTACAGTCAGATCGAATACGATAGAATGCTAAATGAACTGGAAGCAGAAAAAAAGGAGCTTGAAGAACTCAATAGTAATATGAGTAAGAAAGATGCAAATCTTGAAAAAGTAGCATCTCAATATCGCGCCATGAAAGAAAAACTGCAATCGGAGAGAAAAGAATTGATAGAGCAGGCAAAAAAAGAAGCTGCAGGGATTGTAAAAGGAGCAAACAAACGAATTGAAAAAACAATAAGGGAAATACGTGAAATTCAGGCGGATAAAAGCAAGACCAAAGAGCTAAGGGAAAATCTCAATAAATATCTTGATCATACTGAAGATTCGATTCCTAAGCTTAAAAAAGAGTCAAAAAAGAAGAAAGAAGTTAAAAAAGAAGTGCAGGGGCCAATTGTAGTCGGAGACATTGTGGAATTGATTGATTCAGGTGCAAAAGGAGAAATCATTAATATTAAGGGCAATGAAGCCGAAATAGCAATTGGTAACATTCGATCTTATGTAAAATTGAAAAAACTCTTTAAACTTTCCGGTCCTGAAAAATCCAAAAAGAAAGATTCTACCGGTTTTAATTCATTGACAAAAGTTGACATAAACACATTTTCACCAAATTTGGATTTAAGAGGCCAGCGTGCCAATGAAGCGATTGATGAGCTTGAGCGGTTCATTGACCGAGCCCTCATGGTAGGTATAAAAGAACTTTCCATTTTACATGGCAAAGGCGATGGAATTTTGAGAAAAGTAATCCGTGAACAATTGAAAGAGTATTCACAGGTGAAAAGTTTTAAAAGCGAACATGTAGAAAGGGGAGGAGATGGGATTACGCTTGTAATACTCAATTAGGTATTATCAAAGGAGTTCCTTTCTCAGAGCCTGAGCGCTCGTCCAGAATACGTAGTACTTCGTGGAGGAGTCTTCACAAACCAGTTTATTTTAGATTTTGTCTTCTACCTGAAAAAGTCGAAATTTGCAACGGTATTCGGGTGTTTCTAACAAGACGAAACTTAAAAGGGAATCCGGTTTAATTCCGGAGCTGTCCCCGCAACTGTAAGCCCTCTTTCCAATTTGGAAAGTAACATGTTTTTACACCACAGCCACTGTCCATAGACGGGAAGGCGGTAAAAACGGGTGAGCCAGGAGACCTGCCATAATACACAGTATCAATGCTTTCGGGTGAAAGGCATAGGTGATAAACACTGGTTGTTTTTTCATTTATTCTTCCAATCCAAAGGCTTTGAAATTTTTTCATCGAGAATGATAAATTTTGAAAGCAAGGATTATACATGGATTCCTAATTGTGCTTGTCTTAGTAATTAATGCTGAGGCTCAAAGTCTTGATACACTTGAGGAAGTTATCATTGAGGCCAAATCCTGGACCGATAATAATACGAGCATTTACAGTTTAAAATTAGACCCGGATAACGCTCGTCATGCATCCTCTAATAGTCTTTATAATTCACTGAATGAAAAATACGGTGCCAATTTCACACAATACGGCCTTAGTGGTTTAATAGCACCAAGAATAAGGGGAACAAATCCTGAACATTTGGCGGTCATGTGGAACGGCATAAATGTTAACCACGCGGGTTTGGGTCAGTCCAACGGTTTTAATATTCCTATGCAAAGCACGGATAATGTTCAATTGCTTTATGGCGGTGGTTCTGTTCCATTTGGCTCTGGAGCTATTGGTGGTGCTATTTTGATGAATGACCGCATTCAATTTAGGAAGGAAGAAAATTTAGAAATAGGATCTTCCTATGGAAGTTTTGAAAGAATAAGTGCTCATACGAAATACAGATATTCAGATAAAAGAAAGTTCATTTCGGTAGGATATTACAGAAATCAGGCACAAAATAATTTCGAATACATCAATACAGCTGACTTTCGAAAACCATTGGTAAAACAAAATAATTCAGCTTTTCAGCAAAATGGGATTACCACAACCATGGCACATAAACTAGGTAAAAAAGATCAAATTAGATTTTATGGATGGCTGCACGATGGCATTACAGAAGTGCAACCTACCATGAACAACAGAACTTCCAAGGATAAGCAATTGGATCAAATGCATCGTTATAAATTGTCCTACTTGAGGGATGCTGACTTTGCCTTAATTCAGGTGGATGCATTTTATACCTCTGACGATATAGAATTCAATGGTGAATACAGTGGTATCAGAAGATATGGTACTCGAGCACGGATCAGCAAACAGATATTCAATTTTCTACAATCGGGAATTGGAATTAATTCTGAATTTTTTTTACCTGATTATCAAAACTTTCCAGAAAACAGCAGCGAAATACGGACCTCATTTTTTGCATTTGAGCGCTTAGAATATAAGAACCTTAAAGCTCAATTGAATTTGAGGTATACCCATGTGAATGCTTATGAAGTTCCGCTGACCCCAAATGTCGCAATATCCTATAATGTGCTTAACAAATCTCCTTTTAAGTTTAGCATAAAAAGTTCCTACTCGGAAAACTTCCGCTTACCAACCTTGAATGAAAGGTATTGGATTCCTAATGCCAATCCTGATATTTTACCCGAAGAAAGTCAGCAATTAGAATATGGATTTGAAGCGAGTTTCAAAAAGGTAAAACTGGATGTAGTTGCTTATCAAATGAATATCAAAAATGCAGTGCAATGGATTGTTGTTGATAGCCTGTGGTCAGATATCAGACAGGCTTTATACACAGATATTTTTGTTCCGCATAATGTGTATAGAATAAAAAGTCAGGGAATAAATTCAAATCTTCAAATCAAAAAATTGAAGCTGGCATTCTTCAATTTATCCGGAGGGCTCGCATACAATTATACAAGTGCTGTTGATACCGAAAGTGATTTGCAAAGGCTATATACTCCTGAGCATTCATTTAATGCAAATTCGGCCCTTGAATATCACAACTTCAGATTAAGTGCATCATATCAGTTTGTATCAGAACGACGAACGAGCTCTAATTATCTGGAGGCTTTTGATCTTTTAAATTTCAGCTTATCCAAGCGAATTATGATAAAGGATCATCATATTGACCTGGCGTTCAATGTTCAGAATGTGTTAGATGAAACTTATCAAACCTATATCAACCGAGCCATGCCGGGAAGAAACTATTTAATTACTCTTAATTATAATCTGAAACTCAATGCATACAATTAAATTATTTTCGATCCTATTTATAGCATTTCTAATTACATCATGTAATAATGACGATGAGCCATGCATGGATGGTGATCCTGGCTGCGGACCGAACCTACCAAATCAAAGCCAACAAGATGTTATTGTAGTGAATGAAGGCAATTTTGGTCAGGCAAATGGAAGTCTAAGCTATATAAATAGGGAAGCTAAGTCGGTGATCAATGATGTCGTAAGTATATCAAATGGTGGAATTACCACCGGAGATGTAGTTCAATCTGTATATCACGATAATTTGTATAATCGGATTTTCGTAGTATCAAATAATGAGAGTAGAATCCTTGTACTTGATGATTCAAGTTTTGTACAAACCGCAGTAATTGAAACTGGTTTGTCTTTACCAAGATATATTTTGACAATAGATGATATGATCTATGTAACTAACTGGAATTCTGATTTCACGAATTCCTTTGTTGCAAAATACAATAGAAGTGATTTAAGTTTCAGAGATAACAATACCGGAACTGATCCGGGAACCGAACAGATTTATACGACTGATGGGAATAACATTTATGTTAGTAATAATTTCACCAATACGGTTCAGGTATTTGAACATGGAAGATCAAGCCCTCTAAAAACTATACCCGTTGGATTTGCTCCTAATGGAATGGCAAGCGTATATGGGGGATCAATAAATGTAATTTGTACGGATACATTTGGCGGATCAAATGGATGGATTTATGAAATTGACAATGAAAGTCTGACCGTTACTGACTCAGTTCCTCTTGGGATAAAACCAAATGGTCAATTATATTCAGATGGTTCTCAATTATATTTTAGTTCCGGAACAAGTATTTATGGATTCGACCCGCGTTCAGATTTTGATAAGGATTCAAATGAAATTGTAAATCTCGACAACAAAGTATCATCCATATACGGTTTTAGCCTGGATCAAGGTTATGGTGATATTGAATTAAATTTTTGGGTGGCTGACCCTAAAGGATTTACCCAAAATGGTGAGATACATCTTGTAAATACTTCATCTCAGATACTTCAAAGTTATGAGGTTGGAATTGCTCCCAATGGATTCTTGTTTTTAGGATTTTAGGTCTTCTGCTTTTTCTTTTTGGCAGCCGGGAATAATATATTATTTAAAATCAATCTATATCCGGGTGAATTGGGATGTAGGTTTAAATCAGTGGGCTCTTCTCCAACAAAGTGCTGATAATCTTCGGGGTCATGACCTCCGTAAAAAGTCCAAAAACCTTTACCGATGGTTCCGTGGATGTACCTCGCTTCATCGATGCTTTTGTTTTCACCCATAATAATTACATCGGGCTTGATTAGTCTTTTCTTATAGGCTGTGGTTTGCCCCATAAATCCTTTGACTGTACTTTCATGGTTTTGAGTCAGCATGGTTGGGATCGGATCCCATTTTGCTGAGAATTCAAAAAGTGAGAAAAAATCATTGTTTTCATTGAGGCCTCTTTCTCGCGACTCATTATCGATGTTGGAATATTCGTATTCCATTGGATTCATTCGCAATTGAAAATCCTTAAAAGCAAGTGTAGGCTCATAATTCAGCTTGGAATTGGCCCTTGGATCAGCAGGGTCACCGTCGAACATATGTTCACATATATCCACACCATCCGCAGAAAGTGCGATATCATAGGTATCGGTAGCGGAACACATCGCGAATAAGAAACCACCACCCAGTGTATAGGCCTTTATTCTTTTTACAATCTCTAATTTTAATTGTGAAACCTTTGTGAAGCCGTGTTTTGCAGCTGTCTCTTCAAATTCCTGAACCTGATCCTGATACCATTTTTTATTTCTGTGAATGCTGTAAAATTTACCGTATTGTCCGGTAAAGTCTTCATGGTGCAAATGCAGCCAGTCGTATTTGCTCAAATCCCCTTTCATCACTTCATCATCAAAAACTACATCGTAGGGAATTTCAGCATAGGTCAAAACCAGTGTTACCGCATCATCCCATGGTTGGGCCGTTTTAGGAGAATAAACCGCAATCTTAGGCGCGACCTCAAGCTTCATCACATCCATATTTTTATTTGGACTGGCGATAAGTTCTACGATTTGATTGGCTTCAGCATCTGAAATAACCTCATAGCTCACGCCTCTTATGATTAGTTCATTTTGAAAAAGCTGAGCATTTTGAAATAAAAAACTTCCACCGCGGTAATTTAACAGCCACTCCACCTCTTGTTCCTGTGCTAGAATCCAATAGGAGATTCCATAGGCTTTCAAATGATTGGACTGGGCTTCGTCCATTGGGATTAAAATCTTCGAGCTATAAGCACTTATTACAGTGGAAAGGGAAAAAAGGATTAAAAAGCTAAGCTTCTTTATCATGACTATTTAAATTGTGATATAATTAGTAATCTTGTTATACAAGAAAAACAGAGCTAAAATAGTTCTCCTTAATGAATCTACGGAATAATATTTCGGAAAGTTTTAAATCCATAAAGGATAATCTTTTAAGGACTATACTTACTGCAACGATAATTGCCATAGGAATAATGTCTTTGGTCGGAATTCTTACGGCAATTGACGGAATGAAAGCTTCAATTACCGAAAGTTTAAGCACTTTGGGTGCAAATAGTTTTGAAATATACCAAAAAAGAACTGGCAGAAGACGCGGTGAGCAGCGAAAAGTTTATCCCAGAATCACTTACAGGCAAGCATTAAAATTCAAAAAAGAATACGACTATAGCAATAGCGTGGGAATTTATGAATGGGTCAGCGGATTGGCCGAAGCCAAACGCCATTCTAAAAAAACAAACCCAAATTCGGAAGTCATCGCTATCGATGAAAATTATTTAAATAATGAAGGTTATAATTTAATTAAGGGCAGAGGCCTCTCCAGTCAGGAGTTAATACGTGGACTTAATGTGGCAATAATTGGTGAAGAGATTGTAGAAACCCTTTTTGGTGAGGAAAACCCGCTCAATGAAGAAATTTTAGTATTGGGAAAATATTTTAAAATAATTGGAGTCATTGAAAGCACCGGAGGCGTGTTTGGAGGAAGTGGCACCAATAGAAATATTCTGATCCCGCTTGTAGCTTCACTGCCTTTTTTAAATGAACCAAGTTTTGGAATTACAGTAGGAATCAATACCGAACAAGATTTGGAATACGCTATGGGCATGGCTACGGGCTTAATGCGGCAGATTCGCAAAGATCCCTTGAATAAAGAGGACTCCTTTACAATAGAAAGAAGCGATTCGATAAGCTCCACATTGGATGAAATATCAGGAAATTTAAGAATGGGTGGATTTATCATTGGTTTTATTACACTACTGGGCGCATCGATAGGATTGATGAATATCATGCTTGTATCGGTAACCGAAAGAACAAGAGAAATCGGAGTAAGAAAAGCATTGGGTGCTAAACCGGGCACCATTCGAGAGCAATTTTTAATAGAAGCAATTGTAATCTGTCAGCTTGGTGGTATCGCCGGAGTAGTTTTAGGATTGGGAATTGGCAACATTATTGCAGTTACTATTGGAAGCAGAGTTTTTGTTGTACCTTGGCTATGGATGTTTGTAGGAATAGTTATATGTTTAGTAGTAGGAGTCATATCCGGTTTTTATCCTGCCGGAAAGGCTTCCAGGCTAGATCCTATTGAAGCTTTAAGGCATGAATAATGTGAACTATTTCTAAATAATTCATTACATAGGGTATATTTTAGAAAAATATATAAATTTGAAATTGTATTATCCGAACTTTTAATTGTCGAATTCTCATGAATTTGAAATCATACCTGGCAGTACTTTCCTTATTAATCTCTCAAATAGCCCTTGGCGGAGAGATAACACTTGTTGGACAATATCACGGCAAGGATTTGTATGTGCAGAACCCATTCAATGGTTCTTCAACTTCTGAATACTGTGTAGAAGAAGTCTACATTAATGGAAAGTTGAAGCCGCATAAAAATCAGGGAGCATTTATTATTTCGCTTAACTATTTGACAATGGATGAAGCCATTGAGATTCGGATAGTTCATAAAGATGGATGTACTCCTAAAATTCTTAACCCCAATGTCTTCGTCACAAACAAAGCTTTTAAGTTTGAATCATTTGATGTGAATAGTGATGGAGTAAATTGGTCCTCTATTGGTGAAAAACCCCAAAACACTTATAAAGTAGAGCATTTTGTAAATAATACATGGAAGGTAGTCGGCGAGGTATCATCACAGGGAAGACCGGGAACCAATTCTTATTCATTGAAAACTTATCACCACAGCGGTAACAATAAGTATAGAATAAAATATGAAGAAAGAACCGGGCAGGTTTACAATACAAGAATTAAGGAATTTACTTCTGATCTCCCACCGGTAACCTTTAACCCACCGAAACCAAAAGATAAATTAATCTTATCGCGTGAAACGGATTATGAAATTTTGGATCATTTCGGCAATGAAATTAAAAAAGGCAGGGCTACAGAAATCGATGTCAGCGACCTAAAAACAGGTCAGGTTTATTATCTGGTAATAGATAATCGAACGGAAAACTTCTTCAAGAAATAATTCTTAGCCCCGAATTTCGGGGCTTTTTTAATGCCTCAAAGCCAATTTGTACGATTCTGATGTTTTTTTCTCACTTTTGCATGGAGATTTTTAATGTGAATATCAAAAAGCATTTATACATATCGATCGCTTTGCTAATTTTAATGTTCTCACAATCAACATTTGCGCAAGAACTTGAGGCAAGAAGTGATGTAAACGAGGATATGCCTTCTACTGCAATAGATATTAAGCAAAATAAAAATTTCAATGGAAGCAAAACCCCAAATTTCCCAAAATCTAAAATTTATTTAATTGTTAGAAAACCGGAAAAAGTACTTTACGGTAATCCGTGTATGGAAGAGATTGCCGATGAAATGGGTTTTGAGTATCTATTGATACCCAAAACTTCAGCAGAGGGCTATACCGATGAAAAACCTTTTTGGCATAATCTTAAAGCCCATTTTAAGTTGATGAAAAAAAACGGCCCCTTTTATAAGAGGAAGTTGAGAAGGGCCATTAAGTTCTGCAGACAAATGTCCGGTGATTTCGTAGCCTAGAAGTCCGGATATACGCCTGAATAATTTTCCGGATTAATTTTTTTCAATTCTTCCTTTATTTCTTCACTGACATTCAATGTATCTATAAAACGGTGAATGGTTTTCTTATTGATTTCCTTACTTCCCCTGGTGAGGTCTTTGAGACTCTCATAGGGGTTTGGATAATTTTCCCTTCGCAGAATAGTTTGAATAGCCTCGGCCACTACAGCCCAGTTGGCTTCAAGATCTGCTGAAATGTTTTCCCTGTTGATTTCGATTTTGTCCAATCCTTTTTTTAGAGATTTCCATGCGAGTAAAGAATGGGCCATTGGAACACCGATATTTCTTAATACCGTGGAATCAGTGAGATCTCTTTGTAATCTGGAAATTGGAAGTTTTGAAGATAAATGATTAAAAGCTGAATTGGCTATACCTAAATTCCCTTCTGAGTTTTCAAAATCAATGGGATTTACCTTATGCGGCATAGCGGAAGAGCCAACTTCTCCTTTATTAACTTTTTGAGTAAAATAGCCCATTGAAATATATTGCCAAACATCGCGATCAAGATCGATTAGTATAGTGTTAATGCGACTGAAATTATCAAAGAGCGCTGCTAATTGATCATAGTGTTCAATTTGTGTGGTAAACTGACTTCGTTTTAATCCCAAATAATTTTCGGCAAAAGTATTTCCGAATTCCGGCCAGTTCACTTCAGGAAAAGCTACGTGATGGGCATTAAAATTGCCGGTTGCTCCTCCAAATTTAACTCTGTTTTCAATGGACTTAAGATTATCAAATTGTACCTCTATCCTTTCAATAAAAACAGCGAATTCTTTACCCAAATTGGTAGGACTTGCCGCCTGGCCATGAGTTCTGGCCAACATAGTGACATCTTTCCATTTTTTTGAAAGTTCCTTGAGTTTGTCAATTAAAGTTTGCAACTCGGGATAAATAACCTGATCCAGACAATCCTTTATGCTTACTGGAATTGATGTATTATTAATATCCTGGGAAGTAAGTCCGAAATGAACAAACTCTTTATTTTGGCTAAGACCGAGTTCTTCAAGTTTTTCCTTAATAAAATACTCAACAGCTTTTACATCGTGATTAATTTCAGATTCAATGGCTTTAACACGAGATGCATTTTCCAGACTGAAATTTTCGTATACAGCTCTAAGGTGATTTTTTTTAGATTGAATATCACCAATTCTGTCATTTAAGGGCCCTTCGGCCAGGGCGATTAAGTATTCAATTTCAACACGTATGCGGTATTTAATAAGCGCGTATTCTGAAAAGTAAGTAGAAAGTTCCTTAACTTTTTCAAAGTACCGGCCATCGACGGGTGATATTGCCTTTAGTGATTCTGCTGACATTCCTGGTATTAATTAAAATGCGAATTTCGCAAATTCAGAACAATTACCTCAATTTCAGTTTTTATTAAAGTAAAACTACTCTACAATAATCATTTCAACCCATTTTTTAGCCTATTGAAATATTTCGGGACTTATCTACAATAGTTTTTTGAATATTTGCCTGTGATTTTAGATTCATTCACGTTGAGAATATTAGTTTTCTTTTCTTTATTGACTTTCTTTTTGGTCGATGACCTGAGATCTCAAGGATTGCGAGAGTTCAAAGCAAAACGAGCCATTGATGCAGTAATTCTCGATGGAGAAATGAAAGAAGAAAGCTGGAAAATTGCTGAAGTAGCAGATAATTTTTACCTCAATTCCCCCAACGACACAGCAGCCCCTTCATCCCAATCGGAAATTCGAATGATTTTTGATGACAAAGCTGTTTATTTCTTTGCCATAATGCAGGATAGTTCGGCAAAACCCTATACCATTGAAAGTCTTAGAAGAGATTGGGGATTTCAGACAACAGATAATTTAAGTATTTACATTGATCCATTTAACGACAAAACTACGGGATTCTCATTTGGACTAAGCCCTTATGGCGCTCAAAGAGAGGGATTGATATTCGAAGGCCAAAACGTGAGTACCGACTGGGATAATGTTTGGTATTCTGAAGTAAAGCGCTACGACAATTATTGGACCGCTGAGATTAAAATTCCGTTCAAAACTCTGAGATACAATAATCAAAGCAAATTTTGGAATATCATATTCCTGAGAAATGATTTAAAATACAATGAAGTTTCAACCTGGACGCCCGTTCCACAACAATTCAATGGATCAAACCTGGGATATTCCGGTTCGGTAATTTTTGTTGATTCCCTGCCTAAACCCGGGCCAAACATTACTTTAATTCCTTATGTAGCAGGAAGAGATGTCAGAAACTATAATGAATCCAATAGTTTAAAGGAAATTGAAATCGGTGGAGATATAAAGGTTGGAATTACGCCATCGCTCAACCTCGATCTAACATTTAATCCGGACTTTTCACAGGTAGAGGTTGATCGGCAGGTGACCAATCTGGACCGTTTCGAGTTGTTTTTTCCTGAGAGGAGACAATTTTTTCTGGAGAATGATGATCTTTTTGGAAGACTGGGTTTCCCGAGAACGAGGGTTTTCTTTTCCAGACGGATTGGTTTACGACGACCAATCATATATGGTGCACGTCTAACCGGAAAAGCATCAGATAATCTTAGGATTGGCTTGTTTAATGTGCAGGAGGGGGGTAATTCTAATCAGGATACTTTGAATAATTCTACGGTCGCCATTTTACAGCGAAAATTATTTGACCGATCTAATATCACAGCGGTATTTACAAATCGACAAGGTTACAGGCCTTTTTCCGATAGTCTTGCCAATGAGGGATTTTTAGCCCATGATTATAACCGTGCCTATGGATTTGAATACAATTTACTTTCATCGGATAATAAATGGATAGGTGATATTTCAATTTACAGATCGAATAGCCCGAATAAAAACACCAATAATTTTGGACATTCCGGGTTTATAGGATACAATAGCAGAAATTTATTTATTGGCTGGGGGCAGGAAATGATTGGGGAAAACTATCAACTCGATTTAGGCTTTCTTCCAAGAACCGGCTATTATAAGTTTGGCCCCAATTTCAGATACACTTTTTATCCCAATAAATACGGAGTTATCAGGCATGGCCCTGATGCGAGCTTTGAAATATTCACAAATCAGCAATGGGAAAAAACAGATCAGTTTACTAATCTGGGTTATTCTGTTAGGTTGTTGAATACCAGTGAAATAGCTTTGAAATTTAACAATACCTATATACTGTTACAGGATACTTTTTTGGTTGGGTTTGATGAAAATTTCAGAGATACGCTGGTCACAGGAGAGGATTTTAATTGGGATGAATACAGTTTTGCATATAGTACGGATGTCCGAAAAAAAATAAATGGTGGAATTGCACTTCAATATGGAGGTTTTTTCAGTTCTACACGTTATAATGCAAGAGGATATATTAATTGGCGTTTTCAACCTTACGGCTCCTTTGGTGTAGATTTAGATTATAACTATCTTGACTTAAGTGGTGAAGGAAAAGACGGTGGTAATTTATTGGTAAGTCCAAGGCTGGACTTAACTTTGAGCGATAAAATATTCCTCACTACTTTTGTACAGTACAATGAGCAGATCAATAATTTCAATATCAATAGCAGATTTCAATGGAGATTCAAACCTGTATCCGATTTTTTCATTGTATATACAGAGAATTACTTTAGCGATTCATTTAAAGCTAAAAGCAGAGCACTAGTTTTTAAATTAACGTATTGGTTTAATGTTTAAGAAGATATTTAAAAATAAAAAAGAAGATAAGAAAGAGGAGTCAAAATCCTCCGCCAGATATTATGATTTGAAAGTTTCTAAAATCAACAGAGAAACAAAAGATGCAATAACAATATATTTTGAAAACCCGGAATCGGGATTGCCTGATTATAAATCCGGCCAGTTTTTAACACTGGTAGTTCCCGTTGGTGGGAGTGAACTCCGACGTTCCTATTCCTTGTGTACAACTCCCTATGCCGATAAAGAGATGGCCGTTACTGTAAAAAGGATCAAAGATGGGGTAGTATCCAATCATTTGAACGATTCACTTAAAGAGGGCGATACGCTTAAAGTAATGGAGCCTATGGGCGTGTTTACTACTAATTTTAGTACAAACAGCTATCGTCATCTGATTCTAATTGGCGGAGGTAGTGGAATTACCCCTCTGATTTCAATTTTGAGAAGCGCACTTTTAAAAGAACCAAATACTTTGGTTTCTCTGATATATGCCAATAGAGATATTGATTCTATTATTTTTAGAAATTATCTGAATGAATTGGAAAATGACTATGGCGATCGATTATGCATCAAGCATATATTGGATCAACCGACTGAAGACTGGGATGGTCATTCGGGAATGTTAACACCGGAAAAATTGAAGAGCATTATTGCTGAATTGCCATCAAGAGATGATGAATTCACAGAATTTTTCCTATGCGGACCTACAGGCATGATGGAAATTGTGCGTGATACCCTTGAGGATATGAAGATAGACAAGAAAAATATCCACCGAGAGAGCTTTGTAAGCAAATCTTCAAATCCGCTGAACAATGCAACTCAGGAACAACAAAGCGATCTGGGAAGGGAGGCGCGTGAGGTCACCATAATTTTAGATGGCGAAGAACATCAATTTCAGGTGGAATCCGAAGAAACAATTTTGGAAGCGGGACTCGATCGCGATATCGATATGCCCTTTTCCTGTCAAAGTGGATTATGCACTGCTTGCCGAGGCAAATTGGTTTCAGGTAAAGTGGAAATGGATGAATCAGAAGGCCTTTCGGAAAAAGAAATTAACGATGGATATGTACTTTGCTGTGTCGGGCATCCAATGACCGATGATGTAAAAATTGAAATCGGATAATTCCTAATCCCATATTTTTAGAAAATTTTATTTATGGAAGTAAAAGTTCAAAGAAACTATTTACCTGAAAACTTTAAGGTTGAAGATTGGGATTCGATAAAATCGTATTTCGAAGATTTAAAAAATAGGGATTTCAAGTCAAAGGATGATTTTTTGCAATGGTTAAAAGATTTGAATGAACTTGAAGCAGCACTACAAGAGGATCTTGGCCGCAGTTATATTAAAATGACTTGTTATACCAATAACAAGGAATACCGCGACCGTTTTAATTTCCTTATTACTGAAATTGAGCCAAAAGTTTCTCCTGTTATCAATGAACTAAATAAAAAGATAGTCGAAAGTCCCTTTTTGAAAGATATTGATATCCAGGGATTTGAAGTAATGATTCGGGGATTAAAAACGCAGATTGAGTTATTCAGGGAAGAGAATGTTCCCCTTTTTTCAAAAATTCAGGGGCTTCAGAGTAAATACGGAGAGATAACCGGTGCATTATTTATTAAACACGAAGGTCAGGAGCTTACGCTTCCTCAGGCTTCGAATTATCTTATGTCTAATGATAGAAAGGTAAGAGAAGAGATTTTCTATAAAATTTCAGAAGCCAGGGCTTCAGTTGAAAAAGAACTGGATGATCTTTTTAATGAAATGCTTCCTATACGACAACAAATTGCTGAAAATGCCGGATTTAAGAATTTTAGAGATTATATTTTTAAAGCCAAGGGTAGATTTGATTATTCAGCGGCAGACTGCAAGACCTTTCACAATGCAGTGAAAAAGGAAGTAGTCCCATTATTGGATGAACTTGCTGAAAACAGAAAGGAAAGACTTGCTCTTGATCAATTAAGACCCTGGGATCTTAAAGTTGATAAGTTTGGAAAGGAGGCTTTAAAACCCTTTGACAGTTCTGAAGATCTTATTGAAAAATCAATTAGCTTATTCAATAAAATTGATCCATTTTTTGGTTCATGCCTAAGCACCATGAAAAAAATTGGGCATTTGGATTTAGAGTCCAGAAAAAATAAAGCCCCTGGTGGTTACAATTACCCATTGGATGAAATAGGGGTTCCGTTTATTTTTATGAATGCCACCAGTACATTCAGAGACATGATAACGCTGATGCATGAAGGAGGGCATGCTATTCATTCTTTTTTAGTTCGCGATTATGACTTTCTTTCATTTAAACACCCTACTGCGGAGGTTGCAGAATTGGCAAGCATGAGCATGGAATTGCTTACAATGGATCATTGGAATATATTCTTCAGTTCCGAAGAAGAATTTCTAAGGGCAAAAGAAGAGCACCTGGAACAAATAATTGAAACCCTTCCCTGGGTAGCGGTAATTGATAAATTTCAACACTGGATTTATGAGAATCCAAAGCATAGCATTGAAGAACGAAGACAAAAATGGCTGGAAATTTTTGATGAGTTTCACAGTGATCAAATTGACTATTCCGGTCTTGATGCTTACAAAAGAATGATCTGGCAAAAACAACTTCATATTTTTGAAGTTCCTTTCTATTACATAGAATATGCAATTGCTCAGTTGGGAGCCATTGGAATTTGGCTAAACTACCGGGAAAATAAAAATGAAGGTTTGGGAAAGTATAAAAGAGGTTTGGCACTGGGATATACCAAAACGATTCCTGAAATCTATTCTGAAACCGGAATAAATTTCAATTTTACGGACGAGCACATTTCAGGATTGATAAAATCAATCAAATCTGAATTAATTGATTGCAGAACAAAAATCTCTGATCTCGACTAAACTTAATCAGATAAGCCTTCCGCAATTTTATTGTCTTCCTGAATTCTGACAGAATAAGAGAATACTTTTCTGAAGGCAGAAATATAAATCTTATGCAATTCCTGTATGTCTGATTGTCTTGAAATAGTTTTCATAATTATTACATTTTAAATTATAAATCAGTGTGCATCGAAATCAATCATCCATGATGGCCGTTTATCCTTAAACTTTGAAAAGGGTTTTTCGACAACCATCTTAATACGCTTGCTAAGAGTATTTCCGAGAGGTTTTGATTCAATATGCTTATTCTCTTTTTTCATCGCCCATATTTTTTGGATAGAAAGACGCCCTGATCAGAAATCAGCACGTCTCAAACCATCCAAATCAAATATTTTTTACCAGCCATCTTCATCCGACGGGTCGTTTTGTCTGTAAAAGGCGTCTACGTTTTCTTCAGTTGCATACGTAGTTTCATAATAACTCTCCTGAGTAGCATCGTATTCCGCTTCTGAACTTATAACTCCCAGGAACAATAAAAGGCTTACTAAAAATGACATATTCGTTTAGTTTTTGGTTGTGATAGCAAAGTTTGGTCATTTCTATGTATCAAGGTAGTACAAAAATGAGTGTTTACTAAGTTCAAAAAATTATATGTAATTTGTTTATTAAATAAATAAAATGATTATATTGGACACTGAAAGCATATTTGAATCAAATGAAGTTGTATCAAATTGTAGATTTACTAAGTAGACGAATAGATAAAAAAGATGTTCTATTCAATGGGGAAGAGCAAATTAACCTCGACGGAAAGCTAAAAGAGATGTATGAAGGTTTTGCCGAAGGTAAGTTTAAAACTGATGAAGATGCAGCACTTGCTTTATTCGATAAAGGCCCGGACTATCCTTATTATTTTGAAGTCAAAGCAAAATTCAGAGATCAACTTTTAAAAAATCTATTTCACCTTAATCTGAGGAGTGGAAAGTTTTTACACTATTACAGATTGAAGAGTGAAGCAGAAACCAATCTTCAACAGGCCAAAATCCTTTTGGGAATGGGCCAAAAATTCAATGCGATTTGGTTATTTAAACGAATATTAAGAGTAGCTGAGCCCTATCATTTTTCTGACATATTAAAAGAATGCTATAGAAACCTCAAAAACCAAATGGTTTATGAGGGGAATGTGAGAAAATATGAAGAATTTCAAAAAAAATGGTTGAAATACCAGGAAATTGCAAATGCGGAGGAACACGCAGAAGACTTGATAAATCAAATCAGAGTGCGTTCTCAAAAGTCAGTAAAAGAAACCAAGTCGACATTAGAATTTACAGAAAAAGCCTTTAAGACAATTTCAGATCTTAAAAACAAATATGAGACTCCGTTTTTAATAGCAAAATATTATACAATTGCAGAATCTTTTTATTTAAGAATTTCTGATTGGGAAAAACAATTGGAATTGTCTACAGAAATTGACGAGTTGTCAAAAAAATATCCGGACAAATTTGCCGCTGTCCGGTTACATTCAAACCATGTATCTAAACTTTATGCATTGATTCTTCTAAATCGCATAGAGGAAGGTTTGACTTATGTCCAGGATATCCTTGAAGAATACAGAGAGGATAGCATTAATTACTATATAATTCTGGAGGATTACTATCTATTACAAATGAGGGCCGGCAATTTTGAGCAGGCCCTCAATATTGTAAAAATGGCAACTGAAAACCAGTATTTTGAACTAGTACCAAAAATATCAAGAGAAAGATGGGATATTTATCGCGAATATGCCCTTTTCTATTGTGATGAAATTTCATCAAATGACATCGCGCTAATTAATTATTTCCCGGAGTACTCAAAGGATAAAGTCGGATTCAATCTTCAGATTCTGATTTTGCAGATACTTATTCTCTTAAGAGACAATAAATTTGATATGCTTTATAATCATATCGAAAAATTGAGAATGTATGAGATACGTCAAATCAGCAAATCCGATAATCGAAGAGCCCAGTATTTTCTGAGACTTATACGCCTTCTGATCAATTACGATCTTGATTATGAAAAATGTAAAAAACAGGGAAATAAATTTTACAACCTGTTAATGAAATTTCCTGAAAGAGAGCAGCCTTATACAGAGGTAGAAATCATCCCTTATGAAATGCTCTGGAAAACAATATTAACTATGTTGAAATACTCAGAAAAGCGAAATTCAGATAATGGATTCGTATTTGTTGAGGAAAAAATATTGGAATATTAGTATTCGCTAAGGTTTCTCAGCCTAAAATTTATATATCCGGATTCAATACAAAAAGCGGGTAGGGTTCCATTGAGGCATAAGGCTCACCCAATTTTCTGAGCATTTTACTTTTGTGTTTTATGATTGAATTAATTTCCATAGCGGGTTCATCGTAATGGCTCCTTCTGTTAATAACCATGTTATCCATTTGCATGATATCTTTTCGCAATTCCACTATTAAGGGAACCTGATTGGAATTGTCAATGGAATCAATAAATGTAAAAACCATTCTGAGTGTTGAATCTGTAGCATTGTCATAAGCATCTATCAATTCTGAATCGCTCATGCTTTGACGGTCATATCTGAAATTACGCAAGGCTTCTATGTCAGAATGAAGTTTATTTTGATCTACTTCGCTCACGTTTAAAACATACACGGCTTCATCTACCATTCTTTTTACATAATCCAATTTTTTATTGTCTTCATAAATCATGGTATCCCAGGCTTTTTCGACTGCCAATCGCAGACTGTCAATTTCAATTTTCAAAGAATCGAGTTTAGCAGCCTTACTTTTTGAAGAGTCTTTTTTACATGAGGTGCTGATTGCCATTAAAAAGGCAAATAGGAGAAAAAATTGAAATAGATATTTCATTTTATACCGGTTTAAATTGTTCAAATGCCTGTTGGCAATCGTGACAATAATGTAAAGATCTACATAATGTCGGGCCAAAAGGTGTTTTTAGTTCAGTATTGGTGCTTTCACAATATGGACATGCAACATGTTCCAGCAAGTCTATGTCAACGATAACAAAATCTTCCCGCGGTGGAGCGAGACCAAATTCTTTTAATGCTTTACGACCTTTTTCTGAAATATTTTTTGATGTCCATGGCTCTTTGAACGAAATATTTACCTGATAATTATCAATGCCGTATTTCTCTAATGTTTTTTCAACATCTTTTTGCATGTAATCCATGGCAGGACAACCCACAAAAGTGGGCGTCATGTCTACCTCAACCAGGTCCTTTTCAATTTTAACATTTTTGATTACACCAAGGTCAACTAAAGATAAAACAGGGATTTCAGGATCCTTTACCTCCTCGAGCCAATTTAATATTTGATCTTTATTTAATTCGCTATAGTCTACCATTCTGCAGTAGGATCTACATTAAATACTTCCGTCATTTCATCCAATAGAGGTTGCAGATGATCGGTATGAATTCCGTAACGACCGCCGTATATAGGTTCAATATCATTCCAGTTTGGCAACTTCAATTCTGTTCCTTTGAGAATTGTTTCAATTTGTTCTTTCCATCTTTCTTCAAGAATTTTCTCACCTTCAAAAATGAAAGCCTGCTTCATTTCATCCTCATATTTTGAGGGTTCAAATACACCCAATGCGTATGGCAGACTGTAATCCAATGCTTTTTGCAATCTAATTATGGCTTCCTCAGTAGAAGTACCCAATTTTCGAACAAAAGACCTTCCATGCATAACATGGTATTTAATTTCACCTTTGATTTTTTGTGCGAGTTGCGCTAGTGGTTCATAGGAAGACAGTGCCAACATTTCAAAACGAATGGATTCTGCATAATCAAATAGCACATGACGCATTAGGCTAAAATCATAATCCTGATTTGGTAATTCAACTAATTGAGAATTGTGAAATTGTTCTGCATTTCTGGTAAAAGCATTGATATCCGGTTCTGTTTCACCTAAATCTTCAAGCAATTTATAAATGGCCCAGCTCTGTCCGACTTTGTCTTGCGCCATGGATGAAAAAGCTATATCTTCTTCCAACAAAGGTCCAACACCGGTCCATTCACTATTTCTATGTCCAATGATCAATTGATCATCTGCTATTTTGTACATTAAGTCTTTAAGAATTTCCTCTTTTTGCATCTTACTTTGTTTGAGATTCTTTGAATTTTTTGATTTTATCTGCCGCACGATAAGCCTGCGCATCTCTATAGGTTTTTTCAGGAAGCGTGGCCCACAAATCGCTGTCCTCTTCTTCATTAAAGGTAAAATCACGGGTTCGTATTACCCAGATATTTTTAGTAAGGGGATTGCCCAATTCCTCTTTGGCTTTTTTAGCTGCGTCGATATAGCTGTATGCCAATACAGAAGTGGCGTGTTTGTGTTGCTTTCCTCTTTTGTCCATTAAAAAGATTTCGCATTGATCTTCTTCGCCTTCGTTTTGTTCATCCAGTGATTCTATAAAATCAAATGCGCTTTCTTCACCTTCGGTAACTTCGGAAGCCCAAATTTTATGCGTAGGGCAAACGGCCATTCCCACACAAGTAAACCTTCTGCTAAATGCTTCTTTTGCAAAAACAAAAGCCATTTCAGAATCATCGGCATGAACTATTCCTACGCTTTCAAGTGCTTTGCCTTCTTTCGGAACTAGAAAAACTTCAAAAGTGGTTAATTGATCGAGTTCTTTTTTCTGAACCTCATCCTCGAATTGATCCGGAATATTTAATCGATTGACTCTTGGGTCTAAACTTTCTAAACTCATTAGGCAAAAGGTGTTTGATATGAAATATTCGGAGACTTTAAGGCTTCGCGTACCCATCTTCCTCTTTCTTCGGCGGTTCGTCTGACAGCCAGTCGTTCTTTATTGCAAGGCCCGTCGCCATTGATGACTTTCTTGAATTCCACCCAATCCGGTTCGGTAAATTCCCACTTGCCTGTTTCTTCGTTTTTCTTAAGATTCTTATCCGGAATGGTAAATCCCAATTCCCATATTTTAGGCACATACATATCCAACCATTGCTGTCGGCAATCGTCATTTGAAGCCATTTTGACTTTCCATTTCATAAGGATTTCTGTGTGAACCGAGATTTTATCCGAGGGTCCAAAAAACATCATCATTGGCGCCCACCATCTGTTGATTGCCTCCTGCATCATTGTTCTTTGTTTTTCAGAACCAGTTGCCAAAGCAACTACACAATCATGACCGTATTTCAAATGAAAAGACTCTTCCTTACATATTCTGTCAAGAGCTCTAACATAAGGGCCGTAACTACCTTTGGCATTGGCCAATTGATTTACAATTGCTCCTGCATCCACAAGCCAGCTGATAAAACATGAATCGGCCCAGGTAAATGCGGGATAGTTAAAAATGTTGGAATATTTTGACTTGCCATTGATAAGATCGTTTAGCATGTCTTCCCGATTTTTACCTAATGTTTCTGCAGCTGAATACAACAACTGGGCATGTCCGACTTCGTCCTGTACTTTGGCCATCAAAGCCATTTTTCTTTTAAATCCGGGAGCCCTTGTAATCCAGGTTCCTTCAGGAAGTGCTCCAATAATTTCAGAATGGGCGTGCTGTTCTATCATTCTGATCAATTGTTTGCGATACAATGCAGGCATCCAATCGCTGGGTTCTATCTTTTCACCTCTTGTAATTCTCGCTTCGAATTCTTGTAATTTTACCGGATCTTCATTTTCCAGACCGGTATTCATTGACTGATCAAATATCTGTCCTCCTCCGTACATATTATTTTTGTTTTAAAAGTCCTGTTAAAAATATATTGGAAAGCTTTTCGCCTATATCCTCAGATTTATCCCTTGATTTCTTAAACCAGGTGCTCGTATTGTTTAAAGCTGACAATAGGGTTAAGCTCAAAATTTTCAAATCGTGATTTTCAAATAATCCATCCTTTATGCCTTGCTCAAGAATTTTTCTAAACCTGTTTTCATAGTCCTTGCGCATGGAAATAAAATCACCCAAATATGGTTCACTCAAATGTTTCCATTCGTTTTGAAATACAATGGTTTCTTCAGGATCTTCTGTCAGAACTGATAAATGCGCTTTTATTGCATTTCTCAATTGCAATTCGGCATCCAAACCTAAGTTTTCAATGGCGTCTAGGCTTTGGAAAAAACTATTGGCCATGTCAAAACAGATTTTTTGAAGAATCGATTCTTTTGATTTGAAATGTGAATATAGACTTCCGGCTTCTATTCCCACTCTTTGCGCTAAATCGCGCATTGATGAGGCGGCATATCCTTTTTCGTGAAATAATGCGGCAGCTTCTTTTTCAATTTGCTGTTTGCGAGTCGCGGTTTTTGATCCAATATTCACAATGCAAAGATAGACAACCTAACGTTTGTTAGCAAATTTTTAATTGTCCTAATCTATAAGCTATTTCGCCATTGAAATGGACGCGAAATACTACAAAAAATATTATGATAAGCTCAATACTCATTTTCAGCTTTTGACGGCCTTGTCCATCCTGTGTTTTATTCCGGTCTGGATGTATGTTGAATCAAAATCAAATGGAGCAGATGAGGCTCTTTTTTCAGAAAGTATTCAATTAAAAATTGGCTTGTTTTCTGTGCTTTTATCTTTGATTTTGGTCGGACTTTGGCATTATCAATACCATCGATCTCTCAATAATATAAATGCCGAAGAAGCGCTAGTAGATAGGCTTAATCACTATAAACGCTATTTTTTAACTTTGATAATTAAAATGACGGCCTTGTCGATTCTCATTAGTATATTCTATTTATTTATTCAGGCTGATGCTATGATTGCCGCTTATGCAATTCTATTGGTTCTTATTTCCATGAACAGATTGACTTTTCAGAGGGTAGCCAGACAATTGAAAATGAAAGGGGAGGAGAAAGCGCTATTCTTTGGTGAAAAATAGAACTTAATTTGAGTTCTTTTTATGTTTTTCTCTGTCTTCCGAAAGATCAACATTGCCTTTAAATTCTTTATCGAAAAACAAGTCAAAAACCAATTCTGTTAGATCGGGTGACTCCTTTTCAATTTTCTCATGAAATTCCTTTTCACCGTCGGAATGAGAAGCCTTATTGCCTTTATTTTTTTCTTCCACACCCTTAAAATAAAAAAAACGACCCAAAAAAAGGTCGTTTTCTAATATAAAGTTGGATTTTATTTATATTCTTATTCCAAATGAATAGACATTAAAGTCTCCTGTGGGGTTACCATTGAGTACAGGATTTGTATTAAATAATGGGCTCAGATCGTATTTTCCAAAGATACTCAAGCCTTTATAACTAAATGTAGCCATAAGTCCATATCTCCAATCATTGAGGTTATAGTCCGATCTGTCTTTGACTCTTTTTCTGTCACCTTCTTCAAAATAAACGGTTTTGGTCCAGCTGCCGAGTTTATAGTTAACATAACCACCCGCTGCGATTTTTACATTGTTATCTTTACCAAGATCAACACCAACAAGCAATGGTAATCCAATAGTGCCTATTGCTAATTTTCCTTTTCTCGCGGGGATATCGTTGGTAATTCTCAAATTTCCCGGAAGACTTGGATCCATATATTCTATCCATTGGCTGACACCGCTCATTTTTCTGAGTGTAATATCGTCTTCAAACATCAAATTATTCCAGGTAATTTCAGCGCCGAATTGAAAATTGACCGGACCTTTATTTTGACCTAATCTCACCTTTTTCATCGAGCTAAGAGCAAAATATCTCGATGACCAATTATTTAACCTATAGGGTTGTGAACTTATCTGGGTATTTTTTTCCACGATATTGTTCAGTCCAAAATCAATATATAAATGATTGGTGATCCTTTTTTTCTTCTTATTCTTATCTGAAATAATTATCCCGTTTCCGGTTTGAATTTCGATAAACTTAATGTTCTTTTCCTTTTCATCTATGGTTACCGTATTTCCAGATTCAGCTGAATCGAGTAAGGCTTTGAATCCTTTAATTAATTCATTCACATCATAATCTTCAAGCGATTCCAAATCTTCTTCATTTTCTATCAGGAATATTAATTTGCTATTGCCTATTTTGATTGTCACTGTGTCCGGCTCTTCCAAATTGCCGGCATTTGACAATAGCGGATTGGATAACAGGCCTGCTACCAGACCAAATACCATTAATAGTTTTAAGTTAAAATTTACCTTTTTCATTGTTTTTAAATTTAATTTGACCTCAATTTTAATTTGTTAAATGCCAGGTCCGGGACCTCTCCAAGCCTGATCGTTTGTTTATATAAATCCTTATTAAGCGCTTCTTTGAATTGTTCAAACTTTGACTTTTCATCTTGGTGATTATCGTTCGAAGCAAGATTCTCTTTATTTTTTGGCCTTAGAATGATGGTAATGGATTTTGCATCTCCATTATCAATTGATCTCTCTTCGGCCTTATTCTTGATATCGGCATCGGCGATCAAAAGTTCCTCTCTTTTAAGTTCATTCCTTTGAAGACTGTCATTTTCAAGTTTGGCCAATAGCGGTTTTTTCAATTCAGTTTCTTGCTGAATTTTTTGGATTGGGCGTTTATTATTTTTAATTGAATCAGTAAATGGAAGATCTTTTTTGGTTCTCAATTCTGTTTTATCTGCATTCCTGTTATTAATTTCATTTCTTCCGGCCTTAGAATCCGTATTAATTTTCTGTTCTGTTTTAATCTCTTTTTCCGGCCAAATCAATTTTTTCTGATTATCGGAATCAATTGAGGCGATGGAATTTCTGATTATAGGTTGTAATTCTTCATTCAATTGCCTGTCAGCACTTTCATTATTTTTAATTTCTTCTTTTGCCAGCTTATTTTCATTTATGTCTGAATTAGAAAATGTAAACCAGAGTGCCGTGATCAGCAGTAAAAGCCCGGCGGCTATTCGCATAAAGAAAATTGCTTTTTTACGACGTTCCTTTTGAACCAGACCTGATTCTATATCCTTCCATACGGTCAAAGGAGGAGCAGACTTAAAATCCTTAAATTTGTTTTCAAAATAATTTCTATCCTTTTCCATTTCAGCTCCCTTTTTGGATGAATTGCTTTTTGTTCTGAACCCTGTCTTGCAATAATGTTCTTGCACGGCTCAATTGCGATTTCGATGTGTTTTCAGAAATACTAAGCTGTTTTGCAATTTCCTTATGGCTGTATCCCTCTATGGCGTACAAGTTGAAGACAGTCCTGTAACCGACCGGTAAAGACTGTATTAGTTTCAACAAATCCTCTGTTTCCATATCAATCTGATGCCAGGAAAAATTTTTGTCTATTTGGGTGGTATCAATATCAACTTCTAAAAACATCTGACGATTTTTTCGAATGTACATCAGCGCTTCATTGATCAGAATTCTTTTCATCCAACCTTCAAAACTGCCTTCTCTTTTGTACTTCGATATATTGTCAAATATTTTCATGAATCCATTGGTTAAAACCTCCTCAGCATCTCTTTCATCTTTCATGTAGCGTCGGCAAATCCCAAAAAATGTTGAAGCGTAAGTAGCATAAAGTTTATGCTGAGCCTCACGCTCACCGGCTTTGCAGCCTTCAATCACATCTTCTTCGCTTTCGTAAAGCCTCTTTTTACTGAGGAACATTTTATTCGGTTTCAATTATTAGATGCATCCTTTTGATCAAAGGTTGCACGCCTTTTTAAAAATATTTGAAATTTTTTCAAATACACTAATAATCAGGTACTTGAATGGAAAAATATTTAAAGAAAAAAGAAATAGGCAATGAGTATGGCAGCTACTATACCTACAAAATCGGCAAAAAGGCCACCGCTTACGGCATATCTGGTATTGCGGATGCCCACTGCTCCAAAATACACGGCAATGATATAGAATGTGGTATCCGTAGTCCCTTGAAGCGTTGATGAAAGTCTTCCGGTAAAGGAATCTGCTCCGTGAATGTTCATGGCATCCACCATCATACTTCTCGCTGCACTGCCACTAAGTGGTTTCAAAATGGCCGTAGGGAGCGAAGGAACAAATTCGCTGGCCCAACCAAGGGATTCCAATGCCGATTGAAGTGAACCTATTAAGAGCTCCATTCCCCCGGATGCTCTGAAAACACCTATTGCTACCAAAATGGCGACAAGAAAAGGAATAATTTTAATCGCCACATTGAATCCTTCTTTGGCACCATCAATAAAAGATTCATAAACATTTATTTTCTTAAAAAAACCATAGGCAATAAAAACGGCGATCAGACTAAAAATAATGAGACTGCTAACCTGGCCCGAAATCGCTTCGATTTGTTCGGGATATAAGCTGGATAGAGAATAGAGCAGAAAAACGATCAAAGCGGTCACGGCCAGTAATGCCGATAGGAGATAGGGATTTAAAAAATTGATTTTTTGTTTTATCCCGACAAATATGATCCCTCCGAGCGTAGCTGCAAAAGTTGCCACCAGTATTGGCAAGAATATATCAGCCGGATTTTCTGCGCCCATTTGTGCACGATAAACCATTACATTAATAGGTATTATGGTGAGGCCTGAGGTATTCAAAACAAGAAACATTATCTGGGAATTGCTCGCAGCCTTTTTATCTTCATTCAGTTCCTGAAGTCCATCCATGGCTTTTAAACCGATGGGTGTTGCCGCATTATCCAAACCGAGCATATTGGCAGAAAAATTCATAACCATTGTCCCAAATACAGGATGCCCTTTTGGAATCTGAGGAAACAGGGGATACAAAAAAGGCCCCAATACCCGGGCCAGAATATTGATAAGTCCTGCATTTTCAGCTATTTTCAAAAAGCCCAGCCACAATGCCAAAACACCGGTTAGCCCTAATGAAATTTCAAAAGCCGTTTTAGAATACTCAAATGTGGCATTGAGCATTTCCGGGAATACTTCCCCATGGCCAAGAAAAATCCATTGAAATAATCCCAGCAAAAAGGAGATTAGAAAAAAGCCTAACCATATGTAATTTAGAACCATAGAATTTTAAAGCAGTTAATTTAGTATTATTTGCAGAATGGAAGAATTGAAAAACAAGATAGCTACAGAAGAATACTGGACAAAACGTTATCAAGCTGACAATACCGGTTGGGATATTGGTTATGTTTCGACTCCACTTAAGGCTTATTTCGATCAATTAAAGGATAAAAAAACAAAAATTTTAATTCCGGGATGTGGCAACGCTTATGAGGCCAAGTATCTGTATATGAATGGGTTTAAAAATGTTTTTCTTCTGGATATATCAGAATATCCGCTACAAAAGTTTAAAGATAAAAACCCCGACTTCCCCGAAGAACATTTAATCCATGCCGATTTTTTTGATCATTCGAATTCTTATGACCTAATCATTGAGCAAACATTTTTTTGTGCATTAAATCCGGAATTAAGAGAGGGCTATTGCAAAAAGATGCAAAATCTCATGCATTCAGATAGTAAATTGGCAGGAGTGCTCTTTAATATTCCTTTATTTCAGGATCATCCGCCGTTTGGTGGTCATATCGATGAATACAAAACATTATTTGACAAATACTTTCGAATTAATATGCTTGAGGAATGCAGAAACAGCATACCCGAAAGGATGGGGAGTGAGTTATTTATGGAATTGAAGAAGTAATTTGAAATTATATTCCAGATATTTTTGCATTTTTTATATGCGCCAAATGGTGCTCGCAATGCCATGCATAAATGCCAATGTTTGTTTTTAGATCAACACTTTCATTGCTTTCAGGATGAATAAATTGCCTTTGTAAATCATTATCAGACAAGTTTTTTAGCAAATGCACCCATCTTTCGTGGAGACCTTCCAGAATTTTTATAGAGCTATCTACAGGATAATCTTTTGAATCTGATAATTCAGCCCATAAATTTTCAAAATAGGGCTTGATGATTGGTTTGTCTTCGGTTAAGGCCAGTTTAAATCGTATAAAACTGTTCATATGACTGTCAGCACAATGATTTACGATTTGTCTTATGGTCCAGCCATTGTTGCGGTATTTTTTCTCAAAATCCTGATCATTTAAGGTTTCGAGTTCTGTTTTTATTTTTTCAGGAAATATTTCGATAATACCTATCCAAATCTGTATTTGTTGATCATTAATTTTTACCGGCTTTTTAAATTTCCCAATTGGGTATTTTTGATTCTCAATGTCATTGTTCATAGCCTGGAAATTTTCTTTCAATAAAAAACACAAAACCAAAGCACAGGGATATCTATTTCCCCAAAAGGAATTTTAAATTTATTATTTCACATTGGAATTTGCCCTTAGAACTCATCCTTTGTTAAGCCCCTTGTTTTCATCATAAAATGTTGGAAGCAAAATGTCCTTCATTACAGCGAATGCCATTTTTTATTTATTTTCTTCGCGTAAAATTTTTTCCATTTTCCTACCTCTTGCCAATTCATCAATCAATTTTTCCATACGTCTGCATTGTTTATACAATTCAAATTCATCCTCTATTTCTTCGATACGGTAACCGCAAACAAGGCCTTTGATCATGTGGGCATTAGGATGAATTTCTGCTTTTTCAAAAAATGTTCTAAACGTTGCTTTTTCATCAATAAATGCTTGCAGCGCAGCTTGATTGAAACCCGTAAACCATTCTATCACCTGATCCAGTTCTTCTTTGCTTCGGCCATTTTTCTCCAACCTATTCAAGTAAAGTGGATAGATGTTTGCAAATATCATATTTGCGACATTTTCATTTTTTTCAGCTGTAACTTTCATATTGATCAAAAATTTATGATGAATCAAATTCTGCCCATTTTGTTCATTTGTGATTATGAGCTTTCTCTCCTTAATATTTTTACAATGCGGTTAATAATAATTTCCGATAAGTTCCATTCGTATCCATTAAAATCGGTTGTATTAATAAATTGAACAACAACAGCATCCATGTCTTTGTGGTATTCCGCAAGGCTCTGGTAGCCAATAACCAGACCTCCATGTTCGTATTCGTAGGGATAGATTTCCTGTTCTCCTTCTTCAAATATCGAACCATCGTTTAAGGCTCTCAGGAATATTCCCACATCTTCTGCTGTTGCTAACATTCCATACTCATTCGCTTTAAAATCTTTTTCATATCCAACATAATATCCACTCATTACATCATCTAAATCAACTTCCTCAAGTGAAAAATAGGTGTTTTTCAATTCAAGAGGTATCAATATTCTCTCTTTGATATATGCTTGATGGCTATACCCTAATACATTGTCAATAATCCTGCGAAGCAACAGATAATTCGTATTGGAGTATTCATATCCGTCATCAGGTTCAAAACTTGCCGGTAAATCAAGGGCAAAATCAAGGGCATTTTTCCCATTTTCCTGTTCGTTTTCCCAATAAGCAGGATTATCTGTGAAATTGGGAATTCCGGAGCGATGTTGAACCATCATATTCAAAGTGATTTTTTCTGCATTTTCAATTCTACCTACAAGTTCCGGAAAGTGATCGGCAAGCGTTTCATCTAAAGTCAAACGTTTCTCTTTAACCAGTTTGGTGATAGCAACTGCCACATATAATTTGCTGATACTGGCAATTTTGAATAATGAATTTGGGTCAGCCGGTATTTTATTTTCCCGATTTTTCCAGCCAGCTGTATAAAAGGCCGGTGGTGATCCTGCCTTGTCTATGTAAACAATCATTCCATCAAATCCATAGTCGATTGCCTCATCTACCTGCTCCTGAATGGTTGCGGGTAATGGTAAAATCCAGGCCTTTACCAAAATCCATGGAACGAAGAATAGGGAGATGGCTGTACCAGTAAACAAGACAATTCTAAAAATCTGTTTGAATCGTTTCTTTCTCATTTTATATAAGAATTAAGGGCTCTTGAGAAATTTTTCATAACAATGAAGTAAAAGCTTAGTGCGGTGTTTCAGAGAAATAAACTGTATGTCCGCACTAAACTTTGATAATTGCAAAGTACTCAAATTTGAGCATTTCAAAACGAATGACTTTAATACTATGTCGGTGGTTGTAATTATTATTTCTTATGTCCCGGTTCCCATATCAGCCGAGCAAAAGAACTTAATCTCTGATTTTCACGACTTACAGGAATTCCTGCCACAATTCCAATCAACAAGTTGTCTGCTATACCCAATCTCATTTGGGGTCTCACGGTCATGTCGAAGTCTCCGTTGTCAAAGGTTTTATTTAACTCAACTCCGATAAAATTCCGAGTACCTGAAATCATGTAATGAAAATTAGTATTGATGTCATAAGTCGAATGAAATTTGTTGGTACTCAAATCTTGCTCAATCATTGGCCCTGTATAAATCAATGAATGAAAGTTATTGCCCCATCGCTTGGCTACAATCAGGAAAGGATTGTAAATATTTCCATTAATAAATGGCTTCCCAAAATTCCTGAAGTCAGAAAGTTCAAACTCGTTAATATATCCAAATGCCATTGAAGTGGCCATTGGCTCATTTACGAAAAATGACCATTGAGCTGCAATTTTAATACTATTCAGTTGATTAGATGGGATTGAGTCATTTGCTGTTCCGTTTACAGGTGAATAAAAAGTGAAGGGCAATTCGACTTCTAAGCCTAACCTGTCAATAGGTGCCCACTCGTACTCAATTAGGGCTTCATAAGAATCGAATTTCAGATTGTCAGTAAGACCTAATCCTAAGTTCCATTCTTTTTCATCTTTTCGGGCTCCCAAATCTCGTATAAGGTCGATATACAAGGGTTCTGCATGTAGAACTTTATCAGGGTCTTTTTGGTCTTCTATTTGTTGAATGTAAAGACTGTCCTTTTCTGCATCAGTAATTTGAGCAATGACATATGTAGTTTGTGCCAATAAAATAAATAGCACCAATTTTATTTTGATGTTCATAATTGATTTGTTTTAAAAGCATTGAGAATCGCCCTATGTCCATTTGGTCACAGGTCACTAACAATTGTGAAAACAAATCAAATTTTGGGTGGTGGATTGTCTTTTTCGTCGAAGCCTTTTATTAAACGAGCTTCATAATCAGGATAGCGCTTTTTTCTTTTGTAAACTCGATTTGAGTCATTTTTCAGTACATTAATTACATGTACTACCAAGTCAATTTTTACATTCTTTTTCTTGTTGTGGTCTTCGGCGTCATGGTCATCATACTCTTTGATGGCATCTTCAAATCCAAAAATCTTTTCGACTACTATTTCAACAATACTTTCTTGGTCGTTGAAAGATAAGTCTTCAGGAATGTGTTCAGGCTTAGGGTCTGCCGTGTCAACGCTTATATTAAGCAGATAAAGTCCAATGATTCCCCAAAGGAATTTCGTTAAAATGCTATTTCTTACTCGACTTAACACAGTTCAAAATTAACGTCCTTTTGTCGGTTTTCTTATATGGCCACTTTCGGCAAGTAAAAGTTGAGTTTAATAGGAATTTAGATATTATTGGAAGCTGTTTTACTTTAAATTTTCAGACACCCATTTCTTCAATTTTTCAGTGTATTGCTCCGATATTACTTCTTGATCTGGATTTTTGTCTTCATCCAAAATCATCATGTGGCCTGCTCTATGAATTCTATGAATTTCGAAATTTGAGTTGCCATTTTCCTTAAAAACATCCTTCCATACCATAATACTTTCCTCAATCGGAACCCAACGGTCTGTTTCTCCATAGAAAAGTAAAATTGGAATATTAACTTTCTCAAAATATTCCTTCGGATCGAAATCCATTTCATGGATCCATTTGGTCTTGCTAACATCTTCAGGTAAGTTGCCGCGCCATGGTAGATATACGTCATTAAACCAAACTTCTTCCCTGAACATATCTATCTCTTCTTGCGTTTTTTGTCTATCCCTATTACCTCGGTAATATTCGTTGCATATGTTCCTCAAGTGAATGGCTTTGTCGATAATTTCTTTTGAATAATTGTTCATTTTTAATGTAGTCACAGCACTATATTCCATTTGTTTAGCCGGACTTACACCTGAACTTGAGAGAAGTATCATAAAAGAGATGTCATTAGGAGTCATAGAATATGCCAAGGGGCCTATCCATCCACCTTGACTAATTCCGAAAAATCCAATCTTATTTTTAACAACATCATTTCTTGTTTTAATCAGTAGTATTGCATTTAATGCATCCTTAGCAAGGGTTTCTAAACTTGCAGTATTGAAGTCTCCTGTCGATTCTCCAGATCCTCTTCTATCATATGAGAATACTCCAACGCCCAAGTCATTCATATGTGTCTCAAGGTGATTATATAATTCATTGTCATGATGACCATGACTTGCTGAATGCAATACAACAATTACAGGATAGGACTGGATATTTTGAGGTTTACTTAAGTACCCTACAAGGGTATCTTTACCAGAAATAAATTCCAATCTTTCTTCATTATCCGCCTGACTATGAATGGCTGCATTTTCAGTTGAACTGTTTTTTTTGCTGCAACTTATTAAAGACACAATCAATAGAACTTGAAATAAAATTATCCGTTTTGCCATCCTGTTATATTAATAGCTCTCTACGTTAGATTAAAACCTAAATCATGTTGTTTAGGTAGATAAATATGCACTTTAAATGCTTGATGCCAATACTTGCATTAATTTTTCTCCTTTCAAATTATTCTACCGCACAAAAATTGTTTTCAATGGTTTAAAGCAATTAAAAACACTTATCAAAGAGCCTAAAAAAACACGAATAATAATTTTTATGTATCCATTAAGTACGAAAAAAGGGAGCTTAATTTATTTCATTAATGAAAGGAGTTATTCTTCAATTTATGTTTTTATTAAAATCTCAAATCAAAATGCTGCTTGACAAGTTTTTCATGGGTAAAAAGCATACCGACATGAAATAGGTCTATGCTTATTCCGAAGCGTTGATCTTCTTTCAATTGGAGCCAGGCCTTATTCATATCTTCCGACCAATAAATATCATCGATAACAATACAGCAATCTTTTTCTGTATTTTTCTTTAAGATGTCTACATAATTCAAAAGAGAAGCTCCGCGGTGATCCCCGTCGATAAATACAAGATCGGGATTAAAACTTTTAATGGGCTCAGAATTTAATGCATTGTCAAACTTTTCATTCAATAAAATCACCCCATTTTTTAAATGTCTGCTTGCAATTGTGACTAAGTTCTCATCCGCTTCGACGCTTATAATTTCTGACTTTGGATTACCAAGCTTTAAATAGGCAGTTGAAATTCCAAGCGAGCTGCCCAATTCCAGAATGCGTTTGGCTTCTAAATAATTAACAAGACGGAATAATATTTCGCATTTACGCTTTCCGGAAACACTGTTTTTTGCAATGCTTTTTATTTTGCGTTTTCCGGATTTCATGGTTTGTGATCCCGCCCCAAAGTCCTTGATTTCAATTTCGGTTGAGTCGTTTAGAAAGTCCTCTCGAAGTGCTTCGATGGCATCAAATTGGCTTCGGGATATTTTATTTTTTAATCCCTTAGCATATAGTGAATACACAAATGGGGAATGCAGGCCATGGGCATTGCCCGAACGCAAAAGAAATTTTAAATAAGCAAAAACCCTGAAAAGTATGGGATTCAATTAATTGAGTAAGAATGGAACGACCAGTGTAAACTCGGGAATTGTCACAGTTATTTTCTTTCCGTCTACGGCTCTTTCCATTTCATAGCTGCCGTACATTCTTCCCATTCCTGATTTTAAATTACAACCTGAAACATATTCATGCACCTGGCCCGGTTCTAAAACAGGTTGCTGCCCAATGACGCCTTCACCTTCTACTTCCTTTGGAACATTGTTGGCATCGTGGATATGCCAGTGTCGTCGTTTCAATTGCATGGTGTATTCGCTGCAGTTCTCAATCCTGATTTTATAGGTAAACACATAGTGATTGTGTTTCGGACTGGAATACTCCGATTGGAAGTTGTTTTCAACTGTGATCTTAATGCCTTCTGTAGTTGCAGTTACCATTTATTTTTAAGCTATAGCAATCAAGAAACGTTTTAAATTAAACAAGAGTTTTATTGAATTACAATCTATTTTGGCTAATTAAAAGTTAAATATTAATCAAGAATTTGAAAAATGGAAGTTCAGATTGAAAATAGCTGGAAAAAATTGCTTAAAAATGAGTTTGAAAAGGACTATTTCAAACAACTCGTTGCCTTTGTGAAATCAGAATATTCCAATCACAAAATATACCCTCCCGGGAAATTAATTTTCTCTGCTTTCGAGCATACCCCATTTGATAAACTCAAACTGGTAATTATTGGTCAGGATCCATACCACGGCGAAGGACAGGCCCACGGATTGTGCTTTTCCGTGCCAAAGGGAATCAAATTTCCACCCTCTCTTCAAAATATTTTTAAAGAGCTCAATTCTGATCTTAATATTCCAATTCCGGAACACGGAAATCTGGAACACTGGGCAGATCAAGGTGTGCTTTTATTAAATGCTACTTTAACGGTAAGAGCCAAAAGTCCGGGTTCACATCAGAATAAAGGCTGGGAACAGTTTACCGATGCAGTGATCGAAAGAATTCATGAACACAAAAAAGGCATTGTTTATCTTCTATGGGGTTCATATGCACAGAAAAAAGGCCATTTTATAAATCGGGATGACAATTTAGTGATTGAATCTGCTCATCCTTCTCCTTTTTCCGTACATAGAGGTTTTTTTGGTTCAAAGCCGTTCAGCAAGTCTAATGCTTATTTGAAAACCAGAGGATTAAAAGCGATTAACTGGTAATTAGTGGATCAATGAAAACAAACGCGACCATCTGACCCGGTCAAATAATCCACCTTCGGGGTCCAATGATAACCATATTAGGAGGGCTTTTCCCACGATATGATCTTCGGGAACAAAACCCCAAATCCTGGAGTCGGCAGAGTTGTGTCGGTTATCTCCCATCATGAAATAATAATCCTGCTGAAAAGTATAGGTTTCGATTTTCTTACCTTCGATGATCAGTTCTCCATTTTGAATTAAGACCTGATCGTGACCTTCATATTCTTTGACAACCATTTCATAACGAATCAGGAAATCATCTGTTACCTTCATCTGATCGCCTTCTTTTGGGATATAAAGCGGGCCATAATTATCCTCATTCCAATCGTAACTGGCTTCATAGGGATAGACCCTTGGATTTGACAGGCCATCCTCGGCATAGAGCAATCTCACTTCGTCGATATAAGATTGTTTTTTTAATAATTCCGAGGTCTCGGGCGTAGTCTTGACCACGTAACCGCCCTGAACCATATCCACTCCGGTGATGTCAAATTTTCTAAAGCTCTTTTGACTGATGCGGTTAGCCGTCCGGATATAATAGGTATTTTGCATTTTCGGTGGATTTTCTACGGCATCGCCGTTGATAAAAACCTGAAGGTCTTTTACCTCAATGGTATCTCCGGGAATTCCAATGCATCGTTTGATATAATTTGTCCTAAGATCTGAAGGGTATTCCTGCTCGCGGGGATAATTAAATACCACCACATCATTGTTTTTGACAGAAGTAAATCCCGGTAGCCGGGCTTGTGGCAATTGAATCCAATCCAGAAAGGAAGGAATATTGGTACCCCATATTTTTTGATGAGTCAGTGGTAATTGTAGCGGTGTTTTTGGAGTCCTTGGTCCATAATGAAGCTTACTAACGAAAAGAAAATCGCCTACAAGAAGTGATTTTTCCATGGATGGGGTGGGGATGGTAAAAGCTTCTATTGCAATCCAGCGAATAAAAGTAGCCGCTACAACTGCAAAAATGATTGCATCCGTCCATTCCCTGGTTTTTGAACGTGGTTCCTTGCTCTTCCCGGGAAGAAAAATCTCTTTTAATCGCTTTAAAAATCTATTTGCCATTTATTCTAAATTCATCATATCGGACATGCCGAATACACCTTTTTTTCTAATTAACCATTTGGCTGCCGTCAGGGCTCCCTGAGCAAAGCCGGTTCTGCCTTTAGCGATGTGTGTAAATTCCATTTCATCGATGTCGGAACTGTATCTGACCACATGGGTGCCGGGCACATCCTCTTTTCGGTGCGCAATAATATTAATTTTATCTTTCTCCCTTTCATCCAAAGACCAATTGCTGATTTCCGGATATGCATTGATTATTTTTTCTGCCAGACTTATGGCCGTACCGCTGGGGGCATCGCGTTTGTGAATATGATGTGTTTCTTCAATTTCCACATCGTAATCTGAATATTTGGCCATAACCTTTGCGATGTACTGGTTAAAATGGAAAAACAAATTTACACCAAGACTAAAATTTGAAGCGTAGAAGAAGGCACCGTTGTTTTCCTTGCAGAGGCTTTTCATCTCTTCGAATTTATCCAGCCAGCCGGTGGTTCCGCTTACAACAGGAATGTCATTTTTGATACAAAATAAAATATTGTCAAAAGCACTTTCGGGATTGGTAAATTCAATGGCCACATCGGGATGATGATGTTTCATTTCAGGTAGATCATCGCTATGAGCTATTTTGCAGACAATGCTATCTCCATGCGCTACAGCCAGTGCCTCGATGGTCTTGCCCATTTTTCCGTATCCGATTAAGGCTATTTTCATTTAAACTGAAAATTTAACGTTAAACCACCCGCCATGGTATTGCCGTTCATATAAATTGCAGGATCCACACGCATGCTAAGGTCATCGGTAACTTCAAAGCCTTTGAGATGTCCGTCTACATAGGCATCGGCAATTTGCAGACCGTAAAACAAGGCACCTAAAATTATATTGAGGTCGCGATACTTTTTGGTCAGATTGCGATTGGCGCGCAGTGCATTTTCAGAAAGCCTCGAAAAATCAGGATCAACCAGGGTATTTTCATCATCATCGGTGAGATTGTTCAATGATCGCTTATAGCGTATGTATTGGTCGTGATTGTAAATAGCAATTCCCGTAAATGCCGCCAGACCTCCGTAAACCAATGGTATCTTCCAATAACTTTTAACATAAAACTGCCCTGCACCCGGCAAAGCCATGGAAAGATAAGCAGCTGTTGAAGGGTTTAGGTAGGCGTATTTCTCGGCCTTCATGGCTCTTTTTTCAGCCCGAATGGAATCTTTTTTGGCAAAATAAGCCTCGTCTTGAGCAAATGTGAGATTTGCCGAGATTATTGTAATAATGACAATCAGTAAGGATCTGAAATAAACTTCAAACATTAGACATCCAGAATCTCTAATATCCTGTTGAGGTCTTCGGTTGATACAAAGGGAATTTTAATTTCTCCTTTTTCATCATCTTCTACCTTCAGGGATATTTTGGTTCCAAAATGCGAAGATAGTTTTGTTTTTAAATCTTTGTACTCAGGACTGAGCTTTAATTCTTTTTTCCCGACGTCTTTTTTTTCTTCAAAACCGTGGCGCACAAGGTCTTCGGTTTTTCTGACGGATAAATTTTTTCGAATGATTTCGTTAAATATGGCCAGCTGAAGATCCACATTTTCTATTGAAATCAATGCCCGGGCGTGGCCCATACTTATCTTTTTATCTCGAACCGCCAATTGAATCTCAGGAGGTAATTTTAAAAGTCTCAGGTAATTGGTTATTGTCGATCTGTTTTTGCCTACCCTTGTTCCCAAATCTTCCTGACGCAATTCGCATTCCGAGAGCAAACGCTGATAGGAGAGTGCCACCTCAATGGCATTCAGGTCTTCTCTTTGTATATTTTCGATAAGCGCCATTTCCAGCATTTCCTGGTCATTGGCCGTGCGTATATATGCGGGAACGCTATCAATTCCGGCTATTTTGGATGCTTTAAGCCTTCGCTCTCCGGATATCAACTGATATTGTTTTTCCGAAAGTTTTCTTACCGTTATGGGCTGAATGATGCCCTGAACTTTTATGGATTCTGCCAGTTCATTTAAGGCTACTGCTTCAAATTCCGTTCTTGGTTGATATGGATTGGCCTCTATTTGATCCAGAGGTATATCTTTAAAATTCAGTGGATTTCGGGTAATCGTAAGATCTCGTCTGTTTTCAAACTCCTCAGAACCCTGCAAAAGCGCACTCAGGCCTTTTCCCAATCCACCGGTTTTCTTTGTCTTCTTTTCGTTCATGCCATTTTCTTTGAACCGATTTTGACACCATTGCTTTGAAGCATTTCATGCGCAAGATTTAAATAGCTTATCGCTCCTTTGCTTTCTGCATCGTGAACAATGGCCGGCAATCCGAAACTCGGTGCTTCGCTTAATTTTATATTTCTTGGAATAATGGTTTTAAAAACAAGGTGTTTGAAATGGGTCTTAACTTCTTCCACAACCTGATTCGAAAGATTTAAACGAACATCGTACATGGTCAGCAACATTCCTTCAATTTCAAGCTCGGGGTTAAGACGGGTTTGAATAATTTTTATGGTATTCAAAAGCTTACCCAATCCTTCCAGGGCAAAATACTCGCATTGTATCGGAATGATCACCGAATCGGCGGCGGTTAGGGCATTGACGGTAATCAAACCCAAGGAAGGAGAACAGTCGATAATTATAAAATCGTAATTCCCGCGGATTCCGTTCAACACGCCCTTCATTATTTCTTCTCTGGCTTCAAGGTTGATCATTTCCACTTCTGCTCCCACCAAATTGATGTGTGAAGGAAGAATATCAAGGGATGGAATATCCGTTTGCATTATACAATCCACAGGGCTGATGTCATCAACCATGCATTCGTATATGCCGTGTTGTATTTCTTTGGGATCCAGTCCTGTCCCTGAAGTAGAATTGGCCTGAGGGTCGGCATCTACTATTAGTGTTTTAAAATCCAGTACAGCAAGACTTGCAGCCAAATTGATTGCTGTGGTAGTTTTTCCAACTCCTCCTTTTTGATTAGCTATCGCGATGATTTTTCCCATGTGAAATTCTGATGTCGAATTAAATTGTTAATGCAAAGATAAACAATGCAACAGTATCTGTTTCAAAAGGTTATGCACACTTTTTAAGGCATTTAATTGATTGATAATCAAAAAATTAATAATGAATTGTGTGCTTCTTTAGGCAAAAATGTGGATAAGCTCCTTATTTTTTTCTTCCGCCTTTGCCCTTGTTTTTTTGCTTTTGCTGTTGGGATTTCATTGCCTCCTCCAGTCTTGCGGAAAATCCGGATTTCTTTTTGTTGGATCGCTTTTCTTTTTTAGTCTCCAGTTTATCTCTGATGGCTTTGTCATCGATAAATCTTGCAATTAAAAGCTGTTGCGCTATTGTAATTACATTCGATAGAAAATAGTAATAGGTCAATCCGGAAGAGAAATTGTTCAAAAAGAACATGATCATAACCGGGAAGAAGTATTGCATGGTTTTCATTGGCCCCTGCTGTTGCATCGGGTTATTTTGATTCTGAACATAGGTATATGCCAATGTAGACAAGGTCATCAACAAGGTAAATAAACTGACATGGTCTCCATAAAAAGGAATATTAAAAGGAAGGTCCAGAATGCTGTCATAGGTCGATAAATCATGGGCCCATAAAAAGCTTTTTTGTCTTAATTCTACCGAATTCGGAAAGAAATTAAAGAGCGCAAACAAAACGGGAATTTGTAAAACCATTGGAACACAGCCACTCAGTGGATTTACACCAAATTTTTGATACAGCTGCATGGTTTCCATCTGTACTTTTTGCTGGTCGTCTCCGATTTTTTCCTTGATCTGCTCAATTTCCGGCCGAAGCACTTTCATCTTCGCCATGGAAACATAAGAACGGTAGGAGAGTGGCGACAAAATGAGTTTTACCACAAATACCAGGATCAGAATGATCAATCCATAATTGCTGATATAGTTTTCAAGAAAATTGAAGAAAGGGACAACGGTATATTTGTTGACCGATGCGAAAATTGTCCAACCCAGATAAACATTTTCTCCATAACCCTCGGTAACTTTTTTAAGTATGGAAAAGTTATTTGGCCCAAAATAAAACTGGAAGGATTGCTCCTCGTCCGAAAACATTTGAAAGGGAATTTCAATGCTTGCGGTTTGCGATTTGACGGTACTCGAATCATTGATGTCAAATTCACTACTGAATTCCCCATTTTGCATGGGAAGGCTTGAAATTAGTCCCGAATTAAAAAACTTTTGTTTCATCGAGAGCCATTTTACATCGTTCACTCCTTTTTCTGTGACTTTCTCGGCGTCGGCATCATTGGTGACTTCTTCAAAATCACCTTTGGTATTGTAATAATTGACTGCGGTATGGTTTCGACTTTGATCGATTACATTTTCAAAGCGCTTGAGGTCTTCTTGCCAGTAGAATTGTACATTCTTATTGGCGATTAAATCGTTAAGTCCATCCACCTGAATTTTGTAATCAACCACATAAGATTTCGGACTGATTTTAAAAATATGCTTTATGAAACCATTGGAAGCGCTGGCGCTAAGGGTAAGTACGTTGAACTCTTCGCTTTCTGTTAGTTTACCTTCGTAATAAAGGTCTTTTAAATTGAGTGTTTTGCCATCCACAGAAGTCATCAACCAATCCATTTGGTGATTGGCAGAATCCAAAAGCACAAGAGCTTGCTTTTCATAGGTAACGTGCTTTTTCAGCAGAATTTCTTTTATTCCGGCACCCTTGTTTGAGATTTTAATTTTAAATACTTCATTTTCAAGTACATAATTCTTTTCTTTTCCCTGAGTGTTGGCATAGAGTGCGCCCCATTTACCCACTTTTTCCTGTACCGCAATGCTATCGGATTGCAACTCAGTGCTATCTCCAACATTGACGGGGTTACTTATGGCTTTTGGCTCTTCTGAAACCGTATTATTTTTCTCAGAATTATTTTCTATTTGCTCTGTGGGTGCTTCGGAAATTGTTTCTTCGGGTTTTGGCTGTTCACCGAAAAAATAAAGATATCCCACGAGCATCGCGGAAATCAGAACAAGTCCGATTAATTGATTTCTATCCATTTAATATTAATTACTCTCGTTTTTATATTGTATAGCTGCTTTGATAAAACCTGCAAATAAAGGGTGAGGATTTAAGACGGTACTTTTAAATTCCGGGTGAAACTGCGTGCCTATAAAAAATGGGTGATCTGCTATTTCAACCACTTCCACCAGATTGTTTTCCGGATTAATTCCTGAAGCTATCATTCCGTTTTTTTCAAACGTTTCTTTATAAGCATTATTGAATTCATAACGGTGTCTGTGTCTTTCAGATATTTTTTTCTTTCCATAAAGCTTATAGGCCAGGCTGTCTTTTTTCAGATTGCAAACATAGGCTCCCAATCGCATTGTGCCACCTTTATTTTCAATATTTTTCTGATCGGGCATTATATCAATGACTTTATCCTTTGCTTTTTCATTAACCTCGGATGATTCAGCATGTTTTAAACCGGCTACGTTTCGAGCAAATTCAATTACAGCGCATTGCATTCCGAGACATACACCAAAAAATGGTATGCCATTGATTCTGGCATAATTGACAGTTTCAATTTTACCCTCAATACCTCTTTCGCCAAATCCGGGAGCTACAAGAATTCCATCTAGATTTGCCAATTGACGCTGTTTATTTTGATCTGTAATGTGTTCTGATGAAATCCAGTTGACATTGACCTTACATTCATTTACCGCACCTGCGTGAATAATAGCTTCGTGTATGGATTTATAGGCATCGTGGAGCTCCACATATTTCCCAACAATAGCCACATTTACTTCTCCCGTAGGATTTTTCAGTTTACCGAGAAAATCTTTCCATGTTTCAATTTCCGGATTCTTTTTCTTTTTCAATCCAAGCCTTGTCATAACTCGTACATCCAGATGTTCCTTGAGCATCATAATGGGCACATCGTAAATGCTTTCTGCATCCTGCGCTTCTATGACCGAATTGATTGGGACATTGCAGAATAGCGCGATCTTTTTTCTGATTTCCATTGGCAGCGACATCTCGGAACGGCAAACCAAAATATCGGGTTGAATTCCGGCCTCCAGCAATGTTTTAACCGAATGCTGGGTTGGTTTTGTTTTTAATTCTCCCGATGCTTTGAGAAATGGAATCAGTGTTAAATGTATTACTGCACAATTGGAAGGCCCCTGATCAAATTTGAATTGCCTCAAGGCTTCAATGAATGGCAATGATTCAATATCTCCAACACAACCACCAATTTCAGTGATGATGATATCGTAATCGTGTTTTTCTGCCAGCAGATTAAAATTTCTCTTTATTTCATCGGTGATATGTGGAATGACCTGTACGGTTTTGCCCAAATACACACCCTGTCTTTCCTGAGAAATAACGGTATTGTAGATTCTTCCGGTAGTGATATTATTGGCCTGAGAAGTCGATGTATTTAAGAATCTCTCGTAATGGCCTAAATCAAGGTCTGTTTCGGCGCCGTCTTCGGTCACATAACACTCACCATGCTCATAAGGATTCATTGTCCCGGGGTCGATGTTAATGTAAGGATCGAATTTCTGGATGGTAACTTTGAAACCCCTGGCCTGTAATAATTTGGCCAAAGAAGCTGCGATGATACCTTTACCGAGTGAGGAGGTCACTCCGCCTGTTACAAAAATAAATTTTACCGCTGCCATTCTGAGGATTTATGCATACGGGATGCAAAGGTATAATTTCCAAGTGTTAATTTCTAATACTATATTTCTGCCTCGGACATTCAAACTTAATTGTAGATTTACAGCGCATGCAGCCCGAATTAATTAAAAAAATTATTCACCGCCATAGAGTGACTCAGGATGATCTGGCCCATTTCAAATATGAAAAGGTGCATTATGTCTGTTCTACATTTGCCCTGGCCAGAGAAATTGAATGGACTACACGGCAATACATAAAAAAGATAAAAAAAGACGATGAAGAAGGTATAGGCACCATGCTTGAAATATTGCATCACAATCCGGTTTTCATGGACGAAGAATTTGTAGTTAATGCCGAGGTGGATTCCTATGAACACGACGAATTAATTTGCAGCTATGAAGTTAAGGTAGGGGAAAGGCTGGTTGCCACGGGAAGGACCGGACAGAAAATATTGCCTAAATCAGTTTTGGAGAAAAAATTTAAATACGATTAAAATTGTCAAAAGGCAGTTCAATTCAACAAAATATTAATATCAAAAATCGCAAGGCGCGATACGAATTTGAGATTCTGGATAAAGAGGTAGCAGGTATAGTCCTGACCGGTTCGGAAATCAAATCCATTCGTATGGGCAAAGCGAGTTTGCAGGAAGGCTATTGTTTTATCGACAAGGATGAAATGTGGATAAAGAATATGCACATAGCCGAATACACCGAGGCCAGTCATGCCAATCACGAGCCTACCAGAAAAAGAAAGCTCTTATTAAAGAAAAAAGAGATTGAGAAATTTCAGAAAAAAACCGAGGAAAAAGGACTGACCATTGTGCCTTTGCGTCTATTTATCAATTCACGAGGCTTTGCAAAAATGGAAATAGGATTGGCCAAAGGGAAGAAAATATACGATAAACGACAGGATATTAAGAATAAGGACATGAAGAGAGAAATAGAACGATTTGGATAAAAAAGGAATAGCATTCTTATCTGCCATACCGGTAAGAGCAAAAGCATCGGATACCTCCGAAATGGTAAGTCAGATTTTATTTGGCGAATCATACGATATCATAAGTGAAGAAGACAAATGGTATAAGATAAAAATGGATTACGATGCCTATGAAGGATTTATAGACAAAGGTCAGTTCCAGGAATTAGATGCCGAGAACAGAAAAGAATTTCACATTCAAAAAACATTTCTGATTACACATAACATTAAAATCAGCATAGATGAATTTGGTCTCTTGAGTCTGAGCCCCGGCTCTGAAGTGCCTCTTTCCTGGATGAACAATGATTTAAAATTTATGCGATCCAAAAGTTTTGATGGTTATGACCCGGAACAAATCATTCGTGATGCACAAAAATTTTTGGGAGCTCCTTATTTATGGGGCGGCCGTTCAATTTTCGGATTGGACTGTTCCGGTTTCGTCCAAATTGTATTTAAACTAAGTGGAATCAAATTGAAGAGGGATGCTTCAATGCAAATTAAATCAGGAGAAGAAATAAATCAGTATTCCGATCATAAAAAGGGGGACCTGGCATTCTTTTCAAATGATAAAGGAAAAATAAATCATGTGGGTATCATTTCCGAAAAGAATAAAATCATCCATTCCAGCTCATGGGTAAGAGAGAGTGAATTAAATAAGAACGGTATATTGAATGATAATGGAGAAATATCTCATCATTTGCATTCAATCAGACGACTCGGATAAATCAAAAACCTTGAATTAGCTCATGTTAATTTGTCCTCACTCTTTTCGGGCAGATTAACAATATTTTCATATTGCTTTTCATCTATAATTAAATTTTCTACTTTTGCAGTCCTTTTTCGCAAATCAAAATAAAATAGCGAATCAGGAGAAGGAGAAAAACATATGTCAGAAGAAAAAGTAAAAGAAACAAAAACCAAAAAGGAAAACCCGGCTCCGGACCAAACGAAGGAGCAAGCTGCTGAAAAAAAATCAGCAACGACTAAAAAGGCTACAGAGGCAAAAAAAGAAGAAAAGAAAGCCGAAGTAAAAGCAGAAGCTAAAGCTGAAAAGCCTAAAGCGGAAGCAAAGCCTAAAAAAGAAACAAAAAAGGAGGAGTCAAAGGCAGAAGCTAAGGCTGAACCAAAGAAGGAAGAGCCTGTTAAAGACGAATCCAAAAAAGAAGAAGCCAAGCCTGCAGCCAAAAAAGAAGCTGCTACTCCAAAAGCTGAAAGTACCCAAGAAGAAGCTCCGGTTGAAGAGCCATTCAGCTGGGACAATTTAACCGAAGAAGGTTTTGGTCAGGAGTATTCCGCTAAGGAAAGAGAAGAAATGGCCAAGATGTACGAAGGTACAATCAACGAGGTTGAAGAAAAGCAATTAATCACTGGTTCTGTAGTAGGAATCACTGCAAAAGATGTGATCCTTAATATAGGATATAAATCGGATGGTCTGGTATCATTGTCTGAATTCAAAGACTTACCGGATCTCAAAGTTGGCGACGACGTAGAAGTTTACCTTGAAACACAGGAAGACAAAAGCGGCCAGGTTGTTATCTCAAGACGAAAAGCGAATATTGTAAAAGCATGGGAAGCCATTCAGAATTCTCATGAAAAGGATTCCGTAATTGAAGGTTTCGTTAAAAGAAGAACTAAAGGTGGATTGATCGTTGATATTTTCGGTATAGAAGCTTTCTTGCCGGGATCGCAAATTGACGTAAAGCCAATCAGGGATTTTGACGTTTTTGTTGGAAAAACAATGGAAGTCAAAGTTGTGAAGATCAATTACTCTAATGATAACGTAGTTGTATCTCACAAAGTCCTAATCGAAAAAGACATAGAAGCTCAAAAAGCTGAAATTCTAAATAACCTTGAAAAAGGTCAGGTGTTGGAAGGAATCGTTAAAAACATGACCAATTTTGGTGTATTCATCGATCTTGGAGGTGTTGACGGTCTTCTTCACATTACGGACATTTCATGGGGAAGAATTAATCACCCAGAGGAAGTATTAAAACTTGATGAAAAAGTTCAGGTTGTAGTACTTGACTTTGATGATGGTAAAAAACGAATCTCTCTTGGAATGAAACAACTTTCCGAGCATCCATGGGATTCATTACCAAAAGAAATCGAAGTTGGATCTAAAGTTAAAGGCAAAATTGTAAATGTTGCTGATTATGGTGCTTTCCTTGAAATCCAACCCGGAGTAGAAGGACTTATCCACGTTTCTGAAATGTCATGGTCTCAACATTTGAGAAATCCTCAGGATTTTATCAATGTGGGAGATGAAGTTGAAGCGGTAGTTTTAACCATTGACAGAGAAGAAAGAAAAATGTCATTAGGTATTAAGCAATTGACCGAGGATCCTTGGACAAAAGCTGAAATACTTGAGAAATATGCCATCGGTACAAGACACGTTGGTGTGGTGAGAAACCTTACCAATTTCGGTCTCTTTATCGAATTGGAAGAAGGAATCGACGGTTTGGTTCACGTTTCAGATTTGTCATGGACCAAGAAAATCAAACATCCTTCTGAGTTCGTAAAAGTCAATGATGAATTAGAGGTGGTGGTAATGGAGTTGGATGTTGAAAACAGAAGACTTGCATTGAGCCATAAGCATATTGAAGAAAATCCATGGGATGCATTTGAATCAGTCTTTACCAGAGGTTCAGAGCACCAGGGAACAATCATTGAGCTCAATGACAAAGGGGCGAGAATTGAACTTCAATACGGAATCGAAGGTTCGGCCTTACCAAAACATTTGGCAAAAGAAGACGGTACAAATGCACAGGTTGGTGAAACATTGAAATTCAATGTGCTTGATTTTAACAAGGACGAAAGAAGAATTTCATTGTCGCATACTAAAATCTGGAAGGAAGAAGAAGCCGGTTCTACAGAAAAGAAACCCGCTGCAAAACCAGCCAGAAAAACTTCTAAGGCAGTTAGAAATGTGAACAGTTCAGCAGAGAAAACAACACTCGGTGAATTGGAAGCGCTTTCTGCTTTGAAAGAGCAAATGGAGCAGGACAAGGAGGATAAGATCAAAGCTGCAGCAAAAAAGCCTAGTGCTAAAACAGCAGCAGAGAAGAAAGAAGATGCTCCTAAAGCCAAAGCGAAAACAAAGACTAAGGAAAAGGCCTCAAAGAAAGAAGAGGAAGATTCCGAAAAGAAATAGTCTTTAAATATTGAAAAATAAGGAAGGTTTCGGCCTTCCTTTTTTCTTAAATACCTATTTTTGATATTCAAATGGCGCTGTGGCCGAGAGGCTAGGCAGAGGTCTGCAAAACCTTTTACAGCGGTTCGAGTCCGCTCAGCGCCTCAAAGTAAATGAGAAGTCCATGCGCAAGCATGGGCTTTTTTTGTTTTTATAAAGCTTAAGATTCCGGACCTGGGAACCAATAATGCGCTTGGCGCCACTTTTGTCCCGATTGCAATTGAACAAGCAAAATACACTTTGGGGCTTTTCATTAAATATCTGTGCGCTAAAACCGCTCGGTTCAATATTCTAACATAAGTGCCACTCTCGAATTATAATTACAAAATCATTGTATTTTATGAATTGTACGCCCTTATTTTTCTAAGCTGGTTTTGTCCTCCATAATGAAAAAACATCACTTGTAGAGTTGACTAAAGTTCTTTATGGGAATAATTTAGAACAATTCTAAATTATTAAGAATTGTAGGTAATTACACTAATATAAAAGGCTATAAATCAGTATTATAGGTTTATTTCCAGTTTAAATATAAGTTCTTATATGATTTAGCTCAAAAATACTATTTGATTAATTGAGTATGGGTAATAGATTTGTGACGGTTTCTAGACATAAACTGCTAATGCTTAACCGACTCTTTTTAACTTCAGGAAAATTACTAGGCGCACTCATTCTTTCATTTACTATTTCTACCGGTTTCGGTCAGGAAGCTTCGGATACGACTGCCGCAGATGCATCTGATGAAGCCGCTGCTGAAGCCGCTGCCTCGGGAGGTGGAAATGCAGAATTAATTTCGCTTGGGAAGTCAGTATTTGAAGGCAATTGTACACAATGCCACGCCTTTGACAAAGTGGTTGTAGGCCCAAATCTTACGGGTGCTCATACAAGGTGGCCATCAAAAGAAGACATGCTGCACTTCATTCAATATCCACAAAAAGTAATTGATGGCGGCGACGAATATTCAAAAGGGCTTTACGAGCAATACAAACAATACATGCCTAATCACGACTTTTTAAGTGATGAGGAATTAAATGGTCTTTATGCTTATATCGTTGAAATGACGGATAACCCTCCGGTGAAGGAGGAAGCACAGCTAGCCGATGGAGGCGCAGGCGGAACTGCAGCAGGTGGCGCTGCTTTGCCACAAGAATATTTGATAGCCATTATAGGAATTCTGGTTGTAATACTTCTCGCAATTATTATTGCACTCGCTCTATTGCTTTCAGTAATGAAGCGATTTGTAAATCAAATGGAAGGTGTTTCCGAAGAAGAAAAAGCTTATGTAGAACCCAAATTACAATGGTCTAAATTATTTACAAGTGCACCTTTCCTCAATACGGTTGGAATTATATTCACACTTATCATATTGAGATCTGTAATTGATGGTTTATTTTCTGTAGGAGTGCAACAAGGTTATGCTCCAACTCAACCGATAGCATTTTCACATAAATTACATGCAGGAATGTATGAAATAGGTTGTCAGTATTGCCATACCGGAGTAGAAAAAAGTAAAAATGCGAATATTCCTTCAGCGAATATTTGTATGAATTGTCACAACCATGTAAAAACAACTTCACCTGAAATTCAGAAAATATGGAAAGCTGTTGAAAATGATCAGCCAATTGAATGGGTGAGAATTCACAATTTGCCGGACCTGGCTTATTTCAATCACTCTCAACATGTGAAAGTGGGTGGACTTGAATGTCAGACTTGCCATGGCCCAATTGAAGAAATGGAAGTTGTACAGCAATATTCTCCGCTTACCATGGGATGGTGTATTAATTGTCATAGAGAAACAGCTGTGAACTATGAGGGCAATGAGTACTACGATAAATTAATAGAATTCCATGAAGCAAATCAGGATGACGGAATCATGACCGTTGAAGATATTGGTGGTTTGGAATGTTCTAAGTGTCATTATTAATAGAAAAATATTTAAACAGATAATATGGGAAGCAACAAGAAATATTGGAAAGGTGTTGAGGAGCTGAATCAGGATCCGGAATTCCTTCAATATGCCAATAAAGAATTTCCCGAGTACCTTCCTGTAAAGGAACAAAATGGTCCTGCCAAAGAGGAAGATCAGGAAGAGGGTACAAGCAGGAGGGATTTTCTTAAGCTTATGGGTTTTAGTGTTGCAGCGGCATCCTTGGTTGCATGTGAAGCACCTGTAAGAAAAGCTATACCTTATTTAAACAAACCCGAAGATGTAGATCCGGGCATTCCGAATTATTATGCTTCGACATATGCACAAGACGGTGTTTATGCCAGTATTCTTGTAAAAACAAGAGAAGGTCGACCTATTTTTGTTGAAGGAAACAAATTGAGTTCGGTAACAAGCGGTGCATTAAATGCAAGAGCAATTGCTTCCGTCTTAGATCTTTATAGCAAAGAGCGATTAACTCAAGCCACCATCAAAGGAGAAAAAGCAGAATGGGACAAAGTTGATGCGGATATAATCTCTAAATTAAATTCAATCTCGGCTTCCGGTGGTCGTATTGCATTGGTAGGAAAAAGCGATATTAGTCCATCGTCAAAAATGGCTAAAAAGACCTTTTCTGAAAAATATGGAAACGTAGATGAAATCACTTACGATGTAAATACCGTTTCTGCATTAGCCGATGCGAACAAAGCCAGTTTTGGTACCAGAATGGTGCCTTCATATGACTTTAGCAAGGCGAATGTAATTGTAGGTATCAATGCCGATTTTCTAGGCACATGGATTTCACCTGTGGAATTTTCAAGTCAGTATGCCAGAACCAGAAAATTAGGAAAGGATAAAAAGAACATGTCAAGACATTATCAGTTTGAGTCTTTATTGACTTTAACGGGTTCAAATGCTGATTATCGTTCAAAAATAAAACCTTCTGAAGAGGCTTCGATTGTTAAAGCCATTTACGAAGGAGTAAGTGGTGGCTCGAGTCCAAAAGACAATGCCAACTTGTCTAAAGCCATTTCGGATCTGAAAAAGAACAAAGGTAAATCCCTTTTGGTATCCGGATCTAATGACCTGGATGTTCAAATGGTTGTGAATGAAATAAATAACATCCTTGGAAATTACGGTGCTACAATTGACACTTCAACACCGGTATATCTTCGTCAGGGAAATGATATGAAAATGGCAAACTTCATCGCTGATCTGAGCAGTGGAATTTATAGTGCTGTCATTTTCACGGATTGTAATCCGGTTTATGATCATCCCAATGGTGCGAAATTATCAGATGCCATTAAAAAAGCTCAATTATCAGTTTCAACTTCACTTAGTAATGATGAAACGGCAAGTGTTTGTAATTATGTTTGTCCTTCTCATCATTATCTTGAATCATGGAATGATGCTGAACCTAAAAAAGGTCATCTGAGCTTGACTCAACCGACTATTTCTCCACTTTTTTCAACCAGACAAACGGAGAGCTCTCTGATGAAATGGTCTGAAATGGACGGTGATTATTACGATTTCATCAAAAAGAATTGGGAAAGTAATTTCTACCCTGTTTCAAGCGGATTTGTAAATTTTGATTCCTTTTGGGACAGGTCATTACACGATGGTGTATTTGAATTTAAGTCTGAGGAATATGTAAGCATGCATGATTCGCCATCTGAAGAACCCACCGGTTCTTTTGATACTGCGCTGTCAAATCTTTCTTCGAAGAAGGCTTCAGCTAATGTAGAATTACTTGTCTATGAAAATATAAATGTTGGTTCAGGAGCACAGGGCAATAACCCATGGTTACACGAATGTCCTGATCCAATTACCAAAGTATGCTACGATAATTATGTCAGCATGTCAATTACCATGGCAGGAGATACTTACAAACAAGGAGATCTTGTAAAAGTAAGTGCCAATGGACATAGCGTAGAACTTCCTGTATTGATACAACCCGGACAGGCCAATAATGTAATTGGTATCGCCTATGGCTTTGGAAGATCAAAAGCGGGAAGAGTAGGAAACGGACTTGGAAAGAATGCTTATCCATTCATTTCTGCTAAATCCGGTTATTTAAATCACGCTTCGGAAGTAACAATTGAAAAAACAGGTGGAACTTACAAATTGGCTCAAACTCAAACGCATGAAACCGTTATGGGAAGAGAGTTTGTGGTACAGGAAACCGTTTTATCCGATTATCAAAAAAATCCTAGTGCAGGAAAATATTCTCCTAAAATTACAACCTATGATGGCCACAAAGCCCCTGATTCCATTTCATTGTGGAAAGGGCATGAATATCCAAACCATCACTGGGGATTGGCAATTGACCTTAACTCATGTACCGGTTGTTCGGCATGTATAGTAAGCTGTTTTTCTGAAAACAATATACCAATGGTTGGAAAAGACGAAGTTATTCGTCGTAGAGAAATGCATTGGTTGCGAATTGACAGGTATTATAGTACAGACGCGGATTTAGAAGACAAATCTGTTGCAGGATACAAGGAAATGGAACAAGCTTCTGATAATCCTGAAGTTGTATTCCAACCAATGATGTGTCAGCAATGTAATAATGCACCTTGCGAAACAGTATGTCCTGTAGCTGCAACGACTCATAGTACAGAAGGACTAAATCAAATGACCTATAACAGGTGTATTGGTACAAGATATTGTGCAAATAACTGCCCTTATAAAGTAAGACGATTCAACTGGTTTAAATACCATGATAATAAGCAGTTTCCTGGAAACACGGCTATGAATAACGATCTCGGTAAAATGGTTCTAAATCCAGATGTTACCGTAAGATCAAGAGGAGTGATGGAAAAATGTACATTCTGTGTTCAAAGGATTCAGAGCGGAAAGTTGGCAGCCAAAAAAGAACTGAGAAAAGTAGAAGACGGCGAAGTGACGACAGCATGTGCCTCTGCTTGTCCTACCGAAGCACTGGTATTTGGCGACATGAAAGACCCAAATAGCAGAATCAGCAATTTGATAAACGAGGACAATAAGGAAAGAGCATTTCACGCATTAGAGGAACTAACGGTTCTTCCGAATGTAACTTATCTCAGAAAAGTAAGAAATAAGGATTTAGAAAGTAAAACATCATAGACCAATAGGTATGGAAGTAGTTTCTACAGTACGAACACCCTTAGTTACCGGTCAAAAGACCGTCCATGATGTATCGGAAGATATTTGTCATTATGTTGAAGCCAAACCAAACAAACTTTGGATGTTTGGAATAATACTCTCTTTAGGAGCATTGGGATTTGGTGGATACTGTGTATTCCGGACATTATGGGATGGAATTGGCGTCTGGGGATTAAATAAAACGGTAGGTTGGGCCTGGGATATCACCAACTTCGTGTGGTGGGTAGGTATAGGGCATGCCGGTACCTTGATTTCAGCTATATTATTGCTTTTCCGTCAAAAATGGAGAATGTCAATTAACAGAGCGGCAGAAGCCATGACCATTTTTGCGGTAATCTGTGCGGCTCAGTTCCCATTATTACACATGGGTCGTCTTTGGTTAGGATTTTATTGGGCACTACCATTACCAAATACCTTTGGATCTCTTTGGGTCAATTTTAATTCACCGCTTTTATGGGATGTGTTTGCCATATCAACTTATTTTACCGTTTCGCTTGTGTTCTGGTACATTGGCCTTATTCCAGATTTTGCGACCATTAGAGATCGTGCTACCGGAATGAGAAGATCAATTTATGGTGCTCTTAGTTTTGGATGGACCGGTGGCGCCAAAGATTGGAACAGATATGAAACAGTTGCATTGGTTCTGGCAGGACTGGCTACACCTCTTGTACTTTCGGTACACACCATCGTAAGTTTTGACTTTGCAACTTCTGTAATTCCGGGTTGGCATACGACCATATTCCCTCCGTATTTTGTGGCTGGAGCAATCTTTTCCGGATTTGCCATGGTACTGACCTTAATGATAGTAACAAGAAAGCTATTCAGTCTCGAAGATTATATAACGATTTATCACATTGAGTTGATGAACATTATTATAATCGTGACAGGTTCAATTGTGGGAATAGCCTATATCACAGAATTTTTTATTGCCTGGTATTCTGGAGTAGAAGCAGAATCATATGCATTCCTCAATAGAGCAACAGGGCCGTACTGGTGGGCTTATGCATCCATGATGTCCTGTAATGTGATTTCCCCTCAATTATTCTGGGTAAAGAAAATAAGAACAAATATCATCGCAACTTTTACACTTTCAATTATTGTAAACATTGGAATGTGGTTTGAAAGATTTGTGATCATTGTGACATCGCTACACAGAGATTTTCTGCCTTCAAGTTGGGCGATGTTTTACCCAACCATGTACGATGTGGGTGTATATCTATTCACTTTTGGTGTGTTTTTCTTCTTTTTCCTATTGTTTGCCAAGTTTTTCCCGGTAATCAATATGGCAGAGGTAAAATCAATCATCAAAGCTAACAGCAAAAAATATTAATATGGAGACAAAGAAAAACTACTTGGTCGGCATATTTGATGACAGCGATAAGGTGCTACATGGAATTGGCCATGTTCGCGAGCAAGGTGTTAAAATAGAAGAAGTTTTTACACCCTATCCTGTTCACGGAATAGAAGCGAAATTGGGATATAAAAGAAGCAAACTTTCGGTGGCGGCTTTTATGTTTGGAGCATTGGGAACCTTTTTGGCAATTTTAATGCAGGTATGGATGTTAGGTATCGATTGGCCAATGATTATTGGTGGTAAGAACTTTGTTTCTGCACCAACTTTTGTACCGGTCACCTTTGAATTAACGGTATTGATAGGATCTTTAGGGATGGTAGGTACATTCTTCGTTTTAAGTGATTTAAAACCACATAAAACCCCAAGAATATTTGACCTTCGAAGCACAGATGACAAAATGGTTATGGCTGTAGATCTGGCTGTAAACAAATTGAGCGAAAATGAAATACAATCAATACTTCAGGCATCAGGCGCATCAGAAGTATATAGAAAAGACTTTGAATGAATATGAGAGCTAAAACCATTAACTTAATTATTCTCATCGGCATGGCCGGTATTATTGCTTCCTGTAGTGCAGGTGGTAATGACCAGGGTGTAGAATATGCCCCTAATATGTATCATTCCGTTCCCTACGAACCATTAAAACAGGTTACCGATAAATCGTCGGGAATGTGGGTTAATTCTTCAGAACAGGAAATAGGAGAATACTACACCTCAAACCCTAACAATCCGCATGAAATGAACATGCGCGAACCGGTGGAGAATACCATTGCAAGGAGAAATTATACGCTCAATGACAAGGATTCTTCAGAGAACGTTTATTTCCTCGCAGAGAGACTCCACAAAGACAGTTTGGAATTGGCGGGTAAAATTTTACAAAATCCTTTGCCCGAAACTCCTGAAGTTTTAGCCGAAGGAAAAGAATTGTATCTACAGTTTTGCCAACATTGCCATGGTAAACAGGGTGGTGCAGATGGTAAAGTTGCTGAGCAATATCCAGGTGTACCAAAATACAACTCGAGAGCTGTTAAAAATGTAAGTGGTGGGCATATTTATCATGTCATCACACATGGAAAAGGCAGAATGTGGCCACACGGATCTCAAATGTCTCCTGAGGAGCGATGGAAAATAGTGCGATACGTTCAGGAATTACAAAAACTGTGAATCACTTATGAGTATGGATCATAACGTTACAATTAACACTGAAGAAAAATTCGAATTCACCTCGAAAGCAAAAAGAAATCTTGTCATCACCTTGGTGGTCGGACTCTTGCTTTTTGCCTTAGGTGCATTTATGGAAATGTCGGGTTCATCACATCACGGTGAAGAACATGGTGATTCTCATGCAATGAATGTATCAATTTCGGCACAGGATCATTCCGAAGCCGATTCTCATGATCATGCAGAAGCAGAACATTCCGAAGAAGGTGGCCATCACGGATATTCTTGGATTCAAAAAGTATATGCCAATCTCTGGATCAACAATATGTTTTTCATGGGATTGGGTATCATTGGTCTGTTTTTCTTTGCTATTCAATATGTAGCCAGAGCAGGATGGTCCACGATGTTTATTAGGATTATGTTATCCTTTGGCCATTGGATACCGATCGGAGGAGCTTTGATATTAGTGGTATTTCTTGTTGCAAAACACGATCTGTTTCACTGGACACATGACTATCTCTACAATTTAACTCTCAGCGACGGAAGCCCTAATCCGGAATACGATTCAATTCTTGCCGGGAAAAGAAGCTTTCTCAATGAGCCTTTCTATTTGATAAGAATGGTCGTAGCAGTAGCAGTTTGGACCTTGTGTTTTTATCTTCTTCGAAGAAACACCTTGAAGGAAGATGTAGAAGGCGGGACAGGTTTCTATTATAAAAGTGTAACGACTTCCACTTTGTTTATCATATTTTTTGCGGTATCGTCCTCTATAATGGCCTGGGATTGGATAATGTCAATTGACCCGCATTGGTTTAGTACAATGTTTGGATGGTATGTATTTGCCAGCTGGTTTGTTTCCGGACTGGCTGCCATCACACTTCTTGCCGTAATATTAAAAGAAAATGGTTATTTACAAGGTGTAAATGAAAACCACTTTCACGATATTGGAAAATTCATTTTCGGATTCAGTGTTTTCTGGACATACATCTGGTTTTCACAGTTTTTGCTTATCTATTATGCAAACATTCCGGAAGAGACCGTATATTTTTGGGAAAGGTTAAATAGCGACCATTACGCTAAATTCTTTTATGTTAATCTTTTTCTCAACTTCTTCTTCCCTTTTTTGTTATTTATGACAAGAGAATCGAAAAGAAAATTTGTAATGTTGAAGTTGGTGAGTGTGATTGTATTAATTGGTCATTGGTCGGATTTTTATCTAATGATCACCCCCGGAACTTTGAAGGAGCATGGAGGCTTAGGCTTTCTGGAAATAGGAACTGCAATGATTTATCTTGCATTATTCCTGTTTGTCGTGTTGAATGGGTTGAGTAAAATGCCTTTGATTGCAAAGAATCACCCCATGTTGGAGGAGAGTTTACATCATGATGTTTAAAAATTAACAAGGCGTAGATGACTAGTTTACTTATTGGACTTGGAGCAATATTAACTATTGCAATTTTATTTCTGATTTTCAGATTACTTGCGGTTGTTTCTATTGTTAAAGGGACAGAAAATAAAAGAGAGAAAACAAGCAACAATGTGAATGGCTTCATGTTGTTCTTTTTATTTTTAGTGGGTGTAGTGGCCATGTTTTGGTACAGCGGGATAGCCAAAGAGAATTTCCTGCCCGAATCGGCTTCTATGCATGGAAAATGGACAGATAGCATGTTCTGGGTAACCACCTGGATTACGATTGCGATGTTTCTGTTTACAAACTTTATTCTTTTCTACTTTTCTTGGCGATATAGATTTAAAGAAAGTAGGAAGGCATCATTTTATCCTGATAATAATACCCTGGAAATTGTTTGGACTATTGTTCCGGCAATTATTCTTACGGCTTTGGTTATCACAGGATGGAGAACCTGGACAAAAATTACCGACAAAGCACCCGAAGACGCATTGGTAATTGAGATAAAAGCCAAACAATTTGGTTGGGAAGTGCGATACCCGGGAGAGGATAATGAATTGGGACATTTTGATTATCGATTGATCGATGCAACTAATCAGTTTGGAATGGATTTTACCGACGATGCCAGTATGGATGATATTGTACCCAGAAAAATCTATCTACCAAAGGGTAAGCCGATACTTTTCAAGATAAGAGCGGTAGATGTACTTCACAGTGTATTTGCACCTCATTTCAGACTCAAAATGGATGCAGTTCCGGGAATGAGAAATGAATTTTGGTTTGTACCGGAAATAACTACGGCAGAAATGCAAACAATTACCGCCAATCCGGATTTTACATATGAGTTGGCATGTACTGAAATTTGCGGACGTGGACACTTTGCCATGAGAATGGAAATCGTTGTTCAGGATGAAAAAGAGTTTAATGAGTGGTACGCCGCTGAAGAACCCTGGGCGGTAAGGAATAAGGATTATGTGGATGAAGCACAAGCCAAAAGAGGTGGTGCAACAGCTCAAAAAAATAAAGAACTAAACAAAGCAATACTGTAAATTAAAAATTATGGCTACAGCAGCTTTAGAAAATACTACAACATCACACGATGATCACCATGATCATGAAGATCACGGTAATTTTTTCACGAAATACGTTTTTTCAACAGATCACAAAACCATTGCCAAGCAATTCCTGATAACAGGTTTGATGTGGGCGTTTATTGGTGGTTTATTTTCTGTTTTATTTAGAATTCAACTCGGTTTTCCCGATGCTGATATTTCCTGGTTAAAGCCACTTTTAGGAAGATGGATTGTCGATGGCAAATTGGATCCGGAATTTTACTTGGCCCTCGTAACAATGCACGGTACCATAATGGTATTTTTTGTATTGACGGCAGGATTGAGTGGTACCTTTTCTAATTTCCTGATTCCACTTCAGATCGGAGCAAGGGATATGGCTTCCGGATTTTTGAATATGCTATCTTACTGGTTCTTTTTTCTATCCGGTGCGGTAATGTTTGTTTCGATATTTCTTGAAACTGGCCCCGCGGCAGGAGGTTGGGTGGTTTATCCACCATTAAGTGCTCTGCCACAGGCATTGTCTGGTTCTGGCATGGGTATGACCATGTGGTTGGTTTCTATGTCTTTGTTTATTGTTTCTTCATTATTGGGAAGTATTAATTACATCACGACGGTAATTAATTTAAGAACCAAAGGAATGTCTTTCTCAAGATTACCACTGACCATATGGGCATTTTTCCTTACTGCCATTATTGGAATCTTATCTTTTCCGGTCTTGTTCTCAGCTGCTTTACTGCTGATTTTTGACCGATCATTTGGTACTAGTTTTTATTTGTCAGAAATATATATAGGGGGAGAAGCCTTACCTAATGTTGGTGGAAGTGCGATCCTTTATCAGCATTTATTTTGGTTCCTTGGCCATCCGGAAGTGTATATTGTATTGCTTCCTGCTTTAGGAATTACATCAGAGGTAATAGCAACGAATGCGAGAAAACCAATTTTTGGTTATAAAGCCATGATTGGCTCTATGTTGGGAATTACAATTCTTAGTTTCCTCGTATGGGCACATCATATGTTTGTTTCAGGATTGAATCCATTCCTGGGATCAATATTTATGTTCCTTACATTAATTATTGCCATCCCTAGTGCAGTTAAAGCATTTAATTATATAACAACTCTGTGGAAAGGAAATATTGTATTCACTCCCGGTATGCTCTTCAGTATAGGTTTGGTTTCGCTATTTATTTCAGGTGGGGTCACAGGAATAACGCTTGGTAATTCTGCACTGGATATACAATTACATGACACCTATTTTGTGGTAGCTCACTTTCACCTGGTGATGGGTGCCGCTGCATTTTTTGGAATGATGGCGGGTGTATATCACTGGTTCCCTAAAATGTTTGGTCGAATGATGGACGAAAGACTTGGATACGTTCATTTTTGGTTTACTTTCATTGGTGTTTACCTGGTGTTTTTCCCTATGCACTATATAGGGATAGCTGGATTTCCAAGAAGATATTATTCATTTACCAACTTTGATGCCTTCAGCACCTTTACAGATCTAAACATGTTTATAAGCATTGCGGCAATAGTAACCTTTGGTGCGCAGCTTGTATTTGCTTTCAACTTCTTTTATAGTATGTTCAGTGGTAAACTGGCACCGGCTAATCCATGGAGATCAAATACTCTGGAATGGTCTACGCCTCGATTCCCACAACATGGCAATTGGGTAGGAGAGATTCCTCATGTTTACAGATGGCCTTATGATTACAGCAAGCCCGGTGCAGATGAAGATTTTATCCCTCAATATGTACCTTATTCTGAAACAAAAGAATCGAACCTTCCACATGAAAATGAATTAATGGAGAATGAAGGAAAGACTGAGGAAGAGGGAATAGTTATTGATGAAAATAAAGCCTGATAAAAATCTTAAAAGGTTTAGAAGATTAGGAGTTACAAGCATCATTGCTGTGTATCTCCTAATTTTTGTAGGTGGTGTAGTACGGAGCAGCGGTTCGGGAATGGGTTGTCCAGATTGGCCAAAATGCTTTGGACAATGGGTGCCTCCCACCGTAGAAAGTGAACTACCCCAAGATTATAAAGCTATTTACAGCGAAAAAAGAAAGAATAAGAATATCAAACTCGCATCAACATTAGAATCCTTAGGAGCAAGCCAAAGTGCTAAACTTATTCTGGGAGATTCAAACACCTATGTAGAGGAAGATTTCAATGCGGTTAAAACCTGGGTTGAATACATTAATAGGCTCATTGGAGCAATTATTGGTATTTTGCTTATAGGACTATTTATTAGTGCTTTGCCTTTGATTAAGATCGAAAAAAGTCTAGCGGCCTTTTCCGGCGTAATTGTAATTCTGACAGGATTTCAAGGTTGGTTGGGTTCAATAGTTGTTTCTACTAATTTATTACCGGGAATGATAACCATACACATGTTATTGGCCTTATTAATAATTTCAGCCTTAATCGCTCTTGTGTTTAATGCTTATCCTGATCCAAATTTTAGTTCGACTTCTAAGGAATTTTCTAAATTGAAATACATCTTTTTGTTTATGCTGATTGCACTTGTGCCCCAATTCATTTTGGGTACAGAGGTCAGAGAATCAGTAGACCTTTTATCGAGAAATTTTGGGTTTGAAAACAGAAGCAACTGGATTGCATACCTGGATTCGTCATTTTATATCCATCGCTCTTTTTCCTGGTTGTTTTTAGCTATCTCAGTTTATGCTTTCACTAAGATTTATAAGAATTACAAATCATCTGAAATAGAATTTAAAATGACATTTCTTATGATTGGACTCGTGTCTTTGGAAATCGTTATCGGTGTGGGAATGTATTTTTTTGAAATACCTCCATATTTACAACCATTGCATTTATTAAATGGCACATTGCTATTTGGATTTGTATTGCTCTTGTATTTAATGTCACGAAAGTCATCATTATTGTTAAAAACAAGTGAATAAAATAAAATCCTATATTGAACTAACAAAACTCAGGTTGAGCCTTCTGGTTGCTTTTTCTGGTGCCTTTGGATACATTATGGGACTAAGTGGTGGCTTTGACTGGTTCAAATTTTCCATGTTCATTATTGGGGGTTTTATGCTAACTGGTGCTTCCAATGCTATCAATCAAATTCTTGAAAAAGATTTAGACAAATTAATGCCAAGGACGATGAACCGTCCATTGCCAAGCGGTAGAATGGAAGTATTTCAGGCGGTGCTTTTTTCAGCAATAATGATCGTGCTTGGTACAATTGTTCTTGCATTGTTTGTAAATATACCATCGGCATTGCTCACAATATTATCCCTGGTTCTTTATGCTTTCGCATATACCCCTTTAAAGCAAAAATCACCAATTTCTGTATTGGTGGGAGCGGTGCCCGGTGCACTTCCTCCTTTAATTGGTTGGGTTGCAGCTACAGGAAGCATTGAAATGGGTGCGATTGTCTTGTTTTCGATTCAGTTTATATGGCAGTTCCCTCATTTTTGGTCTATAGCCTGGGTGCAGTCTGAGGCTTATTCAAAAGCCGGATTTAAAATGCTCCCCTCAGCTCTAGGCCCCGACAGAAAAACGGCCATTCACATGATGATGTACTCATTGTTTTTATTGCCTTTAGGGCTTCTGCCGGCGAAAATGGGATTAACAGGAATTTGGTCAGCTGTGATATTAAGCATAGCTGCAATCGCCTTTATTTGGGTCACATTTGTTCACGTTAGAAAATGTGAAAAGAAATCGGCATTAAAAATTATGTTTGGTTCATTTATTTATTTGCCTTTGATTCAGATCGCTTTAATTCTGGATAAAATATAATGGAAGAAGAGGAAATGGAAAGCAGAGATTTATATTTGGAGGAACAGGAAGCAAGAAGACCATTGTCTATGCATCCTATGAAATTTGCAACATGGCTGTTTATTGTGTCGATCGTTATGATTTTTGCAGCCTTAACAAGTGCATATGTTGTAAGGAAAGCAGAAGGCAATTGGCTGGAATTCAATTTGCCTGATATGTTTTATTATACTTCAGGGATTATTCTTTTGAGTTCTGTGACAATGCATCTTGCCTATTATTCGATTAAGAGAGATATGTTTGAAAGAGCCAAAATTTTCATTTCTGTCACTGTAATTTTGGGTCTGGTCTTTTGCTATGGGCAATTTGTTGCCTGGGGAGAACTGGTAAGCAATGATGTGTATTTCGTTGGAAATCCCTCGGGTTCATTTGTTTATGTCTTTAGTGGATTACACGGAATTCATATTGTATCAGGAATTGTTTTTCTTATTATTGTACTTATCAATATTTTTAGATCTAAAATTCATTCAAAAAACATGTCACAAATGGAAATGTGTACAACTTTTTGGCATTTTTTGGATGGTCTTTGGTTATATTTGTTTGGCTTTTTGATACTTAATAATTAAAAGATATGGCTACTACTACAGCGAAATTGGATTGGTCAGGAGGGAATAAACCTTTCAATGCCAGTTATGGTAAACTGATGATGTGGTTTTTCCTCATGTCGGATACCTTTACCTTTTCAGCTTTACTTGTGACCTATGGAATGATTCGTTTTAGCTATCCTGCCTATGATGGCATAGCTGAAAATTTTGTCTTTTCACATGAATACTGGCCAATACCTGAAATGGTATTCGATGCATTCCCATTTTTCCATGGTGTTCACCTTCCTTTGGTTTTTGTTGGTTTGATGACTTTTATACTCATTATGAGTTCGGTCACAATGGTTTTAGCAGTAGAGGCCGGCCATAGAAACAGCAAGGAAGAGGTACAAAAATGGATGTTATGGACCATTTTGGGTGGAATTGCTTTCCTCGGATGTCAGGCCTGGGAGTGGACTCACTTTATTGTAGGCTCCGACTCCGGATTGTCGGTTAAAGAAATAGTAAATGGCGAATGGGTTTCGCGTACAGTATTTGGAGCCAATCTTGCTGAAAATGAATACGGACCACAGCCTTTTGCTGATCTGTTTTTCTTTATTACGGGATTTCACGGAACACACGTTCTAAGCGGTGTCGTGATCAATTATATAATTTTTTATAATGTAATCATAGGTACTTATGAACGAAGAGGCCATTATGAAATGGTAGAGAAAGTCGGTCTATACTGGCACTTTGTGGATTTGGTTTGGGTATTCGTTTTTACATTCTTTTATCTGGTTTAAAACAAATAATAATGGCAGATACTACTAATTTATCACCTGAAGAAGCTTCAAAAGCACATATAAGGAAAGTTTGGAAAACAGCTGGCATACTTGCTTTTGTTACGGCAATAGAGTTTGCAATCGCCTTTACACCAGGAATTCCAAGAACTTTGAAAGTAGCGATATTCGTTGGTTTAACTATTGTAAAAGCCGCTTATATCGTTGGTGAGTTTATGCATCTCAAATACGAAGTCAAGATTTTGATCTGGTCGATATTAATACCAATGATATTTGTAGTTTGGCTGATTATAGCTTTATTGGTCGAAGGAGGATCTATGTACGCATAATATGAAAATTAATATGAAGGCCGGTCTGCTGGTAATTTTACTTGCAGTACCGGCTTTTTTGTTTTTATTCCTTTTTTTCTTTGGCGAAAATCGCTTTGATCTCCCATACCTCTTAAATCTGGGAATAGTTAAAAATGGCGATATAGAACTAAATGAGAATTGTCGTTCATTTTCAAAACCTGATTTTCTAATTGATAATTCCGGTAAAACAGAAATTCAATCTGATTCCATTTATCTCATATTTGATGGCTTAACCAAGGATGATTCAAAATCAATAAGAATAATTTACGATTGCATAAATGAGAAGGGGCCAAGCGAAAATCATATCGCCGAGCTGAAGAGATTAAAAGATAAAATTCAAAACAAGAGGAATATTGAATTGTTAATTCTGTACGGTGCAGATAAAAATGAGAAGTACTTTAATAATCTTTTTGAGTTTCTTAAATCAGTTTATACAGCCTATTACTTTCCGGATGGAATGTTACTGTTAATAGATGAAAATAATTATTTCAGGGGTATATATAATCCCACTGTTAAGGCTGAAGTCGACCGTTTAGTTACGGAATATCAAATTTTACTGGACAGATAAATGAATATAAGTGAAGCAAGCGAATCCAAATACAGAAATTTAATTATACTTCTTTCTGTGGCCATACCATTGCTTGTGGCCATCCTAATATTTTTTCCCCAAAGTGGAAAATTAGGTGATTTTGATGTTTCGTTTTTACCTCATCTCAACGGGGTTCTCAATACAGCCACATCCATATGTTTAATAGCGGGATTTATATTTATCAAACGCAAAAAAGAATCCTGGCATCGCTTAATGATGATATCTGCTTTTATTATCTCAGGTATTTTTTTAGTGTCTTATGTCATCTATCATTATCAGGCAGAACCAACAAAATTTGGAGGTGAAGGAACTATTCGAATGCTATATTACTTCATTTTAATAACACATATATTATTGGCAGCGGTAGTGGTCCCTTTTGTTTTATTTTCTATTTATTATGCCATTAGCGATCAAAGGGATAAACATAAAAAAATAGTAAAATGGACCTTTCCAATTTGGGTTTATGTGGCTATTAGCGGTGTTGTTGTATATTTAATGATAAGTCCTTACTATTAGGCTAATGATAAGTTCAATTAAAAAAATTATCGCTTCGGGAATTCTGACATTCTTTGTCTGGATTGTAAGCACTCAAATGGCATACTCTCAATGTGCTATGTGTAAAGCTACTGTGGAAAATAGTGAGAATTCGGAAACGTTTGCTGCCGGTTTGAATGCCGGAATTTTGTATCTAATGTCTGTTCCTTATATCTTATTTACTGTTATTGCCATACTTTGGTATAGAAATAGCAAGAGAAATAAAGAAAAGCGAGAAAAAATTGAAAAGAAGCTCAAACAAACCATTAGCAGAGCTTAATCTGATTATTTTAAAATTATGAAAAGCAACCTGAGAGAAGGGCTATTCCTTTTATTTTGGTTGCTATTTTTTATACTGCTGATTTTTAAGGAATTTAAACCCTCCTGGATTCCTGAATCATTAAAAACAGCAATTGTTGAAACTCAAATCGAGAATAGAATTCTGGAATTGAATGAAACGTTCGATAAGTTATCCGAACGATACAATTCGACCATTCCTTCATTTAAAACCTTTGAGGATTTAAAAATTCCGTTTCCTGTATTTATCTATCACAATAATGATTTGGTGTATTGGAACAATAATGAAATCAGGCCACCTCAGTTTCCTGAAAAATTAGATAATGGCCTGCTCTATAAAAACAGCGGATATAGTCAATCAATTTATCATATAAAGAAAACAGATAATGACATTATTTATTTGGGAATTATACCACTTTGGACCAATGTAGGTATAGAAAATGAATGGTTGTCTAAAGGCTCAAACTCTAATTTTAGTTTTAATTGGGAAGTTTCTGAATCCGGTCAATGTCAGAATAATATTTTTCTGAATCAGGACATTGAATTAAACATATGTTTTCGCGAGAGCGAGGCGCACAATACTAAAGGATTTGGAGGCTTAGAATTTGCATTGATTTGTGTTTTTATTGTTCTCTTGGGCTTGGGGTACTTTACAATAAGGACTTCAGCTGAAATAATTTCTCCCGAAAGAAGAAAAAATCTTGGTTTGTTCTCGCTGATTGTTCTTTTGTTAATTCTGCTTTATGAATATTCAAGGAGGTTTCTACTTAATCCTGAACCCGATTCAATATTCTTTGTTGTTTATCCCTATTTACTGGCTTTCTTTTTATCAATGGCATTGCTCTTACTTAAGGCACCATCCTTTTTTACTAAGAACAAAAAATGGATTATTCCGCTTGGAATTATCCTTGTTTATTCCTTTTCAAAATCCTACTGGATAGAAATTTTTGATAAAGAGAGTTTTGACCTTGACCTTATAAATTTTGTTCGCTTTGAATGGAAAACACTGGATGCCTACCTCGGGCTATTTGGAATGAGTCTTGTGTTTTTTATCGCAGTTAGTAGCCTGATATTAAATACAAGGGATACATCCGAGTCCGGCTATGACATTTACCTGATTGGAATATTGGCATTATCTTTTTTTCTATTTGAAGGTCTGATAAATAATGAATGGTATTTTGCCTATCTGATTTTGGCTTTAATTTATTCTATATGGGTTTTGAATTTTCGAAAAATTCGAAAAGCATCTTTCCAAACTAATATTGCCTATTTAATTACCGCAATATTTTTAGTGTCTTTTTTTATTACAGAAACAACTGCTTACGGAAATGATAAAAAAGAGAATAAGCAAATACAGCGTTTTGCAGACAGGGCATTGGAAACTCAATTTGAAATCGAGAAAAGTCTTTTGACAAAAGCAGCTAAAAAAATCTCAAACGACAAGCTCATTTACATTGCATTTTCAAATCCTATGACTTCCAGGGATATTATTATTCAAAAAGTTAAAAAGGTATATCTCGATTCATATTTTGACCCTTTTGAGGTGAACATTGACTTTTTAAATTCTAATGGAGATAATCTTGAACCCCAATCAGGTTATAGAAATCTCTTTTACTTTAAAAGTAATTACTTAAGACAGGAGCGACGGGTATCTGAAATGGTGTATTTTATTGAACCGGACAATGAAAGTAAAACCAATGACTATTTTATTCACATTGAATTAATGAATGATTCGAAACGCATAGGGCATATTCTGATTGAAGTATTCAGAGATAAGTCAAGTCCTAATAGCATATTCCCAAAACTTTTGGTTGATAAAAAATACCGCGATGTAATAGATAACAAGTTCAAAATTGACAAGTATCCAAAAACTGATTTTGAAAAATTAAAACTTGAATTTGACCTAAATGAAGAAGTTGATTTAATGATAAAAAATTTAAAAAATGGTGAAAGGCGATTCATAGAAAGCAAAGGAAACAAGGTATTTTTAATAGAAAGCAATGACCATTATTTTGTTATTTCTAAAAATAAATCCGAAGCGCCAATTATATCCAGTTTTTCCATAGTTTTTATGGTCTTGAGTTTCCTAACAATTTGTCTTTACTGGATTATTAAGGAAAATAATTACCAGCTAAAAGAACTTCCATTCCGGCAAAAGATTCAATTCTTTATGAATATGGCATTTTTACTACCTATGATCATTGTCTCATTGGCTGTCCTAAAATTTATGAATGACAATGACCGAGATAATGTAGAATCCAATTATCTTGAAAAGGTTCGTGTGATTTCCGAAGGAATTGAAATACCATTTCTCGATTATAAAAATGGGCTTATACCAAAACGCGTATTTTTAGAAAGAGCTTCAAAAGCTGCTGGCGTCTTTTCTCTTGATTATTTCATTTATGACCTCGATGGAACCTTGAACAGCAGTTCGAAGGAAATACTCTGGGAAAGAGGAATAACCAATCGCCTGATTGAACCTGGTGCATATTATCACTTTGTTCAAAACAAAGAAGACTTCCTAATCCGAGAAAATCAAATAAATGATTTTGAATACAAAATAGCCTATGCCGCGCTTGAAGATCTTAATCAACAAAAAATAGGCATATTAGGTGTGCCATTTTATGAGTCAAGAGAAGAGCTTGAAACCCGCTTTATTCAACTTTTGAGCACAGTCATCAATATCTTTGTATTGACCTTTATCGTATTCATTGTCTTTTCAAATAAACTGACCGATTGGTTAATGATCCCGGTATTGCGTTTATCTGAAAAAATAAAAATCACCTCTTTTGAGAATAAAAACGAACCTTTGGAATGGAATACCAAAGATGAAATCGGGCAACTCGTAAATTCATACAATGATATGATTGACAAGCTCAATGAAAGTAGAAATGCCCTGGCCAGAACTGAGAAAGAAGCCGCATGGAAGGAAATGGCACAACAGGTCGCTCATGAAATTAAAAATCCTTTGACGCCTATGCGCTTGAGGCTTCAACAATTAATCAGACAACAGAATCTCAATATACCGGAAGAGCAAAAATTAAGTCAAACCCTAAATTCTCTATTACATCAGGTAGACACCTTGTCAGAAATTGCATCATCTTTTTCTGAATTTGCCAGAATGCCAAACCCCAAAAATGAAAAGGTAAATATCAATGAGGTCATTCAATTGGCATCCAATATTTATTTGGGTAAAAAGGATATAGAATTAAATCTTGAAATACCACAAAAACAATTGCTGACCTATGCAGATGAGAATATGCTTAGTCGATCCATTGGAAATATTATTCTCAATGGAATTCAAAGCGTCGAAGAAGGAATCAATCCTGAAATAAATATTTCTCTAAATGCTCAGGGAAAAATGGCGCAAATTCGCATTAAGGATAATGGCATTGGAATTGATAAAGATTTGGAAGAGCGAATTTTCATACCTCATTTCAGTACTAAAAGTAGTGGAACAGGAATTGGATTGGCTTTGGCAAAGAAAACAATAGAATCAGCCAATGGGCAGATTTCTTTTAAAAGCGATGCTTCGGGTACTGAGTTCTTAATTGAATTGCCACTTATCAATGATTAAAACAATTCTGGGACTTTGGTTTTTTTCAAAAACTTATGCGGTTTTTTGAATTCGAGGATTTTTAACTCACCGCTATTCAGGTTATTTATTTCAATTTTAAACTCCAATATTCCACCTGTCCTATAGCTTTTAATATCCAGTTTGATGTTGCTAAAAAGTTTATCGTATTCGATTCTTTTTTCATCGAGCTTCACATTTGTTTTTGCATCTCTTATCACAATTGAATAGGGTGTTTTTCTCTTGGATTTTGGCAATTCAAATTGAATATAGTCATGAGCAGGATCGTAGTAGGTATCTTTAGCTTTATAAACGACTAAAACATCTTGAATTAAAAGCTGGCTTGAATCCTGTCTCATTCCGGAGATTTTATAAAAATATGAACCCTCCAGATTCTCATCAAGAGTGTCGTACTTATTGAATTCTACAAAAGGTTCTCCAAATGAATTTCTCAAGTTTGGCGTGGACCATACTATTTTTGATTTTTTTTCTGAACTGTGTCTTCTTATAATCCGATATTCCTGCATTTGTTCAGCTTCAAAAGTATCCATAGTCCATTGAAACTGTACAATGGGGTTTTGAGTAAAAATGGTATCGCTATAGGTAGTCTTGTCTGGAAGTAAGGCAAAAATTGGAGGGTCTGTGCTTACATCAATATCAAAATAGCAATAATCATGAAGATAGCCATCGATAATCATTAAGTAGGTTTTGTTTGCACTAAGGTTCAATTTTATATACATGTCATCCTGATGGCCGTTGGAAACACAATCTAAAATTTCATAGGATTCAGGTATACAGGGCTCTCCATCAATTATTACAGCCTGAACACCCCGCACATCTCGGCATTCCTGATTTCGAATATTGATATAATAATCACCGGAATCCAGAGTGGTGAATTCAAACCATTGATCATTATGATAAATCAGGCATTGATCCGTTAGTGCAATATTTAAACACTCTTTTTGGACTGTACATTCCTCTGTATGTGAAATGTAGGGCTTGTCATTAATCTTAAGGGGATGTCTGTTTTCTATGTCATCATTATAAACAGACTGTGCATGTAGTCGTGTGATCGAAATGACAAAGAGTAAAAACAGTCTTAGTGCCAATGTTTTTTTGCTTCTCTAACTAATTTACTACTCATTATAAAATCCAAAAGTTCAGGCTGCTCGGAATGCATTATTTCGTCTTTTGAGCCTTCCCATTTTTTATATCCTTCATGCAAAAACATGATATAATCACCTATTTCCACTACAGAATTCATATCATGGGTAACTACAATGGTGGTAGTATTGAATTCTTCAGTTATTTCCTTAATTAAATTATCAATGGTTATTGAAGTTTGGGGATCGAGGCCTGAATTTGGTTCATCGCAAAATAGGTATTTTGAATTGAGTGCTATGGCTCTAGCAATACCCACTCTTTTTTTCATTCCTCCACTGAGTTCTGATGGCATTTTACTATTTGAATTTTCCAATCCAACAAGTTTCAAACAGGTATTTACCCTGTCTTGTTTTTCATCAATACTCATTTTGGTGAGCATATCCATCGGAAATTTGATATTTTCTTCAACTGATTTGGAATCAAAGAGCGCCGAGCCCTGAAAAAGCATACCAATTTCTCGCCGAATGGCCTTTTGTGTATCTCTGTTGCCTCGGATAAAATCGCGCTCATTGTAATATACTTCTCCAACATCAGGAGAGATAAGACCTACTATACACTTCAATAAAACACTTTTTCCGGTACCCGAGGCGCCAATGATTTGATTGACCATTCCCTGAGAAAAGGTGCCACTCACGCCTTTTAACACATCTTTTTCTCCAAAACTTTTTTCTATATTCTTAAATTCTATCATCAGAATACCAATAGTAATTGAGCCAAAAGATAATCTGCAATCAAAATTGCAATACAACTTGAGGTTACAGCCCCTGTAGATGCAATACCTACCTCAAGCGCACCTCCTCGGGTATGAAAACCCCAAAATGCTGAAATCGATGAAACGAGGAATGCAAAAGCAAAGGATTTGATCAAAGCAAAACTTACATTGAATGGAATAAAATCTGCTCTTAATCCATAAGCGTATTCATGTGGTGTTATGACGCCTGTCATTATACCTGCAAAATAACCTCCAAGCAATAGCAATCCGCCACTGAGAATTACAAGCATAGGGTAAACTATAAGTGAAGCAATTACTTTAGGCAAGACCAAATAGGAGGTTGCATTTATTCCCATTACCTCGATGGCGTCTATCTGTTCGGAAATTCTCATCGTTCCCAGCTCACTTGATATATTGGAGCCCACCTTACCGGCAAAAACTATGGCCATAATGGTAGGTGACATTTCGAGAATAGCCATATCTCTCGTTACCAATGCAATGACATAATCGGGAATAAGCGGGCTTATGAGATTATGCGCTGTTTGAACAACAGTTACCGCGCCCATAAAAGTTGAAACCAACACAAAAATGAAAACAGAATTTACACCTATCTGATAGCATTCATTTACCACCATTTTTACATATACACCAAAATTTTCTCTGTTGGTGAACATATTGTACAGGAATATAAAATACCTTCCGAGTTGGCCCATATTTGTATTAGATTTATCGCAAATTTATAAAGCTGCTGAACTTTATTTGTTTTAGATTCTTTTATTAACGTAAATCATTTCCAATATATGTCTAAAGTTGCGATAGTCACAGGAGGAACCAAAGGAATTGGTAAGGCAATTATAGAAAAATTTTCATCTGAGGGCTTTGATATAGCTACCTGTTCCAGAAATGAGAAGGACTTAATACATTTAAAGACTAGCATCGAAAAACAATACAAAAATAAAGTATATGTACAAAAAGTAGATGTTTCAGATAAAAACGTACTTCAGCAGTTTGCCACTAATGTTTTAAAATGGAATAGTGACATTCATATTCTGGTGAACAATGCCGGGGTTTTCATTCCAGGCAAGATCACAGAAGAAGAAGACGGCTCCCTTGAAAAAATGATGTCTATCAATACTTATAGCGCTTATTATTTGAGCCGTTATATCATTGATTCAATGAAAAATAAAAAAGGGGCCTATATTTTTAATATTTGCTCTACAGCTAGTATCATGCCCTATTTAAATGGCGGTTCCTATTGTATTTCCAAACATGCAATGCTTGGTTTTAGTAAAGTGTTAAGAGAAGAATTAAAGGAAATTGGAATTCGCGTTTCAGCCGTTTTACCGGGCGCAACCTATACAAGCAGCTGGGAAGAAGCGGATTTGCCCGAATCGCGTTTTATTAAATCTTCCGACATTGCGGAAACAATATGGTCAGCATTCAGTTTATCAGAAAATACCGTTATTGAAGAATTAATCGTTAGACCTCAATTGGGCGACATTTAAATGAAGCTTATCTTTATGCTAAATTAATCACAGAAATGATTAGTGCTGAAATCAAGGATTTAAAAAAATATTGCGAGGATATTCTATCCTATAAAAGAAGACCAACCAGGGAGGTGATGATTGGTAGTATCGGAATTGGAGGTTCTAATCCTATTAGAGTACAATCAATGACAACGGTTGACACCATGGATACTCAGGGCTCCATTGAGCAGAGTATAAGAATGATAGACGCAGGCTGTGAAATTGTAAGAATTACAGCACCGAGTTTAAAAGATGCAGAAAACCTTAGGAACATTAAAGAGGGCTTAAGGAAAAGGGGATATGATACACCATTGGTGGCAGATATCCACTTCACTCCAAATGCAGCTGAATTAGCGGCAAAGATTGTTGAAAAGGTTAGGGTCAATCCGGGCAATTATGCAGATAAGAAAAAATTTGAGGCTATAGAATATACGGATGAAAGCTACAATGAAGAATTACAACGAATAAGACAAAAATTCGAACCACTGGTCAAAATCTGTAAGGAAAATAATACGGCCATGAGAATTGGTACCAATCACGGTTCACTTTCAGACCGCATCATGAGCCGATATGGGGATACGCCCCTGGGAATGGTAGAATCCGCATTGGAGTTTATAAGAATCTGTGAGGACATGGATTATTATGACATCGTGATTTCAATGAAAGCGAGCAATCCACAAGTGATGGTCCAGGCTTATAGATTATTGGTTCAAAAACTCGAAGAAGAAAACTTACAACCTTATCCTTTACATCTTGGAGTAACTGAAGCGGGTGATGGGGAAGACGGAAGAATAAAGTCTGCAGTGGGAATAGGCACCTTAATGGAAGATGGACTCGGAGATACCATAAGAGTGTCATTGACAGAGGAACCGGAAGCTGAAATCCCTGTATGCAACAGACTTGTCGAACGCTATCTTAAAAGACCGGGACATGCGAAACTGCCAGAAATTAATTTGGATGCTTATACCCCGTTTGAGTATATAAAAAGGAATAGTATAGAAGTAGCAAACTTTGGAAATAAAAATTTTCCAAGGGTTGTGGCCGATTTAAGTCATATTCCCGATCTTAAAATGGAGGATTTAAATGTAATAGGACATCATTATTTTTCCCTAACGGATAAATGGAATATGAGCGATCAGGGTGCTGATTATGTTTATACAGGAAAAAATAAAATTGACTTTATGCTCCCAAATGGAGTTCGGGAAATCGTGGATTCTGAAATCTGGACTTCGCTGGAAGATCAATCAACAGCATATCCACTATTTGATTTAAGCGATTGGGGGAATTCAGATTCACATAAGCATTTGAATTTTATTAAAATTTCCATTGATGATATTTTATCTGAGGGAATTGAAGACATTTTGGAAGAAAACATTGTTTTCATGTTATCGGCTAAAACCAATCATAGATACCCTGAGCTTAGAGCGGCATTTCTGGAATTACAAAATAGAAATATCAATTCTCCTGTCCTGATATTTTCCGATTATGGGGCTTTGAATTCCGACGATTTCAGATTGTACTCCTCTACAGATACGGGTGGGCTATTTGTTGATGGCTTTGGTGATGGAATAAGTTTAAAATTAATATCCGATGAGAATTCCAGAAGTGAAAACCTGAAATTGGCAAAATTGGCGAATCAAACTGCCTTTGGTGTTTTGCAGGCTACGCGTACAAGAATGTCCAAGACAGAGTATATTTCTTGCCCATCCTGTGGCAGAACGCTTTTTGATCTCCAGGACACAACAGCCATGATCAGAAAAAGAACGGATCATCTCAAGGGTGTTAAAATTGGTATTATGGGTTGTATCGTTAATGGCCCGGGTGAAATGGCGGATGCCGATTACGGATATGTTGGATCAGGAAAAGGCAAAATTACTTTGTACAAAGGCAAAGAGGTCATTAAGCGAAGTGTCCCTTCGGAAAATGCAGTGGACGAACTTATTGAAATAATAAAATCAGATGGTATGTGGCGAGAGCCCGAAAATCAGGAATTATGAAATTAAAAGAGTATTTTGGGTTTAAAGAAGTATTGTTTTACTTTTTTAGAAAGAAAGACCCTAACAGACCAAGCAGCTTTAATTTGAAAATGATGCACGGGATTAATAAAATTTCAATCATTATGTTTCTTGTAGGGATCATATTTGTAATTGCAAAACGCTTTTTCTAATGACTTTTGAGGCTTTTGTAGAATACTGCCTCGGAAAAAAATCCGTAACTGATACTTTTCCTTTTGGACCCGATGTGCTGGTCTTTAAAGTCAAGGGCAAAATGTTTGCTTTGGCTGACGTGGAGCTTTTTGAAAGTATAAATTTAAAATGCGAGCCGGAAAGATCCATTGATCTACGTGAACGCTTCTACGGAATTACACCTGGCTATCATATGAATAAGACGCACTGGAATACTGTGTTAACCGATGGCAGTGTCCCCGATAAATTAATGTATGAATTGATTGATCATTCCTATTTTTTAATTGTAAAGAGTCTTCCTAAAAAAGATCAATCCGGATTAATCTAATTTATGGCAGCAACAAAAAGAGGTGAACCAAGAGAAAAAGACTTAAGTCCTGTCCCGGACCGACCTAAAGAAATAAATCAAATTCTCGATGAACAAATAGCCACAAGTTTAAAAGAATTTAATCGGTCAAATCTTGGCTTGTTTATTTCCTCATTTTCTGCCGGGCTTGAAATTGCATTTAGTGTTTTGCTAATGGCTTCTGTAATCACTTTGTTTTACGATTCTCTAAGCCATGAATCAATGACCTTAGCTCTGGCATTGTGTTATCCCGTTGGTTTCATATTTGTAATAATAGGTCGATCCGAATTGTTTACTGAACACACATCATTGGCCATTTTGCCTGTTTTAAATGGCTCAGTTAGCATTAAAAGCCTTTTGGCTTTATGGGGGATCGTTTATGCCGGAAATATTATTGGTGGATTGGTATCTGCCATTCTAATAACTTTTATAGGGACCCAAATAGGCTTCGTTAACTTTGAATCATTCGCTATATTATCTGAAAAGCTTACTTCACATAATTGGTATGTTATATTATTTTCTGCAATTCTAGCCGGATGGATGATGGGCTTACTTGGCTGGTTAATAACTTCATCTCAGGAAACCCTCAGCCGGATCTTCATGGTTATTTTGGTAACCGCCATTATCGGACTTGCAGGATTGCACCATTGTATAGTGGGATCGGTGGAATTACTTACGGGTCTTCTTTCAGGACATGGCCCCGGGTTTGCTGAATATATCAATGTTCAGTTTTGGTCAACCGTTGGAAATATTATCGGAGGAACCTTTTTTGTGGCTATTCTAAAATTTAGTCATGTGAGGGTAAATTAAGTTTTAAATCGTTTTAACCTAAATTAGATATAATTATTCTAATAATTAATTGCATAATACTAGGGGATTGAGATTTTAAGGAACAATAACATAGGGAAGTCATTATTTCTTTAGATGTTAGGCAATATCACAAGGTGGAAAATCTACCATAGCGACTTATTTTCTGTTCAAGAGGATAAGTGCGTTCTTAGTCAAAATCAAAATTTTAAATAATTATGGCCAATTGTTTCGCATTGATGGGTTGGAGTTTACCTGTCATCGAAAGTATGCAAAAACTCGGCAAACCTTATGTAGTTGTATCTTTTCCGGATTTTCAGCATTACGCTGATGAAAATAACATACCTTTCCTTCCTTATTCACTGGATGAGTGGAACGATACGTCTAATTCACTTGATTTAGCAGAAAAACTTAAACCCTTTAATGTTGATGTAGCGGTTCCACTATTTGAAGAAACAGTAGAATGGGCGGGAGCTTTAAATTCAATTTATAGAAATGACCCAAGGGTTCTTAATCGCGCATTTTTGTTTAGAAACAAGGCCATGATGAAAAGAAAAGCCTTAATCGGCGGACTTAGGGTTGGGCTTTTTGAGGAAGTACATAATAAAGAAGGGGTAAAAGCATTTATGAGGCGTTTAAATGAAGCCAACCTTCAATTACCGGGGGAAGAAGATTCCTGGGTACATATTAAACCTTTTGCATCAGCAGGTACCGTTGGTCATCGTCTTTTAAAATCCATGAATGATATCGATGAAAAATGTCAGGATGGTGATTTTCCATGTCTGGCAGAAAGTCATTTACCCGGAAGGGAATTTTCTTGTGAAGCTTTTGTGCACAAAGGAAAAATCAGATTTCTGAATATTACGGAGTATGTCAAATTGGGCTATTCAAATTTTATACCCGAGGGACATTATTTACATTCCAAACGAGACTTGATAGAGAAACATGTTCAAAAACTTGTGGATATTTTTGGAATAGAATACGGTATGGTACATCCGGAGTGGTTCTTAACCGAAAACGACGAATTAAATTTCGGGGAAACGGCTTGTAGAATACCCGGAGGGCATATTTTAGAATTGTGTGGAAAATCCTTTGATTTTGATGCCCTGGCAGCTTTTGTTCTATGTCACGATCCAAATGCAAGTGATGAAGAATTGGATAGTATCTTTCCACCAAAAGATTACAGACCTGAAAACTACAATGGCAACGTAATGATCTATCCTAGGAAAACACAATTTTCTAAACTTGAAATACCGGAGGAATTGAATAATGAACCATATTTTGTGGATCATAGTCTGGTTCCTCCATTATCTACTCAAAAAATTAGTGATAACAGGGAAGGCTTTGGAAATCATTTTGGGACCATCAATTTTCGTGGAGAGGATCCCGACAGAATGACGGAATTGCTCAAACACTATGAACAAGTAGATTTTTATATCTAATCAAAATTTTAATCCTAACAAATGGATGTGATAACCGATACGGTTTACGAGAACTTTGAAAGAAGTTTTGATGAATTTAAAAATGCTACTAACCTTACGAAGCAGGAAAAAGCGACAAAACTTGCAAGTCAAATTGATATCCTGTCTTTATCAAGAAACGGTCTAACCTTTTTGTATAAAAAGAGTCTGGAACTTGAAAAAGAAGGTTTTTTCAATGGCACTCCATGGTCGGACCCGGAGAAATTGGTGCCTTTTTTGGTCAAAGGCACATTGCTTAATGGTCACCCCGGCTCGAGCTTTGAAGTTCTCTCCGAGCTAAGAATGCTGTATTATTTAAATGAAGAACTTTCAGAGTCAGAGCAAAGAATTTCAAAAGAAACGGCTCAGGATTATATGGAGGAAGTTATTGTTCATAATCTTGAATTTGCATTTAAGGAAATCAGCGAAGAAACCCGTTCTCTTATGTCTGAAAGAGAGATAAAAAAAGCGATCAATCTTTTTGGCTTCCTACTTTCTGAAATTGAGATTAAGGGAATTTTTGAAAAATTGGCTCTGGAAGTTAAACTGACTTGTGAGCAAAGGCCAATTGTCACTCGTAAGGCCAGAGAACTGATTCGAATGCTCGATCGTCATTTTGAAGCTGACTCCGAGCAGAATAAAAATCATTTTATAAAAACCTATATAAATGCATTATATGCTCCTTCAAAAGGGGCCAGAGATCATAAAAACCTTGATGATTATCAAAATTTTGTAGAAAACTGTAGCCGAAATACCCTTTACTCTGAAGCTGAGGAAATGGGAGAGTACATGAGCGCAACCGGTTTGGTTAGTAAATACCATGCAATGCTTCTTAAAAAACTGCTAAGCGATACCCCGGAGCTGGTTCCAGTATTACTGGATTTAAATGATCAGGGTAAAGCTGAATGGGAAGAGTACAGAATCATGCTAAGCCAGTTGGTAATGGACATTATCCATCCCGAAAATTGTCAGTTTATTTATGGTCTTTCCGAAATGATGCGGAGAAATCTCTTTGTGAGAAGAGTAGTTAGGGTCGGATTGGAAAATCTCAGAAAAATTAAGATTAATCCACAGGTTGAAAAAAGAATTTTAAAATCAATAGTAAACCCAAGTCCTGGCTTATCTGCTATACAATATTTGATGAGCGGAGTAATTAGGGTATTGGGTCAACCTTTGGGAGTAGGTCAGGGAAATAACCCCACCTGCCAGTCAGCAAGGGGAATAAGCATGTGGAGCCAACATGCTCCTGCGAAGTTGATAGATATGATTATTACAGTTGCAACTCAAAATAATCTGTTGATTCGTTTTGAGAATCACGATCTGGTTTCAAATCAACTGGGAAAGGGGCTATTGGAAAAACTGGACTATAATCTGGATGTAGTTTCTGTAGTATTGGTGCCTCATCTTGACAAAATATATAACGAAATGATGCACCGGTCTTACGGAAGAACGGAAGATCCACATAAATGGGTAAACCCGTCGATGTACGGTCATTGGATTCAGGTTGGATTTGCATCCTGTTATGACTATTTAAGCAATTCCATAATGGATTTTACTGGTTTTGTCCGAATATTTTACGCGGCTTTTCATCCCGATTACAATGGCAATCGGCATTTGGTTTATCCCAATCCCGTGGGAATCTTTATTACAAGTAATAAGGGAGACATGGTTGGGTTTCATGCAATTTCCATGTTAAGAGTTGACAAAGACAAGGACGATCAAACAAGAGTTTATTTTTTAAACCCAAATAATGAAGGTCGCCAAAATTGGGGCCAGGAAATAAAACCTTCGGTTTACGGACAGGGTGAAAAACACGGAGAGTCATCGCTACCTATTCAGGAATTTGCAGCCAGGGTATATGCTTTTCACTATGATCCCTTAATTACCAATTCCTGGATTAGCAATGTGCCTGAGGAAGAGATAATAAAAGTAAAAACATTAGCAGAGCAAAGCTGGGGGAAATCTTATATCTGGAGTCAACAAATCAAGTTATGGTAAGACACTCATCCCGAATAGAACTGAGTCAATCTTCACTTACAAGTAATATTAATTTTCTTCGTAAGAAAATCGGTGAAAAAGCCATTATTTCATCGGTGGTAAAGGCCAATGCTTATGGCCATGGAATTCAGCAATTTGTAAAAATGGCCGAAAAGGCTGGTGTTCATCATTTTGCTACTGCATCTGCATTTGAAGCAGAAGAGGTATTAGAAGTGAAATCGGAAAAGAGTCAAATTATGATAATGGGTATTCTCTATGAACAGGATATCAAATGGGCCATAGAAAATGATATTGAATTTTATGTATTCAATTATGATCGATTATTAAAAGTATTGGAATTTGCGAAGGAATTGAATATTCCGGCAAAAATTCATTTAGAGGTTGAAACGGGTGCTAACAGAACCGGATTGCCAGCCAAAGATTTTTCAAAAAGTCTTACTTTTCTCAAAAAACATTCAAAACATCTCGAATTCACCGGACTTTGCACTCATTTTGGCGGAGCAGAAAGTTTTTCAAATCAATTTAAAATTGAAAGTCAGCACAAAAAATTCAAAGAGTTTTTAAGGGTTTGTAAAAAAAGAAAAATAGTACCCAAAATAAGACATATCGCTTGTTCTGCTGCTGCATTGGCCTATAAGGAAACCGTTTATGACTTGGTAAGGATTGGGGTATCACAATACGGGTTTTGGCCCAGTCCGGATATTTACTATGCTCATATTTCCGAAACCGGAAAAAAAGGAAGTGGAGCCCTCAAGAGAATTTTTACCTGGAAAACTGAAGTAATGGATGTCCGCGATGTTGAGATCGGAGAATTTGTAGGTTATGGAACAGCCTATCAGGCCACTCATAAAATGAAAATAGCGGTTATGCCCCTGGGGTATTCCAATGGCTATCCCAGAGCGCAATCAAACAGAGGCTTTGTACTTATTCATGGAAAAAAAGCACCAATTGTCGGCCTTATAAACATGAATCTTTTTATGGTTGATGTCACACATATTCCAAATGTTAAAGTTGATGATGAGGTAGTATTGGTTGGACGGCAAAAAAATAACACCATCAATATCAGTTCTTTTACCCAGGTAACCCAGCTTATAAATAATGAGATGCTCAGCAGATTACCTGCAGCTATTCCCAGAAAAATTGTAAAATAATTATTCTGAAAAATCAGCGAAAAACCATAGTGATCAAATATGGCGGCAATGCTATGATTAATGAAAAGGTAAAAAATTCAGTCGTATCAAATATTGCAGAATTACAAAACCTTGGATTTAGAATAGTAATTGTTCATGGGGGAGGTCCATTTATAAAATCAATTCTAGATAAAGTCAAGATAGAGTCAAAATTTGTTGCAGGTCACCGAAAAACCAGCAAGGAAGCCATTAAGTATATAGAAATGACACTTAGAGGAGAAGTAAATACGGAAATTGTAATGCTTCTTAATAATAAGGGAAGAAAGGCCATAGGTCTTTCCGGAAAAGATGCGGGACTGGCCATTGCCAAACGCAGATATCATGAGGAAATGGGTAAAAAAATTGATATAGGACTCGTAGGAGATATTGAAAGAGTGGACCCCCAAATTTTATACGATTTACTTGAAAAAGACTATACACCGGTTATTGCTTGTATAGCAGCAGATGCAAAAGGCAATACTTATAATGTAAATGCGGATATGATGGCCGGTGCAATTGCCGGAGCCTTGAAAGCCGACGAATACATTGTTCTTACCGATACAGATGGCTTGAGAAAGGACAAAGACAAGGCCAAATCTTTGATCAAAAACATATCATCAAAGGAGGTTCAAAAGCTGTTTGGCTCTAGCATTGAGGGAGGGATGATTCCCAAAATTGAATCATGTCAAATTGCATTAAAAAACGGAGCTGCAATAGCAAGAATTATAAATGGGACTGAAATTGATATTTTATTAAAAGCACTCGATCAGAATTCAGTGACAGGAACGATAATTACAAAATAAATGACCTATTCTACAAAAGAACTACACGAAATAGATGCCAAGTATTACCTGCCTACCTTTAAAAGGTATCCCCTTGCATTTAAAAAAGGAAAAGGGTCCAGGTTATGGGATATGGAAGGTATTGAATACATTGATGCACTAGCCGGAATAGCAGTAAATAATGTTGGGCATTCACATCCCAAAGTTGTGCAAGCCATTTGTAACCAGTCGGCTAATCTAATTCATATATCCAATTTCTATTTAAGTGAAGCGCAGATGAATCTCGCAAAAACACTGGCTGAATTATCCGGACTTCAGCGTGTGTTTTTTGGCAATAGCGGTGCAGAGGCTGCTGAAGGGGCCATAAAAATTGCAAGAAAATACGCTTACAAAAATGGGAGAGGTGGAACCATTATCACCATGAAAAATGCATTTCACGGCAGGACTATGGCCACTGTTGCAGCAACGGGAAAAAAAGCCATGATGAAGGGCTTCGACCCAATTCCAAACGGATTCTGTAATGTTCCCTTTAATGATATTTCCATTCTCAGAGAAAAGGTAAACAAGGATACCGCAGCGATAATGCTTGAGCCTATACAAGGTGAAGGTGGAATAAATCCGGCGGATAAAGAGTTTTTAAAGGATTTACGTAAATTCTGCAATGAGAAAAACATAGTCCTGATTTTTGATGAAATACAATGTGGGATGGGAAGAACAGGAAAAATGTTCGCACATGAGCATTTTGATGTAAAACCCGATGTAATGACGCTCGCAAAAGCTTTGGGAGGCGGTGTGCCTATTGGTGCGGTATTGGCTTCAGAAAAAGTGGGTTCCAGCATAGTCTGGGGAGATCACGGAACAACTTTTGGAGGGAATCCACTTGTTTGCGCAGCAGCTTTGGCTACGCTACAGGTCATTAAAGAAGAAAATTTATTGGAAGAAGCGACACGAAAAGGAGAATGGCTGAAATCCAAAATCGAAAATATCAAGAAAGATTACCCGGAAATAGTAGAAGTAAGAGGTTTGGGTTTGATGATTGGGATAGAACTAAATATTGACTCAAAACCAATAGTAAACAAGATGATGAAGCACAGAGTTTTAGCCAATGCAACAGCCGGAAATGTTATCAGGCTGGTACCCCCTCTAAATATTTCAGAGGAGGATTTGGAATCGGTCTTGAAGGTATTACTTAAATCAATAGAGGAGGTAAGAGCATGATTAAGAAGAGAATAGGAATAGTAGGTGCCACTGGATTTACGGGTTCGGAACTTGTTCGTTTACTGATAAACCATCCCGAAGTTGAAATCACGGCTATAACTTCAGAAAGTAGAAAGGGAGAGGAATTTTCAGATGTCCATCCACAATTTCTTGGGTTAATAAACAATAAGCTCATCAGTATTAATGATCTGCCAAAGGATCTTGACATTGTTTTTTTGGCCTTGCCCCATGGTGTTTCTATGGACTTTGTAAAGGCGCATCATGAGAATTACAGGATCATTGACCTTTCCGGAGACTTTCGATTATCGGGAAAAAACATTTACGAATTTTGGTATAAAAAAGACCATGTATATGCTGATGGTTTTGCAAATGCAGTATATGGCCTACCGGAATTGTACAGGACTTCAATTAAAGATGCGAAATTAGTTGCTAATCCCGGTTGTTTTCCTACCTCAGCGATTTTAGCCCTGGCTCCCTTATTTGCTAATCAACTGGTAAGTAAAGATCATATTATCGTTGATTCTAAAACCGGAGTCACCGGAGCGGGGATAAAAGTCAGGCCAAATACTCATTTTTCCGTGGTCAATGACAATTTTACTGCCTATGGGATTAAAACACATCGACACAGTATAGAAATACAGGAAAAGCTGGAGGAACAGCAAAAGGGAAATTTATCGGTGCTTTTTACGCCGCATTTACTTCCGGTTGATAGAGGAATTTTATCGACATGTTATACCAAACCCAAGGAGAAAGTCGGAGATAAAACCTTAAATTCAATGTATTCAGCATTTTACAAGGACGAACCCTTCATTCGTTTGAGAAAAAGTCTTCCAAATTTAAAAGAAGTCAGAGGAAGTAATTTTGCCGATATTTTTGTCACTTATGACGAAAGAACGGATACCATTATATCAGTGGCAACGATTGACAACCTTGTGAAGGGTGCTGCCGGTCAGGCAATTCACAATATGAACATAATGCTGGGTTTTGATGAAAAAATCGGCTTGAACCAAATACCACTTCAACCATAAATTATATAAATTTTGGACATGATAAGGAATATAACGAACGTCAGAGGAATTAAATGCTGGGGAGCGCATACAGGAATTAAATCCATGCGTCGGGATCTTGCAATTATATACTCCGATGTTCCTGCAAAAGTAGCTGCAACATTTACTCAGAACATTGTACTTGCAGAACCGATAAAATTATCCAAACTGCATTTAAAAAAATCAGGAGGCATGGCAAGGGCAATCGTTGTCAATGCCGGAAATGCCAATGCGGTGACAGGGGAGCAGGGAAAAGAAGGCGCAATTGCAATGGCGAAGGCCACCGCAGAAGAATTCAATATCAATATAGAAGATGTGCTTGTGGCTTCAACCGGAATAATTGGAAAACCCTTTCCGACTGAAGATGTGGTGAATGGAATTAAAGAGAATGTCAAGAATGTTTCAAAAAACTCCCGGGCAGGTTCTTTTGCTGCTAATGCCATTTTAACGACCGATACATTTGCCAAAGAAGGTTTTGTTGAATTTGAAATTGATGGTAATACCATTAATATCGGAGGAATTGCAAAAGGATCGGGTATGATTCACCCTAATATGGCGACGATGTTGGCATTTGCCTTTACAGATATAAATATTGAGCAAAAACTTTTAGAAAAGGCTTTTAAAGAAGCAGTCGACGATTCCTTCAATATGATAACTGTAGATGGAGATACTTCGACAAATGACATGGCATCGATAATGGCAAATGGCCTGGCCGACAACGATTTGATCAATTCAGCCAGTGACCCATATTACAAGTTGTTTAAGGAAAAATTGAATGAATTAATGGTGCATTTGGCCAAATTGATAATTTCTGATGGAGAAGGCGCCTCAAAATTCATAGAATATCAATTGACCGGTGCAAAAAATAAAAAAGATGCCAGAAAAATGGTAAGAGTCGTATCTGATTCATCGCTGGTTAAAACGGCAATTTTCGGCCGAGACCCTAATTGGGGAAGAATTTTAGCGGCTATGGGCAGGTCCGGTGTTAATTTTGATCCATCAAGGGTTGATCTTTTCCTAGGAAATCAAGTCGAAGAAGTTCAAATGCTCGATTTTGGCAAACCTCTTGAATTTGATATCAATCGTTTAAAAAGAATCTTAAAGAAATCGGAAATTATAATTCAAATCAAACTCCGGGAAGGAAAAGCCAATGCAAGAGCATGGGGAACAGATCTTACTACTGACTATGTAATGTTCAATTCGATGTATACAACTTAATCTGTATTAAATTATATTTACATCGATTAAATGGAAGAGATTGAAGTACCAAGTGTTTTAGAAAAAATTCAATTAAAGGTCAATTCCTGGCTGGAAGGACTTATCGAAATGTTGCCAAACCTCTTTGTGGCAATTTTGATTGTACTTCTGTTTTATATTATAGGAAAATTCCTTCGTTCAGCGTTTAAACGACTTTTTCAAAAGCTTTCAAATAATGTCGTAGTCATTAATTTATTTGCCAATATCTTTTACTTGGCAATTATTATAATGGGATTCCTGATCGCATTAAATGTATTGCATCTTGAGCAAACTGTTACATCGATACTTGCCGGGGCAGGTATTTTAGGCATAGCACTTGGTTTAGCTTTTCAGGATATTTCTACGAATTTCATATCCGGTATCATTATGGCATTTCGCAAACCCATAAAAGTGGGGGATATCATTGAAACGGAACGCTTTATAGGCAAAGTGGAAGAAATCAATTTGAGAGTTACTATTATAAAAACATTTCAGGGCCTGCATGTTCTAATTCCCAATAAAGATGTATTTCAAGCAGCAGTAACGAATTATACCAAAACCAATGAGAGGAGAGTAGATTTAGAAATTGGAGTGTCTTATGCTGAGGATCTTGAAAAAGTTAAAAACATTGCCATAAAAGCCATTGAAGAGTTAAATATTAAGCTAGGGGACACGGATGTAGGTGTTTATTATAACAAATTCGATAACAGCTCAATAAATTTTACGCTGATGTTTTGGATTCACTATCCTGACCAGCAAGGGTTTTTAGATGCGCAAAGCAAAGCCATTATTGCAATTAAAAAAGCATTTGACAAAAACGAAATTACCATACCATTCCCAATTCGAACGCTGGATTTTGGGATAAAAGGTGGCTTACAAATTGGAGAAGTTGACCAGATCAATGTGGCAAATAAATAAGGCAGTAATTCTTGATTTTTTTAGTTAAATATATTTAATAATGACATGTGGCCAATGTTTAATGTAACAAATGGTATTTATTGGATAAAAATGTTAGTTATACCCGGGGCTTTGATAATAGTTCAAAATGAACCATTCGGAAACATTTAAAAATTGGCTGGAAGAAAGGCTTGCCGGTAAATTACCGGGAGAAGAGGCGCAATACAATTTAGCCCCGCTTAAAAGGAAGGAAGAAGTGAAATTTGCTTCCAATAAAAATCACGAACCGCGCATAAGTAGTGTAATGCTGATATTATATCCTGAAAATGACCTTAGCCATATTCCTATGATCGTAAGAAATGAATACAGAGGGATTCACAGCGGTCAGGTGGCCTTGCCGGGAGGAAAATTTGAAGAAGAAGATAAAAACATTATACAAACAGCCATTCGAGAAACATTTGAAGAAATAAATGTTAAAATTGACCAAAATGAGATTATTGGTAGGTTAAGCCACCTTTTTGTTCCGGTCAGCAATTTTATTATTCATCCTTTTGTAGCCTGGTTGGATTATAAACCGGAATTTGAGCCGGATCCATCTGAAGTTCAGGAGGTGCTAAGAGTCCCTCTTAACTATTTATCAAACCCGAAAAATGTCACATCAAAATCAATAAACACGGCCAATGGCTACCAAATCAAAGCGCCCGGTATTCCAATTGAGGAGCAATTTCTTTGGGGGGCAACGGCAATGCTAATGTCTGAATTTTTTAGTATTGTTCAGGAATACAATGCCATCGACTGATTTTCCAGGATTGCCCAATCATTTAAAACGTTCTATATTTGAATTGCAGGCATTGTTAAGCCTTTTTTATGAGGAATTTCTCAAAATTCTTATTTTATACATTTCTCCTGCTTCTGTTAAGCACTACCTTTTCATGCCGAAAAAAAATGGTGTGTCCGGCTTATAACAGTGCTTTTATTTTAGGGGAGAACGAACAATTTCAGTTCATATCGCAATTTACAGATGATTCTATTCCTGAAATCAAGGAAAATCTAAGATCATTTATGAATAAAAATGAATTTGGAATTGTAGTCGATGTAAAAAAGAAGAAAAAATGGAAATTGCTTGAATTCGTACCGGCAGAAATGGTTTTACCACTCATTGATTCCACACTCCTTGACAGTACCGGCCAATTGCCACAACCGGGATATAACAGGGAAATGATTGTTTACAATCGAAAATTTGGAGACCTTTTGGTCTTTAATGAACCCGTAAAACAGGACAGCACAACTGTGGATCAAAAAGGACGTAAGAAGAAAAAGAAAAAGGATAAAGAAGAAGAGGAATTTGATGAATTAGACCCGGACGATCCCGACTTTGACCCCTGGTCTACCGGTGATGATGCTAACTGGTAGTTATAAAAAAATATGAAAAAACTCACAGTTTTTTGTTTTCTGTTAATGCCAATGGGCCTTTTTGCGCAGGAAATTTCCGTTAGTGCAAAACTGCTTACAGTATATCAATTGGTAGGGCAGGAAAAATACAAAGAAGCACTTAAAGAAATTGATGAAGTCATTGAACTGGATAAAAACCAGATCAATGCTTATATATTTGGAGGCCTCTGCCATAAAAGTTTGGAACATTACGATTCTGCTGATTTATATTTTGATAAAGCCCTTGAAATCAAACCCCAAAATATAGATGTACATTTTTTGAAAGCAGAAAATTTTTTTGAAGCTGGAAAATTAGAAGAATCCTCAATGGAGGTTGATAAAGCGCTTTATTATGACAATAATTATTATAAAGCACATATTCTTAAAGCAAGAATATATCATAAAAAAGGTGATTTTATTGAGGCAGAGCAAACACTTTTGATGGTCATGAACAAACAGCTCTACAATCTTGAATCAAGAGAATTATTGGCAGGTATTTATTTGGAATTACAAGATACGGCCCTTGCTCTCAATGTAATTTCACAGGCTCTAATGATCAACCCACTAATTGAAAAAAATTTAAAATTCAGAATAGAAGTATTAAATGACCTTGGAATTTACAAGGCTCTTCTTACTGACCTAAATGCGTATATCCCTTTGGTAAATGATGATCCTGACATGTACTTTATGAGGGCACAGGCCTATCTACATACCGGCGATACCATATCCGCTCTCAGAGACTTAAACGAGGTCTTACATTACAATGATAATCATGCTGAGGCCTTTTATTATAGAGCCATTGTGCGTAATTCTCTTTTTGACAGGGAAGGAGCTTGCGAAGATTTAAAGAAAGCGCGAGAAAGAAGATACATGCCTAATCCTGAGCTAATCAACACTTTTTGCACTGAATAATCCTTTGATGATTACATAATTGCTCAGTGCGATCAAAATTGATTTAATGACCAGGCCGGGAAGAAGCCAAACCACATTTTCTGTAATTTTTTCAAAAGGCACTTGAATTTGTATCATAAGCCATGAAAATCCAATAATTATCAGCCCGATTTGAGCTATTAGTGAATCAATGAATATTTTAAACAAGTTGTTTTTGTGTTTGACCACCAGCCATGAAAAAAACAATGCGAATAGTGGAAATGCATAAAGAAATCCTGCACTGGCGGAGAATAAATAAGAATATCCGGAATTGTATCCTGAAAAGACCGGCATTCCCAAGGCTCCGATAATCAGATACAATATTAAAAACACGAATGAAGGGAGAGGTCTTAAGCATAATGCTAAAAGCATAATAAAATAACTTTGAAGACTAATATCAATGAATCCAATAGATAATGAAATTGGCCCCAGAGTGCATAGAAATAAAAAGCAAATAGCTGCCACTAAGAGGCTGAAATAGGCCCCGGAGCTATTAATAAAAAAATGCTTGTGTAAGAGATGCAAATAGTTTGGTTTAAAATTTGAAAATTATGATTTTTGGCAAATATCAATAAATATATGATCGAGCAATTCAAAGAATTAAGTGAGGAAGAAATCAGCTTATTGTTAAAAGCTCCGGCAATGGTATCGGTATTAATAGCCGGTGCAGATGGTAAAATTGACAATAAGGAGAAAAGTGTAGCAATTTCATTGGCAAAGCTCAAAACATACAGAGCAAGACAAATACTGATAGACTATTATAATGAGGTTCACAAAGACTTTGAAACCCACATGAATAATCTTATTCAAAACCTTCCCCAAGATCATAAGGAAAGAAATAAACTAATTGAGGAAGAGCTTCAAAAGCTTAACCCAATTCTTGAAAAGGTGGATAAAAAATTTGCTATTAACTTTTATGAAAGCATGAAGAACTTTGCCAGACAGGTAGCCGAAGCTTCCGGAGGTATATTAAACATGCTTAGTATTAGTGTGGAAGAGAGCAAATTAATTGATCTGAAAATGATCAAGAATCCGGAGAAATAATTAAGCCTTACTGATAATCATAATAGAAATAATTGAGCTAAGTTTTCCTTAAGAACTTATTTCTTGCTTAATTAGATTTAATGATTTTTTCCAGTCATTTTAATAAGAGTACAAGCATCCCTCTGCGTTTTGTGCTCCTGCTCTTTGCCGTTTATTTTTCTGAAATTCTTATGAAAATAGACCTGGGTTTTCTAGGCATATATCCAAGAGAATTTAGCGGCTTAATTGGAATTCTTACCGCACCGGTAATCCACGGTAACTATATACACCTTATATCAAACGCACTTCCAATTCTAATCCTGGGAACAGTTTTGTTCTATTTTTATGATAGAATCGCAATTCCGGTATTTATCATATGTTATTTCATGACAGGTATTTTGGTATGGATATTTGCTAAACCTAATTACCACATAGGGGCCAGCGGATTGATATACGGAATAGCATTATTCCTCATGACCTTTGGTTTATTCAGGAAAGATCTAAGCTCAATTTTAATCTCCTTGATCGTGGCATTTTTTTATGGTGGAATTATCTATGGCGTATTCCCAAGTCAGGTTGGTATTTCCTGGGAAAGTCATTTTTTTGGTGCTTTAATGGGGCTCGTGTCTGCATCTTATTTCTCGCGCTATAAAAAAGTGAGTTCCTATTTTTAAGACATATTGTCACCAATTTCAGGCAAAATCTTAGTCATTATATTCTTTTTTTAACAATTGTTTACATTTGTAATCTATTATTGTGTAAACCATTTATAATCAATGAAATAGGATATTCGAATTAAACTGATACCCTAAGATCTATCAATTAAATTATTGATATGAATATACTCTTTTAAATGTATTGTATACATTTGTTAACATGGATGCTATAGTTGTAAAAATTAAATCTTTATTAGAAACTAAAAAATTAAGTGCTTCTGAATTTGCAGATTTAATTGGAGTGAAACGCGCCAATGTTTCTCATGTTCTTTCCGGGAGAAACAAGCCCAGTTTAGAATTTGTAGTAAAGCTTTGTGAGACTTTTGAGGAGATAGATTTAAACGCCCTCCTATTGAATAGAAACATTCACTTACCAAAGGAGGCGAATGAAAATGAATCAAGTGAAAATGTTATTCCAGAAAAGAATGATTTGCACGAGCAATCCCTACCGCGTATAGATAGTAATTCCGAGATTGATAGAATTGTTATATTTTTCAAAAACGGATCATTTAAAAATTATGGAAACCATGAGACTCCCTGAATTTTATAAGCCATATGTAAGCTTTTTCAAAAAGGAAGATTGTAAAGAGGCATTAATAATAGAATATAAAAGCGCTATAAAGTTCTATAAAAAAATTAATAAAAAAGATTCACTCAAAAAATACGCTCCTGATAAATGGAGCATTAGGGAATTGCTGGGACATATATGTGATTCAGAACAAATTTTTGCTTTTCGCCTTTTATCCATTCTGAGAAATGAAAAGAATCCATTACCTGGATTTGATCACAATGCCTATGTTTCAAATGCAAATTTTAATACTCAGGAATGGGATGACTTAATAAAACGTTTTGATTTGATACGTAGAAATACAATTCGTATTTGTGATGAGATCAAAAAAGAAGATTATTCTAAATTCGGAAATGCCAATGGAAATGACATTTCAATTGATGCCTTGGTATTTGTAATTGCAGGACATGAAAAACATCACAGAAATGTGATTAATGAAAAGTATCTGAATTAGAAACTTATATTCATACCCTCCCAGATGAAATAACCATAAACTACAAACCTTAATATTCTAAAAGCGGCGAAACGCAAGTACATTCTAAAACTGTAAGAAAAACTACCCGAAATCATACTTATTAAGGCAAATGGCAATGGAGTGACAGCTGCTATCAATATTAAAATACCTCCAAATCTTCTATAGGTTCTACTATAATTATAATAGGACTCACTTTTCTTAAAATGACGGAATATAGCCGTATTGGAAAAAAAGCGTCCAATAAAATAGGCAATTATGCCACCGGCATAGGAGAGTACGGTTAAAAGCATAATAACCTGCATATAATAGATTACACCTTGATCCAATGCCCAAACCATAAATATCTCAGGGGGAATAATACCGAAAATGACTTCAGAGGCAAAAAATATACTGTAAACCAAAAATGGCCTTTCCCTTAGTGGTGTGAGCCAATTTTTGATGTCATCGGGTAGGTATTTGGCACCAAGCCAAAGAACCAGAAGAATTAATGCAAACCAAACAATCCCTTGCAAGAGATTTTTAGTAAAAAATTTAAATGCCTCTTTTTTTCTTCGACTCACTTTCTTATTGATATGAAAATTTCAAATTGTTAAATATTTGAGCAATTTGGCTAAGTTTTTTAAAACAAAGATTTTTTAACCTTAGAATTTTAAATTGATAATAAGAAAATGCATTTTAAAATAATTTGTTTTAGCCTTATCATTTTACTGTCATGTTCCAGGGATAAAAATAAACCCTATGATAATGTCAATATAATCCGCGATGAAAAGGAAAAAAATTCAAAAGTCAAACAAGAACTGAAAATACCTGGCACTCTGGCCAAAAGCTCAATGATTTTAATTGAGCTAAATCAAAGTGACCTTGAAATTAGTTCCTGGGACAAGGACAGTGTTTTGATAAATAAAGTATTTCCTGAGATGGGGAATGAAAATTCCGAAGTCTATCAAGGTAATAATCAAATAGTTATTCGCGAAAAGTCAATCATTAAGAATCAAAAAGGTAATACCTGGAAGATAAATGTTCCAAAAATTATAAACCTTACAATCAGGTCTGAAAATGGGAGTGTAAGTATAAAAAACGTCAGCGGTACTTTTAATATTAACTGCACCACAGGAGACATTAGTATAGATAATTCAAGTTCGGCGCTTCAGGCTCTGAGTCAATCCGGAGATATCAAATTAAGAGACTGGGAGCTAATGGGACGATCAAAAATTAGCACAAGCTCCGGTAAACTGTCAATTGAAGCCAAGAATGAACTTGCCTATCAAATGAGTGCACATACAGGTACGGATACATTGTCATTATCGCTCAACGGACATCCATTAAAAATGAATTTAGAAATATTAACCTTTCAGGGTGATGGAAAGGTTTATTGTGATTATACAACTACCGGTATAGAAGAGTTCTATTCTGATGCTTTAAACAGGTATTATGACCTTAGAAAAGTTCAATTGAATGATTCTTATCCCAGCTCTTCGATAAGCACTGGAAACGGCACAATTATTATCAGGAGATAAAAAGTAAAAGAAATGCAAGGCAATTATATTGGCTTTGCTATTTTAGCATCAATCTTTAGAAAATCTAAATGAGCGAAAAACTTCTCGAGGCTTTATTACAATTGTTTGCACTTGTCGCCAAAGTTGATGGTGTTAAAGTAGAAGAGCGTCAGGTAATCAAAGATTTTCTTAAAGAACAGATCAACGCCGATGAGGCAGAATTGTATATCAAAATATTTGATGAATATGCCGGAAAGGACATAAAAACATCAGATACCACTAAAACTCTAAAGATTTGTAATCAAGTCAATCAGGAGATGACACAGCAACAAAAAATTGTCATCATTTACAGATTGCTTGAATTGATATTGGCAGATAAAGTCATTTCTGCTTCTGAAAACGATTTTATTTTAACTGTTGCAAGCTCTTTCAATATAGAAGAGGCACTTTTCAACGATATGAAATCTTTTGTGGTGGAAGATGATTTGCGCAATTTAAACCAGGCCAATCTTATCATCATTGACGGAATAAAGAAAAACCCTGATAATAGTCAAAAGCACATATACGAAGCTTATTTCCCAGGTCAAATGGGTGTTTTTAGAATCCCCGAGCTTGAAATGTATATAGCAAAATATTTGGGGGATAAAGAGCTCTATTTAAATGGTATACCCTTAAAAAACAACAGGATATACAATTTTCCGACAGGAAGCAATATACGATCGGGCAAAACACAACCGATCTATTATAGCGATGTTGTTTCTGTATTCTTGAAAGATCAGCATACCTCTCATATTTCCTATGAAGCAAGAGATGTGCAATACACATTTCCCGGTGGTAAAATAGGTCTTCAGGATATAAATATCCGAGAGGTTTCGGGTAAACTCATTGGTATTATGGGTGCGAGTGGATCCGGAAAATCCACTTTAATGAATGTTTTGAATGGCACTGCTGAACCTTCAGATGGAATAATACTAATAAACGGTATTGATCTTTACAAAGAAGAGCATAAAACAGAGGGGATGATTGGATTTGTACCTCAGGATGACCTCCTGATCGAAGATCTAACCGTATACCAAAATCTGTATTATGCGGCCAAACTATGTTTCAAAGACTATAACGATAAGCAAATAGATGAACTGGTATTAAGTACTTTGGGCAGATTGGGTTTGCAGGAAACTAAAGACTTAAAAGTTGGTAGCCCACTGAAAAAAACAATTTCAGGTGGTCAGAGAAAGCGTCTAAATATTGGTCTTGAGCTTTTAAGAGAGCCATCAATTTTATTTGTCGATGAGCCGACTTCTGGTCTTTCTTCCAGAGATTCTGAAAATATAATGGATTTGCTCAAAGAATTATCGCTTAGAGGTAAATTGATCTTTGTGGTAATTCATCAGCCCTCTTCAGATATTTTCAAGATGTTTGATCGCCTTTTCATTTTAGATGTAGGTGGTTATCCCGTTTACTATGGTAACCCTGTAGAAGGCGTGGTATATTTCAAAAAGCAGACTAATCAAATCAATAGCGACCAGGGTGAATGCTCAGAATGCGGAAATGTTAATCCTGAACAGATTTTTAATATTCTGGAGACAAGAATAGTTGATGAATATGGAAAAATTACCAATAAAAGAAAGTTAAGTCCCGAGAAGTGGTATGATATCTATCAGGAAAATATTGACTTACCTGAAATAGAGCATTATGATGAAAAACCGGAAGGCACCTTAAAAAAACCCAACGTGTTTTCACAGTGGTGGATATTCTTGACAAGGGATTTTCTCTCAAAAATCAGCAACACCCAATATCTCGCCATAAATCTGCTTGAAGCACCTTTTTTAGCCTTCTTATTGGCTTATATCGTAAGGTATTATACCCAAAGTGAAACCAATGAATTTGGATATCTTTTTGGGAAAAACGTCAATATTCCCGCTTATATATTCATGGCCGTTATAGTCGCTTTATTTATGGGACTAACGGTGAGCGCTGAAGAAATTATAAGAGATCGAAAAATTCTCAAAAGAGAGGTATTTTTAAAGTTGAGCCGGGCGAGTTATTTATTCTCAAAGACGGCATTGCTTTTTTCTTTGTCGGCAATTCAGACTGTTTTCTTTGTTTTTATTGGAAATTATATTCTTGGAATTCAGGGGCTTAGTTATGAATATTGGCTAGTATTATTTACTGTTTCCTGTTTTGCAAATATGCTCGGTCTAAATATTTCATCGGCATTCAATTCTGCGGTAACCGTTTATATTTTGATACCCATTTTGCTAATCCCTCAGCTGATGCTGGGAGGCGTATTGGTGAAATTTGATGAGATAAATCCCAATTTAACAGCCTTGGATAAAGTACCACTTTTTGGCGAAGTAATGGCATCCAGATGGGCTTTTGAAGCATTAAGTGTTAATCAATTTAAGAACAATGAATTTGAAAAAGACTTTTATCTATACGATAGGGTCATCGCTGATTCAGAATTTAAGACATCATTTCTTATTCCGGAATTAAAAAATAAAGCCGATTATACGCTTCAGTTTCTAAGTTCAAAGGATCCCGATGTTCAGGAAAAATTATCCTATAATGTACGTTTGATAAAGAATGAGATAGAAAAGCTCTTAAAAAATTACGACAAGCTGGAATTTCCGGAAATCGAACGCCTTGATGCAGATTATATTCAAAGAGATGCCTTGGAAGATGTCATTGACTATTTAGATTATCTCAATTTATATTTTTCCAAGGTCAATCAAAATGCCATGTCTGAAAAAGACAAAATAGTTGCTGAAATGACTAAAACAGAAGAGGATGAAAAGGCATTCAGAATGAAACAATATTTGTATCACAACGATCAGTTGCAAAAACTTGTGACCAATAGTACCAGCCTTGTGCGCTTCGTAGAGACTGAAGAACAAATAATTCAGGAGGTAAATCCAATTTACAAAAGACCCAATATTCCAGATAGTCCAATAAGTTTTAGAACCCATTTTTACGCCCCTGAGAAGTATTTTATGGGTAAATTTTACAATACGCTACCCTTTAACGTTGTCGTAATTTGGGTAATGACAATTTTACTCTTTGTTCTTCTTTATTTTGATGTATTGAGAAAATTGGTAGATTATTTCGGCAATCTTTCAAAATATCGATAATATGTCATTGCGCAATCTGCGTAAAATTCAATTGCTTCAAGAGGAATTAAACCGCGAGAATTTTTTAAAAACAGATATAGTACTTCCAAAAATACTGGAGGATCAAATTCAAAAATCCAAATTTGCTTCCGGCCTAAATGAAGTAATTAACAAACTGGGTTCAAAGAGTATTGCTATACCTACTGATTTGCATTATCATTTGGAGTACAATGGACTTCTAATACAATTTGATGATGAATTGCATTTTAACAGATACAGAAGAATAACACTTGAATCAGAATTCTACATGAATTACAAGGGCTTTAATACATTGTCCTATAAATCCTATTGCAGAAATTATGAAAAAGAATGTATTAAAGCCGGGCTTTCAAAAGGGATCTGGGAAAATCCGGAATCGTTAAAAATTTTTGGTCCTTCCGAAGAACCAGGAGATTTATCACTGGAGAGAGATGGTGCTTCCGGGTGGAAAATGCGTGCCTGGAGGGATTTTCTTCAGGATGTTTCAGGCGAAATACTGGGCTTTAAAGTATTGCGTATATCCACATATGATAAAATAATGCTCAATGGCAAAATTCAATCCCTGGGAGAATTACTAAATTCATCGAACAAAAAGAATTTTTCCATAGTGGCAAAATCGTTGATTCGGCGTATAATAAATATAAAAGGGTCTTGAAATTTATCAGCTTCATACTGTTCATGCTGCTCTGCTTTGATGTTCATCCGGCCATTAAAAATATCAATGAGGCAGTTTTAGAATTTCAAGCTTTGCCCGGTTTAAAGAATTCCTCATGGTCTTTAAAAGCGAGAAATCTAAGCAGCAATTCGGAGATCATCGATGTTAACAGCTCCATGAGCCTAATTCCTGCTTCAACACTCAAAGCAATTACGACAGGAGTTGCTTTGCTTGAGATGGGGTCATCATACACATTTCAAACGAAACTCGCATATAGTGGAATAATAGAAGATTCAATTCTAAAAGGAGATGTAATAATTATTGCCGGAGGAGACCCAAGTTTTGGCAATTTAGATTTTTATGATTTCAACATTTTGGAAAAATGGACTGAAAAAATCAATCAATTAGGCATCGTGCAAATTAATGGAGAACTCTTGGTTTTGGATACGCATTTCTCCGGATTACTGACACCCTCTACCTGGGTCTATCAGGATCTTGGAAATTATTACGGAGCGAGCCCTGCTTCACTAACTTACCAGAATAATACCTTTCCAATCACTTTTGCTCAAAACCCGGAAATTGGCGGATTAACAAAAATACTGGATCCGGATGGCGAAGATTTCGGAATTAATCTCAAAAATGAAGTTAAATCCGGTACAAGGAATTCAGGCGACAGGGCTTATGTATACGGTTGTCCTAATTGTGAAATTTATTCTATAAGAGGCACAATTCCTGCCGGATTGGGAACATTTACAATTAAGGCAAGTATTCCCGATCCCGCGGGCTATTTTCTTAATCAATTTGAAAAACAATTACTTGATAATGATATTCTTCTCAATGGAAAGAAAGTTGTCAGGTATGAATATCAGAATGCATTTACAATTTTAGATTCACATAAATCAATAGGCTTGAATGAGATACTCAGAGAAACCAATGTTAACAGCAATAATTTATATGCGGAACATTTAATATTAGAAATGGCCAAAAATAAAGCACTGGACAATCCTGAAGATGTAATTCCATATTTTTTTGATCAACATTTAAATTCTGAAGGTTTATTTATTGCTGATGGAAGTGGTTTGTCACGATATAATGCGATTACGACCTCTAATCATATTGAACTCTTTGAACATATTTATAACTCCGAACATTTTGAAAGCTATTTGGCTACTTTCCCAAAAGGAGGTAAAGAGGGTACCATTAAGAATATGTTTAAACAAATGAACGGGAATGAGTATTATGTCAAGTCGGGAACGCTCAGTCGGGTAAAGGCCTTTAGCGGTTTTATACTAAACTCAAATAAGGAATTAATCGCTTTTTCCTTCATTGTGAATAATTACGATGGCAATAGTTCTGAAATAAGTTCAGAGATGGAAAAGGTTATTTACAGTCTTAGCGATTAATATTTCATTTTATAAATTTTATTTGATGCTTTTACATTCTGGTATATATTTGCTAAGGATTAATTTGAGAAAATGGTTAAGAAATCTATATTATTATCATTCATTCTATCAGGAATCTTAATGCTTTCTGGTTGTGCTGAACAAAATCATCCTCCTTCAGAAGTAGAGGATCCCAATCCAAATAGCGAAAGGATTTACGGCGAAAAAGACGGACCACCTCGTCAGACAGCTAACACCTATCAGGCGGATCCGGCCAGTGTACAAAAAGCCGATGCCTTGCGGCAAAAACTTTTTCCAAAATAAAGACTTTATAAAGCAGCATCAAGCTGCTTTTTTTATTTAGAAAAATGAAGGAAAAAAATAAAGACTTTAAAAACCCAATAGATCCCGATAAAATTGCATTAAACCCCGGATTGCTGGAATATGCCAGCAACGTTGGCGGTGCACTAATCAAACCTACGGATAAAGGGAAAATAAAGGGCAGAGGACTGGCTGCAATGGAAAAACAAAGTCAAAAGCAGCTGGAACAAATCTATGGTCAAATTGAAACCCTGGCACGTCAGGCTCAGGCAATTAAGGAAAGAGTTGAAGTATCTAGCCGAATTTATTTAGCTGAAATGAGCTTTGAACCTTTAATTGGACATACTTATTTTTTATATCAGAAAAATGAGGATTCGGACGTTCTTTCAATGATTTCTCCGGAAGAATGGGGTAGGAAAATACCCTATGCAGCATTTATTGCCTCTGTTGAATTGTTACCGGATCATACCTGGGAAGTAAAAGAAAGTAATCTCGATTAATCTCTGATATCGGTAGTGTCTGATATTTCAGGATTTGGAATAATTATTTCCACACTATCAATTTCAAACACAGAATTTCGACTAAAATTATTAAGGAGCTTAACTTCAGGCCTGTAACCAACCGGGGCAATTTTGCCATCTCTAACTTTCATTAAAGGGGCCATGGCATTAAAATTACCTAATGAATAGTCTATACCGCTAAATATAAAACCCTTCCTGTAGTTTTCGTTTTTCAAACCCTCCTGAAAGTATTTGCCGTATTTAAATAAGGATAGACCAAAGTGCATCATAATTTCAAAACCTGTTTCAGAATAGAAATCAGGCATTTTTTCAAAATCATATTGCATTCTAAACCGATGATAATATTTCTTATTATAATCGATATAATCCGGGTAGGGGAAGTAAACATGTCTTCTTTCAAACTGGACTAAATCAATATTATCGTATTCCAACCATCTTGACAAACCTAAAATTTTTACCTGACTGTTGCCTGCTTCAACAGCGCTGATGATTCTGCCAATAACTTCACGATTTGTTGTAGTGACGAACATATTCGTAAAGTCTACTATGTGGGAACTGTCACCAAACAGATCAAGCAATTGGCCGGGGCTTGTTTTGTCAAAAACGATGATAGTATCTATTGTTTTACCTTCTGCTTTTAAATGATTATAAACTATGGCGGCCATGGCTGTATCTGTAGCTGTTTTATCCATTACAAGCATATTGACAGAAGCAGAATCGCTTAAAAGACTATCCAGAGCAAATTGTACCTGTATTCTGCTAATTTGTTGAAAACTTGGCTGGAATAAATAAGCATAAGGGTTATTTGCAATATACTCTTCATTTTGGGTGAAGGGATTGACCACAATAATCTGATTTTCCAAACCAAAATTGAGCATCATCTCGCTTAAATCGGGATACAATGGGCCAATTATTAAGTCGGCTTCACGTGTAATGTTTTGATTCAGAATCTGACTTAATACTGAGGTATCACCTCTGGTATCAAAAGGTCTGATATTTAAGGAAATGCCCTGTTTTTTTAGGCTGTCTGCAGCCTGGAGAATACCGGCATAGAACTCATAGGCAAATTTGTTTTTTTCATATTGTATTTTTGATTTTACAGCAGGGTATTTGAATGGTAAATAAACAGCGATATTGTAGCTGTCTTTAAACACTTTTTGATCGGGTACGGATATGTTTAATCCGGCAGGATCAAAATTAAATACATCGATAAGGCTTTCAAGAAGAATCATATCCTCTTCATTCCCGGCATTTTGTTGAAGCAGTTGGGCAAATCGATAGGCTAAAACTTCATCATTGGGAAATTGATCATAAAGTTTTCTCAGAACTTCCAGATCATCATATTTCATCAAATAGTAAATTTTGACATTATTGCTATTTAGAATAAGATTTTCACTTTCAATCATCGAAGCATAATTCAATGCCAGTGAGGGTTCATTGACATGGAAATAACAAATTGAAAGGAGATACCTCGCTTCATCGATTCCTTCCCAATAAGAATATCTGCTTGTTATTTGCAGCAACATTTGCCTCGCCTGAAAAAAAAGCGAATCATTCATTGAGGCAATTGAATAAAGATAAGCGGCCTGCTCTTTATATTGATTTTCAGGATCGTTATTAGCAATCGGCAATAGTATTTGCATCGCCAGGTCATAACTTTCCTTTTCCAAATAGGATTTACCTAGAAAAAACCTACTGGCGTAATCCTGTTGTGAATAGCTTAAAAAGCTAATAATGATTAGAATAACTGAAAGAATGATTTTTCTTATTCCCATTCGATTGTCGCGGGAGGTTTTGAGCTTATGTCGAATACAACTCTATTCACGCCTTTTACTTTATTGATAATGTCATTTGAAATCCTGGCAAGAAAATCATAAGGAAGCCTGCTCCAATCCGCAGTCATTCCATCATGGCTGCTTACTGCCCTCAAAGCTATTACATTTTCATAAGTTCTTTCATCTCCCATTACTCCGACAGATTGAACCGGTAAAAGCATTGCTCCGGCTTGCCATACTTCATTGTACAAATTATTCTTATGAAGTCCTTCAATAAAAATATCATCAACTTCCTGTAAAATCCTGACTTTTTCAGGTGTAATATCGCTAAGAATTCTAATGGCTAAGCCTGGTCCCGGAAAGGGATGTCTGTTAAGTATGTTTGGATCAAGATTTAATGCCTGGCCAGCTTTTCGAACTTCATCTTTAAATAAGAATCGCAGGGGTTCGACAACCTTTAAATTCATTTTATCGGGCAACCCACCCACATTATGATGGGATTTAATCGTCGCTGAAGGCCCTTTTACAGAAACAGATTCTATTACGTCAGGATAAATAGTCCCCTGGGCCAGCCATTTCACATCTTTTATTTTATGAGCTTCTTCATCGAATACTTCAATAAAGGTCTTTCCAATGGCTTTTCTTTTTAGTTCCGGATCGCTTAATCCATCAAGTGCCTTATAAAACCGGTCTTTAGAATCTACACCGATCACATTTAAACCCATATCGCGATAGGAGTGAAGCACTTTATTAAATTCGTTTTTGCGCAATAGGCCGTTGTCCACGAAAATACAGAACAACTGTTCACCAATCGCTTGTTGCAACAACATGGCGGCAACGCTAGAATCCACACCACCAGAAAGGCCAAGCACCACCTTGTCATTTCCCAATTGGGATTTTAGTTTATAAATGGTTTCTTCTACAAAATGTGCCGGTGTCCAGTCCTGAGAACAACCACAAATATTCACGATAAAATTATGCAGAATCAATTTTCCTTCTTCTGTATGGGTAACTTCCGGATGAAATTGTATGCCAAACGTTGATTCATTTGAAAAACTGTAAGCTCCAACTTCTACATCCTCGGTCGAAGCAATTATTTCAGCACCTTCTGGTAAGGTTTTGATTGTGTCACCATGAGACATCCAAACCTGGGAATTGTTGGCTATGCCTCTGAATAATTGATTTTCCTGATGTATACTTACTAGGTGGGCTCTACCATATTCTCTGGTATTTGATCTTTCGACCAAGCCTCCATTGGTCTTGGCCAGGTATTGGGCTCCAAAACAAATTCCCAATAAAGGGATTTTTCCTCTGATATTTTTAAGATCTATTTCTGGAGCTTCGGAATCGTGAACCGAGCAAGGACTTCCGGAAAGTATAATTCCCTTAATTTCGGGTTTAAGCTCAGGTACCTTGTTATATGGATATATTTCACAAAAAACATTCAATTCTCTAACACGTCTCGCTATTAGTTGAGTGTATTGAGAACCAAAGTCCAGGATTACTATTTCTTCGGGCATTGCGCAAAACTAATAAAAGGAAATAATTGACAGTGAAAAATTTACACTCTAAAAACTGCAAATCGATGGAAGTCATTTTTAATAAAAATAGAGACTATTTTTTTCTCCCAAAGCCCAGCCCAAAAATTAAACCAAAAGCAATTCCCAAAGCTAAATATGTTGATAATTGATCCATAGCTACTCCTACAGCTGTACCAATTCCAACTCCAAGTGCCATTCCAAGAGATAATCTTTTATTGCGTTTCATAATTAATGCGGATTTACTTCAAATTGACAATTTCTTTTAATACTCAACAAAATTTATTTGAGTATATTTTTCTATATAGCTTTAAGAAAAAAAATTGATTAAAATTGGCCACTATAATACACTTCGGATTCTTCGTGAAACAAGCGTAGGATTATTTCTCGGTGATGACAGCGGTGAGGATGTTTTGCTTCCCAATAAATACTGTCCTGAAGAATTTGAAATAGATGATATGATTGAGGTCTTCGTATATCTCGACTACGATGAAAGAAAAATAGCCACTAATATTCACCCTAAAATATTGATGCATGAATTTGCCTTACTTGAAGTAGCGGCTGTGTCTGAAAATGGTGCTTTCTTGGAGTGGGGTTTGGAAAAACATCTATTGGTTCCATTTAAAGAACAAAGACAAAAAATGGAGGAAGGTAGGTGGTACATCGTGCGTTTGGAATTGGATGAGATGACACAACGCCTTTATGGAAGCAATAAAATTGAAAAGAGATTGGATAATACGAACTTAGAAATTGAAGAGGGTGATGAAGTTGAAGCGCTGGTTTACAGGAAGACAGATTTCGGATACTCCGTTATAATTAATCATAAACTCAAGGGACTGATTTACGAAAATGAAGTATTTACCGAATTGAATATTGGTGAAAAACACAAAGCCTGGGTAAAAAAAATAAGAGAAGAAAATAAAGTGGATATATCATTACAGCCTATTGGGTACGAAAACGCCATTTCAGAGCATAGTCAACGGGTATATGATACATTGAAAAATAATAATGGGTTTTTAGCCCTTAATGATAAAAGCGCACCCGAAGATATCTACAATCGCTTTTCTATTAGCAAAAAGGCATTTAAAAAAGCAATCGGTGACTTGTATAAACATCGAAAAATTAGCATTTCAAAGAAAGGAATTAAAATTATAGAATAGCATTTTTCACTTTCCATTTTATAGCCTAATTTTGCAACGCGGGTTGGTACGACCAGCTCCTGCTGAATCCCCCAGGTCTTGACAGAAGCAAGGGTAGGCGGTTGTAGCGGTGCGATATCAGCTCGCTTTTTTTATATTCGCACAAATCAAAATCAAAGCACATGCAATTCTTTATCGATACAGCCGATCTCGACGAAATCAGAGAAGCTCAGGAACTTGGTATCCTGGACGGCGTAACCACCAATCCATCATTAATGGCAAAAGTTGGTATTTCCGGAAAAGATGCAGTTTTCAAACATTATAAAACCATTTGCGATATTGTAGATGACAATGTAAGTGCTGAAGTTATTGCTACGGATTTTAAAAATATTATCAAAGAAGGAGAAGAACTTGCGGCAATCGATGATAAAATTGTGGTTAAGGTTCCAATGATACCGGATGGGGTAAAAGCCATCAAATATTTTTCTGAAAAAGGAATTCGAACCAATTGCACCTTAATTTTTAATGCCGGACAGGCTTTGATGGCTGCAAAAGCCGGCGCCAGTTACGTTTCCCCTTTTATCGGAAGGTTGGATGACATATCGAGTGATGGTCTCAATCTGATTGAACAGATCGTACAGATATTCGATAATTACGGCATTGAAACTGAAATATTAGCGGCATCTATCAGACATACCATGCATCTGGTGCAATGTGCTGAAATTGGAGCGGATGTGGCCACCTGCCCTTTATCGGTAATTAAGGGATTATTTAATCATCCCCTGACAGATATTGGACTAAAGAAATTTCTGGAGGACGCCAAAAAATTTAATTAATTCATGTATATCATCAAGGTAAAAGGCAAAGCCAAAATACCTGATTATATTCAGCTTAGGGATGAAAATTATATCCTTATGGCCTATTTTAGAGCTGACAGACCTTTAAAAAAATTGGAGAAATACGGATTAGAGGGCAAGGAAGAGGCTTTGGAAACTCTGATTAAAGATCTGCCTTTTGGAAAATTAAAAAAACTGGAATTATAATGTCATTTGCTCCTGATCTTGTTCTGGAAGTTAGAAACGCATTTATTTATCAGGAAGAAAATGCAGTTTTAAAAGACATTAGTTTTAATGTCACCAAAGGGGAATTCGTTTATCTCATAGGTAGAACCGGAAGTGGCAAAAGTTCACTTCTTAAAACACTTTATGCAGACCTTCCATTCAATTCGGGTGAGATTGTCATTGCGGGCCATAGAATTAATGGAATTCCGCGAAAGGAAATACCAGAGCTTCGAAGGAAAATTGGAATAGTATTTCAGGACTTTCAGTTGTTAATGGATAGAAGTGTTGAAGAAAACCTCGTTTTTGTAATGAAAGCCACAGGTTGGAAGGACAGTTCAAAAATCAAGCAAAGACTTAGCAATGTATTAATGAGGGTAGGTCTGGGCTCTTTGGGATCAAAACTACCACATCAACTTTCAGGTGGAGAACAGCAAAGGGTTGCAATTGCAAGATCGCTGATCAACGATCCTCAACTTTTAATTGCCGATGAGCCTACGGGTAATCTCGACCCTCAGGTGGCCGAAGGAATTCTTAATTTATTTCAGGAAATTAATAAGGGTGGTACGGCCGTCTTAATGGCTACCCATAATCACAACTTTATTGAGAAAATTCCGGCCAGAGTCATTAAATGTGCCGAGAACAAAATTTTCGATTCAAAAACAGAAAGTTTTTCTTTCACCGATATTTGGTAAATTCAACAGGTGAAACGAATTGTATTCACGGTATCTAATGACCTCAATTTTGATCAAAGAATGATCAAAATTTGCACCTCATTGTCAAAGGCCGGTTTTGATGTCCAAATCATTGGTTTTAAAAAGAAAAACTCAATTCCATTAAACAAAAGTGTTTATAAAAAAGTTAGAATTCCCACTCTATTTCAAAAAGGGAAATTATTCTATTTAGAAATTTCAGTCCGACTGTTTTTCAAACTATTATTTGTAAGAACAGATATCATTTCAGCGGTCGATATTGATACTTTGCTGCCCTCATTTGTAGTAGCAAAATTGAGAAGTAAAAAACTTGTCTTTGATGCCCATGAATACTTTTCTGAAACGTCGGGCCTGGTAGGCAGGTCTTTTGAAAAAAATATTTGGCAATGGCTTGAAAACCTTCTTATACCAAGGATTAAAAATGCATATACTGTTAACGAAAGTCTGGCAGTTATCTTCAAAAATAAATTTGGTGCCAACTTTCGTGTTGTCCTTAATACTCCGGTATTAAAACAAATAAATAAACCGGATAAAAGCCCCGAACATTTCTATTTATACCAAGGGGTATTAAATAAGGGAAGGGGTCTTGAAGAATTGTTAGATGTATTTGGCCAAAACAATCTGGAATTGAGAATAGCAGGCGAGGGCCCTTTAAAAGAGATTCTTGAAAAAGAAATTGAAAGTAAAGGTTTGAGTAATAGAATTAAGCTTTTGGGGAATTTGAAACCCGAAGAATTACGGGATTTAACGGAATGTGCTTATGCTGGAATTAACCTAATTGAAGGTAATGGGAAAAGCTATTATTACAGCCTTGCAAATAAGTTTTTCGACTATATGCATGCTGAAATCCCACAAATTGGCATGAATTTTCCCGAATACAAAAAGGTCAACGAAAGGTATAAAGTATCTGTTTTAATCGATTCTTTTAATGAAATCAATCAAGCCATTGAGCAATTGGAAAGTGACCAATCCTTGTACAAATCAATGAAAGAAAATACCCTTAGAGCAAAGAAAGTGTATAACTGGAGTAATGAAGAAAGGAAATTGTCAGAGATCTATTTATCCCTTAATTGAAGCAATAAATGCAATTTAAATAAATCGAGATAACGCAAATTTGGCCACTCTGACATTAAATTTCTGAGCAGTTTTTTTTCGAATTTTGATAAAATAAACTTAGCTAAAGCCCTTAATCCCAACTTTTTCAATTTGTTTTCAGCAGAAAGCAATGAAATAAATTTCTTAAAATCTTTTTCAATGTAAGTCTGGGATTCAAAAAAAATCAAATTGCCTATAGCCTCCTCTGTTCTCTTTAAAAATTCACGATTTTCGATAAGCCCCGTATTGAGTACCGGGTTGTCTATGTGTTTCACCGGGATATTTTGTTTCATCAATAAGTAAGCATAGACGGTATCATTGTAGCCATAATTTTTACTTTGCCGATCAAATGGAACCTGTAAAAAAAGGCTTTTCATTACCATAAAATTTGAGGCCCAAAATTTTATATGTGGATTCAGATTTCTAATTGTGAAAACCGCTTCTTCTCTTTTTTTTCCATGTTTCCACTTAAGAATTTTATTAGGGTTCTTCGGAGCTTTCGACTGATAAACATTTCCGCCACATAGAAATATATTACTCGGTATTTGTTCTATCCATTTGCTGAGAAAATCATCCTTTAGTAATCTGATGTCCGCATCAAGAAAAAGTAAATATTCACCTCGGGCTTGTTCAGCCAAACTATTTCGATTTTCGCAATAGCCGAAGTTAGTTTTTTGAATGGTGTATGTAAATCCCTTAAACTTACTTATGAACTCGGAATTTTGTTGACTTAGCTCTTGATTGGTAGAGGCGTCATCAGAGAATATAACTTCTATTTCAGACTGCGCTGTTTTTACAGACTTACTTAGGTCTTCGGCAAGACCGCTTATGTCTTCATTGAAAACAGGAATTAGCACAGAAATAATTGCCATTTAATCTTATTTATTTAACCAGAGGTCGTATTCCTTTAATGAGCGGTAATAGTTTAATAAAGATGGATCGTATCTTTAAGGTATCAAGAATACTTACCTATAAGGTTAGTAGTTTTTCATGGACAAAGAGTTTTAGTGGTCTAAAAAGGGGTTTTCTTTAGAAAACCCTTTTTTATTTGCCCTCTTTTGCTTTTTTCATTGCTGCGAGGTTATTTTTTGGCAGCACAAATTTTTCATCGAGCTTAAGCGCCTCTTCAAACTTGGCTTTTGCTTCCGCTTCCTTATTGATATTTAGCAATAACATTCCTTGCATATTGTAAATCCCCGCTTTCATTGGCACCTGTTGTGATTGACCCTGACCGAGAAAAACCTGAATTTTTGTTTCATCTACTTTTTCATCCGCCAATAGCGCCTGAATGGTTAAATCGGCTTCACCAAATCTTTTTAAATCATATTGTAGGGTAGCAATCTGATACAGATGATAAATATTCTTGGTTACCGGATATAAAGCCTCATAATCCTCAAGAGCCAATTTGGCTAATCCAAGGTTTTGTTCAGAGATCGCTTTAATTTCCAAAATGCCCGTTTTGTCAGGGCTTTCTTCCAAAATTTCTCTGGCAACCAAAATGCATTCAGTATAAGAACCCATTTGATAATACAATATGGCCAGAGAGTCCACAAGATTTTTACTCTCAGGTTGCATGGCGATCATATTAAATAAGGCATTTTTAGCAGCTACTGCATCGTTGTATTTTAATGCCCGTCGCATTATTGACTTTTGTAAATCAAATTCTTTTGATACTCCGGATTCTATCGACTTTGTTGGTGCCGGCTCACTTTTGCCTTTTTTTTGGGCAAATGAAACATTTACCAATCCTATAATTAAGAGACTTAATACTAGTTTTTTCATTTCAAATTTTATTTCGATGTAATTATATTGAATTATTCCTGTACCTGAGACTTTAAACCCAATTCCTTGCCCAGTTTGTACATCAATTTTAAAGCTTCCTGTTTATTATTTTGTATTTCTCCGTCCAAAATTGCTTCTCGTACCGCAGTTTTAATTTTTCCAATTTCAGGAGAGGGTCCAATATTAAAAGTTTTCATTATGTCCTGTCCGCTAATTGGAGGTTGAAAATTTCTCAATTTATCTTTCTCTTCTACCTCTTTTAGTTTTTCGCTAACAATATTAAGGTTATTCAAATATCTTTTCTTACGCGATTCGTTTTTTGAGGTTATATCAGCTCGACAAAGTGCCAATAAATCATCAATATCATCACCGGCCTCAAATAATAGGCGCCTCAAGGCAGAATCAGAAATTTCATCGCGGACCAATGGAATAGGCCTTAGATGTAATCGAACCAGCTTTTGGACGAATTTCATTTTTTCATTTAAAGGCAATTTTAATTTTCTAAATATGCCCGGGACCATCCTGGAACCTAAATCTTCATGTCCATGAAAGGTCCATCCCGCATTTTTATCAAATCTTTTTGTAGCCGGTTTAGCAATATCATGAAGTATAGCTGCCCATCGAAGCCATAAATTATCAGAGTTTTTTGCGACATTATCGAGTACCTGAAGTGTATGATAAAAGTTATCCTTGTGAGACTTGCCCTTTTTGGTCTCAGTTCCTTTCAATGCAATCATTTCCGGAAATACCAGTTCAAGCAATCCACAGGAATCCAGGAGTTTGAATCCATAAGAAGGTTTAGGACTTTCAATAATTTTATTTAGCTCTACCGAAACCCTTTCAAATGAGACGATTGAAATTCGATTCTTATTTTTAATTATTCCTTCAAATGTATCAGAGGCTATATCAAAATTTAACTGGCTGGCAAAACGTACGGCACGCATCATTCTCAGTGGATCATCAGAGAATGTGATTTCAGGATCAAGGGGTGTTTTTATAATCTTGCGCTTAAGGTCATCGAGACCTTGAAAAGGATCTATCAATTCACCATAATCCGAAGCGTTTAGCGAAATGGCCATGGCATTGATTGTAAAATCCCTACGGTTTTGATCATCTTCCAGACTGCCATCTTCTACGACTGGCTTTCGGGAATTTCTATCGTAAGACTCTTTCCGCGCCCCTACAAATTCAAGATCAAAATTCTTCCAGTTGATTTTAGCGGTGCCAAAATTTTTATATACCTGCACTTTTGAGGATCCTTTTAATTTGCTTTTGACGGCTTTAGCCAGATCAATACCACTTCCAACACAAACAAAATCAAGATCTGTACATTTCCGGTCCAATATCAGATCACGCGGAAAACCTCCAACAACGTATGTTTCAAATTTTAAATCCTCAGCACAATCTGAAATTATTTGAAAAATGGCATCCTGATTTAATTTTGAACTGAAATTCATGAACGAGCTAGGGGTCGATTATTTCGGCATGCAAAATTAGAAAAAAAATACTGCTTCGTTTAAAGAATTGGCATTGGAAGCATTTTTGGATAGGATTTGATAATTCCCCATTTATAAAAGCCAAATCGCAAGGATAAGGTGATCTCATGAGCGCCTCCATTGCTATTATAAAGAGGCCCTATGCCAAGGTCGTAACTATATGAAAAACGAAATTCATCCATTTTCAAACCCGCTATAAAAATGATTGCATCCTGATTAAGAATATCTGATCTTTCAAAACTTGGAAGGGGTATGCCCCGATACCAGACCCCAAAAATCACCGGTTCTGCAATCAAATGCGCGCCGATATCCCATTGATGACTCGGACCTTGCAATTTGTATTGCATCATAGGGCTTAAGCTCACTTCTTTCAGGCCTTTTTTTACTCTTCCGTTGGCATTGATGAATGCAAATTTATAACCTCCATGAAAAACAATTTTAGCAGGTAATTTTGATTCATTGGTAATAAAACTTTGATCGGGATTATTTAAATGGTCGCCGGCAATACCTACCCAATAGTTTTCATGAAATAATACAGCGCCGCTTCCTACGCTTGCCATTGTTTTTCTTCCAAAATCTTCGAAATTTTCCGAGCTCGGCCCTGAAACATTTCCGGAAGCATCGAGCTGATCTGCATAAATCAGGTCTGAAAAACCTATACTTCTTACGATTAATCCGGCTTTGAGTCCGAAACGGAGGGAATACTTTTGATTTAATTCTACACCGGTGGAAAACATGGTGGCAAATGAACTTGACCTTACTATTCCATCTCCAAAATTATCATCATTAATACTGAGACCAATACCACTATTGGTGTTTTTAATATGATAATCACCGCTAAAATTATAAGAAATAAATTCGTTTTCCAGCGATGGGTATTGTACCCTGTAATTTATAAATGCCGAGAAAAACTTCGAAGTTCCTACATAAGCAGGGTTTAATTCCATCGGAATAGCATAATATTGAGATCGTTGCGGATCCTGTGCAAAGGCATTCAAAGAAATTACTAGAATGATGGCTAAACTTCTGCTTAAATTTTTAAACAACATTAAATATCAAACGGCTATAATATATCTATATTGAATGAGGCCAAATTTCGGTTTTTTCTTATTATTTGCATTCTAAAATCAGAACTATGCTCAAATATATTTCAATAGGATTAATATGTATTTCATTATTTGCCTGTGAGCAAAAGCAGGAAAACGTAACAGAGAAGCCGGAAGTAATGCTTGATTCATTTGAGTACAAGGCCGATCGCTTTGCTGATATTCAAATACTTAGGTATAAAGTTCCCGGATTTGATCAATTGACTTTAAAGCAAAAAAAGCTGGTTTATTATTTATCTCAAGCGGCATTGAGTGGCAGGGATATTTTCTACGATCAAAATTATAAGCACAATATCAGATTCAGAAAAACCATTGAAAATATCGCCAAGCATTATAACGGAGACCGCAATTCTGATTTGTTTCAAAGATTTATGATTTGGGCCAAAAGAGTATGGTTCAGTAGCGGAATTCATCACCACTATGCTTTTAATAAGATTAAACCGGGTTTTACAGCTGAAGAATTTGCCAGGCTCATAGTGGATAGCCAACATCCCGATTTTCCTACTATGCCCGATGAGAATGGTCCAATGTATATTGACAATATGTCTAAACTCCTATTTGAAGATAAGGATAATCTGATTAAAAAGAATCAAGCCGTAAAAGATATGGTATCCGGATCTGCAGTTAATTTTTACGAAAATGTGACACAAAAGGAAGTCGAGGATTATTATGCATCAATTTCAAAACCGGGAGAAAAAAGACCGATAGCTTATGGGTTGAATTCAAAAGTTGTCAAAGAGGAGGGAGAGGTTTTTGAGAAAAAATGGATGATTGGAGGCATGTATTCTGATGCCCTGGAAAAAATGGTATACTGGCTGGATAAGGCTAAAGATGTAGCAGAAAATGAAACACAAGCTGAAGGGCTGGAATTATTGATAGAATTTTATAAAACCGGAGATTTAAAAACTTGGGATGCCTATAATGTTGTTTGGGTAAGTGATACCAATTCTGTGGTTGATTACATTCATGGATTTATAGAAGTATATGATGATCCGCTTGGATACAAAGGATCTTATGAATCTGTTGTAGCAATAAAAGATTTTGAAATGAGCAAGAGAATGGCGGCTCTTTCAAAAAATGCACAGTATTTTGAAGACAATTCGAGTATCATGGAGGCCCACAAAAAGGATACGGTTAAAGGTGTTTCATACAGGGTGATTAATGTTGTAATGGAAGCGGGAAGTGCTGCGCCATCAACGCCCATAGGGATCAACTTGCCAAATTCAAATTGGATTAGAAAAGAGCACGGTTCAAAATCAGTGTCTTTGGGAAATATTAAGGAGGCCTATGAACAAATGGGAAGTTCATTGGAGGAATTTGCCTGGGATGAAGCTCAACTCGAGCGAGGCAAAAAATATGGCTCTATTGCGGGTAAAATGCACACTGCCCTGCATGAAGTCATTGGTCATGCCAGCGGACAAATTGAAGAGGGTGTTTTGACGCCGAAAGAAACACTTAAAAACTACAGATCTCCATTAGAGGAGGCAAGAGCTGATTTAGTGGCCTTGTATTTTATAATGGATCAAAAACTTGTGGATCTGCAATTAATTCCTTCACTGGAAGTTGGGAAAGCGCAATACGATGGTTATTTGAGAAATGGCCTGATGCTACAGCTGAGAAGAATCGAGCCGGGTCAGGAAATTCAGCAAAGCCATATGAGAAACAGGCAGGCTATATCCAAATGGATTTACGAAAGAGGGGCAGAGGAAAAAGTAGTTGAGATCAAAATGAAGGAAGGCAAATCATTTGTTGTAATAAATGACTATGAAAAACTGCGTGAATTATTTGGTGAGTTGCTTCGTGAAATTCAAAGAATTAAAAGTCAGGGTGATTATAAAGCCGGAATGGCTTTTATAGAAAATTATGGCGTGAAAGTAGATGAGAATATGCACAATGAAGTTTTGAGTCGCTATGAAAAATTAAATATGGCACCCTATTCTGGTTTTATACAGCCGAGACTTGAAGCTCTTAAAGAAGGCGAAGAAATAATCGATGTAAAAATCTCTTATCCTAGCAATTTTGTTGAACAAATGTTGTATTACGGTGAAGAATACGCCTTTTTACCTTATTATAACTAGTTTTTGAGGGAATTTTTCCGAACCTCATCGAGTTTGTCGAAGAGCACACTGGCTTTATGAGCTACAGGGTCTGCTTCTTCCTTCCATATGTACTCAAAATCAGTTGTATCTATACGTATGGTTAAGAAATAGGTCATGTTACCTCTCATATTGCTTTGGAAGTCAGAATTGATTAAATCCTTAGTTAATATATCAATTGAAATTAAATCCGCTTTAGGAATTTGATTGATTCGCGATGTGGGATTATCGTTTTCGAGTTTCCAAAGATTTGCGTTTTCCATTAAACGATAATAGTTATAAGTTCCGGCAAAGCCTCCGCCGTAACCAAAATCGATAAATTTAAATCCTGCCTGAAATTCATTATCTGCTTGGGCGACAGATTTTTCACTTTTACAACTTGCAGAAAAGAAGAGGGTTAAAAGCAATATTAACCAATAGAAAAAATTGAATTTATCACTATTCATAAATCCAAATTAACTTATTATTTCCCCATATTTGGTATAGAAAAAATAATTTCAGTGCCCTCCTGATAAACAGAATTAATTTCGATAGTACCATCCAGTTTTTGCACCGTTTGTTTTATTATATGCAAGCCTAAACCTATTCCTCTTGTGGAATGGTCTGCTCTGTAAAACATATCAAATACTTTGGCCAACTGCTCTTTTTTCATTCCAATGCCATTGTCTTTAACATGAATTTTTAAATAATCATTTTTACAAATTGCTTTAATCTCAATTATATTTTTTGATTTGTTTTTATCGCGATATTTAATGCTATTGCTAAACAAATTTCTAAGTATTAGTTTAATTCTTTTGGTATCCAGGTAGAAATCTGCCTTTTGCTCAACTTTAATCTTCCATTCAGATTCACTAAAACCAGATTCGTTTTCCTGATTCTCAATAAGCTCTGCAATTATTTTTTTAATATTGATTTTGGTTTTTTCCAGAGAGCTGCGATGATTGTAAACCATTCCCAAAAGATCATCGGTGATATCATCCAATCTATTAAGGCTTTTTTGCAAATGGGATCTTAATTCGGAATTAAATTCTACATTGGTTTCTTCCTCAGCCAGATCCAACAATCCTTTTGCAGTATTTATAGGTGCTTTGAGGTCATGAGATAATCCTTTAATTACAAGATCCATTTCGCTGTTTAAGTCAGAGAGCTCCCTGTTTTGCAATAGGATTTTTTCCTCTATTTCTTTTCTTTCGAGAGCTGAGGCAGTTTGATAAACAATCGTCTCAATAAAATTTTGATCTAATTCCAGATTTAAATCCTTTGGAATTATAGCAATATTCCCATGTACAAAGGTGTTTTTAGTAATACCGATTGCATAGACCTTTTCAAGATTCACAATCCCTTTCAAGGCATGAATCAAAGCCTTTCCAACTACACCTTTTAATACAGCAGGAATATTGGGTTTATAAGAAACAAGTTTTCCGGATGTTTTAGCTTCCAGAGATTGTTTATCCGTGGGTCCGGATAATCCTTCAATGGGACGTCCTAATAACTTACTTATTTTTTTGAGAAGATTTGAGTAGCCTTTGATTTTTATTATTCTCCAAGTTTTACCCCCATCTTCATATGAAGTATAGGTTACAATACCGCGTCCTCCTATGTATTTATAAATTTCATCTACGCAATGTTCTCTTATTTCATCCTGAGATCGCAACTCCATTAGAGTTTGCGCTGATTCAGCCAAAATGCGCATGTTGGATTCACTTCGTTTAATGAAATCTTCGTGAAATTTACGCGATGTAAAATCCTGCTGCATTCCAATAAAACGCAAGGCCTCACCATTAGCTCCTCTGTCAATAACTCTCCCCGTATCATAAATCCAAAGCCATTCATTGGATTTGGTTTTGAGTCGATAAATCGATTCATAAAAATCAGTCTTCCCTTTTATATGATCATCCAGGGTTTCAAGAGCTTTTTTCTTATCATCTTCATGTAATAATCTCTCCCAAATGGCGGTATTTTCTTCTAAATCACCTTTTTTAAAACCCAGCATTTCCCACCAGTTATCATTGTACACAATGATATCCTTTTTTAAATCCCAATCCCAAATTCCGGACTTGCTGTTTCGGATACTGAGATCTAATCTGGTATTTGCTGCTTTTAATTCCTGGCTTGAACGAATTTCTTCGTCAATGTTGATGCTGATTCCAATCCAGTTTTTAATTTCTCCGGATTCATCAAAAAATGGATTTGCACTAACTTTAAACCACTCGAAATCCCCTGCCTTGTTTTTTTGTCTTTGTGTGTTGGTGAAAGCCTTTTTATTGACTGTAGCTTCTTCCCATAGTGTTTTAATTGAATCAAATTCATCCGGATGAACTGTAGAAGCCCATTCTTCATCAGAGACTTTAGAATTTTCAAACCCGAGGTATTTTAATCCATAATCATTGCAAAACTGCATCTTGCCAAATTTATCCGTGATCCAAACAATGTTTGGAAGGGTATTGGCAAAACTAGTTAGGCTGTTTTCAGGGCCTCCGGTATTGTTAAATATTGAAGTAAACACCGAGCTGTTAATTTCTGATATATTCTTTTGCAACAATGATTTGATTTGGATGATCTAATTACATTCTAAAATTATGGACAATTCGGCAGGGGATAAATCCTAAGACAAATTATCCTTTACACATGTAATATTCTTTCTCAATCAACACGTTTACCGTTTCTATCAATTAAAAACCAGGAATCGCTGAAAGGCTTATTGTATTCGCCAAATTCTGACTTCTGGCAATTAAAACTCACCTTAGCTTTTTGATTTTTGAATGGGAAGGCACATTGAAATTTGGCAGGTATAACTATTTCCCCTTTGAAATTGGAATATCCAATTTTATCGCGTTCCATAAAACGAAACAAGCCATCTGAGATATAATCCGGGCCATTATCAAATTTATAGATTTCAAAAAGTGTATCGGCCTTATAGTTTAACGCATATATTTTGCCATTTTTTCCTGCCACAGAAACAAAGAAGTCCGAAGAATCACTAAAGCAAAAATCAAAGAGTCCCGGTTTTAGCAGTATTTCACCTTTGGTATTTTTATATCCACAGTTGCCACTATTATCATAAAAAACCGACATTCTGTTTTTCTGAGCATAAATAGGAGTAGATAGATTGAAAAAAAAACAGATTGTAAGAAAGGGCAGTATTTGAATTAATTTTAGTGCCTTTCGTAGCTTAGCATCCATTTTACCCCAAATTGATCGGTGACCATACCAAATCTGGCTCCCCAAAATGTATCTTGAAGTGGCATAGTAATATCTCCATTTTCGGCCAAAACGAAAAAATACCTGGTTAATTCTGATTCTGAAATGCATTCAATTGATAATTGGATGTTGCGAATAGGTTTTGATTTTCCAAGACTTAGATCATCACAAGCCATTATCACGGCATTTTCAGTAATTAAAGCCGCATGCATGATTTTATTAAGATCTTTTTCATCAACTTTCATCTCAGGAACATCTTCATAGTCCTTAATTTCGAGTTTGCCACCAAAACATTTTGAATAGAACCCCATCGCTTCCCTGGCATTTCCATTAAACATGATGTAAGGATTTAGTGTTTTCATGCATTTATTTTTTTGATGATTTGGCTTTAGGATTATAATTAAGACATTGATTTATCCAATATTCCAAATCCTCCTCCTTGTCAATGCCTTTTGGCTCTACATAAATATATCCCTTCATGGGTCTTTTGGTGAAATCCATAGGCCTTGCCCCATTTTTTTTAAGCAGTTTATCATTTTCTTCAGGATCAACTCTTGCCATTAGGTCACTTTTAATTACACCTAAGCACATTTTATCATTGACCATAAAGCAAATTCCACCAAACATCTTTTTTGTTTCGTATTTCTGATTTTTAGAATCCAACACTCTTTGAATTCTTTCAGATAAGTATTCGTCGTAAGGCATTTTTTTAAATCTTAAATTAAAATAGCAATTAATTGTCAATTTTCCAGTGCCTGCGTAAGATCGTTTATAATATCCTCATGATGTTCAATGCCAATTGATATTCTTATAAGATTTGGTTTAATTCCAATTTCCAACTGATGTTCTTTCTCAATTCCCGCATGCGTCATGCTTGATGGGTGCTCAGCCAGACTTTCTGTGCCTCCTAAACTTACTGCTAATTTTACCATCTTTAGATTATTGAGAAATTGGAATGCCTCTTTTTCACCACCATATATCTCAAATGAAACCATGGCACCGGGCGCGCTGCACTGTTTTCTTGAAAGCTCATAATCACGGTGATTTTTATCGATTAAACCCAGATAATTCACCGCTACCACTTTTTTGTGTTCTTTCAAAAATTTTGCAACTTTTTGAGCATTTTCACACTGTTTATCCATTCTAATTTTTAGAGTTTCCAAACTTCTTAGCAGGAGCCATCCGGTATAGGGTCCGGCCATATTCCCTAAAAATGTCCTCAAGGTTTTTACTCTGCTAATTATATCCGAATTTCCAAGTACTGCGCCGGCAATTAAATCGCTGTGTCCGCCGATATACTTTGTTGCTGAATATACAATGGCATCGGCACCAAGTGCCAATGGATGTTGCCAAATGGGTCCCAAATAGGTATTATCTACGACAACTAATACTTTTTTGTCTTCAGTGCTGTATTTTATGGCCAATTCCACACAGGCCCGTATATCAATTATTTCATTGGTAGGGTTGGCCGGTGTTTCAATATATATCATTGCCAGGTTGCCTGAATTACCTGAATTTTCAAGCATGTCTTCTAAATTGCCTCGTTCGTCACCATGACGAAATCCCATTACATTGATTTTGTACTCCGGAAGAAAATGATTGATAAAATGATCGGTTCCTCCATAAACGGGATTACTATGTAAGAGCAGATCACCGGGTTTGAGAAATTCAAGCATTACCGTAGTAATAGCTGACATGCCACTTTCAAATACGGCACAGGACTCGGCTTTATCCCATAAACATAATCTGTTTTCAAGAATCTCGAGATCTGGATTATTTAATCGGCTATAGATCAATCCCAATTTCTCATTGGGCATTTGTTCTCTTAAGCCATAGGAGATTTCAAAAAAAGCTTTACCCTCCTCGGCTGAGTTAAAAGCAAAAGTGGAAGTTTGAAAAATAGGACATTTGACTGCGCCTTCGGAGAGTTTAGGGTCATAGCCAAAACTCATCATCAGGCTTTCGGGATGCATGTTATCGACCTTTTTCATTTCGGTTTATTTTATAACCGAATCTAAGGTTTTAGACCACCTGAAGAAATGATATTAATCAGACTTCTTTTTTAAAAATGCAGCAACTATTGCCGAAGTAATTACTCCCATAACCATTGCACCGCCAACACTTTGCCAGATGTAACTTCGCAGATTAAAATAACCCTTTGCATCATCCTCACTCATTTTCCCATTTTCAATCGCGTAGTTAATGGCATTCTCGAAATACTCAGGAGACAAATACAGATGAGTTATCAATTGCCCCAAAGGAGAAAGTGCCGCTACTATTCCCGAAATAATTGTTCCGGTAATCAAACCCTCCATCCAGGTCATTTTGCCATCAAGCGATCGGTCTCTTTTTTCTTTTATTGCGAGTACATAAATAATGATCGCCGGTATTGCAAATAAATTGGTGTAAATAGGATGTTCGGAAATTAGCTCTCCGTGCAATCCGGAGACTTTTTCCAGAACCATCCAGAGGATAGTAAAAGCGAAAAAAATAATTCCCCATTTTAGCTCAATGGCATACTTTTTTAACATGATTCAGATTTTAATTCCAAATTAATGAAATTATAAGATTTATTCTGAACCAAAACACAATGCCTGCTTGATTCGCAGAAATGTATGCTTAATTAATCCCGGGCGTAGATTTAATATGATTCCTGAAATGGGGAGCCCAGTTAGGATATAGTAAAATTCCCTGAATGGATGATTTAAACTGTTCCGAGAACTTAACTACCTGGTATAATACTTTGATTTCCAGTCTGGTGTAGGTAATTTATCAAATTCAGGAGAAATTGAATTTACCTTGATTTCACCTGTAAACCAATCCATCCAACCCCATCTTCCTTGTTTTTGTACAGCGAGATACTCAAAGTCGTTGATCTCAACCCTTTTAAAACCTTCGTATTCAGTTGGGACTAATTTTTTAACCTCATTATCGACCATGGTATAAAAACCCACTTTGCCACCGAGATAAACCGGTGTAAATGTATTGTTTGACGGGAAATATTCCAGACTGTCAAATTCATTGGGAATAAGCTGGGTCAGATTATTTGCATCTTTCCCTTTAAACATTCCCCATTTTCTCAATCGACCTTGTCTCGCAATGAAGATGTCATTTCCATTAACTCGGTCAAATTCAACAAAATCAAAGCCTTTTTTGCGCCTGACCGCTTTTATAAATTCAAGTTCTTCACGACTTAACTCTTTGTAATCCATTTTGCGATAATCAAGATGGATGTATGGCGTATAATTAACACCGGTATACCAGTCAATCTGAGCCCATTTTCTACCTCTTTTTCCAATAAGATATTTTTTACCGTCTTTCTCTACCGATTTAATATCGTTAAATATAAAACGCACTTCAGATTCAGCGTTTTCATACTTGAAAGGCGATTTTAGAATTCCATATTTATTGAGATTTTTAACAACTGTATAAGGAACGTCAGGAGTTACAAATCCGAGTGAATCATAACCTCTTTGAGTCATTTTTTCCTGTAAATCCGAATACAAATGCCATTTTTCATCCTTGTCTTTTAAAATATAGGTTTCATCAAAAGGGCTAAATTCTATGGCTTCGGCTTTTACAGACTTCAAGAAATCTTCAATTAGCTCAGGGTCCGAATCGCGATAAATATAATATTCGCGATTATTTTTTTTATCGATATAAATCGGTTGGGCAATCGCATTTGCCAAAATCAATAAGCCGGAAAGAAAAAATAATATTTTCATCTCACAAATTTAGAAAGCATGACGATAAATACCACTTTCATGCAATATTTCAAAAAACAAAAGCCCCGAATGTGATGCTATCTTTATCCGGGGCTTTAAATTTTACTGTCTTGATGCTATCGATGACAGAAAAAATCTTAAAATATTTAGGCAGTTGCTGTGCTTGGTTTGCTATCGCTAATTGCTATGCTATAAACAACAAGACCAAATCCAATTTTATTAATGGCATCTGCAATATTGTAGAATAAATCCACATTGGTAGCTTCCCAGCCTAATCCAACATTTAACCATCCACCCGGCATACACATGTAGCCAATAGGGTAGATCGCCCATCCTACAAGAACAAACCAGGCTAAAGTTCTAATTCCTTTAACCACTGTCGGATTTCCTGATTGATCAGCCAATTTTTTAACTTCACCTGCCCAGGCAGTATATAGAATGTAAACATAACCTATCGTTGATAACACACCCCATGTAACTGAATGAGGTGTAGATCCGTCTGTAAATGCTTCGCCAATGTATCCTGTTACCAACATCCATGCTGAAGCCACTATTAATTTCCACAAAAGACTAATTTTTGCCCCTGCAGGTTTGGTTAATAAATAGAATTCCACGCACATTAAAGGTACTGTCAATGTCCAGTCAATATATCTAAGTGCGGTAGGATTTTCTCCAGTCATTGCGTACACATCTCTCATGTAATAATAGTGTACGGCTGCAATTCCGGTAATTAAACCGGATACTAAAAGGGAAGTTTTCCACTTTTCATTGACTCTTCCTCTTTCAAAAAAGAAAAACACAGATGCGGCAAACATTGCCATATAACCTGTGAAAAATGTAAATGCTACAGGATCGTCCTTTGGTATTGAAACGATTTCTGCCAAGAATAAATGTTCCATAGTAGTTTGTTTAATTTTTTAACTCAAACATTAAACACTACTTATTTTTACTTGTTTGATTCACTCTGAAAAAAAATCAGAAAATACTATACATAAAATGATCTCTATTTATAAAATGTTGGTTACTAATTATTTATGCAAGAAGTTCAAATGAAATGAATCCAATTTCTTAATTATGAAATGAAAATGAACAAGCAGTTTAAAAGTATCTGTTAATAAGATTTGATGGAAAATCAGCCTTTTTGGTAATAGCGGGCCTACTTAATTTGAATTAATTATTACTCACTTTCAGATATTTTTCAGCACAGGGCTCAATACAGAGATAAGTGATAATGAGCGTGTCTTTATTTAGTTGAAATGAGAGCTCAGTTGGATAAGTGCAGGAATCGGGATAAATAAAATTGCTTTCAATAGAATAAGTACCCTTTCCCTTATCATGAGAAGAAGTGACCATATAGCATAATTTTTCTGTTGATTCAAATGTTAAATCAGCGTAAAAATTAATCATCTTATCGCTTTGCACCGGACTAAAGGTGCCACTTCCATCACCGGGGTCTGAAAGCATTTCGATTAGTTTCCATTGGCCAACTAAAAGATTATCACCGCCTTGTACACCAGATTGAAAAGCATCGATTTTTGCACTTTCATCAGAATTGCATGAACAAAAAAGAATTGAGGTCAATAAAAAAGCAGCGTACTTCATATTGTAAATTTAACGATATTCAGGATTTTCAAAGGCCCATCGCTTGCCTTCATCCCAATCTTTTCTGCTATTTCCGTAGAGAGGATAGCCGCCGACTGAATTTAAAATTTTAGCCAAATGCATAAGATTGTATGTCATAAAAGTCATATTTCTATTAGTAAAATCATTGTTTTGAGCATTTGACTCTTCATCCATATAACTTGGCCCAGGTCCGGCCTCTCCAATCCAGCCGCAGTCGGCCTGAGGTGGAATGCTATAGCCAATATGTTGCATAGCATAAAGCAGACCCATAGCACAGTGTTTGATTCCGTCTTCGTTGCCCGTAATGACACAGCCCCCTACCTTTCCATAAAATTTGTATTGACCTTTTTCATTTTGCATTCCACTCATAGAATAGAGTCGCTCGACCAATTTGGTTGCCACAGAAGATTTTTCTCCCAGCCATATGGGACTTCCAATAATTAGAATATCAGCTTTGAACATGCGTTCGAACAATTCCGGCCACTCATCTTTTTCCCAGCCGTGTTCTTTCATGTCCGGATAAACACCGAAGGCTATGTTCTGATCCACAAACCTCAAATAATCTACATCAACGCCTTCCTTTTTCATGATTGCCATGGATTTTTTCATTAGTCCTTCAGTATGACTCAAATTGGGAGACTTTTTTAATGTGCAGTTTATATAGCAGGCTTTTAATCCTTTAAAATCCATTTGTTATTGTATTAAAATAAAATTCATTGAATAATGAAATTAAAAGTATTTGATATAAAGCACAAGCTTATCATAAATCAATAGTGGGAGCGTTTATTTTCGGTAAGATCTTTGTAGCACAGATTAATTGAATTTTGCCATTAAATTGACTTTATGATTAGATTAATAATAATTCTACCGTTTTTACTCTCATTTGGCTTAAATGCGCAAAGTAAATTTTCGATTAGAGATGTCAACGCCAAAGGGTATTTCCAAATAGAAAATGTAAATAGTATTTCATTGGATGAATGGATGCGTTTGCCAAAAGACAACAATTATGAATTTCAATACTTCAATAAGAATAATGTCAACAGGAATAACTATTACTATAACTATAGCGATGTTAATGCAAGCATTGCATTGAATATTTCGGTATTTCCGAATAAAACTTATGAAGTGCCACCAAAACTTTACGCTCATTGGCAATTATCACTGATGTTTGTAAGGGAGCGATTGAGTAGCAGTTCTTTTTCACAAACTGAGAACAATGGAGGCGATATAAGAGATAATTCCTTATTTATAGAATACGTCAATAACATGGCAAGGATAGAAGTTATGAGGTTATGGAGAACTGACGATACTAAAAAAGCTTTTGTGGCATTTGGTTTAGGAGGTCAATTTGGGATTGCCTATGATTCCGGTGTGGAATTTTATGAAAGCAGTGTATCCACCGGAGGATTTAATTTTAATAATTTCAATTCGTCATACACAACAATTGAAGCAAAAAAAGCCATGTCTAATTTGTTTTTCCTTCCTATAGATGTCAACCTAAAAGTTGTAGAGAACCTATTCGTGCAATTAGAGTTAAGAACGGGAATTAAGCATTTGCTTGTATTTGATGGCCCTTCATTTATGTATCCGGTCTATGGCATTGGAATTGGAACGCGCTATGTATTATAATTGAACATAGCGTTCAATTATGTACAGATAATAACTGTATAAATATCTGAAAACCAGCAAATTAATTAGTGGTATAAATCTTGGTCTTGCGGAGATATAAATTTTGCATATGCTAATCCACAATTTTAAAATCACGCTGCGTTCTTTCCAGAAGAGCAAATCCTCCTTTATTATCAATATCCTTGGGCTTAGCGCCGGCTTGCTTTGTACGCTGCTTATTTTTTTATGGGTCCAAAACGAATTAAGCATTGATAGATTTCATAAAGATGAAAAGCGGGTTTTTAGGGCCATGGAACACCAGCGCTATGCAAATGGCGATATCATGACCACATGGTCTACACCGGGAGTTTTAGCTGCAGAGTTGAAAAAAGAAATTCCTGAAATTGAATATGCCAGTGCCGGTTCCTGGACATTTCAGCATTTAATCTCATTCAATGAAAAATCTCTGCGATTAGATGGTCTTTATGCCGATCAGGATTTCTTTGAAATATTCACTTTTCCAATCAAGGAGGGAAATAAGGATGTTTTGCTTCAAGACTTAAATTCAATAGTTGTAAGCGAACATTTTGCAGAAATGGTTTTTGGACAGGAAAAGGCTTTGGGCAAAACCATACAATTGGATAAGGAAAGTGCATACAAAGTAACCGGCGTGTTTTACAATGTCCCTGCGAGTTCAAGTATGAAATTTGATTATGTACTGAGTGCTGAGAAATGGAGGAAAGACAACGAATGGTTGAGACAATGGGATAGCAATGGCCCCAGAACCTACGTAAAGCTCAAGGAGAATACAGATTATCATTTTGTGAATGAAAAGATTTCTGATTTTATAAAACAGCGAAATGAAGGATCTGTGGTAGAATTATTCCTCTATCCATATGCAGATGCTTATTTATACGGCAGATTTGAAAATGCAGTGCTAACCGGGGGGAGGATCGAATATGTACAACTCTTTTCAATAATCGCACTTTTTGTGCTTCTGATTGCCTGTATCAATTTTATGAATTTGTCTACGGCAAAAGCGAGTCGGAAAGCAAAGGAAGTAGGCATTCGAAAGGCTTTGGGAGCTCATCGCAAATCCTTAATTCAACAATATCTTTTTGAAAGCTTTTTTTTAACCGCCGCTTCAATTTTTGTGGCCATTGCGATCATCCCATTGATCATTCCCTATTTTAATGAAATTACCGGTAAGGAATTGAGTCTTACATTTAACGCCAACCTTGTATTTGGACTTCTTATCATTTTACTTGTCACCGGTTTGTTTGCAGGAAGCTACCCCGCGCTTTATTTGTCGGCTTTTCAACCTGTGAAAGTGCTTAAAAATGAAATTAAAAGTTCTTGGGGAGAGCTATGGGCGAGAAGGGGTCTGGTCGTATTTCAATTTGGACTATCGATATTTCTAATTATTGCGGTCACAGTAGTTTACTCTCAAATTCAATTCGTTCAGGACAAAAACCTTGGATATAAAAAAGAGAACCTAATCATGTATTTACTTGAGGGAAAATTATCCGGAGGTCAAAATGAATCCTTTACCAATGAATTGAAAGCTTTGCCTGGTGTGATCAATGCAAGTGTTTCCGGTCATGACTTTATTGGTAGAAATAATAATACCGGTGGTTTGAGCTGGCCGGGAAAATTGAAGGATGAGGTGGTTTTATTTGAAAACTTCAGAGGTAATCATACGCTTATTGAAACCATGGGCATTGAAATGAAAGAGGGTAGAAGCTTTTCAAAAGATTTTAGTACGGATACTTCTGCAATTATTTTTAATGAAACCGCGATTCGTTTAATGCGAATTGAAGATCCCATTGGAACTAAGGTTAATCTCTGGGGACAGGACAGAAAAATTGTCGGTGTAACCAAGGACTTCCATTTTCAATCATTCCGTTCGGAGGTATCGCCGGGGTTTTTTATCCTGGATGATAACGTCTGGTTTGGTCAGGCAAGACTAAGGGGGGATATGATTGCGGAGACAATAGAAGCAATTAAAAAGCTACATGAAGAATTCAATCCGGGATTTAGCTTTGAATATAGCTTTCAGGATGAGAATTATGATGAATTGTACACTTCAGAAAGACGCGTTGCTTCGATTTCACAGTATTTTGCCGGTTTTGCCATTTTAATATCCTGTTTGGGTTTATTTGGTCTGGCTTCATTTACAGCGGAACGTAGAATTAAAGAAATTGGCATTCGAAAGGTTCTTGGGGCAAGTGTAAGGAGTCTTGTCTTTCTTCTCACCAATGAATTTACCCGATTGGTTATAATTGCTATTTTAATTTCCATTCCCATTGCATGGTGGGTAAGCAAAAACTGGTTGGAAGAATTCGCTTATCATATTGAGTTGAGCTGGGTTTTCTTTTTGCTTGCAGGCATATTGGCTTTATTGGTGGCCTTAATTACGGTCAGTTCACAAGCCTGGAATGCAGCCAATGTAAACCCGGTAGATACCCTAAAGGATGAATAATATCAGGCCTGGCTTATTTCAAACAGATGGCCATCGGGATCCCTGAAAAAACAGCGTATCTCATAACCGTGGTCGTAGGGTGGGCTAATAAATTCTGCACCCCTGTCTTTTAGTTCTTCGTATGATTTCTGACAGTCTTTCACACGTATGGTAAAGGCATGACTCACCCGATTTGGATTGTCCGGTCTTGAAAAATAAACATCGGGCTTATCTGCAGTTGGCTCACCTTCACTAACTATTAAGAGCCAATGTTCCAGAAATTGCAATACTACAGAGCTACCTCCATATTCTCTGTACATTGAGGCCCCGAGTACATTTGTGTACCAATTTTTTGATTTTTCTATATCCGAAACCACCAATATTGTAGTGATGGCCATCTCTTTTTCAGGAAAACCCATATTTTATTTTTCTGTAATGTTTTGTATAAAATCCCAACCTTCTGTTGTGCCTCTTTCTATTAATTGGGTGCATCTGTCAAAATATACCTTCGAAGGGACATCATTTGGATACTTCATAATAATCTTTTCAAAAATCTTTGAAGCGGCTTTAAAATCCCGATTGAAATAACAATTAACACCCTCTTCATAAAAGTCTTTACTCTGAATTTTATTCAGATCATCTTTTTGTAAAATTTCGTAAACGGAAATCGGATTTGAACGGCCTTTCACTTTGACATAATCCAAAAAACGAAAATGAAACTGTTTTTTGTCCTTAATGTACATTATGCTTTCATCGGTAATGATGCATTCAACTCCATAAACTTTGGTCAAACCCTCGATTCTTGATGAGAGATTAACCGCGTCTGAAATAACTGTGGTGTCAAGTCTTTTTTCTGTACCTACGGTCCCAAGAATTAAATGTCCGGTATGAATTCCGGTTCCAATTCTAATGCCGTCCATTCCTTTTGCATTAAGCGTCTGATTGAAGTGGATGATTGCTTCTTTAAATTCCAGCGCACTTTCAATGGCGGATTCGGGATTTTCCGGAAAGAGCGCCATGATTGAGTCACCAATATATTTATCGATAAAACCGCCATGGCTTTGAATGACAGGTACAATTTCCTTGAGATAAGCATTAATAAAATCCAGGTTTTCCTGCGGACTTAAATTTTCTGATATTTTAGTAAACGAACGGATATCCGTAAACATTACTGTCATATCACTTTCAGTTTGGTCTCCAAGACCGATTTGCTCTATACTCTCTTTGCCCAATAGTTTCAAAAAATTGTCGGGCACAAAACGTTTATTGGATTGATTGACAGCACGAAGTTTTTCATTGGCATTTGCCAATTCCAATGTGCGCTCAGCAACTTTCTCTTTAAAGAATTTTATACTGGAGATCACTTCATCTTTTAGAACTTTAAAGTTTTTACTCAGAATACCGACCTCATCGTGTGATTTTGTCAGTGGATACTCCTCCTCAAGGGTAAAATCACTTTCCACAAATTTGCCGATATACAGTGTCAATTTTTTGAGAGGGTTCGTTATTTGCTGGGAAATAAAATAGCTCGTAATCAGACTTATTAGTATTAGAGCTGAAACAATGACGCCGAAGTATATATTTAAATTATAAAAGAGGGCTTTTTTTCTGTTCTCTGTTTCCCGGACAATCTGATTTATATGGTTCTCCATATTATCAATTTGGGTATCAAGACTGTATTTGATTCCACTGTTGGTATTTATTCCTATGGTATTGTCCAGATCGACCAACTCATTGAAATGGCGCTCATAACTCCTGATTTTAATTAAGACTGAATCTTTTCTTGTATCGGGAATATTTCGATTACTAATGTCTATTATCAATTCATCGATGAGATAATTAAATCTTTGAACATAAATATTTTCATTTCGGATTATATAATCCTTTTCGTGTTTTCTAAATAAGAGTACTGTGGCATCGCTGAGTTCCTGACTGTTTTCTAACCAATGGGCATCCTCACGTATTTCACCAATTACATTAAAATCTTTATAACCTCTTATATAAATCAAGCCAACCAAATGGTTGAATAGTGAATCCACAAATCTTGCTTCTTTTTTAAATTCTTTTAATTCTTCGGTGAACTCAAATTGCCCTTCACTGCGTGTCAAGGCTGAGTCGATGAAAATATTTGTGCTGTCTAGAAATATCTCGCATTTCTGAAGATTGAAACTCAGATTGGATTGAAAGAATTCCTCCTGCTTGGTATCAAAAGTTAGAAAGTCCTCTTGAGATTTCGTGTATTTTAACCATTGAATATGAGCCAGCTGAATTATTTCGGAGGTGTCTTCTATCACCTGTCTTCTATCGAGGTAAATAAAAACCAATAGTATGATTATCAGGTTTGAACTGATAAATACCATAAACCAAAAAAGTAATCTCTGTCTAAAGGTCCTGAACATGGGCCGCTGCTACATATTTAGGTATAAAATTGGCAATTAAATTTTGGAAGGGTCAAATTTGATTAAATTAGCTCCGTATTTGAGAAAATTATCTGACCAAATCCAAACGTGAATTTAAGCTTAATTTTTTTAGCTCATTGGATGGGCGACTTTTTATTTCAGACCACAAAAATGGCCACTTCAAAGGCTCATAGCTTAAAATGGCTAAGCCTGCATGCATTGGTCTATGGAAGTATTATGACTGTATTTGCCACTGTTATAATAGACATTGAGAAAGGCTTAATTTTTGGTTTAGTCAATATGCTATTACATTTTATTACCGATTTTTTTACAAGTAAGGTGATGGTTAAATATTTAAAAAGGCCCAGAATATTTTTTCCTTTGCTTGGAATAGATCAAATGATTCATATGATCACGCTGCATTTGACTTTGGAAAATATTTCTAAAATTCAGGATTTAATAGTTTAAGGTTTTTTTGATTGTAATAATTATAAATCCAATTTGTAACCTAATGAAACTTGATTGCCCCAAGTTGCGATCATGGGTTGAATTCCGCTGTAACCAATTCCATAGCAAAATAAAGATTGAAAAATGAAACCTTTGTAAACCAAAGCAATACCCATATTTGTCCTAAGATGATAGCCTGGCTCAGGAAATTCTACGTCATTTTCGATATTCAGTTTGGGAATGAAGACCTTAAATGATTGATTGACTAAATTGTTATATTCAAATACGCCAGAAATTAAAATTTTCATTTCTTTATTTAAGACATAATAATTTAAGTGAAGAGGTAGACTTATATATGTAAATTTAGCATCGTAATTTTTCTTTAGGTAGTCATCTTGCGCACCAATGTTTATGAGTTCACCTTTAAATTGGATGTAGTTTATTCCTATTTGAGTTCCGAAGTTTTGTCCAATTTTTCTTTCTATAAAGAGGCCACCAAACCCACTTGTTCTTAATCCTGAAATTCTCCCATCAATTGTGGATTTGAATAGAAAGTAAATTCTGTTTTGATGCAAACCAGTATGAAAGCCTAAACTGTTTTGTTTTTTTCTTTTCAAGGATTTGCCTGGAAGGTTTCTTGATAAATTGTATGCATTTAGGAGCTGTATTAGTTGATTCTCATTGTATCTGGTCGAGTATAATTTTAATTCCAAATCCTTCCAATCACTTAAAAGAAGTGTTAGAACTCCTCTGTAATATGTCCCGATATCATATGCTTTTCTAACTTTATCTGAAATCGGATAATAACTATTGTCTTTTTTTAATAGAAATCGAATTTTCCCATTATTTATGAATTTATAAAGTGAAACTTCACCATCAAACATTTTTAAGAGTAGAAAAGCTTTATTACTTTTTTTGTCTATGTATTTTTCAAAATAAGTATTGCCATTAAGTTGAATTTTTTCAATGCTGTCTAATGGAATAAGTATATATTCCTCATTCAAATTTTCTTTAAAGTAAATTCCTACAGAGAGTAAAGCCAGATCTGTGTCCAGAATATATCCTTGTTTTACTATTCCGGAATTATAGGTAACTGAGCTTGTTGCGTAGTTATAGGTTTGTGAGAATCCACAGGAAAGACCCAATAAGATCAGAATTAATGTTGCTATGCATTTAATTGAACTGTACATAGCTCAAATTAAATCAATTATTAGAAAAGCATTAATTAACCTTAGATGGATCACCCATCGCTCCTGAATTATAATTGATAATGCATTTCTTTATTTCTTCTCTGGAATTCATAACAAATGGTCCATAGGAATAAACGGGTTCATTAAGGGGTTGGCCACCCAGTAGGATTATTTCAGAACCATTTTGACTGTACATATTAATATGATCGCCTCCTCTTTCGAATAGTACGAGTTGGTTAGCTTTGATTTCTTTTCTTTCTTCCAATTCAATATGGCCATTTAACACATAGATAAATGCATTATAATTAGATTCGACCGGAATATTTAATCTGCCATTTGCATCGAGTTTAATGTGATAATAAAAGGCCGGACTATAAGTTTCTACATTGGATTTCATACCGAATAATTCGCCAAGTACAACTTTACCCGAGTAACCCTTTCCTTTAAATTGAGGGATAATATTTCTTTTATACACTTTAGTTGATGGTTCTGACCATTTGTATTTCATAGGCATATTTAGCCAGATCTGAAAACCGTGATAATCGCCTCCTTCTTCATATAATTGTTGTCCGGTTTCCTCCATGTGAATTGCACCTCTACCGGAATTGAAAATCATAAATTCACCTTTGCCCACTTGAATATCATAATTTAAACTATCCTTATGATGCCCGCTTCCGGATAAAAAATAGGTAGTTGGTGTAACTCCTGCATGAGGATGTGCATTAACACGAAGCGGCTGGGAATGGGGATTTAATGAAACAGGCCCGAATTCATCGAGTAAAACAAAGGGAGATACATAATCGGTATGATTTCCGGCAAAAGCCCTTAAAATAGGCAATGTGCCTACTTTAGATTTACTAGCGCTGATTACTCTTCTAATCTTTCTGCTAGTTGAAGATTCAAACATTCCTGATCTGCCAAACAGTAATGTAGGAGCTGAAAGACTAAAGCCCAACATAGCAGATCCTTTAATGAATTCCCGTCGATTCATGATTATTCAATTTGAATTTTATACAAAATAAACAGAAATAAAGTTTATGATCTTCTAAAACTGATAGCTTAAACTTGTACGGAAGCCGCCTTGAAAAGGAAGCATACTGATATTGGTTTTTTGATAAAATTTAGATTTGTGCAATTCCGGAACAAGAATTCCAACAGAAGCACCCACCAAATAACCCACGATGAGGTCACTTGGAAAATGTTTGCCGGCTTTATAGCGAAAATAAGCTGTATAAAAAGAAGGTAGTGAAGCCAAACCATACAACAAATATTTTTTATTCCTCATTTCAGGGTGATAATCCAGAAATACCTTGCACATAAAAAAGGAAGAACTAGTAACCACAGATACATGTCCACTGTAGAATGAATCCCGACTCTTGGGCCCTGATTTTCTTTCCTCTATTTCGTTTGGATTATATACAAAAGGACGATTTCTTTTAATATTCTGAGCAGAAGCCAAATAAATCAAGGTGTTCACCGCATGCGTTTCAAGATACATCAAAGTGAGATTCAGCGCATCCTTGCGGATTTCCTTGTCAAATCCAAGAAAAAAGGGAAGGGCTGGAACAGTTCTCAAAGCGATATCGGACAATCCATGGGCCTCGTTGGCAAAGGAGGGGTCCTGTTTGGCAGCGGAACGGTCAAATTCGTTGACATCTTTAGGGCTTAAATTTGAATATTGTTCCGGACTTAAGCGTGGAGCCTGACGCAGTTTTTCCTGGCCATAAAAATTATAGCCAAAGCCAATTACAGTTACAGGTACATCAACCCAATAGTTAAAATGGTATACTGAACTATCCTTTTTTTGCCCTGAGACTTCAATTCGGAGCATTAACAGCACAATCACAAATAGAAGATATTTATTCAAGTCGTGTAGAATTAAATTGCTAAGATAAGGGCATTCAAACATAAAATTTAAAAATGTAATATTACAATTTGCAAAATTAATAGTAATACTATTATATTTGCATCCAACTTGAAATATGCTGGAATTTTTATCTAAAGTCAATATTCAGGTAAATGAAAACATTTACCTTAAAAACCCGGAATCAAGTGATTTGGGAAAAAACATAATTTCTGGAAGCATTGACCTAATTGAGAAAATGGGTTTTGAAGCCTTTACGTTTAGAAAATTGGGCAAAGAAATTAATTCAACCGAAGCGTCAATCTACCGTTACTTTGAAAGCAAGCACAAATTGCTTCTTTACCTTATCAATTGGTATTGGGCCTGGATGGAATACAGACTGGTTTTTTCAATGGCCAATATTAAATCCCCTGAAGAACGACTTCAAAGAGCCCTAAACCTGTTAACCGAAGAATACAATTCTGAAAAAAAATTCAATTACATTGACACTCAGAAGTTGTTCAACATAGTTATACAAGAATCATCTAAATCATATTTAATTAAAGAGGTTGATAAAGTCAATCAGGAAGGCGCATTTTTAGCCTATAAGCAACTGGTAGCACGGGTTGGAGATATAATCCTGGAAATAAACCCCAAATACAAATACCCTCACATGCTTATTTCAACTGTGATTGAAGGCGCGCAACACCAACGTTTTTTTGCTGAACATCTTCCTCGATTAACCGATGTACCAGATGGAGAAGCAACCATACCAAATTTTTATAAAAACATGGTTTTGAAGACCATTAAAAAATAAATCACAGAAATATGACCTTTGATCATTACTCAAATACGCTTGATTTGCCTTAATCTTTGTCAGTATGGATCTTTCATAAATGAGTTTCTTATCGCCTTTCCTTCCTTTTTTTTAGCTAAACAGAGCGCAAGAACAATTAAATAATAATACTTTGATAAATGATAGTAAAACTATTATATTTGCAAATAAATTAACAATAGATATATTTCTTTTTAGAATGATTAATCTGGTCCAATTAAATTATAGGATTAAGGAATTTTATAAGGAATAAACAATTTGGTTAATTTCGACTTAATCTTTATGTCAGAAAGATTTAGATAAGATTTCACAATTCATATTTCCATAAATGAGTGATTACTCAAATACATCTTTAACACCTTTGGAGAGATTTTGGAGGCTTCTGAAACCGGATAGTCCTGAAATCAGAAATGTTTACATTTATTCAATATTCATTGGATTGATAAATCTTTCCCTGCCTCTAGGAATTCAGGCCATTATTAATTTGATCCAGGGAGGGCAGGTGAGTACCTCATGGATTGTGTTGTTGGTATTTGTTGTCGGCGGTGTGGCTGTTGCGGGGGTGTTACAGATATACCAGATGCGAATTACCGAGAACTTGCAACAAAAAATATTCACCAGAGCCTCTTTTGAATTTGCATACAGAATACCCAGGGTCAGGTTAGAAGCATTGTATCGCTATTACGCACCCGAATTAATGAATCGCTTTTTTGATACCATGTCGGTACAAAAAGGATTGCCAAAAATTCTCATTGATTTTTCAGGGGCATCATTACAGGTGATTTTCGGATTGATATTACTGTCATTTTATCATCCATTCTTTATCATTTTCAGTTTAATTTTAGTCCTGCTGGTTTATACCATATTTTGGTTAACAGCCAAAAGAGGTCTGGAAACTAGTTTGGAAGAATCAAAATACAAATACCAGACAGCTCATTGGTTGGAGGAAATGGCAAGAACCAGTGTCACATTTAAGCTTGCCGGAAAAACAGATTTACCACTTCAGGTAACAGATAAATTGACGGGTGATTACCTTAAATCAAGAGAAGGGCATTTCTCTGTTCTGGTACAACAGTATTCCTTAATGGTGGTCTTCAAATCGATCGTTGCACTGGGATTGTTGGCGCTTGGTGGAATTCTAGTGATGGAACAGCTCATGAACATCGGACAATTTGTAGCTGCAGAAATCATTATCCTTCTAATTATGAATTCAGTTGAAAAACTAATCATGAGTTTTGAAACCATTTATGATGTTTTAACCGCCCTCGAAAAGATGGGGCAGGTTACGGACATGGAACTTGAACATTCAGATGGAATAGATTTGGTAGAACAATGCGATAAGAATGGCCTTACAGTCGATCTGGATAATGTGTTTTTTTATTACCCCGAACAGAAAAAAGCGGCTTTAAAGGATATCTCCTTGCATTTGGCATGCAGCGATAAGGTCATGATTACCGGAGAAAACGGATCGGGAAAAAGCACACTGGTTCAGGTTTTGGCAGGACTTTACGATGTTCAGGAAGGGGGTATATCCTATAATGGTTTTCCGATTGGCAATGTTAACCTGGAGTCGCTTAGGTCAGTTATTGGTGATTACATGTCACAGGAACAGCTTTTTGAAGGAACAATTATTCAAAACATTGCCATGGGCAGAGAAGCAGCCACTTTTGACAATGTTAAATGGGCGGTTAAGAATCTTGGGTTGGAAGAATTTGTCAGAAAATTACCCTACGGATACGACACCATGATCGCACCGGAGGGCAAAAGACTACCTAAAAGTATAGTGGAAAAAATACTTATTGCAAGGGCCATAGCCGATAAACCAAAACTACTTTTAATTGAAGATGCATTTGAACATCTGGACGAAATTGACAGAAGAAAAATTATCGACTTCCTAACCGATAAAAAAAATGAATGGACCATGGTGACGGTATCGGCAGATCCCTATGTTGCCAGGAGATCGGATACAATATTTGAGGTAAAAAATGGAGAAATAATTCATAGAGGAACCTACAAGGAAATGGAATCATTGGCAAAACTCAAAAAGAACAGGGATGCTTAATATTTCCAGAAATAGTGTTAGTCAATTTATCAAGAAGGAGGATTTTATCTCTCTTAGATATGTTGAAAGGCTGAATTCAGGTAGGGTATTACTCAAAATATTGATGTATATCTCTTTAGTATCAATAATAGTGATGTTCATCCCCTGGACTCAGAATATAAGAGCAAGAGGAAGTGTTACTACCATAAGACCTGATCAAAGGCCTCAAATGATTCATTCCATAATTGCGGGCAGAATAGAAAAGTGGTTTGTAAAAGAAGGGGACTTTGTTTACAGGGGAGACACCATATTATTTATTTCTGAAATTAAGGATGATTATTTTGATCCTCAATTACTTTCCAGAACCAGAGCACAGGTCATGGCCAAGGAAATGTCAGTTCAGTCTTATATAGAGAAAGTAATTGCATTGGAAAATCAAATTGAAGCCCTGGTTCAAACGCGAAAATTGAAACTTCAGCAAGCCGAAAACAAACTTAAGCAGGCACATTTAAAGGTGACAAGCGATTCCATTGATTTTCAGGCAGCCATTATCAATTTTGAGATAGCCAGTGAGCAGTTTCAACGTTATGAAAAACTCTATAAAGATGGTTTGCAGTCGCTGACTGATCTTGAAAACCGGAAGAATAAATTGCAGGAAGCGCAGGCCAAAATGATTTCTGCAGAAAATAAATTGCTGACCAGTCAAAATGAAGTCTTAAATGCCAAAGTTGAGCTCACATCGATTGATGCACAATACCGCGATGATATTGCCAAAGCCAAATCAGAGAAGTTTACGGCTTTATCGGGTAAATACGATGCTGATGCTGCAGTGACCAAACTTGAAAATCAATATATGAATTACTCTGTAAGAACAGGCATGTATTATATCACCGCTCCACAGGATGGATATGTGACAAAAGCAATTCAATCGGGATTAGGGGAAACGATTAAAGAAGGCACTTCAATTGTCAGTATTATGCCTTCGCAATACGACCTCGCAGTGGAAATGTATGTAGATCCATTGGATTTACCATTGATTGAAAAGAAACAAGAAGTTCGAATTCAATTTGACGGCTGGCCTGCGATTGTATTTTCCGGTTGGCCAAATACCAGCTATGGAACCTATGGAGGCAGAGTTTTTGCTATTGATAATTTTATAAGTGACAATGGCAAATACAGATTAATGGTTGCTCCCGATCCAAACGATCATCCCTGGCCGGATGCTTTGCGGGTAGGGGCAGGCACATTCAATATGCTTTTGCTAAAGGATGTGCCAATCTGGTATGAATTGTGGCGACAAATCAATGGTTTTCCTCCGGATTACTATAAGAACGACTGGAATACCGAAGTCAACAATAAGTCCAAAAATCCCAAATAGACAAGATGAAGATACGCTTCATATATATCTTATCCGTTCTTTTTGGACTGAGCATTATAAATACATTCGCTCAAAATGATACCACTTTGGTTATGGATTTTGATGCTTACATGAAGATTGTAAAAGAGCATCATCCTATCAGTCAGCAGGCAGAATTACAACTGGACAGGGGTAAGGCCGTGCTACGTGAAGCAAGGGGAGGATTCGATCCTAAAATTAATCTGGAATCTTCACAGAAAGACTTTGAAGACAAGAACTATTATGATCTTCTGGATGCCGGTTTGAAGGTGCCGACATGGTTCGGTCTTGAGTTTAATGGTGGTTATGAACAAACCAGGGGCGTTTTTTTAAATCCTGAGAATAAGACACCTGGAGCGGGCCTTGTATATGCCGGTGTCGGTATTCCCATTGGTGAGGGATTATTCATTGATAAACGCAGGGCAGAATTGAGAAAAGCCAAAATTTTCAGGGAAAGTACCGAAGCGATGAGAAAGTCAATTTACAATGGACTCTTGTTCGATGCAGGACAAGCTTATTGGGAATGGTTTATGGCTTATCATGTGCTTCTGGTTTATGAAAATGCTTTAAATGTTGCGATTCAAAGATTTGAAGCAGTAAAACAGTCTGCATTACTTGGAGATAAACCCAGCATAGATACTTTGGAATCGGGAATACAGGTGCAAAACAGACGTTTGGCACTTCAGCAATCCAGGCTTGACTTTAAAAATACATCTGCGCTACTTTCGATTTATTTGTGGAGAGAGGGTGAAATCCCCTTGGAATTAGATTCCATGGTCGTACCACAGGAAAAAGATCGTGTAGAAACAGATGCCCGTTCCGGTTTTTCCGAAATAGAAATCGATAGCTTGCTTCTCAATCATCCCGATCTTCTGCAATACGATTTTAAAATTGAACAATTGGACATTGAGCGAAGATGGAAAATTGAACAGCTCAAACCCGATTTAAATTTGAAATACAATTTTTTAGCTGAACCTTTGACAAATAACATCATTTCTGAATTTACGCCAAATAATTACAAATGGGGTTTGCAATTTGAAATGCCCGTTTTATTAAGAAAAGAAAGAGGCGCCTTGCTTCAAACCAAAGTCAAAGTACAAGAAGCTCAGTTTGATTATAGCCTTAAACAGGCAGAATTGGGTTTTAAATTTCAGGCGGCCAGAAACGAGTTAGTTACCACCAATAGTCAGGTAAATTTATACCGCCAAACAGTGCGGGATTATCAGGGATTATTAAGCGGGGAAAGAACTAAGTTTAGCGGCGGGGAAAGCTCGCTCTTTTTAGTTAATTCAAGGGAGTTGGGCTATATCAATGCGCAAATTAAACTGATAGAACTGCTTTCCAAAAATCAAAAAGCTAAGCTCAAACGCGACTATGCTCTGGGAATTCTTTCAGACATCAATTATTAGTCAGCCAATTTAATTTCATTTTTATTCTATTTCTAGGGGTATTCCGCTAGTATTTGTTCATGGAATTCCGCCATTTTACAATTTTTTAAAACATATCTCGCTGAAAGTCAGTAAAATTCATTGTTCGCAAATCAAATTATATGAAAATGAAAGTTAGGCTGATTTCCAATCCAATTATTATCATAATTACGCTTTTTGCACTCGTTTTTAACGCATGCAAGGAAGAAAATGATGTGCCGGGTACTGCAACAATTAAAATCTCAATGGTAGATGCACCGGGTGATTTTGATTCAGTTATTATTGATGTAGAAGATGTGCTCATCAATTTAAGTGGATCGGGTTCTGATTGGGAAAGTATGGATGGTGTTAAGCCCGGAAGTTATGATCTGCTCAAATTAACCAATGGAAATGAGTGGATTTTAGGCGAAACTGAGCTGCCTTCCGGAAATCTAAGTCAGATTAGACTTTTACTTGGATCGGGAAATCGATTGTATATCGGGGATTCCGCAATTTATCTTCCTGTACCTTCAGCCAATCGAAGCGGATTAAAAATCAACGTTCAGGAAACTTTAGATGGTGATAAATCCTACAAACTCATACTTGATTTTGACGTGGACAAATCCATTGTAAGGCTTGGAAATGGCGATTACCAACTTAAACCTGTGATAAGAGGAAAATTGGAATCTAAAAGTGGAGCAATAAAAGGTAGAATTTTGCCTTCTTCTAAAATTTACAGAATCTATGCCATAAGGGGTACTGATACTATAAATACACATTCGAATGTCAATGGGGAGTTTTTACTCAGGGCTCTTGATCCCGGTATTTACGACCTCAATGTTCCCAACGATTCAGGTATGGATCTGACAGTTGAGGAAATAAGCATCAGGGCAGGAGAAGTTAAAGATTTGGGCGACTTGAGAATGTTATAAGCGCATTAATTAACCGCTCTTTTGCCGGTTCTTATATCCAGGAAGATGGTTATTCTCATAATATCACGTTGGTAAAACTCAGGTAATTTAGAAATCTGCTGAAACCAATTGATATAAGCGAGCTCAAAGCCCAAATGGGGTTTTGGAAAATATTGTGCTCCAATGCCGATTCTGTTTTGATCGAAAAAAGTCCTTCCATCATTTTCTTCTGGATTAAAATGGATTTCATCCAAAAGTCTTAAAGTCAATTGAGTATTCAATTGAAATCTAAATTCAAGACGATAGCGCGTTCGCAAATTTCGATATGAAATAGATTTGTTTTCTTGTTCGTAAAAACGAAACTCCTGCCAAAAACGATGATCAATTTTAAATTTATCGGACAGAATATGTCGTTTACCAATTTCCAGAACGGGACGAATTTCAGACCAATTTCTATATTCTAAAACTGTAGGATCCGAGGGTCGGGAATGAGAGAAATAGGCTATTCCAATAGCAGTATTCCATCCTTTTCCCAAATAGCGATCAGCAAAAGCCCTTGTCATAAATTGATGCTGACGTTGGTTTTTGAAAAATAGACGCTCCTCTATTTCATATCGAATGGTATACTTATCATTGAGTTTTAGCTTCAGGTAATATCTTGCCCAGATTAAAGACTGTCGATTGACTTTATCCTGAGCAGTAGCAATAGTAAAAGCAGCTATAAGCAGCACAATTGTGACTATAAGCTTATAATATTTCACGCTGCTAATATCGCAGAAAAATGAAATATGCTATGTGATAAAGGTTACCGATGATTCTTCAGGGATTTTTAACAATATTTTTAGAATATGTTTCAGTATATGCCGCTATTGCTTCCAAGGCATTTAAAATAGGAAAATCGCTATCGATTTTGAATATTCTATTCTATTTTTTGAGCGGTAAATATTATTTTATAAAGTATAAACTTTAATACCTGCTCTATTTTAAAGTCTTATTCAATCCAAAACCAGGAATGACTTCCCGCTATTCCTCCTGCCGCTGTGATAAGACTTAATATTAATAAAAGCCAATGCAATCGATGCATTATTTTAAAAGTCTTTTCAGGATTTTTTGAAGTGTATTTTTTAAAGACCTTGTGTAGAAATAAGGGTTCAAAGACAAACAGAATCAGGGTAAATATTAACCATAGTAAAGTCATGGCATGGATCCACCAATATTTTAATTCCAGATATCTGTCCCAGGCATCGAGTACATAAAGCATGTAAAACCCTGATAGTGCAGTTAAAAAAGTAGTGATTTTGGCCTGAAAGGCAAATTTCCCCTCAATGTTTTCAAAAGTTCTGATTTGTTCATCTGAAGATTTAAATTTCATGATTGCGGGGATTAACACAGTAGTCACCATGGATACTCCACCAATCCAAAGGATGATGGCAATCACATGAATGACCCGGGCTAAACTGTAGTATTCCATGTAAACAGCTTTATAATTTTTCCATTATAAGACTTATGGCAAATCCGCCCCCTTCTTTCATGATTATTTCTTTTGTGTCTTGATTATTTATATCAAAAGAATCAATTGCTATATCCTCGGGTTTGTTTCTATAATGACTTTGCTCTGAATCACGATAAATGATACCCTTATAATTTTTACCATTTTCCAAAAAGCTAAAATCCAAACGATATGTTCTTTCATTTTCGTTGGTAATTCCACCCACAAACCAATTACCTGTTTCTTTTTCTTCTCTTGCAATAACCACAAATTCACCAACTCCACCGTCCAATACCTTTGTTTGTTCCCAATCGACACCCACATCTCTAATAAATTGAAATGCAGGTTTTTTGGAATAATTTTCGGGCAGATCGCAAGCCATTTGAATGGGACTGTATATCACCACATAAATGGCCAATTGATGTGCCAGAGTGGTATTGATCTGATTATTTTCCTTAGTTGGCAAAGACATATCAAAAACCCCGGGTGTAAAATCGATAGGGCCCGAAAGCATTCTTGTAAAAGCCACTATTGGCAAATGCTCAGGTGGATTTCCGCCATCACCCGACCATGCATTGAATTCCTGTCCTCTTAAACCCTCACGTGAAATGGCATTGGGATAAGTTCTTCTCAAACCTGTTGCTTTGATGGGTTCATGAGGGTTTACTGCCACCTGGTATTTGGCGGCTTTCTCTATTGCTTTTTGGTAATGATTAACCATCCACTGTCCGTGATGGTATTCGCCTTTGGGTATAATTTTTCCGACATAACCTGATTTTACTACATGCATTCCAAGCGACTGCATTAGATTATAGGCTGTGTCCATTTGCTGTTCGTAGGTTTTGATTGCCGCTGATGTTTCGTGATGCATGATAATTTCTACCCCTTTTTCCTTGCCGTAGCGTACAACTTCATTGATGTCGTAATCGGGATAAGGAGTCACAAAATCAAATACCCCTTCGCGATCTTCAAATCCGATCCATCTTTCCCATCCGGTATTCCAGCCTTCAATTAAAAGGCCAGTAATATTGTTTTCCGAGGCAAAATCGATATAACGTTTGGCGTTTTCCGTGGTAGCTGAATGCCTGCCATGCGCATTGCCCGAATCCACCCATTTGCCGGTGTTTTCATCGATGCTCATGCCATAATCAAAGGAACCAACAGCAATGTGCATTTCCCACCAAATGCCCATGTATTTTTTTGGTTTAAACCAGCTTATATCACCTAATTTATTTGCATCATTTAAATTGACAATGAGTTTTGATTCAATCAAATCTTTAGCTTCGTCAGAGATCTGTAGGCTACGCCAGGGCGTTTTAAAGGGCAAGGCTCTTTTGACTTTATATGCCATTCGATCAGAACCCACCAATTGACTTGTCATTTTTAAATTGACCGTATCTACCTTCAGCGTCATGCCGGCATAATCGAGTAAAGCGGCTTCGTGAATGCTTAGGTGCAAGCCATTTTCTGCTCTGAATGTAACAGGTGTGTTGACTGCATTGTCCTTGATTGAGGTAAATCCCAGTCCGGCAGCATCCCTGTACTTAAAAGCATTGATTTTCGAGATTTTGGTTATGGAATAGAGATGCTCATAGCTGTCCCAATCTGCGGGGATCCACCAGGCGATGAGATCTTCTGTAAAATTGAATTCTGTATGTTCTTCCATGATGAATAATGAATCTGCGTCATTTTGCATTGGAAATTCATAACGCAGTGCAATCCCATCATCATAGGCGCGGAAAAAAAGATTTAGTTTTCGCCCGGGACTTTGGCTTTCCTGCAATTCAATCACTATTTCATTGTAATGATTGGTAACCATACTTTGTTCACCCCAAGGCATTTTCCAGGTTTCGTTTAAGCTAGAAAAACTTGTATTCAAGATTTCAAAACCGCCTTTAAGTGATGCCTGATCTTTGAAATCAAAACTCATAAATGAGCTGTCGATAATCATTTGCCCGTTATGTGATACGATATAATAGGGCTCACCTTTTTCTGTGAGATTGAATTCAATTCGATTGATCTTAGTCGGCGATTCAAGTAATTGCTGACTTGTCTTTTTTTGACAACTCAGCATTACCAGCAGGGAGAAAGAAAGCAGGAATAGCGTATTATTCATGGTTTTTAAATTTTGAAACCAATTTTCAATGTATTCAATTTTCCTCAAAGTCTGTATTTCCTTAGTGATTTTACAGGAAATTTGAGCTTTGGCTAATTTAGACAAAGTGTTTTGGTTTTTTATGTTTGGCCGCATTCTCTGCGATTTCCAGAATTCGTTTTTCCCTTGTTTCTGTTCTTTTTGCCATTTTAACCCAGGCCAGCATTCCTTTTTGTATTGATTTACTCAATGAATTATAATATTCTTTTGAACCCTTGTGTTTAGCAAACTCATTCTCCAAATCGATGGGAACTTCAAGGGCCTCTACAGAATCAAGAAAAGTCCAGCTACCATTTTTCTTTGCTGTTTCGATTGATTTCAATCCGGCTTCAACAATTCGATTTGATGCGATCAAATTTTCAACTTTATCTTTATTGACTTTAGACCAAATGCTTTTTTCTTTGCGGGGGCCGTAATAGTGTTTATACTTCTCCTCATCTATTGGTTTTTTGATACTGTCGATCCATCCAAAGCACAGCGCTTCATCCACGGCTTCCGACCATGTAATGTTTTGTTTTGGGGAGCCTTTTTTATAAATGATCAGCCAAACACCTTTTTCATTTTTGTGATTTTCGATTAACCAATTCTGCCAGTCGGATGGATTTTTGGGACAAAATTCGGTGGTTTCGGATTGTGACATGAAGTAGACATTACGCTTAGGCTAAGATAAGTAAACATTTTGGCTGTTTGAGCATGCATTTTGGCCTTTACCAGGCAAGGTTTTTATTTCTTTTCATGAGCCCTGCGCAACAAAATTGAAAGTTGTAATTAGGAATAAGGGGGTAAGAAAACTAGACTTTTCATTATTCAATTTTAGTATTGCCCAACGGTCAGTGTATGTTTCCTAGATTGGATTCGAGCATTGGCTTTGTGCTATTATGAATTATATGCAATGTTGTGGATAGTAATTCAACTTAACTTTTTATTTGGGTTCTGGCGCACATCAAAAAATGCTAGTACTATTAATCTATTTTTTATAATTCGATAAAGAATTCTTGTTTGCTTTGTTAGTTGAAATCCACGAATATTTTTTTCAGGTAACTCCATAGAACCCATTTCTGGAAACTCCTTTAAAATATCCAAAAAATCTACAGTCTTTTCTTCAAAAGCTTCAGCTGTTTTTAAACCCCATTCATCTGAAAGGTATATTTTGATTGAGTTATAATTTTTTTGAGCTCTCTTTGTGAAAGAGATTTTCATTTTTTGCGCTTAATTACATCTTCAATATCTATAAGGTTTTTTTCATCTTCTGATTCTTCAAAAGAGATCAAAACCTCTCTCTTTTGTTCAACAGTCAAACTTTCCCAAATTTCACCTGGCTTAGAATTTTCTCTAGTTTTAAGAAAATCATAAATGGTTTCAAGGAGATGCTCACTCTGAATTCTATCTACAATCTGATGAATTACTGATTTTAACTCTGTCTTTCGCATGAAACTCTTTATTTCTTTATAAAAATAATGAATTTCTAAATTTAATTGAGTCTTGGGAAATTTATGAACCACAACGTTCAGCTTAAGTACCAGCCTTCATTTTATTTCGGCAAGCAGGCATGGAATTTAGCGTTTGTCGGCATCAGTGTTTTTTTTTGTAAATGAGTAAACCGCCATTTTTTAAATGGTTGTTAGCTACTGTTTTAATTTAATGGATTCCCCAGAATTGAGTTTCTCAATACCGCTCGAAAGTTTTATCCAGACTGGCTGATTATCTAAAGGATTCACAATCCGATTATTGTCTGTCTGAACATTTTGAATTGCCAGTAAATAATTGGTAAGTTCTCCATGGCCTACAGACCATATATCATTAGATTTTCCAATTTTCTCGCAAAAAGCAAGCATATTCTCCCATCTTTTCTTATTTCCGAATTCCCATGAGTGTCCCCAAACATAAAATACTGATAATTGCTGTCTATTTAATTCCAAATATGAATCCAGGTAATCAAGCGCTTTACTATCATGACAAGTTGGATGCCACATCATATAATTTTTTGGAATATCATAAGTGTGAGTATCATCAATAGTTCTTCCATTTTTAATTCCGGTAGAAGCTATTAAATTGGCAATAGTATCATTTGTACTGCCAAATGGATAGGCCATACTGATAATTTTCCTATTTGTCAGTTTTTCTAGAATTTCTAAATCCGTATTAATTTCTTCAAGAACTTCTTCTTTTGAAATGCCGGTAAAATTTTTATGAAATGCTCCATGTGCAGCAATTTCATGGTTTTTATAAATAATTAATAGAGAGTCTTTTGGGATATATCGTTGATAAATAGTATCGCCATTTTGTTGTGGCCATCCTCTGGTTACGCCTAAGTATTTCGAATTTAAATTGAAGGTTCCAATTAGATTGTTTTTATCGAATAATTCGGCAAGTTCTATATCTTGAATAGTTCCATCATCATAACTCAATATCAAAGCCTTTGTTTTTCCATTTGGATAAGTAAAATCAATAAAGCCTGGTTTTTGATTGCATGAAACAACTAGAGAAATAAATGAGAAAATTATTATTAAGTTTCGATTCATTATTGAAATTGTAGCTAATGTAAATAATAGATTGTCGTTTTTAATGCGGTTTACTTAATTGCCAGCTTCATTTTATTTAACAAAATGCATTTCCACCTTTCCTTTTCCCTTGACATGAATTTTTCCTCTGTTATCAAAATCAAAATCATTTTTGACCAATTGAAAAGTGGATTCTGAAATGTTTATTTTGCCAGGCTCTCCTGATGACTCCATTCGACTTGCTGTATTAATTGTATCTCCAAATAGATCGTAGTTAAATTTCTTCTTCCCAACTACGCCTGCCACTATTGGCCCGGAGTGTATCCCAACTCTCATGTTCCATTTTATTTCATGTTGCTTATTTCTACTCTCAAGGTAGGATAACATTTGTTGTGCGGCTTTGATGCAATTAAAGGCATGTTCATTTATTTCCTCCTCAAGGCCACATGCAGCTACATATGCATCACCAATTGTTTCAATTTTTTGAACTCCTGTCTCCTCTACGATTTCATCGAATTTTCCAAAAATATCATTGAGTTCATTGACCAAATCGATTGCCGGAATGCTTGCTACTAACTCCGTAAAACCTTTGAAGTCAGTAAACAGAATAGTTACATTCTTGTGCCTTTTAGGAATTGTTTTACCAGTTTCTTTTAGATCCTTTGCCACATTAACTGGGAGAATATTATGCAGAAGGTCATCTGATTTTTTTTGCTCAGCCATCAGAGACTCCTCTGATCTATCAAGCAGGACAGATAAAGTCCATGCAATCGTTAGACAAATCAGTCCGGTTGTACTTATGTTGACCATTTGTAGGAAATATGGGTCTATAACATCATAATGAGCAATAATTTTGGATTGAAAAGCTGTCGAAATAATTAAAGTCAATACACCAAGCATACTGAAACTAATGGCTAATTTCCTCGCCTTTTTTGGGAAAGTCATGTATGGAGTAATTATTATGATAAAATAAATAGCCCAAACTCCTGACGAGAAACCCAACAAATAAAGAAATAAAGTAACTCCAATATAGGCCGTGGCAGTAAACCAAGTTGAAGCCAATACCCGCCAACCTTTGTAGTTTATAATTAGAACGCATAAAAACATCAATGCTAACAATCCATTGCTGCCATAAACTATAGGGGAATTTGTGAGATAAAGAGCCATAGTCATCCATACCAGCATGAACAAGACACCAAGGATAGTAGCAATATTTGTTACGCGCAGAAACCTATTCTCAGTTACAGAAAACTCCTTATTGGCACCAATATCAATTATTCTTTGGAAAATTGGAGTTTCGATTTTATCATTAATAGGCATTTGGTTCTAATTATATTTCGCTTAATAATTGATCGCTTTCAAATTGGAGCTAACGTTCGGCCTATGGTTCGTAGCTTAGGTTTAAGCGATGGCTTTGTGCGGCTTTGAACTATACGCATTGTTAGCTGTTGGTGCTGTTATATAATTTTGTTCGGGTTCATTCTTGTTTGAAACAAGTATACCAGATTTAGTTGATATCCTTGAACTTCATAGAATATAATAGTATGCTTGCTTAGTACGGCTTTTCTCAATCTTGGATTTCGATCTGACTTTGGAAATATGAAAGGGTACTTTTTTATAATTTCCAATTGATCTGCGAGCTTGGTTTTAAACTGTAAAATCTCTCTTTCTGTCCACTCTAGTTTTAAGTACTTTAAGATTTCATCAAGATTTCTTAGAGCTTCATTAGACTAGAAAACTTTATAGTCCATATTTCTTTTTCACTTCTTCATGAGAAGTTAATCGGCCCTCTTCAATATCTTTCAAACCTCTTTCTATTCCTTCCTTCTGTTCATCAGTTAAATCATCCCACCAGTCGTTATCGTCTACTCCTGACTCCATAATCATCTTTAAATATTGAAGTGTGTCCATATCTTCAAGGCTTGAAAGCCATTCCAATAATTCGGATTTTAATTCTTGTTTTCCCATAATAATCTATTTACCAAGTTAAGGAATATTTTAGTTTCTTGAATCAGCATAGCAGCTAACGATTGGCTAAAGTTATTGACTTTATATCTACTATGTCAAAACCTCCAAAATAATTAATTATAGCATATTTAAAGGTTTGAAGCCGTTTAATGCCCTATTAAAAACTGAACTGCTTATAAATTTCATTGATATAAATTACATTTTTATATCTTCAAAATTGTGAACGCAATACGACTACTTACACTTCTTCTGGGGCCAATCGTTTTTATCCTTTCTCTTTTTATAAAAGATCCGGGTATGGAAATTCAGATGTTCCGGGTTTTGACCATGGCACTTTGGATGGTGATTTGGTGGATAGGAGAAGCCGTCCCGGTACCGGTTACGGCACTATTGCCTCTGGTGCTCCTTCCTTATTTGGGTGTGTTTAATATAGCACAATCTACCGCACCCTATGCCAATCCTATCATTTTTCTATTTATGGGTGGCTTTATGATAGCATTGGCGCTGGAAAAACACAAACTTCATCTTCGTATTGCTTTAAATATTCTCAAACTTACTGGCACTTCCGGGGATGGAATTATCCTGGGATTTATGATCTCTACAGCGCTTCTAAGTATGTGGATAAGCAATACCGCAACGGCGGTGATGATGCTTCCGGTGGCTTTATCGGTCATAGAACTTTTACGCGACAATAAAAATAGCGGGAAGGATAAAAAACGTGAACGATTTGCCCTGGCCTTGATGCTTTGTATTGCCTATGCGGCAAATATCGGTGGAACCATGACCCTCATCGGTACGCCTCCCAATATTGTTATGGCGGGTTATTTAAAAGAAATCCTTGACTATGAAATTCAATTTGTGCAATGGTTGGGTATAGGTTTGTCTGTGGGCATTACGCTTTTGATTTTGACCTATTTTTTACTCATCAAAGTGCTTTTTCCAAATAAACTGGAACATATCCCCAATTCAGAGGAGCTTATAAGAAAAGAAATTGATGATTTGGGTCCAATAAGCAATGCTGAATGGAAAGTCATTTCTATCTTCTCACTAACCGCTTTGGCCTGGATTTTTAAGGTGCAGATAAATAGTCTCTTCGGGGCGGATCTGCTTACGGATTCTGCAACAGCCATGAGTGGTGGATTATTGATGTTTATTGTCCCACAGAGTTTTAAACACGCCCGTTTTTTACTCTCATGGGAAGACATGAAAAAGCTGCCTTGGGGAATATTGCTCCTTTTTGGCGGGGGCATGTGCCTTGCCCGCTCATTGGAAGAAGTTGGCCTGATCCAAAAAGTGGGTCAATTGGTCATGGAAATGCAGGGCCTTCATATATTCATCATGGTCCTTTTGGTTACGGTGTTGGTATTATTTCTAACAGAAATAATGAGCAATGTAGCCCTGGTCACCATTTTTATTCCGGTGGCCATTGGAATAGCCGGGGGTTTAAGCATTGATCCACTGCTTCTTGTAGTTCCTGCAACTTTGGCCTCGAGTTGTGCCTTTATGATGCCTATCAGCACACCTCCCAATGCAGTTGTTTTTGCAAGCGGCCATATTCGAATGCGCGACATGATGAAAACAGGCTGGTTGCTAAATATAGCAGCATCACTGGTAATAGCGATAATGGCCTATTTTCTGGTGGATATTTTTAGCTGATCAGAATGCGGCCTGAAGATTTAGAAATAAATTGGTTTCTCCTTCCTGACTAATGGCATATTCTGTTCTGAACACAAGATCGTAAAAGGTGGCTACATCAATACCTATTCCATAGCCACTCAAAAATGTATTAGAGAAACGGGCATTCAAATCCCTGGTATTGCGGTTATCCACATAACCCAGATCAGCAAAGACTTTTATAAAAACTTTTACAGGTAAAACCTTGAACTGGTCAAGAGGAATAAAATTGAAGGTTTTTTTGAAGGAAAAGAGCTCGTATTTTAATTCATTTTTATTGATTACATAATGATTACCATTGATAACATAAAGGTCAAATCCCCTTAGTATATCATCGCCATAACCCAAACCCTGATAGAGGAAAAAGGGTTGAGAATTCGGGGCTGAAATTTTTGTACTGGCATAATGCGAGGAATAAAATTTCTTTCCCAGTTCAAAATATTTCGCACCCTGCAGACGCATTTCCCATACATCGATATCGTCGAGAAGTCCTAGTCCGGCTTTTCCTATACCCACACCAATGATATAACCTTTCGTGGCATAATAAGCGATATTTCTGCGATCCCAGGAATAGGAATAGCTCAAATTAAAATACTCAACCCTCGATGCAGAATCCCCAAAATAATTGGGATTTAATGCACTGATAGTATCACCCACCCATTGCTGATGATAATTGAGCTCCACACTTTGTTGACCATAAAACTCACTTCTCCTCACTAAATAAAAGGTTGAATAAAAGCGCCTTCTCTGGAGCTCATCGCTATCAACAAATTCCAGTTTATGATCATTGACCTGAAAAGCAACTGTATTGTTATCCGAATAGGAGACCTTGAATCCCATTCCGGTTTTCCTGTTTTTATTAACATAGGGGATGTCATAAAAGGCTTCAAATTTCCTGGTAAAACCCAGTTGGAATTTCAATTTGATATTTTCCCGTCTTCCTCTAAAATTTTTATCGCGAAACGTAAGACCATAGACCAGCCTTTCAGCTCCGGCTCCTCGTTGTAGCAACCATTCATTAAAGTTACGATCACCAAGATCAAGGTGAAATGATGGCCAAATATACCAGCGCTCAATGACAGTATACCAAATGTCAATGTATTCACCATCGAGCACATAGTCTACCTCTACAATATTGAAAAGTTGCGTATTAAAGATTTTATTGACCTCTTTCTCTAATAAAAGTGAAAGTTTATCCTGCGAAATGCTATCGCCAATTCGTATCGCCAATTCCCTGTAAATGATTTGTGGTCTTGTGCGTTTGTTTCCCTCAATTCTAATATCTCTGACGATTAATAAATCATTCTGAACAGAATCAGTACCAAGTATAGATCCAAAACTTTCTGCAGCCATGAAAATGCCTACACATAGAAAGAATATCTGATGTGGTTTTAACAATATCTCTGAAGTTTTGGGAAATCCTTATTCGGACTTTCTCTTATCCTTTCTAATTACATATATGTAAAGAATTACCCCAGCTAAAACGAGCGGAATACTCAATGATTGTCCCAGATTAAGTTGCAATCCTTCTTCAAAATCAACCTGATTCTCTTTAAAAAATTCATGGACAATTCTAATTCCAAAAAGGAGTATTAAGAACATGGAAAAAATTTTCCCCTCCACCGGTTTCCCATTTGCCGGTTTGTAAAATGCAAAGAATAAAAAGGCAGCGATCAGGAAATAAGATAAACTCTCATAAACCTGAGTTGGATGTCTTGGAATAGCTTTAATAGCAAATACAATGGTGCGATTATTTCCTGCTAAAACGGGTGGATTGGCATCGGAATCGAGTGCAATAAATTTGGCGAGTGCTTCGTACCTATTGAGCGCCTCTTCCATCTCGGATGTCGCAAAATAGGTGGCGTATTCCTGGTTAATGGTATCCTTAAAATCAAGACGCAATTGTAATAAGTCATTTTCTCTGGCAATATCACTGTCGATACGATCTATTTCGGCATTGCTAATAAAATTTTCAAAATAGTTTTCAAGTTTGTTTTCAGCATTATGAGAATATACCAGAGCCCATGGAACATCTGATTGCTTTCCTATAATTTCCGAATTCATAAGATTGCCCATTCGGATAAATCCTCCTCCAAGCGCTACAAGGATAACAACCCTGTCGAGAACATATAAATAAGTTTGGTCGGCGCGACTTTTGGCGTACAGATACAATCCTATTAAAATTCCTATGGCTGCACCATGGCTGGCGAGACCACCTTTCCACACTTTAAGTATTTCCAAAGGATTGGAAAGATAAAATTCAGGTTCATAAAAAAGACAATGCCCCAATCGTGCGCCAATCACCGTAGCCACCACCGTGTAAATGGTAATCGCTTCAACGTCCTTTACATTTTTACCTTCTTTTTTATACCATTTGCTGAGTATTTGCTGACCGATAAGAAAGCCTGTTGCAAAAAGAAGTCCATACCAACGCAGTTCGAATCCCCCTGCCTGAAATATTTGTGGACTGACGTCCCAAAGAATAAATTGAAGCATTAATTAAAATTTGCGCAAAGATAAGCTTAGGAATTAAGAATTTAGAATTATGGTTTGAGAATTGTCTTTCCCGGATTGGTGTCTGCCGAAATTGCAATTAATTTTCAGGCTTAACTGATATTTTCCAGGTCTTTCAACTCTTCTTCAAATCCACCCGATAGTATTGGAAAGCGACACCAGGTTTTAGGATCAACATTAAAATCGTCAATATGAAAAGTCGGTGCAATTCTTTCCCTTTTCCATTGATTTCTGGACCAGAGTTTAAAAAATTTAATGACCCAGTCTTTCATTTCTTTATTAGAATACTTCGATTTCTCTTGCATTTTGGTATAAACATCTATCGGCTTTAGCCGGTCTCTGATTGCCAAAATTTCAATTTGATGTAAAATCGAATAGGGCATAAGATCGCTTTCATCGGTTTGCTCATGATGCGAAGGACGCAATTCGGCAGTTGGTTTTAATTGGTTGATTTTTGAAAGTCCGGGGAAATTGAGATTGGGTTCAGCCCAAATAAGCCATTGCAATAAAAATGATTTAGCCACACCGGCAATTGGAGCTATACTTCCGGAGGTATCTCCATCCATTGTGGCGTAACCCACATCACCTTCGCTTCTATTAGATGTGGTCAATAAAAGTGCATTTTTTAAATTGGCCAGCATCCAAATAATGGGTGAACGCGAGCGCGCCTGAATATTTTGTAAGGTTAAATCATCATCCTCCCAGTTTAAAGTTCTCCCTATCGTCTTTTCAATTTTTTTGGTGTAAGAATCCACTTCCTCCTGAATGCTCCAATGGTAAAACTTTGCCCCAAGACTATCAGCGAGGTATTTTGCGGCTTCAAATGTTTTTTCCGATGAATTAACAGAAGACTGAAATACCACTGTCAATAAGTTATGAATAATAATTTTTTCAATTTTTTCTTTAGGCAGCTCGTAAAAGTCTTTGGGCAATTGCCATGAAATGTTTGGGAGTTGACTAATGAATTCTTTTTCACCTATGTCTTGCATGGCTCTTCTCACCATATGTGCTACCAGTAATGCACAAGAAGAGGAATCGGCGCCTCCACTTAAACTCAGAACAAAACCATTGGCTTTACTTTTTCGCAGATAATCGTATAATGCGAGGGCTACTGATTTTGGGAACAAATAATTGTTATCGCTTTCCGAAGGAGGAAGCTCTTCCTTTTGTCCTGAATAAACCAGGAGATTCACATCTGAAAAAGGAAGCAATTTATTTCTCACTTTAATATCGCCTTTTTCTGCAATAATTACTTCTCCGTCAAATACAAGTCGGCCCGAATCATTTCCAAGTAAATTTGCATACACGTATATGCAATTAAATTTACTAGAGCTTGTTTTAACAAGCTTTTGTCGATCCAGGGTTTTATTCAATGCGAAATGACTGGCACTTGGATTTAGTATTATATCCACTTTTTGTTCGGCATAGCGATGTCCGGGACGATTCTCTTCCTGCCAGGCATCTTCACAAATTTCCATGGCGATCTTTTGGCCTTTAAAATCAAATGAATATTCACCAATAGGGTATAAATGGCCTTCCCATTCAATTTGATCCAAATGTCCTGCCGGCCAGGACTCAAACCATCTCGGTTCATAATAAACACCACCATTGGCGAGCAATTGTTTGGCTACAAAACCCTTGAGTTTGGTATCTTCAAGGATGGCATTGCAATTGTACAATTTGTTATTAAATCGAATTGGAAGACCAATATTAAGCAGCAGACCTTTTGACAAGGGCAAGCATAATTTTAATTTTTCGAGCGCTTCCTTTGGCAACCAGTCGCTGAAAAACATATCCTCGCAACTATATCCTGTCAAACATAACTCGGGAAGACAAAGAATATCTGCGTCGTGCTTTCTGGCTTCTTCGCAGGCTCTGCTTATGTTTTCAATATTTTTAGTCCAGGCAATTGGTGTCTGGCTTAAAGATGCAGCTGCTATTTTAAGCATGGTGTTTAATTAATAAAGCCCTTCAATTTACAAACTTCCAGTGCGGCTGCTTGTTCTGCTTTCTTTTTGGTTTTTCCACTTCCTTCCCCAACTTTTTCGCCATCTAAAAATATCGCAGAGGTAAATTCCTTGTTATGGCTGTTGCCGGTCTCCTCGATTATTTCAAAGTTTATTTCAATATTTTCTTTTTGAGACCATTCTATCAAGGTAGATTTATAATTCTTGCCTTCTTTAACAATCTTGTCTACATTGATTTGCTGATTCAATAGTTTGTTTTCAATGAATTTTTTACACTTTCTGTAGCCCTTATCAAGATAATATGCCCCAATAATCGCTTCCATAGCATCACCCATCAAAGCTTTTTTGCTTTTGTGTCTTTTCAATCGCTTATCAACTTCAATTAGATTTTGTAAACCTATATTAAATGCGACACTTTTTAGCATTTCACGATTCACAATTCGGGCTCTGATTTCGGTGAGAAAGCCCTCGTCTTTAAATGGATATTTTTTAAATAGAAAATCAGCAACGACTGCACCGAGAATGGCATCGCCCAGATATTCCAGACGTTCATTGCTTTCTTTAAATCCTTCATTATTAGTAGGAGCAATAGAAGAATGCCTCAATGCGAGCTCATAGAGGCTTAAATTACCGGGTCTGTCACCCGTAATACTCTTAATACTTTGTTTGATTAATTTTTCCCTTCGACTGAGTTTTTTGAAGAGTGCCAATTTCTTTGGCTGTTAAATTTTTCTGAAAATCAGCGAGGTGTTGTGTCCACCAAATCCAAAGGTATTACTCAATGCTACATCCACTTTTCTTTTTTGAGCTTTACTAAAAGTGAAATTCAGTTTTGGATCAAGCCCTTCATCATCGGTAAAATGATTGATGGTAGGAGGGACCATTTGGTGTTTAATTGCCAAAACACTGGCAATTGCCTCGATTGCTCCAGCCGCACCCAATAAATGGCCGGTCATGGATTTTGTTGAACTGATATTGAGATTGTATGCATGCTCGCCAAATATGGCCTGAATGGCCTTGGTCTCACTTATATCTCCAAGAGGAGTAGAGGTGCCATGCACATTGATATAATCTACTTCTTCCGGTTTGATCTTGGCATCTTTAATGGCATTTTTCATCACATTGGTTGCACCAATCCCATCGGGATGCGGTGCTGTAATATGATAAGCATCCGCCGACATTCCACCGCCTATCAATTCGGCATAAATGTTTGCGCCACGTGCTTTGGCATGTTCGTATTCTTCCAAAATCAATGCTCCTGCACCTTCTCCCAAAACAAATCCATCTCTGTCCTTATCAAAAGGTCGTGAGGCAGTTTCAGGCGAATCATTGCGTTCGGAAAGAGCTTTCATGGCATTAAAGCCACCAACACCGGCTTCGGTAACTGCAGCTTCTGAGCCACCGCTAACAAAGACATCGGCCATTCCGAGACGAATATAATTAAAAGCATCTACCAGAGCATTCGTTGAGGATGCGCATGCTGAAACTGTTGCAAAATTGGGACCGCGAAAGCCATATTTAATGGAAATCTGTCCTGCACCAATGTCTGCGATCATTTTTGGAATAAAGAAAGGGTTAAATCTCGGCGTACCATCTCCCTGAGAAAAGCTCATGACTTCCTCCTGAAATGTAAGTAAACCACCGATGCCCGAAGCCCATATCACACCCACCCTGTCCTGATCAAAACTGGATTCCAGCAAACCGGAATCCTCTACAGCCTGATCGGCACAAGTCATTGCATATTGAGCATATGGATCTAATTTTCGCGCTTCCTTTCTATCGAAATAATCAAGCGAATTATAATCCTTCAACTCACAAGCAAAACGGGTTTTGAATTTTTCGGCATCGAACCTGGTAATCGGGGCTGCTCCACTGACACCATTGGATAAACCTTTCCAATAATTGTCTGCACCTATCCCAATAGGTGTCAAAGCACCAAGTCCCGTTACTACAACTCTCCTCAACTCCATAAAATGGAATATTATTTTACATGCTCCTCAAGATAGGAGATAGCCTGTCCAACCGTAGCTATATTTTCAGCCTGGTCGTCTGGGATTGAAATGTTGAATTCTTTTTCGAATTCCATGATAAGCTCTACCGTATCTAATGAGTCTGCTCCTAAATCATTTGTGAAGCTAGCTTCCGGAGTCACCTCTGACTCTTCCACTCCCAACTTATCAACAATAATGCTTTTTACCTTTTGTGCGATTTCTGACATTTTACAAAGTTTTAAAAAGTACTGTGCAAAGAAATGGATTAAAATATATTTGTCAAATAGTTATTAGAATAAAAGATTCCCATTTAAAATTTGCAATTGAAAATCAGTTATGGCGAAAAAGTATAAATTGGACATCGCTTATGAATGGAATGGGGTTTTACTTGCAATGGTATGCCCCTGGCCCGATTATAAATTAGCCTGGAAATTATCAAAAGAGCTGAGAATAGAATTGGCGAGAAAGAAAGATTGGCAAATTCTTTTTGAAGAAGATAAAAAAAACTCCTATCCGCTTTATCAATTCAATAATGAATACACTACTTTTAGGCTTTTAAAAAACAGGGCGCACCAAATAGAGTACAGCGAACAAGCTTTACTTTTGCCCGAACTAAAGGATTTTGATTATCTATTTTTAATTGAAACTGAGGCAGAAATTAATTTTGATGCCATAAATCAACGAATAAGGAATATAGACAGCATTCAATTGCTCAAATCATTCAATCCTGAAACGCTAAAATCAAAACACAATATAGCTTTTTGAAATATGGAAACTTCATATAATCGGACCAAGATTATCGCAACTGTTGGCCCTGCCAGCAGCAGCAAAGAAAAATTAGTTGAACTTGTAAAAGCGGGTGTCGATGTATTTCGATTAAACTTTTCGCATGGTTCGCATAAAGATCACATGGTCGTTATTAAAAACATCAATGAAATTAACAGGGAATACGGCACACACATAAGTATACTTCAGGACCTTCAAGGGCCAAAGATCAGAATAGGAGAGGTGGAAAACGGAGAGGTCATCATTAATCCGGGGGATAAACTCACCATTTCTACCGAGAAAATAATCGGTAATGCCAAAAAAGTATTTACTACCTACACCCAAATTTATAAGGATGTACAACCTGGAGAGGGCATTTTAGTTGACGATGGAAAAATTGAACTCAAAGTTTTAGAAGTCGATAAAAAGAAAAAAGAAATACACACGGAGGTGATTTACGGTGGCCCTTTGCGGTCCAAAAAAGGAATTAATCTTCCAAGTACAAAGATATCTCTTCCCTCACTTACAGAAAAAGACCTGGAAGATCTTGAATTTGGACTTAAAAATAATATCGACTGGATTGCACTTTCATTTGTACGTCATGCCGATGATGTAAAGGATCTGAGAAAAAAAATAAAAGCCAAAGACAGCAATGCTAAGATTATATCTAAAATTGAGAAACCTGAGGCCATTGAGAACATCGATGAAATAATTGAAGTATCGGACGCCATAATGGTAGCCAGAGGCGATTTGGGTGTAGAAATATTTATGGAAGAAGTACCCATCGTTCAAAAAATGATTGCCAAAAAATGCAAATACGCGGCAAAACCGGTGATCATTGCAACTCAAATGATGGAAAGCATGATCGAAAACCCAAGACCAACGCGCGCGGAAACCAACGATGTGGCCAATGCGGTTTTGGATGGTGCCGATGTTTTAATGCTAAGCGGTGAAACCTCTGTTGGAAAATATCCAATCCAAACGGTCATTAGTATGAGCCGTACCATTCAATCGGTTGAAGAAAACGCCGATATCTATTATAAGCATTATGCTTTAAATGAGGAATCGGACACCTTTGTTCATGATTCGGTTATCTCGATGTCGGTTCGTTTGGCTGAAATTACCGATGCCAAAGCCATTACCGGAATGACTTTTTCCGGATATACGGGATTCAGACTTTCAGGCCACAGACCCAAATCGCATATTTTTATTTTCACCGCCAACAAATCAATATTGAGTACTCTTAACCTACTCTGGGGCGTACGTGGAATCTATTACGACAAATTTGAATCGACCGATGATACCATTGAGGACCTTGAAAAGATATTGGTAGAACACGGCTATTTGAGCAAAGGTGATGTATATATCAATACTGCAAGTATGCCGATGTACAAAAAATTACGTACCAATATGGTAAAACTGAGTATTGTCGAGTAAAAATTAATTGAAAAAAGGCCTTTTAGAAATTGACCATAAATTATATTCGTATTTTCGGAGCTAATAATTTAAAGTGGGTTTTTGAAAGAAGCATTTCTTCAATTTATATGGCAATTTCAGCTTTTTAATAAGCAGGGCTTAAGTCTCATTAGCGGAGAGGCATTAAATGTTATTAAGCCGGGTTCTCTTAATTCTCATGCCGGACCGGATTTTTCACAAGCGCATATCCATTTTGATGATCTGGATTTCTACGGACATGTAGAGATACATTTAAAAAGTAGTGAATGGGATAGCCATAAGCATCAGGAAGATCCGGCCTATAACAATGTCATTTTACACGTCGTGTTGGAAAACGATAAAGAAATTAAAAATGCAGCGGGCAAATTAATTCCCACAATTGAATTACGCGGTCGTATCCCTTTAAATTTTTATCAGAATTACGAAAAACTAATCAACAGCACTCAGAAAGTGCCTTGTCAGTCTCAGATAGAAAAGACCAATCGTGTTATTCTCATTTCAATGATGGATAGGGTCCTGATTGAAAGACTTGAACAAAAGTCGCTTTTATTCAAAAATGTTCTCGATCAATTAAACGGGGATTGGGAGGAGGCTTGCTTCAAATTTATACTCAAAAGTTTTGGATTTAAAAGGAATAAAGATGGTTTTAACGAGCTGGCATCAAAAATTACGTTTAAGGAGCTAAAACGCTTTACCAACAATAAAACAGATATTGAAGCCATATTATTTGGTTCATCGGGGTTTTTAAAAGGTGAGCGAAAAAACGATTCGTATTTTAATGAGCTTAAGGAAGTATACAAGCGATTAAAATTAAAATTTCATAATCAGAGCGAATTGGATCCGGTAATCTGGAAATTTTTTAGATTGAGACCAGGCAATTTTCCAACGCTGAGACTTGCTCAATTTGCAGCATTCATACATGATAAAGAACATTTACTCAGCAATATTCTAAATATGGAAACGCTTGCCGATGTAAAGTCTTTTTTTAACGATGAGCCCAGCCCTTACTGGCAAAAGCATTATAAATTTTCAAATGAAACTGAAAAAGGCATATCAAAAATTGGAGATTCAAGCGTAGAAAGCCTTATTATCAATGCAATTATTCCCATCTGGGTCAGCTATTCCAGGATAAGATCAAATGAATCCTATATGGACAGGGCACTGAAAATACTTGAGGAAATCTCGCCTGAAAACAACAAAATCACGCGTTTCTGGAAAAATTATACCTTTCCAAATAACAACGCATTTGACTCTCAGGCATTGATACATTTATATAATAATTACTGTGCCGAGCGCAAATGTTTGAAATGCAATATTGGAGTTAGCATCGTAAGAGAATTTTAATGTGGGCATTTATTATTTGGATCCTTCTTATAGCATTTACCTTATTTTATATATGGCGAAATAGCAATAAACTTCCTCTTAAAATTTCTATTCCTCTTTACCTGATTAAAATTGGTTCAGGCCTGGCAATCGGATTGTATTATTATCATTTCAAAGAACAATCGGGTGATAGTTTTTATTTTTTTAATACGGCATTTGAAATTCTTCAAAAGCCCATTTCAGAAATTTTTGATTTTATTTTTTTCTCACAGATTAATCTGGACATAGATACGCCCAGGTCTGCTCTTTTTCTTAAAATTCTTATCCCAATATGTTGGGTATCTGTAAGCAATTATTGGCTGGCTAGTATACTCATTGGAAGTTTGAGTTATTTGATTCTATTTATCCTTTTCGTTCGTTATTTTGAATTCCTTTCGAAGAACCTTTTAAAACTAATAATTTCATTTTTTGTATTTCCCTCAGTATTGTTTTGGACATCGGGAATATTTAAAGAGAGCTTTGTTTTTATAAGCCTGCTCATTTCTCTAATGGCCTTATTGGATTATTTATTTAAAAAGGAAGTTAACATTTGGGTATTGATATTGAGTATGCTTGCTTTTTTGATCTTTTTTAAGTTAAGGTACTTTTATTCAATTTTTCTTTTACAGATTGTGGGGCTCTACCTTTATCGCACGTTAAGCCCAAAATTTTCGATCCCAATTTCGCTTTTGCTATTAGCATCGGTAATAGGTATTCTTATTATTCATCCTGTATTAAATCCAATTGAATTACCTTCTTTCATTTATAATTCCCATCATAGAATTTTGAGTTTTGGTAATAATGGAATAAACCTTTATTACAGCTTTTCTCAGGCTGATTGGTTTAGTATAATTGTTAATCTTCCCATTGCATTCGTGAATGCCTTTTTACGGCCATTTCCTTGGGAGTGGCAAAACATACAGATGTTTATTTATTCAATTGAAAATTACATCCTTTTATCAGCCTTTTTATTTTTTGTTTTTAAATCAAATAGAATAGCAAAGCATCAATATATTATTATTCTACTCATACTTGTTGCCCTGACATTTGTAAGTCTGGCCACGCCGAATTTTGGTTCTTTGTATAGATACAAATCCATTTGCCTTCCTTTTTTAATGTTTATATTAATTCATCCTTTAAAATTATCATTTGCCAAGAGCTGAGCTTTCATTGATTGCACAATGATTCTCAAAGCCTTAAATTTGCGGGCCAATGAAAAAACCTGTTATTATATTTGGTTCGGGCACCATGGCCATGCATGCTTTAGACATTTTCAAGAGCCATGATATAGTGGTTTATGGATTTCTTGATGATGATGAAGAGCGTCATGGGAAATTGATTGATGATATATCCATATTGGGGAATACCGATGATCATGGATTTCTGAAACTTATCAATAAAAAAGCTGAAGCTTTTATTGCATTGGAAGAATTGGAAGATCGCGAGAAGGCCATCACAATGCTGACCGAAGATCGCAAAACGATGCCAATGAATGCCATTCATAATTCAGCAATTATTTCAGAATCAGCTTCACTAGGTTATGGAAATTTTATCGCTGCCGGAGTGGTAATTCAAGCATTTGCCAAAATTGATCAGCATATTCAGATTTTCGCAAATAGCAGTATTGGTGCTATGACTAAAATATCAAACTTTGCACAGATTGGACAGAATGTATCGATCGGCGACGATGTGGAAATAGGAGAAGGGGTATATGTCGGAGCCAATGCAACTATAATTTCAGGTGTTAAAATTGGGAAAAATGCCAAAATAGGACCCGGATCGGTTGTTATCCATAATGTTGAAAAAGAGGCACGTTTATTCGGTAACCCGGCCCAAAACTGGAAAAAAAACTAGTATATAAATCTTTCACTTAGCAGAAACTAAGAAGAAAATGAAGACACATCAAATCCTGCTTTACTATTGTTATTCAAATATTGAAGACCCCGCAGAATTCAGATTAAATCATCATGAATTTTGCATTGATCTCGATTTGCGCGGTAGAATTATCGTAGCTGCTGAAGGCATTAATGGAACCGTTTCCGGAACAATTGAAAATTGCTCTAAATACATGGAGCATTTAAAGGCAGATCCGAGGTTTGCAGACACTGAATTTAAAATTGACAGCAGCGATGGACACGCCTTTCAAAAATTAAATGTGAGGTTAAAAAAAGAAATCGTGCATTCAAGCTTGGAACATATAAATCCCAGGAAACGCACAGGCAAATATGTCGAACCTGAAGAATTTATAAAACTCAGCAAAAATCCCGATTATGTTGTACTTGATGTACGGTCAAATTACGAACATGAACTTGGTCGTTTCAAAAATGCCATCACCCTTGACATTGATCATTTTAGAGATTTTCCCGAAAAAATTAAGGAATTAGAAAATCTTAAGAATAAGAAAATTGTCACGTATTGTACCGGGGGTGTAAAATGTGAAAAGGCAAGTGCTTATTTACTTGAAAATGGTTTTCATGATGTTTATCAATTGCACGGCGGAATCATTAAATATGGGATGGAAGCCGGAGGTGAAGATTTTGAAGGTAAATGTTATGTTTTTGACAATCGGGTGGCCCTAGATGTCAATAAGGTTAATCCTAAAATTATTTCGAAGTGTTACATTTGTGAAAAGCCTTCGGATCGAATGGTCAATTGTGCGAACCCTGAATGCAATATTCACGTAGCTATTTGTGACTCCTGCGGGGATGAATATCAGGGAGCGTGTTCTGAAGATTGTATGAATCATCCTGAGAAAAGGGAATACGATGGAACAGGTTATTATGCTAAAACCCTTAATGGGTATAATCCAAAAAAAGATTTGAAACGAAAAGAGGTATTTAATCCATAAATGGGAGTGTCCAACGCTTCTGATTTGATCCTGAACAAAGATGGTAGTGTCTATCATCTGAGTTTAAAGCCAAAAGATATTTGCGATGTTATTTTTACGGTTGGCGATCCGGGAAGAGTACATCGCGTAAGCAGTCATTTTGATAGCATAGATTTCGAGATGAATAAGCGCGAATTCATTACGCATACCGGATCGATAAATGGCAAAAAGGTAACCGTCATGTCTACGGGTATGGGAACTGCCAATATTGAGATATTAATGCTCGAACTCGATCTTCTGGCTAATTATGATTTCAGCAAGAAGAAATTTAAAGCCAAAAAGAAAAGTTTGAACATTATCCGGCTTGGAACTTCGGGATCCATGCAGTCGGGACTTTCGGTCGGCTCTATTTTGCTTTCTGAATCAGCCGTAGGACTGGATAATTTGATGTCCTATTATTTTTATAAAGAAAACAAAGCTCAAAAGGAATTTTCCGAAGAAGTAAAAAATCACCTGGATGTGGATGTGACACCGTACACAGCCGATGCAGATGAAGACTTAATGGAGCAATTCTCAAATGATTCCTTTGTCAGAGGTGTTACCGTTACCTGCCCGGGTTTTTACGGACCTCAGGGAAGAGAAATCAATCTGGAAATAAAGGATAATAAGATTCTTGAAAAACTTAGTTACTTTCACTGCCAGGGCAAATGGCTTACTAATTTTGAAATGGAAACCTCTGCTTATTATGCCTTTGCCAAAATGTTGGGTCACAAGGCCCTGTCGATAAATGCAATTTTAGCCAACAGAATTACAGGTAGATTTTCATCCAATCCGAACAGGATTGTTGATAGAATGATCAGAAACGTAATAGAAAAACTTTAATTGAGAATAGATTCCTGTTCTTTTGTTTCTTTTTGAGGAATGATTTCCCTGAGATTTCTTAGGATTTTTTCAGACAGCTCATCGGTTGGAAGATCATTCTGATCGCGGCCAAATGGATCTTCAATTTCTTCACCGATTACTTCTATGCTAATAAGAATATAAGAAACCACCATAGTGATAGGCACTGATGCGTAAAGAAAATCCGACATAAAAGCGAAAGGTAAAGTCACCACATAAACCAGGATAAACATTTTGATATAAACAGAATAAGAAAATGGGATAGGGGTATTTTTTATCCTCTCACAAGCGCCAATGATATCTGTGAAGGCCTTAATCTCCTTATCAAGTAAGAACAGTTGTTCACCACTGATTTCACCATTTTTATAAGCGCTGTTTACTTCTTCGTAAATTCTTCCGCTCAGGTAATTTGGTTTATGATCGACATCTTTAATTCTGTCGAGGTCAGATTTTGGCAAATAGTGCAACTCCTCATAAAGAACTCCAAATCGGAGATGTTCTTTCATTGCAAAAACATAAGCCGTAATCAGATCTCTCAAATAGACTTTTTTAATCTGATCATCAAAAATAGCATTGATTTTTAATGCCAGGTTTCTTGTTTCATTTACAAGTGCGCCCCATAGTTTTCTACCTTCCCACCAACGGTCGTAAGCAGTGTTTGTCCTGAATACTAAAAACAAACCCAAAACAATACCTAAAAGTGAATGAGCAACGCTTGTACTTTCTATTCGGTAGTGATGCAAATCGAGAAAATACCAGGTTAAAAGGAAGTTAAATATTCCAATACCTAATATAATCTTCATTATCTGGCGAAAACCGCTCCATTTAATGACATAGTAGAAGACATTCAACCACTGTTTCGGATCGTAGTGTACCATTGGGCTAAATTACAAATTAAGACTTAACATTGAATAAGTAATGAACAAATTGTCCTTTTCCTCCATCAAATTCGAATGATCTAGACAAGATCAATATATTAATGTGAATTGGATTTTGCCAGAATCTCAATAGATAATTCTTAATTTTTAATTGAATAAAGTGGGCTACCGAAATTCGTTTCACTCCTTCGGGACAAGCTTCTCGCCCCACCTTAAAAAATTTAAAATCGAGTGGATGTGTATAACCTTATTTTAGATTGAAACAAAGTGGGCTACCGAAATTCGTTTCACTCATTCGGTACAAGCCTGCTCTGAAAAATGCTTTGTAAACTCAGGTCAAAATAGGCTCCCCGATATTGACTTTACTCAAAAATTTAAATTGATTAATGTGGGCCCTGCTGGGCTCCCCGAAATTCGTTTCACTCATTCGGGACAAGCTTCTCGCCCCACTTTAAAAATTCAAAATCGAGTGGATGTGTATAACCTTATTTTAGATTGAAATAAAGTGGGCCCTGCTGGGCTCGAACCAGCGACCACCTGATTATGAGTCAGGTGCTCTAACCAACTGAGCTAAGGGCCCAAAGTTATAATTCAAAAATTCAATTGCTCCTCAACTCAAATAATGATGCTTCGGTCATCATCCTGATAAGCTTTGCTTCATCAAGACTAACTGAGCTAAGGGCCCCGAAACAGGCGGATTTGCCATATTCCTTATTGGACTGCAATATTAGCTAAATCACAATTATTAACAATGCCATGTACCATAAAAAATATAATTGTCCGGAATTAACTAAAATTGAAATAATCGATATTTTCCTTTTTGTTAAATTCTGAAAACTGGCTTTTTAATTGCCTTTTAGCAGCCTTACTTTCGATGGCAATTATATATTTTGAATTTTGTCTGTCTCTTAAAAGCTTTTCAATCTCTTTTTTTAAATCCGATTTCGATTTATCCTTGTTTTGGCTAATTAATTCAAATTGTACTTCACGATCTAATTATATTTGACCCAACATTTTGGCTTTAAGTCCACTTGCAAATACAATTAGGTTTTCATCGCGAATCTCATTTTTTAAAAAATGATGGACTTTTAAATTGAAAAAAGCTTTTTGTTGGTAATGCTTACTGTTTCGGCTTGTTCTTTCTCTATGTTCTCTCCAGAGATGAACAATCTCGGTGCTCGAGATAACTTTTAATGCGGATTTGTACATTCGGAACACGAGATCGTAATCCTCAGGGTATAAATCTGACCGAAAGGCTTCGCAATTTTCAAAATCATCGCGATGTATCATCCAGGCCGGAGAAGCAATCACACATTCTTTATAAATATTCTCCCATTGCATACCCATTTGATTGATATCGTTGAGCCATGATTGATATTTTTTGTAGCCAACGGAAATATCATTTTTTGAAAAATATTTTACCATTCCTGTACTTACATAGCCTTTTCCTTTTTTGTGTAAAAGTTTTTTTAGTTCCTCAAGTTTTCTTTTAGGCATGATATCATCAGAATCCATTCGATGGATAAATTCACCTTGCGAATTTGAATAAGCTGTATTTAAAGCATCAATAATTCCGTTTCCTGTATTTTCAAAAACTTTTATTCTCCCGTCTTTAAAAGAGTAATCCCGAATTATTTCCATCGATTTATCCTTGGAATGATCGTTTATGGCAATTAATTCCCAATGGCCTTCACTTTGGTCAATGATGCTGTCTAAACAGTCTTTGAAATAAAGTTCTGAATTTTTGAAAGGGAGAAGAATACTGATTAAGCCTTTCTTCATTGCTTACCAGCCACCGGCATAATTTAAATCGGGGTGGTAATTATTCTCTATGAATTGATATTTATACCTAATGATCTGTCGTATATGCAAATAATCATGAGCAAGCCAGTTGTTTAATATATACCAGGCACTCATATCTCCAAGTTTGGGGTGTTTATAGGTATTTGTCCATTTCGGATTTTTAATAGCCCTTAGCCATTCTATTGATGTTTTTCTTTCGGATAAAAATTCTTTTGCTTTTACTTTAAAATCCTGTTGATCATAGCTTCTTTCTTTAACCCAGTTTTGTGGATCTATTGGAGTAAAAGGAATGTTTGGATTCTTGAGTACACTTTCTAATCTAGCCCGAAAATCTTCTCTTTCTTCATCGCATAAATGACAGATTATTTCAACAAGGTTCCATTTTTCAGGAGAAGGTCGCCAATGGACCAAATCACCTGATATAGAAGCGAAAAGACTCTTGAATAAGCCTTGATTTTTATCCAATTGTTTAATGATATGTACCGCGTCCATTTAGAAATTTTAATAAAATTAAAAATACCTATATATATAACGTCAGAAAGTAGCTAGAACATTCCTTTTCACTTTTCCAAAGTTATTGCTTGAAATGACACAGATGTATTCATATTTATTTAAAGCCATATGATCAAGCCGATAATGTTTGTCTATACATTATCAATTTTATTCGCATTCCGCATTTTCATTTTTTTTAAAATCTATAATTAAAAGATTGATATTCGCGGTTTGAAAATGCAATTAAGCCCAAAGTAAAAAGCATTTTAGAAAATTATGAATATTTCAAAAAACATACAGCTTATCTTATTTGACTTAGGTGGTGTAATTATCGATATAGATTGGAAAAAATCAGTGAAGGCTTTTGCAGATTTAACAAACAGTAGTTTTGATGAACTGAATCAACTGATGAGAAAGGAAGAGCTTGTACAGCGAATTGAAACCGGAAAGATGGATTCTATAGAATTTAGAGATTGGTTTTGTCAAGTTTTTAACAAGGATTTCGATGATGCTGAAATAGACAATGCCTGGAATGCTATGTTACTTGAAATTCCTAAGGAGAGAATTGAATTGATAAAAACACTAAAAGAAAATTATAGTGTTATGTGTCTTTCAAATACCAACGAAATCCACATCAATGAATTAAATTCAAAATTATCATTGATCTCTGAATTTGATAGCTTAGAAAAATTGATGGATAAAACCTATTATAGCCATTTGCTCAAAACAAGAAAACCGGAACCGAAAGCCTGGGAAATAATCCTCAACGAAAATCAATTGGAAGCGGAATCTGTTCTATATTTTGACGATAATGAAAGAAACCACCAGGTGGCAACAGAGCTGGGTTTTAATTCAGTTTTAATTGACGCTGAATACACAATTGAAAAGTATTTTAATGGAAGAATTTAGTCCTAAGACCATAGCAGTTCACGTTGGTCTTTTTATAATATCATTTATAACAGCCACTATTGCAGGAATGGAATGGGTCAATGGTTCATTGCTACTTTTGAGCGATTCGGAAAGGGAAATTAATTGGTGGTCAAAAGAAAATATTTATCAGGGACTAAGGTATTCTATAGTATTTCTGGGTGTTTTATCTTTCCATGAATTCGGTCATTATTTTACAGCGCGCTATCATAACATCCGTACGACTCTTCCTTATTACATACCTCTTTGGTTGGGTTTTGGACTTTCTTTTGGATCAATGGGCGCATTGATACGAATCAAGCAAACCATTTTATCGCGGAAAAAATATTTTGATGTGGGAATCGCAGGACCACTTGCGGGTTTTGTTGTAGCACTGGTAGTACTGATTTATGGTTTTACGCATTTGCCTGAACTTGAATACTTATTTAAATACAATCCTGAATATGCAAAATACGGTAAGGACTATGCTCAATATGTGTACAAAGACATGGACTTTGGCGTTTTCAAGGTCGGCAAAAATCTCCTGTTTATAATTCTTGAAAACCTGCTTGTCGACGATCCAAGTAAAATTCCAAATGGTTATGAAATGATTCATTACCCAATCATATTCGCCGGTTATTTAACATTGTTTTTTACAGCATTAAATCTTTTACCCATTGGCCAACTGGATGGCGGACATATTACCTTTGGATTATTTGGCACAAAAAACAGCCGAATTATTTCTGCAATCTTGTTTATCATTTTTGTGTTTTATGCAGGATTGGGTTGGACAACACCATTTTTACCAACGCAGGAATTATTAATAACCATACCATTACAGCTTGGGCTATATTATTTCATTTTTATGAAAGTATCTCCTAAGCGAATGGATGTAATACTTCTTGCTGTAGGGACTTTTTCAATTCAGTTTTTATTGAGTTTTTTAATTCCCGGCATTGAAGGCTATCAGGGCTGGTTGTTCTTTGCTTTTATATTGGGACGGTTTTTGGGTGTTTATCACCCAGGAGCATTGGATCAGAGGCCTTTGTCTCCGGCAAGAAAAGTTTTAGGATGGATTTGCCTTATCATCTTTATTCTTTGCTTTACCCCCAAACCATTTGTATTTGAAATACCTGTTTATTAAGAGGGGTTATACTTTACCACTTTATAAAAATTGTCAAGCCCGCCGGTAAGATTGTAAACATTTACAATTCCTTGCGATCTCAAGAATTTTTGTGCCTGAACACTTCTTTTGCCTGAATTGCAATGGACGATGATTTTTTTATCTTTCCATTGTTTAAATTCATTCAGACGCTTTGGAATAGAGTAGAGGGGAATATTAAAAGGGGCGATATGATTTTCTTCGTACTCCCAATCTTCGCGCACGTCGATAATGACAATTTCAGAATCTTTAAGATTTATTTTCTTGTTGAGTGCTTCCGGACTGATATCCATTTTACTTGAATATTTGTAAACGTTTGTTTTTCAACATCCCATCATTTACAAACTTAATAATATAGCTTCCATTTGGCAATTTTGAAAGATCGATTTTGTCTCCGTTGTTTAGCCGGGTTCCATTAACAGCAACTCTGCCATTCAGATCGAATATTTTAAATTCATCACATTCACCTACAATACTTATAAAACCCTGGGCCGGATTGGGAGCTATAGAAACTTCGTACTGCTCTTCTACTGTTTCTTCATCTTGTTTTTTCTCTATCTGACTGCCCTTAGCAATTGGAGCATTGACCGTATCAAATATTGGTCGAATCATTAATGCCCCCGGAAATTCAAAATCTGCTTCACTAACCCAGCCATCATCGGGATCTACTTTGGTGTAAATTTTCTCGTTGAATCTATTATTCATATCATAGCCAACATTTAAGAAGGTTTTGTCAAACTGAACCCACCCAATATAAATGGTATCACTAACGATGACAGCACTATCAAAATTGACTCTGAAAAATGAGTACTTTCCCTGTCCGTAGCCACCCACTATATCTTGTCCATATATTATCGGGTCCACATCTTTTTGTAAATCCGACCAAATTCTAATTCCGATTTGTGTACTGGTAATGCTGCTTTCGCCTGGGATAAACATAATATCCAGGCCTGTCATAGTATCTTGAGCATATAAGTCATATTCTATCGCCACTTTACCAAATGGGGTTCGAATACCTGCACCTAATTCGGGTGTGGCATCATCATAGGCGTAGTACTCTGCCAAATGACCCACAAACTCCGTTGAATCATTCACTCTTCTGTCTATGCCTTCGTAAATGGTGTCACTATGATCAAAAAGAATAAAGGATTTTTTGAAAGTATATTTTTGATTTTTATCAATAAGGAATGCATCAATCTCAGCTTTATCCGTGGAGCTAATTCCGGTTTTGATTTCACCCTGGTTAATTAAACCTCCGATAATAGTGTCGTCTTGAATTAGGGTATTTGTATTTTCTTCAGTAATGAATCCTTGTACGGCAAAAACACTTTGAGCATTCAATAATGTTCGAACATAAAATTCGCTATTATCCATAAAATAATTAGAGAGTGAATCCGTATTAATTTGTTCAACTGGAATAGAAGTATAGTCTTTAAAAACCCTTTGTTCATTGGTTTGAATGGTTCGATCTTGAGGGAATCTGGGCCCATTGACTCCATTTCTGTTTAAAACAACATAATCAATAATCCAATTGTCATAATTACCTGAAAGGGTACCTCTGTTTCGAATTCTGAATTGAAATGAATTGTAAAAATAGGCAACATCTTCCAGGTTGATCTGAGCAAAGAGTAATGTATCATTTGGCAAGGAATCCGAGGCTTCAACAGCCCAAACCACTTCCCATTTAAAAGTACTATCTGTGTCTGCAATTTTAAATTCAACGATTAAAGAGTCCCCCTGTCTTTGGTCAGGAGCTTCGCCCAATCCGGTCTGTTGCCAAAAAAAACTTAAGGAAATATCTTCATTGGGAGCCCATGGAGAAAGGTCTATGGGTGCAGAGTTTAATACATCAGCCGTGCCTTTTGGAAAGTTGGATCTGAAATCATAGGGATTTCCAAATTCATTTAATCCATCAAAACTCAATACGCCCTTACTTGGTGGAAATATTCCCAAACCAATGCTTACAAAAGCTCCACTTCCGGACTCCCAACGTAATGTATCGGGATTGCCGGTATATTGAGAAAAATCATCAAAAAAAGGAATAGCCAGTGTATCTGTACTTTGATTGATTCTTTTGGCATTCTGAACTTCACTTAACCTATGTAGATGAAGACCTGAAATTTCTAATTGGGCAAAGAGAAGTGTTGAGCAAAAAAGGAATATGAGGCTTATATGGTATTTCATTCTATCTCCGGATCCATCAACAAGCTATCTTCTTCAAACGTTTCATTATCTACGTTATTACCCGAAACCCACAAATTTATCTCATCTCCTAATCGCACAATTTGTCTGTTTTCATGACTTGGTCTGCTTCGAATGACATAGCCCAATTCAACCGTATCTGTTTCAACATACTCGATTATACCGAGTTTCAAACCGGAACCCAATATGGTGTATTCTGCTTCTTCAAGACTTAAACCGGCCAATTTAGGTACCAGAAAACGATCGGTACCTTTTCCATCTCCAACTATTATATCAATTGTGCTTCCTTTGTAAATAGAATCTCCGGCTTCTACTTTAACACCATTTAGTTGTGCCTCTAAAACTGCATTGGCGGCCAAATCAGGTCGATATCTGATTTTACCCAGGTTCAATCCATTGTTTTTCAATATTTTTTCAACCATTTCAGCGGAAACGTCAATAACATCAGGAAATTTAATTTTTGGGGCGTATTTGGGCGTTACAGTTATATATATTTTTCGATTTTCTTTAACATTTACCATGGGTGCGGGATTTTGAGATATAATTGTTCCCGGTTCAATATCTACTATGAAAGTTGAATCAAATATTTCCAATCTTAAATTGCGTTTTTCCAGAAACTCTTCTGCATCAGAATATTGCATTCCCTGAAGATCGGGGACAGTAATGCTTTCACCATGCTTTGTTGTTACCGGAAGGTATATGTAAAAAAAACCAACTAAAAATACAGCACAAATCAACAGGACAATTCCCAGGTGAATTAAAATACGGTTCAAAGGATTTTTACTTGTCATGCTATGAAGATAATTTTTTGCTCCTGTCCTTACCGTATTTTAAAATTTCACTTATAAACGCCAGTGGTGTGTATTTATTTATTGCACTTTGATGGAAAATACAAGTGGCGGGTGTCATTCCGGGCAATGAATTAATTTCAATGATAAATACTTTGACTTTATCCGGTTTGTAAATTTTCACAAAGGCATCTATTCTGGCATAACCCTGAATGTCAAGCGTTATAGCCACCTGTTTTAATACTTCCTTTACTTTGTCTGAAATACTTTTATTCAATTCAGGATTTCTATCAAAACGCGCTGGAGTAATGTTTTGACCTTCCCCTGCTAGAAATTTTTCTTCCAAACTTAAAACATCTCCGGTGGCCAGTGCTTCTGATGGTTCAAACATCTCGATGATGGTATTGCCATTTTGATCATGGTGCGTAAGAAGTCCGCCTGTAATTTCGAGAAAATGGTCAGCATCGCCCATTGTAATGAGTGTTTCAATCACGAATCCCTCTTTTGCAGGAAATTCTTCTTTTACACTTATTCCCAATACCTCACATTCCTTTTGATCCAGAGTATCAGAATCCCTGAAAATCAAACGGGAATAGGCATTTAACATCGATCGATCCCTTATTTTCGTAACTGCCGAGCTACAGCCGTCATCGGCCGGCTTGGCAATAAATGGGTATTCAAAATCTTTTTCAATGGATAATATAAAATCCTCCTGATCTTTTTGCCAATCACTTTTTAATACAAATTGATGTTCCGCAACGTGAAATCCATTGTCTTTTAAAATTTCATTGGTTTGAAATTTATTAATGGTTATTTCTGAGCTTTCAGGTTGAGAACCATTGTAAGGGACATTTCTTTTGGCAAGATCTTTCTGAACGGTGCCGTCTTCACCCGGTCGTCCGTGCAGGGCTATGAAAACGGAATCAAATTTTGAAGCCAATTCATCATAATCAATTTTTATTGGCTGGCTGATTAAGTTCCCGGTGTATTTATCCGTGATGGCTTTGCATTCACTTTTTATCTCATCAAGTATGGGGTGAAGCTTGAAATTCAATATTTTATCCCTGATATCATCGGCATTATCCTTGAGCATTATGTTAATCGGAATTTCATAAAGTTGATGATTTTCCAGATTACCCGTCAGAAAAAGTGGGGAAGGCAAATGCTCCTTTGAGGAAGATAGCTTTTCGTAAATATTCCTACCACTTTCCACTGAAATATGTCTTTCAGATGAAAAACCGCCCATTATAACCGCAACCTTCTCCTTTTTTTGTACTTCGCGATTGAATTTGGCAATTTTTTCATCCAGATTTTGTAAAAGTTTATAATAATGGATGGGAAGTTTTCCCGTTTTTAATCTGGATCTGAGGGAAGTTCGAATAATATAGGTTAGGAATTGAGATGGGTTAAGCCCGATTTCCGCAGCCTGATGAAAAAAGAAAGATGAGGGAAGCATTCCCGAAGTCGTATTGGGGTCATTTAGATAAATTCCTTTCTCAGAGATGAAGCCATCCAATCGCGCATAGACATCACAATTTAAGTTTGTATACAACTTTTCGCAGGCTTTCCTGATTGCGCGAATTTGTTTGACCGGAAGATCAATTGGCGTTATTTTCCGACTTATTCCCGGAAGATATTTTGCGCGATAATCATATATATCGCTCGGTTTTAAAATCTGGGTAGGGGGAAGGGCAATTGGCTTACTGTTTTCATCTTCAATTACAATGCAACTGAACTCCTCGCCGTCAATAAAGGATTCAACAAGAATGCTATCTTCAGAAATTAAACTTTCAAGAAGAAGTTCTGATTCGGGACTCGAATTCAGATATTCAAATAATTCTTCAGGGTGAATTATTATTTTATCATCTATTTTTAGTGGAAAGCCTATTCCTGTTCGGATATCAGCAATCGCATTGATAGTTCTTACTTTTTCCTCTTCGCTAAGGCTTTTATACTTATCCAGAAAAAATCTTTCTCTGAACAAGGCTTTTTCAACTGCAATTTCAAATTGAGAAAATTCTGCATTTTTTAATATTGAAACGCCAATGCTAGATCCCTGATGAGGTGCCTTTACAACAATGTCAGTTCCGATTTCTTGGCTAATCTTTTTAAATAATTCTTTTCGATCCGCCTTATCCCAATTCACTTTATCAATTATGGAATGTTTCGGATGTAATTCCTGAGAATCCTGAAAAAATCGTTTCTGCACAATTTTATTGATACCAATTGATGAAGGCAAAAGCCCTGAACCCGAATATGGTATTTGATACCATTCCAGCAATCCCTGGATCGCACCGTCCTCTCCCTGAGGCCCATGCAAGGCTAGAAAAGCAAATTCGAATAACGATTTAAAATCCTCTGGTTGTATTTTCATACCAACTGAGCCAATGACTTCTTCGACTGAGGATTCATTAAAATCAAGAGATTCTACATAGATCTGAAAAGGATGTTTGCTTTTATAATCAAATTTTGAAGGTGGATAAAAATCCCGAATTGTACCCTTATAAATATGTTGCCAATCGAGCAATATAAAATTGCCAAGGCTGTCGACAAATATCGGAACGACCTCAAATAGATTTTTATCGAGATTATCGAATACTGTTCTCCCGCCAGCAAAAGATACTTCTCTTTCACGGGATTGTCCTCCGAAGAAAATTCCAATTTTCATTGCGGCAAAGATAGTAAAGCCAAGATACTGTAAATAAAAAAACCGGCACAATGACCGGTTTTTATTAATGCTTTATTTTTTAAAGAGTTTGAGTCTTTTTTGCCCTCCATTTGAATGGACGTTGACAAAGTAAAGGCCAGATTCCTCAGTAGACAAGTTCAGGATTATATCGCGCTCAAAATTAGCTAAACTCCTCCTAAGAATTACTTTACCTCGGATATCATAAACTTCAACCTCATTAATAACATTTTGGTCTGATATAAGATGAAAAAGGCCATCTGTAGGGTTAGGGAAAAGACTGATATTTTCAGCTGTCAATTCTCTCAGTGATACAGGACTGGTGGTGGTGTCTTCGCAATACTTACTTGTATCGACTTCATAAACATCATCGTAGATTCCTGCTGCACATGGGAAAGTACTGTCATAACTCAATACATATAGCCCTTTCTTTTGATCTGAAGCGATGATATTTCCGGAAGGCAAATAAGGATATACACCCCAACACCCGTCAAATCCACCACTTGTGGTTGTATCGGTATCAAAAAAGGCTACTTGAGTTGGACTTGCCGGTACAGAAATATCATAAACCTGAACACCCAGGTGATAATAGGAAACAAAAGCGATGCAATTTTTTACAAATGGATTATGAGGTATGAGATTGCTTGGCGGGTTGGCCGGAAAAGTACTTACAGTTTGAATATTGCTGAGATCACTGATATCAATAATCTTCAAAGGACTGCCTCCCGTTTCATCGGCCATTACCATGTGCGTGCCGTCTGTACTCATCCATGAAGAATGGTTATATCCTTTTCCAGGATAATTTTCTATTGAACCTATGAATACAGGATTTTCAGCATCTGCAAAATCAAAGACCTGCAAACCGTCGCCTGCCGCTGATAAATAAACCGTATCGCCTCTTACAAAAGCGTCGTGAGAGCTCAAAGGAGATGGTACATTGATGCCGTTTCTAATTCCTCCAATTAAATAGGGATTTTCAGGATCCTCAATGCAAAGAATATCCAATGGATAAAAAGAACCGCCTCTATTATTGCTTACCAAATACAAGCGATCATCATTTATGAAGATATTATGAACATTTGAAGAAAATGCAGAGGAGTTGTATACCTCCACAATAGAATCGGGAAGATATTGAAGATCCCAAATTTGAAGAGAACCTCCTCCAAAACCATCGGAAACCCCAAAGGCATAATGTTTATACGTTTTGTAATCTCTCCAAATGGTTGAATTGCCACCTGGAAAATAATCAATTTCCACAGGGTTGGCTGGATCTGTAATATCTGCAAAATAGGTTCCGGCAGCATGACCTAAAATTCCATATTCGCGACCATCAGGTGCTGCATAACCCCAACAATCATTAAACTGACTGTTTCCGGGTGTTAAATTTGATGGAAAGAACACGGATAACTCCGTCATGTTCATACCCTGTTGAGCAAAACTACTCACTGAGAATCCTGCTAGAAATATTAAGCTTATTAATCTTATCATATTAATTTTATTGAATTAATTCTGAGTGTCCTATAATTATCGCATTAAAATTTAGACGAAAATAGAAAAACCGGAGCAATTCCGGTTTATCCTTTTTATTCCTTAAATATTTTCATCCTTTTTTCACCTTCATTAAAAAATAAGTGAACAAAATAAATACCACTTTCCTCAGAACTGAGGTCCAGTTGTATGTCTCTTTTGTAAATGTTTGTTTTTACCCTTGAAATTTCCAGTCCGCGAATATCGTATACGGCAATTTCATTAATGATATTTTGATCGCTTATTACATGAAAAATACCTTTCGATGGGTTAGGATAAATTTCAATATTATTTGCGGTGAATTTATTTAGGGCAACTGTAGTTACTGTATCCTCACAATATTTCGTGGTATCGACTTCCACGACTTTGTCGAAATCTCCACTACAGTTGGGGTAAGCACCATCATAGGTTAATACAAACAATCCGTTTTTTCTGTCAGCCGCTATTATATTTCCAGATGGCAGATAAGGATAAACGCCCCAGCAACCGCGATAATTGGGACTATAATTTCCATTGCCAATAGTCGTATCAGTGTCAAAATACCCAACCCTTGTAGGAGTAGAAGGATTGGACACGTCGTAAATTTGTACGCCTTCATGATAATATGAAATAATCGCAAGACAATCTTTAATAAACGGATTATGTGCAATTGCACCTGGGTTTGGAGCAAAAGTACTTATGGCTTGCATATTGCTTAAGTCAGTAATGTCAACCATTTTAATAGGGCTGGTCAAAGTTTCATCTGCCATAATGAGATGGGTTCCATCTGAACTCATCCAGGATGCATGATTAATTCCCGCAACAGGATAATTCTGAATTGAACCAATTAAATCAGGGTTTTCCGGATCAGTCATGTCGAATACATGAAGGCCATCATTACCTGTATTATTGAAATACACAGATAAATAAACGGTGTCATCATGAACAAAAGCATCATGAGAAGTAGAATAATTTCCACTGACATTGATTCCATTTCGAATCCCTCCAATGAGATATGGATTCTCAGGGTCTTCAATACATAAAACATCCAAAGGGTAGTAAGAACCACCTCTTGTATTGCTTACAATATATAAGCGATCGTTGTTGACGTGAATATTATGACAATTTGAGCTAAAGGTATTGTCATCATAGATTTTCACCACAGAATCGGGAAGATATTGCAGATCAAAAATTTGCAATGTATTACCCGAAGTAACATCGGCTACCCCGAAGGCATAATGTTTATAGGTTTTAAAATCTCTCCATATTCCAGTACCTCCTCCGGAAAAATAATCAATTTCCACGGGACTCGCCGCATTGGTAACATCAATAAAATAAGTGCCTGAAACACTACCGAAAATGGCATATTCTCTACCATCTGGTGCCACATAGCCCCAAATATCATTGAATTGTTCCGGATTGCCGGGGGTGACATTACTTGGATAAAAATTGGAGACCTCCGTCATATTCATACTCTGCTGGGCAAATGAAGTGAGTGCGATGAGCGAAAGGATTACTGTAAGTATATTTTTGATCATGGTTTTAATAATATATTTATTCTAAATAAAGGAAAAAGGGTAATTTGTATAAGTATTTTTATTTAACGGGTAAATTTAGGGCTTTGACGTGCTTAATTTCGGGTACAGCTTTTATGACGGATTCTTCAATCCCCGCTTTGAGCGTCATATTGGACATTGTACAGGAACTACAATTACCCTCAAATTCGATTACAAGTACGTCTTTTTTAATTTCTACTACTTTAACATCTCCCCCGTCTTTGTTTAAATAAGGCCGTACTGTATCAAGTGCCTTTTCAATTCTTTCAAGCATATCCACCATTCTTCATCACATTTTCATTTCTACTATTTTAGTTTTTTCGTGATTTGCATTTCGTATAGCTACCTGACGAGCCAAGTTGCTTGATATTTCTAAAAATGAATCTTTAGTTGCATCATCTACTTGCTCAACCACAGGTTTTCCACTATCACCACTTTCACGAATGCTTTGAACAAGTGGAATTTGACCCAGAAAAGGAACATTATTTTTTTCAGATAAATTCATTCCTCCGTTTTTACCAAATATATAATACTTATTATCCGGTAATTCATCGGGAGTAAAATAAGCCATATTCTCAACAATCCCCAGCACGGGCACATTAATCTGTTCTTGTTGAAACATAGCAAGACCTTTTTGTGCATCTGCTAAGGCTACTTTTTGCGGTGTAGTCACTATTAGGGCGCCTGTAACAGGTATGCTTTGCACTAATGTGAGATGAATATCACTTGTTCCCGGAGGCAGGTCAATTATTAAATAATCCAGTGGACCCCAGTCACAATCGCTAAAAAATTGTTTTAAGGCCGAACTCGCCATAGGTCCCCTCCAGACGATAGCAGAGTCAGCAGGTGTAAGAAAACCAATAGAAATGAGTTTAACTCCGTATTTAGAAATAGGGATAATTTTATTTTTTCCATCTTCTTCAACAATTCCCGGTTTCTGATCTTCGCATCCAAACATGGTGGGTTGGGAGGGCCCGAAAATATCAGCATCGATTAATCCTACTTTTGCACCTTGCTGAGCAAGCGCAACTGCCAGATTTGCACTAACGGTAGATTTGCCAACTCCCCCTTTACCACTGGCAACAGCGATTATATTTTTCACATTGGGAAGCAATGGAGCATCGCTTAATCGTGTACTTGTTACATTAGAACTCATAGTTATGTTGAGTTCTATTTTCGTTCCAAAATCTTTTTGAAGCTCCTCAACACAACTTTTTCGGATCATTTCCTTTAGTGGACAGGCCGGTGTGGTAAGCATTACGGTAAATGATATTTCATTAGAACTGAAACTTACATCCTGAATCATATTTAAGGAAACCAGATCTTTCTTTAAGTCAGGATCAATTACTCTTGAGAGGGCTTTGAGAATTTTTTCTTTTGATACGTTCATATGCTTTTAAGTAATTAAGCATTCAATTGGTTTCAAAAATATTGATTTTAATCCACAAAAAAGCTATATGAGATTATCAATCAAACACTATCTTTGAATACTCTATGGCCATAAGTCAGGATTCCATTCGTAAAGTAAAGGAAGTCGTTGATATTCTTGATGTTATCGGCGATTTTGTCAATCTGAAGAAGAAAGGACAGAATTGGTTTGGCCTTTCACCTTTTCAGGATGAGAAAACACCATCGTTCTCGGTATCTCCTGGCAAGGGAATATTCAAGGATTTCAGTTCGGGAAAAGCCGGAGATTCTATCACTTTCATTATGGAACATGAACGGCTAAGCTATCTTGAAGCCATCAGATATTTAGCCAAAAAATACGGCATAGAATTAGAAGAAAGCGAACCCAGTCACGAAGAAAAACAAAAGGCAAGTGAAATTGAAAGTTTGCACATTGCTTTAAATTTCGCGAGAGATTATTTTATTGATCAATTAAAGAATTCTGAAAGTGGCAAGGCGATTGGACTTTCCTATTTTAAAGAACGTGGATTTTCTTCTCAAACGATAGAAAAATTTGAGTTAGGATATTCACAAACAAATTGGGATACTTTTCTCAAGGAAGCGGAATCCAAACAATTTTCAAGAGAAATCCTCGAAAAAGCCGGTTTAGTTATTGCAAAAGATGGTAAGGTTTACGATCGCTATCGCGGAAGGGTAATATTTCCTATCCACAACTTAATAGGGAAAGTTATAGGTTTTGGTGCGCGAATTTTAGGTAATGATAAAAACCAACCCAAATACATCAACTCACCGGAGACACCAGTTTATAATAAAAGCAAAGAGCTATATGGATTTTATTTTGCTAAAAATGCCATCCGCAATGAAGATGACTGCATCCTGGTTGAAGGTTATACGGATGTTATTTCGCTAAATCAGGCCGGAATAGAAAATGTTATTGCATCGAGTGGCACCTCCCTTACTGAAGAGCAAATAAAGGTCATTCGTCGTTTTACCAAAAATATCACTTTGATTTTTGATGGGGATGAAGCCGGACTTAAGGCTTCTGAAAGAGGATTGCGATTGGTACTAAAGGCGGGTATGAATTTAAAAGTAGTGACCCTTCCCGAAGGCTTGGATCCGGATTCATTTGTAAAACAAAAAGGCGGTGCTGATTTTAAAGACTTCCTGACCCGAAACAAACAGGATTTTCTAAGTTTCAAAACAAAGGTTCAACTTGAATCCATACAGGGAGAACCGTTTAAAAAAGCTGAATTAATCCGTGAAATAGTTGAAATTATAGCTTTGATACCCGATGCCATCACTCGTTCGGTTTATTTTAAAGCCAGCAGTGAATTACTGGATATTGATGAACAGGTATTGGTCTCCGAATACAACAAAAAAGCATTCAATCAAAATAGAGATAAATACAAAAAAGGTTATTCTCAGCAATTCTCAACAGAATCGGAGCAAGCCTCTATACAAGATGGTGGAAAGCAAAAAATTGATATAAAAAGAGATCCGGGGTCTGAAATCAATGAAATGGAGGTGCTCAAATACCTTCTTAACTTTTCCAATATTTTTATTGAGCCCGACAATATTAGTCTAGGGAAATACCTACTCAATTCAATTTCAGATGTTGAATTTAAAAATCAAAATTATAACAGGCTTCTTCAAGTTTATAAACAATTTGAGGATAAAGGAGCATTTCCTGAAGTGAAGGATTTTTTGAATAATGAAGAATTTGAAGAATTAAGAGAAACTGTGATTAATATCATTTCAGAAAAGTATTCTGTTAGCGATAATTGGGAAAAGCAAAATATTTTTGTTCCTGCTGCCGATCATGATATAGTGAATAAATTATACTCGGACATTCATCGCTTGAAATGGAACAAGGTCAGAGAATTAAAAGAATCGGCAAGAAATGAGCTCAAAAAAATGAGTGAAAACGGAGAAGCTGAGGAAAACTATATGAAGGTATTAAAATATTTTAATGAGCTTAAAAAAATCGAGAAACATATATCAGGTGAATTGGGCAATGTGATTTCCTAATGATAATACGACGATACAATTATTTTAAACTTGTGACCGCAATCATTGTAGTGATTGCAAGCTTAACAACCGGGATTCTCGGTTTTATGCTAATTGAGGGTTATAACCTCAGTGATGCATTTTATATGACGGTTATTACAATCTCCACGGTAGGATATAAAGAAGTTCAACCTCTTTCAGAAGCCGGAAGAATGTTTACCGCAGTTTATATTTTTTTCAATCTGGGTATTTTTGCCTACATACTTTCTGTAATTTCGACCTATGTATTTGAGGGCGAGATAAGGCAAATGCTCACCAATTATAAAATTCTGCGAAAAATGAGGAATTTAAAAGGACATGTGATCGTCTGTGGTTTCGGAAGAAATGGAAGTAAGGCTTGTGAAGAATTGCTTGCAGGAAAACATACCGTTGTTATTATAGACAGCAATGAAAATGTAATTGAAAATGAAGAGTTAAAAAATAACCCTGAAATTTTCTTTATCAAAGGAGATGCTACGCATGATGAAATTATGAAAAATGCTGGAATAGAAAATGCCAGAGCATTAATTTCTACCATGCCTAAAGATTCTGATAACGTTTTTGTAACCTTGACTGCGCGTCAATTGAACCCGAGTGTCAATATAATTTCAAGGGCCTCGGAAGAAACGTCAGAAAGCAAACTCATAAGAGCCGGTGCCAATAAAGTGGTTATGCCCGACGCAGTAGGAGGAAGGCATATGGCTACACTTGTAACCAAACCCGATGTCGTTGAATTTATTGAAATGATGAATGGAATAGGGCAGGATTCTTTGCGACTTGATAATATTAACTATTATCAATTAAAGGATGAATGGAGAAATAAAAGCATAGGCGAACTGGATATTCGCAAAAAAACAGGCGCGACCGTAATTGCCATCAAGGATCAGTTTGGCTTTACTCTGAATCCACAAGCAAATAAATCATTAATTGAAGGGCAGACCATGATTGTTCTTGGAAGTTCTCAAGAATTAGAAAAACTCAGCCATTACAAAAAAAATCATTTTGATTAAATTCAATCGATCTGTTTAAGTGTCCTATTTAACTCTATGATTAATAAATAGACTAAACTTATTATTGAGCCGGCTATTACAAATGCAATAATAAATGGTGTCCACCTAGGATAAACGTGTTTATCATAAATTTCCAGTTTGCTCAATTCTTCAAATGAATTGTTAAATTCAGTTAGATACCAAGCCTTCACATAATTTTCATAAATCCTCATACTGCCGAAAAAGAAATCACCTAATCCTTGAATAATTAAGTCGTTTCCGGCAACATTTGGATCAAATCCATCTTTTGCAAAACTTTCTTTTAATCTAGACATACTAGTAATATCGTTTTCGTAAAGTTGCTTGATATCTTTTTGTCGTTCCAAGAAAAATTCCTGTCTTCTTTTTATGTAATCCTGGCTGCGTAGATAGTTGAGTAAAGCATCTTTCAAAACAGGCAATTTATTCTTATCGGATGACCTTATTCTCAATTCAAAAACCTGATCTTTTTCGTATTCCGTAAGATTTTCATCGATGGTAATTTTCCTTTTTGCCACGTATTCCTCATCTATAAGACTCGTAATTTGATACCCTCCAAAAGACTGTGCCAATTCCCCAGGAATATTTAAAGTTTTAGCAATGCTTTGATGTTTTTTATCTTCGATATGATGATTTAAGGGTTTTAAAATTTCAGAGATAAAATGAAATTCAATAATATTTGATTTTACTATTAAACTTCCTTCAAAAGACTTTGGAATATAGAGTTTTGCAGACACCAATAGAACCCCAAGAAGTATATTAATAACCAAAAGAGTCTTGAAATTTGTCTTAATTGAAACTACCAGCCATTTGATAACTTTGAGTAAGTTAATTTGATTGCTATCCTGATTTGACATGAATTCTTTACTTTGCAGCAAATATAGATCGATACGAAGCTAAATTACAATTATTGTTTCTGATCAGCGTATTTTAGTTTATCTACAGCAAATATGGCCAAGGAGATTTCATCCATTCAATTATTTAATTCAGGAATCAAAATCAAGCGATCTTCCCTTTTTCTATATTTCCTTCTGATTCCTTCTTTGATTGCCTATCATGCTTTTGACAGAGCAAAACTCATTTATTTTATTCCGGCAATAATGATTGCTCTTTTTTTATTCGAGAATCTTTTTTCTTCTGGAAAAGAGAGAGGCTTGAGATTTGAACCCAATATGGTCTTCTCTTTGATTCTTTATCTGACCTTAATGTTGACAGGATTGATATTGAATTACGAATCAATCAATTACAAAGCATTTATTAGAGATATTTTAATTATTCTGAGTCCGATCATAGTATTTATAATGAAAATGTCATTTAATGAACAGCATATTAAATGGCTTTTTATTGCTTCTGTAATTTCTTATTTCGCCTGGGTAGGTATCGATTTTGAATTCGATTGGTCATTCAATTTTGTCAGGTCCAATTACAATATGTCTTCAGAATTTCATAATGGAGTAATTCTGGGATGTTTTTTTCTTTTTTTTATATATCGAAAGATGTTTTTGTGGGCAATTCCAGCAGCCATACTAATTCTCATGTCCGGAAAGAGAAGCATAATCCTTGGTGTTTTACCGGCAATGGCTACATACTATCTTTTTATTAGACCACTTAATATTGATAAAAATAAATACTGGTTGGCCCTGATTTTGGCAATTTACTTTTTTATATTTTATGCTATAGGTACCAATCTCGATAGTTTCGCAAAATGGTTTCTCGATTTTATTGGAATTGATTCGAGTGATTCACTGAATCGTTTTTTAATGGGCAGAGAAGTTTTTATAAGTTATTTAAAAGCCCATATAAATCAAAGTGACCTTCTTCAGTTTCTATTTGGATATGGCCCCGGTCAAGCGGACGTGTTTACTCATGATGTAATAAGACCGGATTGGGGTGCTGAAAAAAGAGAGTTTGTCAATCCACATAATGATATTTTAAAAATTAGGTTCGATTATGGATTAATCGGAAGTTTATCACTTTTTTTACTTTTTTACTCATCCTATGTAAAATCGAAAATGGGTATTCAAATCTTTCTCTATAGTATACCCCTGTTGTTGGTGGACAATTCATTCATATTTATTTATTATTGGTTTATAGCATTGGTAGTTGCAAGATTTGAGGTGGAGGATATTTCTGAGCTTAGCAGCTCCGGATGATTATTACATACTTTTTTGATTAATTCCGTTTCAAATAATTCGATTTTAAGCTGTTAATGATTACTTCATTTGTAATAATTTATTGGTCAGAAGCTAATTAGCTTTGTTAATATTAAATCGTTTTTCAGTTGAGTGTGAAAAAAAATAAAATTTTTGGCATAGAAATTAATCATGGGAAGTTCTCTGAATTCATTGATGAGTTTGTGATCGTTTCAAAATCGAAGCAATCAACATATTCCTTATTTATGAATTCCCATATGCTTCATGAATATCATACTAAAGAAAATTTTCAGACTGTAGTTAAAAATGCTGATTACATATGTCCCGATGGAACTCCATTGTTATATTCATTGAATTTGATGAGGGGCGTTAAATCAGAAAGAATTGCTGGAAATGACATTATATTTTCCTTAATAGATGAAGCATATAAAAACAATTTAAAAGTGTTTTTCTATGGCTCAACAAAAAATGTTTTGGATTTAATTTCTAGTAAAATTAAAAATGAATATCCGAATCTAGCATTCAAAGTTTTTTCACCACCATTTGGAAAATTTGACAATTCTGACTTGGAAATGCATAGCAAAATGATAAATGATTTTGGTACTAATATACTTTTTGTAGGCTTGGGTTGTCCAAAACAGGAAACAAGAATGAAAATGTTTAAAGGGAAAGTCAATGCCTTGATGCTTGGTGTAGGGGGTGCATTTTTATTATTTGCTGGCGTTGATACGCGAGCACCCTCCTGGATGAGAAGGATGTCTTTAGAATGGCTTTATAGATTAGCCTTAGAACCCACAAGACTTTTTAATCGATATTTGATAACGAATACTTATTTTTGCTGGCTGTTCGTTAAAGAATTATTCAAAAGGAAATAAAATCTTGAAAAAAGCACTAATCACAGGCATCACTGGTCAGGATGGCGCATATTTAGCTGAATTACTACTGGGAAAAGGATACGAAGTACATGGAATTAAGAGAAGGTCATCTCTTTTCAATACCGACAGAATCGATCACTTATATCAGGATCCACATATAGATGGAACTAAGATGTTTTTGCATTATGGAGATTTAACTGATTCCATGAACCTTACACGTTTGATTCAGGAAATACAACCTGATGAAATCTATAATTTAGGAGCGATGTCCCATGTGAGAGTAAGTTTTGATACGCCGGAATATGTGGCTAATGTTGATGGAATTGGATCATTAAGATTACTGGAAGCCGTTAGATTATTGGGACTTACTAAAAAGACAAAAGTTTATCAGGCATCAACCTCTGAGCTATACGGATTGGTACAGGAGGTTCCTCAAAAAGAGAGCACACCATTTTACCCAAGATCTCCATACGCAATAGCTAAAATGTATGCTTATTGGATTACGGTAAATTATAGAGAAGCATATGATATGTATGCATGCAATGGAATTCTGTTTAATCATGAATCTCCTTTGCGAGGTGAGACATTCGTAACTCGAAAAATAACAAGAGCTGTTTCTAAAATGGCATTAGGACTACAAAGTTGTGCTTATATGGGAAATCTTGATTCCAAAAGAGATTGGGGTCATGCCAAAGATTATGTAAAAGGAATGTGGTTAATGTTGCAACAGAAAAAGCCTGAAGATTATGTTCTTGCTACAGGTGTAACAACTTCCATCAGAGATTTTATCATTATGGCCTTTAAGCACGTAGGCGTAGAACTTGAATTTAAAAGAAAAGGAGTTGATGAAGTAGCAGTAATTAAATCTTGTAAAAAGGATGAGTTTAAATTTAAAGTTGGTCAGGAAGTAATCAAAATAGACCCGAAATATTTTAGACCAACAGAGGTAGACTTGTTAATCGGCGATCCTACAAAGGCAAAAACTAAACTGGGTTGGAAACCGGAATATGACTTACAGGGCCTGGTTACTGAAATGATGGATTCTGATTTAGAACTCTTTAAGAAAGACGAATATTTACTTAAGGGAGGTCATCAAGTTCTTAAACAGGCAGAATAATGAATATTTCCGATAAAATTTATGTAGCTGGTCATCGAGGAATGGTCGGTTCTGCAATTGTAAGGAACCTAAAAGCCAAAGGTTTTGAAAATATTGTCTATCGAAACTCCACTGAACTCAACTTGGTAAATCAGAATAAAGTCAATCAGTTTTTTGAAGAAGAAAAACCGGATTACGTTTTTTTGGCAGCGGCCAAAGTAGGAGGAATTGTTGCAAATAATACGTATCGAGGTGAATTTCTTTATGAGAACTTAATGATAGAAGCAAATGTGATTAACGCTTCACATGTTCATAATGTAAAGAAACTTTTGTTTTTAGGGAGCTCTTGTATTTATCCAAAAATGGCTAAACAACCAATTCATGAAGATAGCTTATTGACCGGGCCATTGGAAATGACCAATGAACCTTATGCTATTGCAAAAATTGCAGGTATAAAACTTTGTGAAACTTATAGAGATCAATACGGGTCTGATTTTATAAGTGCAATGCCAACAAATCTTTACGGACCCAATGATAATTACGACTTAGAGAAATCGCACGTTTTGCCTGCACTAATTAGGAAGTTTCATACGGCAAAATTAAAAGGTTTGTCTGAAGTTGAAATATGGGGAACAGGATCTCCATTAAGGGAGTTCTTACATGTTGATGACTTGGCAGAAGCATGTTATTTTTTGATGCAAAACTATTCTGATAAGCAAACTATTAACGTTGGATTTGGCACTGATTTATCCATCAAGGAACTCGCGGAAATGATAAAAGACGTAATTGGGTTTGAAGGAGATTTAGTTTTTAATTCGACTAAACCAGATGGTACACCAAGAAAACTCATGAGTAGTGAACGAATTCATTCAATGGGCTGGGAAGCTAAGATAAATTTAAGATCGGGAATTGAAACTGTTTACCAAGAGGTTGATAAATCTGAATGGTAAAAGAATTAAAATATCAACGAACAGGCATGACTTTATGTACATAAATGAGAGAATAATTTACTTTTGCAAAAGATCTATAAAAAGTCAATTAATTAACTAGAAATGTATTCAATGAATACATCAAGTAAGTATTCTGTGATTCTCTTTATCGTATTTAGAAATTTAAATCCTGTGAATACAATCTAAATATTTCTTCTTCAAACAATAACACAATTAAATATCCGTATATAATATGTCATTGATGTATTATTTTTTGTAGGGTTTTTTAAAAATGGATTGTACATGCTTATAGTGAATTCATAAAAAAATGGGAAAACGCCTGTCGCTTAATATAGATTTAAATCAAGCTCCTCGTATTTATGCCAAAAGGTGGGATACTACAGAAAATAATGTAATTTATTCTGATAAACTAAAAAGAGCCATTGATTTCATTCTATCTCTGCTTTTCATTATTACTGTTGGCTGGTTTATTCTTCCATTAATTGCAATATTAATTTCAATCGATTCTAAAGGTCCAGTATTTTTTAGACAATTAAGAAATGGCTATAAGGGTAAGAAATTTTATTGTCTGAAATTCAGAACAATGTATTACCCTTGCGAGCAGCAATTTCAACAAGCTACAAAAAACGATTCCAGAATTACTCGAATAGGCAAATTGCTTAGAAAAACAAGTTTAGATGAACTCCCTCAAATTTTTAATATTTTGAATGGAGACATGTCATTGGTAGGCCCAAGGCCACATCCTATACCACTGGATGATGAGTATTCAGGAAAAATTGGTTCTTATTTAGAAAGATATGATAGCAAACCCGGCTTAACCGGATTAGCTCAAATTAAAGGTTTTCGAGGTGAGACCGCAACTGATTATGACATGAAAAACAGATTGCGCATGGATTTGGTATATGTCAAGCGTAGAAATGTTTTAATGGATATTCGTATTATTTTCAAATCGTTTCTATTAATTTTCAAAGGTGGTCCAAACGCCTTTTAGAAAAATTGAAGGATATATTGATAAAGGCTATTTATTATCACTTTTTGTAATAGCTCTTACTTTACCCGTAAGTCCTTTTTTTCTTCAGAATATTTTATCCTATAGTACAATTCTATTCCTGATTTTTTCACTTGGAAAGATCTTTATAACTAAAGATTTTTCATTAAAAGAGAATAAAATCTTTCTTATACTTTTCTCTTCAATTTTTGTTTGGTGGGCATTCGGAATTCTTTATTCTGATAATATTAATTCAGCCTTTCGCTTACTGGAGACCAAACTGGGACTCCTGTTAATTCCATTTTTTATATTGACAATAAGTCCTTTGAGTAAACAGAATTTTAAATCTTTACTAAAAGTATATGCTATAGGAATTACTGTATATATGCTTTTTTCCTATCTGATGATATTTGTTCAAAATTATCAGTACAATGAATTTAAGCAAATAGTGTATCCATTTTATATGTATCACAGCCTTGTCCATTTTATTGGAATGCACGCTACATACATGGCCATTCAGGTCGCGCTGGCAATTTTTATCGTATTAGACATTGGTATGGCAAACAGCGATAAAAAAATATCAGAAAACATTTTAAATCTAATCTGGCTTTCGTTCTTAGTATTTGTATTGATAAGTCTAACGGTCAAAATGATAATTTTGGCCTTTCTAATTTCATTGATTGTATTTGTATTTGCCAGAATTGGATTCAAGCGCGCTTTAAAAATTATCTCGCCTTTAATTTTGATCGGTATACTTTCAGTTTGGGTTTTATCTGATCATAATTGGTTCAAAAAAAGGTTGGGGTTAGATGGAAAATTTGAAATTGAAGATTACAGCATGGATCCTGAGAATGTTAAAGGCAAATGGGGGAGTTTAAATATGCGAATTGCATTGGCACAAATAAACCTGGAGCTGATAAAGAAAAACCCTGTATTCGGTGTAGGTATTGGTGATGAGAAAGAGGCAAGACTAAATGCTTATATAGCGCATGATTTTAAATTCGGGATAAATAATCGATTCAATGAACACAATCAATATTTGAACTTATTGCTAAGTGCAGGAATGATTGGTCTTTTTATTTTTATTTTTGTAATTGCTTATCCGGCAGTTCTGGCATGGAAATCAAAAGATGCAATTTATTTGGCTTATTTAACACTGATAATCATATCTTTCCTGACGGAGAATTATCTTTCAAGACAAATCGGAGTAATGTTTTTTGCCTTCTTTCACAGCTTATTTTGGCAACAAATGTCATTCAGGAATAAAACTATTCAGTCAAAATCTGTGTAATGTTTGTGAGGTTTTTAAGCTAAACCTACTTTTGTATAATTCAATATAGAAGATGAATTCAGAAAAAATTAAATTAGATACCATAGAAGATGCCATTGAGGCGATTAAAAATGGTGAAGTGATTATAGTTGTTGATGATGAAGATCGCGAAAATGAAGGTGATTTTATTTGTGCAGCCGAGACTATTACTCCTGAGATCGTCAATTTTATGGCTACTCATGGCAGAGGCTTAATTTGTGCCCCATTAATTGAGGAACGTTGCGATGAACTGGATCTTGAATTAATGGTTGGTAAAAATACTGCCTTGCATGCTACCCCCTTTACAGTTTCTGTTGATTTGCTTGGTCATGGTTGTACTACCGGAATATCTGCAAGTGATAGATCCAAAACCATTAAGGCTTTAGTTGATGATTCCACCACCCCCAAAGATTTAGGAAGGCCCGGACACATCTTTCCTTTAAAAGCCAAATCAGGTGGGGTATTAAGACGAACAGGTCATACTGAGGCATCCATTGATTTTGCAAGATTAGCCGGATTTAAACCGGCCGGTGTGCTTGTCGAAATTATGAATGAAGATGGTACTATGGCAAGATTGCCTGATTTGAGAGAAGTAGCGGATAAATTCGACTTGAAATTAGTTAGTATTCAGGATCTTATTGCCTATAGAATTAAAAAAGAAAGTCTGATTGAAAAAGAGATTGAAGTTAATATGCCAACTAAATATGGTGATTTTCACATGATAGCATATAAACAAATCAATACAGGAGAAATTCATTTGGCAATGACCAAGGGAAATTGGGACAAAAACGAGGAAGTGCTTGTAAGAGTTCATTCATCCTGTGTCACTGGTGATATTTTTGGTTCCTTGCGATGCGATTGTGGAGATCAGTTACATTCTGCTTTGGAAATGGTGGCCAAGAATGGAAAAGGTGTGGTTTTATATATGAACCAGGAAGGCAGAGGGATTGGCTTATTAAATAAACTCAAAGCATATAAGCTACAGGAAGAAGGTCTTGATACTGTGGAAGCCAATTTAAAACTGGGATTTGATATGGACCAAAGAGATTATGGCGTAGGAGCACAAATTCTGAGAGATCTTGGTATTCGAAAAATGCGTTTAATAAGCAATAATCCAAATAAAAGAGCCGGATTAATGGGCTATGGCTTAGAGATTGTAGAAAAAGTAGCAATTGAAGTTTGTCCAAATCCACACAATCAAAATTATCTTAAAACAAAACGAGATAAGATGGGTCATGAGATCCTGAAAAATGAATAGGTTTTTTCTAATTATAGTAATAGTATTCTCGGTTGCTAATTCTGTTACATCGCAGGAGCTCAGCTCAGACATATGGCATGAAGGGACAATCGTATTAAAAACCAATGACACCTTAAGGGGAGCAGTAAAATACAATATCGAAGAAAATATTTTACAATACAGGTATTCGAATAAAATGATTACTCTTTCTCCCAATAAAATTATCTCCTTTTACTTTTACGATGAATTAATTAAAGCAAACAGGTATTTTAGGTCCTTTGAATACAGTCCATATTCCAGCTATAAGCCCGAAATGTTTTTTGAAGTTTTGGTAGTTGGAAATCTATCGCTTTTGGCAAGGGAATACATATCTTATGAAACCAGGATGATTAACGATCCATTTCTAACCAATGACCCATACTATAATATGTACGCCAATTCTGCTTCAAACTATGTCACGAGAAGAGTTATCAATTATCATTTCTATTTTTTTAATCACAATAGCAAAAGTCAAAATGTAATTCTTTACAAGGAAAAGAAAAAAGATTTGTTTCGATTGATGAATGATAAACAAGATGAAATAAAACAGTTTATTAAGGACAAAAAAATACTTTATAATACCAGAAGAGGACTAAGTGTTATTACAGAATATTATAACTCACTAAAGTAAAATGGCAATCAAACCATTAATTTTAATTTCAAACGATGATGGGATTACCGCTCCCGGAATAAGGGTTTTGGTAGAAGAAATGAAGAAGTTGGGAGAGGTCATTGTTGTTGCTCCGAACAGCCCCCAATCGGGCATGGGACATGCCATTACAATAGGCGAAACCTTAAGACTGGTCAAATCAAATATATTTGAAGGTGTCCCTGCTTATGAATGTTCAGGAACTCCAGCAGATTGCATTAAACTGGCTAAACATCATATTTTACATGATAGAAGCCCCGATTTGGTTGTCAGCGGTGTCAACCACGGTAGTAATACTTCTGTTAGTGTATTGTATTCAGGCACCATGTCTGCGGCCATAGAAGCGGCTATAGAAGGTCTTCCGGCCATAGGTTTTTCATTGTGTGATTATAGCCATGAAGCCGGCTTTGAACACATACGAGAGTATATTTTCCGCATTGCTGAATATGTATTAAAAAATGGTCTGGAAGAAGGTGTCGCTTTAAATGTAAATTTCCCACCCGAGAAAAAAGAAAGTATTAAGGGCTTGAGAATTAGCAGACAGGCCATCGCTAAATGGAAGGAAGAATTTGATGAAAGAGTTGACCCACAAGGCCAAACCTATTTCTGGTTGACCGGTAGATTTATAAATAATGACCTGAGTGAGGAAACGGATGAATGGGCCATTGCCAATAATTATGTTTCAGTAGTACCTTGTCATTATGATTTAACAGCTTACAAATCATTGGACAATTTGAAAATTAAATTGAAAATTTGAGCCTCAGGTACTCATTTTCTAAAAATCAAATTGAAGTAGGCCTTGACGAAGCGGGCAGAGGTTGCTTGGCCGGACCGGTTTATGCAGCTGCGGTTATATTAAACCCTGATATTGAAATTGAAGGTCTAAATGATTCGAAGAAACTAAGTGAAAAAGAAAGGTATCGTTTAGAAGAAGAAATAAAAGACTGTGCGGAGTATTTTGCTATTGAAATGTGTGACAATTCTGAAATTGATGAAATGAACATACTGAAAGCTTCAATTCGGGCAATGCATAGATGTCTCGATTCAATAAATTCTAAATTTCAATTGATCCTTGTCGATGGCAATCAATTCTATAATTACTTCGATATTCCATTTAAAACCATTATAAAAGGGGATTCTAAATTTGCGAGCATAGCAGCGGCTTCAATTTTAGCTAAATGTGCCAGAGACAGATATATGGAATCAATTCACAGTGAATTTGCAGTTTATAACTGGAGAAAAAACAAGGGATATCCCACATTTGAACACCGAAAAGCAATTCGGGAATTTGGTTCTTGTTCATACCACAGAAAAAGTTTTAAATTACTTCCCGATTCACAATTAGATATATTTTAATAAATGGGTACAAAAAAAATAACACTTTACAACACTCATAAAAATTTAGGCGCCAAGCTAATAGAGTTTGCAGGATATGAAATGCCTGTAAGGTACTCTTCTGATATTGAGGAACATATGAAGGTTAGAGAGGGAGTAGGTATTTTTGACGTCTCTCATATGGGGGAATTTTGGATTGAAGGAGAATCAGCTTTTGATCTTGTTCAATATGCTACGAGCAATGATGTTTCAAAACTTAGCGATGGCAAGGTTCAATACTCCTGTCTGCCAAATGATCAGGGTGGTATCGTTGATGATTTGCTGGTTTACAGAATTTCTGAAAAAAGTTACATGCTGGTTGTAAATGCAAGCAATATTGAGAAAGACTGGAACCGCCTCGTGGATTTAAATAATCAATTTGGAGCAAAAATGAGCAATAGGTCTGATGATTATTCGCTTTTTGCAGTGCAGGGCCCAAAAGCAATTGAAGTACTTCAAAAGTTAAGTTCAGTTAATCTGGATGAAATACCCTATTACAATTTTAGAATTGATGAATTTGCCAAAAAATCAGGCGTTATAATTTCTGCAACCGGATATACAGGTTCGGGTGGATTTGAAATTTATGTTAAGAATGAAGATGCCAAAGAGGTTTGGGATGCTATTATGGAAGCCGGACAAAATTTCCAAATCGCACCAATCGGATTAGGAGCGCGGGATACCTTGCGTCTTGAAATGGGATTTTGCTTGTATGGCAATGATATTAATGACACTACAAGTCCTTTGGAAGCCGGCTTAGCTTGGATTACTAAACCGGATACTAATTTTGTTGCAAGCGAATTCATTGTAAAGCAAAAAGAGGAAGGATTAAAACGGAAACTCGTTGGATTTAAAATGCTTGAACGGGGGATTCCAAGACATGGATATGACATTGAAATAGAAAATGAAATTGTTGGCCAGGTGACCTCAGGAAGCCAATCGCCAGTATTGAAATGCGGAATTGGAATGGGCTATGTACCTTTTGGAAATCATAAGGCAGGTACAGAAATATTCATAAAAGTGAGAAACAAATCGCTCAAAGCAGAGATCGTTAAACTACCATTTATCTAATATGTCTTCAGTTTCGGTATGCCTAAGCACAGACTTAATTGCGCATCATGGCGATATTAGTGAAAAACAAGTAGTTATTATTGATATCCTAAGAGCTACTACTTGTATGCTTAGCGCTTTTATGATGGGGGCAGAGCATATCAAAGCATTTGATGATCTTGACAAATGCAGGACAATGAAATCAGAGGGGTATTTAATTGCCGGAGAAAGAGAGGGAATAAAAGTTGAAGACTTCGATTTAGGTAATTCTCCTTATGACTATATAGATTTCGGTGTAAAGGGTAGGAAAATAGCAATGACCACAACCAATGGCACCAAAGCCTTGATAAAATCTTCTTCATCTAAAAATATATTTATAGGATCTTTTTTAAATGCTAAAGCAATTTCCAATAAACTAAAAAATGGAAATTCCGAAGTTCTTTTATTTTGTGCTGGTTGGAAAGGACGGCCAAATTCGGAAGACTCTCTTTTTGCCGGGATGATTATTTCACAGCTAATTGAATCCAATTTTGGATTAGATGGGGATGAAGCGCTGATGTGTTTTGATTTCTATAAAAAGAATGAAAATAACATCTATAATGTCATAAAAAATTCAGCGCATGCCAAGCGTCTTGCAAAGCACACAGATATTCAAAAGGATCTTGAATACTGTTCTCAAATTAATAAAAGCAGACTAGTACCCGTTTTTAAAAATAATGAAATAAGACCGACTTAATTTTTAGGATTGCTCGCAGGTTCCCCGGGTTTCTGATTTCCTTTTAATGCCTGGTTCATTAGATATTTCTCAGTCAGGGTTTCAATCGGTTTTAGCAATAGAGCTATCAAACCTTTAAATAACAATCCAAGCCAGATATTATCACCGATTTGGGCTTCTATTTGGGGTTCCAGGACGCCTTCAGAAATTAGGAATAGAGCTACTGCTACCAAAAGTACTATAGTAGTTGCTTTTCGACCGACTCTGGCCTTGGTGAGCTCGTCTATTGTATTTTGAAGCTCTACATTTTTATCCTGAAGTTTACCATTTAGGTTGTTAAGCTTATTCTGAAGTCTGTCGCTGACTTTAGTAATGAGCATACCCTGATCCAGAAGATCTTCATAGTAGTTTTTAATCTGAAGAAGTTCCTCCTTATATTCATCCTTAGAAACACCATCCTTTGCTAGAAACTCCTGAATGTGTTCTAATATGGCAGTTTCTTTTTCGAAAACATGCCTTTTTGCCATAAATTATTCCTCTTCTAGTTCAATAATCTCAAATGGGACATCTAATAGATCGCTGTAGTCTTCACCAGCTTCTTGCATATCCTCGTCTTCTTCTTCGTAATACCAATTGATACTCACGTTTAATCCATCCTTAAACAAAGCATTAACTTTTTTGAAAATATCAAGAATACATTTTGAAGAACTTGTGTTAAAATACTCCAATTGAATTTTCAGGGTAGTTTTCTCAGTCTTTGAATTACTACCGTACTGATCCAACCATTCCAGCAAGGGTCTGTAAAATTCTATAGAGTTTTCAGGAGTAGATCTTCCTTTCAAAGCCAATGTACCGGTATCAGCGTTGAAATTTACATCAGGTGTATGATTGCTTCCTTCTATAATTAAATTATCCATTTCTAAATTCTTTTATGCTTTCGGGATATTTATCTGAAAACTGAAAAATGAGTATTTGTCGTTGATTTCTTTAAACTTGTAATTCAATTTTTGTCCGGATTTTCTTGCTATATCAATAAATCCAAGACCTCCACCTCCTTTTTCAGAGAATTTCTCATTGTCAAGAATTCTCTTATAAAGAGCACGCAGTTCATCTTTTGTTGTAGAATTGATTTCATCCAACCATCCTTTTAATCCATTTACATTTTCTCCGGTAATATAGTTTCCGGTTGCGACGTGATACGCGTCATCATCGCTGAAAATTATGAGAATTGCACTTTTACGAAGGTAATCATGCTCATCCTTGTTAGGATCGGGTTGTGAATCACTAAAGTCAATATGATGACAAAGGTTTTGCAAACATTCCACCAGAACGTTGTAAACCTTCTTTTTAGTTTTTCTACTATCTTCTAATTGCTCCAAACGACCTTCCATAATTTTCAAAATGGAATCAATCAGGTCGAATGTCACTTCACCTTTGAATGTTAGCATGATGTTGTTATCATGCATTCTCTGGTATAAAGCGTAAAGATCGATCATCGGTTAAATACGATTTTATGAGTACTCAGAACCACTACTAAACTGTGTACCTACACATATTAAGGCTCCAATATAATTTAATTTTTTCAATTTAAATCAAGCTGGTATACGAATACCAATTACCAGAATATCATCTAATTGTTCCTGGTTCGTGTCGCTCATCCATTTTTCGATGGTTTCATCAAGGATTTTCCTTTGTTCTTCCATGTCTTTTTTATGGATATCCAATAAAAGATTTCTAAATCTTCTATACATAAATTTCTTCCCTTTAGGCCCGCCAAACTGATCGGCATAACCGTCTGAAAAGATATAATAAACATCACCGGCTTTTACATCTAACCTGTGATTGGTAAATTCTTCTTTTTCTTCTTGCAGGATATGAATCCCAATTGGAAATTTATTTCCCTTTACTATTTCAAGTTCATTATTTCTGATCCTGTACAGAGGATTAAAGGCCCCTGCAAAATCTAATCTGTTCTTTTTTAGATCAAATGAACACAAAGCCAAGTCCATTCCGTCTTTGGCGGTGGTCCCATCATGGGTTTGCCTCAATGTACTTGTCACTGATTCATTAAGCTTATCTAATACCATAGCTGCATTCTCTCCCTTTGTAACGTTTACTGCCATATTAAGGTTATTATAACCTACAATTGACATAAATGCACCCGGTACACCATGACCTGTACAATCCACGGCAGCGATCATGATTTTATCTTGAAATGCATCCATCCAATAAAAGTCACCGGAAACGATATCCTTGGGTTTGTAAAGGATAAATGATTCTTTCAAGTGCTTTCTCATAAGAGTGGAAGGAGGGAGGATTGACTGTTGTATTCTCTTAGCATAGTGAATACTGTCTGTAACTTTTACATAAAGCTCTTCCAGTTTTAAATTTTTGGCTTCAATTTCTTTAGACTGGCTTTCTATTTCTTCTTTCTGTTTTACAACTTCCTCAGTACGATCTTTTACTTTTTCCTCAAGGTGTTCCTTGAGTTCGTATAGTTCATCTCTCATCTGCAGCAATGCATGTCCGAGGGTATCTTTATCACTTAAAGGCTTATAGGGAGCATGGAAATTACCAATACCCACTTGTCTTGAAAATTCAACCGTTTCTTTCAAACCATCTACCAGTTGATTCATTGCAACACACATTTCACCAATTTCATCATCTCTGGGTGGAATTTTCTCCTGAGGCAAAATACCCTTGCCCAGTGAATTAAGCATGTCTTTTAGCGTATGCACAGGTGCTACAATTGAGCGCACAGTGAAAATCGCTACAAATATTCCTATTATGATAAGACCGATCCCGGTTGATGATATAATGAAATTCAAAAACTGGAAGCTTTCCAGCATATCCTTACTTACTTCTTCAGTCTGTACCAGTTGGCGCATTGAAAGCTCTTCAACCAAATCCAAGACCACAGTAGTCTGAGTTTCAATCATACCGTCATTTACTATCTCCTCGGCCATGAATTTGGTTAGCCCATCTTCATAATCAGCAAAGGTTTTGAGCATGTTCATCACCTGTTCATGCGAAAGAAACAATTGATCAATCATCTTAAAGAGTTCATCCAATTGTTGCTGTTCTTGCTCATCCCAGTTTTCAGAAAGCGTTTTTAACTCTGTCCTTAATTCCTGGTAATCTTCATAAATAAGTTTTGGAAGTAATTTTTTACTACTCTGATTTTGTTTTTGTTGAGATAACCAGTTTGTGATTAGCAGTTTAGATCGAACGATCATCAAATTCAATGCTTCCAGCTTATCAACCGAGGGGTTGTAAACTTCCGTGATCTCTTTATTAATGCTGGAACTCTCGGTTACAGTTTTAAAGGTTAATATAAAATTGAGTAGTGATAAAAAGATAAGAATAGCAAAACCTAGTCCAATCCTCGTACCTACCGTAAACCTTATTCTCATTCTACTCTGGCTATTACTTATAAAGCAATAATAGCTATTCACATAGATTTATAAAAAGATTTAGCTAATGCTTTGTTAATTTTATTATAAAGTTTTCAGCAGGTCTCTGTAATATCTGGCCTTTTCAGGATTGTTAAGTGCTGTATAGATATTGTCGAGGGCGATTATAGTATCTTTTCTTTTTGGATTTAATTCAAAAGATTTTTTCATAAAAGGAAGTGCCTCTTGAAATAATTTGGTCACTTTATCCTGAACTTCAAATATTGTGAGAATATCAGCATCCGGATCCAGATCATTGGCCATGGTTACACCTCTGTTGTAATAGAGCAATCCAAGATTATAATTGGCCAAAATTGCATCTGGTTTTAATTCGAGAGCTTTTTTATAGAACTCTTTAGCTTTATCTATATAAATGTCATAATTAGGTTCCCCTATAAATTTTTCGGCATAACTCTCGTACTGAATGGCCAATAAGATTAAATAGTCAACATTCTGAGGATCAAGCTGTATTGCTTTATGCAGCACATGCTCTCTTTCCGTAATATCTCCTGCTTCCTGCAAATATTTCAAATGCAATTCAACCAGTTCTTTTCTGGTAGGATGTCTTTCATTTCCTTCATTCAAAATTGCAAATGCAGATTCTTTGTCATTTAATGCCCAATAGGTTTTAGCTAGATAGAAGTACAACTGATAAGTATTTAAACCACGTGCTTTTGCTTTTAAAAGGAATTTCTTGGCATTGCCAAAATCAGTATTATTAAATGCTGCATATCCGGTGAGGAAGATGGCATTGGCATCGATATCTGAAGGATTTACTTCTTCCATGATATCCAGGTACAAATTGAAAAGTTTATATGCATCCCTGAATTGTTCTGCCTGAAATTTGACTACTCCGTCATTATAATAGCGCTTCGCTAATAAATCGTATATTTTTTTGCATTCCGTTGCCCATTCTTTTTCTGTTGTTTTATCCAGGTCAATGCATTCTGAGCAGGAATTAGCCACCGCAGTTCTATATTGAGAGAATGGGTTATCATTATCTTTTTGCTTGAAATACTCATTGTAAATGTAAGCTCTGAAATACCATGTATCTGCTTGTTTTGAAGTGACTTCATTAATTATGGCCACATCAATAGCTTGTCTTGCTTCTTCCAGTTTACCTTCCTGTAAATAATTCACAGCCTCTGCTTTTTTCAAAGGTTGAGCAGTAAGGTTGCTTAAAGCAATCAGAACAAAAACGAGCGATATGTAAAATGCCCTTTTCATCATTCAATCAATATTCCAAGGTCAGAAAGTACTGAGCTAACCTGGAGTGAATACGATTCTGCTGTTTTCTTATTTATTTCAAATTTTATCTTGTTATTCCTTACCACGAAATTAATTATGGCACCCTGACGGGCCAATCCTTCTCCTTCGGTAATTATAAGCGTGCTTTTACCCTGTAATTTTGATATCACCGAATTCAGGACATTACTCTTATCATCGGGTATATAAAGAATATGACATTTCTCAATTTTAGAAACACTATTAAATTTCTTAATAGCAATTTTTTGCCCTTCAACGTCGCCGTACCTTTCTTTGAGGTCGTTCAGATAAGTTTCAAGAGGGGAATCCCCTAAAAGTCCTATTACAAACTCTCCGCTGTTATAAGAAGATGGCCATTCGATATACTTTGTAAATGCCCAAATAAATGTTTTCTTGAATTGAAGATTGGGGTCATCTGCGGGAAGTGTAAACTTTAGGTCAAAGCTCGACAGGGTGACAAAAAGCAGAAGCAATGAAACGATTCTGTTTCTCACGAAGTAATTAATTGATGCGATTTGGTTGCTTCTGTCTTTAATATGCCCTTTTTGGTAAGGGGTTATCAAATACTATTCCAAAGTCAAATATGAGAATATTTTTATTAAAATAATACTATTTGCATCAATTCAAGCCATTTTTTTAAAATGAAGGAGTAAACTTTTACCGTGTGATATTTCTGTTTTCACCAATATTTATATCACCTTTTAATGTCATTTCTCTTAATATTCCTGAAATATCATCGTGGTCCAATTTATAAAAGAAATTATATAAGTCATTTATATTCAGTGATTTATGTAATTCCAGAAGATTGAGAATTTTAATTTTTATAGCTTCTTTGTCAAGGGATTGGAATTTTTCCAAACAATTGTCACAAACTCCACATTCAGAGTAATTTTCTTCTCCAAAATAATCCTGTAAATAATTACTCCTGCATGTGTTTATTAGTTCTGTAAAGTGAATCATTGATCTCATACGATCAAAATACCTTTTGCGATCTATTTCAAGTTGTTTTTCAGTAATAAAGGACGAATGTGTATCCTGACGGGGTAGGAGGAATGTGATTTTAGGCAAATCGGATCGGGGTATGTAATCAATGATTTTAAGATCATTTAACTTTTTAAGATACTCAATAACCCGATTATGCTCCATTATTGTTTTAGATGCAATTTGATCTTCATTTATTTTTACATAAGAACTAAATATCTCACCACCATACATGCGAATGATGGATTTTAGAAATACATCAAATTTTGGATTTGCAACCTGAAAACTGTAAAGCTCTTTATTGTCAGGTAGAATATTTAAAGTAGATATAGAACTGGAATTTTCTTCAAATTGAATAAATCCGTGTTTTTCCAACTCTTTAATGCTATAATAAGTGCTTAGAACGGAGGTATTAAATTTCTTACTGAATTTTTCAAGATCAAAATTAAAACTCTGCATTTCCCCACTGCCTAATGCCAATTGAAAGTGATTGCATATTCCAGTATAGACTTGTCTTAAAACCTTTAATTCTGGAAAACGCATTGAAGTCTTTGATTTTAATTCTTCAATATCCCTATCCTGATAGATAATTACAGCTTCCGAATACTTTTCATCCCTACCTGCTCTTCCCGCCTCTTGATAATAAGCTTCAAGGCTATCCGGAAGATCTAAATGGGCTACTAGTCTTACATCACCTTTGTCAATTCCCATTCCAAATGCATTGGTTGCAACAATTATGCGGATTTTGTTTTTTATCCAATCGCTCTGAATTTTATCACGCATCTGCGTACTCAATCCGGCATGGTAATAAGCAGACTTGTAGCCATTTTTTTCTAATAAATTTGAATAGTAACGCGTATTTTTTCGACTTCGGACATAAATAATTACTGCGTCTTTTGTATTGGATAAATGATTGAGCAGGACATTTAACTTGTTTTGAGTTTTTATGGCTTTATAACATAGATTCGCTCTTGCAAAGCTTTTTCTAAAAGTAATGGCATCTGGGATATTTAACTTTTCAATTATATCCTTCTGTATTTGAGGCGTGGCGGTCGCGGTCAGCGCCAGCACCGGAACCTCATCAGATAAGTGCTTTCTTATGTCGGCTATTTCCAAATAAGACGGTCGAAAATCATAACCCCATTGAGAAATACAATGGGCTTCATCAATTACCAAAAGGCTAACAGTCATATTCTTTAACCTTGCGATAAACAAATCAGACTTCAATCTTTCAGGAGAGACATAAAGAAATTTTGTATGACCATAAACACAATTATCAAGTGCAATGTCGATTTCGTGTTTATGCATCCCGCTTATAATTGCTTTTGCTTTTATCCCCCTTTGAATTAATTGTCCCACCTGGTCTTTCATCAAGGCAATTAATGGGGAAATGACAATTGTAAGTCCAGGGAATATTAAACCGGGTACCTGAAAGCAAATGGATTTGCCACCACCGGTCGGCATTAGGGCAAGTGTGTCTTTGCCTTTTAGCGTATTATTTATTATTTCCTCCTGAAGTGATCTGAAGGAGGAGAAGCCCCAGAATTTTTCAAGGACTTCTTTTGGATCAGAGGGAATATTATTTCCCTCTTTCATTAAGAAATGGCCTGATTAAGATCATTTACCAAATCCTCGGCATCTTCAATTCCTACACTCAAGCGAATTAAGGTGTCTTTTAAGCCGGCTTTTTCTCTTTCTTCTTTTGGAATACTTGCATGTGTCATTGATGCCGGATGGCCACTCAGCGATTCAACACCGCCTAAAGATTCGGCTAGTGTAAAGAGTTTTAATTTTTTCAAAACATCCAGGGCCACTTCAATTTTATCATTTTTTAAAGTGAATGAAATCATGCCTCCAAAATCTTTCATTTGTTTTTTGGCAATCTCGTGGTTTACATGTGTAGGAATACCCGGCCAATACACTCTATTAACGGATGAATGATTATGTAAAAAATCGGCAATTACTTTTCCATTTTCACAATGTCTTTGCATTCGGATGTGGAGTGTTTTCAGCCCTCTAAGTGTTAAAAAGCAATCCTGCGGACCCGGAACGCCACCACATGAATTCTGGATAAAGGAAAGATCTTCATGTAATTTATCACTATTAAGCAAAATAGCACCCATCACTACATCGGAGTGACCGGCCAAATATTTGGTAACAGAATGCATAACCATGTCTGCACCTAAATCCAAAGGATTCTGAAGATATGGGGTAGCAAAGGTATTGTCAACAACAGTCAAAATATTTTTTGATCCGGCAATTTTACACACAGCCTGAATATCAATTATATTGAGAAGCGGGTTCGTTGGGGTTTCAACCCAAATCAATTTTGTGTTTGACGTAATTGCTTCTTCTATGGCCTCAATATTTGCCATAGAAATGAATTTGAATTTAATACCGTATTGAGCGAACACTTTAGTAAATATTCTATATGTGCCACCGTAGAGATCATTGGTTGAAACAACTTCATCGCCTGGTTTTAAGAGTTTGACAATGGCATCAACGGCTGCCATTCCAGAAGCAAAGCACAGTCCGTGTTTAGCATTTTCTAAGGCCGCGAGATTATTTTGTAAGGCCGTTCTTGTTGGATTGTGAGTTCTGGAATACTCATATCCTTTATGATCACCCGGTGCACTCTGTGCATAAGTTGAGGTTTGATAAATGGGAGTCATAACTGCTCCGGTAACCGGATCGGGTTCTATTCCCGCATGTATTGCTTTGGTTCCAAATTTCATTTTAGCTGCTTTGATATTTATTAATAAAATCGTTTTTAAGTAATTGAAGCTTTTCCTTATTCAATTCGTAAGTCGGGGAAAGGTTCTCTTTACCCGGAAAAGTTTCCATGTGAAGTGTTGTAGTAGGAAATGCAAAATTTACACCAATGGCATCCGCTAGTCTTACAATTGCAAGTAGAATTTCATCTCTTGCTTTTAACTCTTCAGACCAGGTAGGGACATCAAAGAATATATAGAACATGATGTTTAATGAGAAATCTGCCATTTCATTAAAATGTATTTCCATTCGGTCTTTTACAGTTTTGGGATGTTTATGGACGAGTTCCCTCAACCCCTCTACAAATACTTCTATAGCCTGTGGAGGCGTGTCGTACATGAGACCAATTTTTGTATAAAATCTTCTGTAATTTCTCAAACCGTGATTATCGATCGCGCTATCCGCCAGTTTACCATTGGGAACCGAAAGAAGGGAATTGCGAAAAGTCCGGATTCTTGTAGATCTGAAACCGACTTCTTCAACGGTTCCATCCACTCCGTCCGTTGTGATCCATTGACCTATTTGAAAGGGTCGGTCTACAAATATCATTATGGAACCAAAAAAGTTTTTCAAGGTATCCTGAGCGGCTAAAGCCAGGGCCAAACTGCCAATTGAAAGACCAGTCAGCAATGGAATTATATTGACATTAAGATTTAACAAAACAAATAAGGATCCGATAAGAACGATGAAGACTTTTAATATCTTTCTTAATAAAGGTATCAATTGATCATCGAGCGTGCTTTCGGTTTGTTCAGCTTTTGCCATTAAATAATCACTGAGCAAATCTGTCATTTTATACACCACGATGGTAATGAGAATTGGCACAACCGCCTTGATTCCAATAATGAAGTATTTGTTCAACTCAATTGGAAGCATAAGGCCGGGAATTAACAACAATACAACGCCCAGAATAATTAGTATGCTGGTAGGCCGTGTAACGGGTAGAATAACCCTTTTTGCAATTTTATCGACTCCTTTTACAACCAGTAATCGTCTCGCTATTTTACGAAGAATTAGATCAACTAAGCTTTCAAGTAAAACAGCGATTGTGATAATGATAAACAAACCTGTCAGTTGCCATATTTTTAAACCAAAGACCTTTTTTTCAGCTCCTTTTGGTAAAAAATCTATTAAATGGTCTATTCCTAGAATAAAAGTGCTATTGTATAGATTTTGAATGGCATTGACGGATTTTTCAGAATACTTCCATTGACTTCCATATTTTTTTAAATAGATCTCCGGCAAATCCTTATGTACAATGTATTCTCTCTCATCTCTTAGAGAGTCGTAATAATTTGAATTTCTTGGAATTTCCTCTATTGCGATATATAGCCCTCGTGCATCGAAAACCATTTTCAATTTTTTGGACAATTCTATTATTTCTTTTTCCGAATAACCTTCCGGACTGAATAATGATTTTGCCGCCAGTCTTGGTTTATAATTTTCTTCGTTTAAGTATTTTAAATGATTTAAGACCGTGTGGTAAGGAGTTTTAAGTTCGGCTTGCGATTTGTCCTTTGCTTGAGCCCAGGCAGAATTGCCGGGGATGGATAAAACAATAAATAATAAAGAGAAAAATAGTATTCGCATAAATGGCAGATTAATGATCAAAAGTTATTAGCGACACCTCAGTATCATAGGCTTTATAAACGCGAAACTGCTCATAAGAATCAAAATACATAAGCCCTATTTTATTGCTGGATTGAATTTTATCTGGGTTCAAACTTTCACCTTTTGAATTTAAAAATGAAGCCAGTTTCGTATTTCTATTGATAATAACAAAAACTTCATTATCAGCTCCAAAATTGTAGTACTGAATAATGCTGTTAGGATCTCCGGCAATATCAAAAATTGGTTTATTGTCCGATCTGTAAAAATTAATGACATCATTGTCGAACCTTACAATACAATAAGACTTACCGAGGCCATCAGCTATCAATTCAAATTTTGTCTCTTTCGTAGGTCTGTAAAACTGAATTTCCGATAAAATATCCCCATTGAGATTCACAGACTTCAATAAACCCTCTTCGTCTATTATATGAATTTTGGAACTTTTAAAATCCTTACCCAAATCGATATAGTAGTCTGTATTTACTCTGTTGTAAAGTTCAAGTGGGAAATTGGAATAACTTTTCCCATTGCGTTTTCTTAAATCTAGCTGACCATTTTTTGTTAATAAGACGATTATGTCTTTATCCAACATGCGGGTATGTTGCGGTTTGGAGGCGAGTTCCGAATTCAATTTTAGAGGATTCCACGATTCTAATTTTTTTCCGTTTTTATCTGTAATGAAAACTTGTCCTTTATTATCTGAGCAGATGAACCGGTAATTCTTGGAATTGTCATAGTCGATAACATTAAAGTATTTTAATTCCTGGTTTGCATCCTTTGTTATTTTTATTGGGAAATCTTCTAAATAGTTTCCATTTCGATCTATGATATAAATGTTCTTATCATCGCTGAAACAATACTGAAGTTTTCCATTTTTGTAATAATCAATCTGATAAATACTTTCGGGCAAAAGTTGTCCGTCTAATTGTTTGGTCCAATTTACAATTCCCGATTTATTCAAAAGGTGTATTTGCTTTTGAGAATCCTGAACAAGAATTTCAAGTGAATTGTCTGTAAAATTTCTAACAACTTTCGGTTTTGATATCAATGCATGATCAAATCGTCTGTTTAATATTGTTTTTAAATACGCTTTGCTTTTCTTTTCAGAAACAATCGTTTTCTTATGTTGAATTACAGCGCCGGTATAGAATTTTTCATCGAGATATTCATACTGCAATGCAATCATTTCAAAGCGCTTAAGTGATTCGGAGTTGTTCTCGATTAACTCTTTCCAGTAGTCATTGCTAACATTTTTAATTAATGACCAGGATCTGGCTGTATTGATGATAATATTAACATTGGTTTTTTGAATTACTTCTTCAAGAAAGAGATTTTGTTTTACTGATTTGCCCCAGACTTTTTCATCATTAATATCGTCTATCAATTGGCGGGCTGCGGCAATGTCATTTACAAAAATTATATAATCATTAATTTTTAGATAATAGCATTTATCAAAGCCTCCGAAGTATTTTGAAAAGGCTAATTGTGGATAATCGGCCTTCATCATTTCGCTAATTCGCACGCCACCGTAATCCTCTTCAAAAGGGATATTTCCTTCTTCTATTTTAGAGAATTTTGTGGAAATGGCATCCAGATAATCCAAATTGGAATTAGGATCATTACTTTGCATGTAAAATAAGTGTATGGGTTTCGCAGGATTAACCGATTCAAGGGTTACATAAGCGAAATGCGTTCCCAAAAATTCAAAAATTTTCTCAATGTAGATATTCTCATCCACTGATAAATTGTACCAACTTTCTAAAATTTCATTTTGACCGGAATTTTTTAGAAATGTCTTAAAATTTTGTTGAAATGAAATGCCATTATCAAAGGAAAAGCCATAGTAAATAGCCGTGTTCATGGGTAAATAGGGGGCTAAGTCCAAAGCATTACCTGATTCATTTTTAAAAATATCAAGGAAATTGTTGATACCTTTTGAAGGGATACTGGATCCGTTCAAATAAATTTTTTCACCTTTTACAGACAAATCGTAAAATGAGGATTCTGAGAATAGTTTGATTAATTCCAGGTCTTCAGAATATTCATCCCTCGCAAAACATTTTAAAAATTCCGCAAAACGATCAATATTAATGTAAAGATCGCCGTCATCATTATTGATTCTGGCTACTTCAAAGTTCTTTTTGTTGATGTCGTAAAAAGACATTTCTTTTTTATCGGAAATGTGTCTGATTACATCTTCGATAAGAAAGGGCGTCATACTACCAATTAAATGATTCTGATATTGGATGAATGAAAATTGATCGCCACTCTCCTTGTTCTTAATTGTTGTAATTGGAATTTTTTGATAGGCTCTTTCACTAATATTATGTATGTCGGAAGCTTCGAATTTTTCCATCACAAGCCTGTAAAACTGTTTCTCGTCTTTAGAGCGAAGAGGTAAATAAAATATAAAATCAAAATCATTGTTTGATGTTATATGCATTGAACACCGAAAGTATTTGTCTTTAAGAATAAAAGAAAGGTCATCCTTTTTTTTGGTTGCAGAATCAAGTATTGTCAACCTTTTTTGAATACTTTCAAAAAATGTGGTCTGTTCAAGATTATTCCATACAGAACCCCCTTTTAACTTTTCAATGCTTGTATAAGTGTTAAGACTTTCCCATACCATAATGGCATTTCCTGGAATGAAAGAATAGGTGTTTTCAGTTTTTCTTGAACCTAGATAGTAACTCAGAAAAGCCACAAAAAAAACGACTATCATTAATACGATATAGACGAGAATATTTTTGTTTTTGCTTGTTGTAGACATGAAGGGCTAACTCAGTTTTGAGCTGCAAAAATAGGCAGAAAATAACGGCATAAAAAAAGCAGACCGATAAGTCTGCTTATTAAATTTTAAAAATATCAAATGGATTTAATCTTCGATTTTATTATACCTGATATTGGCAGATTCATCGATATCAAACATGTCCAAATATTTACGCGTAATCTCTTCATTTTGCACCTCTCCGTTAACTGTCATTTTTCCTTTTTCAAATGCAATTTTAATTTCTTTAATCCCTTCTTCAATAATTCCATCTTTTTCTAATTCTTTTATCATTCCTTTCATTTTCGAACCATTTTCTTTAGCGGTTTTTTCAACTGTAATTGCTTCAGCTCTGATTTTCTTTTCTTTAGCCTTAATTTTCATTTCTTTCTCTTGAATTTTTTCAATTTCCTCTTGAATCTCTTCGATGGCTTCTTGAATCTCTTCTTCAACTTCCTGTATTTCGATCGCACTTAATTCCTTTTGGAGCGCTTTACTTTTTTCTTCAAGAATCTTACTTGTCTGTTCTAAAGCACGGGCAGCTTCTTCGAGATTTTTTTCAATAGTTTCGGCTTTGTGCTGTCTTAAATGTCTGTGTGTAAATTTATTTTCATCAAACCCTTCGTCTTCGAATTTAAATTGGAAGTCCAAATCCAAATCAGAAAAAAGCTCTTCCAGATCTTCCTGAATTTCCATAAAATTCTCATCGATATCCGGTATTTCAATTATCCGAGTTTGATCATCATCACCCTTAATCTTTATTACAAAAACATTTTCATCATTAGGACTGCTATTGATAGAAACAATTGCTCCATTGCGTCCACGCCCTGAATTAATAACTTTAACAGTAGCATTTTCCTCATCGCCACTATAGGCATAGGCAAATGAATTGGTGTTTCGATTTTTACCGTAAGTATTGAATACCTCCTTATTCAATAAGTCTTCATATTCATCAAAATTTTCTTCTTTAATTTTTTTACCGTCAATTTTCAATTTTTTTATATCTCCGGGATCAACAAAAACAATCTCAATTTTTTTGCCATCACTGCTGGTTTTTTTGATCGTGATTTCATCATCGCCACCGGGCAGGGTCATGGTAATTGTATTTCTATTTTTATGGTCCAGGTGAGAAAGTGAGCTTTTTATTTTTGGCCGAACTTTAACTTTTTGTTTGTTTATCACTTTATTTTTTTTCGGAATTATCGTTTGAATTGGTGCTTCCACCATGGCCATCTGTTTAGTTTCAGGAACCGGTGGGTATGCCTCCAAAGATGGTAAATCTGAAACCTTATTAAGAAATCCGGATTCATCGGGCCCAGCTTCTGATCGATTTGATAATTGAAATAATGAAAGCCCCAGAATAAAAATGATCAAAGTAATAACAGGAATGAGACTTTTTGTTAATTCGGAATTGGTTTTTTCAACATTCAAAATTCTTTCAATTCGTTTACGCAAAGCGTATTTAGGGTTATTGCTTCCAAGTGCAAGTTCTGGCGTATGGTTAGAGTGCCTTTGAATTTCTACTAAAGCCCTGGCCAAGTGGATGGGGTTTCTTTGTAAATGCACTGAAAAGTCATCGCATAAATTTTCTCTTTCTGTTCTAATATGTGTTGACAGTATCCAGGTAACCGGGTGAAAGAAAACCAATGCTTCTATTATGTTCTGGACGATATTAATCAGGTAATCAGCTCTTTTTACATGTGCTATCTCATGAATTAATATGGCTTCTACCTGATCATATGGAATTTGACTTAACATACCGATTGGGACCAAGATCACAGGTTTAATAAACCCTAAGGTCAAAGGGGAGTCTATCATATCCGACTCAAATAGCCGGACCTTGTTTTTTATTCCCAATTTGGCCAGAATTTCTTTGAATTTTAATTCCCATTCTTTTTCAATCTCATAAATTCCGGTTGTTTTCAGATTTTGTATATACAGTAAATTGGTGGTAAAACGCATCATCATTATGAGGGCGCCTATTATCCATAAAACTGATATAAAAGGAGTGCTTATATCTATTAGCTCGGCAACATATGATTCATTTAATGATGCAATTTGAAAAGGAGAGTCATTTTGTAAATTTTCAATGGCCATAATATTGGCGACAGGATCTGAATTTATAGATCCCGTATTTTCAAAATTGTAAAGACTAAGTTCGTAGTATACAGCAAATGAGAAGGAAAAGAAGAGTAAAAATTGCAAGCCTAAAGCCCAGTAATATCTAAATGCAGTTGTTTTGCCAAATATGTTTTTACCTAATAAAAATAACACCCATATGAGCATTCCTGTCCATAAGGTGTGAATAACCGCCCAACCCAAAACAGAGGCGGGTATTATATTATTTAAAAATTCTATCGCATTCATTTTTGACCTCCTTCAATTTTTTCAATAAGTTGTTTAATTGCCTCCAATTCTTCTTTTGATGCTCTGTAATTTCCAAGGGCTTCCATTACTAAAGTATAGGCAGAACCATTGAATGTGCGGTTTAGAAATTTATCCAACATGTTTTTCTGAATATCCTGCTCATTGACATTTGTAAAATAAATATGCTTTTTACCTTGATTTTTTCTTGTCAAAAGGGACTTTTCATACATCAACTGCATGATTTTCAGAGTGGTAGTGTAACCAACTTTCCGGTCTTTATTTAAAATATCATTTACATCTCTTACAGAAAGAGGTTCTTCTTTCCACAAAACCTGAAGAATTTCAAGTTCGGATTTGGTTGGCTTATTTTCTTTTTGCTCAGTCATCTACGAATTGTTTCGTACAAATATATACGAAAGTTTTCGTAGATTAAAAATAAATTGATGAGAGGTTATAAAATTCTTCTTATGGCGAAAAACTTATTTGGGAAGAAAACTTTTAGGAATTGTTTCTTTTCGACTCAATATCATCATAAAAATGATCCTGAAACGTTTTTGTGCTTTCTTTTCCAAATTTTAAAATGACATAGACCATGCGGAATAATAGCACATTAGCTATTATGAATGCAAAGAAGACAATAGAATAGGGCAAATCCATTGGGGGTAAAACCGCATATAATAAAGTAAATACACTTGAGATTAGAATCGCATTGATCAGTTTAGTGTTCATTTTAAATATTTATAAAAAAACACAAGCTTTGTACTCTTAGTTTGAAAAAATATAAATATGCTTATTAGATTACTTGTTAATGCACTTAGCGTATATCTGACCGCTTATTTACTGAGTGGTGTGGTCATAGAAGATTTTCTCTATGCAATTGGCGTCGCAATTCTTCTGGCGATTGTTAATACGGTGATTCGTCCGATATTAATTATTTTGACAATTCCCATTACTATACTTACCCTTGGACTGTTTCTATTTGTCATAAATGTCTTTATGATAATGCTTGTAGATTGGATTGTGGATGGATTTTATGTTCAAAATTTCTGGTGGGCTCTTTTATTCGGAATTGTCATGTTTTTTATAAATGTCGTCCTGAATTCAATTCTAGGTCTGGAAAAAGAATAGATTTAATTTTTATCTTAACATAGAAATCAAAATAAACTTAATAATGAAAAAAATTAATCTAAGCGTATTTTTAATGGTCTTCTTATTGATAGGAGGAACAGCATTTGCACAAAAAGACAAGGCTACAAGGCCTAGTCCGCCGGCTACGGCCATGAATACCGTCAATGGAAAAAATATTAAAATTGATTACAGTCAACCGGCGGTTAAAGACAGAGAAATTTGGGGCAAACTCGTTCCCTATGAAGAAGTCTGGAGAACAGGTGCCAATGAGGCAACAACAATTGAGTTTTCACAGGATGTGTCAATTAATGGAGAAGCTGTAAAGGCAGGAAAATATTCTCTTTTTACCATTCCCAACAAAGACATCTGGACAGTTATACTTAACAGCGAAGCAAATCAGTGGGGTGCTTATAAATACAACGAAGAAAAAGATGCCCTAAGATTCAAAGTGAAACCTCAAAAAATCGATATGAAATCGGAAAGGTTGACATTCGATGTTAAGGAAAGCGGTAATGTAAGCATGATGTGGGATGAACTTATGATATCATTTGATGTAAACTAAACATTCAGCAATCTTAAAGTAATACGGCTGATCTATTCGATTGGCGATTTGATACTTTGCGAATTTGGAATAAGCCTGGTAGGAGAAACCATAAAAGTCAAGATTCAAATGAATCATGGTTTAATTTGGGAACTGCCGGGCTTGTTGTTTTTAATGCCGGTCTAGGCGTATTTAGGCAAGCAGTGATTTTTCTATCAAAAATGTAAAAGAATTAGCAAATACTAATAATATTAGTAAATTGCTAAAATGATTAGAAAAAATATTAAAGGCAGAGGTTCAGACATTCAATTAGACAATCCATTTTCTTCGTTGACCTACACCAGAGATCATGTTGAGGGTATTGACGATTGGGAAGACCTGAATGAAAAAACGTCTTTTTTTAAGGAAGCTCCAAAAAGAATTTTATCAAAAAACAATAGTCCGGATATTCCCTTTGAATGGTCAATTAATCCCTATCAGGGTTGTGAGCATGGTTGTGTTTATTGTTATGCAAGGAATTCTCATAACTACTGGGGTTTTAATGCCGGTCTTGATTTTGAGTCGAAGATTTTGATAAAAGAAGAAGCGCCTGCTTTACTAAAAAGTGAATTTGAATCGCTAAAATGGAAGCCGGCCATCGTAATGCTTTCAGGCAATACGGATTGCTATCAGCCTGTGGAAAGGAAATTAAAAATTACCAGAACATTGTTAAGGGTATTTCTTCAATATCGCAACCCCGTTGGAATTATTACAAAAAATGCCTTGGTATCAAGAGATTCAGATATTCTTGAAGAGCTGGCATCCATGAATCTGTGTAAAGTGATTTTTTCAATTACATCACTCGAAGAGAGTCTAAGGAAAAAACTTGAACCCAGAACATCCACGATAAAGAAAAAGTGGGAGGCAATTGACCAGTTAATAGCCAAAAAAATACCTGTTGGAATATTGATTGGGCCGATTATTCCGGGGCTCAATGATCATGAATTGCCCGATATAATCAGGGAAGCAGGCAATAGAGGTGTTGGAAGCGTTTCATATACCATGATTCGCCTGAACGGTCAACTAAATACACTTTTTGAGTCCTGGTTGCTTCGGAATTTTCCGGAGCGCAGCGATAAGATTTTATCCCAAATAAGAACAGTCCATCAAGGGAATTTAAACGATTCCAAATTCGGTAGACGGATGAGAGGGGAGGGCGAATGGGCCGAGACCATTAAAAAGCTTTATAAAATTTCCCTTAATAAATATCTGCCCGTCATAAAAAGTTTTGAACCGGATTTAAGCAAATTTAGGAGAAATCCGAATCCCGGATTGTTTGATTAATTATAAATTGCAATATGGCTGAATTGCAAGTAATGGGATCTGGTGATGCTTTTGGTAGCGGTGGAAAAATGCAGACTTGTTTTTGGATTAATTGGAACAAAAAAAATCTATTGGTAGACTGTGGTGCAACAAGCTCTGTGGCTATTAAGTCTGTTGGTAAAAAAATTGAGGATATCGATGTCATTTTTATAAGCCATTTGCACGGTGACCATATTGCTGGAATACCTTTTATACTTATGGAATTGGCATATGTTTCAAAAGATAAAAATCACAGGATTGAGATTTTTGGCCCTAGAGGGACTAAAGAACGAATTCAGGCCTTGCAAAATTTACTTTATCCTGATTCATTGCGATATACCGACGCGGTTGCAGAGTTTAAAGAATACAGTGGAGCAGATTCATGGCATGATTTTTCAATTGAGACCTATGATGTTCAACACTCGGAATTATCCTTTCCAAAAGGATTGAGAATTAGTCAAAAGGGTAAAATATTTGCTTTTTCAGGTGATGGGGAATGGAGCAATAATCTATTGAAATTATCCGATTCTGCCAATCTCTTTATCTGCGAATGTTATAATTATCAAAAAACTACACCGGGTCATTTAAATTACATTAAATTGATGGAAAAGTATCATTTGTTGAAATGTAAAAACATTTTTCTTAATCATCCCGGTGCGGAACTTTTAGCCAATATTGAAAAAGTCGAATTACAATTTATTCAGGATTTTCAAATAATTAATTTTTAAGGGCTATCCTATATCTTTGTCAAAATGATTTTTTAGAATGGATTTTGATGTCATAATCATTGGGGCAGGAATGTCGGGGCTAACAGCGGCAAACTATTTGCACGGCCACGATTTGAAAATAAAAATTTTTGAAGCGGAACCTGAAGTAGGGGGCAGAGTACGATCCTTTGTAAAGGATGGTTTTACTCTGGATCGCGGGTTTCAGGTTTTTTTACCGGCTTACCCGGAGGCTTCCCGCTTATTAAATTATGATGAACTGGATTTAAAATATTTTTTAAATGGAGCCTATATTCTGAATAAGAGAAAATCATATTATCTAATAGACCCTGTCCAGAGACCTTCTTTTTTATTCAACACCTTATTTGAATCCGGTATCAGTTTAAAAGATAAAATCAAATTATTCCAGTTAAAACAATCATTAAAAAATAAAAGTCTCGATTCTGTTTTAAAAGGGAACAATAAAAATACCAGACAGGAATTGGCCAATAGAAAATTCGATTTAAAAACGATAAGGGATTTTTTTCAACCCTTCTTATCCGGGATATTTTTGGAGAAAGATTTAGAGACAAATTCTGCAATGTTTGAATTTGTAATAAAGATGTTTAATGAGTACGGAGCAGCAGTTCCGGCAAAAGGAATAGCAGAAATTCCAAAACAACTGGCGCACAATTTATCACCGGGGATGATTGAATGTTCCAGTAGCGTTAAGGAAATTGAAAAAAATAAAGTTACACTCGAAAATGGCAAAAGCTTTTCCTCAAGAAATATTGTCATTGCTGTCGAAGGAAATAGCCATTTATTGAATCCATTTTTGCCAAATAGAAATTCGACATATGTTAGTGTAAGTAATTTTTACTTTTCATCAGATAAAGCCTTGATTGATGAACCATTGCTAATTCTTAATTCAGATGAAAGTGCATTGATCAATAATATTTGTTTTATATCGAATATTTCAGGAAAATACGCACCGGAAAACAAAAAATTACTTTCAGTTACAGTACTAAATAAACTAGAAACAAAAGTAGACGATGTCCTTTCAGAGCTGTATTCAATTATGCCGGAGAATGAATATAATTGGCAATTCATCGACAGCTATCGTATAAATTATGCACTCCCCAATCAGAAAAATGTGAAATCTTCAATACCATTAAAGGAATTAAACCCAAGGGAAGGTATTTATATCGCTGGGGATTTTGCTTTGTATGGCTCTCTCAATGCAGCCATGCAATCGGGAAGAGAAGTGGCCGATCAAATACTGAAAGATTCAGGTTTAGTCGATTAATCCCACCAACGACTATTTACTACGGTTGGTGAATGCAAAGTTCGATGTACCGGACATTTGTCGGCAATTTCAATGATCTTGTTTTTTTGTTCCTCTGTAAAATCACCTTCAACTTTTATATCTCTTTGGATTTCATCAATTTTTCCGCTCGGGTTTTCAGGATTTTTAGCGTCCTCGGAATGATTATGCTGGTGGCTGAGGTGTACTTCAATATTCCTGTAATTCCATCCTTTTTTATCAAGGTACAATTTTAAAGTCATCGATGTACATGTGCCTAGTGCTGATAAAAGCAATTCATAAGGAGAGGGACCGAGATCATCGCCACCCACATCTTTAGGTTCATCGGCAATCATCGTATGTTTTGCGCTTACTATCTCCGTTGTAAAACTATCGGAATGTGTTCTTACCGCTACTGACTGATGTGTTTTAAAGACTTCCTCTTCTTTTTTACTCAAATAGCGCATTGCCCATTTTGCAATTAATTCACCGGCATAGCTCGCATCTTCCTTTAGTGATAGTAAATGGTCTGAGCCATCAAGGGTGATAAAACTTTTTGGATGCATTAGCCTTTCGTAGATTTCTCGGGCATTATTGATTCCCACAATTTTATCCTGTGGCGAATGCATAATTAAAATTGCAGGTTGATCTTTATGTTTTTTGAAATTGTAATCGGTGTTATTTACATCTTCAAGGAATTGCTTTTTAATTTTGAATGAACGACCTCCAATATTTACCTCTGCTTCCCCTTCTTCATTAATAACTTCAATTTTTTCCGTAAACAATTTCTTAATATGTTCCGGATTCGAAGGTGAGCCAATGGTGGCAATTGCCTTGATTGAGGCTATGGCATTTGCTGAGAACAATACACCTGCACCTCCCAGAGAATGACCAACAAGTAGTTCCGGTTTTTCATAATTCTCTTTTAAAAATTCCGAGGCGGCAATGATATCATTGACATTAGAGCTAAAATTTGTCTCAGAAAAATCCCCCTCACTATCACCAAGACCTGTGAAATCAAAACGCAATACCGCAATCTGATTTTTTGTCATTGCACTACTGATACTTCTAACTGCGTTTAGGTTTTTATTGCAGGTAAAGCAATGGGCAAAAATTGCATAATGTTGAACTTTGCCGCTTATTGGAAGGTCTAATTTGGCAGAAAGCTCAATGCCTTCTTTATTGGTGAATTGAACATTTTCTGAATTCATTATTTGAGTTTAGAAATTTTGAATTACTGAAACCGTCGTTTTTAAGACTTGTATTATACTTCTTCAATTTCACTGTTTTCTGCAGAACTTACAGGGCTAAAAAAGTTTCGGATTGTCAAGCCCTGAACAAGAATTGAAAATAAAACAACACTATAGGTTATGGCAACGATCATGTCTTTACTTTCCAGCGATTTAGGTAGTGAAAGTGCAAGAGCAACGGAAATACCTCCCCTAAGTCCGCCCCAGGTTAATATGGTTATTGTGTTTTTTTCAAACTTTCGACTTAAACTCATGAAAGCAATAGGTAAACCTACACCAACCCATCTCGATAACAATACAATTTGAATTGCAAAAAGCCCGGCGACAAAAAAATCAAAACGAAAAGTAATTATAATCATCTCCAGACCTATCAAAATAAAAAGAATAGCATTCAGGGCTTCATCGATCAAATGCCAGAATTTGTAAACGTATTCACCGGTTACATTTGAAAGGGCCTCACTTCTTCCTTCATTGCCAACGATGATCCCCATTACCACCATTCCTAAAGGGCCACTTACATGAAATATTTCAGCCAGTTGAGCTCCACCCATGACCATAGAAAGTGTGATTAAAACTTCCAGTTCAACATGGTCATTGTCCACAATTTTTAATAACCAAAATCCCAATAAACCCAAGGCCATGCCAAGGGCAATACCTCCAATTACCTCTTGCCCAAAAAGAGCCAAGGCAGAAAAAGGGTCAAATACATCAGAGCCACTTCTGGCAATATGCAGAATAGTTAAAAATACGACCACACCAATACCATCATTAAAAAGCGATTCACCGGCAATTTTAATTTCAAGATTTTTAGCGATAGGGTTTTTCTTAACCATGGCCAATACTGCAATCGGATCGGTTGGAGAAATTAAGGCTCCAAAAAGCAAACAATGGATATAGGAAATATGCAAGCCGAGATAAGGTAAAACCATATAAACAATGCTTCCGGTTATAAAGGTAGATATCAAAACTCCGAGAGTTGCCAGGGTCAGGATAGACCATTTTTCTTCTGCAAGTTTGCTCAAATCGATATGCAATGCCCCTGCAAAAAGTAAAAAACTCAGCATTACATTGAGCAAAACATAGGAAAAGTCGAATTCCATAATATTTACAGCTATTTCTGTAATTCCGGGAAAGAAATACCCAAATATTACCACCGTAAAGGAAAGCCCTAGTGCTAAAAGCATCAGGCCAATTGTAGATGGAAGCTTAAGAATGGATATATTGATAAAAGTAAACAGGGCGGCCAGAATAATTAAAATCGTTATAATCTGAAGTATACCCATGAGAATTATTGATGAATTTAATTAAGCGGCTGTCAAAATAAGAAAATCATATTGAACAAGGCTTAATTCTTGAATTAATGATTTTTAGAATTTAACAGATTTTACATTTAGCTATATTCGCGTTTTAAATGCTATACTAATTCTAAAAAAGTTAAAACATATCAGATCCAATCAAATAGCGAAGTCCAGTGGAATAATATTATTCTTTAAAATTGGGACGGTTGGCTTTAATTATATGTTTTTTCTTTTGCTGTCTAATACTTATGGTGCTTCCGAAGTTGGGTATTTCGCACTTTCATTTACGGCAATTCAGTTATTTTCAATTATTGCTAGAAGTGGTTTGGATATTGGGATGTTTAAGGAGATTAGTTATTCTAGAAATACTAAAAAAGGAATTAGGCATCTTCAGATACGATCTACCTTTTTTGTCAGTATAGCTTCTGCCCTAATTCTAGTTTTGGTTTTTATCATCAAACCTTTGATGTTTCAATATGCTTTTTCTTCTGAAACCATGGCAGCATATGTGATGACTTTTTTATTGTCTTTACCATTTTACACTCTCATGTTTTTTAATGGGGAAATTCACAGAGCAAAAAAACGTTATAGTCTTTTTGCAATTTTTCAAAATTTTGGAATGTATTTGCTTTTAAGTATTTACATGTTGATTCATAAGTTTAGGGGATTGGGGACTTTTGACAATTTCGTAGTATACTTTATTATTTCACTTTCAGTTCTTGCACTATTAAGTTTTTGGGGAACCTTTAATCATTCAGAAAGAGAGTTTAAAAAAGAAAATAGAAATTTTGGAGGATTACTATCAGAATCTATTCCAATTGGTGTTTCTTCACTTTGTTTTTTTCTAATGAGCTATTTTGATGGAATTGTGATCGGTCAATTTTATAGCGAAACGGATGTAGGTGCTTATGCAATTGCATTTAAAATAGCGCTGCTTGGTAGTTTTATTCTTATTTCTATTAATTCAGCGCTTGGACCAAGAATTACAGAACTTTCCTCTTTGAAAAAAGAAGATTTATTATTTAAAGAACTTAGAAAGACAACCCGGATGGGATTTTGGGCAACAGCGCCTGTGTTAATAATTACTTTATTAATTCCCGAACAAATTTTGGGAGTGTTTGGAGAAGAATTTCAAACAGCCGCCATTCCCTTAATTATTCTAATGATAGGTCAGATATTTAATACTTTGAATGGGCCAACCGGTATTGTATTGCAGTTGACCGGTCATCAAAAGGTATTTAAAAATATAGTCTTAATTTCTTCAATTATAACTATTGCACTCAACTATTTATTAATTCCATTTTATGGTTTGGTGGGAGCTGCTATAGCAAATAGCTTCAGTTTGATTTTATGGAATGTTTGGTGTACAATAAGGATTAAACAACTTTTTGGCAAGTCTTTTTTCTATTTACCATTCTTCAAATGATGAATGATTTTTTACCTAATTTCTTAATAGTAGGGGCTGCCAAAAGCGGAACAACCAGTTTGTTTGATCAGCTATGTCGTCATCCGGAGGTTTTCAAACCTTATATTAAAGAACCCGGTTATTTTATTCCTCAAAATCAATATTCCAGCATCAATACCTGGGAAGAATACAAGAATATTTTTAAGGGCGCCGATAAATTTAAAGCCAGAGGTGAGGCTTCCGTGACCTATTTATTTGATGAAAAAAGCCCGGAATTAATCAAAGAAAAGCTGGGTGAAGAAGTCAGGATACTAATTATTTTAAGAAACCCCATAGACATGTCCTATTCTCTCTGGCAGCATAGAAAAAGAGACTTAAAAGAGGAGCTTGATTTTTTTGAGGCCTTGAAATTAAGAGACACAAAAAACCCGAATGCCATTTCGGTAAAATCAATAGAATATGACTGGGATTATCTTAACCGGGCCAAATATTACAAGCAGGTTAAACGCTATATGGAGAAATTCAAGCATGTTAAAGTTTTGATATTTGAAGACTATATCAAAAAAAATGATATTCAATTTAAAGAGGTTTGCGAATTTCTTGGTATCAATCCGAAAGTCTCGGTAGAACTTGAATCGAAAAATACAGCATATAAACCCAGATTTCCATTTATTCAAAAGGCATTGACCTACCAACTTTCAATTAAAGAGATATTGAAGAAGATATTACCACATGATTTTTTGGTTAAATTAAAATCAAAAGTGGAAAACTTAAATAAGGTCGAAACGGAAAATCAGAAATTAAGTATGGAAGACCGAATTAATCTTGCACCTCTATTCAAAGAAGATGTAGAAAGCCTTTCCAAATTGATTGGAAAAGAATTGAAAGTATATTGGAAAGAATTCAATTAAGCTATCCTGATTTCAGATAGAGCTTTTACAATGGCAATTCCACAATTTTTCTAATAAGGCAGAGCAATAAATGTAGCTTTGTCTTTGTAAAGAGCCAATTCTTCGGCCTCATCATTGGTAAATTTTAGCCAACTTTCTATTGCGTCGAGCCATAGGTTAAATTGTTTTTTATTTAAATCAGGTGAGCCACTTACATGTGCAGAGGCTTTTGAATCAGCTTTCTCCAGATGTTCAAGAAAATCACCATATACAAAATAATTGATTTCAACTTTTCCTTTTTTAATTTCATATGTAGTATAAACTAAATTTTCATGGAGAAAATAGGTACTCGCAGTGATTTGTCCTTTTGGCCCTTTATAATCGAGTTCCATTTTATCAAGTATTTTATTGTTTTCTCCTTCGTAAAATGCACTTAATTTACCCGACGAACCATCGGCCATTTCAAACTTTTTCACAATTTTAAAACAGTCAAAATTATAACTGATGGTATTTCTGGATTGTACAAACTCATCGACTGTTCTTTTGTGTTTTACATAATCCGAAACCCTATATGAATTATATCGAACGAGTGGATAACCTTCCATTTCTGAAACATCTAAATCGGGTTTACTTCTTCCAATTTGAGAATTTGAGGAAAAGCTATTATTTCTTATGTCCACTGATGCTGTGGAAGTTTTAATCCCGCTATCATGACATGATTTAATTCTGGAATTATACAGTTTAATTCCTTTGCTTAATTCATCAATTTCTAAGGCATTGATTCCAAATTCACCCAAATCGAGATTATCTAATAAGATATTCGTGCAATTTTCAATTACTATTATTGGGCCTCCAACATTTTTAACACCGACTCTCATTCGAATATTACTAATTGTAATCTCGTGACAATCTTTAAGTTTTATAATGTGAGGTATATTATTGAATGTAAATAGCTCCGCATTTTCTTTTCCATTTATTTCTAGATTTTTAAGGCCATTCAATGTAATTCCTTCTGTTAAAGCTATTTTTTGATTTATCTCAATTGACTGCCCATCAGAAGCATGCGATAAAATTTGAAGCATTTCTTTTTCAGTAGTCTGAGCTAATAGTGAAGTACTCATCGAAGCGAAAACGAAAAGAGAAATAAGCGTTGTTTTAAACATAAAATCGGAATTTTTATTCGTTCGCAAATTTCATTCTTTGACAAAACTTCTCCAAAAGGAGACAACATGACACTATTATTTACCATATATAATCAAAAGAAGACAAAATGGCATAAAAAATATTGATAATTACATTGGTATGGCAATTGATAAAAACAAAATGGATTCAAATTAAATGTTAAACAAAAAAATAAAAGCTATGACACTTGTAAAATATAATCCGAGCAAAAGAAGTTATTTCCCAGGTTTCACAAGTCTGTTTGATGACTTCTTTAATGATGAATTGTACAGCAATAGAATGGTGGGTACAATGCCATCTGTAAATGTAAGAGAAACAGAAGATACATTTTTTGTTGAGCTCGCAGCTCCGGGAATGTCAAAAAACGATTTTAAAGTTGAGGCTGATAATAATCAGTTAACCATTTCTTCAGAAAAAGAATCAAACAATGAAGAAAAAGACGAGAATGGAAAATACACCATGAGGGAGTTTAATTATCAGTCATTCAGGAGATCATTTACACTGCCAGATAGTGCAAATGCTGATAAAATCGCAGCTTCATATAAAGATGGTGTATTGAATATCAGTATTCCTAAAAAAGAGGAAGCAAAACAAAAACCAATAAGAACTATAAAAATAGGTTAATAAGCTAGTAGTAGTTTTCTAAATAATGCAGCGACATTGTCGCTGCTTTTTTTTGCTTAAATCTATTTTACAACAACAACGACATTATTCATTCTACCATCAGTCACTGTCTTTGCAGAGCCAACAAAGGTAGAATCAGTAGAAAAACTAAAATTTCCACTTATCAATTGACCAGCGTTGTACTTTGTTATTTCAAGACTTCCAGAACTTGCAAAATTAAATCCCGAGCTAAAACCACCATAATAGGCACTGGCATCAGAAGTACTATCACCAAAACTATAGGTTTTTTCTTCAGGGTTAGCAATCTGGATTAAAATGGATGATGAATCATCATTGTTATAACCTGTTACATAGAGAAATCCTGCACTGTCTACAGCTGCCGGAGCACCGGTTGCAGTCCATGCCTCACCATTTACAGTAGCACTCATTGAAGGAACCAAATCCGTAGGATTCGTTATTGGATTACCTTCGTCGTCGGTACAAGCATTAATAAAAATTAAGAGCACAAAACTCAATACAATTGTATATAATTTATTCATAATTGATTATTTAAGCAGCAAAGCTAGTGAATTGAAATTATTTTACCCGATTACACCTGAACCTAATAATTCATCCTGATCGTACCATGCGGCAAATTGACCGGATGTTATCCCTCTTTGTTTATTTTCAAAGATGATATAAAGCCCGGTTTCCTCTTTATGTAATTTTGCCTTTTGTAAAGGTTGTCGATACCTTATTCTACAAAGATAGTTTCTGGCCTCTCCCTTTTTCATTTCAAGATCCTCACGCAGCCAGTGGATATCTGAATTTGGTATAAACAATCCATAACGATATAAACCCGGATGATCATCACCCTGTCCTGTATAGGTTATGTTGTTTTTCACATCGGTATCAATTACAAATAGGGGTTTTTCTTTTCCTCCTACGTTCAATCCTTTTCTTTGCCCAATTGTAAAATAATGAGCGCCATTGTGCTCTCCCACAATTTCACCATTTTCAGGTGCGTACTCAAAGGTTTTCGAAAGCTGATTTAGATCCGTGTTCGAATCATTTTTTGGAAGGGAAGAATATATTTCGGAATTGGCCGGAATTTCTATGATTTTTCCCTTTTTCGGTTTTAACTGCTGTTGTAAAAAATCCGGGAGTGAGATTTTGCCTACAAAGCACAATCCCTGAGAATCTTTTTTTTCCGCTGTTACAAGATCAAGATCCTTAGCAATTTTTCTTACTTCCGCTTTTTGCAAATTGCCTATTGGAAAGAGCGCCTTGCTCAATTGGTATTGATTTATTTGACATAAAAAATAACTCTGATCTTTGCCTTTGTCTAGACCGGATAACAATGAGTAGACTTTTTCTCCCTTAATTTCTTTCTCTGATTTTCTACAATAATGCCCCGTGGCTACAAAATCAGCTTTTAATTTCAAGGCAGCTTTTAGGAATATATCGAACTTAATTTCCCTGTTGCAGAGCACATCAGGATTGGGGGTCCGGCCTGCTGCATATTCATTAAACATATAGTCAACTATGCGTTTTTTGTATTCCTTGCTTAGATCAATGGTTTGAAAAGGGATGCCTAGTTTTTCTGCAACAATGAGTGCGTCAGCGCTATCTTCAACCCAAGGGCAGTCATCATCTAGAATAACTGATTCGTCATGCCAGTTTTTCATAAACATGGCTATTACTTCATAACCCTGTTCTTTTAGTAAATAGGCAGCAACACTGGAATCCACTCCCCCGGAAAGACCCACCACAACTCTTTTCATATTGCAAAATTATTCTAAAATAACCTCAAGCAAAAAAAATGGTTCCATTGTAAGAACCATTTTAGTCTAACACAGACCAGAAAATCATTTATTCAAAAAGCTTTTAATCTATTACGTCTTATATTTTTAAGAGTTACAGAAATTCATCTATATTCTTGCGAATTCTAAATGTTTTAGGAATGTGAATATTAATTCTGTTTTTAAGGTTTTTTGCCAATGCCAGAGTATTGCCTTTAAATTTTAACGCAATCCACTCAGTATTGTCATTATCACTTTCTAACTGTGAGGCATCTCTTTGCAATACTCTTAAGGCCCCCGATTCATCGAGCTCAATACCGGAGACATCTTTTGACAATAATAGTGATAATGCCAAGCCATGAGAAGGAACAAATTTATCCCTGTTGAAATCACCTATGTGCGTACCAAATTTTATGATCCTCAATGGATTTAATTGTGAAAGAATTATCTCCGGAATTAATGATTTAATTGCAAAAACTTCATTCTCTCTTTTGACATAGGAAATTTCCGAATTTTCCTTTAAGACATAGATAGAGGGACTTAGATCAGTTTTGCTGAATTTATTTTGTCCTTTTTTTGATTTGGGTTTTGGAAATATTCCTGCAGTAGATTTTTTCCTGAGAACGCAAATACTCAAACCTTCACCTTTTATTTTATGCGGGAATAAGCGATAAAATATGGAATTTCCATGCCTATTTTTAACAATACCAAAATCTTCCAATCCATCAATTTCGATACATTCGAAGTCATATTGACTTAAAAATTCATCGATTAGGGATTCATTTTCCAAGAAGTTGTAAGTACAAGTTGAATAGATCAGATAGCCCTCATTTTTGAGACTCGACGCTATATCTTCAAGTATATCTGACTGCCTTAGAGCACAAGACTCCACATTGGAAGGTGACCATTCCTGTATGACTCTCGGATCCTTGCGAAACATCCCTTCGCCCGAACAAGGCGCATCAACAAGAATCAAATCAAAAACCTGATTGAGGCTTTTAAAATCACCCGAATTATTATGCGTAATAATCGTGTTGCTTTGGCCCCATCTTTCCAGATTCTCCTGAAGAATAAGGTTCCGTTTCCAAACGATCTCATTCGAAACCAAAAGGCCCTTATCCTTGAGAAAAGTAGATAAAATAGTGCTTTTACCGCCTGGAGCGGCGCACAAATCCAATGCGAGCAATTCTTCATTATTTAGTTGAAGCTTTTTCAGAATATACTCCACTATCATTGAAGATGCTTCCTGAACATAATACCCTCCGGAATGAAAAAAAGGATCAGCGTAAAAAGCAGGCCTTTTTGATAAATAGTAGGCCTTATCTGTCCATGGGACTTTTTCAAGAGATTTTGTATCGGGATTATTTTTAAAGGGATTTAAACGAATACTAATAGGAGAGTCTTTTTCTAAAGCCTTCAGTAAATCCTCGGCATGCGAAGGCAGATTTTCTTTTAGCGAATTTTGAAATGATTTGGGTAATTCCTTTTTGTTCAAATCTTTAATGTATATGATTCCGGAATGCGAATTTGATTATTGTCATAGTCTGCGAAAATGTGCGCTTTTATTATTCCGGCCTGACTTAATGAATCAGTAATTTCATTTTTCATTACAAGTTCAAAAGCTTCCAACAAGGGTAATTTTTTAATTTCCAATCGTTCTGTTTCTTCAAATTCTGTGTCCTCAAAGCTTAAATTTTGAGCCAGGTATGTAAAACCGACCTCATCTGTCACCGAATTGGAAGTGTGGATTTTTGAAATTAAATCCCAGTTTTTAGCAAGAATTCCTGTTTCTTCTTTCAGTTCGCGTTTTGCCGATTCAATTGCCGGAACACCAATTTTTCCGCCCCCCATTGGAATTTCCCATGAGTATTCGTCAATGGTATATCTGTATTGTCCTACGAGCCAAGTATTTAATTCATTATCGATGGGAATTATACCTATGGCCAGATTTTTAAAACTTACTTTGCCATAAATTCCTTGACCTCCATTTGGGTTGATCACCCGGTTATGACTTACATTAATCCAGGGGTTATCGTAAACATTTTCTTCGCTTAGTGTTTTCCAGGGATTCTCTTTCATTGTAATTATTAGCTTTCTGCAAAAGTATGATTATTTTGAGCTTCAAATCTAAATTCCGGACAAAGCATGAGGAATAATCAGAATGCATTTATTGAGAACATGATTCTTAAAATAGTTGCTGAAAAGAAGTCGGATTATTCGGATACCTGTTTGATTTTTCCCACTAAAAGGGCTGTGCTCTATGCCAAAGAATATTTTATCAAACACGCCGAAGGCAGCTTGATTTTACCTGAAATTCAAAGTTTTGAAGAATTTGTATATCAGTGTATTCCATTGGACATAATTTCTCAGGAACTCGCCTTAATGAATTTGCACAAGGTATATAAAGACATCCATTCAAAATACGATTTTCCATTTGAGGATTTTCTCAATTATTCGATTTTACTGCTCAAAGACTTTGATAGCATAGATCAAAATCTAGTTGATGATGATGCTATTTTCAAATTGATGAGCCAAAGCGCAAGCCTCGAACGCTGGTCAAAAGATCTTGGCGTTGATGGACTTTCCTTTAATGAAAATGGGATAGTGAGTGATTATTTTACCTTTTGGGACATTGCAGCCGAATTGTATAAAAAAAACAAAACCTATCTTCTTTCTAAAAATATATGCTACAAAGGTTTGGCCTATCGTTTTTTCTTTGAAAATTTTGAGTCACTAAAAAAGGACATCAATTTTAATCGAATTTTTATTGGAGGATTCAATTACCTGACTGAATCGCAAAAGAAAATTTTAAATATTCTTAAATCCAACTATGAGGTTCATTTCAGCTGGGATATCGATAATTACTATTATTCCTTTAAATATCACGAAGCCGGAAAATACTTCAGAACTTATAATTCATTTGATGTCAATAAAGATGTTGGTGAATTACTAAGCAATGATAATTTTCCCGCAGTTCAGATAAAATCCTGTCCAAATAAAAATGCACAGGTTAAAAAAGTGGTTGACGATGTCATAGACCTACTGAATGAACTGGATTATGAAAAAGAGATTAAACCGAGTAAAAATTTGATGGCAATAGTACTGGCCGACGAGACCTTGCTAAAAATTCTACTAGAAAGTTTTCCCTTAACAACAAAAGATAAAAAGGGAAGGGAAATAGAAATTGCTGATTTGTTAAATATCAGTATGGGGAGGTCTCTTAAAGAAAGTCATTTCTATCAACTTCTTCGATTGATATTTGAACTGCATGAATCTCTAATTCAAAACGATAATCGGGGTATTCACTACAAAATCCTTAAAACTGTTTTAACTCAACCATTAATTAAGGCTTGTTTTAAAAACAGTCTGAAGATTGAAAAACTCGATGCCAGGGTTCGTAAACACAACAAAGCCTTTTTAAGAAAAGAAGAGCTTTTGGAAATTGAGAAAAATAAAATCATTCCACTTTTGATGGATACCTGGAATGAAAACGGAGCAGGATTTTGTGATTTTGGATTGAGGCTGACACAAATAATTCTAGAAAATTTTAAAAATATTCCTGAGGATGAAAAAATATTTCTAAATGCATTTCAACGGGTATTTGAGAATATGGAGGATCTTTTAGATCAATTCCAAAAGGACCTGGATTCAAAAACATTTAGGAAACTGCTTTTTCAATTACTTAATCAGTACAGTATCCCTTTTGCGGGAGAACCGATAAGTCCAATTCAGATAATTGGATTACTGGAAACGCGAGCTCTTGATTTCGACCATACCTTTATCATTTCCTGCAATGAAGGCGACCTTCCAAAAAAACGGATTCAGGATAGTCTCTTCCCATTTGATATTAGGAGTCAATTTAAGATCCCCACATTTATTGATAAGGACGCATCTTTGTCTTACACCTTTTATCGTTTGTTTCACAGAACTAAAAGTTTAGGCTTGTATTATCACAATTCAAATGACCAAATGAATGGAAAGGCAAGTCCGAGTAGGTTTATAAAGCAATTGGAATTTGAGATGTTCCCTTTTTTTAACAAGGAAACAGAACAGGAAACTGTATTACATTATTTCCCTGAAAACCCAAATAAATCAGTCAGCATTCCAAAAAATGAGGATATGATTCGAAAAATCGAAGCTTACATTTCGAGAAAAAACTACAAAGGGGAGGATCGCGGTATTTCACCTTCATTAATCAATACATATTTAAGGGATCCGATTACGTTTTTCAAAAGGGTAATTCTGGAAGTTCGTGAGCCTGATGTACTTGAAGAGGGATTCGAGGCCAATACATTTGGTTCAATTATTCACGAGGCATTAGACAGGATATTAAGTCCTTATAAAAATGAAATAGTGGATGAGAAATTAGTGGATCTTATATTGGCAAAAACCGATTTAAGTCAATTATTGGAAGAAGAAACAAAAAAATTAGCAAAGGACATTGAGACTGAAAAAGGTATAAATAAGCTCTACTTATTTACAGCAGAAACGCTGATCGAAAAGTATTTAAATCTAATAAGAAGCGATAAGTTTTTACTTCTTGAGACAGAAAGGGACCTCACTCATATTTTTTCATTTCGGCATAAGGTTCTCAATATAGAAATTAAGGTAACACTGCATGGTAAAGCAGACCGAATTGATTTACAGGGAGATATGATTCGTATTGTTGATTATAAAACCGGTCGAATTGAAAATTCTGAAAAATTTAAATTTGATTCAAGTGAGGCCCTATGGAATTACAAAAACAAAGACAAAATTCTTCAGCTTCTCATTTATAAATATTTGCTAATAAAAAATAAAGCAAACCTGGACTTTATGCGCCCTTATCAAAATCACAGAATTGAATCGGGATTTTACTTTTTTCGAAAAGGCAATGATCCTTTTATAAAATTAGAAACAGCCGAACATCTGAACGAAGAAATTAATTTCTGTCAAAGCGTTGAAGCTGTACTCATTGATATTATCCATGAGATTTTAAATCCAGAAATTCCATTTTCTGAAGAAATAACAGAAAATATTTGGACTGAAATTAATTGAATGAATAGGCTGATTCACCACCTCTGTTGAAATAGTATATTTTATCAATCAGTCTTATACAAAGCTTTAACACCTTAAAACTCATTTCCCCAATTTTCACCGAAGTCTCATCGTATTGATGAATAACTTCTTTAAGCAAATCGGCAAAATAGTTTGCCAACTTGTCCAATGGCGAAATGATTTCAGTATTTAATGATTTTGGGTTTAATTCAAATTGAATGTGCAATTCTTTAATATTGTCCCAGGCCAATGAAAGATTATTCATCGAGTCTTCTTTGGAGATGCAAATGCTTTCAATTTTTTCAACGATAGTTTGATTCATGATATTAAGGTTTAAAAACATTTTAAATTTAGAATTGAATTAATTGCGAAAAGAGGAATCTAATTGCACTTTTTGTTTGACGTAAGTTTTTCCATCATTTTAAAATATTATTCATGTCTTATTGCAAAGCAGTTGAGTCGATGCCTGATGATAGCCCACATATTCGCTATCACAATGAAGAGTATGGTTTTCCACTAAAATCCGACAATGAACTATTTGGAAGATTGATTCTTGAAATCAATCAGGCAGGACTTAGTTGGACAACAATTTTGAATAAGGCAGATAATTTCAGAGAGGCATATTCAGACTTCAGTGTTGAAAAAATTGCTGCTTATAGTGAAAAGGACCGTAAAAGATTACTTCAAAATGCCGGTATAATCAGAAATAAATTGAAAGTTAATGCGGCCATTCACAATGCCCGAATAATTATGGAAATGCAGAAAAGCCATGGAAGTTTCAAAAAATGGTTGGATGAAAAACATCCACTTACAAAAGAAGAATGGGTAAAACTATTTAAAAAATCAGGCTTTAAATTTGTAGGGGGTGAAATTATTAATGAATTTCTAATGAGTTCCGGTTATTTGCCGGGAGCGCATGATATGAATTGCCCGGTATATAAAGAAATAGAAAAACTCAAGCCAATGTGGTTAGAGCATCCTTAGAATTTGACTTTTCCAAAGTGATTTTCCGCATAGGTGATGCACTTTCCCCAATCCTCCTTAAAATATTCCTTTACTGCATGTAATTCTTCAGGTTCGATTAGCGGACCTTGATTAAACATGGAATCGGGCAAAATTTTGGCTATATATAAAATGGAATAGCGAATGCTTCCCAGGTAAATACGCCAAAGAAAATGCAATAAGGAATTGTTAAAAACTCGGCGCTTTCTGATATTAAAATAATTACCAACCCAGTAAATTGCCCTTATCTGATTTTTATTATAGGAGGAATGTCTTTTGTCTAAATTGATGTCATCTCTATTGTACGATGCATTCATAAAATTGGCGATCCTATCAATGAAAGTGAATGGATCATTTATCATTTCTTCATAAAAAACCACCAAAGGCTTATTTGAAAAATGCTTTTCCAGATAATTGATTTTTGGATAATAGGAGAGGTCTGCTATCGAGAATAAGCCTTTATCATTTTCGAGATCAATGAATTCCTTAAAGGTCAAATGGTTTCCGTTTTTCACAAATCTCCTGTACTGCGAAGCAATCCAGCCATCGTGCCGTCTAAAAACCACTATGGGATGGGCATCGGGGAATTGTTTTGAAAATTTTTCTACTTCTTCGTCAAATTGTTGATCGTATTCCCTGGAGACAAAGTATTTTTCTGATTTTCCACGCTTGACGATTTTATTAAAATACTTAAATCGAGTGCGTTGGATATAAGTGACATTTTTGAAAAAAGGAAAAACATCGTATTGCAAATAGGTGCTGGCAGCTCTGCCCATGCCAACATGATAAAACACTTTCGGTATTTTATTTTGACTCTCCTCCATTATCAATTGAAAAATATGGGAAGGGTCATTTCCGAGATGACAAATTCACCCTCTCGTCTTGCCGGTTGCCATTTGGGCATTCTTTTAAACATGTCGCGAATTGCATTTTCATATCCTTTATCGGGAGATTCGAGAATAACGACTTTAATTATTGTCCCATCTTTATCTACCAGGAATTTAACCCAGGCCGGATCGGAACTTGTGCCATCAAGATCGAGTGTTTCAAGTTCTTTTTGCACAAACTTATAAAAGGCTTCAAGGCCACCGGGAAAACTTGGTTCCGGACCGTAGGTTACATAGCTTTTGCTGGTATCAGCCGGTACCACTTCCTGAGCTGAAAGACTTAGAGCGAATATCACAAAAGCAAATGTCAGCCAAATTTTCATTCAGGTGCGAAGTTATATAATTGACAAGAATCTTTATTAATGAATAAAGGAATCAAGGGAAGGACGCAATCACCGTCCTGATTACAAGTACAATCGGGAAAATGTATTAAGTTAATGAACCAGCACAGCTAGAACCTGCACCTGCAGTGCAAGCAAAGCAATGTTGATTAATTTTGATATTCCTGTTGTTTTGTTGGTCCAGATCCCATTCACTAATATGCTTTCCATTTGGCACATCAACTTTCATACCAAGCATCTGATTAAAGTCACAATCATAAACATACCCATCCCAGCCAATGCTAATGGTATTTCTACACATCACACCCATGGCAGCTGAGGGATTAAATGCATTGACCAGCTCGTTCATGTAGGACTCCAGATTTTCGCTGGCGATTAAATAGTCCAAAAAGCGACTCACCGGTACATTGGTGATGGCGAAAAGACTATTGAATTGGACCTCATACCCATCTTTCAGTTTTCTTTTAAATTCTGCTTCCAGTCCTTGCTGATCGCCGGGTAGATAGGCACCGGTTGGGTTGTAAACAAGGTCTAATTGTAAATCAGGTTCTATTCCATAACCTACATCGTTGAGCATTTTCAGGGCTTGAATTGATTTTTCAAATACACCTTCGCCTCTTTGTGCATCAGTTCTTCTGGCATTGAAATAGGGCAATGAGCTAGCTACATTGACTTTGTGTTTTTTAAAAAATTCAGGCAAATCATTGTATTTGGGATTCGCCAGTATTATAGTAAGGTTGCATCTCACGATAACATTTTTACCCAGTTTTCTTATTTCTTCTACAAACCATCGAAAATCCGGATTCATTTCCGGAGCTCCACCGGTGAGATCAACCGATTGTATGTCAGAATTTTTTAATGCTTCCAAACAAGCCTGCATGGTTTCCCTGGTCATTATTTCCTTGCGATCAGGCCCGGCATCCACATGACAGTGTTTACATACCTGATTACACATTTTTCCCACATTTACCTGAAATATTTCTATGCCGGTAGGTTTGAGAGGGAAAATTCCCAAATCTTCAATTTTATCCCGGAAAGTTGGAATTTTCAGGTGCTCGGCATTGTCAAGAATGGCAATCTGATGTTCGTTTTTGGAAAGCTCGTGTTTTCTTCTGAGAAGTGTTTTCTCCATATCACATCATCTTTTCTTTGGCGATGTTCATCATCTGAGTGCTGTGTACCAGGGAAGCACCTCCGCGAATAGCAGCCGCTACATGTACGGCCTCCATCATTTGTTCCTCATCGACTCCTTTTTTCATGGTATCATCGGTATAGGCTTCAATGCAATAAGGACATTGAATGGCATGCGCTACGGCAAGTGCTATTAAAGATTTTTCACGCGCAGTTAAAGCGCCTTCTTTAAAAACCTCATTGTAATATTGAAAAAACTGATCTCCTAGCTTTTTTTGAAATTCTGTGATATTGCCAAATTTGCTGAGATCTTCACGGTTATAATAGGTGTCTTTCATTTTGATAAATTTTAGGATTAAATAATTAGGACAATTAGTTCGCCAAAGAAGGGGGCGCGCGCAATTGTCTAAATCCTAAAATTTCAAATGATCGGGCGGACTCGGAATTTCTGATTAAACTGATTGAATCCGAAGCCAGAATAGAATTGATATAGAGCGAAAATCGATGCAGCGGATGCTTTGTGATGTGATTTATTAAATCTTCCTGATTGTCAATATCATCCAGTTGTCCGCTGTTTATAATAGTCAGTGAATTTGAATCGGAATACTCATTTAAAGCATGATAAACCCTATCGCTCAACCATGGAAGATTGATAAACTGATGTCTGTTTAAATTTTTCCTGTGAATTCCAATAAGATATGCTCCGCCGTCGCTCGAAGGGCCCAGAACGATTCTGTTATTTTCGATGTCTTTCGCAGCATTAATTAATACCTCTGATGTCAGGCTCGGGCTGTCATTGCCGATGACAATTATTTTTTCATAACCGGCGTTATAAACCCTCTGCATCTCGTTGTAAAGACGTTCGCCAAAAGAATCACCGTATTGAAATTCATCCGAACTGATAAAATAGGGGAGACAGGATTTTTTTGCAGTCTTTTCTGTCTGATCCATTAAACTTTTAATGATTTTACCATTTTGAAATTCAGAAAGCTTTTTGTGTTCGCATTCACTTTCCAGACTTCTGGTAAATATTAAAATGGCAGTATCGGATTGGATTTTCTTCAATTATACAAAAATGCAATTCTTTTGATGATAAAAAAGAAATTTCAACAGAAGCAGCTCAATTGTCGAGCGAAAGACTAAGACTTTAGCATGTGAGTATTTACCATTTACATTATATAATTTATACGGGTATTATTTGATATAATGGTAGAAAATAGATTTTAAGAACCAATCATACTATTTTAAAACAGGAGGGCATGGCCTGTTGGTTTCGTAATTTATAAGCCGTGCAAAATCAGGCATTACCTTCCGCCCCAATTATCAATCCCACAAGTCAAGCCAAACATATAAGGCTCAATATATAGGACATATCATGTTTAATGAATTTTAAAAAGGATAATAGTCATCTCAATACAAATATTTAATAATATAATTATGATATCTCTTAAAAAATTAATAAATAGTGAAGGTAAATTTTTAAGCTTATCCATTATTCCCTCACAGGGAAATTCTTGTAATTACTACTTGATTAACTCCGGATAATGCTTGACTATTTATGAGTTTTATTTTCAACTTAACACAAAATTATGATCAAACGATTACTATTGATTGGCGCTGTGGTGGGCTGTTTTCAGTTTGCCGGCGCTCAGCAAAGAAACTGTGCTTCCGATGAAGTGCATGAACGGCTTTTAGCCACAGACCCGGATTACGCTAAGCGTCAGGCTGAAATTAATGCACTGACAGCACACTATGCTCAAAACCCTGTCCAACGACAGTCCGGTGTGCAAATCATTATACCTTGTATTATTCAGGTGGTATATGCCAACTCTCAGGAAAACATCTCGACCGCGCAGATTCAATCTCAAATTGACAGACTCAATGAGGATTTTGGCGCAACGAATAGTGATTACAATAACGTGCCGTCAATATTCACGAGTGTAAGATCAGGAGATACGGATATAAGATTTGAAATCTTAGAAATTCAAAGACACTCAAACAGCCGCTCAACATGGGGAACCAATGATCTGGTAAAGCAGACTTATCCGCCAATTGAACCTGACAGGATTTTGAATATGTGGGTAGCCGACATCGGAGGTGGAATACTTGGTTATGCGCAATTCCCGGGCGGTAATCCTTCAACCGATGGCGTTGTGATGTCTCCTCAATATTTTGGTGATGCTTCGGTTTCAGGTGGGGGCAGTTTTTATCTTTCAGCCCCATTCGATCGTGGTAGAACAGCCACTCATGAGGTTGGACACTGGCTAAACCTAAGACACATTTGGGGTGATGGCGGTTGTGGAGTTGACGACTTTGTCAATGATACACCTGTAGCCGGAAATCCCAATTATGGTTGCCCCGCACCCGGTTCCAATAGTTGTTCCGGTGGCCAAAGCGATATGTTTATGAACTACATGGATTATGTTGATGATGCATGTATGTTTATGTTTTCTGCAGGTCAGGATACAAGAATGCAGGCAACTTTTACTTCAGGCGGTGGCCGCGAAGGATTCTTATTAGATCCTGTTTATAACCCCGGTGGTGGGGGAGGTTCTTTCACATGTGAAAGTACTGTTTCTTCATTCCCTTATAGCGAAGGTTTTGAGTCAGGTCTTGGTGGATGGCTGCAGTCAACTTCTGATGACATCAATTGGACGAGAGATGCTAATGGCACACCATCCAGTAGCACCGGCCCGAGTTCGGCAAGTGAAGGTTCGTACTATCTATACGTTGAAGCTTCCAGTCCGAATTACCCAAGCAAAGTTGCTATAGTTGAAAGCCCTTGTTTCGACTTGTCGGGTGAAACCAGCGCTTCATTTGATTTTGACTATCACATGTATGGCTCCAATATGGGTACATTGGCATTGGAAGCTTCCACCGATGGCACCTGGAATCAGGTTTGGTCGCTAAGTGGTAATCAAGGAAACAGCTGGGCAAGTGCCAGCGTAGATCTTTCATCCTATTTAGGCGAATCAGTTAAACTAAGATTTAAAGGAACAACAGGCTCTTCATTCAGAGGAGATATGACCGTTGACAATTTATCGCTGACAACAGCCGGCGGAGGCGGAGGAGGAGGCCTCACATGTGGAAGCACCGAAACTCCGGGATATAGCGAAGGATTTGAAAGCAGTTTTGGCTCCTGGGCTCAGGTTAGTGGAGATGACTTTGATTGGACAAGAAGAAGCGGAGGAACTCCTTCAAACAATACAGGCCCATCCGCTGCTTATGCAGGAAGCTTTTACATGTATGTGGAATCTTCCAATCCAAATTACCCAAGTAAAACCGCAATAATTGAAAGTCCATGTTTTGATCTTTCGGGTGCGAGCAGCGCCACTTTTTCATTCAGATATCATATGTATGGTGCTTCTGCTATGGGAGGACTTGAGCTACAAGCAACTACAGATGGAAGCAACTGGTCCAATGTATGGTCTAGAAATGGCAACCAGGGAAATAGCTGGTTAGAAGCGAATGTCGATCTTGGAGCTTATACGGGGTCTGATGTAAAATTAAGATTTGTAGGTACCACAGGTACTACCTGGCAAGGCGATATGGCCGTTGATGCTGTGAGTCTTTCTTCCGGTGGTGGCGGTGGTGGCACTACCACAGTGAATCTTTCGATTACACTAGACAATTATCCTGAAGAAACAAGATGGGAAATTAGAAGCGGTTCTACAATCGTAGCTTCCGGTGGAACTTATGGCTCTCAACCGGATGGTTCAACAATTAGTGGAGATATTGTCCTTGCTGATGGCTGCTATGATTTTATAATCTATGATTCCTATGGCGATGGAATTTGCTGTTCATATGGTAATGGATCTTATTCGCTGACTTCCGGAGGAACAACATTGGCTTCCGGTGGAGCATTTGGTTCCAGCGAAACGACCAACTTCTGTGTAGGAGCCGGAGCAAGAGCAACGGCAGGTCCTGTGATTTCGGATGGAATCGCGCCTACGGGATTCTCAGTGTTTCCTAATCCTGTAAAAGATAGAATTACTGTCTACTCAGGTAAAATGGATTCTCCTAACTATGTAATTATTAATGCTGCCGGAAGAGTTTGTCAAGAAGGAAAGCTTTCAGTAAGGCAAACTGAGATCAATGTATCGGAATTGCATTCAGGCTTTTACTATTTAAGGGTAACTGATAGTAACAGCACCCTTATTCACAAGCTTGTGAAGCAATAAAAATTGAAATCAATTATCAATAAAAAAAAAGGCCGCTTTCAAGCGGTCTTTTTTTATGTGTTGGGATTGGTTTACGATCAGGTTTATGACTTGGGCAACTCGTAGCTCCCAATTTCCTGAAATGACCCATGTATTAAGGAATTACAGAAACAAAGATTATTGATTTAAATAAAAAAACTCGATGCGCTTTATGCCATGTTGTACAAAGCTTTTACTCAAGTATTCTTCTTTTCAGATCCATCTGCTGGTGAAGGATTCGAGTAATCTCTATTTTATTTGTTGATATTACTCTGTAGAAAATGATATGACGTCCCGAATTAAGACCAAAAAGATCCTGTGTAATGCCTTCGTAGTTTTTTCCAATCTTGGGGATTTGAGCAATGTATTCACAGCGTGAAATGATTTCCAAATAGTATTTGTCAGCTTGTTCGCCGGACCATTGATCAAGGGTGTAGTTCCAAATATTTGTTAGGTCACTAACAGCTTTGTTTGTCAGAAAGTATTTAGCCATTTGGTTTTTTGCTCGCTTTTAGAGATTCAAGATGCTTTTTAGCATCAAAATCTACAGCTAAGCCACTGTCGATTCCTTCTTGAATCGCGGCTTTAAGAGCTATGACTTTACTCTCTTCCTCTTCAAGTAAGCGTAATCCGGCTCTAATTACCTCACTGGCATTTTTGAATCTTCCCTTAGAGACACTTTTTCTGACAAAACTATCGAAATGATCACCGAGCGATATGGAGGTATTCTTGTTCATTTTGTAACAATAATAAACAAATATACCAAAAATTGGTAAGTCTGACAATCAAATATTACATCTAACGGTAAGTATAAACGCTCGTTTTCCTGCCGGTCCGGCAGGGGGGAATGCCGTATATACCTGCTTGAGCTTAATATTTGTTGTTGCTCTTTTTCATGTTTTTTATCAATTTCCCCAAGACTTTACCCTTCTTTTTTCTTTCCTGAACATTTGATTCATAATGCAATCGCTCTTTTTCCATCTTGAGGAAATTCTCATATGATTCCGGATTCAAATCACCGTTTTCTAAAGCAGCCAATACCGCGCAGGCATCTTCATCCGTGTGAGTGCAGTCATTGTATTTGCAATCTTGGGAAAGGCTTAAGATATCATCAAAGGTCATTTCAAGTCCACCTGAAGCATCAGTCATACCAACTTCTCTCATTCCCGGATTGTCGATTAGAATACCCTTTTCAAATACAATTAATTCCCTATGAGTAGTAACATGCTTTCCTCGGTCTATGCTTTCACTAATTAGACCTGTTCCCATCACTTTTTCTCCAATTATTGAATTGATAAGTGAAGATTTTCCAACACCTGAGGAACCCAATAGACAATAGGTTTTACCTCTTATTAATTTGGAATTTATTTCAGCAATTCCAATTTTAGACTGATTGCTTATAGCAATTACTGGGACATTTTTAATTCTCTCTTGTACTTGAATCATCAATTTTTCCAATTCTAATTCTTCGATTAAATCGATTTTACTCAGAATGAAAATAGGTTTAATATTAGATGCATTGCAGATACTAAGGTATCGTTCTAATCGGTTGATATTAAAATCTCTGTTCACAGATTGAACGATAAGTCCAAAATCAATATTAGTGGCAATTATTTGAGATTGTCCTAATTTCCCAACTGCTTTTCTTTCTAAAATTGAACTCCTGGGAAGTAGGGCATGAATTAAAGCTTTGCCTTCATCGTATTCAGAAATTGCCACCCAATCTCCTACGGAAGGCAATTTACGCTTATCAGAGACTGTGAATCTTAAATTTCCAACAAGTTCACATTCAAATTCCTTTGATTCAGTTTTTACAGTATATCTATCTCTATGCGATAAGATTACTCTGCCAATACCAAAGGATTCAAGATTTTGTTCCTTTCGGTATTCTTCTAAGTCACTATTGTAACCTAAATCATTGAGGGTCATTTTTCATAATTAAGCACAAACTTTAGACTAAGATAAGTAAACGGTTTGGTGACTTAGTAATTTATTTTAGCCGATATTGTAGTGTGTTTTTCAATAAATCATCAGAGCATCGGATTCGTATGGATAAGTTTTAATTATCTCTTTTCCATTACTTACTAATCCTTTCCTGCTTAGTTTTTTTATTAGTTTCACAGGTATACTTTGATCTTCAATTTTCATTTGAAAAACATTTGATCTGCCAACCTTTCTTTGACCTTTAAAATTTCCTAAGTAATAGGTTTTTCCATTTTCGAATTCCATAATACCAAAATAATCTGTCATTTCTTTTGACTTATTTATGTATGAAAAATCACCTAAAGGGACTTCTATTTTTGAAATCATATACTTCCCTGGGGGAAGATTTTCTATCAAACTATGTTGTGACATTAATCCTAATGATTTGCTTCTCCAAGACTTTTGTGATTCTAGATTTTTTACAGTGATTACTATTCCAACACCACTTTGCATTGCACCTTTTGAAGTTGCCGAAATTGCAACATTGACATTTTCATTTGTGGTATTAAACAAAAATGATGTCAGAAGAACCGACGAAAGTAAAACTCCGATGATTATTAGATGCTTATTACTCATGTTTTAAAAATTCACTACAACGGTGGGCTAAAGCACCTGCCTGCCGGCAGGCAGGCGCGCTTTCCTTTCATAAAGTCAATCAACAGCTTGGACTTTAACATTTGTAATCACAAGTTATTTGTTTGAGTTTTTTATCTCTTCAATTCTTTTTTCAGTTACTAATCTGAATGAGAATTGGAATCCTTCATAAATCGCAATACCATAAAAAATTAAATCGATAAAGCTGAATGTTTCTATCATCAAATCAGGTAAATAATTATAATCAAAAAGAGTTAGTGTTTCAAAATATCCTAGCCCTTCTTCATCAGCTATTAGAGCAACAATACTCAAGAAATTACCAAACATTACACTGAACAAAGAAATACCTGCGCCCCAAAATCCAAAAATATAGTCTATGCCATTTCCAATTTTTCTGATTGTTAGACCAACCCCAGCTCCGATGGCAATGGCCATATAACCAATCTGATAACCAGTAGCTACAGAAATTGTAGCCCATATTACAGCTCCAATAACTCCAACTAAAAATCCTGATAGAATTGCGGGAATTAAATTTTGTTCAAGTCTTATTTTTTCAAGAATTTCAATCGGTAATTTCTTTTTGATTTCATGGGTCTGCAGGGCGTCTTTATCATCTAATTGGACTTCTTTTACCGTCTCATCTAATTTGTAATCAGGACATTCATTTTCAAATTCAGCTTTTTGATTTGTTAAGCCACAGATCAACCCTTGCTTCAAATCCATTTTACGATTTTCACATTTTTTACAAAATACCAATTGCTCTTCTCTTGTCATATTTTTAATAATGTGTGATAACGTCTAACTAGGGGTTTAAGCCCACAAGTTGTAAAGAGCACTAAAATAGCGAAACTGTCCAACCTCCGCAACGGTATCCAAGAAGAACTATGTTCTGCAAGTCTTAATCAAGAAAGACTAAAAGGAGGGAGGCGAAATGAAAGTAGCAGAATGGGCGGTGAAGCGGTCGATTTGCCCTGAAACTGGCAGAAAGCGCACAGGCATATTCGCGCTAGTGCTTATTACTTGCTGTTGTTTTTCGATTCCCATCTCTTCCCCACATGTTCAAGATTGCTGTAAATCAAGCTGATAAGTTCTTCAGACGCTTTTGTAAGTCCTGCGTTAAAGTTCCCTGTTCGGAACTCAGGAACCATAATACTATCGATTATTTTCTTCGCAATTTCGTCTCGAATAATTAGCTCAAGACCATATCCAACTTCGATACGCATCATTCGGTCCTTCATTGCAAGTGTTATAATAATGCCATCGTTGTAGTTGGCTCGTCCAATTCTCCAGTTGTCTGCTACTTGTATTGAGAATTCTTCAATAGTTCGTTCGTCCAATGAATCTATGGATAAAATAACAAGTTGAGAGCCAACAGAGTCTTCCAAAGATTTGAGAAGTTCATTTAAATTGGCTTCTTCAGTGTCCGTCAGAATGTCTGCATGGTCGTTGACCCGTGCGTATAGTTCAGGTATGTTCGAGTTCGAATAGGTTACTCTCTGTGGTTTTTGAGATTGAGAGTTGCACCCAAATGTTGTTAAAAGAGTTATCAGCAGAAAATATTGAAGATTCTTCATAAAAATGGCTAAGAGCAATTATGGCAAGTACCGTTCAGCTAAAGTACCTGCCTGCCAGCAGGCAGGCGTGCTCTCCTTTCACAAAGTCAATCATCAGCATGGACTTTAGCATTTGTCAGCGAGGGTTCTTCTTAATTAGTTTGAAAGTTTTATATCCAATAGTGTCAATTCTTGTTAGAATATCTACCAGACTGTCTGATTTATTTTTCAAGAAAAACTTGTGATGATATAGCAATATATTCTGATTTTCATCAACTGCATATCCAATAGAAACCTTGATATTCTTTAGTGAATCGATCCTAGGAGTTTGTAGTAAATATATAGAGTCCACTAAATTGATTTTGATGTTTGTTGATTTAGCATATCCTTTGATTTTGATACCCGAAGAATGTTTAATTTTTATTGAATAAACACTGTCTTCAACAAATTTGTAAATAGGATTATTATCAACATCTGTTATTATGACATTTTTTAATGAATCAGGAGTAGGTGATTCATGTTGATAGCCGAAATTCAATACGATTGTATCTGCATTGATTTGATATCTATTACTATCGTTGGATACATCACAAGATAAACAACAAATCAAAACACAATATTTCCAAAATCTCATAAATTCTCGCTAACCGTTCAGCTAAAGTACGTGCTCTTTGAAGGCAAAGTCAAGAGTTAGAGCATGTACTTTAGCATTTGTTAGGCAAAGTATTCATCTATTTCTTTTTGGATTTTATCAGGGTCTTGCCTGTTATCAAACACAGTAATTATCTCAATTTCCTTTTGTAAAACTCTATAGATGTAAGAATTATGTTTTGATAGAATGCACCGAAAAATGCCAGGATTACTGCTGGATTCAGGACAACTTTTTGGGTATTGCGCAATTCTTTTAAAGGAAGAAAAGAGTTTTTTCTGAAAATCTTGTTTGACTTTTTCTGACCACTCTGTTTCTAAATAGATATACGTTAAATCCAGTTTAAATTCTGCAAGAGGGGATAAATAAATCTTCAAGTTTTATGAGACTTTTTTCATATAGTCTTCTAAAGAAATTCTTTTTCCTGAATTCAATTGATTTAATCCCAATTCAATTTCTTTCTTTTCTTGAGAAGATAATCCCAGAAAAAAATCTTTATCATCTGCTTTTAAAGCATCTAGAATCTTATTCAAAACAGATTGGTTATCTATTTCAAGGATCAACTTGACCAATTCCAATTTAGATGATTGAATATCCATAAAAGAGCTTTACGTAAAGTTAAAGAAATTTTCAAACTCAATTAACATTGGCTATTTCTGATTTGCGAGGAGATATTTTGCCTAACGACCAGCTATGATGAGTGGGGATTAGAAAGTACTAACCTCTCGTCTCGCACATAGCCACGCCTTGATTTAAATTTAAAACTTGTGGCGGACTTTCCAATCCCCACGAATATATCCTGACCGATAAAACCCCATTCATTCATAGCATTTGTTGGCGTTTCGTTTTTTCTAGTAGTCTATTTCCATTTCCCATGCGCCTTGATAGCTCATTGTTAGATGTTCATAGGTCGTTTGAAAATCTTGTAACACCTCAGAATTAAATTTGGAATTAATCAATCCGAAATCAGGAGATTTAAATCTACCCGATCGAGTATATACCTTAAATGGCTGCTCATGATAATCATAGATTTTTTCAGAAAGCATATAAGTTCGTTTTTCTAAGGTTGCAGCAAGTTGAGTACTGGATTCTTGTATATATACGATTCTAATTCCTTCGTTCTCCAAATAGTAATTTGTGTAAGTGAATCCGTATTCGCTGCAAGTCATAGAATCGATAGCTATTGAGTTATTTGAACCTGAATAGTGACGAATATTCCCCCAACAGTCACCAGCGCCATATTCGTTTAAGGAATCCAATTTATTCGATTCCACATTTAAGGTTCCAAGAATTGGAATTTGAAGAGCCATACTCTGTTTATTAGGTTCGAGAATAATATCTAATTCCTTCAGCTCAATATAATCTTCCAAGGATGCTCCAAAGCCAGCGTTAATTGGCGCACAATGTCCGTGAAGTCCGAGTTTGGTTATTCCATCAAATTCGGCTAAATCATAGTTTGCATAATATTGGAGCTCTGGAATTGACAAGAGAAATCGCCCATCTCTTTCTTCAACAATGCATTTAAATGACTTCCGAAAAGGTTGATCTTTGGAAATCTTGTATGATTTGATGTTCGTTTCTTCTCCTCGACCAATATTTTGAGTAAGCATATCTTTGTTACACCATTCAGTTGAGTCATTTTCGCATGGCACTCGTAAAGATGTCCAAATGGTTAAGTTCCTAAAGTTCTCATAAAATCTGATTGATTTTTCTTTTTCAGATTCAATTACAACTGTCAGTTCAAATTCACCATTTAATGATATTGTATCTCTAGGAGTTTCGAAATAACGTTTAGTCTCATTAAAATTATCTGAAGTGCATGCTGCCAGAGCAAATGTTAAAAATGGAATTAAGAGTATTCTCATGTGCAGTGAATGAACGCCAACGTTCAGCTAAAGTACGTGCTCTTTGAAGGCAAAGTCAAGAGCTAGAGCATGGACTTTAGCGCATGTTGTGATCCGTTTTATGTATTTTTGTATTCTTCGAATGTTGGCAGGTACGCCTTCCATGTCCACTCAACAAAAAACACTGCGTAAGCCAAATGTAAAATTCCAATCAGCCAATCCAGTTCTTCAGGTAAGATACTCAGAATAATGATCATTACTGGAAAATAAAGGACTGATAATCCAATTACTGTCCAAATTCCTTTTCTGTTACCTAGTTCCCAGATATTGAGTGCCATAAATAGCCCGATCAACAAAGGAGTTATAAGGATCGCCCATAAGTAGATAAAGTTCTTGGAGTAGAGTTTGGATTCAAATAACTTCACTTCATATTCAGCTTTAAACTTAGTAGAAAGTTCCGTTTCCAATTTTTCTATTTCTTCATTTGCCATTCCTCGGTTTTTGAGTTCAAGTGCAGCAGCGAGTCTTGCTTTTTCAACATAAGTTTCGGGGCTGTTCACAACTCGTTCAAGTTCTGAATTAGGTTTCTTGGCCATTACTCTTAAAAATTGGTTTTGACTCATCTATTTATGATTAAATTCAATGGATCACAACGTTTGCATATGGCTTGTGGCGGTATCGAAGCACTTTCCTTCCACTGAAACCAAAACTGGCTACGGAGCGAAAACCTTGCTGATAGCCGTTCACACGCCATAAGCTATATGCTGTGTTGTGGGTAGTATTTATTTCAATTTTTCAATTAGTTTCTTGTCAATCTTATTTGCAATTCTGAGTTTGTAATAGTTTTTTTCTTTCTCACAAGCTCTTCTTCTCTGGTATTCAATGTTCATTATTGTAAATTTTGACTTTTCGTTGTCTCCGTCAATAATTGCTAATAACTTAATTTGCTTTCTACTGTGATGTTTGCCCATTAGCAAGTTCAAAGTGTCCGATGTGTTGTTTCTAATTTCTGATTTTACATCATCCCAGTTCTTTTTGTCCAACCAAACATCAACACTTTTTCTGTATTCCGAGTTAACAGCTTCACTTTGTATTAGTGTCAGACCGAAATTTTTCAAGAGCAAGCCTTTGTCATATGTATAAGCTTCAACAATTCGATTTTTCAACTCTTCCTTTGAGAAATCAAATTCATATGTCTTCTCGTAGTTGGTAAATTTCAGAAAGCATTGCAATAAAGGTGGTGTACACCCACTAATTGAAATCAATAAAGTCAGTAAGATTAATTGTCTGATTTTCATTTTCTTCATATTACCCACAACGTTCAGCTAAGCCCATCGGCGATGTGAAGATATTTTTCCAATACACCTTGATTACCTAGCGATTTAAAAATAACGAAATTATCGAAAATCATCGCTGTGGCTTAGCATGTGTTATGCTTTCGGAAAAGGGTGCGCTGGAGCCTTGCGGGTATTCAGGGGGAAGGATCGGGCAATAGCGATAGAAAAGCGAGAGCCTCTGAAGTGGGTCGGGTGAGCCGGGGAAATCATAAAGTTTTCTGAAGCATAACGTTAAGTATATGAAGCGTAGCATCCCGCAGGGTGCTATGATTTCATATACAGTGTTAGCAGCTTTTTTCATTTTAATTTTTCAAAATATTCTGTCGGAAATGCTGTTTTTGTCAGTTTGCTATTTTCCAAATATGACTTATTTATATCGAGTCCGAAAACTTTGAACAGTTCAGCTTTTACTCTACTATTATCTGGATTTCTCAGATCCCACCTTGCCTTATAGTGACGTGAACTTGAAAAGTCAAACACACCTTGATTGTTTATTGTCTTAGTAATTTCAATAGCATCGTAATGTGGTCTGAATCCATTTGAATAGTAACCATATGGATTCTGGTCAAATTCCTTTTCTCCTGTTACATACTTATAGAATTTTTCCTGTGGAAGTTCTAAATGAATTAAGCCCCATTGAAGAAAGACTATTCGTCTTTGGTCAATACTTCTTCCATAGGAAATTGGAAAATCAAATTCATCGTTTTTCAATGCTCTATGCCCAATAATTTCAAATTCTCCATAGAAAATAAGATTGTCCATCATAATGTCAGATGGTAAAGTTGGCTGTTGATCAAGAAAAGCTATGTCGACATTTTTGGTTGATGCTTTGTAAGCAAACAATTGAATTATTAGAGGTGGCCCCATAATTAACCCTAATCCATGTTCACTTTTAATAAGTTTCTGCTTTCGAATTTTATTTACATCAAGAAGAATCCGACCAAAACCAAAATTATTCCTGTCGAGCTTTAAACAGAAATAGTCTCCTGCTTTATATTTTACGTTCCTTCTTTTAGCATTTTTAAACTGATTAATTTCTTCTAGATGGTTATCTGTTGATTGTTTTATGAATTCCGAAACTTGTTCCGATATGCTCTTTTGAGATTGTTCTATGTTATCCCATCGACTTGAATAAAATGTAGTTTGGGTGTTGTAATTTCCAATTGTTAGGTCACCATTTAAAATGCTTAAATAAACACCTGTTGCTTGTCTTTGCTCTAAAACAGAAGCAGATAGTTTTTTTTCTTTACCCTTACTTGTCTTGGGAAGTAGAAAAGATCTTTCTTTAGTAAGCTCGTCATACTGCTTTTCCGAATATTGATTTTCTGTTGAAACAATATGCCGTTTGATTTTATTTTTATCAAAATATAAAATACTATCGGGTCGATAAGTGTCTCCTTTAAAAGCAACTTTCTCCCAATGGCTTTCTATTGGTTCAAGACCAAGAAATTCTCTTTGTTTATTTGTCAGTTCGAAAGTTTCCATTTATTGCTGCTAACGTTAGGCTAAAGTTATTGACTTTAGGCCAATTATGTCAAATGAAAATCGAATCCGAAAAATGCCTAATTGGGCATCAAGGAGTATTTATTTAAAAAGACTAAAAATCTGATTTTATACATTGAGCGAAATATAACATTTCAATCTGGAAGTCTGTTTACTTCAAATTATTATAATACTTAATCAATTCATTGATCCTTTTGAAATCCAGAACATCCTTCATCTCTTTTAAATGATGCGCTATCGCCAGGGCTTTTCTTATTCTGCTATCTGTGTTTTTAACCTTGTTTACAATATAGATCAGGGTACGCTGTTTCCCCGGGGTCAATTGCTGAAAACGCTCCCAGGCCAATTCTTCCTGTCCCATTACTTCGATAAACTCTTCAGGTACATCCATTCCAAACTCTGAGCGGTCTTTTTCAATTAATACTGAAATTTTGCTTTCCTCTTCTATTTCCAACTCTGTTCTCACTTTTTTATTCAGCAATATATACCCATCCGTTTTTGGAAGGCATGAGCGCTGCTCTTACTTTTTTTAAGCCGTTAAGCGTGCAAATGACACGTCTGTTATCGCCTACTATGTATTTTTTGGCTATCTCCTCGGGTACGATAAAATGATGCCCCCAGAGATTGGTATTGAAGTTTTCTACCCTGGAATTGAATCTGTCTGTCATTTTGAATTACGAATAATGCTTAAAATTTAAATGAATATTTTTAGATTCACTTAAAAAAATAGCAATGAAACGTACTTTTTGGATCCAATTGATTGTATTAATCTTGATTATTTCTTCCTGTGGCAATAACGATGATGATTTATTTGATAACCTGAATAGCTTACCCGAAAGCAGCGAGGTTTTCTATTTGATCAATAATGATCGTCTTATGAAATGGACTACCGATGGGGAAGTATGGACGGATATCTACATCACTTTCAATGCCACACAGAATACACCAAACAATGCACAGTTTCAAACCGATGGCAATAGAGTATACGCTTATGCAGGCGGCACCCTTTACGATGCCGAAAAAGGCGCTTATTATAATGTTCTGGGCTTGGGAAATAACCCGGCCAATAAAGCAGACTTTGCGTTGACCAATCTGGCCTCTCACATATTGGATTATGTCACCGGCGAAATTAAAACGGTTCCTCACTCATTTGTTCAATTCAGTACCTTTCAATTGAGCTCAACCGGAGTAGACCCTACCAATGTTACCGACTTTGTATCAACATTATCTATAGTTTTTGCCAATGTCAATGATGGCCGAATCATTTATTCTGATGATGACGGTGTCAGTTGGAAACAAACCAATACACAGGTTGATGGGCAGGATGTCAGTTTAGAAAAGGTTTGGGCCTATGGTGAAAAATTTTATGGCATAGCCAATGGGAAAGTTCATCATTCTACCGATGCCATAAACTGGACAGAGTACAATGTAGACTATGATTTTATTGCTTCAGGTGGAGATACGACGGTTAATGCAAGCGTTTCAAGCGTATTTGCAGAAAAGGATTATGTCAATTTCAGATTGGAGGAAAATGTAACGGTAGTCGGTGGTACAGCTTTTACCAAAACTACATTGCTTGAATCGGAAAATGATGGGAATTCCTGGACCGGAACCGAAATTGATATTAGTGGCCAAAGCAATGACATGATAATGAACATTTCCGGCATTTATGTCACCGAAATTAACAGTGCGGAAAAAGGTGACCGTTCGTTGCATTATTCAAGTGATCTGGAAAACTGGAACCTGATAGAGGGCGAAAAAATGTATATGGAATATGTGTATCAGTTGTTCAAGGCTCAGACCGTTCGCTGATCAGGAGAGCAGTTTATTTTTCGCTTTCTTATATTCATCATCATCGATGGCCCCATTGGCGTGAAGTGCATGGAGTTTTCCCAGTTCTTCGCTGATACGCTCTGCCTGTGCTTCTTTTAGCTCTTTTATTTGTGCTTTTTCCAGGGCATCGGTTTGCCGGCTTTTTGATGATAACACAGCGATCAATCCGATCAGTGGACTGAGCAATACGGATATCAAAATGGTTTTCCAAAAACCAATCAATCGGTTGTCTCCCAAAAGACCTAATAGTGCGCTGGGTAACAGCCAACCCGCAATTATTGCAAATGTATACTCATTAAATATTTCCACAGAGATAATATTTAATTAATCAGAATATACAATTCATATTTGATAGATCAATCTTTTAAATTTCAAACAAGCAAGCTTAGCGCTTAATTATTTTACCCCGCATCGAATTTGAAGGACTGCTAATCGAATAAAAATAAATGCCTTCGGCTTCCTTGCTAATATCAATCTGTTCAATCTCAGAAGACAATTCTTTTTCCAATATCAATGCTCCATTAATGTCATGAATTTTAAGTAGGGCATTGGAATTGGATTCTGATTTTACAGTAAAGATTCCTGAATTTGGATTCGGATAAATCTTTTCAAAATCCGGAAGACTTCCTTCCAGACTGCTGATAATATTGCTGGTCGTAAATTCACGCACTTCTGAAAAATCGCCTGGTACTCCATTTTTAATTGAGCTAACGCCCCAGTAATAGGTCGAATTGGCATTCAATGGTGCCGGAACAAAATCTGTTTTCCAGGTAATTGTATCTACCACGTTGAAATTTGGTATTTCAAGTGTAGGTAATGTGGAAATCACAAAATTGTATTGTGTAGCACCGGGTACACTGTACCATTCGAATATTGGATTCATATAAACACTATTGGACATGTCCAAAGGTTTTTTAAGTATTGGTGCTGCAATATATGTGGCAAAAGATCTGGTTTCCGAGGCTTTCATCTTTCCACCGTTATTGGTCAAAACCCTCCAATAATAAGTCACAAATCCCTGCTCCAGATTATCGAGGGGTTTTACACTTGTTTTGCTTTTTGACACGTTTTCGAAATAGTCGATGCTGCTAAAATCAGATTGTTTTGAAAATTCAATTCTGTAAAGTAAAAAGTCGTTTGAATTCACTGTGGTCCAGCTAAAGGTTTCATCTCCGAATAAATCCACTGCGCTGTCCGCAGGTGCTGTCAAACTTGGCGCCATTGAAGGTGAGGTCGTGTCTTCGCCGACATAAGTAATAAACATATCGATTTTGTCGAGTGGCCTGTCATTGGCATCGGTTGGCGCTGCTTCCACGGAGTCCACCACATTCATCCCGCTAATAACTTTTCCATACAAGGTATAATTGCCATTGAGATTGCTATTATTGGCAAGATTGACATAAAACTGTGAAGTAGCGCTATTGGGATCTGTTGACCTTGCCGCACCAATGGTACTTCTGCTATGAGAAAGTGGATTAAATTCTGCCGGAACAGTATTTTGCCATGGAGCGCCTTGTCCCCATGTGGAAGGAGGTCCTGATCTTGAATTCGGGTCGCCGCCCTGGATTACAAAATTTGTCACCACTCTGTGAAATGCCAGTGAATCATAAAAACCCTGTTGTGCAAGGGTATCAAAATTTTCACAATGCAGAGGTGCAATGCTGGGGTATAATTCCATTCTGTAAGTTCCAAAAGTATCGGGGTATTGCCTTACCAGCACATCGTAAAGGGGTTTACCATTAAATTGGGCATTACCTTCAAGAAAAATGGAAATCATCACAATAAATATTAAATAGACCTTTTTCATAGGGAGAAATTTTTATTAAAACTAAGAATAATGACCTTAAAAGTGAATTATATTAGATAAGGTTAAAAAATGAACTTTTTCACTTATTTATGTAATTTCATTGGTCAACTCGTATAGAGAATTAAAGCCTTGTTCAATACTCAGATTCAATATTTAAACAATCAAGAAAAATTACTCTTCAGTTTATTTGTAACGGTTTTTTTCTTTCTATTTTTTCTCATTTTTCAGCCTTTTGGGGTCAATAATTATGACCCAAGCGAAAAAATTAGCGAAACATTTTTATTAGGTATAATTATTTTTTGCTGTTCAGCTTTATTTGCCCAGATAATATTTGAATTTATTATTCAAAAAATTCTCTTAAGCTACTTTTCCACAATCAATATTATTATCTGCTATTTGGCCAACTCTTTATGGTTAGGCCTAATCCTCTATCTAACATATAATATTTTAGGAAATTGGCATGACTTCGGTATTTTAAGTTTTCTTGATTTTACAAAAAATCTAAGTATGCTTTTTCTGATTCCTTATACTTCAATGGTTGTTTATGCCAGAATCAGGGATTTAAATGAAACTCTGAATTCCTATTTTGAATACGAATCTGAAATAGGCGAAGGAGAGAAAGTGTTGATTTTTAAGTCTGATAACGCTTCGGAAACCTTTAGTCTTAAATTGAAATTGTTGTTATATATCGCTTCCGATGATAATTATATTTCCCTGTATTATTTAGGTAATGAAGGAATAGATCGACATCTTATTCGTAAAAGTCTAAAAAGCCTTGTAGAGGATCAATTACATTCATCATTGGTAAGATGTCATAGATCCTACATGATTAATCTTTACAACCTTCAACAGATGAAGGGGAACAGAAATAAAATGGAAATATTTCTGAAAGGATTGGATAAAGGTATTCCTGTTTCACGACACTATGTAGATGTACTTAATAACATAATTCATGAAAAGGCTTTGCAATTCACCCCAAATAATTAAAATTCATCCCAAAAATCAATTAAACGTACTTTTCTTATTTAAGAATTGACTCTTTCGTGCATCACAAAAATAATAGATATGAAAAAATTAATTGCACACAGAAAAACAAACGGATGGAATACTTCGACACTAATTTTCATCTCACTTACTTTTATGGTCATTTGGTTGCCCTTTGTACGATCAATTTTTGATGGTGACTCATATGTATGGGGTACTAATTTTTTTGGTTTAGAATTAGCCGGAAGAGGTATAAGCTTAGACTTCTTATTCTTATTGGTACAAGTTGCTTTTTATTTTCTGGTTATGTACTCCTTTTACTGGCTTTCAAACAGAATATTGTTTTATATTCTGTTGGGACTATGGTATCTGAATTCATTTGGAAATTTACTAGTCTACATGTTATTACAAGATGATGTCATGTTTCATGGCGATACTTTGAATGTACATATATCCTTGTTTTGGATTGTTATACCACTTTCGATTATAGCTTTATTTTTAGTTTATAATGTGATTGTCAAGGACATGAAAAGCGAGAATGTAAGTATCAAATGGAATAAGAAGAACAATATTTACCTATTACTGATTCTTGGCCCAATACCAATACAAGCAATACTATTAGCCAGCGGAGAACCACATGGAATAACTGATCAAATAGGCGTAATAATTTCAATTTTACAATGCTTTTTAATTCCTTTAATCTTGGTTCCAAGGAAGTCTAAAGCTCAATGAATATGACAAAACCAAAAAGCTATTAACAATAATAGCTTTTTGGTTTTTAAAACAATTGTGGTGTTTTATTGAAAGAAACTTAATTTAGTAATCTATCTCCTTAATAATCAATATTTTTTCATCATTTGAAAAATAGGAGGCATAATATTTATTTTTCATTTTCACAGTCCAGGCCGGTATAATCCCGCCCTCTTCTTCAATAATTGCTTTTTCCTCAACCATGTCTTTTTCGTATTCCAGTTTGTAAGTATATGAGGCTTCATTATCTCTTACAACGAGGGTCAACTTATCATCCTCAGGAGGAAGTACATTCATGCTTGAACTCAATGGAAATAAAGCTTCCTGTGTTTCTAAATTAATATTAAAATATTTGCTCCATTTCAGGACATCATGGCTATCAAAAGCAAAAATGAGTGCAGGTCCTACAGAGACTTTTGAATTGTGTTCTTTCCAGGGCAATCTGGATACAAAATCAATTTCTCTGAAAATATGCCCTGAATGTTTTATATCCATATGTTCAAACACAAGCACGAGTTCATTTTTATTAAAAATGTTGAAATGGGTAAGGTTGTATTTATTCCAGACCAGATGTTTGATTTCTTTGGCTTTATGCAGGCTATCTACTTTGTGTAAGAGTTCTATATTCAATGGTTGAAATTTCTCCCGGCTTATACGGGTGTTTTCAAAATCGAATAAGGCGTAATAAATGCCCAGAAAAAATTCAGAAAATTCGAGTTTTGAGGCAATGAAAACCTGATTATCATCAATAAAATTCAAAGTGAGGTCGTCTTTGATATCGCCCATCTTGATAGAATCGGAGAGAATATTGAGGAAATCAAAACCACTGCTCAATACCGGGTATTTATAAACTTCCAGATCGCCTTCCAGATTTGAATTAGCAACAAATACATCGCCCTGGTCATTGACTTTTACATCGTAAATGAACATGCCATCTTCAAAATCTATATGCCCACTGTCCAATTCCTGCACATTTTGATCAAAAACCTTATAGTCTAATTTTAAGTGATTTTTGGAGTAGTCGTAGATATAGAAAAGATATTTGGACTCTCTGAGTGAAACACTCATGTTAAATCGGTATTCCAGATGAACTTCAACTTTTACATCCCTTCGCGCTGAAATTGCAATATTTTCATCCGCAATGACATCCGCTTTATTATCATTAAAATGTTCTTCCTCGACAGGCTTATTCCACAATTGTCTTTCTGAAATGAGCTTACCTGTTTTCTCATCGATTCTTCTTAAGTAGAGTGTAGCTTTATTCGGATCTGATTGTTTAACTGTACTGAAAATATTCAATACACCTTCAAATAATTCATCTTGGATAACATATTCATTTTCTTTAAGCTTCAGCTCGTATTCCCAAAGTAATTTGCCTTTTAAATTGTAACAATGTGACTTCCACACGGCACCTTCCTCGGGAAAAGTGACAATGATATTTCCTCTTTCTGCAGTTACAGCATGAAAACCGGTAGGCAAGGATTCGGGAGAAAATTTTTCAATAACTATTTGTGCTCTTATTTCATAGAATGAAACCAAAAACACAAGAAAAATACAAAGGCTGCGCTTATTCATTATTTGTTTTTGCGGTTATTTAATTGGCTCTTAGGAGAAGCTTCAATATACAAAAATCTCTTTATTTCTGAATTAAAGACTTTAATCAGGATGCTGCTTTTATTAATTATTCAGATTAATTAATTGAATTATTGGAAAAGCTGAAGGCGCGATGGATTTTAAATCTTCAAATAATACAATTTCTAAGGTCGGCTTATTTTTATGCCAAAAAATTGGCAAATCTTAATGTCTTGCCAATAATTTTTGATTTTTGTAAAATGATTTAGGTTTGTCAAATGCGAAAAGCACTTAAAATTGTTTCAATCATATTATTGGCCTTAGTAATAGGTGCTTTTATTGCATTTCAAATAATGGATGAAGCACTTCCAAAGGGCCTGGAAGGGGAGAAGGCTGAAAGACTGGCAGACAAAATGCTCAAGTCTGTAAACAAAAGAGCCTGGGATTCCCTTGAAATTATTTCCTGGTCGTATATGCCGGATCATAATTATACATGGTATAAAAGACAAGATAGTGTGATTGTCAATTGGGACGATTATACGGTTTACTTAAATACAAAAACCATTAAAGGCAAAGCAAAGAGTACTGCTTCAATAGCAGAAGGAGATACAACGGATATAATTCAAAGGGCCTATGAATATTTTATCAATGATTCATTTTGGCTGGGGGCTCAATTTAAGGTGCGTGATTCAGGAACCAAAAGAGGTATAGTCGATTATAAAGGCAAAGAGGCACTTTTGGTGACCTATACTTCCGGAGGCGTAACACCCGGAGATTCCTATTTGTGGATTCTGGATGAGGATTATCGGCCGAAAGCATGGAAATTTTGGGTTGCTAAAATTCCGGTTGGTGGAATTGAATTTAGCTGGGAAGGATGGGAAAACATCAATGAAGCAAAAATCAGTTCATTTCATAATGGCCCATTTAATATCAATATCGAGTTATCTAATGTAAAAGGTCATTAAAATGGCTTACAGTCCAATAAATTGTTCCTTTCATGATATTTTGCTCGATAGAGTTACCAGACAAAAGATCTGCAAAATTCAATTTAAAAACGAAAACACTATAGGTATTTATAATGGAAAGCTAATTGATGTTTATTCAAAAGAAGGTGAGGAATACCTTGTAGGAGAAAATGACTTTAAAATTCGACTGGATAAAATAATTTCACTCGATGATATTGAAAATAAGTAAAGCCTTTTTTCTTATCTCTTATTCCCTTCAGTTCTCTTTTGTAGTTTTTCTCGTGTATTTAATGAGTTCTTCGCCCGGAACTATGTAGGTGCGGTTTTCCCAGTCTTTGGGAGAATGTGCCAATTCTTTTTTGAAGTTCATAAACTTCGCTTGCTCCAATTTGTCAAAATCTTCTTCGTTCAAAGTTTCATGTTCCAATACAAGCAATTCCCATTTACTTTGAATGTTGAAGAACAAATCAACATCAAATTTTATCTGACTCAATTCCTTATCAATTAAAAAACGCTTTTCTTTTTTCAGAAACGAAAATTTCCGATCAATGGCAGCCATTTCACTTTCTTCCGCCATTATGAATTTTAAATGGTAATGTACGGGTCCTTTATCAAAAATCACACGCCCTTTCCGCTTATTAATTGCATGTCCGAAGCCTAATATTTTTATGTTTTCTGTGCTTTTACCTTTGGCATAAGTATAATCCATCTGGTGAATGCCAAAATCACTTGTGGAAATAAAAATTTCCCCTTCAAAGAGCCCTGTTCGTTTTGGTTCGAATTTAATCCGGTAAACAAGTTCTCCATTGTAGAATTCAATATTTTCAAGCTTAAATCGGTATTTCCCTTTCTTTTTTAGAAATTCGGTATTTTCTCCTTCCAAAGTAGAAAATTCACTTATCAGCTTACCTGTTTCGTATTTTATCGAAGCAGTGGGAATTTTAAAATTCAGGCTGTCATCCCCGGAATAGTCGCTATCGTTGTTTTCGTCTTCTGAAGGATTAAATTTAAATCCGAAGATTCCGGTTTTGAATTTGTAATAGACATCAGGGTTTTTAATTGCATTCTCAAAATCAGCAATAATTTCGGTCATTTGTTGTTCAATTTCTTTTAAAAGGGCATCCTGATCGCCTTCTTCTAATGATATCCCCTGTATAGGATTGAGTTTGTATTTAGAATCATAAGAATACAGATCAAAAATAGCATCGTTATAATCCGTAAAAACAGCAGGGATTTTATTAAAAATAGCATCAAATTTTTCTTTGCTCATCCCTTTGAAATTTGATTTTACAATCCGGGCTGTGTTTTGTTTGGAAAATGGCGTTTGAATAAAACTATGTACAAACAGCCTTTGTCTTTGATTTATCTGCGGATGATTTTTTGAATAATTTTCAACTACTTTTTCGATTATTTCTTCAACACTTAGATTTCTTGAATAAACCTTTACCTCGGAGAGGTTGATGTTTGCAGGTTTTAAATAAAATGATGTCTGGGACTTCGCTTTTTCATAGGGCAATTTCAAGGTTTCATAACCCATATAGCTGATCAAAATGCTGTCATTTGATTGAATGTGTTCGGCAGATAAAACAAAACGTCCTTCTGAATTGCTGATAGTTCCTATAGATTTACCCGAAACAGCAATACTTGCATAGGGCAGAACTTGATTACTTTCAAGATCGACAACTACTCCATTGATACTCAGTGCGGCCACTTCGATCGCGCAAGTAAAAAGCAATAAGAACATGGCCGGGAACGCTTTTATATACATTCAACACTTGTTTTGAGGTGTTATTACTTTCTTAAGTTTATTTTAATTCAAAATTGCTAAAAAAACGATCAAGTATATTGGGCTTTGAAAAATAGGTATATGGATTTTCTTATTTTTAAAGGAATTCAGTCAATATGAAAAAACTTCAATGGACCAGAGCTTTAATAATAACATTTTCCTGGGCTCTCTTGGGCATTTTTCAAACCTTTTACGATCACCTTTTTCTCAAAAGTCATTTTATCAGTGAATCTTCAGAACAATACGAATTTGTTGCAGTATTGATCTCCAATTTTTTATTTGGATTATTTGGTGGATTTATTGGAGGAATGGTTCTCATTTTTGTTGACGAGAGATACAGAACAAGACCATATATTTATACAGTTAGTATAATTGTTTTCTTCTTTTTAGCGATTACCGGGACCATAACCGTCTTGTATTCCCTCGTTTTATCTTCGCTTGCTTTTCCACTTTTTTCAGATGGATGGATTAACAATTTCGAGCTATTGGTTTACACCAGTATGCATTTGAAGAATCTCCTTTTTTGGGGTTCTACCGTGGCCATAACCTATTTCTTTTTGCAAATGAGCAATAAATTTGGCCCTGGTATTTTATTCAAAATACTTATTGGCAAGTACAATATTCCCAAGACAGAAAACCGCATATTTATGTTTCTCGATTTAAAATCCTCAACCAGCATCGCGGAAAAATTGGGCAGTGAGAAATACCATGAATTTCTAAAAGATGTTTTTTCAGATATAACTGCGGCCATCATTAACTCCGGTGGAGAAATCTATCAGTATGTCGGTGATGAAGTTGTAATTTCCTGGAAGGCCGGTGAAAAGTTAAAAAACAATGATTCAATTCGATGTTACTTCGAAATTCAGACTTCGATAGCGAAACTGAGTTCAAAATACCTCGATAAATACGCACAAATTCCCGAATTTAAAGCAGGAGCCCATTATGGCGCTGTGGTTGCCGGGGAAATAGGCGTCATTAAAAGAGACATAACCTATTCAGGAGATACCTTAAATACTTGTGCCAGAATTCAGGCAGAATGCAATAATCTCAATAGTAAATTCCTAATCTCAAACGATTTATTTCAACTGATCAAAAACATTTCCTCAGAATATTCATTTTTGAAGAAAGGGGCCATTAATTTACGAGGCAAAGAGCTTCCTTTAAATTTAGTTGCTGTATCCGAATAGGGGCCTGTAGAATCCGTTGGTGTAAGAATTATTCCCTTATTTCTGATAACCTCAAAGTCCATAAACCGCTCATCAAGTTTCTCTGTATTAAAGCGCTCAAAGCTTTAGTTTTATTTTAAAATTTCCATCATGCTTCGCAATTATCTGATCACCGCAATCCGAAATTTGTTAAGAAATAAAATTTACGCTGCAATTACTGTCTTTGGCCTTGCACTCGGTCTTACTTCTGCAATGCTGATTTTAATATTTATTGTCGATGAAGTAAGCTACGATACCTTTCACAGCAAATTTGACCGCATTTATCGCTTGAGATATAAAATAAGTCAGTTTGATATTGCCAGAGTGCCTCCCTTATTAAAGAAACATGTAAAAGAAGCATTTCCCGAAATTGAAAAAAGCGCAAGATTATGGTCAAGATCGGTAAGTGTCAGGGTTGGAGAAGGTGTATCCATGCAAAAATATGAAGAAGACAATGTGAATTTTGCAGACCCGGAGATATTTCAAATTTTTGATTTCAGTTTTGTAAAAGGCGATACGGTCAATGCTTTAAAAGAGCCATTCACTGTTATTTTAAATTCAGAAATAGCTCAAAAATATTTTAAAAATTCAGATCCCATAGGTGAAAACATATACCTTGAAGGCGACAGGGCTTTTAAAGTAATAGGGGTCATTAATGACTTCCCATCGAACTCACATATTCATGTGGATATGTTAATTCCCTATGATAATATGTTTGATCTTGAGCCCGAGAGTTTTAGAAATTCAATCAGAAAAAATTTCACACTGAACTGGATGGTATCTCATTCTCCAACCTATGTCTTGTTAAAAGAGGGGATGGGTCCAGAAGGCGTGAACAAGGCTTTTGTAAAATTTGTGGAAGAGAAAATTCCTGAAAATCAGCAAAAAGGGCAGAGCTTTGAATTACAGCCATTGGGCGATATTCATCTTAATGATGAGGTAATGGCTCAGGCTGAACCCGCGGGAAGTAAATCATTTATCTACATTTTTAGTGCCATTGGAATCTTGACCATCATCATAGCCTGTATTAATTTCATCAATCTTTCTACGGCTAAATCTCTGGAAAGACGCAAGGAAATTGGCATGCGCAAGGTCTTAGGGGCCTGGCGGAAGAATATTGTAATTCAATTTTTAGGTGAGTCTTTTATAATTACGCTAATCGCGGCTTTATTGTCTATTCTCTTGGTGGATATGCTCCTGCCCTTTATGACTGACTTGACCGGAAAAGAGTTTTCAATGGGTGTTTTTATCAAACCCGAAATTATCTTCTCGCTTTTGATTATTTTATTGCTAACGGGTTTTATTGCTGGTCTATATCCTTCTCTATTTGTTTCTTCTTTTTCAGTAATTAAGAGTCTAAAAGGAAAAGTCTTAGAATCAAGAGCGAATTTATCATTGAGAAAAGGATTGATCATTTTCCAATTCGTGATATCAATTGTATTGATAACATCGACCATTGTAGTGTATAAACAGCTTAATTTTTTAAGAAATGCCCCTTTGGGTTTCAATAAGGATTTGATGATTACACTTCCTATTCAAAGCTCAAATTTTAACAGTGTATTTGGTGGCGTAGATCAGAATAAACGCAATAAATTAAATGTCTTTGAAAATGAAATCAAAAGCATTCCAGGTGTGTCGGCAAGCACTTTGTCTTCCACAGCACCCGGTTTTGGAGTAGTAAATAGGGTAGTGGCTCCTGAGGGATTTACGCTCGAAGACAATATGCTTTGTCCTGTTATTTCGGTAGATTATGACTTTTTAAAGACTTATCAAATCCAATTAATTGCAGGACGTGATTTTGCAAAAGGTTTTTCAAGTGATTCAGTTTCAGCTTATATTATCAATGAGGCGGCCGTGGAAAATTTCCATTTTGGGACTCCTCAAAATGCCTTGGGAAAGGAAATTAACCTGGAGGGTAATATTGGCAGAGTAATAGCCGTGGTTTCTAATTTCAATTTTCAGGCTTTAAATGAGAGCATAAGTCCATTGATGTTGGAAATTTATGTTCCTCAATTCAATACGCTTTCAATACGTTTGGAAAACGCCAATATAAAGCAAAGCATTTCAAAGCTGGAGCGTGTATGGAACAGTCATTTTCCCGATGAGACCTTTGATTATAGTTTTTTAGATCAATCATTAGCCGAGATGTATGAAGACCAGGAAAGATTTGGGAAATTGGTCGGCTATTTTGGCTTTTTGGCCATTTTAATCTCATGTCTGGGAAGTTATGCCCTTATTATGTTTATAGCTTCACAAAAAAGAAAAGAGGTGGGCATAAGAAAAGTGCTTGGTGCAAACTCAATTGATATTATTCTGTTGTTAAGCCGTAATTTTATTTACCTCACAATGGCTTCAATTATTATTTCAATTCCCATCAGTATTTATCTTTCAGATTATTGGTTAAATGATTTTGCGAATAGAATAACACTTTCGCCTGTACATATTTTTATTGCAGCAATGAGCACTTTGATTTTGATAGCATTGACCGTTGGCATTCATTCCTATCGATCATCAAGAGAAAATCCCATAAATGCCCTGAGAATGGAGTAATTTGTTGATTAATTCACTAAAATTTTTCAAACAAATCTGAGTCTTCTTACATTTCAATATACAAATCGATATTAAAATGGTAAAAGCTTATATAACAGGAGGAAGTAAAGGAATTGGTTATGGCATAGCGGAAGCTATTTTAAAAGAAGGAGGAAAGGTAGCCATCAGCTCCAGATCTCAACAAAGTGCAGACGAAGCCGCAAAACAATTAATTGCAAAAACCGGAAATGACAATGTACTCGCCTTCGAATCCGATGTTAGAGAATTGAATTCACAAAACAATACGGTAGATAAAATTATTAAAAAATGGGGAGGTATTGATTTGGTGGTGGCCAATGCGGGAATAGGAAAATTTGGTTCTATTGAGAATTTAAGCCCGAAAGACTGGAAAGATACCCTGGATATTAATCTGACGGGTGTTTTTAATACGATCAAGTCTACGCTCGAAAGCCTTAAAAAAAGCAAAGGCTATTTTATTACCATTTCCAGTTTGGCCGGAACCAATTTCTTTGCCGGAGGCGCGGCCTACAATGCCAGCAAATTTGGACTTACAGGTTTTACACAAGCCGTAATGCTTGATTTACGTCAGTACGGCATTCGCGTAAGCACGATTATGCCTGGTTCAGTAGCTACCTATTTTAACGATCATGTACCCAATGATTCTGATTCCTGGAAAATCCAGATTGAAGACATCGGAGAAATGGTGGTAAATCTGCTCAAACTAAATTCAAGAACATTACCAAGTAAAATAGAAGTGAGACCCAGTATGCCTCCTTCGAAATAATATTTATATATAGGAAAATATCTACCTCATTTTACCCTCAAAGAAACTAATGTCTTTGGAAATTGGATTTCCTGCCAATCGTCTAAAACTTGCAATCTGACCACAATGCCAGACGCAATCTTCGATCGGACCATTAATGTATTTCCAAAATGGAATAGTATTACCATTGCTCCTGATTCGATTATAAGCCTCAAAATCCTTATCACTGCTTGAAATGAGCTTATCTCTTATAAGCTTTAAATTTAAAAGGGTCTGCTTTCTCTGCATATCTGGCATGGTTAATCCCGGATCAATTTGAGCTTTTAGATTAACGACATTCATTAATGAATAGGACATTTCATAAATATGTTGAATCGTTTCTCCTATCGAGCGTATCTCTTCAGAAGGACGATAAGTCATGTCCTTAGCGCTTAAATCTTCGGTCGCCCAGTAAAATCTGAATCCCAGACCGTCAATCATTCTAGCGCTTATTTTGCCCGAATTGTATTGGCCTTCATATTCTGGGATTTCCTTAAAAAAGTTTAAATCATTTTCTGACATGGTTTGAGCCCTTATTCCGATTGAAGCAGAAATGATAAAAATGAAAACAAGTTTTAAAAATTTCATTAGCTGAAATATAATTTACCTTTTTTCATAAGCAGGACGAGCGGGTTTTTTGAAATTGCTTTCAAGTTCCATCAGTCGCATAACTTCTTTAATGCCTGCTTCCAGTTGAACATCTTTACCCTTTGCCAATTGTTCAAAGTCCTCTATCACCTCGATATCAGGATCTACACCATGCCCTTCCCTAAACCATTGGCCATCAGGATCATACATTCTGAACGTAGGAGAAGAAATAAATCCGTTATCCACCAGAGTAGGTGCTCCTGAGATTCCAATTAAACCACCCCAGGTTCTGGTTCCGACCAAAGGGCCGAGCTTTCTTTTTCTAAAATAATCGGGAAAAGCATCTCCACCCGAGCCACTAAAACCATTGATCAGCATAACTTTTGGACCGAAATTACCGGCGGGAGGCCATGACCAGTCTTCTCCATCTCTTACTGCCCAGAAAGCCAATGGTTTTCTATCCAGCAATTCTATAAATCTATCGGGGATCTGACCACCGCTATTGAAGCGTTCGTCTATAATCAGACCTTCTTTCCCCATTTGCCCGAAATACTGTCGAACCAATTCGTTCTGTCCATCTATTCCTGTACTTCGCACATAGATATACCCAACTTTGCCATTGCTGGCTTCATCAACTCTTTTTCGATTCGCTTCTATCCATGCAAGGTGTCTCAATCGGGTTTCGGATTTCATGGTAGTTGCAAGTACTTTTTTTGAATTATCCAGACTTGGTTTTGAATTGATCGTCAACTGTACCGTTTCATCTGCCATGCCCTGAAAGGCGGCGTGGATTGATTTGGATATATCGGGTTTCTGGCCATTGATCTCCAATATATAATCACCTTCTTTGACATTTACGCCTGGCTTATTTAAAGGAGAACGCAGTTCAACATCCCAGGGAGCCCCATTGATGATCTTTACAATTTTAAAGTAGCCATTTTCCACGCTAAAATCCGCACCCAGATAACCGCAATTCTTATTATCGCCATTTTCAGTATCGCCACCGCCAACATAAGTATGCGATGCATTTAGTTCAGCGATTAAATCGCCAATAATTATATTGACATCGGCCCTTGAATTGGCTTCATCTACCAGTTTGCCATATTTTTCTTTCATGGCATTCCAGTCAACGCCATGCATATTGGGATCGTAAAAATAATCGCGTTCAATTCTCCAGACGTCCATGAAAATTTGTTTCCACTCGGCTCGGGGATCAATTTCCATAACCATTTTTTGTATGGGTACGGTCTTTTCAATTTTTTGATCAGAGGCCACTGAAATAACAGCATAGTTTTGTTTTTGACTTAACAAAATCTTTTTACCATCTGCAGAAACTTCATATCCGTTTATATCAGATATTATGGTCTTCACTTTTTCCTCTTCAGTATCATAATAGTTTAACGCGTTTTTCTCTTCTTTAGGGGACCCTGAATTTGGATAGCGCATAAATAGTAATTTTCCGTCAAGGGCTGTTAATCCGCCTACATTTCCGGCTTCGATATCGAGCATTTCAACACGGTTTTCAAAATTGCTTATGCTCACTTTTGTATCCGTACTACCTCCTTCACTTTTATCTTTTTTGTCTTTTTTAGACTTTTTATCAGTATCCTCTTCTTCTTTTTCCAAACTGACTTCATCATTTTTAATGGCTAAAAGTGATTCAGCGTTTTCGTCCAGAGTACCCACTGCAATACCGGTAGTATTTGGATAGATCCAGGAGTTGTCAAGGTCAGAATAGAGCGGATTAAAACTTCTGTTGGTACCAAAGAACAAATACTTTCCATCCTTACTGAAAACGGGATTGGAATCCGAATAAAATCCCGAAGTCAGCTGTGAAACCTTGTTTGTTTCGGTATTGTAAAGAAAGATGGCCGAGGTGGCAGAGCTTTCAGCACTTTTAGTATAACAAAGCCATTTACTATCCGGAGACCAGTCAAACCTGAAACTTCTCAATCCGCCTTCCAACAAATATTTTCCCTTATCAAAACTTGTAATTTTACCCGTACTCACTTCCATCAGATTTAAACGCATGGATTGATCGACAAAAGCTATTTTTTTACTGTCCGGCGACCAGAAAATATTATACCTGAATCCCTCTTTGAATTGTGTAATTGTTTTTGTGCTGCCTTTAGCGGCCATGTCTTTAATCACCATTTGGTATTCTCCGCTTTCATCGCTCCAGTAGGCCAATGATTTGCCATCGGGTGACCAGGCAGGGTATCGTTCGGCAGCTTTGGAACCCATGCTTAAATTAGATACATATCCCTTTTCAGCCGGAAGGTCAAAAAGATCACCTCTCGCTTCAATAACTACTCTTTGTCCATCCGGTGATATAGTACTGCTGTGTATGTATTTACTGACGTTTTTCTGTCTTGGAATTAAGGCTGCGCGGTCTGAAATTAGATTAATTCTGACTTCTTCACTTTGATTATTTTCCAAATTGAGAATAAACAATTTGCCGCCCGCTTCATAGATGATTTGATTATCGCCAGCTTCGGGAAAAGTAATATCGTAATCGCTGATTTTGGTTATTTGCTCATTCTTTTTGTTTTGAATGTCGTATTTCCAAATATTGTTTCTCTGTTCTGGTCCATTATCCGACATGTAATACACTGAATTTCCAATCCACATAGGCAATTCATCATTGGCATCATTTTGAGTAATATTTTGAGTTTCAAAAGTATTGAGATCGAAGATATGGATATCGGGTGCGGTACCGCCTCGGTATCTTTTCCAGTTTCTGTTGGCTCTTGATCGATCGGTATAGGCAATTTTTGAAGCATCCGGTGAAATGGAAGCATAAGAACCATAAGGCACGGCCAGTTTTTGTGGAGAGCCGCCTTCAATGGAAATACTAAAAAATTGTGTGAAACGCTGTCTCCCGCTTTCTCTTGAAGATGCAAAAATCAGACTTTTCCCATCGGGATTCCATGAAACCACGCGATCATACATGTCATGATAGGTAAGTCGTTTGGGAATACCTCCATCGCTTGGAATAAGATAAACATCATAATTGCCATCGTAATTGGCAGAATATGCGATGTATTTTCCATCCGGAGAAAAACGAGGATAAAACTCACGGCCCTCAGGCGAGCTTAAGCGATGCGCCAAACCACTCTTTTTATCTGCAACCCAAATATCATCTCCATAGACAAATGTTATTTTATCACCGGAAACATCGGGGTGTTGCATTAAGTTGGCACTTATTTGAGCCCTAGAGTTATTGAAGAAAAAAAGAAGAATTGCTATTGAAAGGATATTTTTCATGATTGCTTTTTGTTAAAAATCACAAATCAAATATTGTGTTTTTCATTGATTTATATAAATGATGGAAATATAATTCCATAAAAGGCAGATAATAAGGATAAGCATGTTTCATTTGGTCCTTGATAAAATAATGACCCTTAATTGAATTGTCTTTTAAATGTTAGATCAAACCAGGTGCGCAATACTTTAACCTCATTGAGATGTCCGTTTACATAATAGTACACATTGGTTTTATCCTCAGTCAGGTAAAGTTTATAAATGCCATTGCCCACTTTTTCAATGGGCACAAATTTGGAATAACCCTCCGCATAAATTCTTTTCATTTCCGGTTTTGGTTCATTGAAGTAGAGCAGTGCTACGGATTGCAAGATGCATTCTTTCATTTTTAGGGTATCGTCCGGATGCTGAAAGATCTGATAAGAATCACCTATTTTTTTGGTGTATTGAAAATCTTTGAGATTATCATTCATTACACTTTTACTCGAACAATAAATCAGTGTGTCGCGAAGGTAAGTAGCATTGAATTGGGTAGTGCGATTGTACTTTAAAATCACCCTGAATTCGACATCTGCTTTAAAGGAATATTCGGTTTTAAGGCCATTTTGAACTCTGGAAACATTCATTAGCCCTATTTCATCATCTCCCCAGAAAACGGTGTATTTCTGGTTTTGGGCGGAAAGTAGATTCGATACTAATAGAAATATTAAAAAGGTTAAACAAGTAAGATGATTTTTTAGCATCAAGTAATCAATGGAAATAATTTCGAATATAGTCTTTAAACTCTCTTTCTAAAAAAATATTGAAATCTGAATTATGGCATTTAATATTTTCTTCAATTTTTCTTTTTCCATAGATAATAAAAGCAATTAATAAATCAGAAGATTTTTTTATTTACATTTATATAAAAAACTATATATAATGAAAACGATATTCTCAATACTAAGTCTTGCTCTCATTTTTTCTGCCTGTAATCCACCTGAAGACAATTCTGCCAAAGAAGCCTTTGAAAGAAATTCTCAAACAGTTTTGGCCTACCTGAGCGACTGGCAAAGTGAAAGTCTTGATTATGACAAATATTTTGCCGAAAATGCTTACTATCGGCCAACTGCAATAGGCACGCCGGATTCCTTAAGTATTGAAAACATGAAAGAGGAAGATAAAATGGGATGGGCAGCTTTAGATTTTCAAATGCCTGAAAACATCCAATTTCTTCCGGGGGTCAATGCAGAAACAAAGGAAATGGACGGCTCGGTTCGCTATTATGGTGATTGGACCATCAGTTGGGCGGCAACAGAAGATTCAGAAGCCGGTTCAGTGGTCGTAAAAGTTTATGACTCTTTTGATTTTGATGAAAACGGAAAAATTGCATTTGTTCAGACCTACGGAGACTGGGGCGGAATCGCAAAACACATGATGAAGAATGCTGAAGTTGAGGCAGAAGCTCTGGATGAAGAATCTGAGGATTCGGAAGAAGAAATGGAATAATTAATTCTATTGGTGAATGGAGAACTAATAAATTATACTTTATAAGTTTTCCATTTGCCTTTTCTAAAAATATAAAGTGTAAACAAACCCACTGCGGATTCTGAGATAAATACGGCCCAAAAGACACCGGATTGATCCCAGTTTAAATATATAGCCAAAAAATAGGCCAGTGGGATTTGTATAATCCAGAAGAAAATCAGATTTATCCATGTCGGAGTTTTGGTATCACCCGCGCCGTTAAAGGCTTGCACACTTACCATCCACCAGCCGTAAATAAAAAATGAATAGGACATGATTTTAAGCCATTCTGCTCCTACATTAACCACCTTTTGATCGCTTGTGAATATCCCGATCAGATCCCTATTAAAAAAGAAGAATACAACAGACACTAAAATCAGAAATACCATATTGTACCAGCCAATTTTTAAAACCGATTCTTCCGCTCTGTCGGGGTCATTGGCACCGAGATTTTGACCGACCAATGTGGCTGCGGCATTGGACAAGCCCCAGGCCGGCATTATGGTAAACATCATTACCCGGATGGTTATGGTAGCACCCGCTACGGCTTCGCTGCCAATATTTGCCAAAATCCTCATTAAAAAAATCCAGGAGGTCATGGCAATGATCATTTGTCCAACGCCACCGAGCGAGGTTTTGATGATGTTTAGTAGAATTGCCGCATTTAGTTTTAAATCTCTCGCAAGCACTCTTATATGTTTACCACCTTTGGATAATGCATAAATCTGAATCATTACCCCAATCGACCTGCCAAGAGTACTTGCGATGGCAGCTCCTTCAATACCGAATGCGGGAATAGGCCCCAGCCCAAAAATTAGAATAGGATCGAGAATAATATTAAAGCCATTGGCAATCCACAAAACTTTCATAGCAATGGCTGCATCTCCTGCACCTCGGAATACCGCATTCAAATTGAAAAGCAAAACGATCACCCCATTGGCACCGAGCATCCATTGTGTATAACCCTGGTTCAAGGCAGCACTTTGTACATCTGAGCCCATAAGTAAGAGCAATTTCTCACCGTAAAAAATACCGGCGATTGAAAATGGCAATGAGACCAAAAGCGACAAAACAATGGCCTGGAATGCCGTTAGCCCAGCTTCATCTTTTTTACCTTCACCAACTCTTCTGGCTACAATAGCAGTTAAAGCCATGGAAAGTCCCATAGCTACTGAATACAACAAATAAAGATAGGTTTCGGTAAGCCCTACGGTAGCAATGGCATCAGGACCTAGCCGACCAACGAAGTAGATATCCACAACTGCGAAAGTGGATTCCATTACCAATTCAAGAATCATGGGCACAGCCAAAAGAAAGATTGCTCTATTAAGTCCGATCTTGGTATAATCGGCATCACTTCCTTTTAGGGATTCCAGAATCGCTTTCCAGATATTGGTTTTGGCAGCAGAAAATTTTGATTGAGCCAAATTAAATTTTTAACAAAGCTAAATATTCAATTATTTATTAAAACATTCGCAGATTTTATATCAAATCCGCTCATTAATGGACTTGGAAACAGAATTAACAACAAGCAAATAAATCATTTTTTAGAGTAACATAAGTTACTGAAACTCTCCATTTAAATCATCACTTTCACATAGTCAATTTAAAGAAAAAGAAAATGGATGGTACAGAATTAAATAATCAATATTTTATGCCAAGAATTGGAGATTTAGCTCCCGATTTTGAGGCAATTACGACAAAGGGAAAAATTAAATTTTCTGATTTTGCAAAAGATAAGTGGATTGTGATGTTTTCACATCCGGCAGATTTCACGCCTGTCTGCACAACAGAAATGACGGGCTTTGCAGAAAGAAAGAATGAGTTTTCAGCACTTAATACTGAACTTATTGGATTGAGCATTGATAGCATTCATGCGCATTTGGCCTGGGTAGACAATGTAAGAAAAAATACAGGTGTCTATTTTGATTTTCCAATTATTGCAGACCTCGACATGAAGGTTTCAAAATTGTATGGCATGTTACAAGCCAATGAAAGTGAAACTGCGGCAGTGAGGGCAGTGTTTTTTATTGATCCGGCAAAAAAAGTAAGATTAATAATGTATTATCCGCTTAACGTAGGTAGAAATATAGATGAGATTTTAAGAGCGCTTGAAGCTTTACAAATTTCTGATAAGCATAAAGTAGCCATTCCACTTAATTGGAAAAAAGGGGATAAGGTAATTGTTCCACCACCGAAAACACTTAGTGAAATGGAAGAAAGAAATGCTGATACAACATTAGAAAAAGTAGATTTCTACTTAGCTAAAAAGGCTTTAGCTTGATTCATATCGTTTAATTTAGTCGAGCAGGGGTGCAGGGATGCACCCCTTTTTTATTATTCCAAACCAAATAGTCCTATTTATAAACTGAATAATCGATATTAAGCAATAGCTTTTTCAAATGATCAAGGTCAGCTATGATGGTGCATTTATAAAGATTCGTTTAAGTACAAAATCACAAAAACACAGCAGAAATAACACAGGCGAAGTATTCCCCCGTTCATCTTTAAATAATTCAATCAGCTTTTTGAGATAATGCCTAAAACACATACATTTAGATAGAATTTAAATTTGTGTGTGTTGGAAAAATACAGTTTTATTAAATGTCTGTTCTATCTAATCCCGGTCTCTTTTTTTCTGATTTCCTGTTCTTCAGAGGATATTGATGTCACTAAACTTCAACCTACAGAATTAGAAGTAACTGTCTTAAATGCCAATGGACAGCCCGTACCCAATGCCGAAGTAAGATTGTATCGTTCACAAAGAGCATTTGAGCTTTTAGCACAGGATGTTGCAAGGGGGAAAACCAACGGTTCAGGCAAAATTCTTTTTTCTGATTTACAACCTGTAAATTATTACTTCTATGCTTTTTACAAAGATCAGGGAGCAGGGCTTGTTAGAAGTAATTACGGAAATTTCAATGCTACATATTTCGATGATAAATCAAATATTTCGCTCTATGATTATTTGACGGAAAATGGGCTTACAAAGGTTTCAGTCTCAACACTTTTTACCAAACCCATCAATCCGACTGTAATAAGCTTTGATGAATTAAGAATTATTTATTCAGGTGAGGAAATGGATTTTCCATCTGATGCCAATGATACCCTTGATATTGCTTTTGGATTTTTCGAAGGAGGTGTAAACAATATTTACGCAATAAGTACAAGCAACCCTACTAATGCCCTGGTTTCATTTACTGATAATTCTTATTTCTTCTATCAGGAGTCTTCAGAGAATATACTCGGTGAACTCTATAATTATAGTTTTGCAAATCCTGTATTTTATGACCTCAATGCGCTTGCTCCGCCAAACAATAATGGAGGACTATCAACGACTTTAGATTTAATCCCTATATCTTATAATGAATTCACAGGAGAATTTGATTTTAATGATCAACTATGGGGATTGTATGTCAACCTGAATTTTTATTTAAGTGAGGTCATTATAAATGCGAGGGCCACAGGGGATTATCCCAACAGAATTGTTATCGATCCAAATTCATATTTAGGTAAAAATAATTATGCTCTGGATATTATTTTAAGCTGGAATTAAAATGAAAAAATATTACTTTTTCGTACTCGTTTTACTGATTTCCATTATTTCCTGCTCCAGAGATGAAGTAGAACCATCTAACCTTACACTATTGACTGATAATGGTGTAAAATCCTGGTTAGTCGTAAAACTTGAAGTAGACGGTGTTGCCCAACCAAGTGATTGTTCAAGTGATGATATTTTCACATTTGAACTTTACAATGAAGATACAGAAGCCACAAAATATACAATTGAAGATAATCTTGTTGCCTGTGTAATTATAGACGATTATATAGTATCAGAGGGAACCTGGAGATTGAACAATAAAGGCAACAGAATAACTCTGGTTCAAAGAGATAATTTTGTGATAATCGATGAAAACAATCAACAGGAAGAAGCTTCAGATTTTGTCAATCAGGTATTTGATATTGTAGAAATAAGCGAATCAATTCTCGTACTTCAGGCAACTGATGAATCCAATGAATTTGATCCGAAGGTTGTTACTTATACACTAAGAGAGTTTTAATGTTATGCAACGAATATTAACAATAATTGTCATTTTATTATCGGTGTCTTCCATATCAAAAGCTCAATTTGAAAAGAAGCTGACTTTTGATTTTTCGCTTGGTTATGCCATACCAATGGGGGAAGACTTGAGAGAAGATCGCCTACCTTATTTCTATAGCAATATGAGCTCCGGGTTTGCTTTTGCCGCTGATTTTCAATACAATCTCAATAAGAAGTTGTCAATTGGAATGAGAGGAGAATATACAGACTTTTGGTCATGGTATGATCCTCGCTCAAGTCAGGTAGATGATAGCGATGAATCATGGATAACGCTAATCAGTATAAATCCCTATGCCCGCTATAAAATTCTCGATAAGAAAATATCTCCTTTTGTTGTGGTGTCGGCAGGAGCTACCATATACAATGGTGAAAGATCACCCAGCAATATTGTTATTAAGGATTTTTATGCCTCCAATCCTGAATCTTATCAAGCACCGATCAATGAAGTTACCATCAGAGAATCAGGACAATCCCTGAACACTACGCTTGTTCCAAATACTATGGCAGGACTCGGTGTCCAAATGGATGTATCACAGTTTATTGGTGTTTTTTTGCAGGCAAATTACAATCTGGTATTTACAAATCAGGATGAAGTGCTAAGACAGAACATGCAATATGTTCTTGTAACCGGTGGCGTTAATCTCAATTTTGTAAAATCCAAAACTCTCTGATATGTTAAAAAATCTTGTTTGGCTTGGATTAATTACTTTGTGTAGTTCAGTCTTTGCACAAGAGCCTGCCTTAATCAAAAAAGTGGACCCTGATAAACAGAGCATTTTGGCAATGGCCAGTTCTCCCGATGGCAAATGGCTCGTAACCGGCGGTGATGACAATCAGGTCATTTTTAGGGACGCAGACAATGGAAGCAGTCTTTTTAAGCTAACAGGTCATACGGACTGGATTACAGCAGTTGAATTTTCATCATTTGACGATGATATGCTCAAGGTATTTGCATCCGGTTCCCGAGACGGACATGTCATTATTTATGATATCGAAAAGCGCATTATAATTTATCAGAATAAGTCATTTGAGAAGACCGTAAATGATATAGAAATTATCAACTCCCTGAATTATTTGGTTGCTGTAAGCTCCGATGGTCAAATGAGCATTGTGGATTTAAATTCCAAGCAGGAAGTCAATAAAATAACAGTCTCAAGCTCACCGGTTTTGAGTGTTTGTGCAATTCCGGGAACCAATACCATTGCCACTTCCGATGCAGAAGGAAAAATAAGAATATGGGATGCTCTTTCGGGAAGTATGGGACAGATCATAGATGCCCATGATAGTTATATACGTTCAATTGACTTTATGAATAAGACTATTATTAGTGTAGGAGATGATAAATCCATAAAATTTTGGGATGCTGAAAGGGGTAATTCCAAATCAAGCATTGAAAAAGTGCATAAAAAATGGATTCAGCTTGTAGAAAGTGCCAATGATAATCAACATTATGCCACAGGAGGACACGATGGAATGGTTCATTTTTGGGAACTTGGAAAATCTGAGCCAATTTTTTCCTTAAAACAAAATGGCACATTTGTTACCGGAGTTTCTTTTTCATCTGATTTAAAAAAGATATACACGGCAGGCTATGGTGGCGACATTCACTATTACGATATATCCTATCTAAAGCTTGAACCCATTAAGAAGTATCAGGCCTCAGTTGCTTACTCAGCGAATAAACCCAGCATGGCTAACCTGTCCAATGAATCTGCAAAAAACGAAGTTGTTCTGGTTCAACCATACATTGAAAGAGGGAACACTTTTTATTGTTTGGAAGAAAAAATAGTAATCAAAGGTCAATTACTTTCAAAAAGCAGTATTCGGGAATTCAAGATCATTAATAAAACGACAAAAGAAGAAGATAGGCTTAGAGTTAGCGACAACCAAATCTTCGAACATCATCTGCCACTTAGATTTAAGGATAATGAAATTAGCATTCGATTTACAACTATCGATGGTGAGGTAGCAAATAAAACCATAATTGTACACAGGATTTTTGATCAAAATAATCCTGATGATTTGGTCAAACTCACCAGAAATGGGAGAGATTATGCATTGATAATTGCAACCAACAGTTATAATGCAATGAATGATTTGGTCAATCCCGTTTTTGATGCAACAACCATTGCAGCCGAATTAGAGAATAATTACAATTTTAATGTTGAAAAAATCATAAATCCACCTCTGGATGAGATTAAGCTTAAGATTAAGGAGTATTCAAAGAAACTTTACGCCGATGAAGACCAGCTTTTTATATTTATTGCCGGACATGGAGAGTATGATGAATTGTTCAAAGAGGGCTATGTTGTAGCTTCCAATACAAAGGAAGGCGATGAAGCAAGAAGTACTTACCTTCCTCATAGTACACTTCGTACCTATATAAATAATATTCCCTGCCAACATATTTTTTTAACTATGGATGTTTGTTTTGGAGGAACTTTTGATCCATTTATTGCCAAAAGAGGCAATGAACCCTCAAAAGAGGAGCAGGTCAAAAAGATGTTATTCATCAAAAGAAAAATGAGTTATAAAACAAGAATTTATTTGACATCCGGTGGTAAAGAATATGTACCTGATGGCCGTCCGGGTCATCACTCTCCATTTGCAAGGCAATTTATAACAGCCTTGAGAACTTACGGTGGGAGTGATGGCATATTAACCTATCAGGATCTTATGAGTAGCGTTGAAATGGTAGAACCCCAGCCAAGGGGAGGTGAATTTGGAGATAATGAACCAGGGAGTAACTTTCTCTTTATTTATAAATAAACCGGCATCTCTTCATGATCTTGAATGAGAATTTTTATTAATTAAAAATATCCCATTACATTTAATTCATATTAAATGGCTTTGATTATTTTATGAATATTCTTGGAATCGATATAGGCGGAACAGGCATAAAAGGTGCAATTGTAGATACTAAAAAGGGCGAATTAAAATCAGAGCGTTATAGAATTGACACCCCAAAACCATCCACTCCAGATGCGGTGGCCGGAACGATTCTGAAAATTAAAAATCATTTTAACTGGAATAATGACATTGGCTGTTGTTTTCCTTCGGTGGTGATAAATGGCAATGCAAAATTCAGCTCTAATCTCGATCCAAAATGGAAAGGAACCCAGATCGATGCTTTATTTAGTAAAGCCTGTGATGGACTTGAATTCAGCATTATTAACGACGCAGATGCTGCCGGTATAGCGGAAATGAATTTTGGAATCGGCAAAGGCAAAAAAGGGCTTGGATTGATGATCACCATCGGGACCGGGATAGGAAGTGGGATGTTTTACGATGGGCAGCTGATCCCAAATACAGAACTCGGAAGAATCTTTGGTCATGATGGCGATTTGTTTGAAAACTACACGGCCGATTCTGCCAGAAAAAACGAAAACCTTGAATGGCATGAATGGGGCAAACGGTTTAATAAATATTTAAACCATCTGGTTCGCATTTTTTCACCTGATTTTTTCATTCTCGGAGGAGGAGCTAGTAAAAAGATGGACAAGTTTGAAAATGAGCTAAATGTGGATACGCCAATCTATGTATCAAAGAATCTTAACAATGCCGGTATCATCGGTGCGGCTTATAATGTGGTTGATCCGCATTGAATTCTAGGTAATATTTTTAATCAATAGTAATTTTATTATAAATAAAAGCATTGTTTATTTCTCAAAATTATTAGAGTATTTTGAGATTTTTTGTTTTTCTATTCGTCTTAATCCATCCAAATTTAACCTATTCACAAACAATTTATACGTCTCAAGGCACTGGAGGGGCCTGGGATAATCCTGCAACCTGGGATAATGGGGTGCCAAGCAGCGGGTCAGGTGTGGGTATGGAGAATATTATATTAATTGATTCATTGGATACAGTATCGATATCCGGAGATGGAACGAGCGTGTGTAATGTTGGACTGGAGCCGGAAGTGGCTTTATCACATGTAATTATTTATGTAAAAGGAGAACTTTCCATTGCCGGACAAATATATATTTGCGGAGTTTCAATAGAAGATCCGGGGAATTTGGCATTGACTGGTTCAGGATCCGGTATGATAATTACCAATGGCGGTACGATTACAGAAACCGTTGTTTTAGCGGATCCCCAGGCTGATATAAATATTAATGGCACTTCGATTTGGAATGGAGATGATCCAGATGTCTTAGGGCCTCAAACGCTTGGTAGTCCAAATGATCCTCTGGCACTTCCAATCGAGCTTCTTAGTTTTAAAGTCAAAAAAGAAAACACCTTATTTATGGCCCAATGGACAAGCATAAACGAAGAGAAAACCAGTCATTATGAATTGGAAGAATCAAATAATGGCCTGGATTTTCAAAGTGTTTCTATAATTGAATCCACCAAAAAGGAAATCGCTAATTATGCCAAAGAATTTCATCCCATTTCTAATCTGAGCCCAATACTTTATTATCGTTTAAAACAGGTTGATTTAAATGGTGAAATTTTTTACTCCAAAATTGTTTCACATCAAAATTCTCATAATGAAATGGCACTTGAATTTTCCCCAAACCCAACTTCAGGAAATATTTATATAAATAACATTTATGAAGAGATTAAAATCATTAATTTATATGATATTCTGGGCAATGAATTTATTCTTACTTATCGCATTGAAAAAGGATTTCTCAAAGCCGATCTAAGTATTTTTAATGAAGGTCATTATTTTCTTCAAATAAGCGACGGATTGAAATCATATACTGGAAGGGTACTAATCCATCGCTGATCAATTTCTTATTTTTATTTCAAAACTCAAGAGTTCAAAGCTTTAAAAAATTGGCCATATCCATGTATTTGAGCTGAGATCCATCTTTTAAGTAAGGAGAAACCAAAATTTTATATTTTATCATTAATTCTACCGCGCATGTAAATTTTTTTGAGCACGGGCCTTAAGTATTCAAAATTGTCTAAATTGTTGGAAACCAAATCCAAATAATGATGAAACAGTATTTAGTCACCTATCACGCATCAGCGGAAGCACTCGCAAATTCAATGAATACTCCACCGGAAGAGGCAGCAGAAGCCATGAAACTATGGCATCAATGGGCCGAAAAATGTGGTGAACATCTAATAGATATGGGCAATCCTTTAGGCAACAGTATGGCATTAGCTGTCGGTGGAGGAAGCTCGAAAAGCAATAAAGAAATGGCCGGATATTCAATGTTAAAAGCTCGTGATATGAATCATGCAAAAGAATTACTTTCCGGACATCCGCATTTATCGGGTTGGGATAATTCCTGTGCAATTGAGCTACATGAAGTAATGCCATTGCCGGGGGCTTGATGAATTAATTATTTTGGGGAGCATTGATCTTAATGTTATATCAATGCTTCTCCATCCAAATTCGAGGTCAAAATAGTACTCATATAATTAAAGAATGGCCTCATTTGAACAAAGCCATTTACAACTTTTTGACTGAAGTCTGAAGAAAGCACCTCTGCATCCGAAAAAGACTTTGCAAGAAGTAATGATTTGTATTTAAGCAAGTCGATGGCCGGATCGTCTTTGGAAAATCCTCGGGGTGCGCTTTTTACCTTTTCACCGGATAATCCTCCAAAATAATCAGTAATTTGTTTTGAATTTAAAATTTCTCTGAGTTCCGATGGGTCTTGTTGTATTTGTTTTCTGATGTGCAGTATATCGGCAGGGGATGGTCCAAAAAAACCGCCTGCCATTGCGGATTCTCCTTTTTTTATTTTTAAATAATAGCCACCTCTGAGCTTAGCTGTTGCTCTTTTAAAACTTACACTTCTGTGAATATGATAGGGGGTTTTATCATTGGAGAAACGAACATCCCTATAAATTCTAAATACTTTGGTAGATTCAGTATCGATATTATCGATTAGCGATAGACCCTCCTGAATTTCAAAAACCAAATCCTTGAATTCCTTTTCAGCTTCCTGAAATATTGATTTGTTATCATTAAACCATTCCCTGTTGTTATTGGCTTCCAGTGCTTTTAAGAATTGAATGGTTTTTTTCATTAAGAGGCAATTTTGAATGTCTAATTTAATCAGATTAAACAATAAACAATTAAAAAAAACCGCTTATTAAAGCGGTTTTAGCCTTTAGAATTGATTGTTTAATACTTTTATTCGATTATCAATTTTCGAGAAATATTGCCGATATCGGTATTGAAAGTAACAAGATACACACCTGTCGAAATTTCACTTAAATCGTATTGTGCCCTATGCTTGACTTGTGAAAAACTTTTGATTTTCCTTCCCATAAAGTCATAAATTTGAATAGAATTAACTATTTGTTCTGAGTCCTCAATGATCAATATTCCACGATTCGGGTTCGGGTACATTTTAACATTCCTGTCAAATCTTTGAGGCGAAATACCTGTTAATAAATCACGAACTAATCTGATGTCAAAGGGCCCATTGGATGCTTCCAGCATGGAACTTCCAAGACTGGCTCTAACGGTCCAAACAACATCCACGGAATCTCCGGGAGGTAAACCGATAGAATTCAATAAGGAATCGATTAGGCCTAAAGTTAACGTAAGCGTAGTATCAAGACCGTTATTATCAGATGGAATGCGGAATATGGGATTGGTAAAATTACCGCCCTGAGCATCCAACAACCATTCATATTTTATTGTACCGGCATTATTTGTATTGCTCGAGTTCCAACTAATTTGAACGGGAGAACTAGGGTTGGCAACATCCGTTTTAATTCTTGATCCGGGGGATGGATTAATAAGATTGAAAAGACTCAATGTCGCAGGTTGATTCATTACTGTATTCATATTCGCCCGAATAATCCAGGTAGTCTCGGCTATGATTTCCATAGCTTTATATTGTGTGCCTGCAAACTTATAAAAAGAGGTATTTGGTCGAAACGAAGTGTTATGAGTGCCAAAGGACATAAATGAGGAAGCATTTATATCAATTGATATCAAATAAACTCCTGCAGAAACCGGAAGATTAACAGGATATGTGTAAAACCCAGCGGAAGATGGTATGGGTAAGGGACTGCTTGTCCATAAATTCGAGGTGGTGTTATTGGTATTTTGATCAAAGTTATCGATTAATATTTCGAAACTCGCTCCGGAACTATTACCTACTCCAATTGTAATTGAAGTAATTGTATCTGGAGAAGTAAATATAAATTTGTTTGCATATACAGGAGGAGCTCCAAATATTCCATAGACCTGGGAGATCGATGAAGCATTTTCTAATGCAAAGACTGAATCGCTAATTATCCCGGAAGTAAATGCTGTTGAATAATTATTATTTACAGTATTTCCATCCGCTTCCGACATTGATACATTAAAATCAGCCGTAAAAGAAGAACCAGTATTCGAAAGTGGTATTGAAGAAGTATTCAAAACACTAGAACCTAAAGATGGAATTGTTGCAGCATTTGCAGAAAAGGTGTTGGCACCCGGATTTACTGTTCCATTAATTGCAACATTTGTTATTGAAGAGTGTCCAAGATTATCTACTCTTACGAAAAACGAACTTGGATCATTTTGAGAATAAGGGATCAGATCATAGCCGGCTAAACCTGTTGCTATAATTGATGATGAATCAATTGCTGCATCAAAAGCAGGAACCGGACTTGATAAAACCTGAATTTCAAATGTTCCTGAGGTACCGCCATAACCATCTACTTGAATCCATACTGTATCGCCTGGGGGAAAACCTGTAATAGACATGGTTGATAAATACACAAAATTAGCTGCATCGGCATCCTCGTTACAAGCAACTAGGGAAAAGGGACCAGAACAACCGTTATTCGAAGAATAGGCAGCTATCTGGGTATCATTGTTCTGTAAAACAGCCAAATCTGTAGTTACTGTATAATTTGAGGGTATTGTATCTGCAACAAAATAATACCAAACAGTGAAATCAAGAGGATCAGATTGAAACACACAATTTGGATAAAACGGTTCACCAGCTTGTACCGTTGCTTGTGTATTGTCTCCAATAATAGGAGCCCCATTAATAGTCAATTGAATGGCATTGCAAATGTCATCATTTACCGGAGCTTGCGCATGCGTGTTATTTGTATTTAAAATTGATACAATAAGCATTAATAAAATTCCAATATGGATATTGAAGCTTATTCTTTGACTATTAATTAAAAGTTGTCCTGATGATAGGGCAATAAAATGTTTCATGAGAATTATGTTTTGATTATGGATTCAAATCAAGACATACTGCTCCTCATCCTTTTGGACAATAAATACATTAACTAGGACAAAATGGAAAAGCCTCAATTCAGGGCATTCAAGACATATTTTTTCTTTAACTAAGCCTGATATTCACTTGGAGCAACACCGGTATCCTGAGTAAATATTCTGGTAAAATAGGAGGGATCATTGAAACCGCATTCCCAAGCTATTTCAGATATGGTCAGTCGTTTTTCTCTGAGCATGCGTTTTGCTTTTTTTAATCTGATATTTCTAAGGAATTGAGTAACACCTTCGCCGGTAATGGCTTTTAATTTTCTATAGAATTGATTGGGACCAAGATTGTGTATGTCAGAAAGCTTTTCTCTGTCTAGACTACTGTCGCTAAGATTATCATTAATAAATTGTATTGTTTTTTCTAGAAATTCCTTGTCGGCATCATATACGTCAATTTGTTCTGAAGCTTCATTATTGTTAAGATAGATCCTTAGCTTTTGTCTCGCTTCGATAAGCGTTTTAACCTGGGCTTTAAATTCATTTACATCAAATGGTTTAGCCAGATAAGCTTCCGCACCAACAGCAAGGCCTTCCAAACGCGATTCCTGATCTGATCTTGCCGTTAACAACATAACTGGAATATGTGAGGTCGATACTTCTGACTTTAATAGCTGTATCATCTCAGGACCATTCATTTTTGGCATCATCCAATCGCTAATGATGAAATCCGGTGTTTGATCCTGGGCCATTTTCAATCCGTCCTCGCCATTTATTGCGGTTTGAATATCATAGTCATTTCGAAGTATTTGAACCATATAGTCCTGCATATCAGGGGTATCCTCAACGATTAGTATCTTCAGTTTTGAAGAATCCGAATTATCCTTCTCTTCTTCTATATTGGCAAGTTCTAATTTTGGTGTATCTACCACTTCTGCTATATCTGTTTCAATGCGTTCAGGTTGTTTCTTACTACACTTAAAAACGACTTCGAAACTACTTCCTTCTCCAATTGTACTCCTTACAATAATTTCTGCTTTAAGCAGATTAATCAGTTCCTTAGTTAGAGATAAACCAAGTCCTGTCCCCGCAAAGCCCTCAGTCTCGACACTTTCTGTTCGATAAAAGCGATCGAAGATATGAGGAATATCTTCTTCTTTAATTCCTTTCCCTGTATCCTTAACAATTAATTTTACCGTTTCATCATTGTTTTCAACCCTGACAAAAACTTCACCTTGCTCTGTGTATTTAATAGCATTACTGACCAGATTGTGAATAATGTGATTGAGTGCTTTTAGGTCTGCTTCAATTACTGCTTCCGAGTCGCTGTATTCACTAATCATTTTCAAGCCTTTGAAATCAAGGTAGGAGTGATAGGCGCTTAACTGAAATCTTAAAATCTCATTGAGATCATAAGGTTTTGAATCCAGATTGAGTTTTCCCGCTTCTAGTTTTGATAAGTCCAGAATCTGTTCGATCAAATTTAAAAGTCTTTTGCTGTTTCGCTTTATCGTCTGTAGGTTTGACTTGAACCTTGTTTCAGATTTATCAGAATAATTTTGCTCAAGCAGTTCCGGTACACCTTGAATGATGGTTAAGGGAGTTCTGAATTCATGCGAGATATTGGTAAAGAATCTTGTTTTGAATTGATCGAGTTCCAATAGTTTTTCCGTCTCAATTCTCTTCCTTCGAGTTATGCCTCTTTGTACAATAAATCCAATTATCAGAATCGCGGCAAGTGCCAGAAGCATCAAATTTCTATTGAATTTTTCTTGGGCCAGATTGGCTTCATAATTTAATTGATCCAATTCTCTTTGCTGAGCGGTCTTTAAACTATCCTTTTTGATTTCATAAGCCATCATAATATTTCTCGCCTCATGAATTTTGGAGCGCTGCAATAAACTATCATTTATTGAAGACATCCTTTTTTGATAATTGAAAGCACTATCAAACCGGTTTAGGCCTTCATATGCAAATGCCAGGTTTTGTAAGCAAATAATCTGCTCTGTTAAAAGAGACATGTCATTTGCAATTTTTGAAGCTATTCTTGCATAAATAATTGAAGAATCAAATTGATTTATGTTTAAATAATATCTACTAATTGAATTATTGATTGAAGTTAAAAGACGCCTGTCCATAGGACTTTCCACAGTATTAAAACTGAGCGCTTTGAACAGGTTGAATTTAGCTAATTTATATTCCTTTTTTAATAAATATACGTCTCCAATACATTGATAAGGATTTCCTTGCAGGCTTGATTCTATGTTTTCATAATATTTTTGTCCCTCATTGGCATATTCTAAAGCCAAATCAAGTTCACCTATTTTTTGATAACATGTTGATATGTTCACATTTACATAAGCAAGTGCTTTATTCGTTTTTGGCGGATTTAAATCAAAAACCTTTTTATAAGTATTAATTGCTCCTTCAAAATCTCCTTGGTATTTTAAGATATTACCAATTGTATTGAGTAATTGGGGTAAATAGGTAGAATCACCACATTCTTTAGTTATATCCAAAAGCCAATTCCCGTATTGTGTTGCTTTAGCAATGACTCCTCGTGAATATAGTAAAACCATAATGTGCTCTCCCCGATAAAGGATGGCATTACAGTCCATGTTTTTATTAAGAATACTCTTTAAAGAATCCAGATTGGATATTGCTAATTCAGAATTGGTATCAATATTATTGACAAAAACCCGGAAGTACTTTTCAGTTTTATTCTTGTTTTTTTCTTGTTCAAGAGCATCCGGATTATTATTAGCATCCTTCTGAGCTATCGCGAGGGTTGTAAGGAATAAGCCAAAAAGCAGTATTGGAAATTTCATATAAGGATGTAATTTTTTTGTATCCTGTGACCTTTGATCTAAAATCAAGATAAAAATTCCAGTCCTGGGCATTATTGCATTGAGCAAAGCAATTTACATATTGATTTTAATTAATGCTGCAATTTGTCATTTAGCCTAAATAAAAAATATTAATAGCTAATTGGATCTCTTTTATAATGTGTGTTATTCTTCACTTAAAATCGCGTGTTACTTCTTCTTGATTATAATCAGGACTTAGTTAGAGATTCTAAGAACTCTCGTTTTTATAACTGGGTCCTGGAATGACGAATTCTAAGAAACTGTTGAATAATTGTATCATATCTAGATATTGTCATTGCCCATATTATAAGTTGAAATGGTATTCTGAGTAGAAATGAGTTCTATTTATATACAAAACTCACATAGAAAAACGAGGTTAAGACATTTGCTAATGAAGGATGTGAGTGTTTGGTCTACATTCTTGTGATAACCAATTAATATGGAGTAAAAAAGCAAAGAAGTAACCTAGATGGATATTTTTTACATTGCATCCTTTCAGAGTAATTCGGAAATATCGGTGAGTCATAATGACGTAGCTTAAGACTAAAATTACCGCTTAAATAATAAGCCTAATTAGCCCTAAGATTATGATTTAAATTACTTAAAAAGAATATATGCGACTAAAATTATTAGCAATTTTATTCCTTTCATCTCAATTTGCTTTTGCTCAAATCTGTGATTCAACATTATTTCAGGACATTGTCAATCCCGGGATTTATTCAGTTAACACTTTGGACGAGACAGATAGTATTCGCAATGGACCCGATTATGCTTTGGCAAGCATCTATTATCCTGACAGCGCAGGAATAAATTTGCCGGTTATGGCATTTGTTCCGGGGTTTAATGCCCTGCCAACCGCAATTGAAAATTGGGGGCCTTTTTTAGCTTCTCATGGTATTATAACTATTATCGTCAGTACCAATAACCTTCAGGATTTACCTCCGGAAAGAGCAGATGCCCTTTTGGATGCTCTGGAAACAATGCGTTTTGAAAACAAGCGAATAAACTCGCCATTGTTTGGTAAAATTGATACTACCAAATTCGGAGTGGCTGGTTGGTCTATGGGTGGAGGAGGCGCGCAATTCGCAGCTGTAATTGATTCAAATTTGAAGGTCAGTATGGCTTTATGTCCCTGGTTGAACAATCCAGGCGCTTCTGATTTAAACCATAAGGTTCCATTGTTGATTTTTAGCGGTGAAAATGATTTTGTAGCTCCAAATAATCAACATTCCAATCTGCACTTCAATATAACACCTCAAAGCACCGAAAAAGTTATTTATGAAATTCCAAACGGCGATCATTCGGCTGCCAATTCTCCATCGGCGCATTCTGATAAGGTAGGAGAGATAGCTTTGGCTTTTATGAAGAATTTCCTTTTAGAAGATACCTGCTATTGCCCAATTTTGGTTGATAGTCTATTAAATTATCCGGCGACAGGAATACAATACGCAACTTATAGCTTGACTTGTGCTCCGACTATATCAGGAGAAAGTAGTTTTTATGGAATTGAAAACGATTTTAGTGTATTTCCAAACCCCGCCTCTTCTATACTTCAGATTTCCGGTATTCCGGCCTCTTCTCTTAGCATTCAGGACTATTTTGGAAGAGAATTTGAAATTGAATACAATCAAAAAGGCGAAAACCTGTTGCTTGATACTAGCCAACTCGCCGCCGGCTTGTATGTTTTGAGAGTTTCAGACGGAGAAAAATGGTTTACGGAGAAAGTTTTGATTGAGAGATAAATAGGATTAGATTTCCAATAGTTTAAATAGATTTTTTTTTAAAGGTTGCTCAAATCACTCCAATATTATACTATAAGGTACTATTGGAAGTATACCCTTTGTAATTGATAAAGAGACTAAGTGATGTTGAATTGGCATAGGTAGATATTTTACCCGTTTCGAAATAATGATATTCTTCATAATATCTTAAAACTAATCCAAGGGCAAGCGATTTTCTTTCCAGCAATTGGGCACTTAAAGAATATCGTATTCCATAAGATATTGGATTATCTTGTGTTGGGAGATGAAATTCAGATTCACCCACTGTACAATCAGGATACCAATGGGGCATGTAACTTAAATTATAACTGCTAAAAGCCCCAACACCAATTGTAATACCTCGAGGTGCCTGGTATATAAGGTCAAATGGAATTATGAGATTATCAATGCTATTTATATAATAAGTGTATTTATATGATGCATACTCTTCCTGAACTTCCAGGCCTTTGGAATAATCCTGGCGCATATAAATTATACCTGTCTGTATTCCAAAACGATCAATAATAGTTTGAGAAGCAAAAATTCCAACTTGATAAGAATCCCTAATCAGAGATTGAAACTTTTTGTCACCCATGTTTCTTACTGACATATTTTGACCAACTTCTATTCCAAATCGTGAATTTTGTGCAAATACAAGATTTGAAGTAAAAAGAAGAATAAAGGCTATAAATGATGTACTCATAAACTATTTAATGAATTAAATATAAAATTATTCTGCGTTAGAGGCAAGAAACTAAAATTGCACAAGCAATTACGCTTTTGTGCCAATTGCCAAAAATATACTTTGGGGAGATTTCAATCATCATAAGACCTATCAACAAAGAATCTTGTTCGACAATTTTAACAACCATTTTCCACCGAGAATATTTCGGATGACTCGGAGGGGAAAGAAACTAACAATGATCAGAATGCTCTGGAAGCGATATTTTTTCTCCTTTAATCCCTAATGTTATCTTTATAAAATGGGAGCATTCCTTGCAAATTTTTGTAGTATTAAAAAATCTGTAATTCAGATACTTATTAGTATTACAATAACATGTAATACATATTCGCAATCATTTGAGATACTCACCCCCAAGACCTTAATAAGTGATATAATTTCTGATATAAAAGTATACTCTGAAGATACTATTTTGGCAACGGCCTGGTATTGTGATAACTACAGATTCATCTATTCGTATGACGCTGGTAAAAATTGGATTAATGCTGATCATTTCAACGAATCAATTCATGATTTTAAAAAGCTGTCCGGAACAATCTATTTGGATAATAAAGACAATATTTATTTGGCGGATAATGGCGATACGGTTAATTTTTATAAATCCACAGATGCAGGGCAATCCTTTAATGGACTAATAAACCACTCTGCCTATCCGGATTTCAAAAATTATGACATCATAGATTTTGATTATAAAGAGGATATTATATTTCTCTTAACAAAGTCAAAAGAATATGACGTTAAACAAAGGTTGTATAAGTCTTTCGATAATGGAATATCATGGCAATTCATCACATTGAATAGTTTTAGTCAAAACAGAGATATAGAGTTTTTGAATGCTGATACAGGTTTCATTACTTTAGATCATCAAATATTAATTACCGAAAATGGTGGAAATACATGGAATCCTTTTTTTGCTAAAAAATCAAGTCTGAGTCCTATTTTTTGGAATAGAAAGCTAATTAGTTTCGAAGAAGACTTTTTGATTGGCAGTTCATATGATTCAATGTACATTTTTGATTTCAGGTCCCTGGGGACACAAATCCATCGTTTGGATTACAATTCTTTCTATATCGGCAACTTAAGATTTATTGATGATCATACCATTATGGTCAACGATGACTCGGCAACAAGTGCTCATGATCAGGTAGCCATGATGCTTACTTTAGATTTGAACACTTTCGAGTGGGATACACTTTTTGTTCAAAACAGTATATTATATCCGCAAAGAGATATTGTGGATTGGGATGTGTCAGGTGAGAATGTTTTGTTGCATTTTACTAACCCTTTCAATTTGGTTTACTCAAAAGACTTATTAAATACTCAAAGAAATTTATTTTCAGAATTAGAAGGGGATGTGATAAAAATAGTATCGATAAATGAAAACACTTCGTACTGCATCTCTGAAGATAAAAGAGGAGGTTTTGTAATTAATGGTGAAAACGGGGCCGGCTCTTTGTACAAATCTGAAAATAATGGAAAAAACTGGCGCAAACTAAAAAAATTCACATCGGAAATTTTCGACATTGAGTTCCTAAATGAATCATTCGGGGCTGTAATTACCAAAGACAAAAGTCAATCTTTTTTTGGAACCGGGTCGCTTTATATATCTACGGATTCAGGAGAAAGCTGGAATTTAGTATTGAGTGATTCATCGATTTATTTTGATGTCGAAATCTCTGCAACAGGAACAATTTTTGTAACCGGAAATGATTTCATTCTAAAATCTGATGATAATGGGCAAACCTGGCAGAACACCAACACTGTAATGGGTTCATCTTCAGAGATTCATTTAATAAATGATACATTGGGATATTTTCTTGTACATTTTACAAGCTCGGATATTTTTTTTAGTACTTCCTCGAAACTATTTAAAACAGAAAATGGTGGATTGAGTTGGAATACATTGCGTTCATTTGGTCCTGGAGTAAAAACTATTGAATTTCCTGATTCTAAAACAATATATGTTTCTTTGAGAACACAGGATGTCATGCCATATGGAGGAAGTTATGCAAGTTTTGATGCGGGACAAAGCTGGGAAGAATATAGTATACCCTCTTTTGAATTGATGAAATTTGTAAATAATGAAATTGGTTTCGGATACCTTTCTAACTATCAGGAAACTAATTTCGAATTGCATTATTCAATTGATTCGGGAAGGAATTGGGGCTTAATAGAAAATAATTGTTTGAGTATAAAATATTTTGAATTTGGTAATGATTCCTCAATTACTTTTGGTGGACATTCGGGACTTATTTATAGATCAGAAGATTTATATGCGCTAATCAACAATTCAAACTTATTTGGATTTGATATTTCAAAAACGTTTGTATTACCTAATCCCACATTTGGTTCTATTCAGCTAATGGTAAATGGTTATTCTGACTATGAAATATATTCCTCACAGGGGAGTCTAATGCAGAAAGGAAAAATCGAAAATCGGGAAATTGAATTTAATTCTTTGAAAAGAGGGGTATACATTTTGAAAATAATAAGTGAGGGAAAAGAACTTAGAACAAGGGTCATTAAACAATAGAGTTCAACTCTCCTAGATTCATTCTTGGAGTCTCACTTCCCGATACTCTCCTTCGCTGAGGCTTCGGTGAGCGTGGAAAATTTCACTTTCAGATGCAGAACCTGAAGCAAATTCCGCCTGACAGATCATTTTATTGTTTGATGAATTTGCCGTGGTAGTTTTGAATATCAGAGGTGATTTTATAGATGAACAGACCAGGTCTTAGATTGGAAACATCAATAATTGATTCATGGTTATCAAGACTACTTTGCATATGCAGCCTTCCTTGTAGATCATAAATATTCAATACATAATGAGCCTCTAAATATTGTGGAAGATTAAAATTTAAATCTGTAGAAACAGGATTTGGGAAAACAGTTAGAGATGTTTCATCAGTCTCAGTTTGTGATTTTGAAAAAAAATCTTTTATGTATTTATCGTATGTATAAACAGTCTTCGTGAAATTCTTTGAACCATTAGATTGACATTCATATTCACTGATAGCCACGGATATTCGACTTAAGGAATCATATGAATAATAAGTTTTCCCTAAGGTATTTACGCAATTCGGTCCTATTGTATATGAGTACATGGAATCACGAATGTCATTGGTGTAATAAGAGATATAAGACCAACTAAGTTGATCATCTGTAATGAAACTATCCAATCGGATGTCTCCATCAAAGTGAAAATGCTTAATTTCAAAACAATAACCTGTATTTGGGTTTAATGTCGAATCTATATAATAGTTGTCGAAATACGTTCTTCTTATTTCCGAAGTATCACTTCGGTAATAACTGATTACCTTTCTAAGACTATCATTGGGGTAATATTCATAATGTCGAATATTATTATAATATGAGTAGTTAATTTGGACTGTGGAGTCTTTGATTAAAATGTCCGATTCATTATAAAATTTATGCGTTTTAAAATGATTGACTGAATTATATTTTTCTTCGAATAAAGTATCTTTTCCTTTTGCATTTAGAAAATGGTGTCCATAATAATCAATTTCGAATGAATCTTCAAAATTATCATTAAGATATCCATAAGTTCTATTGACAAACACTATAGACTGCCGACTCTCAATCGAATCAAAATAATCATAGCGTCTTGCTCGATACTGCTCCATCGTCCATGGATCAATTATTGAATCCTTATAGTATCTTGTAGAATAATTGGCTAAAACTGAATCGTTTGAATTTTGAGCAAAACATATCTGGAAAAGGGCAATGAAAATTGCTGATAAAAGAATCCGTTTTAATTGCTGTTTTTCCACATATTAAAGATAACTAACACTTTCCGTAATCCGTAATCTGTACTGTTTACTTCCTAATACCTGACTGCGCTGAGCCCTTCGCCAGTTGCTTCAGCTTCCAAGAAAGCTTCGTCATACTCGGAAAATTTCATTTTCCAATTCAAAACTTAGAAAAAATGCCCTGAAGTAGATTCGCTTTGCTCATCAATTCAGGACAATCTTCTCTCAATAAAAAGCTTATACTATTTGCCTATGCAGAACTTCGAGAAGATGTTCTCCAGCAAATCATCAGTTGTAATTTCCCCGGTGATTTCGCCGAGTTGGTGGAGGGCATAGCGTATGTCTTGAGCGATAAGGTCAGTTGCGACTTGTGAGCTAAGAGATTGGAGTACTTCATCCAATGCTTTTTGGCATTTTAATAAGCTTTCATAATGTCTGGCATTGGTGACAGTACTTGTATCTCCGCTCAGGCCTTCAAGCGCTGCCTTCGTTAATAGGTCGGTGAAGAATTTTAGATTTTCCTGTCCTTTGGCTGAAATAAAAAGGATGTCTTTTTCTTTTCCGGTCCAACCTGAATGCAAACCCAAATCCGATTTATTGCCAATAGGGAAGAGGGCTTCGCAATGGGAGCGCAGGGGTTTTAATTCTTTTTCGAGTTCCCCAGGCCCGGTTTCCATTGCATCAAAAAGATAAATGCCGATTTTGGCCTTTTCCAATTGTTCAATGCTGCGCTTTACACCGGCGGCTTCAATGATATCCTGCGTATCCCGCAAGCCTGCTGTATCAATCAATCTGAACTTGATGCCATCCAATACAAAATGGTCTTCGATATAATCCCTCGTGGTACCGGCGATTTCGGTCACTATGGCTTTCTCTTCTTTCAAAAGCGCATTCATCAAAGTGGATTTCCCGGCATTGGGCTTTCCAACAATGGCCACCGGAATTCCCTCCTTTAATACACTTCCGTATTTGAAGGACTGAATTAATTCTGTAACGACCATTCTAATATTTTCTACCAGTGCTTTGAGTTTTTCACGGTCGGCAAATTCAACATCTTCTTCCGAGAAATCCAACTCAAGTTCAATTAAGGAGGCAAAATGAATGAGTTCCTCTCTTAGTTTTTTGATTTCCTGTGAAAAGCCACCGCGCATCTGATTGATGGCATTTTTATGCTCAGCCTCCGATTCTGAAGCAATCAAATCCGCCACGGCCTCTGCCTGCGCCAAATCAAAACGGCCGTTTAAAAAAGCTCTTTGTGTAAACTCCCCGGCTTTGGCAAAACGAGCCCCATTTTCAATTAAAAGTCTTATGACACGGTCTACAATATAAGGCGAGCCATGGGTGGAAATTTCAGCAATATCTTCCATGGTGTAGGAGCGGGGCGCTTTAAAAACAGAAACCAAAACCTCATCGATTTCTTCAATACCGTCCATTATTTTACCAAAATGAATGGTATGCGATTTAGTGTTCTCCAGATCTTTCCCCTGAAAAATTTTATTTAGAATCTTAAATGAATCTTTACCGCTGAGCCTTATAAGCGCAATAGCCCCGACACCTTTTGGGCTTGCCGGGGCTACAATACAATCCTTTTGTTCAGGCGTACCGGAAGTCAAATTAGTTGGCGCTTTGATATTGTTTTTGGAATTCAGGCCAGGCTGTCGTTTGGTGGTGATTGCCTCCGAAATAGGCCAGAATCATTTCAAGACTTTCCGCTTTTTGATAACCGGGCACTGCCTGAATCACAGAAAGGTCTTCATTTAGGTAAACGGTAGTAGGATAACCGGTGGCTTTGTACGATCGCGCCAATTGCCGATAAGTCATTTCCTTTCCATTCTGAACAAATGTTTCATCGCTTTCAGCATCTAGCTTTACAGCGTAAAAATCTTCCTTGAGGATATTGATTACTTTTTCATTCTGAAAAGTGGTTTGGTCCATTCTCTTGCACCATCCGCACCAATCGGTATAAACATCTACAAATACTTTTTTTGGTTCTTTTTTTGAAGCTTCCAAAACTTGCTCATAGCTCATCCATTTTATGCCTGATTTTGGATTCGGACTGCTTACAAAGGCGCTCTGTGCAATCCAAAAAAGTGGAATTATTAGCAGTAGTGACTTTTTCATGATCTGTTTTTTTGCAAAATACTTATTTCCTTAAACGAAAATTGTCGCTTTTGTTGCGAAATTAATCTATTAATTAGCTTTTTGACGCAAAAGTTCCTTTTCTGTATAAATGCTGTGCTTCACATTGCTTTTCCTCACAATGAGATGAATTATGAATACCACTATGAATTGTATTCCTAAAACGCTGGAAATTGCGCCCGCAATGGAACCGTCTATCCAGTAGGCCAGATAATAGCCCAATACAGAGGCGCTAAGTCCAAACAAGGCCGCGAGGAGAAGCATTTGTTTTAATTGTCTTGAAATCAAATAAGCACTAGCTGCAGGAGCAACAATAAATGCCACTACCAATATGGCGCCCACCGATTCAAATGATGCAACGGTGGTAAATGAAACCAGGCTCATCAAAACATAATGCCAGACCCAGGAAGACATGCCTATGGCAAATGCATATTCGGTATCAAAAGTTGTGAGGTAGAATTCCTTATAAAAAATGCCAATGACCAGGACATTGATCAATAATACAATAACCATGAGCCAAAAGGTATGCGGGCCAATATCATAGCCGAGAAATGTATAGACAGACTCCAGAGGCACATAGGCAATTTCACCATAAAGCACACATTCCTGATCCAGATCTACCTGCCCGGCCAATGCGGAAACAAGTATTACACCCAGGGCAAAAAGCCATGTAAAAGTGACCCCAATGGAAGCATCGCTTTGCAACTTGGCCTTTTTGTGAAAAAATTCAATGAGAAAAGTGGTAAAAACACCGATAACACCCGCTCCGAGCAGCATTACGCTGTTGTCCCTGCTGCCGTAAATAAGAAATGCGATGACTATTCCGGGTAAAACAGCATGAGAAATGGCATCGCCAAGCATGGCCATTTTTCTCAGTATCAGCCAAACACCTAAAAAGCTACAGCTCAATGCCACAAGGGATGCGGTTGCTATGATCCAAAAACTATCCATTAATTGGTATAAGGGATTTTGCTTTGATGAGGATCCAATTCCGGAAAACCGAGTTTATTCATTATGCTCTTTTCCAATTCCGGCGTAATTACGTGCTCAATGGTTTCTGCGTCTTCATGCACATGATCCGGAGCAATTTTCAGGTATTCTGTTAAATACAATTCCCAAAGCCGGTGCAAGCGGACTACCCTTTGACCTTTACTCAATCCAATTTTGGTTAGATACCAGTGCCCGTTTCTGAAAACCAAAAACCCTTGATTTTTTAATCTGGAAAGCCCTTTCATTAGCACAGCTTTTTTCCATGGGCGTCGCTTGTTCAAATCCTCAATGCTTCTGCCGTTCTGTGCTTCTGCTCCGGACTCACCAAGGAGATAAAAGGTTTTCAATATGTTTTCTTCGAGTATTTTTAATTGATTCTGCCTTTTTCGCCACCATTTGTTGATGATGCCTTTGCCGGGGGCAATAAAAAAAGACAGCATGGCAATAAGGGAAATAACCACAACAATCCATGGCCCTGTAGGCATGGCAGGTGCCATAAAAGATATTACAGCTCCTGCAAAACTCGAAAGAGAAGCAAATAAAGCTGCCAGAATCAACATGTAAAAAAGTCTATCGGTCCAGAATTTAGCCGCTGCCGCAGGAGTGATTAACATGGCTGCCATCAGGACTACACCTATGGCCTGAATTCCCGCTACAATGGCGAGCACAGTTAAGGTGCTTAATATAAATTCCATCAATTTAAGAGGCAGGCCTATGGTTCTGGCATATTGCCGGTCAAAAGTCATTAGTTTAAACTCTTTGTAAAATATAAACACTATGAAAACTAGCAGGAGGGAAAGCGCCGAAAAAGTGATAAGGTCTTTGCCGATGAGCGAGGCGGCATTGCCAAATAAAAAGTTGTTGAGACCAGATTGATTGGGATTGCCCGAATGCTGAATAGCGACAAAAAGCATAATGCCAAAGCCAAAAAAGACAGAAAGCACCAGCCCAATGGCTGTATCTTCCTTTATGCGCGAATTATTGGTTATAAAATCAATGGATAGTATTGAAATCCATCCCGAGATAAAAGCACCCATAATAATCCAGAGTGGATCTTTATTACCTGAAATTATAAAGGCAAGACAGATCCCCGGCAAAACTGAATGCGCCACGGCATCGCCGATTAGAGATTTTTTTTTCAGAAAGGTAAAAGTGCCCACCAATGCTGAAGATATGCTCAAAAGCACCGTTCCGGCCGTCACCAACCAGAAATTTGGGTTGTCAAGAATAAAAGATGGGAGTCCATCCATGCTGCAAATTTAGATTAATCTAAATTTAAATTCAAATAAGCATAAAAAAATCCCGAGCTAAAATTCAACCCGGGATTAAACCATGATGTACTGTGATGAACCATTAGTTGAGTACAAAATAGAAATTGTCGCGAATGGCCACTTTGCCATCTGCTATTACGGTTGTTTCCATTATTCTGTCATTGCAATACACTGAGATAAAGTATTCTCCCACGCGTGTTTCGGAGAGATCATACGTTTTGCTTGCAAAACCATTAGCACCGGAGAGTTTATCTGAAAATACAACATCCCCATCTTTATTCGTGATTTCCACTTTCATCTGATCAAAATTGCAGACTTCGGCTTTTACACTGATAAGATCTTCGCTTAATTGTTGGATAATGGCCTGGCTGGCTTTTGTTTCAGCCAATGTAATACTTCCTGTAAGTGCCAGTAAAAAGATGATTAAGTTTAATTTGATCGCTTTCATGATTTTATTATTTGATCTTGACTCAAATGTAGAACCGCGTCATATTATAAAGAATCAAATAGGGGTGGACCTAATTATTTGGAATGTGAAATGCAGAATTTTGGAAGTGAAAAAAATGATTTAATTACAAAGGACGAATGTAGAATGACTAATGTAGAATTATGAGAGTAGAATTACGAGGGTCGAATTACGAATGTCGAATAATAAAATTGAAAATTCAGATAGTGCGCACGAGAGGACTCGAACCTCCACGGGATTGCTCCCACTAGCCCCTCAAGCTAGCGTGTCTACCAATTCCACCACGTGCGCTAATATTAGAGTGGTGCCGCAAATGTATATAACAATGAATTAAAAGGTCAAATACCAGATGATTATTTCAGCACGAATAGTACAATTTCGAAATTCGAATTAGAATTGAAATTAGTTGTGTGCAAATGAGACTGTTTTTTAGATTTTAGACTTTATAGTTTTTTGAATGCTCCCAAGAATTCTGAGTATTTCATCTATTCTGTCTAATAATTCAACATTATGTTTCTTATCAAGGTATTTTGATAAATGAAGAAGTCTTATCCAATATCTGGTTTCTCGTGCCTCCTTGTATGAAATTGAAATTTTATTAAGAAAATCTTTTTTTGATTGTGCTCCAACTGATTCTTCAACGTTTGCACCTATAGAAGTTCCTGATCTCAAAAGTTGCTTGCTCATTACAAACTCCTTCTTTTCAAAGGCTAATAATTTATATACATCAATAATCTCTAGTGCAAATTCAAAGGTTTTAACTTGTATTATATTCTCTTTCATTTAATTAAGATAAATAAAGAAGCAAGCTGAAATTATAGAAATTCGTAAACAATTGAAATTCCTGTTTCAATCATTGGTATTAATTCTTAATTCGACCCTCGTCATTTAAAATTTATTGAATGAATTTTAAAAACTGACAGCGAGTGATCCAATAAAATTCCTCCCGGCCGCGGCAATACCGGAAGAGTAGGGGCGATAGCGTTGATCAGTGATATTTTCTATACCGAATCTTATCGAAGTATGATCGCTGACATGATAGCCGGTTTTTAAATTTAAAGTAATCCAGGAAGATGAAAATGGTCTTCCGAGTGCATCTTTTGTATAGAGGTTTTCTTTGGCTCTTTCTGATACCGCCAGGTCATTGTAAACAATTTCCCCATTGTAAATTAATGATGCCAGGGCCTCAAATTTTGCGCGTTTGAAATTGATTTGTGCCGCTCCAAATTCCGGCGCTACATGTCTCATACTGGAAGTGCTTCCATCATCCAGTTCTTCTTGTCCTTTTTGCCAATTGTATTTTAGCTCAAGCGTCAGCCATGAGGTAAAATTTATATCCATACCAATCTGAAATCCATAGACATAGGCAGAAGCAGCATTTTGAATGGCCTGAACACGGCTCAATTCACCTTGAAAAAGCAAGCTGTCCTGTCCGTTAAAGACATAATCCCTTCTTACCATCGCATTTTCCAATAGGGTATAAAAAGCATTGGCTTTAAAGAAGAATGCGTCTTCAAAATATTTTCTGAATCCAATATCAGCGCTGTAGGCGTACTCGGATTTCAAGTCGGGGTTAGGCACCAAAACAGCTCCGGGTTCGGAGTCAAAAACCTTTGCGATATCATCGATATTCGGTGCGCGAAATCCCGAACTTAAATTGAGCGTAAGGATCAGGTCTTCTTCAAGTTTATAGTTCAAACCCGCACTTCCAGTGATTGCAGAGGTATTGAGATTTATAGTTCTAACCGGAACCAGAAAATTAGCAGAGTCAAAATCGGCATTCAACACAATTTGATTAAAACGCAATCCGCCATGTAATATAAGATTGTCCATAATTTCAGATTTTACGCTGAGGTAGGCACCGGCGGACAACCAATTCGAACCATCCGGATACCTTGTGCTATTTGCAATGCTGCTGCTGTCATTTGGGTCTCTTCGATAGATAGAAGCTTCGGAAGCAATTGAATTGTAAAGCATTTCGAGGCCATAGAAAAATTCATTTTTCGCATCGGCTTGTTTTTTGAAATCCAGGTTGGCCGAATAAGCATTGACTGCTTCTGCATTTACGGTACCTATTCCCGAGCGAAATCTTCTTGTTTCACGACTCTCTTCAAAACGCTGAAAAGCCAATATGGCTCTAAAATCATCGTAAAAGCTGGTTTTTTTATTGAGATTGGCAGTCAGGCTATGGAGCATCCAATTTTGTGGGCCGTAATCCCAACGGGCATAAACCAGCGTATCGTTTTCATCTCTTTGCGTGAGGCGGTCATAACGCGGTATATCACTTGTTCCGGAATATTGAAAGGCATAGGTTAAATCCATCTTTTCATTTGGTTTAAATCCAATTTTTTGCATTAGATTGTATTGGCTGTAGCCCGTTCCAATCTGTTTTTCCGGATTGCTATTTTCTATAATTCGATCTTCGGCAAAACTTTCCTGTATATAGTCATTTCTCAAATAAAAATCGGGACCTCTTGAGCCCATTTCAAGATCTCCAAACCTTGAAAAGCTAAAACTCGTGGCTGAAGCAAAGGCTTTACTTCCCATCCTGAAGTCAAGATGAGCTGTGTTTTCATTGGATGCGGAAGAGTAGCGAATAAGACTGTTGGCATCTTTAAATGTGGATGTATCCTTAGAATAGAGAGGCTGTATGGTATGAAAATTCATAACCCCGCCTATGGCATCGCTGCCAAAAAGTGTAGAGCCGGGCCCAAATATAACTTCGGCCTGTGAAATGCTAAAAGGATCAATATTGATGATGTTTTGAAGATTGCCACTTCTGAATATGGCATTGTTCATTCTGATACCGTCAACAGCGATTAAAACCCTGTTGGCAGCAAACCCCCTTATCATTGGACTTCCGCCACCCTGTTGACTCTTTTGTATATAAACCTCCCCGGATAAGCCAACAATATCAGCACTGGTTTGAGGGTTTTGAATGGCAATTTTTCGCTGCGGAATACCTGTGACCTTCATGGAAACATCACTGGCATTTTCCTGCCATCGCGAAGCGGAAACCACTATTTCTTCCAAAGCCAAATGCTTTGCGCTCATTTCAATTCTAAAATCTAATGAATCCAGACTGTCAAAGGATAAATGAAGATCCTTATAGCCCACAAAATGTATAATTATGCTGTCAGCTCCATTAATGGAAGAAATATCTACTCTGCCTTTAGCATCGGAATAGCCAATAAACTCGAATTGAGGGGCGATTACGCTAACGTATTCAAGGGCCTGTTTGTCAAAATCATCGCTGATTATCAGTGTTTGAGCCCATAATTGACTGATTGAAAGCGAAAACAGTAAAAATGCTGATGCTTTGAATTTCATAATTTTAGATAGAGGGCATTTCAATAGCATACAAACCTACTTTTTTAGTTTTTCCCCTTAGTAAATGTTCACCTAAATTTTTATATAAATAATTTCCTTTTGACTCAATGCGGGAAAGGAGGTCGTCTGAAATTAAAAAAGAGGCTTTCAGGGGATTGCAAAGATCCTGAATTCTGGATGTTGTGTTCAGCACATCACCGTGAAAGGCAATATCGCGTTTTATCTGTCCTATTTCGGCAACGGTTACATTTCCTCCATGCAATCCTGCTTTGAAAACGGGTAAGAGGCCGTACTTTTCATTGTAATATTTCCTCCTTGACTCAAGACGGTTTTTAAAAGCAAAATACAAGTCTATAAAATTGATATGATCCTTTTTCTTGTTCCATTCCCAGGTAAGTACAATTTCGTCGCCTACATATTGGTATATCTGTGCGTGGTATTCCCTCACAATATGATTGATATCGTGAAAACAATCTCTGAGCATGGTGCTATAGCGAATGCTGCCCAGTTTTTCCGCATAGGACGTAGAGGATTTTAAATCCAAAAACATAAATACGCGATCTTCAATAATGGGACGATGGTATTTACCGGTCAAAAAACTAATGATATTCTGACGGCCCGTTTTTTGGATATTTTGCACGATAAAATTGAGAAGTATAATATTAAAAATGAGATATATTCCCATTACTAAAAATACCTCTTTGAAGTATTTAAGGGCAGCAGAAGCGTCATTGTAAATGGATGGGTCGACCGAGCCAAAATTGGTAAGAATGGTATAAACCAGGGCGAATATGATGACAAGTCCTACAATATAGAGGAGTGATTTATACATCAGCGATTTGCCAAAACTGAATTTATCCCAATGCAGTGTTTCGGATAATTCATTGATTAGAATAAATAATATTCCCAGAAAAATGGCGAAAAGCGCACTTTCTACAAATTGATTCCATGATACAAGATAATAGATCACCGGATTGGATTCTTTAGACCAATTGATGTCATTAAAATCCAATAAGCCTCTCGTGGTATAGACCGAGGTCATGGTGACTATTTCAATTACAAAAAGCCAATAAAAAATGACAAAGAGATAAAAAGGAATATTTCGTATTAATTTTAGCAAGCTCAAATATAATCCACAATTGAATTAATTGGAATTGGACTGAAATGGACTGGAAATGCTAAGCACAAAAACCGATATATTTTTATTAACAGAAGACAGATATCTCGAGCCAAAAGAAAACAATGAATACAATAGAAATATTCTTTTGGAAGATGAAATTCTTAGGAATGCCTTAAAAAAAAATGGAATCAGCTCACAAAGGGTATCCTGGTCCGATACCTCTATTGACTTTTCAATTCCGCGGTATTTATTATTTCGAACCACATGGGATTATTATCAGCGTTTTGAAGCGTTTAAAAATTGGCTTAGCCGCATTGAAAATGAAAGTAAAACCATAAATAAAATATCCATCATATACAGAAATCTTGACAAGAAATACTTGTTGGAGCTTCAGGAAAATGGAATAAGAATTTCAGAAACAGAATTGTTAAGAATGGGTCAAAATGTGAATTTTGAGAGCATGTTAAATGCCAGACAATGGGAGAGGGCCATTGTTAAGCCTTGTGTTTCAGCAGCTGCAAGAGAAACCTATATCGTAAATCGAGAAAATGCAGATGCGCTTTCAGACCATATATCAAAGCTTTTAAAAAATGAGAATTTCTTATTTCAGATTTTTGAGGAGCAGGTTTTGACACGTGGTGAATTATCACTTATGTATTTCGGTGGGCAGTTTACACATGCCATTCTCAAAAGAGCAAAGCAAGGGGATTTTCGTGTGCAGGATGATTTTGGTGGTACAGTTGAAAGCTATGAAGCCTCAGCAAATGAAATAGAGTTCGGTCAAAAAGCGCTAAAAGCATGGGGAGAAATTCCGGATTATGCCAGGGTTGATCTTTTATGGAATAAAAAGGGTGAATTGGTCCTTTCGGAATTGGAATTGATAGAACCGGAATTGTGGTTTAGATTTAATCCCGATTCGGCAATGGTATTTGCAAGGCTATTAAAAAATAAATATTTCTGAAATGATATTTGATTATCGGTTTTACATCATAAAGCAAACAAGAGAGAATTTCGAGAAGCTAATTCGTTCCCTTACAAATGAAGAATTGAATAAGATTCCCAAAGGCTTTAGCAATAATATAATTTGGAATTTTGGGCATGCTATTGCAACCCAACAATTGCTGACCTATGGTTTATCATCTTTGCCATTAATTGTTGATGAAGAATTTTTAAATGCATTTAGAAAAGGAAGTCGACCGATTAAAAAATACAATGAAGAGGGGGTGAAATCCATATTGGAAATTTCAAAAATCACTTTAGAATCGGTAGAAAGAGATTTTAAAGAAGATCGCTTTATGTATTTCAAGAATTATATAACGAGTTATGGAGTAGAACTCAAAAGTGTCGATGATGCTTTGAGCTTCCTTCCGGTTCATGAGGGGCTGCATTTGGGATATGCCATGGCAATCCGAAAATCATTATAAAAAATCGCCTACTCTTTGTTAATTTTGTGAAGTGCTAAGACTATGTTTTATTATCCTTTTCCTTGTTTCTTTTTTTCTTCCGGGATTTGCTCAAACAATTCCGACAAATGGCCTGGTGGCATGGTACCCATTTAATGGCAATGCCAATGATCTTAGTGGAAATGCATTAAATGGAATTGTCAATGGGGCAACGTTGACGAGCGATCGTTTTGGCAACCCAAATTCTGCCTATGATTTTGATGGAATTAATGATTTTATTCAAGTTGCGCACAATGCTTTGGTCAATTTTGGTCCAAATGATGATTTTACTATTTCTGTTTGGGTACAACCACAAACTCAATTGGGGAGTGGTAATGTAGTTGATATCATCGGAAAGTGGGAAGATTTTCCCGGTGGCTCAAACCCCTCTTATCCTTTTGCAATTCGAATGAGAAGAACGCCGCCTATAGGCACTTTACAAATGCTGCGATTTGATCAGCCATGTTCCAATTTTCCGGTATTGCTTTCAAACAATTCAATAATTGACAATAATTGGCACAGCTTAATTTATGTAAAAGATGGATTAAGTTTAACAATGTATATCGATGGCGTTCTGATAAATCAGGTAACAGATAATACTTCCTGTGGTACAGGTAACTCATTGCCAATGTACATTGGTAAAAGAGGGGGTACTTTGAATCCATCGCATTACCGAGGAAAAATTGATGATATAGCCATTTACAACCGGGCTTTAAGCGATTGTGAAATACAGGAATTATTGGATATAGACATAAATACGGATTTAGTGGCCTATTATCCATTTAATGGCAACACCCTAGATGTGTCAGGAAATAATAATAATGGAGTAAATAATGGCGCATCTCTGACTCAGGATCGGAATGGAAATCCCAATTCAGCATACAATTTTGATGGCGCAAACGACTATATATTTCTGGGGAATATTTTAAACCCCAATCTTCAGAATGGAATGACTATTTCTGCTTGGTTCAATCCATTGCAGCCTCAAGGAATAATTAACAGATATGTTGGAATTCAATTAGGTAGAAAAACAACCGGAGACCTGGGTCTTAGAATGAGAACTGAAAATGATGATAAATTTGATGCAAATTTTAATCCAGGCACTTCTACTCCACAAGCGGGAAATGGATCATTTGCAATTTCTAATACTCTAAATTACAACCTGTGGGTTCACCTGACCGGAACATACCAAAATGGGGTGGTTAGACTATATGCTAATGGAAATTTTGTGAGTGAGAATTCAGTAATCAATGGAACAGGAGGTCAGTTTTCATATTTGCAAGCCGGAGCCGAATTCAATATTGGAAGAAGCTATAGCGATGGGAATGCACAACGTTTTTTTAGAGGGAAAATCGATGAAGTAAAAATTTACAGTCGGGTTTTGACCGATTGTGAAATCAAACAATTACACGATCCGTCAATAACTTTAACAGCAAAAGACACGAGTGTTTTTGCATGCATCGATGAAACAATAAGTCTTCAAAATTCACTTCAAAATATACAGTGGTTTGAAAATGGATCATTAATTGGTACCGGTTCAACTATTAATTATACTGTTTTGAATAGTTCGGTAATTATTTCAGAAGGAATAAATGGATGTGGTTGCACTCAGGCTGATACATTCAGGGTTCAGTTAAAAGCTCAACCCAATTATAATCTCCAGGATACATTTTCGATTTGCCCGAATGTTTTTGATACTCTTCCTTTTTCTTTCAATTCGGGAGGAACAATTAGCTGGTCTGATGGATCGCTTTTTGTTGATTCTACTGCTTTAAATCCAATTATAAAGCCCATTCCTAATTTTTCTAACAATTCAGTATTTCAGACTATTTATACAAGAATCACAAATCAAAGTTCAGGTTGCGAAGTACTGGACTCAGCTATTTTAGAAGTTACATCTAAACCTTCTTATACCTGGGGCTCCGATAGTTTTTTTGTCTGCCATAATGATACCAACAATTCTCCCCTGTGGACAGCAGCTAATCCAAATCAATTTTCACAAATTGGCTATGTGTCTTATGGTGATACATCATTCCTTCCTCCGGGAGTAACAAGTCCGTTGTTTTTTCAGGGTGAAAATTTTGATACCATTGACCGTGTCGAATACTTTAGAATTCTTATTGAAGATATCAATGGATGCCGGTTCACTGATTCGGTATTTACACTTACTTATGCCAGGTTTTTCGCTGAAGCAGGAATGGATACCTTCGTATGCGCTGGAGTTGAAGTACAAATAGGAGAACCTAACGATAGCGCATATATTTATTCATGGACACCGACATACTTAATGAGTTCTCCAAATACTTCGTTTACAAATGTTTCTGCTCCTATCGATACAACAGGCATATTGACGGCGCATTTTCATTTAAAGAAAACAGATACTATTACAGGTTGTGAGGAAAGAGATTCAGTTTGGGTTTGGTTCAATCGCTATTTTGATATCGAAGCAGGGGACGATACCATCATGTGCTCGCAGGATATTATATCATTAGGCGAAAACGCGAAAAGTGGTTTTTCATATCAATGGCTGGGTTCCGATTCAATATCAAATCTGACTATTTCCAATCCTGACTTTTCATACCTGAATCCAGACACGGCCAGCCAAACGCTTAATTTGATTGTGGAAATCATTGAAGACAGCACACAGTGTAAGAATTCAGATACGGTGGAAATCACCGTAAAACCTCAAATCTATGTAAATGCGGGTTCTGATATCGACATTTGCGGCTCCGATACTGTTCCAATAGGTTTTAATAACAATCAAGCCTATTCTTACACCTGGAACTCGACAAATGGATTGTTTAATTCTTTAATAGACTCTACCGTTTTCAGTTTAGATAATTTTACTGATACACTTAAAAGTTTTGAGTATTTTCTGAAAGCCACTTTCGACGGATGTGAGGAAAGTGATTCCATTCTCATTGATGTACGACCAAAACCATTCGATGACCTAAGCGGCCCCAATATCGTCTGCCCGGGCGTGGATTCTGCAGAATACTTTGTGGGAAGACCTTTTACAAATTATTCCTATAGCTGGTTTATCGACGGAGGAAATATCAGCGTAAATAATAATGACTCGGTAATTGTCGCATGGGATTCCACCAATTTTAATGCCTTTGTAGGGCATTATCCAACGAACCCTTTTGGCTGTGTGGGTGATACGTTTATTTGGAATGTTCGAATCAACCCACTTCTCATTCCGGAAATAGATGTTGATACACTTCGCTATTGTGAAAGAGATAAAAATGTTCAGGATTACAACATTTTGTACCCGATCGTTAATTCCAATTATACATGGTTTGTCGAAGGCGGACAAATCTTAAATGGACAGGGAACAGATCAGGTTTCGGTTGCCTGGGATAGTCTTGGCTTTGGTCAAATTTGGGTTGCAGAAGAAAATATTACCAATATTGACAGCTGTTTTGGAACATCGGACACACTGAATATCGAAGTATTACCCGACCCGGTATTAGACAGTATTCGAGGCCCAATAGACCTTTGTGATTTTGGAGATACATTAGATTACACCACATTAAGTACCTTGACAGGGATTACATACTGGTTTAGCGATTCAGTATCACAAATTGTAGGGAGCAATCAGGGAGATACAATTCAGATAACAACTACAGCCGATGGCGATTTTACCATTACGAGTTATTCATTGAGTAGTGAGGGTTGTTATAGTGATACAATAAGCCAACAAGTAAATGTTCGATATTTTCAAATTCCTGAAATCGAAATTGATACCGGAAAAATCTGCTTTTGGGATTCTACAGATTTTACATTCAGAATAAAAGATCGCTATGACAGTTCGGACTATCAGTGGACAAGCAATCATGGTCAGATAGTGCAGGGGCAGGGTGATAGTGAAATGACACTTCGAGTTTATCAACCTGATACCGTTCAAATTTATGTCACAGAGTTGAATAATGCAGTGGAAGACACCTGTTACGGCATTTCAGATACCATTGAAATATATTTTTATCCCCGACCGGAAAGAAACCTGAATATATCCGGACCCGATACCTTGTGTTTTTCCCAAGATTGTGCATGGTATAAATATCCCGGCTGGGACAATTCCTCATTTTACTGGTCCACTAATGCCGGTGTTTGTAATACGATGGTCAGTTATGATAGTATCGAATTGGGGTTTCCAAATACAGGTAATTATTATTTGAGTGTAGTTGAAACTTCAGAATACGATTGTGTAGGCGATACGGTAGAATGTGTAATGGAGGTGTTTCCAAATCCCCAGACAAGCATTTCTTTTAATGACTCAATCATTTGTCCTTCAGATAAGCTGAACAGAATCTATCAGGCCGATGGATTCGACTTTAGTGAATTTAGCTGGGACATAAAGGGAGGTATTATAAATTTTGGACAGGGATCCGATATAATTTCGGTCAACTGGGAGGACACCGCTGATCTGTATTTGTCGGTATTTGAAACAAGTTTTGCTGATTGCAGCAATGATACTATTGAATTTCCAATTTATACCGATAATATGCGGGCTGACTTATTTGTTTTAGGCTACGACAGTACTTTTTCTGATTTTACACTGAGAGGCAATAGCAATTCGGTTGATTTCAATGAGAATCAAGAACTCTATTTGTTAGCAGGAGAATCCATTCCCGAATATTTAAGTAAGACTATTATTGAAAATGGTGAAGAGGTTTTCATTTTAGATTCTATTTTTGGTTCGAATGTGTATTATTATCAATATTCAGGAGTTAACGCATGCGGTGATACACTTTATTCAAAGACCCATAACAATATTTTATTAAAAGCGAATGCAGAGGAAGAACTGAATTATTTTGAATTTGAGTGGAATCCTTATGAAGCCTGGAATGGAGATGTGGTTTATCAATTGTACGAGTTTCTTAACAAGGACAATTCTGTACTAATTGAAGAGACGAGTGAAAATCAATATGAATTTGAGAACGCCGATAAGTTTTTTGAACATTGTTTTTATGTTCTGGCAGAAAACACGGAACAGCCGGAACTAATTAGCCGCTCAAATCTTGTCTGTCTTGAATTTCTGAGAAAGTTAAAATTACCGGATGTTGTTACTGCTAACGGAGACGGCTATAATGACAAATTTGTCATCGAAAACATTCATTTATATCCGGAACACAGGCTGGAAATCTATAATCGTTCTGGCAGACCGGTATTCAATTCTGATAACTACCAAAATGACTGGCCTTCGGTTGATTTGGCCTCGGGCGTGTATTATTATCAATTCAAAGTGAAGGGCAATTACAAAGAGGAATTTGGTGGCTATATTCATTTGATGCGATAATTACTTCATTCTTTTAGCCGTTTAAATAAAACCTTATTTTAAATATCTCAGCATAAGTAATTTATTCCTCGCTTTTAACTATTCTTATACAATAATTTAAATGTATATATGAATAGAACACTATTAAGCATTATCCTTTCAATTTTATTTTTCACTTCTCAAGCCCAGCATGTTAGCACACTGGTAGCCGGACCCGGAAATTTTAATGACGGTTTGGTTCAGGATTCTCTGGGGAATATTTATGCCTCTTATTATTTTGGAACGGTTGTAACTAAAATTACACCGAGTGGACAAACTTCAGATCACATAACCGGACTAACAGATCCAAATGGACTCACATTTACACCTGAAGGACTTCTGTTAATTCCCGAAGCCACGGCCAACAGAATTACACTTGTTGATACCGGGGGTAATAAAAGTACTTTTGCGAATATTACTAATCCCAGTGGTTTAGTGTTTTTGCCATCCGGTGATCTTCTTGTTGCCCAATACAACCAGGATAAAGTAAGCATAATTGATACAGCCGGGAATATTTCAGATTTCTGGACAGGAACTGAATTGAGTGGTGGGCCTGTAGGCATTGTTTATAATGCCCAGGAAAAGGCCACCTATGTAGGCACATTTGATAATGCCAAAATTCTAAAACGCGATAGCCTGGGCAATGTAAGTCAATTGGCTGACCTTGCGGGCTGGTGTGGCTTTATTTGCGAAGCCGGAGATTATATTTATGCCACCGCCTACTCGTTTCACCGAATTTTTCGAATTGCAAAAGACGGTTCGGGAAATATGTCAATAGCAGGTAGCGGCAGTTCCGGCCAGGTTGATGGTGATCTTAGTCAGGCCAGATTTAACAATCCAAATGGAATTATTGCCAGCAAGAATGGCGACACTCTTTATATTTCAGATTTAGGAACAAGATCTTTGCGATTTATCTCAGGGGTCGATAGCATAGTTACGCCTTCAAGTCTGGAAAATGAGCTGGAAATTCCCGGAATGGCTATTTGGCCCAACCCGGCCAGAGATTTTTTAAATTTATATGTCCCAATTGTACAAGGAGACTTTCAATTGGAAATTTATGACCTTAATGCAAATGTGGTGTATGCAAATAAATTTTCGGGAAATACGATCATCGATAATACACTTAAAATTACTTTGCCGACTGAGCTAAAAGCAGGCAAATATCATTTAAGAGTAAATTCTAAAAGCGGAATCGAAGTGCTTCCATTTTTGATCAGATAGATCTATTTAAGCTTCAAGTTGAAAGTATTCAAATAATCTGTGAATATTCAATTTGAAGCTTTATTTTTCCAATTCTAAAATATGATGTTATGTTGAAAAGACCTTTCTTATCGATTTTCCTTGTGCTATGTCTAATTGGATCTGCCTTTGCTCAGAAAAAAAAGGGCAGCGAAGAAAAACCCAAATACGATGCTTCAGTTTTCAGCGGTTTAAAACTCAGAAGCATAGGGCCGGCCTTGACTTCGGGTAGAATTTCAGACATTGCCGTTAATCCCAATGATTACTCCCAGTATTATCTGGCCATTGCTTCCGGCGGTGTTTGGAAAACCAGTAATTCAGGAACTACATTCGATCCGATCTTCGATGGTGAGGGTTCTTATTCAATTGGATGCGTTGCCTTGGCACCGAGTAATTCCAATGTGGTATGGGTAGGTAGTGGTGAAAACAATAACCAGCGTTCTGTAGCCTATGGCGATGGCGTCTATAAATCCACTGATGGAGGGAAATCATGGAAAAATATGGGCTTGAAAAACTCCGAACACATCGGTATGATCACAATTCATCCAGAATATGAAAACATTGTATATGTGGCTGCTTATGGCCCATTGTGGAGTCCGGGAGGTGACAGAGGAATCTATAAAAGCACAGATGGCGGTGAAAGTTGGGAGAAAATTCTCAATGTTTCTGAGCATACCGGATTTAATGAAATTCACATGGACCCAAGAGATCCACAGCTTTTATATGCAACTGCGCATCAAAGAAGACGACATGTATGGACTTATATCGACGGTGGTCCTGAAACGGCGATTTATAAAAGCACAGATGGAGGAGATAATTGGAAAAAACTTGAAAATGGCATCCCAAAAAATGACCTTGGCAGAATCGGAATGGACATTTCACCGGCTAATCCCGATGTTATATATGCAATTATAAAAGCCACAGAAAATGGAGGTTTTTACAAAAGCACCGACAGGGGAGAGAGCTGGTCTAAAATGTCGGACTGGCAAACCAGTGGAAATTACTATCAGGAAATTGTATGTGATCCCAATGATGTTGATTTGGTTTATTCTTTAGATACCTGGTTGCATCATACTGATGATGGGGGTAAAACTTTTCAAAGAACAGGTGAAAAGAGCAAACACGTAGATAATCATTGTATATGGATTAATCCCAACGATACAGATCATTGGCGCGTCGGTTGTGATGGTGGTTTATATGAAACATGGAATGCAGCCGGTGATTGGCATTATAAACCAAACCTTCCGATTACGCAGTTTTACAAAGTGGCTGTAGATAACTCAGAACCGTTTTATTATGTCTATGGAGGAACACAGGATAACAATACACAAGGCGGACCATCGCGAACGACCAATATTCACGGAATAAGAAATTCAGATTGGTTTATTACCAATGGTGGCGATGGTTTTGAACCTCAAATCGACCCTGAGAACCCCAACATCGTATATGGCCAGGCCCAATATGGAAGTTTGAACCGTTACGACCGTTCCAGTGGTGAAACGACTTATATCAAACCACAACCCGGCAAAGATGAAGATGCCTATCGATGGAACTGGGATGCACCTTTATTAATCAGTCCACATAACAATAAACGCTTGTATTTTGGTGCCAATGTCTTATTCAGAAGTGATGACAGGGGAGACAACTGGAAAGTCATCAGTCCTGATCTCACAAGGAAATTGGATCGCAACAAGCTCAAAGTAATGGGAAGAGTATGGGGTGTGGATGCAGTAATGAAAAATAAATCGACTTCAATTTACGGCAACCTTGTGGCTTTGGATGAATCGCCAATGAAAGAGGGACTGCTATACGTTGGCAGCGATGATGGATTGATTCACATCAGTCAGGACGGGGGTGATAACTGGACTAAAGTTGAGACTTTTCCGGGCGTTCCTTCAAGAACCTATGTCAATATGATAATAGCCTCGACCCACAATGAAAATGTAGTTTATGCAGCTTTCAATAATCACAAAAACGGAGACTTTAAACCATATCTATTAAAAAGTTCGGATAAAGGGAAATCCTGGAGATCAATTACCGGCAATTTACCTGTCAGAGGTTCAGTTTACGCGATAGCAGAAGACCATGTTAACAAGGATCTGTTATTTGCGGGTACAGAATTCGGTTTGTTTTTTAGTAATGATGGCGGAGCCAATTGGACTCAATTAAAAAATGGATTGCCTACCATAGCCATTCGCGATATTGCCATTCAGAAAAGAGAAAATGATCTCGTTTTAGCAAGTTTTGGAAGAAGCTTTTACATATTGGATGATTATACGCCTTTGAGAACAGTGAGCAGCGAATTGCTCAATAAAGAAGCACATATTTTTCCCGTTAAAGAAGCATTGCTTTATGAAGAAAGCAATCCAATGGGAGGAAGGGGAAAATCATCGCAGGGTGAATCCATGTATACAGCTGATAACCCGCCCTTTGGTGCCATATTCACGTATTATCTAAAAGATAAAACGCTAACCATTCAAGAAAAACGAAAAGAAAAAGAAAAAGAGATCAAGAAAAATAACGGGGATGTCTATTACCCCGACCTTGAGGAATTGCGAAAAGAAGACAGGGAAGAAAAGCCCTATTTATTGTTTGTGATTCGCGATAAGGATGGCCATCCGGTTCGCAAGCTTGAGCAAAGTCCATCCAAAGGGATCAACAGGCTGGCCTGGAATTTAAGATATGCTCCTACAGAACCGATAAAGCTTAGCAGCCCCGAACCGGGCCGTTACAGTTATCCTGCTGAAGGGCAATACGTATTACCAGGAAAATACACTGTTGAAATACATCAGAGTATAAACGGTACTATTTCAAAAATTCATGATGCCGTGGAATTTTCTGTAAAACCTTTAAACAATCAAACCTTATTGGCTAAAGATCGTGCTGCTGTTCTGGTATTCCAGAACGATGTGGCCGAATTTAGCCGTTCTGTTGATGGAACAAATAAGCTTTTGGATGAAAGCGAAAACCGTCTCAAATACATTAAAAAAGCGATTCAGGTTTACCACAGCACGCCGGTAGAATGGATGAAAGAGGTAAAATCTATTGAAGATAAATTCTATGATGTAAACCTCGCTTTGAACGGAGATAGAACACTTTCAAGCTTAGAGATTGAAACAAAACCCGGAATCAATGGAAGGGTGGGTTTTGCTTATTACAATACCTGGTACAATACTACAGAACCAACGGGCACGGCCAAAGAGCAATTGAAGATTGCAAAAGAGCTATATCCTCCTGTAAAAGCTAAACTGGATGAAGCTGTTAAGGCAATTAAGGAACTCGAAAATAAGATGGATGAAATGAAAGTGCCTTATACACCGGGAAGAGATGAAAACTGGAAAGAGGAAATGAGGTAACAGATGACAGAAAAGAGATGTCAGATGAGAGATGTCAGATGAGAGTTAAGAGATGAATTAAATTGGAGCCTGTGCTGATGTGCAGGCTTTTTTATTTGATTTTATTCTATTTCCGTCCACCATTGTCTAAAGGTTTGAGAAGAATCATTTAGATCGACCATTTCACCAATGATCGGTGTGATCAATTGAAAACAATAGTCCTTATTGTATTCTGAAACTTTGACCAATGGCTCGTCCCATGAATGATTCGCCAAAACAAATTTTGAAGAATGCACCGGGAACAGTCTTTTCGATTTTAAATCCTCAGTGGCCATTAATACTTCATGCGGCAAATTGTGAATATATTTCCATGCTGAATCGTATTGACCATTTTCAATTATTGCGACATCAATAGGACCGAATTTTTCACCGATTTCCTTGTAGTGATTATCATAGCCACTGTCACCCCCGATATAGATTTTTAAAGAAGGTGTATTTAAGACATAGGACATCCAAAGCGATTTATTTCTGCTAAATCCCCTTCCGGAAAAATGTCTGGCAGGTGTGGTATAAATTTCAGTGCTGTCATTCAGTTTTATATGTTCATACCAGTCCTTCTCGATAATTTTTTTATTGTCAAAGCCCCAATGTTCTAAATGTTCGCCAACACCTAAACCACAAATTACATTGTCAGCTTTATCCTTTAAATCTTTAAGTGTTTTGTAATCCACATGATCGTAATGGTCATGGGAAATAATCAAATAATCAATTTGAGGTAAATCATCAACGGTATATATGTCAGTGCCATCAAAAGAGCTGGTAGTACCTGGAATGGGAGAGGCATTACCGCTGAATACTGGATCGACAAGGTATTTGATTCCATCTACTTGCATAAAATAGGATGAATGGCCAAACCAAATAAGCGCATTGGATTCCAATGGCAAACGCTTTAGGTCTGTTTTAATCGAAGGGACTTTCTGCTTAGGTTTTTTCCGATTGGATCCTTTAAAAAGAAACTCATAAGTCACCGAAGCATAATTATGTCCCTCGGCTAAATCCGGGGTAGGACTTAAATTTTGAAAAGAACCGTTTTTATAATTAGGGGAATTTTCGATGACTTTCAGTCGGTCTCCGCTTGGTAATTTACCAAAGGTGTCTTTCTTCATGTAGAAAAACGCAATCACTACAATTAGCAAAATCAAAAAAATCAATGTTAACATGAGCCATTTAAATAGTTTAAAAATTGATTGCATTTATTTCAGTAGAATTAATAAATCAAAAAATATTAAGTAATGCTTAAAAATTAGTCTCAACAGCTGTTATTCGATCCAGATTTTATCAATTAGAATTTCAAAATCCTGCTCTTTGGCATTGGCAATTAATATGGATACCTCTTCTAATGTGTCAGCATCAAAATTGGGAAGATCCGGTTTTCTACCCCGATAAGTAGCTTCCATACTGCTAAGCCGGATTTTTATGGTTTCCCATTTTGAACTTGTTTTAAATTCGCTTTTATAAGAATGCGATTCACTGCTATTGCCTTTTAAGCGGAACTGATAATGGCTACCATCGCCTTTGCATAATATCTTGACAAATTTTTTCCCCGCAATATTTATTTGGTCAAAGCGATAGCGCACGGAAGCAAAACCCCCATTGTTTTCAAGTGAAACACGCCCTGAAAACCTGGCATGATCATCTTCAGTCAATACAATCTGACTTCTGGATTGCCCACCCATGACCACATCATTAACGATGTTCCAATTGTTTAGCTCAGTATTTAAATTAAAATCAATTATCAGAATAAGGATTGTTAGCGCTTGCATTAGCATTTAACAGAAAATTGAATGCTTCGTTTGAAATATAGCTATTTCAAAAGTGTTTTGGCTTTCTCATAAATGTCCTTGGAGTCTAAGCCGTATTTAATCATTAAATCAGCGGGTTTCCCTGATTCGCCAAATGAATCCTGTACAGCGACCATATCCATTTTACAAGGAAATTTTCTGGAAAGGAGTGAAGCTATACTTTCTCCCAGTCCTCCGTTTTGCTGATGTTCTTCCGCTGTTAATACACGATTGGTTTTCTTGGCTGATTTGAGAATAATATCCTCATCCAATGGTTTGATGGTATGAATGTTTATCAATTCTACAGAAAGGCCCTCGGATTCGAGCTTTTCAGCTGCTTGAATGGATTCCCATACCAAATGACCTGTAGCTACAATAGTTATATCCTTTCCTTCATTGAGCAAAATGCCTTTCCCAATTTTGAAATCTGCATTTTCAGCCGTGAAGTTTGCCACTTTTGGTCTTCCAAATCGCAAATAAACAGGCCCATGATGATCTGCTATTGCAATTGTAGCCAATTTAGTTTGGTTATAATCGCATGGATTTATTACCGTCATGTTTGGAAGCATTTTCATCATTCCCAAATCTTCGAGCATTTGATGGGTAGCCCCGTCTTCACCGAGGGTCAAACCGGCATGGGAAGCACAGATTTTTACATTTTTTTCGGAATAGGCCACAGATTGTCTAATCTGATCATACACTCTTCCTGTTGAAAAATTAGCGAAAGTACCGGTGAAGGGAATTTTGCCACCAATGGCCAATCCGGCAGCCATGCCGATCATATTTGCTTCAGAAATACCGGCCTGAAAAAAACGTTCCGGATGATTTGCCTGAAATTCATTCATTTTTAATGAACCGGTAAGGTCTGCGCATAAGGCGACAACGTCCTTGTTAATTTTACCCAATTCGGTCAATCCCGCTCCAAAGCCGGAACGCGTATCCTTGTCACCTGTTGAAACATATTTTTTCATCAATATAATCTGATTTGTGTGGCACCCTGAGGTGTGATTTTAAAGGTTTTTGTAACAGAAAATTTCTGACTGATTGCATTTTCAGGTCTGAAGACCAATTTGTATACGCCCGGCTGCAAATTATAACTTCCCTGACGATCAATATCCATGACCCATTCTTCGCTGCCATCGCGGCTCATTTCATAAATGGCGCCAAAGCCCTTACCTCCGTCAATGATCGTAAGAATTCCGGGTGCTTCAATATTTAAAGTTTTGATTTTTTTATTTTGAATGAGCACATTGCTGAATTTCACATGTGGCGTTGTCAGTACTTCCACATCGTACTTTCCGATTAAATACCGCTCTTCTTTTTTTACATCCTGAATATTTAGTATTTCGGAACTCCCGGCTCTTTTGACCAGAGCCTTAAGATTTTTATAGGCATTAAAACCTTTAAAGTTTATTTTTAGATTCCCGGTTGGCGCCTTAACCTGAATGATATTCTCTTTTCCGCCGATAATATTTATATCTTTTTTAATGACGGGTGGTATAGTTTCAATTCTGAGGTCATAACTCAATACCGGATCAATATCTATGGCTTCAGCCTGACCATTTTTTAAAAGATGGACGAATTGTTTAGTCGGCGTTTGAATGAAATTGTTAATAAAACTTACGGGCAAATTTGTTTCCGTTGGTCGATTGGCTTGATCCAGAATTTCAACTTTTACGGAGGTAGGTAAAATGCTTTGATCTATGGCTGTATGTAATATTTTTTTGAATTTGTCGGGATCCTGTGCATTTAAAAATTTACCCAGACAGGCAAAATCCTTGGTGTAGTCTTCAGCAATACCTATTCCAATAATAAAGGGTTTTAAAAATATATTTTTTCTCTGCAACATCAGAGAGATAGCACAGGGATCGCCTTCACAGGATTCAATTCCATCCGTTATAATGATTATTATATTTCTTGAGTTGGGGTCATTTGGGAAATCTCCACCGCATTGCTCAAGTGAAAATGCCAATGGGGTGGTTCCTTTTGGTTTTACCCTTATCAATTTTTCTTTGATTGTTTTTGAATTATCGGCAGCAAAAGGTGCTTCAAGTCTTGTATCTCTGCAATTTTGCTCGGCTTTAGGGTATTGATGGCCATACACTCTCAAGGCCGTTTCCAATCTTGGTTTGCCATCGAGTTCTGTAACCATTTCGCCTAAAACCCTTTTGGCAATATCGATGCGATATTCGCCCTGCCATCTGGCGAGCATTGAACCCGAGGCATCCAGTAAAAAAAGTATTCTGGTAGTTTTAGGAGGCTCTTCTTGTATTCTTTGTCCGAAATTATCGGTAAAAGCAAAAATTATTATTAGAAGAAAAGCTATAAGCCTCATTAATAATCGCCTAAGGTCTCATTTAATTGTGAAAGAGCAATGTCCTTTTGTTCATCATTTGGCGCGACGCCGTGCCATTTATGAGTTCCCATCATAAAATCAACGCCCTGGCCCATTTCTGTTTTCATCATAACCACCACAGGTTTTCCTTTTCCGGATAAATCCTGAGCTTTTTTAATACCATTCAGTAATTCTTCAATATCGTTGCCATTACAAGTGATTACTTCCCAGGCAAAGGATTTGTATTTTTCATCCAGATCGGTCAGCCCCATTATATCATTGACATCCCCATCGATCTGACGGTTGTTCCAGTCTATAAAGGCGATAAGATTATCCAGTTTGTTATGGGCAGCAAACATGACAGCTTCCCAAATCTGACCTTCCTGCTGTTCTCCATCTCCCATTAGGGTATAAACATAGTGTTTATCTCCATTCAGCTTTTTTGAAAGCGCAGCCCCAACTGAAACCGACAATCCCTGACCCAAAGAACCCGAAGCAATTCTGATGCCCGGCAAACCCTCTTCAGTAGCCGGATGGCCTTGTAGCCTGGAATCGATCTTTCTGAATGTGGCTAATTCACTTTTGGGGAAATAAGCTGTACAGTGCGCAAGAGTGCTGTACCAGACCGGTGAAATATGTCCATTGGATAAAAAGAACATGTCTTCTCCCTTGCCATCCATATTGAATGACTCTTTGTTATAATTCATCACAGAACTGTACATGACAGCAAAAAAATCAGCACAGCCAAGTGATCCACCCGGATGACCCGATTGTGCGCCATGTGTCATTCTTATTATATCTCTTCTAATTTGGGAAGCAAGGTCCTGTATCTGAGTAATTTCTTCTTTGCTCTTTGGGTTCATCGAACAAAGCTAAAAAATTATGAATTGAGAGAAAGAGAAAATTGGGATTGTGGATAACAATCCCAAAAATAAAATCTTATGAAAGGATTTGAGAAGCGTGATCCTTGGTCTTAACCTTTTCAATAATATCCTCAATCACACCATTTTCATCAATTACAAATGTTGAACGCTGCGTTCCCATGTATTTTCTTCCATACATCGATTTTTCTACCCAGGTGCCAAATTGTTCATGAATTGTTTTGTCTTCATCGGCGATGAGAGGAAAGGGGAGGTCGTATTTGTCTATAAATTTCAAATGTGATTTAGGGCTGTCTGAACTTATTCCGATGATCTGATAGCCTTTGGATTGGAAATCGTCATTGTGATCTCTCAAATTACAGGATTCAGCGGTGCATCCAGGCGTATTATCTTTTGGATAAAAGTAAAGTACTACTTTTTTGCCTTTGAAATCGCTTAATTTTATTGGATCACCATTCTGATCTATTCCTTCAAACTGAGGTGCCTTGTCACCGATTGATACTTTCATATTTTGCTGTGTTTAAAATTTAACAATGGAACGATTTAGAAGTTTTGAATTACAATTTTAAATTTAATGACTTTACATTTCCGGCATTGTCTTCAATAATTATTTGACAATCACCTCTTAAATAAGTCGTATTTTCTCTTCTTTTCGATGTAAGCAAATTTCTTTTGGCATCGTATTCCATAAGAACCCATTCTCCGTTTATTTTGACATTATAGGACTTAATTCCCGACAAATCATCCCTGATTCTCAGTTTCATTTCAGATCCGGTATTGTAAATTAATCGTACATAAGGTGCAATGGTATCTTGAGCCAATATAAAATCACCAAAGTTCCTGGTGCTAAATGATATTTTATTCCCCTTCCAATTATTACTCACGAAGGACATTCCTCTGTGTAGTTTGCGGTAAACCTGATAAGAATTGATGTATTTAGGATTTTTTATTTGCCAATCTACTTTCATATAACTCGACAAAGGCACATTGGCATAGTGCAGGGAAAGGCTGGAATCTGATATTTCATGTTCTAAAAAAAGTGTATCGTGGATGCCCTTATCATCAAATGTAATTTTAATTGGGTCAAAAAAGTATTCGGTTTTCTTCTTGGGAAGAATCATATATTTATAAGGGAGAAAATATGTGGAATCTGCCGCTTGAATGGAATCGGGAATTCCCCGGCTTAAATCGTACTTGTAAATATTTGAATTTTGTGTGTAGGAAATGGGCGTCAAACTTATTTTTCTGTAGAATCCATATACTTCAAGCGTTTTATTGTAATCAACATTGCTCAGCTCCATTCTCAATTGATTGCCCTGTAATTCATAACTGAATTCCGGTTTTGCTATAAGATTTCTTTGTGCTTTCTCAAGCTTCATTTTCTCTCCTTCAATACTAAATTCCAACAGCGATACATTTTCATAACTGTCTTTTACAAATACCTGAATTTCGTGTTTCTCACCGTCTGAAATATTGATTGCGCCGCGGTCAGCTTTGTAATCATAAAAGGGCAGGTCATTTCCCGGACTAACGTAACATTTATGATACCAATCGCCCCTTTCATATACATCATTATAATCTACGTGAAGATTTATTTGCCTGGTTATTAAAATAGGATAGTGTTTAATTTTCTGTTCAAAATATCTGACACCATCTACCCAGACCTGTACTTCCTGAATGCCGTATTTATTATATGTGCCATTCATTCGGTCATAAGCTTTAATTTCCAAACCTATTTTTCCAAAAGCTTTAATGTTCTGATTCACGACATATCTGCCATTGAGATATCCCAGGCGATAGTACTGTTTTGACAACTTTCCATCAACGCTGGAAATAGCATTTAAGGGTTTTAATGCGATTCGATAAATTCTGGGCGCCTGTTTATCATAGATTTCTTCAAAACCAAAGTCAAGTGGGTTATAAACGTTGTCATTCAAATCGCGAATTTCAAAATGCAAATGCGGGCCTCCTGAAGATCCTGTATTGCCTGAAAATGCAAAGACTTCGCCTTCTTCAATTTTGAGTAGACCCTCCGTGGGAAAGAGTTCAATATCAAATTTTTTGGCTTTGTATTGTTCATTGGTTACAAATCGTTCGATTTCCTCTGAAAAATGATCCAAATGACCGTAGTGAGTTACAAAACCATTGGGGTGTGTGATTGCAATACGTTTTCCATAACCGGCGGGGTCAACTGATATCCGCGATATATAACCTTCAGCAGCAGCATATACCGGTAATCCAATTTCTCCATAGGTCTTAATGTCCAATCCACCGTGAAAGTGATTGTTTCTCAACTCACCCATAGAACCGGACAAAAAATTCCGCTGACCCGGTCGTATTGGAAAGGTGAAATATCCTTTCTCAATAGGCAAAGGGGTATTAGAACTAAATATTAATAATGCTAAGAATGCTAAAATGCTATTTAACTTCAAAATCAAGCATTTTTTCATTTTCAAGAAAAGCTTCCAATCGATCTCCGATTTGAATAGGTCCCACGCCTGAGGGTGTTCCGGTAAATATTATATCTCCTTTTTTTAAGGTCATGAATTGTGAAACATAGGACAAAATGTATTCAAATGAGTAAATCATTAATGAAGTATTTCCCGATTGTTTCTGATCCCCATTAACCTTTAGATTGAAATTTAAGTTCTTAATAGTTTCAAACTTTGATTTTGACACAAATTCCGAGATGGGTGCGGAACCGTTAAAACCTTTAGCCAAAGCCCAGGGCAATCCTTTTTCCTTTGCTTTGGATTGCAGATCTCTGGCAGTGAAATCAATGCCTATTCCTATTTCATCAAAATAATCACCTGCAAAGTCCTCCTTGATGTATTTACCTTCCTTACTTATTTTCAAAAGGATTTCCACTTCATGATGAATATCCTTGCTGTATTCAGGATAATAAAATGGTTCATTGTTTCTTAAAATCGCTGTATCCGGTTTGGTAAATACCACAGGCTCTGAGGGTGTTTCATTATTGAGTTCTTCAATATGAGCAACATAATTTCTTCCAATTGCAATTATTTTCATTAGATATCAGGAATTTTAAGAATCTTTATGCAAAATTAGGAGATACAAAGCAATGTCAAGAATACATTTTATATTTCTTCTGCTATTATTTATTTCGGCATGCAAAAAATTAGATTCAGAACAGATATTTCTGAAAAACTCATGCGAAGATTGTAAGAAAACAGTTGAAGATTATCTGCTCTCCTTAAATGGAGTGTATTATGCAAATTTCGATCATGAGAACGAAGTGCTCGTCTTTCACTTTGATAAGGACCGGTCGAAACGCGAAGCTGAAATTTGGCTCACCGAAAATGGATTTATGCAATCCAAAGATACAAGCTATAGTTATTACCCGGATTGCTGTCCGAAGATAGACACTCTAAGCAAAAATGAAGAAAAAGGAAATACCACTCCATAACAGGGATATCAGTTGGTTGTCTTTTAATTATCGTGTACTCTTAGAGGCGAGAAGGCACGAAGTCCCCCTTTATGAGAAAATTAAGTTTCTGGCCATTTTTTCAAGCAATCTGGATGAGTTTTTTCGCGTGCGATTTGCCAATCTTAAAAGTCTGTACAAGCTAAAAAAGAAAAAGAAATCAGTAGACTTTGATGGGCTTAATAAGCAATTACTAGAAGATATTCTCGATATCGTCAACAAACAACAGGCTGAGTTTGGGGAAATCTATTCGCAAATTATAATCCCGGAATTAAAAAAGAAAAAAATACATATCTGGGCAGATGAAGAATTATCTGATCTCAATCAAAGCTCTCTGAATCATTACTTTAAGTCAAAGGTTTTGGCTTTTATTCAACCCAAAGAAATTGATCCAAATGAGAAGAATGGGATTTTTCTAAAAAATAGGGTATTGTATTTTACCATACGCTTAGAAAGTAAAACTGAACCTGCTCTGGAGCGAACAGTGATCGTCAACATACCTTCCGATAATTTACCGCGATTTGTTGAACTGGCGACCGGAGATGATTCGTATTTGTTCATATTTCTCGATGATATGTTGCGGCTGAGTCTGCCTTTTCTTTTCCCTGATGATAAGATTAAAGGTGTATGGTCCATCAAATTGAATCGCGATGCCGAGCTTTATATCGATGATGAATTTTCTGGTGATCTGGTTCAAAAAATCTCAAAAAATTTAAATCAGCGAAACATAGGGGCTCCTTCAAGATTCTTATACGACTTAGCCATGCCGGAGGATGTTTTAAAAATACTTCGCAAATCTCTGGGATTATCCAAGGATGAATTGGTTGCAGGTGGGAGATATCACAATTTCTATGATTTTTTTGAATTCCCCAATCCACTTAAACCCAAATTGGAATACGAAAAATGGAATGCTCTTATCAACCAGAAACTGGAAAAAGCAGATTCTATTTTGGATGCCATTGAAAAGGAAGATCATTTATTGCATTTCCCCTATGAAAGCTATGATTATGTATTAAGATTATTCAATGAAGCTGCCAATGATCCCAAAGTCAGAGAAATCCGGACAACCATTTATCGAATTGCTTCCAATTCATTAATCGCCAATGCCCTTATTTCTGCATCAAAAAACGGGAAGAAAGTGATTGTGTTTATGGAACTCAAGGCTCGATTTGATGAAGAAAATAATATTAAATGGGCCGCTAAAATGGAGAAAGCCGGTGTAAAAATCATTTACAGCATGCCGGGATTAAAAGTTCATGCAAAGGTAGCCTTGTTTATCAGAGATTCAGAAAACGCTTCGGGTCGTATAGCTTTTTTTGGAACTGGAAATTTTAATGAAAAAACGGCGGGACTTTATGCGGATCACGGTTTGCTTACAGCAAATGAAGGCATGTGTACCGAACTGGAACAATTGCTAAAATATCTTCACAAAAAGAAAAAGAATCCAAAACCCGCAAAATTGCTTATCTCACAATTTAATATGCAACCGAAATTTATTGAATTGATAGACCGGGAAATGGAACATTCCAGAAATAATTTTTCTGCACACATTATCATTAAATTGAATAATCTTGAGGATCCAATAATGATTGAAAAGCTTTACGATGCCAGTAGAGCAGGGGTAAAGATCGATTTAATTGTACGCGGAATTTGCAGGTTGGTGCCAAATAAAAAAGGTTTTAGTGAAAATATTCGTGTGATAAGAATCGTAGACCGCTATTTGGAACATGCTAGAATATTCTGGTTCAAAAACAAAGGGAAAACGGAGATCTTTATGGGTTCTGCTGATTGGATGAAAAGAAATCTTTATTTCCGAATTGAAGTAATTTTCCCAATACTTAATAAAGATCATAAAAAAGAAATAGAAAAAAACCTTGAAATTCAATTAAACGACAACTTTAAAGCCGTAATACTGGATGAGCATCAAAATAATGTATTCCAGGAAAAACCGGAACGAATAAAAACAGCCCAGAAAGGATTTTATACCTGGATAAAAGGCAGAAATGCAAGAAATAGAAAGAATCTTAGTGATAGACCGGAAAAAACATCATAGCTGCGCCATAGGCCAAAACGGATATCACTAAGCCATACATGAAAATGTTATAAGCCGTGCGAAGTAATTTGTACTTTCTGCCCAGTACTTTGCCAAGAAAAAATATATCCTTGGTCATACTGCCATAGAGAAGATCCGAATTCAACATCAATTGATTGATTCCCCATTCGTATTCTTTTAAGCTTGAATTGAAGAAGTTTCCAAAAAACAAAAGATTGGTTCGTTTCTGCAATATGTCTTCTCGGGTAAATGTTCCTTTAGTAATATTTGGACGAGTGGCAAGAACTGCAAAAACTATGGTCAACAAGGAAACAGTGACCAACAGAATTGTAGGAATGATAAGATTGGGGTAGTCTTCAAACTTCCTTATCATTACCGACATAAGAATTGAGATAATAATCGCATTAATTGAGATCATTATATTGGCTTTGTTATCTGCAATGGCGCTCAGTTCAAGATGATTCTTTGAAGTCGTCCTGAACATGGTTTCTATCCCTCTGTCGGGTTTTTGCTCAGCTTTTTTCTGATACTTTTTTAATTGCTTTAAGAGCTTTTTATTCTTTTTTTCAAGATCAGCGAATGTATTATCAGTGGATTCCATTGCCTTTAATTTTTTTTTAAGTCGTTTTTGATTCGCCTGTCTGGCTTTTTCAAGCTTTTCTTTTCCGTAGTCAGTTTGGTAATTGTGTTTTGAAATGAAATATAAATTCATTTCCATCCACTCCCGGTCGCTAAACTCATCTTTGATTTTACAATGTCGAAATTCTTCTCTCAGACGATCAGATTTTTCAAAGAATTTATCAGTCGATAAATGGTACAGGTCGGCATCATTTAAAATGCGCTCAATCTTATTTTCAGGAGCCACTTCGTAGTCTGTAGAGAGTATACAGGCTATAACCTTGTCGAGTTTATTTTTTGGATAATTTTGAGTCTCGAGAAAGTCTTTTGCAATTTTAACACTTTCATTTTCATGACCTTTATAGGCAATAGCATAGCCAGTGTCGTGAAACCAGGCAGAAAGCATAACAATTTCCTTCTCTTCTTCGCTAACATCCACCTGCTTACATATTTCTTCAGCCGCTGCTACAACATCAAGGGTATGTTGAACATTGTGAAAAGTAAGATCTTTAGAAAGATTTTTCTTTAGATAAGAATGCGCGTATTCTGCTGCTTTCTGAATTATTGAGCCATTAATTTGCGTCATGGATAATGAACGATGGAATTCATTGTTTAATTTCAAAAATACATAAAAGACTATTTTTGAGTGGTAATTATATGAAATCCAATTGTATTTCCTGTTAAAACGTTAGAAATGAGGTTTTTGGCCATAGTATTAATTGTACAGCTTTTGAGTATCAGTCTGCATTCCTGCAACATCGATGATAAATACCGATGGAGAAACAGGGCCGTCAAACATTACGATGAATACATTCCCTACGATCTTTTGAGGCCTGTAGCTGAAATGAAGCTGCACAATGATTTGATAGAAATTTCAGGATTGACGCATATCGGTGATAAAAAAATTGCCTGTGTAGAGGATGAAACGGGTAATATTTACATTCTGGATGATGAAAGCGGAAAAATGCTTGAAAAGATCAAATTTCACAAATACGGGGATTATGAGGGGATAGAAAAAATTGCTGAGGATTATTACATAGCAAAAAGCAATGGAAAGCTGTATAAGTGGTCAAAAAATAGGCTTGAAAAACTCAAAACCGAATTAGGTGTGGAAAACAACATCGAAGGCATGTGCTATGATCCATTTAGCGATCTGATTTATTTAGCCTGTAAAGAATTAGCAGGATTAAACGAAGATGATTATGATAATGCAAGGGCCGTTTATGCCTATGATTATAAATTGGATTCTCTGATAAGAAAACCGCGTTTTCTTATTTACCAGGATACTTTAATGAATTATGTCCAAAACACCTGGTCAACCGGGGAAGAAATTCCAAATATATTGTTCAAACCAAGCGGAATAGCTGTTCATCCTTTTGATGAGAAGATATATATCGTTAATTATATCGGCCGAATAATCATTGTATTGAATCAGGATGCCAGTATTCACGCGGTTTTACCCTTGTCCATACAATTGTTTGCTCAGCCTGAAGGTATTTGTTTTGACGGCGACGGCAATTTGTATATTTCAAATGAAGGAGGGGAAGAAAAGGGCTATATACTTAAATTCAAATACAGACCGGCCGATTAAATCATTTTTGAAAGGCTTAATTTTATTTCAGTGAGATGCTTTTTTGTATCAGCCGCGAAATCTCCACGCATCATCCAGTCGTAATAAGAAGGTTCTTTGGAAAATATTTCCGAGACTTTTTTCCCCTTGTGTTTTCCAAAATTAAATACTTTTTCACCCTCTTTGTTTAATACGATTCTTCCGGCAAGATCCACCATATTTCCCACAGCAAGTTTATGAACATCGTCAAGATTTTCACTAATAGGAGCGTTTTCCATTCCCGGTGGAACGACTCCTATGTATTTTTTAATTTGGGCTTTCAAAACTTCAAGTGTTGCTTCCGTATCCGCCATTGCGGAATGTGCATTTTCCAAATCCTTATCACAATAGAATCGATAGGCAGCGGAAAGCGTTCTGGGCTCCATAAAAAAGAAAATCTTTTGGGCATCGAGCAATCGCTTATTCTTGAGATCAAAATTGATTTCCAGTCTTGCAAATTCCTCCATGAGCAATGGGATATCAAACTTGATATGATTGTATCCACCTAGATCGCAGTCCTTAAAAAATTCAAATATTTCTTTGGCAATCGCCTCAAATTTTGGCGCATCTTTTACATCCTTATCGCTGATGCCGTGGATAGCGGTGGAAGATGGGGGAATAGGCATTCCGGGATTGACCAGCCATCTTTTTTTTTCTTCATTACCATCCTGGAATAGTTTTATGGCTGCAATTTCAATAATGCGGTCGCGCGTAACATTTGGCCCTGTAGTTTCTAGATCAAAAAAAACAAGATCTTTTTTTAGGTTTAATTCCATCTAGTTTAGAAGTTTTTCGGCGAATTTATCGAGGTTGACGCCATCAAAATTACCAGAACTCATCATTAATAAGTTCTTGTTATTCAGGTCTTTACTCTTTATATATTCAATTAATTTATCGCTTTCGGTAAAAATGGTAAGATCGTCCTGATTAAAAGCAGTTTTTAAATCATTTTCGTTGATCATTTCCAGTTTTTTGTGCTTGACAACTTCGGGATTGTAATAAATGATGGCCTCATCAGCGTCTACAAAGGTGTCGGCATATTGTTCGATAAAATCCTTGTTCAAGCTGCTAAAGGTATGCAATTCGATACAGGCGATTAATTCTCTATCCGGATATTGAGTTTTAACGGCCTGAGTTGAGGCCTTTAGTTTTGAAGGGGCATGTGCAAAATCCTTAAAAATTAGGGTATTATCATTTTTTGCCAACAACTCCATTCTTCTTCCCGCTCCGCTAAAGGATTTAATGGCCTCATAAAAATCTTCTTCTTCGATGCTGAGTTTTTTACATACCTCCAGGGCTGCGCTGAGATTGCTCATATTGTGCTCGCCAAATATTTTTAGAGGGATTTCGCCTGAATTTTTTGTCAAAAGGTAAGTGATGCCATCCTGAACTTTATGCGGTAGCGTTGTATATTCAATAGCTACAACATCATCACGTTCTTTTCTTCCAATGACGGTAGCTATATCATCATCTCCGTTATAAATGAGCGTTCCTGCCTTTGGTGTTTTATCAGTAAAACTTTCAAAACCAATGACATAAGACTCCAGACTTGGATAAACATTATAATGATCCCATTTTATTCCTGATATCACACCGATATGATGATCGTAGATCAAAAACTTTGGCTGGGGATCTAGCGCGGAATTGAGATATTCATCGCCCTCTATTATAATTATAGGTGCATCGCTCAGTTTTACGGTTAGTTCAAAACCGTCTATTTCTGCTCCTACGAGATAATCAAATTCACACCCTACATGTCTTAAAACATGCATTATCATTGCGGTAATGGTGGTTTTGCCATGACTTCCGCCTATGACAAAGCGTTGCTTATTACTGGAATAATCTCTAATAAATTCCGGGAATGAGGAAATTTTTAATCCCAACTCTTTTGCTTTTATCAGTTCGGGATTATCCGCCTGTGCATGCATACCCAAAATAATCAGGTCGAGATCATCGCTGATATTATTTGCATTCCAACCTTTTTCTTTGGGCAGAAGACCATATTTTTCGAGTTTTGATTTAGAAGGGTCAAAAATTTCATCATCGGATCCGCTGACTTGCCAACCGTTTTTTTTCAATGCTATTGCCAAATTGTGCATCACACTACCTCCAATGGCAATAAAATGAACTTTTTTATTTGATTCCTTCATTATCTAATTGAATAAGCCGTCAAATCTATAATTTATATCTTTTGTCACAAAGTGGAAAAGTTGTGAATAAAATCAAAAATTTGTGGATTAAGAGGTAATGCTTATTTCTATTTTTGAAACATGAACGAGCCAAAAAGAGGATCAGCAAGACAAATTAAATTAAGTCAGACTCAGGAAAACGAATTTCACACGACCGGAAAGGTCCAACCACAAGCTTCTGATCTGGAAATGGCGGTTCTCGGTGCACTGATGTTGGAAAAAGATGCTTTGACCAATGTTATTGAAATCTTAAGGCCCGAAAGTTTTTATGTAGAGAAAAATAAAATCATCTACGAAGCCATCCTAAAGCTTTTTGGAAATTCCGAACCTGTAGACATCCTTACCGTTACCAATCAGCTTAAAAAAACAGGACAATTAATTCAAGCCGGTGGCCCCTTTTATCTGACAGAGCTCACCAACAGGGTTAATTCCGCCGCCAATATAGAATATCATGCGAGAGTCATACTGGAACAGGCCATAAAAAGAGAGCTGATTAGTATTTCTTCCGGAATTCAGACAAAGGCCTTTGAAGATACTCAGGATGCTCTTGAATTGCTCGATGAAGCCGGAGCTTCCATTTTTGAGATATCAGACAGAAATGTCAGAAAAGATTATCAGGGCATGACTGAACTCATGCGAATGGCCATCGATGAGTTGGAAAACAAAAAAAATCAAAAAGACGGTTTAACCGGCGTTCCTTCCGGATTTACCAAATTGGACCGTGTGACTTCAGGTTGGCAAAAATCCGATATGGTAATTATTGCGGCACGACCGGCCATGGGTAAAACAGCCTTTGTGATGTCTGCTTTGAGAAATGCCGCTGTAGATCATGATACACCGGTGGCCATATTTTCTTTGGAGATGTCTTCGCTTCAGCTGGTTAATCGACTTATTTCTGCCGAGGCAGAACTCGAAAGCGATAAAATAAAAACCGGACAGCTTCAGGAATACGAATGGACGCAGCTTTACGAAAAGACAAAACGCATTTCAAATGCTCCGATTTTTATTGATGATACACCCGGTTTGTCAATATTGGAATTAAGAGCGAAATGCCGAAAACTAAAACAGCAACACGATATACAGCTAATCATTATTGATTACCTTCAGTTGATGTCGGGTGATCTGAGCAAAAAAGGGGGGAACAGGGAACAGGAAATTGCATCCATTTCAAGATCGCTTAAAAATATTGCTAAAGAACTGAATGTCCCGGTAATAGCTTTATCACAGTTGAGTCGTGCGGTAGAAACCAGGGGTGGAGATAAACGTCCTATGCTTTCCGACTTAAGAGAATCGGGATCCATAGAGCAGGATGCCGACATGGTTTTATTTCTGTACAGACCGGAATACTACGGGATTACCCAGGATACAGACGGAGGACCAACGGAAGGAATGGGAGAGATTATAATTGCAAAACACAGAAACGGCTCCCTGGCAGATGTTAAACTGAGGTTCGTTGGAAAATACACCAAGTTCATGGATTTTGAAGATTTTTCAGGCGCCGGATTTTCAAGTGGTAATTACGGTTCATTTAGTGGCAATTCCTTTACCGTTCCGAGCAAGGCCAACGATATAACTGATGATTCCGATAATTCTGAAGATGGAGACAAGGAACCATTTTAAAATTTAATCTTCTTCATAAAGTAAATTTTGCATGGCATTTTGCAATTCTGCCAAAGTTTTATTTTCAGATTGCTTTTTTGCAAGTTCTATTCCTTTGCGATAAACCTCAAGGGCAATATCTTTTTGATTAAATTGAAGGAGTAATTCTGCCAGCTGAAAATAAACCGGTAAATAATCGGGAAATAATTTTTGAGATTCTTCCAGTAATTCCAAACTTTTTTTAGGCTCAAAATCTTTGTATTCCAGAGCTAAAGCATAAATGTAAAAGGGATCATCACTTGAGTCCTTCATTCTTTCTTTGAGCATTTGTATACGATTCTCATTCATCTTTTAGAATTAAACGTTTATTCTTTAATTTCGGCCTTAAATAGCAATATCTAAATAAATTACATAAATGAAAATACTTGTTTGCATAAGCCATGTTCCGGATACTACAACGAAGATTAAATTAACTTCGGATAATCAGGATTTGGATAAGCAGGGTGTTCAGTTCGTTATAGGGCCCTATGACGATTATGCACTAGCCAGAGCAGTTGAATTAAAAGAAGCAAATGGAGCCGAGGTAGTGGCATTGAATGTTGGTACTCAGGAAACAGAGCCAACTATACGAAAAGCCCTGGCCATTGGAGCCGATAAGGCCGTCCGAATAAATGCCGAACCAAAAGACACTCAATTTGTAGCCAAGCAAATTTTTGAACATGCCAAAGACGCGGGCTATGATTTAGTATTGATGGGCAGAGAAACCAGCGATTACAATTCCGGTGCGGTTCATGGTATGGTAGCCGAAATGATGGGAATTCCCTGCGTAACACCAGTGATGCGATTGGAAATTGAAGGGGATACGGTGAAAATGGATAAAGAGATAGAAGGAGGAAAGGAAAAAGTCGAAGCAAAGATGCCCTTGGTAGCCGGATGTCAGGAACCAATTGCAGAATGGAAAATTCCGAATATGAGAGGGATCATGTCGGCAAGAACAAAGCCTCTTGAAGTAATTGAAGCGGTCGGTGATGGAGAAACGATTGAAAGTCTTGGTTATGAAATGCCAAAGGCCAAGGGGGAATGTAAAATGATAGACAAGGACAATGTCGAAGAATTAGTAAATTTATTGAAAAACGAAGCTAAAGTTATATAAGATGAGCGTACTGGTATATGTAGAAAGTGAAGAAGGAAAAATTAAAAAATCGAGCAGGGAAGCCGTAAGCTTTGCTAAAGCGCTTGCTGATAAATTTAATGACAGCGTAACGGCTGTTGTACTTGGGACCGTAGATGCAGCCGAATTGAGTGGCTTAGGAAAAAACGGAGCCGGGAAAGTACTCCACGATTCCGAATCAGAATTTGACAAAGGAAGAATATCGCCCGTAGCATCTGCTTTAGCCAAAGCCAGCGAGCAGGAGTCTGCAAATATTGTAGTGTTACCTAAATCGTCATTATCCGATGCTGCCGCTGCCAAGTTATCGGTAAAGATTTCAGCTGCATTGGGAACAAACCTGGTTGAATTACCTGACACCTCTGATGGTTTTAAAATCAAGAGAAGCATATTTACCGGGAAAGCATTTAAGTTTGAAAAACTGCTGACCGACAAAAAGGTATTGACACTAAAAAAAGGAGCCGCAGAAATAATGGAAAGTGGATCTGAAGCAAAGGTCGAATCCTTTTCATCCGGAATTTCAGATTCGGATAAGGACATTACTATTTTGGAAACTGAAAAAGCTGAAGGTGATATTTTACTGCCTGAAGCTGAACTGGTGGTGAGCGGTGGAAGAGGTATGAAAGGACCTGAAAACTGGGGAATGCTTGAAGAACTTGCAAAAACATTGGGTGCGGCAACAGGTTGTTCCAAGCCTGTTTCTGACATGGAATGGAGACCTCATCACGAACATGTGGGACAAACAGGGGTGAAAGTAAGTCCTGATTTATACATTGCAGTTGGAATTTCGGGAGCAATCCAGCATCTTGCCGGTGTCAATTCATCAAAAAATATTGTTGTTATCAATAAAGATTCAGAAGCTCCATTTTTTAAAGCAGCAGATTACGGCATTGTTGGCGATGCCTTTGAAGTAATACCTAAATTAACAGAAGCAATTAAAGCAGCTAAATAATAGGATTTGAAGCGGATTAAGCTCGAGATTATCGGACTGTCTTCCAGTCATACCCATACAGGATCATTTGCATTGGTGCTGGGTGAGGAGAGTGGTAAAAGACGTCTTCCGATTATAATTGGAATGTTTGAGGCACAGGCAATCGCCATTGAAATTGAAAAGATTGTGCCCAACCGTCCGATGACCCACGATCTTTTTAAGAGTTTTGCAAAGGATTTTAATTACACCATTAAAGAAATCGTAATTTCTGACCTGAGTGAAGGCGTTTTCTTTGCCAAAATTGTATGCGGTAATGGTGAGAAAGAGGTGGAAATCGATTCTCGTCCTTCAGATGCCATTGCCATAGGATTGCGTTTTAATGTTCCGATTTACACCTTCGACAAAATACTCGATGAAGCCGGTGTTATTATGGATGAAGGCGAGGAGATTTCTTCTGAAATTAAGGAAGTGGTAAGCGCTGAAGCCGATGAGCCAAGAAAATCTTTACCATTCACCGATAAGCTAAAAAAAATGTCAGTGACAGAATTGGAGAAAAAATTAGCTGAAGCATTAAAAAAAGAAGATTACGAAAAGGCAGCACAAATTCGAGACGAATTAAATAAGCGGTCATAAATTGAATTAAATTATATTCGTGCCATTGAATCTATTCAATGGCTTTTTTTATGGAAATACTAAGAGGCTTATTTGGCATTATTGTTCTTCTGGGAATCGCGTTTATATTTTCGGTCAATCGAAAAAAAATAGATTGGAGACTGGTGGCAATAGGTGTGTTTTTACAAGTGACCTTTGGTTTTCTGGTTACCAATGTTCCCGCTATCAGGGATATGTTTTATATAATAAGTAAGGGTTTTGTTACGCTTCTAAGTTTTTCTGAAGATGGTGCAGAATTTTTATTCGGGGATTTGGCCAGAAACTCCGATGCCAATCCTGAATTAAGACATGGCCTCGGCTTTATTTTCGCATTTCAGGTATTACCTACAGTTATCTTTTTTTCTACGGTTTCAGCAGGGCTTTATTATCTCGGAGTACTTCAAAAGGTTGTATTTGGAATAGCCTGGATCATGGCTAAAACCATGCGCTTATCAGGCCCTGAGAGTTTATCAGCCGCGGGGAATATATTTTTGGGACAAACAGAGGCGCCCTTGCTTGTTAGGCCTTTCGTTTCGAAAATGACGAAATCAGAAATTATGTGTCTAATGACTGGAGGCATGGCCACAATAGCAGGAGGAGTGCTCGCCGCATACGTATCATTTCTAGGCGGCCCTGATCCCGTTGAAAAGGCAAAATTTGCCAGTTTTTTATTGAGTGCCTCTATCATGAATGCACCAGCGGGAATTGTCATTTCAAAAATACTTATTCCAGAAACCAAGGACGTTGAGAAGGAGGATTTGAGTGTTAATAAAGACAAAATAGGCGTTAACCTTATCGATGCCCTGGCCAATGGTGCCAGCGATGGCGTTAAGCTTGCGCTTAACATAGGCGGAATGCTTTTGGCATTTATCGCTATAATCTATCTGCTGAATTATATATTTAGCAATCTCATTGGTAACTGGATTGGTGTCAACGCATTAATTGTTTCATCTACGAATGGCCTTTTTGACGGACTTACATTGCAATATATCTTAGGTCAGGCTTTCAGGCCACTTGCATTTATAATGGGAGTGCCATGGGCTGATTCTCTTGCTGTTGGTAGTCTCTTAGGTCAAAAAACAGTTATCAATGAATTTGTTGCTTACCTCGATCTATCCGCTTTAAAATCCGAAGGTTCCTTAAGCCCGAAGGCCATAGTAATAAGTACATTCGCTTTATGCGGATTTAGTAATTTCAGTTCAATAGCTATTCAAATAGGAGGGATTGGTGCCATGGCACCCAATCAACAATCAACCCTTTCGGAATTGGGAATGAAAGCTCTGCTGGGTGCAACTATTGCCTGTATGATGACGGGCACCATAGCCGGTGCCTTTGTGATATAAAAAAAGCCCTTCCGAAAATCAGAAGGGCCATCAATTTATTTTCTAAGTGTAAATTAACGTTTGTCTAAAGGAACATAATTCCTTTCATTTTCACCGATGTAAATTTGTCTTGGTCTGCCTATCGGTTCGTTATTTTCTCTCATTTCTTTCCACTGCGCTATCCAGCCCGGTAATCTTCCCAATGTGAACATAACTGTAAACATTTCCGTTGGGATGCCCATGGCACGGTAAATTATTCCTGAATAGAAATCAACATTTGGATAGAGATTTCTTTCTACAAAATATTCATCTTTCAAAGCAACTTCTTCTAGCTGTTTGGCAATGTCCAGAGAAGGGTCATCTACACCTAAGGCATCCAGCACCTGGTCAGCCGCTTTTTTAATGATTTTCGCACGTGGGTCAAAGTTTTTATATACCCTGTGACCAAATCCCATCAATCTGAAAGGATCATTTTTATCCTTGGCTTTGGCTACAAATTTGGCCACATCGCCACCGTTATTTTTAATCTCTTCTAGCATTTCAATCACCGCCTGGTTTGCTCCGCCATGCAATGGTCCCCAAAGTGCGCTAATTCCTCCCGCTATCGCCGTGTAAAGACTGGTATGTGAAGAACCGACAATTCGAACTGTTGATGTCGAGCAGTTTTGCTCGTGATCGGCATGAAGAATCAATAACTTATTCAAGGCATCCGCCAATACCGGATCAACCTTATAATCTTCTGCCGGAAGCCCAAACATCATGTAAAGGAAGTTCGAACAATAGTCCAGATCGTTTCTTGGGTAATTGACCGGGTGTCCCATTTCATTTTTAAATGCCCATGCGGAAATGGTTGGGATTTTTGCCAGTAATCGGATTATTGTCAGGTCAATTTCAGCAGGAGAACGATTTGGGTCAATACTTTTAGGATAAAAGGCGGTTAAACTGCTAACCAATGATGACAAAACACCCATTGGATGAGATCTGGAAGGGAATCCATCAAAAATCTTCTTGGTGTCTTCATGCACTAAAGTATGCTCTGTTACTTTTCTTTTAAACTTCTGATAAACATCTTTGCTTGGCAATTCACCGTGAATTAACAGATAGGCCACTTCAAGAAATTCCGATTTTTCGGCCAATTGTTCGATGGGATAACCCCTATATCTGAGAATTCCTTTTTCCCCATCCAAAAATGTAATTGAACTTTGGGTTGAACCCGTATTTTTAAAACCGGTGTCCAGCGTAATATACCCTGTTTCCGTCCTTAATTTGGCGATATCAATGGCTTTTTCACCTTCAGATCCGGTAATTATTGGAAGTTTATGGGATTTGCCGTCTAAGATTATTTCTGCGAATTCTGACATAGGATTTCAAGCGTTTACTTTTGGTGTACTTCTTTAAAAAATGTTTTCAAAATAACAATACGGGAGGTATTATTCAAAATTTAATTATTGCCTAAAATTAAAGGCAATCCCTCATCACCACCGCCAATCACAACAATTTTAGAATTAGGGGATTTTGACAACTCAAGAGTTGCTTCTATTCCTCTCATTTTCAATAGTTTATCCGTTAAACTACTATTTACTATATTGTTGGCCATGGCTTCACCTTTGGCTGCGATTTCTTTTCGTTCGGCTTCACTTTTTTCTTTGTTCAATCGAAACTGATAGGCCAGAGCTTCCTGTTCCTGCTTAAGTTTGTTTTCAATGGCTTCCTTGATTTGAGGAGGAAGGTTAATAGAACGAATAAGCAAGGCATTCATTTGTATGTTGTTCTTGGGGCTTGCAAGAATTTCAGTAGTCACATTAATGATGGTTTCTTCCACCTCTGCTCTTTTAGTACTATAAATTTCTTCGGCTGTGAATCGACCCATAACTTTCCTAACAGAGGATCTGACTTCTGGAATAACTAATGTATTTACATAATTATCACCAAAACTTTCATGAAGTATGCCTATGTATTTATAATATGGGTTGAATCTAATTGAGACATCCACGCTAATAGACAATCCATTTTTATCCAGGACATCCATTTTTTCATTGGCTATTTTTTCTTTTACATCATAAACAAACAAAGTATTCCAGGGTGCGATAATGTGAAATCCGGGAATCAAAACGTTTTCTTTATCCAGACCTATTCCAAATTTCTTAAATACTACGCCTCTTTCACCCGGATTAAGCGTATAAAATATATTGGAAGAAAGGATTGTAACAAGAATCAAACTTATTACAACAATGATTATTAAGGATTGAAGTTTTTTATTCATGAGAATTGATATTTCCTGCAAATATATGGTTCTATTTGCAAAGGGCTTAGCTTATTCAATAAAGAAAGAAATTAATTTTATTTATTGACGCAGGCTAATTTTAAAGTGCGCTCAGCTTCTGCAACTCCCATGTTTTTGGCTTTTTCCAGATAGACACAGCCCTCAAATTTTCCAAAAGAATTGATCATCACGTAGCCGAGATAATAATTGGACCACCCGAACTCAGGATTTAAGCTTACTGATGATTCAAAATCATTCATGGCTTTGTACATATCTCCATTTTCCATATTTGCTTTACCCGCATAAAAATAACCCAGGGGATCGTCATTGATATTGGCGGTGTAAGTATTCAAATCGCTTGCTGCCTTTTCAAATTCCAATTGTTCAAGGAAAACAAGACCTCTGTTAAAATAAGCATTCCAATAGCTGCTGTCCATCGCAATTGCAGAATTGAAAGCCTCTATTGCTTCTTCAGGTATGCGTTGATTTAGATATAAAAAACCGAGTGCAAATTGAATGTTGGGGTCTTCTTTGTCTAACTCCGAGGCCTTTTTAAAATCATTGAGTGCAGAGGGCATATTTCCAATTTCCTGAAACATTAGGGCGCGATTGAAATAATAGCTGGCTTTACCGGGATCGAACTTTATGGCATTGTTATAGGCTTCTATGGCTTTTTCTTTTTCATTTAATGCCCCGTAACTTATTCCCATATTGTAGTGAACAGCTGCATAACTGTTATCGAGAAGAAGTGCTTTTTCATAAACCTCCAGGGCATTTTTTTGATTGCCCACCAAAGTGAAGCATTTTCCCAGATTCAATAATGCCTTTTTGTTTTTAACGTTTAATTCAAGGGATTTTTCAAAATCCTCAATCGCTTCATTAAGATCATTGACTTTCATTAAAGCATATCCTCTATTATAATATGCAGTCGCATTATGTGGATTCAGATTAATGGATTTAGTAAATGATAAAATTCCCTCTTTGTAGTTTTGGTATAATAAACTCTGAGTGATTCCTTTTTTGAAATAGGCATTGGCCAGACTTATGGAATCTTCCTGAGGAATTTGCTTGGGAGGCTCTTCTACCTTGGTTTCAATTTTTATTGGATCATTTTGAGCCCAAAGATTTAAGGCGCATCCCATTAAAACAATGGATAATATGAGTTTGTAGTTGCCCAAATTCTAATGCTATAATAACCCAGTCCAAAGGTCTGGATTTATAAAAACTAAAAATGTCCTATTTTATTCTTAAAGGCACTTACCTGCCATCGAAAGGCCCAGTTCCACACAATAGTAACATCTTTGAAACTTGTATTTACGAAAATTTTTCGGATTTCGTTTCTTTTAAATGCTCTTTTCACCGATAAAGGCGCATCGTGCTGTACTAAATAAGAGCCATTAAATAACCTGGTAAGAAACCAGATTGAATAGTAGGCCAGGGGATGGCGGTGTAGGTCATTAATAATAATCACCTTGGCTTCTGAGTGGGATATACGATTAATAATTTGATTTAATTCCTCATTATTGAAATGATGACAAAAAAGATTCATGGTAACAATATCTGCCTTTAAATCTTCTGTCTTTGTTTCGAATATATTTTTCCTGAGAAATGAAATATTGGCAAATTCTGAGCAGGCATTTGCTGCGTAATCAACCATAAACTGATTGGCATCAATACCAATAAATTCAATATTTAACTGATTTCTTTCAGCCCATTTGGCCATTTGTTTTAACATATCTCCGGCTCCCGAGCCAATATCTAAGAGCCTGTATTTTCGATCTTTATCAAGTTTTAATTTTTTAAGCGCAGACAGCGTTACCTTATAGCCTCCCAAATAGGTATTCACCATTTCGAGCTCTCTTAGGTTTTGTTTTAAAGCATCGGATGCCAAATTGAGGTCATCCATTAATTCCTTTTGACTCGAGCGCTGCTTAAACATAGGCGAATTCCAATAAAGCAGATTCCATGGTTAGACCGGGACCAAAAGCCATGCTAAGGATCTTTTCTTTGTTATTTGAATTATCCAGATTCTCCATTAATCTTTTTAGCACAAAGATTACAGTCACTGAAGACATATTGCCATAGTCGCGTAAAATGTCATAAGAATGTTGAAGTGCGTTATTTTTTTTGCCGATTTTTTTAGAAAGTGTATCCAATATGGCTCTGCCTCCCGGATGAATGGCAAAATGATCTACAGCACTTTCTTTACCCATGTCCTTTTTTAATTGATCGAGTAATTGATCCATGCTGCCATTTAACAATTTTGGAATATAGGAGGAGAGTTTCATTTCAAATCCAAAATCCCTGATATGCCATGCCATATCGCTAAGGCCTTCGGTAATTAATTCACAATAAAAAGATTCGTTTTTAATGTTTTTACCATTCACGGGTTGGGATTGCACAATGCAAGCGGCGGAACCATCAGCGAAAAGCGCATTGGATAAGAGAAAATCTTCGTCTAATTCTTTTTGAAAATGAATAGAGCATATTTCAACACCCACCATTAGAACTTTCGCTTTCGGATCACTCTTTACAATAGAATCAGCAAGTTTTAATACGGTTAAACCCGCATAACAGCCCATAAAATTAACATTGAATCGCTGAATATTGGGACTCAATCCCATATGTCTTACAAGGTCAATATCCAGGCCCGGCGCATACATGCCTGTACAGCTAAAAGTGATTAAATGCGTTATCTCCTTTACAGGAAAGTCTATTTTAAGATCATGGACAGATTTTTCAGCGAGGATTAAAGCTTCTTTTTCATAAATCTTCATGCGCTCTGAAGTACTGAATAGCTTGTTTTCTTTTTTATTAAAATGGAAATTCTTATCGCGCGTGAAGGAAGAAACTACGGTATATCTTTTATCAATTTGTGTTTGTCGGTATAGTACTGATAGTTTCCTTTCCAGTACTTTATCAGCCTTTAAAGTTTCAACCATAAACTTAAATGCATCCTCCTGGCGTATGGCATGTTCGGGATTTGCACAACCTATATGTGTGATATAACTTTCGTTCAATTTTCCAATTTTATGATCAGTAAGTCAAGCCGCCAACATCTGCGAATCCCATTTTCAATTTTTTTATTGCCGGTATTCGTTTTTGCCCTCAGCCAAAGCAGAGATGCTGACTATCTTTCAATAATTTTGATGTTCATAGCCCTGCATCTCTTTGTGTACCCTGCAAGTAACGGATTTAATTCTTTTTATGATAAAGATGAAAAGTCCATTGGTGGTTTGAAATATCCACCAAAAGTTGATAAAAATTTATTATTCACTTCCTTGATGTTTGATCTTATTGGCCTGGCTATCTCTATTTATATTTCCATTTATTTCGCTATCGCCATTTTGATTTACGGTCTGGTTTCAAAGGCTTACTCGCATCCATCCATCCGATTAAAAAAGTATCCTATTGCAGGCTTGATGACGGTAGGTGTTTTTCAGGGAGGATTTATTTATCTGGCTTGTATTCAGGTCTTTGATAATTTGCATTTATCCCAATTAACTGAACTTAGATATCTGTTTCCAGCATTAATTTCAAGCGTTCTATTGATTGGTTCTTACCCCATGACGCAAATATATCAGCATGAGGAAGATCAAAAGCGCGGAGATATATCCATTAGTATAAAGTTGGGTATTAGAGGCACATTCCTGTTCACGGGAATAGTATTTCTCATGGCCGACTTGCTTTTTGGATTGTATTTTAAAATGATCGGCAAAATCAATCATTTTTTTATTCTTCAGGCCTTTTTAATACCTGTACTTATTTATTTCCAGTGGTGGATGCTAAAAGTCTGGAGAAATCCTGAAGAAGCTAATTTCGACAGGACGATGAGGTTAAATATGCTCTCCTCAGTCTCGATGATACTTTTTTTTCTTGGGCTTTATTATCTCAACAATTAAAATTCCTCACCGTGTGTTTTTCGAATCAGCTGATCTCTGAGGTAGGGCATAGCCTTAAAAAAGCTTAAAGTCATATTGGTAAGACTCTTATTGCCAAATGTGCCTTGAATCGCTCGGCCTATCCAAAGACGCTTTGAAAAATTCATTTCCCAGTTCTTTTTATAATTATTTTGACCCTGTCCTAAAATAATACTTTCAGCCAGCAATTTGGAAGAATGTATTGCCATTGCCATACCGTTTCCACAAAGCGGTGCTATCATGCCTGCAGCATCACCGCACATCAATATGCCATTTTCGTTGATCTCTTTTTTACTGAATGTGATTTCGTTTATGGCAAGCGGTTTTTCATACAGAAATTCAGCATTGTTAAATATGTCTTTTAAATTAGGGTTTTCAGACAAAACATTTTGCTCCAAATTTTTAATGCTGCCATGGGCTTTTAATTCAGAAGCGGCGACCAGATAGCAAAGACAGTACTTGTCATTTTCCACGCGCGATATTCCACAATAACCGTTTCTAAAATTGTGGAGGGCAATCAGATCCTCATCCTGATTGTATTTTATATGGTACTTAATACCGACATAAGGCGATCTTTTATTCAGAAATTTTCGCCCGAGTCTGGAATCTATATTACTTCTTTTTCCCTGAGCACCAATCAATTGATCCACTTCAAATTGACGATTGTCATTGCTTTTGATCAGCCAGTTATCCTCTTTTTTTTCTATATGCTGAATTAGGGTATTCTCAAAAATATCCGTTCCTGAATGTCGGGAAATTTTGGCCAGCTCTGCATCAAATACATATCGGCTCAGACCAAATCCTCCCATGTCCAAATTGCTTTTTAAGGATATCTCTGAGGTGCCGCTTACAAACAGCTTTTTTATCCTGACAGCTCCATGATCAAACGGATTAAAACCCAATGATTTTAAATAGGGCAAAGCTTCCATTGAAACGTACTCTCCGCAAACCCTATGAAATGGATAACTTTTCTTTTCAAAAAGTGCGGTTTTATAACCGGCATTTGAAAGTCTGATCGAAAGGCACAGACCCGCCAGTCCTCCACCAATAATTCCAATGTCATATTTATTGGCCAAATCCTTTGGATTCTATGATTTCAAGAAAATGCCTGGCTTTCATTTGATCAAAACGCTCCATTATGAGGTAATCTTCTCTCGGTATTTGCTCACTGCATTTATTGAGATAATAAATGGCTTTATCATACTGCTCATCGAGATAATACATTTTACCCATAAACAATAGGTTCCCAATATTGTCAGGATTGACTGCAAGAGATTTTTGAGTGAGTGCAATCCCTTTTTCTTTATCGGGCCAGGTCAATACCACAGGAATGTACGGCGCCATATAATAAACAAGGCCCAGCATCCGGTAACCTATTCCATTTTCATATAAGGGATCCAAGTCAACTATTTTTTCACAAGTGGCTTTAATTCTAGGCCCGAGTCCGTCATAAGCGGCCCTGAAAATACCGTAATATTGAATCCATTTTCCTGCGGAGGCGAGATACCAAAGCTTTATGCCAACATCCTCCGGATACTCAATAGCCAGTTTTTCACCCATTTCCTTGGCTTCATTGTAAATTAGTTTTCTTTGTTCATCGGGTAATCCTGTATACATGCCCTTAAAATGCAATGATCTTAAGTAAAAGTAGGCGCTTCTTTGACGGAATTCCGTACAGTTCAATCCTTGTTTGAAATGATAAATAGCGCTATCAATGTATTTTGACTTCGCATGCCAATCATTGGCACCTTTGGCCCTCAATTTGAAAAACTGCTGACCTTCTTTAAAGTGTTCTTTGCATTTTGATTTTAAAAGCAGTGCCTCTTCCGAATTGGCTTGAGAAAGTGTACCGGAAAGAAAAATAATAAGAGAGATGAATAATTTCATTAGATATTCTGCTAATTTTTGTAATTTTTGACAGAATTAACAGGTGTAATTAGAATTGAATCAAATTTACAAAAGTAATCATCAGATTATTTCACATGATCCGGATAAATCCTATCTGTACCTGGAATTTATCGATGAAGATCAATCGATGAGCAAAGATACCTTTAAAAAGGAGATGATTGTTTATAGAGATGCTGTGGTTAAACACAATATTTCCTTGGTTCTTAGCGATAGCCGAAGGAGTAATTTTATTATGACCCCTGATATTCAGGAGTTTATAGCCACAGAAGTATTTCCTTATACCATTCAACATCTGAGTAAAATAGCTTTTGTCATGCCCTGGAATTTAATTCAAAAAATTGCCATGGAACAGATGATTGAGGAATACGAAGTAAAGGATACCGGCCGAAAACTTATATCGAGATATTTCAAAGATTTCGATGAAGCCCAAAATTGGTTGTTCTCGGATTGATCTTAATTTTCTTCTATAAAAATTTAAAAAGTAGGGTAAGGCAGTAAGAGATTGTAATTAAGACGTATTTCAATAGCATTTTAGGTTATTGATTGGCGTTTTAGTTTTGGAAAAAAAGCCTGCTTTTGTAAAGCGGGCTTTTTTATTAATAGTATGCTCCGAAAAGAATCATCATCTCGTCTGAACTGCGCAAACCAAATGACAAATCCACATCTTCATCGTTATCATAAGTAACTTTTAGGGTTAATCCCTGATCGGCTTCCAGAACCAATGGAGGATCCAGTTCCAATATTGGCGGATGCTCCCAGTCGTAGGATACATAGACCAATTCTCCATCGTTATCGCCACCTTTCACCAAAACCTGAAATTCCGTCATGTGCTCATGGGCATGCGAAAACAACTGGAAAATATGTCGTTTTTCGTTAAAGTAATAAGTTTTTTCTATGGTTGTAACCTTATTGGCCGGAAGAATGAAACTTTGATTATTCAATTGTAGAATTTCTGCGGGGTGCTGTACTTCATTTTGCTCCACCGTATGAATATTCATATATACCTCACCGGTAATTGGAGAAGCACTTTTATTGGCGTAATGCGAATTAAGATCCAGGCCTTTTCCGGCAGGGAGTCTTAAAGCTATTCCTTCAGGATAGGAATAATTCATAAAGGGCCATTGTGTACCGGTTACAAATTCATGATACTGCGTTGGAATGAGCGTTGTAATATTATAATTGCCGTTTGAGAGATAAACTTCTCTTATCGTATTGGCAGGAGGAAGCAAGGAAGCTGATATTTGATTATCAAAAATGTAAGCCAGAAAATGATGACTTCCGGTTCTCATGGAAATTTCAACTTGTTTGATAAAAATGTCCTCATTGCTGATGGCCGGTAAATAGTAGAAAAATTCATAATCTGTATTGGCTGGCACTTGAAATTCGTCAATGTGGAATTGAAAACCTCTGTCCGGACTATCAAGTCGAAAAAATAATGGTGTTTGATATCTACTTGTGTCTTCAAGAAGTACTTCATCTGCAACAATACCTGTTTTCGGCGCTCCTTTAAGAATCCATTCCGCAATATATTCAAGTTCACCATTAGTTAAAGGAGTTGGTCCTAATGGCATCTGAGACCCGTATTCTGGATGATCCGAATAAAAATGTTCTCTGTCCTGAGCGTTTATTTTTTCCCATAAAAAGCTTTTCTGCATGCTGGCGAGTCCGTCATTCCCAAGGAGTTTCAATCCATCTGCTTTTGCGGCAGCGTTCTTAGGGTCTCGGTCAATTAATTGTTCATAGGCTACATCCGAAGTAAGGACAAGATCGGATTGCGTGGCAAAAGTATTGCCGGCGCTGTGACAGGAAATACAATTGACATCCCAAATTTCAGTTTGAATGACCTCCCAGGTATCCCTTTTGGAGTTGTTTGATGTGCCGGGTACTGAATCGTCTTCGTTATTATTACAGGAAATGAAAAGAACAGAGAGAAGAAAAACAAGTGGGTAATAACCTTTCATATTTTGAATTTGAACACCAAAATACAAATTCATTTGATCATAACTTTAGTCCTAGTGTAAAATAGAAAGCTCGCCCGTCTGCAGGAATAATTCCGGGGCCGGGGTAACCGGTGGCTCTGCGGGTGAAATATTTGTTATTGAGCAAGTTGTTGACGCCCGCCTCAATTGAAATTTTATTCAAGGCATAAACCATGGACAGATCGGCTACATAATACTCGGGAATGGTACCTATAATGCCCTCCCGACTATCGCCTTTCTGTGCTCTTTCAGTGTTTTCCGCATCGGTATATTGTTCAGACAAATAGGTAAACTGGGTGCTAATGGAAATATTCTGAATTTTTATTCGCATACCGGTTTTTAAATTGACCAGGGGAATAAACTCTACCTTTTTGCCACTGACATTGTTTTCATCGCTGTTGATGTATTCGGAATTGGTAATGGCTAAATTGACAAAAGGATTTAACCGAAATTTATCGGCTTTGGAACCAAAGGTTTTTAGCATGTTCCAGTCGGTAAATAGCTCAGCGCCGTAAATCCAGGCATCACCGATATTTTGTCGGACACGGTCGCCTTTATTCGGGCCGGATTCTATGAGTATGGTGCCAATCCTGTCATTGTAAAGCATAGAAAAAGCACCCAGATCATAGGACAAATAAGTACTCCAGGTTCCTCGCATGCCCAGATCGGTTGTAAAACCCCTTTCATCGCTGATATCCGGTGATATAATAAATGTTGGGTTGACCACGCGTATATCTGAGAAAGTGACAGATCGGTAATTTTGGGAAATATTGGCATAGAACTCAAGAGAACTCGACTCATAATAACTCAAGCCCAAACCAAATAATGCAATATCTCTTTCCAGTCTTCGGTTATCGGTTCTCAATTCTCTAAAAATTTCATTGCCGGCGATGTCGTAATTTATATTTAAATAATCACCTATGGATTGAGTCCTGATGTGCTCCAATCGGATTCCGGGCGTAATCGAAAACTTGCTGTTCAAATTCAGTATGTGTTCTGTAAACAATGCCAGATTAAAATTGGGAAATCGAAAATCGGATTGATTTGGATAGGAGGGAAACCGGGAATTGGCAAATGAAAAGTCAGCCTCAGTTCCGGCCGAGCCCGGGCCCTGAACGGAAGTATTTTCGGACTGATAGTATTTTGCTCCGATTAGAAAAACCGCATCTTTATTGAAAGGCCTGTAACGGGTAATGGACCTCAGTTCAGCACCCCAGTTTTTAAAATTTCCTTTGATGAGATCTCTGGGAAGGGCGGGATCATCTTGTTCTGTAATTGGGTTTCGTTCGGGTCTTTGTGGATCGCCGCGAAATCCCAAGGCATTTCTTTCGGCATTTAACGCAAATAAATTTAAACTGATATTTGTGCGATAGGTCAATTTGTGTTTGAGCCTTATGGAATACAATTGCCAATCGACTGCAAACCAATTTCGTTCTCTGTTGCTGAATCTAATGTTTTCTTCAAATTGAGTATCTGTCAATCCACCAGCCTGTTGAGCCAAATAATTGAGATAGGTCAATTCAAAGTTGATGCTCGTTTTGTCGCTAAAATCGTAATTGAGACTTGTGAAAGCATTAAAGGATTTAAATTCAGAATTTGGCCTGAATCCAGAGCCCTGTTTGTAATTGACAAATGAATAATATGAGAATTGGCCGATTTTTCCCGAAATGCTATTGAAAGTATTTAGCAATTCAAATGAGCCAATGGTATTCCGACTTATAAATTCAAGCTTTTTCTCGAGATTGGGTTCTTTCAATTTAAAATTGATCATCCCGCCAAACTGTGTTCCGTACTGAAGCGAGGCGGCGCCCCTGACTATTCGTATTTCCCTTAGAGCATCAGCGGTCGGGGTGTAATAACTTTCCGGATAGCCTAAAACATCGGCACTGATATCGTAACCGTTCTGTCTTGTATTAAAATTAGAGGTCCGGTTGGGATCAAGGCCGCGTCCACCCACATTCAATTGCAAGCCGGCATCATTGCCTTCATAAATATTCAGACCAACGACCTGTGAATAAATTTGTCTGGGATTATTGGAGGCGGTATTCCCCACGAAATTATTCAGTTTCACCACTTCCGACTTTTTACCGGCGTAAATCGCTGTCCCTTCTACCGGATCAAGTCTTTCTATGCTAAATATTTCTTCTTTCTGTTCTGAAATGAGAACCTCAGAAAGCTCTTGACTGAGTATTTCCATTCTTATGCGGAGAATTGTATCGCTTTGTACCAGTATTTTAAATTCTTTAACGCCATAGCCCGATTTAAAAAAGGTTATGGAATAATTGTCTTTGGCCAAATCTTTAAAAAGAAATACACCGTTTTTATCGGTGAGCGCTATTTTGTTGACATTTGAATTGTAAACTTCGACACCGGAAATTTTTTGATTTGAGTTTAAATCAAATACAATGCCTTTTATATTGAATTGTGCGACAGAACCTGTGGCTTTGAGTATTAGAAAAATAAATAAACTAAAAACCGCTAATCTCATCTTCAAATTTTAAGATCCAGTTTTTATGCGCAAAAGAATCATTGATTTTACTTAAATCGATTTCCGGTGAAATGTACCTTTTGCTTTTGCGACCGTTTAGGGCTACAAATACATCGGCATATACCTCTACATTTTGCATTCCCTCTTTCTCATAATGCATTTTAAGGAAATGGGCGTATTGAAGGATCATATCGGCCTGTCCCGACATCTGTTTTTCCTGAAAACTGCTGAGAAATTCGCTATTGTCGATGTAAAATTCATTTCCACTATGCGGTTCCACGATTTTAAATTGTGCATAGGCCGCTTTTTCCATTAGCATTACACGCCATGAAAACCGATAGCCTTCTTCTGTCCAAAAGAGTTCGCCGGGATAGGCAAGGTAACGAAATGGAAAAAGCAATTGAAAGAGCAGGAATAAACCAAGAAAGGCTAGTTTCAATCTTGATACCAATGAAAATGATTCTATTTTTTTTAAAGCATTATCAAATTTCCCCAAACTAATTTTTAGTATTCCTGCAAGATAGTTTATAGCCTTTTGATGCCATTTAGGCTCAAAGAAAATGGTGCTCGCAGCAATCATAATATAGGGAAACATGCCAATGGGGAATAAGGCCCCTGTCAGCAAATGAAAAACAAGAACCAGCATAAAAGCCATCCATCTGGTCTTTTTGTAGAAAAGTAAAAAAGGAATACTCAGATCGTAAAGCGCTCCGCTCCATGAAAACACATAAATAAGCCATTTTTTCTGTAACATTTCTCCTAGAAGGGGCAGATCGTAAGCGGAGGGAAGCCAAATGCTCAAAGGCATAGCATCAATGATCCAATCAGAATTTAATTTGGCCAAACCGGCATAGAAATAGACAATCGAAAGAAGCAGTTTTATAATATCTATTGACCATTTGGGAATATGCTCAAATGCCAGCCGCGAGTTTTTTAATGCATCGTATGAAAAATAGGCGTTGGCCGGAAGAAAGATCATTACGAAGGAAACAATACTGATGAAATAATAGTGGTTGAGATAGCTTGTCAAATCCATCAGCTCGATATAAGTAAAACTCAGGAAAAAGATGCTGATGGACCATCGGTACTTATAACCCAGGGCCACGGCAATGGAAGCAATTGCACAGATAAAAAAAAGCAAATAGGTATAATTCCCCAGTGGTTTTACAAATTCGAAGCCGTAGTAATGAAAAAAAAATTTAGGTTCTATATAGAGTTTTTCTATCCAACCGTTTAATGCAAAGCGGATCAGACTGACAAACATCAGCAAACCGAATAAAATACGAAAGGCTGCTAATGGAGCAGCCTTATGAGTGCTTTGTAAATATGATTTAATTCCTTCGCGCATTAGTCACCGTCGGCATCAACATAATCCACGCGAATATTCATCGCCTGAAACATGTCTACTTTCATTAAGACCACATTGTTTTGAAGTTCATCATAGGCTTCAAGCATGGCCGCATTATCTGTTTGAATTTGCAATGCAAAATCCGCATTCAAGCCTTCTATTTTTTCTTTTGAAAGATCAAACTGATTTGCGATACTCAAACTCAGGCTTTGGGTTTCTGAAACAGTACTGAGATAGTCGAGATAGCTTTTAAGACTTTCCCCTTCTTCGTTTGAATTATAATGCCTGCCGTGAAAAAAATTGATACTTGCATTTAAAGCACTGAGGCATAATGCTTTGGACAAATCACCGCGATAAGGGGCTTCGACCAAATCACTTCTGCTGGTACTTGAAAAAACACCCGCCGGAATCCCGATTTTTCCGGCCCGCAGCACTTTTTCATAATAAAACATATAATCGTTGACCATTTTATTAACCGAACTGCCCGCATCCGAGCCAAGATTTTCTACAAATTGATCGTGATAATCACCTTCCCAATTGTCAATAACAGATTGGCTCAAAAACAATAAACGTTCGACAAGCTCAGACAGATAGTTGGAATAGGCTGTTTGCGAGAGTTTTTGGAGCAATTCATTTTCCGATTCAGCCATGCCGTAAAGCAAATAATCCAAAGCCGGGAATCCCTGCATATCCCTGCTTGATGGCAATTCCAAATTGTAATTGCCTGAAACGATGGCCATTTCGATCTCTTCCTTATCGCAGGGATAAATATTTGTAAAGTCGCGTAAGGTAATTTGCTCTGCCATGCCAATTTGAAACATGGATACTTTTTGCCAATTGAGATAGGCTTCTTCCCATTTAATTCTCAATTCTGAAAAGGAAGAAATATTAGGATTTGCAATGAATTCATTCTTAGCGCTTTGCAAAGCTATAAGGCTATTTTCATAAGCCTTGTAGGAGGGAATAATTATATTGTCGGCCCAATTGACAAGCATGCTTTGACGATCAAAATTATCATTTTGGGTATCAGGCGATTCGTCTTCGGAACATGCAAACAGCATTGGAATCAAAATAATCAGTACCCCTCTTTTCATTATTTCACAATTTGATTTTTCACAAAAGTAATAATCTATTCAGCTGCCTGTGCAAGCGTGAAGTTAAATTTAGATGAAATTGATTCTGATATTTCATCGAGTGTTTCCGTTTTAACATCCCAAAATCCATTGCTACCATCGCTCAGCAATTTCGAAATCAAATTATCAACTTCTTCCCGGCTAAAAAGTACTTCACCATCCGCATTTCGGGTAAACCTCAGGCTGTATAAAAATCCGTAGCCTTCTGATAAATCGTGGAATGCTGAACCATATGCACTGTAATTGTTTCTATCGGCCGGCAGGGCTTTTTTTCCCTGTTGCATATAATGAACAGCCCTGATTGCAATTACATTTGAAATTTCACTTCTCAATATCGCAATTTGCTCGTCTCTAAGTTTATAATCATTCGCAAGGATTGCCGCACGTCCCAATTTAAAGGCTTCAAATATTCGATGGGCAATGCCGACAAAATCTTCATCACTATCTACTCTGCCGATGTATTTATTAAGGAAATTATCATCTTCCCCAATACTCGCATTGGGGTTTGCCGAGTTAGCCGAAGTTCCGTAAAGGTAACCATAGGCTTCATCCCAGAAATGCTCCATTTGCGTATGGTTTTTACCATCACTTAAGACTTTATTGCTATTGTCTTCCCTGTTTGAATTTTGATCCAATACTTCCGGGCTGAGGTAATTATTTAAAACCTGGTCCACCATTAAAGCCCCAATTAAGCTTTTGTTTAATAGCTGATCGTATTCCAATCCGGCAGGGCTCACATATCGGGTAGAGCTTCCATCGGCCAATTGACCTGCCTGTCCCGGTGCGGCAATTTGATTTTCATTGGGATAAATTTCTACTTCGAGTTGAAAGAAAAGTGATTCCATAAAATCCTTTATTTCAAGAGATTCACTACTGTTAGAGCTAAAAAGATCATTGGAAGCCGCTACTTTAGACCTGATACTTTTGGTAGAGGCATTTAGATCTGCATCCTGAAATGGATCAACATCGCCGCCGGAGACCGATTCATTTCTGTACATTTCAAGAAGTCCGCTTTCACTTGAGTTGAAATTTTTACTGGCCGATACCAATTCCTCAGCCATTAGAATCCTTGTTGTTTGTCCACTAAAATCTACACTGCTTTCTCCGTTTCTTTCAAAAATGTAAAATTGGGGATTGGAAATATTGGGTTGTGGTTCCGGCTTGTCGCTGTCATCCGAGCAAGATTGAAGTGCTATAAAAAATCCGAAGAAAAGTAAATATTTGGCCACTCTATTTTTATTTAGATTAATTATAAATAAGATGCGAATCTAAGTTTGATGTTTAAAATAGGCAAGTGATAAGGGATTATTTTTTTATGATTTTTATCATAAAATAAGAATCAAGCTATGATTCTAAAACATAGATTTCAATCGTGGATTTTTTTTTGCGGGATTATTGGAATAGGGCCATTTTATTTCGGTTGGCAGGATTATTAACTCAAATGATTAAGTGAAGATGATAACAAAATAGTATCTGAATGCTTTGCTATTTAGAATTCAAATCATTTTTTGAAACTGACTTTGACTTTTGTGAATTTGCCATGTTCGGAATCCAGTTCCAATTCCCCATTGAGTTTGTTGAGAATCTCTTTTACGATATACAGGCCCAATCCCGAGCCACTTTTTTCAGGATGTGCCCTGTAAAACATGCCGGTGAGTTTAGGCAGGTATTTCTTTTTTATTCCAAGGCCATTGTCTTCTATTTCAATGGTAACCCTGTTTTTATTAACCATTGACTTCATAAGAATATAAGAATCCTTTTTCTCATCGCGGTATTTAATCGAATTGGCAATTATATTCTTAAAAAGGGTTTTAACTCTGTTTCTATCCGATTTTATGATAAGCTTTTTATTAATCCGGTTCTCTATTCGTATTTTATTGATGCTCTCCTTATGCCCTAATTCCTCTAAAATGGTATCGAACAAATCATACATATTGCATTCTTCAAATTGTAAATCAAGTTTTTCATTTTTAGTGATGTCTACAATTTCGTGGATGAAACCATCGAGTTTATCCATAGTCGCTTCCATCATATCGAGATATTGCAATTTAATGGCCGGATCATCTTCCATTTTGCTAATTTCAATCAATCCTTTGACTGAAGAAATTGGTGCCCTTAAATCATGCGAGGAGCGATAAATAAAACTATCGAGCTCATTGTTTAATTTGCTCAACTTGACATTTTGATCTTCGAGCTTTTCTTTAGAATTCTGTAAATCGCTAATATCGATGGTTACCACGCCCACACCGTGAATTTCGTTTTTGGCGTAAATGGGGAATGTTTTTATTTCGAAATATTTCTTTCCTCCCGGATAATTATAAGATTCAAAATAATTTCTTGATTCCCCCTGCAAACAGAGATCGTAGCGTTCTTTCCATTTCTTCAGCAGTTTATCAGGGAAATTGATCAATATATCATCACCTTTTTCAAGATTTATATTATGGTGATTTAACATGTTTTCCCGAAAGAGCTCATTGAATTCCAGCACCCTATAGTTTTCATCGATTAGCCACACGGGAGATTGAAAGTTTTCAATTATTGCTCTTAAATTCGATTCCTTATAAATAATTACTTTGCTCCGTTTTTCCACCAATGATTCCAGATTTTGATTGGTTGATTTTAATTCCTCTATCAAATCGCCAACATCGTGTTTTAGGAGTTCAATAGATTTATAGACATTGTAAAAATCATCGCTTTCATGTATTTCAGGCAAATTGATATGATCAAAATTTCCACTCCAGGTAATTTTGGATAGGATTTCAAACATTTCTTCGGAACGGATTTTAGTTTGGCGCTGCTGATAGTCCATTTCCGATTGCAATACACTGATGTATTGAATCAGAGATTCCTTGTCCAAATTTTTTAGCTCTTCATTTGAAAGATAATTCTGAGAATTTTTTTTATGCTTAATTAAGTCTTTTACCTCTGTGTTGGAGTGAATATTTTTTATGCATTCAGGGACAGATTGTATGACTTTGACATGTTTAATAAAAGAAGGATTGATCAAGGCATAAATCTTGTAAAGTACTGAAAACAAGGAAGTGAGATTGTAATAATTCCAATGTACCATGGGTAGAAAATCCTCATTGACAGAATTGTAATACTCGCGTACTTCCTTTGTGACTTTAGTACTGTTTTTCAAGTCAACAATAAAATGAAACTTTCCTATTTGTTTAAAAGCATTTTCAGCAAATGGCACATAGTTTTGCGCAAGATCCATATCGATAGTTCCATGGTATTCATAAAGCACAATGTTTGGTTCAATGATGCTGCAAATCAATCTTGAACCGGGGTTGGTATTGCTTTTGAAAGTTTGACTTTGAATTATTTTGATATAGTCATTTGATTTTTTTTCCCGAATCCCCTTTTCGATTTGATCTGTTTGGTTTGAATTTTCTTCTTTTTTTGACTCAAACTTACTTATTGCTTCATCCAGATTTTTGGCATAATCAAAATGTCCTCCTTTATAAAAAGCACCAATCAAAGTGGCAATGGATTTAATAAAAGTATTGGCATTGAGTAGATAGCTAAAGGCAATTCTTTTTTCACTGTTGTATTTCCAGAAGGACTCAAAAACAATTTTTCGATCGGAGAGGGGAAATTTTTGAAAGCCTTCGAGATCAATAATTAAATGCGCCTGTGATTCGGCAATAATATTCTTTTCTATGCTACTGAGGATTTTTTTTGCATCGCCAGAACCCGCTTTTCCCTTGATTTTCAGCAGAAATAAATTGGCCCTTAACTTTTCAATTTTATATTGAAATTTGTCGTTTTCAGACCATTTCGGATGCTTTTCTACTGTAGTGGTTTCGCTTTCTTCGCCACTCATGTGTTGATTTGGATAGTGTATTGTGAATTTATAATGCTTATAACAAAACTTAGGTCAAACTTTTAGCAATTACTTACATCGAATATTAAAAGACTTTTTTAAGCTCATTGCAATTATTCATGGCCTGCATATAGCTCATTGAGTTGAAGACATAGCAAGCGGGAGAGGAGGTTAGGGCTTGAAACTTTTTTATTAAACTGTGATTTTAAAAATACCGTTAAAATAAGTTGAGAATTTTTTAATTTAACATGTCTTTAATAGGTTGAGGATATTTATTTTTATTCAATGAAAAGAAGAGAAGAATTTGAAAAGAAAGTCAGTCGAAGCCTGAATTCTATGGATGCAAAAATTTCATTTCTGAATGAAGGCATTAAGGGTTTGAGCGATTCTTTTAAGATCTTTCGCGAAGATATGGGGGATTATATGGCATTTACATCAGATCAATTCTCGGACCATGAAAAGAGAATAAAGGAAATTGAGAAAAAGCTGAAAAAGTAAAAATCTTACTCTTCAATAGTCCTCGCCTGCCTACCAAGCCTTCGATTATTGGTTTAAACTACGGCAGCTAAACCGGACAGGCAGGCGAGGACGAATTGAGGAAGGTTACAATGGCGAATGCCGTATCAAATCTCTAAATCCAAAATAATTTTAAGATTTTCTTTAATTTTTTTGATTTCTTGTACTCCAATTTGCCCCAACTTTTTAGCAAGCCTTCGATTATCAATTGATCGAATTTGATCAAGCATTATATCACTATCCTTTGCAAGCCCTGATTGCCCATTATTGAGAAATACTCTTAAGATTTCGGAATCTTTATTGACATTACTGGTGATTGGCAGAATTATAGTGGAAGGATGAGAGATTCGGTTTAATAGATTAGTTTGAATAACAAGAACCGGTCTAACTTTTCCGGACTCAGTGCCATTTCTTGGATTTAAATCTGCCAGCCAAACTTCAAATTGCTTTATCACCATATTCTAAGTCTTCAAACTCCATCAATACAGAAATTGATTCTTCTCTAGTCAGATATGATTCTTTCTTGAGTTTTTTTTGAAGCAGCCTTCTTTGATGAATTTTATTGTATAAATCAATGGCTTCGTTAAAATAGCGGTTTCTAGCTAGCCCAATCTTTTTTATAATCTTTTCAGACTCTTCAAAAACCTCCTCGTCAAGTTTTAATGATAAGTTCTTCATTTTATAAAGTTATAATAAACAAAAAGTATATACTAATGGTAACACTTGGAATGTCATAAGTTTTGTATTTGTAGAGCGAGGATTATTTATTTAAAATATTAGAATTCACAACAACTAGTAATCGTATAAATGATTGAAAAAGGGCAAGATGTACAAATACTTATTATCTCTCAATTTGAGCTATCCGAAATAAACTCCGATTAACCTTGAGATTCAAGCATATCTTTCAATTTTACCAATCAGTTCAGAATTATTCCTAAGCTCTTCCTCAACATCATATTCCATTTGAAGATTGAGCCAGAATTTTTCACTGTTGCCAAAAAATTGTGAAAATCTTAAGGCAGTATCAGCAGTGATTCTTCTTCTTCCTTTAATAATTTCTGAGATCCTGGTCTGGGGAAGGAAAGTATCCTTTGCCAATCTATAAGCACTAATTTTCATCGGCTTCAAAAATTCTTCATTGAGAATTTCTCCGGGATGTATGTTTTTGAGATTTTTCATTAGTGATAATCAATAATAATTACTCCATATGCATTTTGATCTTTCCATTTGAAAATAATCCTCCATTGCCTATTAATTCTGATGCTAAAATAATCCTTCAAATTACCACTTAACTTTTCGAGTCGATTTGAAGGTGGAACTCTTAAATCATTTAAATTTTCTGAAGCATTAATCATCCTTAACTTATTTCAGGCAATATTCTGAATTGACAAGAGGTATTTTAGTGTCTGAACTACATTCCATATCAACTCACTGCCCTTATTTCCAAATGTTTTAATCAATTAGTATTGTCTAATTTAGTAACGCTTAACGTAAGTATCAAATTAATTAACTAAAACAATCGATTCAAATCAAAAAGCGGCAGATACATCGCTATCAAAATAAAAGTCACCACTGCACCCAGGAAGACCAGAATTATAGGCTCTAATACAGATCCGAGAACTGAGCTTTGGGTTTCGAGTTCTTTCTCGTATTGCGCGGCGATTTTTGAGAAGAATTCATCGAGTTTGTTTACTTCTTCACCTACTTTCAAGAGGGCAATCATTTTTCCCGGGAAAATGGAATAAGAGGCCAGTGTTTCATGAAAACGTTTTCCTTTGATGATCTCGTTTTTGATTTCGGGTAATGCTGTTTTGAGGGGATAAAAGTTGATCATCTTGCTTAAAAGATCAAGACTTCGAACAATATTGACACCGGAAGAATGGAGTAAAGCCATGGAATTACAAAAACGGATAAACTGAATTTTGAGGATATAATTTCCCAGGAAAGGGCTTTTTAGAATCAGTTTGATTAAAATAGATTGAAACCAAGTCTTTTTACGAATTAATCGAATAGAAATGAGAGTGAGAGTCAGAGCCAGAAACAAAATGAGTGAATTATTTATCAACCAATTGGATAGATTGAGAATGATCTGAGTAATTAATGGCAAATCCTGGCCCATACGCTGGAAGATTCCCGCAAAAAGCGGTACGACAAAGGTCAGCATAAACACAATCGCCAGAATGGCGGTGGCTGTAACTACAATTGGATAGGAGAGGGCCTGGGTTATAAGCTGTTTTTGTTTGATTTTATTCTGAAAATACAAAGCGAGTTCATTGAGTATTCTGATCGTTTTCCCCGATTCTTCTCCTATCTCCAGCGAGTAGAATTCATAATCGGAAATCAAGCCTTGCTTTTGCATAGCCCTGCTTAAGGCGACCCCTTTTATAATCTCAGTCTGTACATTGTTAAACTTCTGAATCAATGCTTTCTTTTTAAGATTGGAACAAAACAAGTCGAGCGCCGAGCGAAGATCTAAACCGGAATCCAGTAAAACCCCCAATTCGGAATAGAATTCTTCTTTATAACGGTCTCCAAATAGAAAATTGAAATTCGAAATATCGATTTTTGCATTTAGAATTTCATGTAAAGTATCATTTGCTCTGTTTTTTGGCTCGCTATGGATTTCAGAAATTCTCATTTTCTGCTTTTATTATTTTCCATCAGATCGGCACATGAATAGTTCTTATAGAAGTAAAAACGTTGAATTTTCTGATGAAATGGAAATTGCAATTGAATCGAATAATTTATTTTATCAATTGTCGAAGATATTAGTTCTGCATCTCCAAGTTTAAAGCTATCTGTTTTTATACCGTATCTGAAGATATAATCCTGTGTAAAAGTATATCTGATCTGTTTATCGTGATGTTTAAATATTATTTTATTTGGATTCATCTCATGGTGACTGCTCTTATATACATCATTTTGAAATGCGAAAAGAAAGATTTCCATTTCATTTCTCATTAATAGCTTATTGTCAATTTTAGAAATTAGTGTTTTACTCTTAAGTAAAGCGTTAAATGCAAAAGCAAGAATGATTACAATTAAACTAATCCCAATCAACATCTCAATAAGTGTAAATGCTTTAATCTTTAACATAGATGAAGTTTTTTACTATTGAATGTGTGCCCTGTTTATCAGAGTAAATTAGTGTTACCAGCAATAATGAATCTGAATTGAATAAATCGCTCAATTGAATCTCGATCTCAGTGCTTCTGTAAGAATTCAAACTTTGCGGGAAATTATCATCATTTAATATTTCGCTTTCAAGTTTTTCGAGAAAACTTTGAATACTTTCTGATTTTGACAAGTATTCCGGAGCAAAGAAGTGAAGCATGCTTTGTGAAAAGCCCACAAAGCAAATGCATATTATAAGTGTTGCTATTATTAGTTCAGGTAGAGTGGAAGCGGAGACTTTTAATTTAGCCATTTCATAATGAATTTATCGGACTTGTTTTCATAAATGCCGGTTAAGGAAAAATAATTCGGCAGTGCGTTGTTATCAATGTTTACATTGTGAAGTGATGACAAGTACAAATTCTGTTCAGTGCTGTACTGAACATTATCACAAATAATTGTTCCGGTTATATCTCCCTTTAAATCGACTTTACTTTCCGAATAGAGTAAGCCCGTAAATTCTACACCTTGATCTATAAATAGCCTTGCTTTTTGATTTATTAATTCAGAGGATTTATATACCAGCAAACCCTGGATTTTTGAATTCTTCGCAACACGGATTAAACCATTTTTTTCATTTTCTTCCAGAAAGATAAGAGAAGGGTATTTCAAAATACAGCTCTCTGATATTATTATTTGCTCACTGGCAATTAATTGTGCACATAAATTGCTTCCTTCTTCAATTTCAATTTGAGGTGCTATTAGAATTACATCCTCTAATTCGGATTTATTTGAAACATAAATTTTTTCTGAAGCGGTGATGATGATATTACCCTTATAATAACATTCATTTAAAATGGCATTTCGTTTAAAATTTAAGTATTTGCAAGGCGCGGCAAAGGAATTCAGAATGCTGTCACGAATGTTTGTATTTTCATTAATACCTAACCGGTGTTTAACAATAAAATTATTGAGTCCGCTAAAATCAGGTTCCGGAATTTGCTGAGAACTAATAAATGTTTCGCCATAAACTAACTTTTTTCCACTAAACGCTTCGCCATTGATTATTGCTTTTCTAATCCCTGCTTTTGGCAAATAAGCATTGCCACGTATCAATGCATGCCCCGACATATTTAATGCCTGATTTTGGTTTTTTAAATAGATTGCGGCATTTCTATATCTATAATTCAGTTCTCCGATCAATGCAAATGAAATCAGCGAATCTAAATCGCAGGTATTTTTTAAAATGAGCAATTCAAATGCTCCCCAATTGCCTTTATAAACTGAGCTGTTTATATTTTCAATTAAATTAATAACAAAGGGATTTTCATCGGCTTCAGGTTGAAAGAATTTACTAAGAGCCAGTTTTAGCAGATTTCTTTCTGCTTCAATTAGTTTAGCCCTCGTGCTTCTTTTGAGTTTAATAAATTTAGAATTTGACAATTTTAATAATGCGAAAGAACTCATTATTGTAATGATGCTTGTCACAATAAGGGCATAAAGCAATGCATGGCCGGAAATTTTTTTATTGAATTTCATAAATGGCCTTTTTTGAAAATGGTATAAGAATGACCTCGATATTTGATTCTGGCAGAATCCTGAAATACATCTAATAAGCTGATGCCCTGAACTTCCTCATCTTGCCTGAGCAATAAATCTTTTTGATCAAAACGAATTGCGATTATCAATTCATTTTTATTCTTGAAAGACCCTTTATAAATGCAGTCTATTTTATTTGGCGATAGAGCGTATAGTGTTTGCTTATGGTCAACTTTTTTACGTTTTTCGGACGGAGGTGTAATAATTTCTTCATTAAATGGATCGGGATAGTTAAGGCTAAGTTTATAGTCTTTTTTTGATTCTACGAACAGCTCTTTTTTAGTTCTGAAATCACCTTGAGTCATAGAGGGTCCATTTTCAATAAAAGAGAAAACTTTTATGCCAATAAAAGACCAAAGTCCAATTGCAAATATGATCAGAAGAAAGGTCGGCAATTTCTTTTTCATTTTGATATTCTTGAAGAATTAAGCGTATCAACCCAAAATACGTAAGTGGTGAAATCGCTTTGATAGGCTGAGTTTTCAGCTCTGACCCGCCATTCATATTTCCCCAAATCAAGATATTGCCTAAAAGACTTTTTATGGATTAAGGTATCGAGAACCAATGTTTGCGGAACAGTGAAATCCGGATTTACAATTTGCAATCTATAACTTTCGGCACCGTCAATGCCTTCCCAAAGAAAACCTACATTCTGCATTGAAAGGCGGATACCATTTGCCGGGATAATTAATTCAACTTCTTTTTTTTGAATATCCTCTTCAAGGATTTGCTCACATGAAATGAATAAAATCGACACAAGGGCATACATTAGGTTTTTATTCATGATTTTCCTGACTTAAAGCATTGATTGTTAGAGAACAGTAAAGCTCAGATTGATTTTTTGAGTTTTTGTTCTTATAAAATTCCAGATAGGAGATGCGTCCTAATTTACCTTGTTTTTCGAAATTATAAAGCCCTTTTAATATGGCTTTAAAGCCTCCTTTTAATTCTAGTTTTGATTCGAGAACATCCGCGTTTTTTATGGATATTAAATTTGCTTTTTCCATTTTGTACAATGAAAAATCACAATCATCTGATGTAAAAAAAGTCATTAGCTTTTCACTTGCTTCTTCCTGTTTTAAGCTTATCTGCGATTGTCTTAAGATTTCATTTTTCTTTTTAAGATATTCAATTTCAATACTGATGTCCTTCGAATTGAATTGCGGATTTGCTAGCACGAACCACTCTTTGGCAGATCGATGGACATCGTAAATGCTATATGTGACAAAAGCCATTATCAGCATTGCAGAAATCAATATTTCGATATGAAAGACTTTCTTATGATTCATGGTTTTAAATTGATCTGCAATTCAAAATCAATTGAATTTTCAGAATTTGATTTAATCTTATTCAAGGATATAGATTTAAACAGATCCAGTTTTTTCAAGGATTTGGTCCAATTATTAAGAGATTGATTGTTTTTAGAGTGGCCTTCAATTATTATGTGTTTAGCAGCACTATTGGATTTTTCCTTATCGTTTTGTTGATAATACGACTGAAAAACCTGAAGTCTTTCAAATTTTATTTCTCTGCTACTTTTCAAAGCAATTTGATCAATTAGGTAAGAGAGAGGGTATTCAATTTTCAAACCGGCGTTTAAAATGGATTCCTCTAATTGTCTGTTTTCACCAAGTAGTTTTTCATGGCTTTGAATAAGATTTAACTGCTCCTGATTTCTATTTTGAAGTTTGGATTTACTGATATTGAGTAGGGATGAAATGGCAATGTGCAATCCGAACAAAATCGAACAGAAAAGGATGAATGACTTTAAAATGCGTTTTGAATTGTGATGAAAAACCAGATCATCGAGCGTTTTACTTATGTCTACATCGTATAAAAAATATTGCTTTTTGTTTCCTTCAAAAAGATAAAAGGCGCTGAAAAATGGCAGCATCATTTTTTCCTTAAATTTCTCGGATAACAACAGTATTTCATTCGAACCATAGCTATCTTTCACAAATTCATATTTCCATGTTTTTTGATCGAAAATATAATTATGGCTGCCGCAAATAAATGATGTTTTTGGAATGTTTGTTCTGTTTAAAAAATCTAATACTATACTTCCGTTCAGGTTAATAGCAATTATTTTGATTGATGCGATGTCCTGTTGATTCAGGATTTCTTCAAGTTTTTTCTTTCTAATCAAATTGACCAATTTGAAATTTTCTAATTCGATTTCCTGTATATAGAAGTCATCGGATTTAAAAGCTGAATAAAAGGCTTTGACTTCATTTTCAGTCTGAAATTTTTTAGAGATTATTTCTTCAATTGAAATATTTAGAACCGTTGGCAAATTGTGATTTAGTTTTTCCTCTCTTAATATTTCATTTATGCCGACCTCTCCATTTTTATTTGTCAACAAAAATGAATTCAACTTCATTTCTGAATTTTCAAAATAGACCTCCAGGCTAATCAGTGTATTTGGGATTTTATATTTTAAGAAATCGAAATTCATTAATAGAGTATTGTAGGTCGTATAAAAACGAGAAGCCTTGAATTACTTTTTGTATTTGATCTTGCGCTAAAAATCCAGTTCAATACAGGTATTCTGGCCAAAATTGGAATTCCGGAAGCATTTTTTATTTTACTTTCCTCTTCTAGCCCACCTAATACAATCATTTCATTGTTCCTTACCCGAATCAAGGAATTAAATTTTCGCGAGGCTTTACCCGGAGGACCATTGGGTACAAAAGCGGGCGTGAAATCTGAAAATTCAGCAGCAATATCCAGCGTCACGTGTTCATTGGCAGAAACAATAGGATTAATTACAATATTCAGATCTGCGCTTATTTCACGGTATTGCGGAGTCACAGTGGTGACTATAGTATTAGCACCTTGAATATTCTGAGTTTGTTCCAGGTAAAATTCCGTCCTTCCTATGGTTAAACTGGCTTCATGTCCATTTAATGTGGCCAGCTTCGGAGTTGAGCGAATATTTATGTTGTTGTTTTGCTCTAAGGCTTTAAGATTGGTATAGAAATTGGGATTTACCTTGCCAAGATTTACGATGTTCCTGCGTTCCAATACATCCAGAGCATCATTAATTGAAGCCGAACTAAGTGTGAAATCTAAACCGGGTAAAAGCGTACCTCCATTGGGGATAGAATCCGATATGCCGGCCGTAATTCCGGTTTGTACATCCCTTCCCTTATTAACATCAATTACAATAACTTCGATTTGAACAACAGGAATAAGTCTGTCAATTTTTTGAATAAATGTTTTGAGCTCGCTAATCTGAGGCCTGGAACCCGAAAGGAGCAAGCCATTGAGTTCTTTAAATTCTCGAATTTCAAGGCCTTTGGAAATGCCAACTGGAATTATTTGGATTACATCTGATGTAGAGCGGAATTTAAGTTGAAGCAATTCAGAAGCTCTAAGCCCTTCTTCATTTCTTCCACCTATTACATACAGGTCATTATTCACCCGATAGGTAAAATCAGTTGCATTTAAAATTAATTCTAAAAATGCATCGTGTTCCAAATCGGCTATATGTAACGATATCGGATCATTTGGCTCCTGAAGAAAAATATAATTATATCCGGATAATTCAGATATTGAATTGAGCACTTGAATTAGTGGTTGATTGGAAATATAGGCGGATACAAAAACTAAATTGTCGCGTTTTTCTACATGTATATTCGTTCTGAAATGATCTTGTCTGGAAGTTGAAGTTCTGTTATTGGTTTCCATATTGCCGTACCTTCTTTGAGGTTTTGCAGCAAATGATTGCTCAGCCGATTCAAGTAAATAAGCCTCAGCATCATTGATTGTGAGTATTAAATTATTTGAGAAAGCCAGTGCTTTTATAGCTTCTATAAAATTCATCGACTCGACATAACAGGATATTATTTGATCTTTAATTTCAGGAGAGGCGATTACATTTTTATTGCTCTGTCTGGCTATTTCCTTTAATACATTATAAAGTGTATCCCTTCGCACATCCAATTTTATAAGATCATTATAAGCGGAATATTTTACATCGAATTTTTGTGCCGGTTTTTGCTTTTCTTCCTTGAAGGGTTTAAAGGATAGAATACTACCTATTATTTCTATTTCAAGACTGTATTCTCTGCATAGAAAAAGGATAATATTCAGAACTTTTTCATTCTTAAAATTATTGCTGATGCTTCCATTAATAGAGGGATCGATATTGACATTCAATTCGACTAGTTCTGCCAAGCCTCTTAAAAACTCCTGAATTGAGCTTTGAGATACGGAAAATTCTACCTTTTCATTAAGTCCCGGCAATTGGTTTTCGGCGAGTTCTAGCAATTGCTTTTCAATTGCCGCAATTCTTAAGTCATTATTTTTATTTACCTGCGCCGGAAGGGTTTGAATTAAATAAGAATAAAAGCAAACGATAATGATAAATCGATATCGAAAATGGATGCTCAAATCTATTGTTCGATGATTAGCGGATAAATTTCCTCAAGACTTGTTTTGCCGGATTTTACAAGCTTGAGCGCATTTTCTGCAAGTGAAGTCGTGTTTGTCTCTTTAAGTATTTCACTTTCATTGTCATTTTCATGTTTAATGTGATTCCTTAGAGATTCATTAATGCTGAGTAATTCAAAGAGGGCCTGTCTGCCTTTGTATCCGGTTTGATAACAAAGATGGCAGCCTATCGGTGAAAAGGTTTTCGCATCCTTCAAATGCCTTAGCCAATTGGCGGGCAATTCGATTTTGTCAATGGAATTTTCCGATTTACATTCATTGCACAGCAAGCGCACTAATCGTTGCGCTATTGACAGACGCAAGGTGCCTGCAAGTAAAAATACCGGAATACCCATATCCCTTAATCTTGAAATGGTTGACCAGGCAGAATTCGTATGTATAGTTGACAATACAAGATGTCCTGTAAGTGAAGCTCTTACAGCCATATTCGCAGTTTCCTGATCGCGTATTTCGCCGACCATTATTATATCGGGATCCTGTCTTAAAAATGACTTTAAAGCTTGTGCAAAACCCAAACCAATGCTTTCCTTCAGTTGCACCTGATTGATTCCATTGAGCGAATACTCAACGGGATCTTCAATGGTCAGAATATTACTTTCATCGGAATTGAGTTCATTGAGGCAGGCATAAAGAGTGCTGGTTTTTCCCGAGCCTGTCGGGCCCGAAATTAAGATAATTCCATTTTGTTTTTTTAGACTCTTTCTTAAGGTCAACAATTGATCATCGTCCAATCCAATAGAATCAATTTTTAAAGTATTGCCTTCCTTATTTAACAATCTCAGGACAATTTTTTCTCCAAGAATTGTCGGGGTGATACTGACACGGATATCAATGGATGAATTTTCCACATCAATTTGAAACCTGCCGTCTTGGGGAAGTCTTTTTTCAGAGATATTGAGATTTGACTTTATCTTGAGTTTATTGACCAGAGCAGGATAGCTTTTTTTTTCTAATCGATACCTTTCAATCAATTTCCCATCTATTCTGAACCTTATCCTGGCATGATTTTCGGCAATTTCAATATGAATATCACTAGCCTGGAGTCTTTTTGCCTCAAGAATTAAAACTTGAACATCACTTTGCTGTAAAAATGAATTGTTATTATCTAAAGTATTTGATTTTCTATAATGCTTTTCAAGCGCCAATTCCATATGCCTTTGGTCGATATGGTGAAAAGTGATTTTGGAGTTCAACAAAATTTCAAGTTCCCTGCTGTTTTTATTTGATTCAGGATTGTCAGTAAGGCATAAAATTGAATTGCTCTCTTTAGCATAAGGAATTGATCTGTACATCCATGCCATTTCATTTGAAATAAGTCTAAGGATTTCAGGGTCAATTCGGGCAATATCGTCCCGATTTATCAAAATATGAGATTATTAAAGCTTTGAATTAAATTAAAACCATTTATCCACAGGAAAATGGCAGGAATAAAAAGCAGCGCCTGAAACCCAGCCAATGGAATTGGATATGCTTTATTTTGAATACAAAAGGGTAAAAAGAAAATCAGACAAAACAGAAATGATCCACTTAAAAAAAGGATATAGTGCTTGAGATCAAAAAATGGACTGATGCAGACCAGAAATAGAATATCTCCGGCTCCCAATAGTTGTTTGAAACTTTTATAATCGGAGTATTTAAAGATAAAATAAATAGCAACCAGAGAAAGGGAAACAATGAGGAAAACCAGATTAAGGCCAATTTGCCAGGCAAGTTGATTAATGCTATGGCTTTCGTCTATAAAAAATCCCGAGATAAAAACAGCAGGAAATAAAAAGACATTGACTTTTCGATCCTTGAAGTCTTGAAAAGATATAATAAGGGAGGCAATAACCGATGCTAAAATTGCTACCATTTCAGTCTTTATTAATTTCCACCAAATTTTTATTATGATCTATTTCCCAGATATTGTACTCTCCATCGCCGTCAAAATCAACGACAGCGGTAGCTCTGGCTAAAAATGTATTGACCCCTGAATTGACCATTTCAATTTTATAGTTTGCGTTTCCGTTGTTATCGGTTACTAGCCCGGCTTGCTCGAAAGAGATTTTATTCAAGTCTGAACTGAATTTTGAATATTCCATGAAGTGCAGTTTCTGAAGGTTATACAAATGCTCAAGCTGAAGTTTTGCCTCAGTACTCTTTGCTTTTGATATTAAAGGCATTAGTCTTGGGAGGGAAAGAAGTACCAATATTCCAACAATCACAAGGACTATCAATAACTCTTGCAATGTAAATGCCCTTAGTAAAAGTGTGTTTTTTTTAATTGATTTAATCACCGAACCAGATTTGAAAATTGATTATTAGTTACTCTGCAAACACTAAACTAATTGAGAAATAAACTGTTGATTCACAGAATGTGTGAAAGGCCCTGAACAATTAGTGATGGACTTTTATTTAGGTAGGAAAAATAGTAGTGCGATTAAAAAAAGTCAGAAAACTGTGACAAAAACTAATTTTAGTTCAATTTTGTAAATCAAATAGATGCTTGTAACGAAAAAGATATTGGTGGGGCTGGATGGCTCGCAAATGGATCAAACCCTGATCTCATTTATCAATTACATTCTTTTATCCTCTCCCGTTGAGCATATTTACTTTTTAAATGTGATCAACAAAGTTCAACATTTGGCTGATGATGGCATTCAGGCTAAAAAAATTGATGAGGCTGCCATTAAGATCAGGAAAGAAAAATTAGGTCAAAAAATTAAAGAAGGCATTAAGAATCACAGCAATGCCCAAATGCATATTGAAGTGATTAAAGGCAATCCTGTGAAAGAATTTCTTCAGTTTATGGAAGAAGAAGACATTGATATTGTCATCACAGGAAGAAAAAAGGATTTGGCCGGGGGTGGTGTGCTTAACAAAAAACTCGCCAGAAGGGCCGCCTGCAATTTGATTGTCATTCCGGAAAGTTATACGCCGGGATTAAAAAAGCTTTTGGTACCCGTAGATGTGGCTCATTTTAATATTGATGCCTTAGCTGATTACAGCAAACAAGCCATTGAGTATGCAATTTATGTATCGAGAAGCAATAACAACCAGGTCGAAATAGTTTGTCAGAATGTATATTCCGTTCCAACGGGGTTTCACAGTACGGGTAAAACATTTGAGCAGTTTGGCGAAATAATGCGGGAAAATTCAGTAAAAGCATTTGAATCATGGCTCAAAGGCATTGATCATGAGGGTGTGCCCATAATGCCAGTTTACAGCTTAAAAAAAGATTTGAGCTATGGTGAAATAATCAGAAAAACGGCAGAAGAACAGGATATTGACGGAATAATTATTGGGGCTAAAGGAAGGTCTTCATCATCTTCAATATTTATGTCTTCATCAGCCGAAGATCTCATCCGTAATATTGATTATCTACCCCTTACCATCGTCAGGCCAAAAGGCGTTACTGTTGGATTCTTCTCTTCTCTTAGAGAACTTTAATTCAATTATATATTATCGATTTACTTAACATCAGAGTTATTCAAAACAAAGGCTGATTAAGAATTGACTAGCGTCGATTCCTCAAATTCAAACCATACCAACAGAATCGTCATTCCAAGACTCCATTTTAAGGAGTTCTTGGAATCTCAACAATTTAAGCAGGCTCCAAAAACCCTGAAGTATCCTACGGAAATTCTAACCCCCCATCAGTGTCATTCGAAGAAGACTCTGATTGAGAATTGACTAGCGTCGATTCCTCACATGCAATCCATACCAACAGAATCGTCATTCCAAGTCTCCATTTTAAGGAGTTCTTGGAATCTCATCAATATAAGCAGACTCCAAGAACGTCGAAGTATCCTATGGAAATTCGGTACAGGTAAATTTTGGAGTAACGGAAAAAATAGAATTGGCGGGTTTTTAGGAATCCACGGTATTCAACGAAAATTCTGATTGAGAATTGACTAGCGTCGATTCCTATGGGGGAGGCCATACACTTACAAAAGACCCGCTATACGGATCTACTATTATTTTTTCGCAACACAGCTGAAATAAATTTCGCTGCGTCACTCAAAAATAATAAAGCCTCCCGATTACTATCGGGAGGCTTTTTCGTCAGTGTAGCGAGGAGGGGAATTGAACCCCTGACCTCAGGGTTATGAATCCTGCGCTCTAACCACCTGAGCTACCTCGCCATTCGATATATGCAATAAAAAAACCCTTCAGCAGGGTTATGTGATTGCGAGTGCAAAACTATACATTCCTTCCTTTCATATACAAATGTTTGCAAAAAGTTTTTTTTATTGGCCAATTGTTGTACTTTTTCGCGCATTCCTAACAAAGTAGAAATGGCAAAACGCAAGTTTGAATTTGAATTTGAAATAAATGCTTCCGGTAAGCTTTTATACCCTTATATAGCTACACCCGGTGGACTGGAGGAGTGGTTTGCAGACAATGTCATAATAGATGCAGATAAGAACTACAATTTGGTTTGGGATGAAGAAGATCATTTCGCCAAAATTGCTTCTCAGAAAATGCACAAACATGTGAAATTTGAATTTCTGGACAATAGTAAAAAACCTATAGAAGATCCAAATTATATTGAATTCACTCTGGCCAAAAACGAGATGACCGAAACCTATTATCTTCAGATCAGCGATTACTGCGAAGAAGATAATGAAGAAGATGAGCTTTATGAACTATGGGAATCCATGGTAAATGAACTCAAGAGCATTGTCGGTGGTTAAAACCTCTGATGAGAAAGATAGATAAACTTGTCTTTAAGGCTTTTGCCGGGCCTTTTGCAATAACTTTTTGCGTCGTAGTCTTTATTTTCCTTACCCAGTTTCTCATGAATTACTTCGATGAGTTGATAGGCAAGGACCTGGGCTTTGTGGTATATGCAAGATTGATTTTTTATTTCTCTCTGACCATGACACCGGTGGCTCTTCCACTGGCAATTCTTCTCGCCTGTCTGATAACATTTGGAAATTTGGGTGAACACTTCGAACTGACTGCAATAAAAAGCGCCGGCATATCCTTAACCAGGGTATTATATCCAATGCTATTCTTTTCAATAGCTATGGTTTTCGTTTCTTTTTGGTTCAATAATAATTTAATCCCCAAAGTCAATTTAAAAGCATACAGTCTGCTTTACGATATCCGACAGAAAAAACCGGCACTTGATTTCAAAGACGGCATATTTTATAATGGAATCCCCAACTACAGTATAAAGGTTAAACACAAAGATCCGGAAACACAGGAATTGAGCGGTGTACTAATTTACGATCATTCTGAGGGCAAGGGCAATACAAAAGTTATTCTCGCTGACCGGGGATATATGGAAACATTGAACGATGGAAGTTATCTCAAGTTGACTCTTTTTGATGGGAATATGTACAACCAAAACAAACCCAAAATAAGACGAAAGAATAACGAACAATACTCTAAAATGGAGTTTGCCAAAAATGAAATCATGTTCCCGCTTCAATCCTTTGATTTTCAAAGAACCGATGAAAACTTGTTCAAACCGCATAGAGTAATGAACAATGTTGGCGAGTTAAACACCAAGGTAGATTCGTTTAGAGCGGCCAAGTCAAAATTGCAGGGTACTTTTATTAATAATATAAAATCGTTCTATTCTTATAATCTTAAGCACGAGAAATTTTTAAAACGAAATATCGATACTGAAGCCTATGAGAAAAAAGGGGATTTCTACTTTTTTGATGAATCGGATGAAAAAAACATATTAAGAACTGCCACAACACAAGCCAGAAATATAAAGAGTTTTACCAATGCCTATTCCGAGCAAATGATCAACAGAGATAAGGAGATTGCTTCACACGTAGTGGAAAAATATAAAAAATTCACTTTTGCCGTTGCTTGCCTGGTGATGTTTCTCATTGGAGCTCCGCTTGGAGCCATCATTAAAAAAGGAGGATTGGGTGTGCCCGTGCTGGTTGCGATTATGTTTTTTGTGTTTTATCATGTTATGAGTATCACCGGTGAAAAGCTGGCCAAAGAGAGTTTGGTAAGTATTCCACAGGCCATGTGGACATCAAATGTCGTACTATTTATTATCGGATTATTCTTTTTGTACAAGGCACGAAGAGACTCAGCCCTGTTCGACGGAGACTATTACCGAGTATTATTTGACAAGGCCTCAAATTTGTTCAAAGGAATTAAGTCTTAATCTTTTGATTAATAGTAGAATTGGTTAATTTTGCAAGCTATTTCACAGATTAAGATAAAAAAAGAAGAATAAAGATTAGAAGATGTCGATTACAAAAGAAGAAAAAGCAAAAGTATTTGCAGAATTTGGTTCAAGCAAAACAGACACAGGTTCAGCCGAAGGCCAAATAGCTCTATTTACAACAAGAATTAAGAACCTGACTGATCACCTTAAGACCAATAAAAAAGATTATTCCTCTCGAAGAGGTTTGCTACAGCTCGTTGGTAAGCGTAAAAAAATGCTAAAGTATCTGCAGCATACAGATATCGAAAGATATCGTGCCATAATTTCCAAATTGGATCTTAGAAAGTAATTTTAATAAGGTAAGGGGACGAATTGTTCCCTTATTCTTTTTCACACCATTTACACATAACCTCAAAATAAATGAAACCCCAATTTCATAAGAAGATCATTAACTCTACAAATGGTAGAGAAATTATATTAGAAACAGGAAGATTTGCCCGACAGGCAGATGCAGCAGTAACAGTTCAAATGGGCAATGCCATTATTTTGGCTACTGTAGTAAGTTCAAAAGATGCTAAAGAAGGTGTAGATTTTCTACCACTTTCTGTTGATTACCAGGAAAAATTTGCTTCATCGGGAAAAATACCCGGTGGATTTCTAAAAAGAGAAGGAAGACTTTCTGACCTTGAAGTGTTGATATGCAGACTCGTTGACAGAGCTTTGCGTCCGCTTTTCCCGGATGATTATCACGCAGACACTCAGGTAAATATACAAATGATATCTGCCGATGATAATGTAGCACCGGACGCTCTTGCAGCTCTTGCTGCTTCCACGGCTTTATCCATTTCAGACATTCCGTTCAACGGACCTATTTCTGAAACCAGAGTGGTTCGGGTTGATGGCAAATTCAAATGTAATCCTTCACCGGCTGAAATAGTCGAAAGCGATATTGACATTATGGTAGGCGCAACAGCTGATAATGTGTCAATGGTTGAAGGGGAGTTTGCAGAAGTCTCTGAAGAGGAAATGATTGAAGCCATCCAGTTTGGACATGCCGAGATCAAATTGCATTGCCAGGCTCAAAAAGAATTAGAGAAAGAGTTGGGCAAAACAGAGAAAAGAGAATACAGTCATGAAAACTCGGATGAGGAACTTCAGAAAATGATTCATGAAGCTACTTACCAAAAGGTTTATGACATATGTAAAGAAGGGATAGCCGATAAAAACCTGAGGAAGGAAAAATTTAGCGCGGTAAAAGAAGAATTTGTCGCAAGCTTGCCTGAAGATCATGAATACGATTCATTCCTGATCGGAAAATACTATCATGACGTAGAGAAGAAAGCAGCCAGAACAGCCTTATTGGATACACAAATCCGTTTGGATGGTAGAAAAACAGATGAAATCAGACCTATATGGACTGAAATCAACTATCTGCCTTCTGCGCATGGTTCGGCCATTTTCACGAGAGGCGAAACGCAATCTTTAACGACAGTCACATTGGGAACAAAGCTGGATGAGCAATTGATCGATTCAGCAATGCGAAAAGGAACCAATAAGTTTATGCTTCACTACAATTTCCCTGGATTTTCTACAGGAGAGGTGAGGCCTAATCGAGGACCGGGTAGAAGAGAAATCGGTCATGGCAACCTGGCTTTGAGAGCATTAAAAAGAGTTATTCCTACAGATGAGAATAATCCATATACAATTCGTGTGGTTTCAGACATAATGGAGTCCAACGGTTCGAGTTCAATGGCAACTGTTTGCGCAGGTTCATTGGCACTTATGGATGCGGGTATTAAAATATCTTCACCTGTTTCAGGTATAGCCATGGGATTGATCACCGATGCTGAAACCGGAAAATATGCTGTTCTTTCTGATATCCTTGGTGATGAAGATCATCTTGGGGATATGGATTTTAAAGTAACCGGAACTACCAAAGGAATTACTGCTTGTCAGATGGATATCAAAATTGACGGATTATCCAATGAGATTTTGGTAAAAGCACTCAAGCAAGCCAATGAAGGTAGACTTCATATTTTGAACGAAATGAACAAAACCATTTCTGCTCCTAATTCTGATCTTAAGCCTTTTGCTCCAAGATCAACGAATATGGTCATTGAAAAAGACATGATCGGCGCTGTGATAGGACCGGGTGGAAAAGTGATTCAGGAAATTCAAAATACCACCGGTGCAACTGTTGTTATTGAAGAAATTGATAACAAAGGCCATGTGAACATTTTCTCTTCAGATGCGGTGGCCATGGAAGCAGCCATTAATTGGATCGAAGGAATTATTGCTGTACCGGAAGTAGGAGAGACCTACGAAGGAACAGTGAAGTCCATTATGCCTTACGGAGCATTTATTGAATTCCTTCCCGGCAAACAAGGACTTTTACATGTATCTGAGATAAAGTGGGAAAGAGTAGAGAAAGTAGAAGATGTCCTTGAAGAAGGAGAGGAAATCATGGTAAAATTACTGGATGTAGATAAAAGAACAGGAAAATTCAAACTTTCCAGAAAAGTTCTTCTTCCAAAACCTGAAAAAACAGAAAGTGAATAAAACAAACATGTTTTTTTCTCATTATTAAATCAGTATAAAAAAGGTCTTTCTATAGACCTTTTTTATTTTTGAAATATTACATTTTTGCAGTCAAAATTAAAGTCTAGAAATACTTAGCAATGAGCGAAAATAAAATCTACAATACCGTAATAATAGGATCGGGTCCTGCAGGATACACAGCAGCCATTTATGCAGCCAGAGCAGGTATGGAGCCGGTTTTATATCAGGGAGGTCAACCCGGCGGACAGCTTACCATTACCAATGATGTTGAAAATTATCCCGGCTACCCCGATGGCATCAATGGACCCATGATGATGATAGATTTTCAAAAACAAGCCGAGCGTTTTGGAAGCGATATACGCTATGGTATGGTGACATCCGTAGATTTAAACGCCAATCCAAAAAAATTGGTGGTAGATGAAGAACATGAAGTGCTGGCTCATACCGTAATTATTTCTACAGGTGCTTCGGCCAAATGGCTCGGTTTGGAGTCTGAGCAAAAGTTTAACTCCAAAGGCGTTTCTGCCTGTGCCGTTTGTGATGGTTTCTTTTTTAAAGGACAGGATGTAGCGGTTGTTGGGGGAGGCGATACTGCTGCCGAGGAAGCGACTTATCTATCTAAAATATGCTCTAAAGTTTATCTTATTGTCCGAAGAGATGAAATGCGCGCTTCTAAAATCATGCAGGAACGGGTTTATAATTCTAAAAATATCGAAGTACTTTGGAATCATGAAACAGATGAAATTCTCGGCGATGAGGAAGTGCATTCAGTGCGTTTATTAAACAATAAAACAGGAGAAAAGAAAGTAATAGAAATTGGTGGATTTTTTGTAGCCATTGGCCATAAACCAAATACAGATATTTTTGAAGGCCAATTGGATATGGACGATACAGGCTATTTGAAAGTCGTACCGGGAACCTCAAAAACAAAAATCCCGGGTGTTTTTGTAAGTGGTGATGCCGCTGACAAAGTTTACAGACAGGCTGTAACTGCGGCAGGGACAGGTTGTATGGCGGCCCTCGATGCAGAACGCTGGCTCACCGAAGAAGGAATTATCTAATGAAAGTAGATCTACTGGCTTTTGGTGCACATCCTGATGACATTGAAATGAGTTGTTCGGGTATCATTTTGTCTTTTACTGAAAAAGGAAAAAAGGCGGCCATTGTAGATTTTACGAAAGGAGAAATGGGAACCAGGGGTACCCCTGAGCTCCGTTTAAAAGAAGCCAAAAATGCGGCTAAAATTTTAGGATTAAGCGAAAGACACAATCTGGAAATTGAGGATGTGTATTTTGAGGAATCCCATGAAAACATAAAATTGCTGGTAGAGCAAATAAGACTTTTTCAGCCTGAAATAATCCTTGCCAATGCCCCTGAAGACCGGCATCCGGATCATGGAAAAGCAGCAAGAATGGTTGAAAGGGCACATTTTTATGCGGGATTGTTGAATTACGAAACATTTTGGGAAGGGAAAAAGCAGGAGAGGTGGAAGGCCAATAACCTATACCATTACCTACAGGACCGCGAACTTCAACCAAGTATAATCGTGGATGTGTCTCCCTATTGGGAGAAAAGAATGGACTCGATTAAAGCCTATCGCAGTCAGTTTTACGATCCGAATAGCGAAGAGAAACACGAAACTTATCTTTCAAGCCAAAAATTCTGGAAGTTTTTTGAAGCAAGAGCACGTGATCTGGGTCATAGAATTGGCGTCGAATATGCGGAAGGTTTGATTCAAAAAAGAGCCATAGGAATCTCAGATATTTCGCATTTGGTTTAGTAAAGTCCCCTTTCTATCCATTTTGCGCAATTCAGAAAGCGAATCAGACACATTTGATATTTCATTTTTACTAATGCCTGTAGTAATTAATAAGCGATTTGCACAATCCAAAGCATTTGAATTGGGATAATAATGATCTCTTGCAAAGTGAATCAATTTTAGGATGGTAAAGGCATCCAGCCATTGAAATATCCTTTTGTTAAAGTTTTTTTGAGATGAGCTGTTTTCTTTAGCTTCATTTATCTGCCATAGAAATTCTGTCAAATCAATAAATGATTTAAAAACTTTAGGTAAGGCACTGTAAGAAAGCTCTAAAGATTTTTGAGAATTTCGGCATTCATACCACTCATCTATCTGTGTTAGTACTTTTTTTAAATCGACAAATATTTGAAAATCATAAAAATTGAGGTATTTCTCAGAATTTTTCTCAAACTCTATCATGGCTTTTCCTGTCCCAAATGGCACCCGCTCTGATTTTCTGGCAGATGGATAAACCGTACATGCGTTAATTTCACTGAATTGGCCTCTTGGAATTATTTTGTGAATGAAATAAAAATCTTCTCCCGCTTTTCTCCGATTCATTCCTCCTTCCATGGCATATTCCAGGGCACGAACTGCCATGCTCGAACCAACCGTATGATAGGCAAATGGATATCCTGCAAACCGAAGTGCATTGATATAATATCTTAGGAATAATTCATAATAGACAATGGCTTTATTGTCTAATTGGTGTTCAAAATATATGGATGCTCCCGGTGAGTCAGGGTTTTGTTTAAAATGTGTGTGAATTTGCATCAAGTAATTGCTGCTGACAGTGCAATCTGCATCCAGACAAATGATAGGCATGCCAAAAGACTGAATTGAATAAGCCCTGCGAAGCGCTTCATCCATACCCATTTTTCGGGCCAGACCTACACCTCCGTGTTTTATATCCAAATCTCGCTGAAAGCTATAATAAAGCCTGATTCTATCATTGGAATTTTCCTTTGAAATCCGATCCAGGCCCCGGATTGTATTTTTATTGATCTCCTTGGTTTCCTTGCTGCTATCAATACGGTCATTGACAATTACAAGAATTTCTACACGAATATTATCATTTTCACAGTTGAGCAGAGATTTTAGAGTGTCGCCAAGATGGCTTTCAGAGAAAGCGGGAATTACAATAATAAAATCAAGATCGGGATGTGGATCCTGTTTTATCAATTGATTTCTTAGTGTAGCCCTTTTGAGGTATTTTTCAATTAGGGTGAGAGCCTTTGAATCTTCCAGTTTTCTAATTCTTTTTTAAATTCAATTCTATCGTGCAATCGATTTGATCTTCCCTGCCAAAATTCTATCCTTTCAGGGATTATTTTATACCCTCCCCAAAAATCGGGTAAAGGTACTTTTCCTTTGTTGAATTTGGATTTCATTTCAGCGAGTTTCTCCTCTAAAATGCTTCTGGAGCTTATGACTTCGCTCTGATTTGAAACCCATGCCCCCAACTGACTTCCAAAAGGTCTGCTTAAAAAATATTTTAAAGATTGAGCGGTGCTTACTTTTTCAACTTTACCTTCAATGCTTACCTGGCGTTCAAGTTCATACCAGGGAAAAAGCACGGAAACATTAGGATTATTTTCGATGTGCTTGGCCTTACGACTGGTGTAATTGGTATAAAAGACAAAACCATCTTTATCAATAGCTTTTAGTAATACGGTTCTTTGTGTTGCTCTGCTATTTTGATCAATCGTAGAAAGGACCATAGCATTAGGCTCCAATATGTCTGAATTACCTGCTTCATCAAACCATTTTCTGAATTGCATAATTGGATCTGTGAGTACCGAATCAACATCCAATTGCGAAGCGGTATATTCTCGTCTTAAATCTGTGATTTCCTTTGAGGGCTTTGTCATATTAATAAAAAACCGAAATACGCTTTTTGGTTTTTATTTTTGCTATCAAATATATTTTTTGGTATTTACCTCGGCAAAATAATGAAACTAAGTATAGAATTAAGCGGTGTCAGTAAAAAAGAATGGGTAGAAGCGGTATTATCTGATTTCAATTCATTTCTTCAGGATCATGCGGATTGCGAAAGGAAGGCCTCAGCAATGGCGATGAGTCTGGTGGCAAAATATCCGGATCGAAAAGAAATCATTCCTGAATTGATTGAAACTGCGGTAGAAGAACTGGAGCATTTTCAGGAGGTTTATAAGATTATGGAGTCGAGAAATATTTCTTTGGTGCATGAGATACCAAAAGACCCTTATGTTTCTGAATTGCTCAAGCATTGTCATTCGGGTAGGGAAGAGCGATTTATTGACCGCTTATTGCTGGCTTCTGTAGTGGAATGCCGTGGGGCGGAACGATTTCGTTTGATTTATGAGAATATTCAAGACCCTGAAATGAAAAAGTTTTATCATAATTTATGGGCCTCAGAGGCAAAACATGGCAATATTTTTGTTAAAATGGCTTTGAATTATGAAGATGAAGACAAAGTTTATAAGCGTCTTGATGAATGGGATGCTTTAGAAAAGGAAATTTTAAATAACTTGCCAATAAGAGCAGCTTTGCATTAAATATGAACATTAATTTATATCCGGATTACAACATGCCCGAAGTTAAGAAAGGCAGTATTCTGATATCAGAACCATTTCTGAAAGATCCGAATTTTGACCGGAGTGTTATACTTATTTGCGAACACAATGAAAATGGGACTTTTGGCCTTGTACTTAACAGACCTATAGAAGTAAAATTAGGGGAGGTTTTGGAAGACCTGGAAGGCAATGCCAAAGAACTTTTAATTGGCGGACCTGTTCAACAAAATACATTGCATTTCATTCATAAACTAGGTAATGAAATCATAGATTCAATTGAGTTGGCCAATGGTATTTATTGGGGCGGCGATTTTGAACAATTGAAAATCAAGATCATCAGCGATTCGATCGATCTTGATAAAATTAAATTTTTTATTGGTTATTCCGGTTGGGATGCCGGACAGCTGGATCGCGAAATTGAAGAGAAATCATGGTTTGTCGCAGACCTTGGTGATAATAGTATTTTTGAAGCCGATTCCACCAATATGTGGAAACGGGTTTTGGAAATTATGGGAGGTGAGCTGAAATGGCTGGCAAATTCGCCTTCCGACCCCAGATTGAATTGAGCATTGAACCTAAATGATTAGGATATGGACGACAAGAAGGAAGAAAACAAAGGACTGCCCAGGGAAGAGCAGAGCAAGAAAAAATCTAAAGAGGACAAAGATTTAAATCCCCCATCTGAAAAAGCAACAAAAGAGAGTGACAAGACAGAAACTGAAGTCAAGGTAGAAGATGCACTTTCCGGTTTTGACGTAAAGAAAGGCAAAGAAGCACCTGCAGAGAAAAAAAAGGGTAAGAAAGAAGAAAAAGCACCAAGTGAGGATTCAAAAAAAGCTTCAGAGGAAAAAACGTCGAAAGTAAAAAAAGTAGAAAGCCCGAAAGAAAAAAGCCCAAAAGAAGAGAAAGGAGATAAAGAAAAATCCTCGGAAGAACATCACGAAGTCTACGAATTTGATGATGAAGACCACGAAGAACACGAAGAAGAAGACTACGATAAATTAAACAAGGAAGAGTTACTCGAAAAGATAAAAGAAGTTACGGGTAAGGACATCATCAAGATATCTGAAAAAAGAATTGATGCTATTAAGGAGGCATTTTTTCATTTGATCGATCAGGACAAAGAACAGGCACTTGAAGAGTTTCTCAAAGAAGAGGGAAATACCAAAGATGATTTTGAATTTACCAAAGACAAAGAGCTGGTCCAGCAGTTCAAAACCTATTACGATGGATTCAAAGAAAAGAAAAAGAAGGCACACTCGGATCTCAACCAGTTAAAAGAGGAAAATCTAAAAAGGAAAGAAGAGCTACTCGAAGAACTTCGCCAATTTGTGGACGAGGAAGAGGATAATGTTGGAATAAAAAAACTCAAAGAGATAGAGTCCGAATGGAAAAATGCGGAACCAATTCCAAACAATTATACAAGAGAGCTATGGGCCAATTTTAATGCACTTAGAGATCGTTTTTATGATAAAAGGAGCATCTTTTTTGAATTAAAGGATCTCGACAGAAAGAAAAACGAAAAACTTAAGAAAGAGGTCATTGAAAGGGCTAAGGAATTATTAACTATAAATCCGGTAAATGCAGCCGTAGCAGAGCTGAAAAAACTGCATGAAGAATACAAACATATAGGGCCGGTTCCACAGGAAATAAGAGCTCAACTTTGGGAGGAGTTTAAGAATATTTCTGATAAGGTTCATGAAAGAAAACAAGTTGTAGCTGCAGAGTTTAAGAAAAAACTCGACGATAACCTGGAAAAGAAAAAGGAACTAATCACAAAGCTTGAAACATTTATCGATTACAGTTCGGATAAAATTTCAGAGTGGAATGAAAAGTCGAGGGAGATATTGAACATTCAGGAAGAGTGGAAAAAAATTGGTCCGGTTCCCAGAGAATTATCAAAGGAAATTTCAAAGTCTTTTTGGTCCCATTTTAAAGGATTTTTTAAGAGCAAGCAACAATTTTTTAAGGCTTTAGACGAGGCGAGGGAAAAAAATCATGAACTCAAAGTCAAACTATGTGAGCAGGTTGAAGAAATAAATAAATCAACAGAAGATCTGGCACAGCAATCGGAGAAAGTCAAGCAAATTCAAAGAGAGTGGAAGAATATCGGGCCTGCACCCAGGAAAAAGAGCGAAGATGTTTATAAGCGTTTCAAATCGGCCTGTGATGCCTTCTTTGATAATTTACGTGGCAATCAAAAAGAAAGAGAAAAAGATTTTGAAGTAAATCTTCAAAAGAAAAATGAGGTCGTTGAAAAAATAAAGACTTTGAAATCGCTTAGCGAAGAGAATCTTGAAGAAGTTGAAAAACTCATAAAAGAGTGGACGGAATTAGGATTTGTACCTAAAAAAGCAATTAAATCGTCTAAAAAAGCAATCAGTGAAGCCATTGATTCCATAATCGAAAAAGCGGATGATTTTAAGGAAGACAGCCTGGAAATGGCCAAAACCAAACTTAAGGCGCTTTTGATGAAATCCGATTTTAGAGGATCGAGAAATATTCACGGAGAAATTGACAAAATGCGCAGACAGATATCCAAACTTCAGGATAATACGGTTACGCTCAAAAACAATATGGAGTTTTTTGCCTCGACAAAGAATGCCGAAAAATTAAAGGATGATGTGCAAAACAAAATTGATCAGGCAGAAGAGCAAATTCAAAAATTAAAGGACAAAATAAAATTATTGCGTCAGATCGATAAGTAAAATTTGCTTTTTCATTTCGCCTTTATAGATTTGCACAAATTTCGCAGATAGCGAATAAAAGCCTCCATAGCTCAGTTGGTCAGAGCAACTGATTTGTAATCAGTAGGTCGATGGTTCGAATCCTTCTGGGGGCTCACATTCAATTACGAATTAGAAATTAAGAATTAGCCGCTCAACGAGCGGCTTTTGTTTTTCAAAGCTATTAGCTCTCCATCAGTGTTATTCGAAGAAAACACTGATTGACAAATCCAGATTAAGCTTTCACGAAATTTCCGATTGACGATTAATCTATTTTCCGTTTTATTGAGCATGTCCACCCACAGAATTCATCCGGATAAAGATTGTTTTTACTTCCTCACCTTTACTTGTCATAAATGGCTTCCATTATTAAAGCTGACTGAACTGGAGAACTATTTTTTTATATGGTTATCGCGTTTAAATGATAAAGGAATATTAATCAGTGCATATGTGATGATGCCAAATCATATACATTTATTGGTTTTTGTTAGTTCTTTCTGTACCGATTTTAATCTTGTTATCGGTGAGGCTAAGCGATTTATGGCATATGAAATTGTTAAAAGATTAAAATCTAAAAAGGAAAAAATCATCCTTCATAAACTAAGGCAAGCTGTTCAAGTCAATGAATCAGCAAAAGGGAAAAGACACCAGGTATTTCGTCTTTCTTTTGATGCGAAAATGGTAATTGGGATGAATTCACTCAACAGAGTTGCCGAATATATTCATTATAATCCCGTATCCGGGAAATGGAAATTAGTAAATGATTTTACGCAATATTCTGCATCTAGTGCAGCATATTATCATCTAGGGAAGAATAACCGTTTGATTAAAGCGGATTTTAGAGGTTATTCTCCTCTGGATCTCAGAGTCTCCTTAGATAAAAAATCTAAGAATGACTCTGAGAGGGGTGTCTCCTTAGATAAAAAATCTAAGGATGACTCTGAGAGGGGTGTCTCCTTAGATAAAAAATCTCAGGATGACTCTGAGATTGAAAAAAAAATCTAAGAATGACTCTGAGATGGGGAAATCCTTTAGCGATACTTGTAGAATACCCTATTAAATTTAAAATGTCTTAAATAATCCAATACCATAGTTTGGTGCAGCGAGAATATTCTTAGAGGCGATGGCCAATCCAATTCCGCCACTTATCCCAAAATCATTTTTAATAAAATAATTGATTTCAGGACCGAAGGATATGTATTGAATATTATTACCAAAAACTCCCATACCTGCACCCTCAGCCTCATTTCCATTTTTTAGTGGATGAATGGAATAGATTTTTAAGGCCAATAGCCAATCTTCAAATCCGGAATAACCAAGTTCAAATAACCACCTGATTTCATCTGAAAACCCATTGCTTCTATTGTTAAATCCAATTCCAATGCTAGAGTAAAAAGCTTTGGGATAAAAAGATTTGCTTGCTTCAAGCATAATCAATTGATTGAACTCGCCATCACCGGTCTGTAAAATGCGATCATCACCATTTTTAGTTTTGCCTCCTGCCGTTTTTCCCAATGGAAGTCCAAGAAGAAGTGATGCAGCTATCACTACTTTTTCTGAATTGTGAATTTGATATTTTAAACGCAAGTCAGTGTCGCCAAAGCTGTTGACTTCATCGCCCGGCTCTATTCTACCGGATTGTCTTCTTTCAACATTATTAAGTGTAGATCTTACAAAAAATGGCATGTAAACATTTAATTCTAGTTTGTCAGTAATGCCATATTCTAAATAGAGGCTACTTGTATAGAGACTTATCGTTGTTATGTCAATAATTTCTCCATCCGGCGCAAAAAATTGATCGGCAATAATCGCATTTTGAGAAAGTTTGGCATAACCTTGTCCTTTCCCGGCAGTCCAGCCGCCCCCGGCCAGAGCCTGAAAGTGAAATGAAATTAAAATAAGATATAGGAGAGATTTTTTCATTATGAATCAGTTAAAGTCCGCAGCTCCAAAAGTGATGGATGCCGGTTTGCAAAGAACGATTACATATCTATAGCTTTCTAAATCCGCATTTGGATCCAAGGCTGTTACATTAAATTCGTGCATGCCATTGCTAGTAATATTGCCGAGTTCGAGTCCAGACCCTTTCACCTCAGAACCACTGGTACTATTTGCCAAATAAATAAATGTTCCAAGCGCAAATTCTGTCTGAAAATCAGATCCCAGCGAAAGCATAAGTTCATTATCATCATTGAAAAATAAAGTCGCCGTTCCCTGAGCATTATAACTGTTCATGCCGGTAAATTGCGCCGTTTTTTGTGTTTCTTGAGAAATGGTAATCTGTAATGGGCTGCTAACAATTGGACCAACGGAGGCACTGACATTTACCATACCAATATCTAAAGCGGTGAAAAAGCCAGTGCTGTCTATGCTTGCGATTTGAAAATTATTGAGCGTCCAATTGAAGATTGTATCAATTTCTACGTTTTCAATTGTGAATGCCCTTGCTTGCAGTTGAAGCGTTTCTCCGGGCATCACGCGATTTAAACCGGGATTTGCAATTTCTATTCTTGCAATGGATTGGCTATTTTCAACCACAGTAATCAATACAGAATCGCTGAATAATCCCTCATAGGCAATATAAATGAACGACTGCCCCGGACTATTGCTCCTTATTAATCCTGTTTGACTTAAATCAATTACATCCTGATTCGTATTATTCCAAATTGGCAATATTTCCTCTTGAATGCCATACTGATTTAAATACTCGTAATTAAATTGAACAATTTCTCCAACCAATAGAGAAGTATCCATTCCAATTAATTCTAATTGCCGATCGACAATCACATCATCTTTAATATCAGTTCCTATGCAGGAATAGAGAAGCAAAGGCAATAGCAGTAACAGATTCCGCATTTTTGTTTGGAAAACTAAGATGTGGAGACCGGAACAAAAGTCTTGAGACGGACGAATAGAAATTTATAGATAGTAAATTAAGATAATGGTCTTCAAGTCGACTTGAAATCTTTAGCCATCAACATCCTTCACCCTAAACACTGATTGACAATTTTAGATAATTTATTCACCTTGTAATCTCAGTGTCTTCTTAGATTAAAAATCACAGGACGAATAAATAAGTATAAAATCGAAGCTCTTAATTCAAGGTATATTCCACCAAAATATTCGTATCCAATAATTTAGAAATAGGGCAGTTTTTCTCAGCATGTCTTACCAGTTTTTCAAATTCCTCTTCTCCGATGCCCTCTACCTTGGCTTTTAGGATTATGTGTGAACTTTGAACATTAAATTCCTTGACTTCAATAATGCATTCCGCATCCAGTTCCTTGGCCTCATAGCCTGCTTCCTGAAGGTTAAAACTCAATTGCATGGTATAGCATCCGGCATGTGCTGCCGCTATTAACTCCTCAGGATTGGTACCTGGTTCGTCTTCAAAACGGGTTTTCGCCGTGAATCTTAAATCTCTGAAGGCACCGCTTTCGGCGCTCATTTTACCTTTTCCGTCAATTCCTTTTCCGTTCCAAATTGCTCTTGCTTTTCTTTTCATGGTATAAATAGATTATGTTATTTCTCTTAATTAATTCTTATAACAGGACTTGATCTCAATCCAATCGATTGGTAATTTTTCTTGCCATACCACCGAAAATAAACAAATGAAATGGATATACAGCATACCAATACAATCTTCCCATTAATCCCAATGGACGAAATGTGGCCGTTTGGATCAAGAAATTATTGCCTTCCCGGTTTTCGATTTTAAACTCCAGCCAGGCTTCACCGGGCAATTTCATTTCTGCATAAAGCAATAATCGACCGTTTTTTTTATCAGCATCCAGTACTCTCCAAAAATCAAGGGCATCACCTCGCTTGAGGTCTGTAGGGCTGCGCCTTCCTCTTCTCAAGCCAACACCGCCAAATACCTGATCTATAAAACCTCTAAGACTCCAAAGAAAATTCACATAGTACCAACCTCTGTCGCCGCCAATCCGCCAAATATTATCAATGACCTTCTCTGAAGGATTTTTAAATTCTAATTCTTGTCGATCTTTAAAACAGCCATAAGTTGGGGCTTCAAGTTTTTTAAGAAATACCTCTTTCAATTCGGAATCCTGAAAGGAGTCTTTCCAGCTGGAAATAATTTCTCCATTTTTCACTTTTACCAGCGTTCGCTTTAAGGATTCTTCATAATCGAGTTTTTCTATGCGAATCAGATTGTCGATATCATTATTTTCACATACGGCATCATTTTTCAAACTGTCTACAAGATTTGTAGCCAATGCATAAGAGGTGGACGTAACAAAATACAGCCACTTGGAAGAAAGCTTGGGCGTCAATACAGGAACAGTGATGATCCAGCGGCGAAGTTTTCGGGTTTTGGCAAAACCGAGGAGCATTTGTTTATAAGTTAATACATCCGATCCTCCGATGTCAAAACTTCTATTGAAACTCTCTTTGTTTCCTATAATACCGGTCAGATATTCCAATGCATTGGCGATACCAATAGGCTGACACTTACTGTTGACCCATTTGGGAGCAACCATTATGGGTAATTTCTCGACAAGGTCCCTGATGATTTCAAAAGAAGCACTTCCGGAGCCAATGACAATTCCTGCCCGCAATACGGTTAACGGGACCTTCGATTCAGAAAGAATGTCTTCTACCTTTTTACGAGACCTGAGATGTTCTGAGAGGTCATCATCATTGACTATTCCACTCAAATATATTACTTGTTTAATAGCGCTTTGATCAAGATACTCTTTAAATATATCCGCAATTTGACTTTCGTGTTCTTCAAATTTGCCCGAACCCAGCGTTAAGGAGTGTACGAGATAATACGCATAGTCTATATCCTCGGGAAAGCTTTTATATACTTCTTTATCACCTAAATCGGCTTCAATTACATTGATTCGATTTATTTCTTCCTCATCAAAGTCCTTAAAGTCAAACCTGCTCTCAACTCTGACGGGGCAAACCACCTCATATCCTTTTGAAAGAAGAATTGGAAGGATACGTCTGCCAATATATCCTGTTGAGCCTGTGAGCAAAATTTTTGTCATAATCACTTATATAATCTGAAAATAGTCAAATTGTTCTTTAATGCACTTATAAGTTTATCAATTGACTGAAAATTAGAGGATAAGTATAAAAATGATTATTTTTGCATTATTAGACATGGATTAATCATTGCTGACTGAACTCGAAATAGAGTCGATAATAGAGGATGATACGCTTCGTGAAAAAGTTTATAAACTAAAAAAACGGTTCCTGCAAAAGGAAGCTCCATTTATGGAGATTAGCGATCAGGACTTTCTTGGACTCATCTTTATGATGCCTTCCCTTAAAATAGCACTTGCAGATGGAAAGATTTCATTCTTTGAGGAGCGAAGACTTCAAAGAAAGGCACGTTCCTATTCCAAGGGCAAGTTTTGGTTAAAAAAAGACCCTGTATCAAGCGCAATGATGTTTTTAATCAAAAAATACGATCTATGGGAAGAAGAATTTTTTGAAGTTTTAAAGTCTATTTTAAAAATAACTTTTCAGCACAATACCTTATTTCGCAATATGCTGGAAACCGGGGATGTATCAAGTCAGGATTTAAAAAAAGATTTACTCAATGCTCCTGTATTGTTTACCAGGATGCTTACCTCATTTTTTATGAATCACGATGATGAATTGATACAATCGAAAAACATCTCCAGATTGCAATTTGAAACCATCGTGGATATTGGCAATAAATTGGAACTAAACAGTTTACCCTTATTTAAAAAATTTATCGCTACCTACAGCGTAAAGAAATGAAGTTTAAATCACTTCATATCGTTTTAATTTTTGTAATGGCAATACTTTTGTCCATGTCTTCATGTTCAAAAAAATGCCAGGTTAACGGTTGTCGTGTGCGAATGGAGCATCGCCATTCGGGAGAAAAATTCAAATCAAAAATTCGTCCCTGGTACGCTTTTCAAAACCCCAGAGTGGGAAGAGATTACAAACGCGATAAATCACCTGACAAAATTCCATGGGATGGTCCGGATATAGAAGGAGCAGAAGGAAGAGATATGCTCGTCAGCAATGACAGCTCAGATTTTGGAGGAGATGAATTCATGGACGATGAGTTTTACGTGGAGGATTCTTTAGGCGGAGATAATTTTGCACCTGAAGACGAAAATTTGAATAAAAAACAAAAAAAGAAAAAAAGAAAAAGCGAAGAAGAAGAGGAGGTAAAAAAAGAACCTGCCGGAGACCCCTGGGACATTGAAAATATCAAAGAAGAAGATCCTGTAGTTCGCAAACCTGTTAATGCCGAGAAGAAAACAGAAGAAAGTTCGGAAGAGGGCAGTTCAGAAGAGCTGAAAGAGGGTAAAACAGAAGATAATCAAAAAGAAACCAAGGAAGAGAAAAAAGAGAAAAAGAAGAGCAAAAAACAAATTGCCAAAGAAAGAGAGGATCGATTAAAGAAAGAATTGCAGGAAGAAGAGGAAGAAGAAGATGATTGGGGTTTTTAATTAGAAAAAACAACGTTTAAAGCATTAATTTTAATAATTTAGCGCGCTAATTAGACAAGAAAAAGCTTAAGCAAATATGGCCGAGGGAGAGAATATCATTCCAATCAATATTGAGGATGAAATGAAAGGTGCTTATATCGACTATTCTATGTCGGTAATTGTTTCAAGAGCACTTCCGGATGTTAGAGACGGATTAAAACCAGTACATAGAAGAGTCCTATACGGGATGCTCGATTTAGGGTTGAACTACAACAAACCCCATAAAAAATCAGCAAGGATCGTTGGGGAAGTTCTAGGTAAGTATCACCCGCATGGGGATGCCTCCGTTTATGATACGATGGTAAGAATGGCACAGCCATGGTCATTGAGATATTTACTTGTTGACGGACAAGGTAACTTCGGTTCAATCGACGGCGATTCTCCTGCAGCGATGCGTTACACAGAAGCGCGATTAACAAGGATTGCGGAGGAATTGTTAAATGACATCAACAAGAACACTGTAGATTTTGCGCTTAATTTTGACGATTCCTTAAAAGAACCAACTGTATTACCTGCCAAATACCCCAATCTGCTTGTCAATGGCGCCTCGGGAATTGCTGTAGGTATGGCCACAAATATGGCACCTCATAATCTCACCGAGGTGGTTGAAGGAACAAAAGCCTACATAGACAATAATGATATTAGCATTGAGGAATTGATGCAATATGTCACTGCGCCTGATTTTCCTACGGGTGGTACAATATACGGATACAGCGGTGTTAAATCGGCTTTTGAAACCGGCAGGGGTAGAATTGTACTACGCGCGAAAGCGGAGATTGAAATCACTAAAGAGAACAGGGCACAAATCATTGTGACTGAAATTCCATTTCAGGTGAACAAGGCCAACATGATAGAGAAAACTGCCATTCTCGTCAATGAAAAGAAAATGGAAGGTATCTCAGATATCAGGGATGAATCTGATAAAAAAGGCCTGAGGATAGTATATGAATTAAAAAGAGATGCTATTCCAAATATTGTTCTTAATAATTTATACAAATACACACAGTTACAGTCTTCATTTAGCGTAAATAATATTGCGCTTGTTAAAGGCAGACCGAAAGCTCTCAATTTGCAGGAGCTCATCATGTATTTCGTGGAGCACAGACACGAAGTTGTTACCAGAAGAACGCAATACGAACTGGATGAAGCTGAAAAGAGAGCGCATATTCTGGAAGGTTATTTGATTGCGCTTGATAATCTGGATGAAGTTATTGCGCTGATTAGAAGTTCCAGGGATGCTGAAATAGCCAAAAAAGGACTAGTAGAGCAATTTAAGTTGAGCGAGATTCAGGCGAAAGCCATTCTTGAAATGCGTTTGCAAAGACTTACCGGTCTTGAGCGTGATAAAATCAAGAAAGAATACGAAGAGGTGATGGAGCTTATCGGTAAGCTGAAAGCCATACTTGATGATAAAAGCCTTAGAATGCAAATCATCAAGGATGAACTCGATGAAATGAAAGACAAGTACGGCGATGAAAGAAGAACAGACATCATTCATTCGGCCGATGACATAGACATAGAAGACATTATACCTGATGAAAGTATGGTTCTTACCATTTCTCATGAAGGATATATAAAAAGAACAGCATTAACCGAATTCAAAACGCAGGGTAGAGGAGGTGTTGGTTCAAGGGGCGCTTCTTCCAAAGAAGAGGATTTTACAGAGCATTTATTCATTGCCACAACACATAATTACCTTTTGTTTTTTACCGAATCCGGAAAAGTATTTTGGGAAAAAGTATATGCTATTCCTGAAGGAAGTAAGACTGCCAAGGGCCGCCCGATTCAAAATGTAATTAACATTGAAAAAGACGATAAAATACGGGCAGTAATTGCCGTTAAAAATCTAAAAGATGAGGATTATATCAATAATAATTACCTCGTTTTTGGTACAGAGAAAGGCATTATAAAGAAAACCAGTCTGGAGGCTTATTCCCGTCCGAGACAAAACGGAATTAATGCTATTACCATTAATGAAGGCGATAGATTATTAAATGTAAAGCTCACCGACGGTGATGCTTTTGTGATATTGGCATTAAAATCAGGCCGTGCCATAAGATTTCATGAAAGCAAAGTAAGAGGCATGGGAAGAACCGCTGCCGGAGTAAGGGGTATCAAACTTGCCTCAGCAAAAGATAAAGTAGTTGGCATGGTTACTGCAAACAGCATTGAAGAAGATTTGCTTGTTGTTTCAGAAAATGGCTATGGTAAACGCTCAAAAATTGAGGAATACCGTGAAACAAACCGTGGTGGAAAAGGCGTAAAAGCCATGAATGTTACCAAAAAAACCGGTGAGTTGGTAACCATTGTCCATGTGCGAGATGAAGATGATTTGATGATCATTAATAAATCGGGAATTACAATCCGTATGGAAGTCAATACCTTAAGAGTAATGGGTAGAGCCACACAGGGTGTAAAACTGATACGATTGAACGATAAAGACGCAATATCTTCGGTAGCAAAAATTGAGTACATCGAAGAAATGGATTCTGATCCTGAAATTAAGGAAGCGACTGATGAAGAAACTGCAGAGTCCAAAAATGATGAAAGCAAGGATAATAGCTCAGAAGAGGAAGACAATAAAGACGAAAGCAATAACCAGGAATAAATTTTAGGAATATGAACTTATATCAATCCACAATTAAATTTTCAGGAGTATTTATTATGCTCCTTTTAGTTTCTAGTACAGGTTTTGGTCAAAAATCGGCCAGAACAAATACGCATTTTTCATTGCAGGAAGCCAAAGAATTATTGATTCAGGAAAATTTTGCAGATGCCGCAAAAAAATTGGCTTATGCTCGAGAAAATATCGATAAGGCAGTAAACCATGAACAAACTAAAGGCGATTCAAAAACATGGGTCTACCGAGGAGATGTTTATGCTGAAATCATGCGATTGCCTGCAGATAACAATGCCGGTGTTCCGAAAATAGAAGCAGCCAAAATTGCTACTGAAAGTTTCAAAAAAGCAATGTCTCTAGACGATTCAAAAAGACAGGACGATGCCAAGGATGCCAAGCAAAAACTCAATAATGTAGTTTATGTCTTGACATTTAATACGGGGCTTGAAAATATCAATGCCGGTGATAATGCCAACGCAATAAAAGCTTTTGAAGTGGCAATGATGATCAATGATAAAGATACCAATGCCGCGCTAAATGCCGCCATTGCAGCAGAGAGAATGAAGGATTTTGACAAAGCCTTTACACTCTATAAGAAAATGATCGATGAAATGGGAGCTAATGATCATTTTGCCTATATCGCGGTCACCAATAACTATGTGTCAAAGGAAGAATATGACAAAGCTTTGGAATACATAAGTAGAGGTCTTGAGGTCAATAAAAACAGCAAAAAGGAAAAAATAAAGGATCTTTTGACAACTGAATTTAATGTATATCTGAAATCTAACAGATTGGATGAGGCCATTTCAAACGTTAAGAAAAATCTTGAGAATGATCCTGAAAATGATGGGCTTTATTCTCGATTAGGACAATTATACGATCAAATGAGAGAAAATGCTGAAGGTGAAGAAGCCAGCAATTACGGCAAATTGGCAGTAGAAAATTATAAAAAAGCACTGGAGTTAAATCCGGCCAATCTGGATGCCAATTATAATCTCGGTGCCTTTTATTACAACAAGGCCGCTAGTATTTATAAGGAAGTGAATAACATGGACTTGAAAACCTATCAGTCAAAAGGGGTTACTCTTGAAAAGAAAGGAGAGGAGAACTTTAATTTAGCCATACCTTATTTCAAAAAAGCTTTTGAATTGGCGCCTGATGATGCCGGTTTGAAAAATTCACTTAAAACAATCTACACCAGATTGAAGAATTATGAAGAGGCTCAGAAATATAATTAAAGCTTAAGATTTAATTCTATAGAATAGCCGGATCCTGCATTATATACAGGATACCGGCTTTTTTATTCCATCAGTTTAATACTTGCCGAATTGATACAGTAGCGAAGACCGGAGGGTTTTGGTCCATCGGGAAAAACGTGTCCAAGGTGACAGTCACAGACATTGCACATCACCTCTACGCGAACCATTCCGAAACTTGAATCTTTTTCGTATTTAATGACATTTTCTTTGATAGGCTCGGTAAAACTTGGCCACCCAGAACTTGATTCAAATTTCAAACCCGAATCAAATAGCGCCTCACCACAACAAACGCAGGCGTACTTACCTGGATCGTGTGCTTCACAGTATTCTCCGGAAAAAGCCCGTTCTGTACCTTTTAATCGGGTTATCTGAAATTGTTCATCGCTTAATTCCTCTTTCCACTCTTCATCGCTCTTTTCAATTCTTCTCGGTGGTTCAGGATTGCCTTTTTGGGTGTAATGAATAACTTTATTCCAGTCAATTTCCATGGTGATAATCTTATTTACTATTATAAACTAAGTTAAGCAGACAATGTTAGAAAAATATGATAAATAGTCTATTAACGATTAATGATAAGGGAATTTAATGCCAGTATGCAGATGCTAATAATGATCCATGGAAACCTGTCGAAAGAGCAGTAATTGCGCATGCTCATTCCGATCATGTCCGCTGCTAGGGTGTGAAACGCTACGTTGCGCATCCATTGAGTTTTCCAATAATGAAGCGATGGAAAATAGACAAATCCCCCAATGAAATTAACACATTGGAGGATTTGAAAAATAGATTAAAATTGTATTAAAACTTTTTCAGTTTTACCCAAAGATGATTTCTTATTTCATGTATTTGTTGTATGCGAACTCTTTAGCAGGAATATCCGGAAGATTTCCGCCACCAATTCTTTTTGCTTTTACCACAACCCGATCCGGTTTTAAAGTGAGTTTTAATTCCAAATTCACATCATTTTGATCGATTGTTGATTGGTAAGTATATGATTTTAAAGTGAGCCGACTTATATCTGAAATCATTTTTAGTTCTTCCATTATCACTGTACTCACAAAGAAATTGGTTACATCTTCAGAAATGAAATTCACATCTCCTTCCGGAGCACCATCTACTTTTATATTAACAATTTGATTTCTTCCCTGAAGGGGATTAAAAAAGGATGCTGAGACAGCAAAAGAAATAGAATAATTTTTCCCAGCTTCTTTTGCCAAATCTGCTTTTAAAAAATTCTGAGCAGTGCCAATTGTGCAAATGCTCATTAGTACCAGGCTTAGTTTAAGTCTCATTTTTCAAAAATTTAAATTATTACAATCTAAAGGATTTAGTAATATATGTATTTTAATATAAATTCTTAAATAATGCTCTGATTTAACTTCATACATCCCAGCTAATCAATAATTCCTTTTTATTTATATTCTTTGTCGAATACACTTTATAGATTTTTTTATTTTTTTCCAGTACATATAAATAACCATTTCCCTGAAAATATTTATGCAGTACCCTGCCTTTTAGTTTTCCGTTTTGACTTAGAATTTTAAAATCCTCCGGCCTGAAAAATTTGTTTTTAATTTTTGTCGCATGTCCAAAAAGTTCGGATACATATAAATCTTTTGGGCTATGATATAATTCTTCGGGACTACCCCTTTGGACTATTCTTCCTTTGTACATCACGGCAATTCTGTCGGCGTACATTAATGAATCCCTTGGATCATGAGTTACCATAATCACCGAAATATTTTCTTCTCTGATGGTATTTATCCATTGCATTTGGATCTCTTTTTTTAATGAGAAATCCAGATTTGTAAAGGCTTCATCCATTAGTAAGAGTTTTGGTTCATCGGCAATGGCCAGAGCTAATGCTGCCCTTTGTCTTTGGCCTCCTGATATCTCATCAATTTTTCTATCGAGCAGCCCTTTGAGTTGGCAAAGATTTGAAAGTCGGCTGATTCTCTCTTTGACCCAACTTTTCTTATAATCGTACAATTGTCTTTCCAATGCTACCCGAATGGAAACATTTAAGGGCAATTGCGATTCCTGATCGATTAATCGAATGCCTTCAAACTGCCCTGATAAATTACTTTCGAGGATGTTTTTTTCTTCATCGAGGAAGATCATTTTGCCTCTGTCAGCAATTTGCCTTCCGGAAATTATCTTAAGCAAGCTGCTTTTCCCACTACCACTTTCTCCCAAAAGTGCAAGAATTTCGCCATTTTCTACTTTAAGACTCATGCCTCTAATCGCTCTCGAATGGCTGTTTAAATATTTCTTCTGAATTCCTCTTAATTTCAATATCATTGTTATAGAAATAATCCGATCACAATGTCCGAAAAATCTCAGTCAAATAATACACTTACTTATACTTCCATTGAAGAAATAGAAATAAAAGTTAAGCGGCAAAGAGATTTTTTCAGAAATGAAATGAGTGATAATATCAAAGAAAGGTCAAATGCACTTAAAAGGTTATTAAAGGAGATTGAATCGAATGAGGACAAAATCATGGAAGCTATGTATCTGGATTTTCAAAAAAGCAATTTTGAAGCTTTTGCAACAGAAATAGGCCTGATTAAGTCCGAATTAAAACTCGCAATTAAAAAAATCAAAAAATGGAGCTCCAGATCTTTTAAAGGCTATTCTATTTTAAGCTATCCGGCCAAATTATATACCGAAGCCATACCATTGGGAAATACACTTATTTTTAGTCCCTGGAATTATCCTTTTCTTTTAGCAATATCTCCATTGATCGGTGCTATATCTGCGGGCAATACTGCCATTATCAAGCCATCTGAATTAACAGTTAATACAAGTAAATTAATAGAAGCTATTGTCAAGAATTGTTTTGACCCCGGTCATGTAGATGTAGTTCAAGGAGCTAAAAATGAAAGCGAGGCTCTTCTTGAATTTTCGTTTGACTTCATTTTTTTCACCGGTAGTACAGCCGTAGGCAATTCCGTGTATAAAAAAGCAGCCGAACATTTATGTCCTGTTCTGCTTGAGCTCGGTGGCAAATCTCCATGTATAGTGCATCAGGATGCAGACATTGAAATAGCTGCACGAAGAATTGTGTGGGGTAAGTTTTTAAATGGGGGACAAACATGTGTCTCGCCGAATTACCTCTTGGTTCACAAAGACATAAAAGATGCATTGCTTGCTAAAATGAATTACTATATCGAGAAGTTTTATGGCAAGAATGTCAGCGAAAGTCAAGATTACCCTAGAATTATCAATCAAAAGAATTTTGACAGATTAACAAAACTAATGTCCGATGCAAAGATAATTTCGGGAGGTAAAAATGAAAGAGATCAATTATATATAGAACCGACTATAATAGAATTGGAAACTGCTGAAAGCCAACTAATGGAAGAAGAGATCTTTGGCCCGCTGCTTCCGATCTTAAATTATGAATCGATTTTAGAAATTAATGAAATAATCGCTAAAAACCCCAAGCCACTGGCCATTTATGTCTTTACCGATAACGAAGATTTCGCAAATAAGCTATTATCGGAAAATCCATCGGGCGATGCCTGTATAAACGATGTGGTTTCTCATTTTGGAGAAAAGAAAATATCAGTTGGAGGAATAGGAAATAGCGGTTTTGGCAAATACAGAGGAAAAAAGAGCTTTGAAGTATTTTCTCATCAGAAAAGTATATTTAAGAGAAGATTATGGCCTGATTTGCCTTTGAGGTACCCTCCCTATAAAAACAAAATTACCTTACTAAAGGCATTGCTCAACAAACTTTAGGAAAGAAGCATTAAAATTAATCCGATCAATGAAATGGAAAATGCGAAAAGCCGTATCATTGAATCTTTGTTTATCATACTTAAGATGTTTTTTGTGTTTCTAATTATAATACATGGGTGCTATCATAAACCCTACAAAAATGCAACCAAAAAATACAATGATGGTTTAATCATTAAAGATTGTTTCACATCTAAAATAATATCATTTCGAAAAGATTTGGTTATTTTGCCCTATGAAGAAATTACTTGTCATTTTTACTTTTTTGATTTTTGCCTTACCGGGCTATTCCCAAATGTTTGGATGGGGAATTACCTTAGGTCCGAATATGAGCTCTGCGGCCGGTCAGGATTTTGATGGCAATGCATTTGTTGGAACGGAATTGATAACTGCATTTCACGGCGGATTATTAGTGCAATTCAGACCGCGAAGATTTTTCACCATTTATTCAGGTTTGGAATATGTAATGAAAGGTTCAAATTTTAGCTCGGGTCGAAATTCACTCGGATACACTAGTAATAACAATCAGTTGAGATTAAATTATCTGGAGGCACCTCTTTTCATCAAAATAAACTTCGACCAGTATTCTGATATTCGTCCCAATGTATTTGCAGGACCTACTTTTGGATTTCTGCTTTCGGGTAAGGATAATTATTTGTTGCCCATAAATGCCACAGAACTTTCAAAACCATTATTGGATACCGAAAGCAATTATAAAAGCTTTGATCCCGGATTTGCCTTTGGTGCCGGTTTGGATTTTGATGTAGGGGAGTGGACCATATTTACAATGGGTGCTCAATACGTAATGGGAATGAGAAATGTTGCCGACCCCGAGTCGGTCTTTGTGGATGAAGACTACGAAGTTAAGAACAGAAATTTCAGATTGAATATGGGAATGATTTTTGTCATTCCAACCTACACTATGAATACAAAAGGTAAGAAAGATCTGGGTTTTAAGAAATTCCAAAAGCACGTCGTAAAATAATTCATGCCTAAACACATTGCAGTAGCCGGAAATATAGGAGCCGGAAAATCTACCTTAGCTGAACAAATTGGAAAATACTATAATTGGAGAGTAGAACTGGAATCGGTTGAGGAGAATCCATATCTCAAGGACTTCTATGATGACATGAAAAAATGGTCATTTCATCTCCAAATACATTTTCTGAATTCTCGCTTTGAACAGACGCGTAAACTGGCGCAATTAAACGAAAACATTGTACAGGATCGAAGTATATATGAAGATGCGCACATTTTTGCTAAAAATCTTCACGAATCAGGACTAATGGAAAAAAGAGAATACAATAATTATTTTGCCTTGTATTCTTCAATGATAGACTTCATTAAAGCACCTGATTTATTAATTTATTTACGAGCCGACATCCCCACATTAATTAAACGTATAGAAATGCGTTCAAGAGACTATGAATCCGGAATCCGTTTGGACTATCTGAAAAACCTCAATCATTATTATGAGGAATGGATCTCCAATTACGATTTGGGAAAGCTTTTAATTATCGATGTTAACAACATAGATTTTGTAAAAAAACTGGATGATCTTTCTGAGATACTTACAAAAGTGGATAGAGAACTTTTTGGTATGTTTAACTAATTATGAAGTATAAAACAGCACTTTTACCGGCCATTAAAAACATTGCTTTAGTCGCTCATGACAATCGTAAAAAAGATCTTCTTGACTGGGCTTATTACAATAGAGACTCCTTAAAAAAACACAAATTATTTGCTACGGGCACCACAGGTTCACTTTTAGAAGAAAAACTTGAGCAACCCATAGTAAAATTCTTAAGTGGCCCGCTGGGGGGTGATCAACAGCTGGGTGCGAAAATTACGGAAGACGAAATCAACTGTTTGATTTTCTTTTGGGATCCTTTGTCTTCACAACCTCACGATCCGGATGTCAAAGCCCTTGTTCGAATTGCTACTGTATGGAATATTCCCATGGCCTGCAATCGCTGCACTGCTGATTTCTTATTATCCTCTCCTCTCATGGATGAAAATGTTAACAGAATTCAACCCGATTACTCGGATTATATGAACAGGAACATCGATACTGAGTAACAGTTGTTACATAGCTTAAGCCGCTTTCAGAGATATTTGCAATTTATTAAGGCAGTTAAATGACAGAGATACTTGGATATGTAGGCGCTTTATTGATTGGAGTAACACTCGGGCTTATCGGTGGAGGGGGCTCCATTTTGACAGTGCCGATTCTGGTATATATTTTGGGCATATCTCCGGTATTATCTACGGCTTATTCGCTATTTGTGGTAGGCGTTTCAGCTGCCATTGGTTCTTTTAAGTATTTTCAAAAAGGCCTTGTAAATTATAAAACAGCAATTGTTTTTGCCATTCCTTCCTTTATCGCTGTTTTTCTAACCAGGCGATTTCTGCTTCCATCCATCCCTCAACAATTGACTTTTTTTGGTGATATAAGTTTTAGCAAAGACCTCTTTATTATGGTATTTTTTGCCATAATTATGCTTTTTGCTGCCTATTCGATGATTAAAAACAAACCCGGGGCATCGGAACAGAATGGGACTGAAACTGAACCCGAATTTAATTATTTCATGATCCTCAGCGAAGGTGCAGTAGTTGGTGTTTTAACGGGACTGGTCGGTGCAGGAGGAGGATTTCTGATAATACCTGCCTTGGTCATTTTTGCAAAAATACCAATGAAAATTGCTGTGGGAACATCATTGCTAATTATTGCTGCTAAATCACTAATAGGCTTTTTAGGCGATATTGGGCAACAAAACATAGACTGGAACTTCTTGTTGTTATTTACCTTGATTTCTTCTCTTGGGATTCTCCTCGGGAGTTTTCTCAATAATTTTATTTCAGGAAGTAAACTAAAAACAGGATTTGGTTATTTTGTATTAGCCATGGCCATTTATATCATATTCAAAGAATTACTCATTTAAAAAAATCAAATGTTCGGACTATTTAAAAAACAAAAAAAGTACAGCAGCATTAAGGCTTCTGAATTCAATAAAGTGGTAAAAAATAATGACTCAGTAATCATTGATGTGAGAAGCGAATCAGAGCAGAAATCCGGCAAAATACCAGGTTCAATTTTGGTCAATGTAAGTCGTCCTGATTTTGCTCAAAAAGTTTCAAATATGGATAAAAACAAATCTTACTATCTCTATTGCCGCTCAGGTTTTCGAAGTGCAAAAGCCTGTGGAATAATGTATGATCTCGGCTTTGAGAAAGTTTATAATTTATCCGGTGGAATTATGGCCTGGAACAGAAGCAAATAAATTTCATTAGTGCCATTTTTTTAAATTTGGAGAATGAAGGTTATCATTCCCACAGATATTTCCGAGTCTACCGTAAAGGCACTTAAATTCCTATCCTCATTTAACAACTCAAAGTCAATTGATGTTGATTTGCTTTATGTTTTTAATGGAGATAAAAATACGCTAAGTCAAATTACCCTCAGAGACTGGAAGTTAGACAATGTGGACTCCAACTTATTTGCAAAAAGTCAGCATGAGGTAATTGAGGAAATAATTAAAAACTTTTCTTTCGTTTCAGAAATCAAGTGTAAAAATGGGAGTCTCGAAGATGAAATACTGGCCGAAGCTAATTCCGGGAATTATCAAATGCTTGTATCCGCAACGCATGGACTTAATTCATTGAGCGATATCGTTTTTGGAAATGTTACTCAGCATTTAGTAAATGACAGTAAAATTCCGGTTTTGTCCTTACCGGAAAATTACCGCATCAGCGATTCAGGACGATTACTGTTAATAAGTGATTTTAACATTCAGGAAAAAGGTGATTTTGAAAATTTGCGCATGCTTATCGAAGAATTGAATCTTGAATTGCATTTATTAAAAATTGTAGAAGAAGGAATGGCAGAAGACACAGCCATTAAAAGTGATATTATCAGCTTTGCCAATTCCAATAAACTGAAATACGATCAAATGCACATCAGAGAAGGAAGAACGATAGAAGAAGGAATACATCATTTTCTTGAAGAATTTGATATCTCCATTTCAGCCATGGCCACCCATGCCCGTCATGGCATAAAACATTTTTTTCTTGGAAGCATAGCAGAAGAATTGGTGGATGAAATAAATGTTCCTTTTTATACCTTCAGAATTGAACCTAAATGACTAAAGCTGAAAAGGCAGCATCCATTGCCAAAATACTGGATGATTTATACCCTGAAACGCCAATTCCACTTCAGCACAATGATCCTTTTACATTGTTGATAGCGGTCTTATTATCAGCCCAATGTACAGATGAAAGGGTCAATAAAGTTTCCCCATATTTATTTGAAAAGGCCGATAACCCATTTGACATGGCCGGATTGAGGGAAGAAGAAATAAAAGAAGTTATTAAACCATGTGGCCTTTCACCTCAAAAATCAAAAGCGATTAAAGGATTATCTCAAATCATCATCCAAAAACACAAAGGGCTTGTGCCCGCAAGTTTTGAAGAACTGGAGAAATTACCGGGCGTTGGGCATAAGACGGCCTCCGTTGTAATGTCCCAGGCATTTGGAGTACCGGCCTTTCCCGTCGATACACATATTCACCGGCTGGCTTATCGCTGGGGGCTTACTACCGGAAAGAACGTTGAAAAAACCGAAAAAGACCTGAAACGACTCTATCCTGAAAATACCTGGAACAAGCTTCATCTACAGATCATTTTTTTTGGAAGAGAATACTGTCCGGCAAGAGGGCATGTCTTTTCTGAATGCCCAATTTGCAGCATTTATGGAAGGAAATCGCTGTTGAAAAAGAAAAAGAGCTGATCAATATCAGTAATAGGATTATAACGTATCATAATTCTCCGCATTTTTCATTGATAGTTTAGACAGAGTAAAAAGAGAAATGCTATGAACACTCAAAACCCAATTTCCAAAATAATGACAAGTAAAGTTGTCACGATAGATGTAAATGCTTCACTGGAAAAAGCAAGAGATTTATTCAAAAAAAATAAAATCCGACACCTTCCGGTTACAGACAATGAATTGGTGATTGGCATTTTAAGTCAGACGGATCTTTTGCGTTTGAGTTTTGGTAATACCTATGTCGATGATGATATGGTCGGTGAAGATGGAATCATGGATGAACTGTCTATCAATCAGATCATGAAGCACAAACCGGATATGGTAGGACCGAATGATAGCATTAAAAGCGTAGCAGAGAAATTTATCGGTGCAGAATACCACGCTCTTCCCGTAGAAGACAATGGTAAACTCGTAGGAATCGTAACTACCACGGATGTGATTCGCTTTTTACTTACAAACTCTTAAAATAAAGCGCATGTTTTAGCCCTACTGATTCCCGGGCTGTTACTAAGTTTCTCTTTTTACACGATTAATACTGTGCGGAATCGATAAAAACGATTTGATAATTTCTGCAATTACAGAGATAAATTTTCTGTTCTGAAATGATTTGGCTCAGGTCTAAGATTTATACCCTATACAAAATGATTTAAGGAATTGAATTATAAAATTAAATAGCAAAAGAAGTAACAGTTTGATATCTACCACGTAGATTTATTATTATTGCTATTTAAGCCATAACCATGAGAAACGCATTCCTATTAGTAATTGGGTCAATTTTCCTTAATTCTTTGCTTTTCGCACAAGGATTAGAAGACATCAAAGGAGAAAAACCAAAATACATATTAAAGAAACTGAGCAGAAACGTCAATACCATTTACGACGATGTAAAACCCATAATCACACCGGATGGATTGCGTTTGTATTACTACATCACTGATCATCCTGAAAACCACGATGGCACCAAAGGAAGCCAGGATATCTGGTACGTAGAAAGAGACTCATTTGGCGGCCAATGGAGCGAACATCGCCATATGTCACATCCTTTTAATCACCATCAATACAATGCTGTTCTTTCTGTATTGGAAAATGGAAAGGCCTTATTGTTAAAGGGAGGTAAAAGCAGGGGTAAAATGAATACCTTTTCTATAATTCGAAAATCGGGTGAGAATTGGACCGATATGCAGGAATTGAATATAGATAATCTTGATAAAATGAACCAGGGCAAGTTTTTTGGAGGATTTATGTCCGATGATGAAAAGGTTCTCTTTATCTATATGAGCGAGATCAAAGATCAGGTCAACAGTGACCTTTATGTTAGTTTTGCCAAGGGAGGAAATAACTTTTCTAAACCAAAAAAACTGGGAAAGCCAATTAACACTTTTCAGGATGAATTCGGTCCCTTTTTAACCAAGGACAATAAAACATTGTATTTCAGCAGTGGCAGACCCGGAGGAAAGGGCGGAATTGATATATACCAAAGCGAAAGACTTGACGATACATATTTAAAGTGGTCGGAACCTGAAAATATGGGTGAACCTATAAATACCCGAGGCTTTGACGCATATTTTTCAATCGATGAGTCCGGTACAAATATGTTTACGACTAGAGCGTATAAATCGGCCGATGGCGGAAGTCTTGATATTCTCAGTTTTGTACCGCGCCCGCCGGATATTTATATCAAGGGAGTGATCTATGATAAAGTAAGCCAGGAGCCTTTGATGGCATTTACTAATCTTAATAGCCTAAAAGGCAAACCGGAAATGGTGTCCGTTAGCCCTTATGGAGAATTCAATATCGAAAAAGAAATTCAGGATGTTTACACTTTAAGTTTTACGGCCGATGGCTATATATCTCAGGAAAAAGAACTCAGTTTAATAAACCTCGAAGAAGATACGACTGTTGAGCTTAAAATTTATTTACAGCCGAAAGCTGCAAAACTCAATTTGTCGGGTTTAGTCACAAAGTTGGGGACCTTTGATCCGGTATCAGCCAATATCAATATACTTTTTGAAGGGAGCTCAATTAAAAATATTACTTCCGATCCTAATTTGGGAGAATACGAGGTGAATTTGCCCAAAGCGGGGAAATATTATTTTCAATTAAATGCTGAAGGTTATTTAGCCTTTTCAGACAGTTTGATTGTTGAAGATTTAGGTCAGGATCAATTTCTTTCAAAGAATTTTGAGATGACCGAACTTTCTGTAGGTACGACCGTCCGTTTGAATAACATTTACTTCGATTTTGACAAAACAAATTTAAGACCTGAATCCTTTCCGGAATTGGATAAAGTTGTTGAAATGATGACAACCAACGAAAACCTTGAAATCGAAATTGCCGGGCACACGGATGATAAAGGTTCCGATCAATACAATCAGGAATTATCTCAGGGAAGGGCAGAAGCTGTAAGAGAATACATTGTCAATCAGGGCATTGAGGGTTATCGAATTACAGCCGTTGGCTATGGAGAAAGCAAACCTGAAACCACGAATGACACAGAAGAAGGTCGGCAGATAAATCGCAGAGTGGAATTTACCGTATTAAAAGCCAATTAATTTTTAACAATATTGTCTGGAACCCTATAAAAGGATTTGATAAAGTCCAATACAGTTTGACTTTCATCGTCGTTCTTGGATCCTAGTAGGTTATCTTCCGTTAGTTCAAACTTATCAAGACGACTTTTGAATTTTAGAATATCCAGGTCGCGGTATCCCATGCTCCAATTGTCAAACATTCGTTTCATCAAGACCCCATCGGCGATTATTTCTACATGCTTATGTCGTGGGTCCTTCTTGATGCTTTCAAAAAGCTTTTTAACCTCCTTTTTATCGCCTTCCAAAACCTGAATAAAACGGCCGTTTATTATTTCAGGATGATAATCCGCATTTATACAAAGTAAAAAACCGGAAATACCCATTAGTTTATTTTTAACTCTGGACTTTTCAAGAAGGGAAAATAAATCCTCTTTCCCCATGTCTTTTTTAGAATAGCTCGAATAAATGAGGTAATACATGTTTAAATATCTAAGTTCTCAACATTATTAAGCAGATCATCAAATGATTCTCTTTTCCTTATTAAATAATCTTTCCCGTCCATGATCATCACTTCAGCGGGTTTTAGTCTGGAGTTATAATTTGATGCCATGGTAAAACAATAAGCCCCTGCATTATTAAATTTAAGAACATCTCCCTCGCGTATTTCAGAGATTTTTCTGTTCCAGCCAAAAGTATCCGTTTCGCAGATATATCCAACTACAGTATACAATCGTTTGGGGCCTTCAGGATTGGATAAATTTTCGATATGATGAAAAGCATCGTAAAACATCGGACGAATAAAATGATTCATTCCAGTGTCTAGTCCGGCAAAAATTGTAGATGTGGTTTGTTTAACCACATTCACTTTAGCCAGAAAATAGCCCGCCTGGCTTACAAGAAATTTACCGGGTTCAAATACCAGGCTTAAACTTTTGCCATATTCTTTGCAAAAAGCATTGAATCTTTCAGACATCAGTTTTCCCAATTCGGCAATATCAGTTTCAATGTCTCCTTCTTTATACGGCACTTTAAATCCGCTTCCAAAATCGAGAAATTCCAGGTCATCAAATTCTTTTGCAGCTTCAAACAAAAGCTCTGCACCCCTGAGAAAAACCTCCGTATCGAGTATGTCAGAACCGGTATGCATATGAATTCCGGAAATTTTCATTCCACATTCTTTAACAATGCGTTTTACCAAAGGCAATTGATAAATCGAAATTCCAAATTTTGAATCAATATGCCCTACGGAAATCTTTGAATTACCACCGGCCATAATATGAGGATTAATACGAATGCAGACAGGTGTTTCGGGGTGCAAGTGTCCGAATTGTTCGAGAATGGAAATATTATCCAGATTTAATTGGGCACCTAATTTTCGCACCTCCAGTATTTCATCCAGGGATACACAATTCGGTGTATATAAAATGTCTTCCGGTTGATAACCTGCATGCAATGCTATTTTGACTTCCTGTATGGAAACAGCGTCAATTTTGGCGCCCAGTTTTTTCAAATACTTGAGAATATTCACATTGGTCAGTGCCTTACAAGCAAAGTGAATTTCGAGATCGTCTACATCAAAAGCATTGACCAATCGCTGATATTGCATATCAATTTTGGCGGTATCATAAACATAAGTGGGCGTACCATAATCCCGGGCAATATCTAATAGTGATTCCTTTTCAGTGGTTTTTAAAATTTCCATTTGTTCATTTTGAGCCTTCAAAATTATTCTAAAAGGCCGAATAATTAAATCATTATTGAATTCTTGACCAGAGTTGTTTGACAAATTCGGTCATAACCTCAATATCGTGAGGTTTGGCTAGATTTGTTTTTTCAAATAAGAGAAGCTGATACCCATTGCATTCGATATGGAAAATGGAATGCATTTCAAAGAATATGATTAATTCCTTATTAAATAATTCCCTGATGGCTTCTTCATTATTTCCCTGCAACAAAAATTTAGAAGAAAATCCGGGGAATGCTTTAAAATCAATATCGGGCAAACCGGCAAGAGTTAGTACCTTGTCGATGGCAACCTCTCTTTGTAAAGTAAATTTGGGTAAAAGGGCTTCCAGATTTTGAATCATAATGGTCATCCTTTTATCTACCGAAGCCTCCATGGCACCTTCAGCATAAGCGACATCAGATATTTGAAATTCCTGACCCTTAATATCCCCTTTGATTACATTATTCTGATAATGAAGTAATTTATTTTCAAAGAATGGAAACATTCTTAAATGAGAGATATCCCAATCCGTGTCGATTGTAAATTCCCAGTTATTTCTATAGGTAACTCTCTTAATCTGTCTTTGACGTCTGGTGATATTGTATTTTCTCGCACTCGGTGTATAACCTTCTACGATACGCCTTCCTGCCAAAGGATGATTTGAAGAGGGTTTGTGCAAATCCAGACCCACTATTTCAAAAACACCACCTTTGTCTCTGTATTTTCTGGCAAAATTGGTAACATGCTCCATTACTGTGTGATCTATAAGTCGAGCATGTGAAAAATCAAGTATTAAATGCTTCTTTGGTGGTACTTTGTTTAATTCCTTTTTTAGTCCCAGGTAATTAAAAAAATTGGCAAAACGGCGTACTGATATAAAATAGTGATCGTCTTCTTCATCGTAATGAAAATGATTGGTGGATTTAAAAAGAAACGAGAAAAGATACCTTTTTTCAATTCCTGCAAAAGAATGAATTATTAAAGTGGCGATGATACCCGCACAAATGCCAATGACAATGTCAAAGAACAAAGTGAAGCACAAGGTTATCAGGAAAATAATGAGCTGTTCCCTTCCGTATTGATAAGTTCTTTTAAAGACCTTAATAGAGGCGAGTTTGTAACCTGTATGCACCAGGATAGCAGCAAGTGCAGCAAGTGGAATGCGATTCAGCATGCCGCTTAAAAATACTACAAGAATTAAAATGGATAACCCCTGAAAAAAATTTGTCCAACTGGTTCTGGCTCCTGTATTTACGGCCACGGTACTAGGTAGTATCATAGAAATCACCGGTAAACCACCTAAAAGTGAGGAAAGCATTGTGCCTCCACCGGTTGCCATTAAATTTTGATTGAGATTGGTACTTCTTCGTTCCGGATCCAGTTTGTCAACCGCCCTGGCACTTAAAAGAGATTCCAATGAAGCAATAAAGGTGATGTTGAGGACGATCATCCAAAACTCTATATTCAATATTTGAGAAAAATTCGGACTTATAACTGAGCCAATCAGGCTGTCGGGTAAACTAATCATCAAATAGGGTCCGATATTATGTGTGTTACCGGCAATTGTAATTGTTCTTTCTGTTCCGAAATTGAATAAAAAGGCCATAATCGAAGCATAAAACACGACCCACATAGGCGCTGGTATCAAACGGATTAATTTGCCTTCCAAATAGGGGTAAATGAATAGAAATGATAAACTCGTAAAGCCTATTACCGCCACGTATGGATTAATATCATTGATTAAATCAGGAATATGGAGGATTATTTCAAAAGGATCATGGGATGTGCTTTCAAGTCCAAAAAGAATATACATTTGATTCAAAATAATCATGATTCCAATGGCAGATAGCATCCCCTGTATGGCTGAAGAAGGAAAAAAATCGCCCAATTCTCCAAATTTGAATAGCCCGAAAAGGAACATGAATACGCCTACAATAAAAAAAGCGGCAATGACAATTTCAACACCTTGAAGGCCACCACCAAAACTGGCTATGGCGGTTAAAATGACAATAATTGTTGCTTTAGGCGGGCCATTTACTGTTAAATGTGCACCGTTGATGTGGGATATAACAAGTCCGCCAACCAATACTGAAAAAATTCCGGAAGTTACAGGTAAACCACAGGCCAAAGAAATTCCCATAGCAAGTGGTAAAGCAACCAATGCCACCGTCAATCCGGCAATCAACTCATTTTGCCAGTATTTTTTTAGTCTTTTGAAATGTTTAGCAAAAGGTAATTTCAAGGTTTGGCGTAGTTCAGATCAATCTTGAAAATAGATCAAAATTTCAATAAAAGGTAATTCCTTTTAGAATTTATCCTTTTGAATTGCTCAAGGCTTGTAGTCTTTGTAGGAGGGTGGGGTGCGAATAATTGACAAAAACAAAAGCCTTATGCGGTTGAATATTGCTTAGGTTTTTAACACTGAGCTTTTTCAATGCCGTACTCAGATCCTCGGCATTCCATGTTTTCGCAGCAAATTCATCCGCTTCGTATTCATTTTTTCGACTAAAAATGTTAAAAAATATACCAATGATTTTTGATATAGGACTAAAGAGAATTCCAAAAGCAATGAGATTTATGGCAATACTTACTTCCTGATATCCCAAGGCCAGGGATATATTTTGACTAAATACAAAAAGGGATAGTATATATAAGATGATACCCATTTGAATGATTGAAAGCACCAAACTGATTTGGATGTGTTTTTTCTTATAGTGCCCGACTTCATGCGCAAGAATGGCCATTAATTCGCCATTTTCATGATTATTTAAAAGCGTATCATAAAATACCACTTTTTTGGTTTTACCCAATCCGCTAAAAAATGCATTGGATTTAGAGGAACGTTTTGAACCGTCAATGACCATAATTTTTTGAAGTGGAAATCCAACTTTTTCAGAATAGGACTGAATAAGGGATTTTAATTCTCCCTCTTCCAGAGGGCTCAATTTATTGAAAATCGGAAGTATCAGGCTGGTATAGAACAGGTTCATAAAAATGGAAAAGGCGACGGCAATTACCCAAAATACAATCCAGAAATTACTTTCCAGGCTGAGAATTAAATAGAAAAACAAGGCCAATAATGGAGCCCCAATTACCATGCCCAGCAAAGATGATTTCAGCAAATCTAAAAACCATGTTTTTATGGTGGTTTTATTGAAACCAAATTTTTCTTCAATTACAAAGGTGTGATAAAATGAAAAGGGTAGGCCTATTATTGAAGAAGCAAAGCTTAAAATACCAAAAAACAAAAGCGGTCTTATGATAAAGTGTTGACTATAATTTGCGATGGCATCGTAAAGCCAGCCAAAGCCACCCGCATAAATAAAAGCCAGCGTGACAACAAGTGAAAACGTACCGCTCATCAGTTCAAAATTGAAATTGACTTTTTGGTATTTTTTGGCTTTCAACCATTCTTCCTCTTTGTAAACGTCCTTAAGTTCAGGAGGTAAATTTTTGTTGGTGTTCCTGATATTCAGAATGTCCAGAAAAAGATCCAGAAAATAATTAAATAGCAGAATACCAATTATAAGAAAAAGTATATTTTCAGGCTGCATTAGAAATATTTATTTAAAAGCAGATAATTCTTGACGTAATCTTGAATTCCATCTTCAAGTGCGCTAAAAGGCGTTTTATAGCCTATACTTTTTAATTTAGTCATATCTGCCTCGGTGAAATATTGATATTTATCCCTTATATCAGCGGGTGTGTCAATAAATTCTATTTCTTCTTTTTTGTTTAAGGCTTTGAATACGCTTTTTGCAAGATCTAAAAATGTTCTTGCCCTTCCTGATCCCAAATTATATATCCCTGAGTCTTTTCGGTGATGCATTAGAAAAACACATACGTCAATAAGGTCTTTTACATAAATGAAATCCCTTTTTTGCTCACCATCTTTGTAATCGGAATTATGAGATCGGAATAATTTCATTTTGCCCTTTTCGGAGATCTGTTTAAAGGCGTGCAAGATTACAGAGGCCATTCTTCCTTTGTGGTACTCATTGGGGCCGTAAACATTGAAAAATTTTAAACCCGCCCAAAAAAATGGTTTTTTATCCTGTTTTAATGCCCATTTGTCAAATTCATTTTTAGAATCACCATAAGGGTTTAAGGGTTTCAACTGATCGATCAAGGCTTCATCATCTTTATAACCGAGTTCTCCCAAGCCATAAGTTGCAGCCGAACTGGCATAGACCAAAGGCACATGATTGTCAACACAATACTGCCATACTTTTTTCGAGAAGTTTACATTTAGCTCATCAAAAATAGCTTTATCGAATTCTGTAGTGTCAGTTCTGGCTCCGATGTGAAAAATAAACTCCATCTCATCCGATTTGTCTTTCAACCATGAGAAGAATTCTCTTCTTTCCACAAATTCCATGATTTTCTTTCCTTCAAGATTTTTTTTCTTTTCAGGATCTCCGAATGCATCGACAGCGATGATATTATTAAATCCATCATTATTTAACCTTGAGATAAGGCATGATCCAATAAATCCTGCTGCTCCAGTTACTATTATCATTTAAGATCGATTAAAAGACTTTAATTTGTGCAAAATTAAACGTATATATCTCTAATCAAATTTCTTCAAGATCATATTCTCAGAATTGTGTTGCTTGTCATAAGCTTGAGCATTATTTCTTGTCAAAAAAAGAAAACTGAAAATGCTTTTATAAGCCTCAAGGATGACTTGGGAAGGACCATAATGATTAAAAAAGATTTAAAAAGGATCTTTTCACTTTCTCCTGCGCTCACCGAAATTTTATTTTTCTCCTGTCCTGATACAATTATAGTGGCACGAACACAGGCATGTGATTTTCCGCCAAAGGCGATTAGCAAAACAGTAATAAGCACCTATCCATTTGATATAGAAGCCATTTTAGGCCAAAAGCCTGATTTAGTTTTTAGTGAAGAAGGCATTACGACAGTAGAACAATTAAAACTCTTAGAAGACAATAAGATTCCTGTTTATATGTTCAAATATCGGCGTGTAGAGGATATTTTTAGGGCAATTGAAAAAACAGGGCAATTTTGTAATTGCTCCAAACAGGTGGATGTTAAATTAAATGAGCTAAGGCAAAAATTTGAATCAGTGAAAGAAGATTCAATTAGCGATTTGAAAGCATTGGGATTGATTTGGACAGATCCTATCTATGTCTATGGCCGAAACACATTGTTCACAAGTCAATTGGAAGTAATAGGTGTGGAAAATGCTGTTGATTCTATATTTGGAAGACCTTATCCTGAGTTGAGCAGGGAATATTTTCTAAAGATCAACCCGGATGTAATTTTCGGCCCTTCATTTGAACATTTGGACAGTACATTATTTATAAAATTCCCAGAGCTTAAACGAATTGATGCTTATAAAAACAAACATATATTTGAAATAGACGGTGATATCCTGACCCGTCCATCACCGAGATCAATTGAGGCGATGATATTGATGAAATCATATATTGATGAGATATAAGCTATATATACTGCCTTTATTAATAGGTTTTGGATTGTTTTTGTGTTTGTATTCATTACTAAACGGAAGTATTGAAAGCGATTTTGAAAATTTATACAATAGCATTTTTAATTATAATTCCGACAACACAATTCACTATGTGATTATTAATCTTCGAATGCCCCGACTGATTATGGCATTGGCCACGGGATGTTCTCTTGCCCTCAGCGGCTATTTATTCCAATCACTTTTAAACAATCCTCTTGCCGATCCTTATATTCTTGGAACTGCCAGTGGTGCAAGTCTTGGCGCCAACCTGGTTTTTATTGGTTGGATTCCCGCATTTATTTTAGGCATTTACACTCCGCCTATTGCAGCTTTCGCGATTGCACTGCTTGTAACCCTGGTAGCCATTCTTTTTGCTTATAAAAAAGGCCGCCTTAACGCTGCCAATTTGCTCCTGGCCGGTGTAGCGCTTTCATCGATGATGACCGCTATGATAAGTCTGATGAGTTATTTATCCGAAAACGACAGTCAATTGCGCTCGATCATTTTCTGGATTATGGGAAGTTTTGAACGAAGTAATTGGTCTCAAATACCTTTGATATTAAGTGTAAACGTCATTGCTCTGATTTATTTTTCACTGTTCAATAAGTCAATAAATGTATTGTTATTGGGCGAAGAAAAAAGTGAAGCTTTAGGCTTAAATGTTAAAAAAATGAGATGGATTGCCTTGATTGGAGCTACTTTACTTACTTCCGTGACCGTGGCCTACTGCGGGGCGATTGGTTTTGTAGGATTTTTAATTCCCCATTTTGTTAGAGGATTATTTGGCTTTGGTCACTCATGGAATTTATTCTATTCAGCAATCATCGGCGCCTTTTTTATGGTAGGATGTGATATTTTGAGTAAAATGATCTATCCTCCGGCCGGTCTTCCCCTGGGAATTCTGACCTCCTTTTTAGGGATTCCTTTCTTTTTGTACTTACTAATGAAAAGCAATTACAGGTTTTCCTAAAGATTACTTTATTGAATTGCTTCTACTTATATTTGCAGCCTCAAATGAGCTATTTTTATGATAATTGTTCATCGTAAAGAACATTTCAACGCAGCGCATAAGCTGTACAATCCCAACTGGTCAAAAGAAAAGAACGAAGAGATTTTTGGACCTTGTGCCAATGAGAACTGGCATGGTCATAATTTTGATTTAACAGTGTCTGTGATTGGCAGTCCCGATCCTGATACTGGCTTTGTCATTGATCTGAAAAAACTTTCAGGGATCATTAAATCTGAAGTCATTGATTTACTGGATCATAAGAATTTAAACCTTGATGTTGATTTTATGAAGGATAAATTAGCGAGCTGTGAAAACCTGGTTATCGAGATATGGAAAATATTAGAACCTAAGATCGCACAAAACAGCTCAGCAAAATTGTACAGAGTACTTTTATATGAAACCGTTAATAATTACGTAGAGTATTACGGTCCTGATTTCAAGGATCAGAGGATCCTTAAATTATGAAGTATTACATCATTGCAGGTGAGCGTTCGGGTGATTTACACGCTTCAAATCTCTATAAATCAATTTTAAAAGAAGATGCCTCAGCTAAAAGCAGGGGGATAGGAGGGAATTATCTTGAAAAAGCGGGTATGGAAATATTCAAGCATTTTCGAGAAATCTCATTTATGGGTTTTGCGGAAGTTTTGATGAACATATTCAAAATCCGAGAATACTTCAATAATACCAAAAACGATATACTGAATTTTAATCCCGATGTAATTGTACTTGTTGATTTTGCAGGATTCAATTTGAGGATCGCAAAATTTGCCAGAAAAAACAATATAAAAGTTTACTATTATATCTCACCCAAAATATGGGCCTGGAATACCAGCAGGGCGCTCAAGATAAAGGCCTATGTAGATAAAATGTTTGTGATACTGCCTTTTGAAAAGCAGTTTTATAAGAAATTTCAGTTTGATGTGGATTACGTTGGCAATCCTGTTCTCGATGCCATTGCTCAGTTTAACAAAAGTGATTCTTTCCTGGCCAGCCATCGCATTGAAGACAAACCCATAATTGCAATTCTTCCGGGTAGCAGAAAACAGGAAATTGAGAGCATGTTACATTTTATGTTAAGCATAATTCCCAGTTTTAAGGATTACCATTTTGTGATCGCCGGAGTATCTAACCTTGAGAGTCATTACTATCAACAATTTACCAGGGGAGGTCAAATCAAAGTTGTAATTGATGAAACGTATGACCTTTTATCCCATGCCTCGGCAGCCTTGGTAACATCCGGCACAGCCACTCTCGAAACAGCTTTATTTAATGTGCCGCAACTTGTTGGTTATAAGTTAAATATATTTAGTTTTTGGATTGGAAAAATGGTGGTAAAGGTTCCTTATATCTCTTTGGTTAACTTAATTGTTGGCCGTGAGGTTGTCAAGGAATTACTTCAGGATGATTTTCATCCAAATATTATCAGGGATGAATTGCATGCTTTATTAAATGATGCTGAGTATAAGAATAATCAATTAAAAGGTTATGCTGAAATGAAAACTATTCTGGGGTCTCCGGGTGCTTCTGATAAAACTGCAAAGTTGATGGTCAATTATTTAAAGGATTCCAATAAATCCTCATAAACCAGTTTCATTCCTTCTGTAGCCGTTTTCTCGTACATCTTAATATTTTTATTTGGGTTTATTTCGGGCATTTTTGGGTCAACCACATAAATGCTGGTTTCTAAAGGAACAAAGTCTACAATGGATGCCGCAGGGTAAACCACAAGAGAAGTGCCAACCACGATGAGGATATCCGCTTCAAGAGCATATTTAATAGCGACTTCCATCATTGGGACCATCTCTCCAAACCACACAACATGAGGTCGCAATTGGGAACCTTTTTCACATTTGTCACCTAATTTCAATTCCCAGCCGTCGATATCATAAAGCAGGTTCTCATCATGCGTACTTCTGGCCTTAAAAAGCTCACCGTGAAGATGAATAACATGGCTGGATCCCGCTTTTTCATGCAGATTGTCAATATTTTGTGTAATAACGGTCACATCAAAGTGGTCTTCAAGTTTACTGACGTATTCGTGACCTTTATTGGGACTGCATGAAAGCGCTTGTTTTCTTCTCTGATTATAAAAATCAAGAACCAAATTTCGATTCCTGGCCCATGCCTGAGGTGTAGCCACCTCCATAACATCATAGCCTTCCCAAAGTCCTCCGGAATCGCGAAATGTTTTAATACCGCTTTCAGCGCTTATTCCGGCACCACTAAGAACAATAACCTTTTTATCAGCCATTTTTCTTTTTGCCTTTGGCAGGTGCGTTTTCTGCCAATTCTAAACATTCTTCCAGACTAAGAGAAGAAGGCTCCTTGTCTTTTGGGATTTTTACATTTTTCCTACCCACCTTGATATAAGGCCCGTATTTTCCTTTTAAAACCTGTACATCAGGGTTTTCATCAAATGTTTTGATAAACTTTTCAGCATCGGCCTTTCTTTTTTCATCGATAAGTTCAATGGCACGCGATTCTTCGATGGTATAAGGATCTTCATCTTTGGGAATGGATGCAAACTTCTTTTTGTGAACGACATAAGGGCCAAATCTGCCGATATTGGCTGAAATTTCCTCTCCTTCGTATTCACCCACCTTTCTTGGTAATTTGAATAATTCAAGGGCTTCTTCAAGTGTAATGCTTTCAATAAATTGACCGTTTCTCAATCCGGCATAACGCGGTTTTTCCCCGCTCTCATCATCTGCTTCACCAATTTGAGCAAGTGGCCCAAAACGGCCCAGCCTTACCAAAACTTTTCTTCCGGATTTTGGATCCGTGCCCAGATCGCGACTTGATTTCACATCTTTTCGATCTATGGATTCTGTTTGTTCCACATGGCTGTGAAATCCTCCATAAAACTTGCTGAGCATTTGTTCCCATTCTTTATTTCCCTGGGCGATTTCATCAAATTCTTTTTCTACTTCAGCCGTAAAATCGTAGTCGAGAATTCTTTCAAAATGTTCAACCAGAAAGTCATTAACGACCATGGCAATATTGGTAGGAAATAATTTGTTTTTTTCAGCACCGGTGTTCTCAGTCTTAGTTTTGCTTTCGATTTTACCATTCTCAAGACTTAATTCCTGATAGTCCCTGTCTTTTCCAATTCTCGATTCTTTAACCACATAATCGCGTTTTTGAATGGTTGATATGGTGGGGGCGTAGGTCGAGGGTCTTCCAATTCCTTTTTCTTCAAGTTTTTTGACCAGGCTGGCTTCGGTATAGCGCGGGGCATGTCTGGAGAACCGCTCTTTGGAAATGATTTTGTTCAAATCGAGTTTTTGATTTTTTTCCAGCGGCGGCAACACGCTGTTATCATTTTCGGCATCCTCATCATCGGTCCCTTCGATATAAACCTTAAGAAACCCATCAAATTTGATAACCTCACCTTTTGCTTCGAAATATTCCGATCGGTCTACTTCGCTTATTTCAATTTTAGCGGTGGTTTTTTCAATTTTTGCATCGGCCATTTGGGAGGCTACAGCTCTTTTCCAAATTAATTCGTAGAGTTTTTCCGCATTGCGGTCTGCTCCGGCATTCTGCTTGTTAAAATCTGTCGGCCGAATGGCTTCATGTGCTTCCTGGGCAGTTCCTGATTTTGTTTTAAAATTTCTGTTTTGGATGTATTCATCACCATAATTTGATTTTATAGCAGAACTCGCCGATTGTATGGCCTCCTGAGATAAATTCAATGAATCAGTTCTCATATAAGTAATATGGCCTGCTTCATATAATTTTTGAGCGATGGTCATGGTCTGTGCTACAGAGAACCCGAGTTTTCGACTTGCTTCCTGTTGTAGGGTGGAAGTTGTAAATGGGGGGGAAGGTGTCCTTTTCCCCGGTTTGGTTTCTACATCAAAAACTGTGAAATCCGAATTCAGACAGTTTTCAAGTAATTTTTGTACATCCTCAGATGATTTGTATCTTTTATTAAATACAGCAGTAAAATTTCCCTTTGCAGTAGAAAAATAAGCATCGGTCTTATAATTCGATTCCGCCTTGAAGTTTTCTATTTCTCTTTCGCGTTCTACGACCAGCCTTACTGCGACCGATTGCACCCTGCCTGCCGATAAACCTCTTTTGATTTTTTTCCAAAGTATGGGCGATAGTTCATAGCCCACCAATCGGTCGAGTATTCTTCGCGCTTGTTGGGCATCGACCAAATTGTTATCAATCCCTCTTGGATTTTGCAGCGCATTGAGAATGGCATTTTTTGTGATTTCCCTAAAAACGATTCTCCTGGTTTTTTTATCGTCAAGATTTAGCGTTTCCTTTAAATGCCAGGAAATAGCCTCTCCTTCGCGGTCATCATCCGATGCCAAATAAATGGTTTCTGCATCTTTCGATAGCCTTTTTAATTCTTTGATAACATCTTTTTTGTCTTTGGTAACCTCATAGGTAGGTTTAAAGCCGTTTTTTATATCGATGGCTTTATCTCCTTTGGGTAAATCACGGACGTGTCCATAACTTGATGCTACTTTAAACTCTTCTCCCAGGTATTTTTCAATTGTTTTGGCCTTTGCGGGCGACTCAACTATCACAAGATTTTTTGGCATACTCTCTTTTTTCGGGCGTAAATATCATTATTTTTTTTTCGGACTTACAAACCTTATTACCATATTCCCTCTACTTTGTTTCACAAATTTTTTTTTAATTATGTTTTTGGCCTGAGAATTCAGAGCTGAAAAATGATTAATTTAAAGTTCTGATGTCAAAAACAATTTACCTTATACGGCATGCAAAATCCGATTGGTCTATTCCCGGCCAGCCGGATTTTAACAGGAGTTTAAATCACAGAGGCCAACTTGACGCGCCTTTAATGGGAAAAGTATTAAAAGAACTTCAGGTATCACCAGAGCTCATCCTTTCAAGTCAGGCAGAAAGAGCAAGACGCACCGCTGAATTTATTTCCGAACAACTCAATTACCCTCTAGAAAAAATAAAATTTGAAGAAGAGATTTATGAAGCTTCTCCGCGAACTTTGTTGAGGTTAATCAATAATCTTGATAACAGTTTGAGCAAAATTGCTTTTTTTGGGCATAACCCTACTTTTACCTATTTGGCCGAATACCTCAGCAAAGAAGAATTGGGTAATATTCCAACTTGTGGAGCTGTTAAAATTCAATTCGATTTGGATGAATGGGCTGCAATTTCCGAAGGTACCGGAGAACTGATCTGGTTCGAATACCCCAAAAAATACAAGGACTGATTACAAGCCCTCAATTTTCAGGAGACGGTTTGGGTCAGGGCAGTTTAACATCCATTTTTCTTTTTCCCCAAATTCACACACACCGGGAAAATCACCTCTTTTGTCCATAAGGTCTTCAATTATCTGAAAATGAAGATGTGCAGGCCAATTGACATTTTCTGACCAATCGCCAAGCGAACAAAATATCTCACCGGCTTTTATTTTTTTTCCAACATGTTTATCGATTAATGATTCCCTACTTAGATGACCGTAAAGCGTGAAAAACCGAAAGTTATCAATGGCATGTTCTAATATGATCGTGGGGCCATAATCACCTATGGATTTATTGTTTTGAAAACTGTGGACAATTCCATCGAGGGGGGCGTGTATTTCGGTTCCGGCCTTTTGCCATATATCCAGGCCCAAATGAAAAGATCTTGGATCCCCCTTTTCAAATAAATTAAATCTTCGATAGAGTATTCTGTTTTCAGCGTATTTACCAATCCCAAATGTTGAATTGTTCTCGTTGATCTTAGAATTGATATAATTTTCGAATTCTCTCTGATCATTCATGTTGATGGATGCCAATTCCTCATTTCTGTCGGAGAAATCAAATACATAAAAGGATCCGGAAGAAAATTCTTTAGGAAGAATGGGCTGGGCTTTAATTTGATCAAGAATTTTTAAAAGACTCATATATCGCGAAACTAGTAAAATCACATCCCATTTTGCAGGCAATCAAACATAGATGCATGTATGTTGTTTATCATATATAAAAATTAAACTATGAACAAATTAGGACTACTAGAAAAAACAGCTTTAAAATGGGGATTAATCACCTTTTTAGGTCTGGGAGCATATTTTTTATTGATGAAAGCCTTAGGCTTAACGCATGTCATCGAGTTGAGGGTTTTAAATGCCGTCATAATGTTTACAGGATTGTGGTTTTCCATTAAAGACTACAGAAGAAATGATTCCGGCTTTGACTATTTCAGCGGATTAGGTGTAGGTTTATTAACTGCTTTTATTGCAAGTACAACTTTTACTGTATTTGGTATTTTGTATCTCGAAGTAATTAATCCATCATTTATGACTGAATTGAAACAGAGTGAACCTTTGGGATTTTATTTAAATCCCTATCTGGCTACTTTTCAGATCTTTATTGAAGGAACAGCATCGGGTTTTTCTATAAGTTATGCCATAATGCAATTTCTAAAGAAGCCAATGCTTTCTGAAGTAAAAGCACTTAAAAAACAAGGTTAACAATCTTTCCGGGCACTATAATTACTTTTTTTGGTGCCTTTCCTTCCGCCCATTTTATAACCGTTTGATCCTTTAACACTTCTCTTTGGATTTCCTCTTTAGAGGAGTCCAGGGCGAAAATTATTTTGGTTCTGAGTTTTCCATTGATCATAATGGGATATTCAAAACTGCTTTCTTTCAGATATTCTTCTTTATAAGCGGGCCAGTTTGCATCGACCACCGAGGGCTTATTTCCCAGGGCATGCCAGAGCTCCTCGCACAAATGCGGTGCAAATGGAGATAAAATGATGCATAATGGTTCAAGTATTTCCCTGCTGTGTATATTTAATTTACCCAGTTCATTTACGCATATCATAAATGCAGAGACGGAAGTGTTAAAAGAAAATCGTTCAATGTCTTCCTCCACCTTTTTTATGGTTAGGTGAAGCACTTTTAAAGCTTCAGGGCTAGCCTTCTCATCAGTAATAATACTTTGGCCATTGTCATCGTAAAAAAGCTTCCAGGTTTTTCTTAAAAATTTATATACCCCATCTATTCCCTGAGTGTCCCAGGGTTTGGAATCTTCCAGGGGTCCCAAAAACATTTCATACATTCTTAATGTGTCAGCACCGTATTTCGAAATTACGTCGTCGGGGTTTACCACATTAAACCAACGCTTTGACATTTTTTCTATCGCATAATCACATTTAAATTGACCGCCCTCCAAAATAAATTCCATATTTGAATAATCGGAATTTTGCTTTTTAAAGGTTTCGATATCCAATATATCGTTCTCAACAAGGTTAACATCCACATGGACCGGAATTGTGTCATATTCACTTTTTAAGCCCGCAGAAACAAAAGCGTCTTTTTCTTTTAGGCGATAAGCAATGCTCGATCGACCCTGAATCATCCCCTGATTAACCAGTTTTTTAAATGGTTCCTCATGAGATATCAAGCCGCTGTCAAATAAAAACATATTCCAAAAACGACTATATAAGAGATGCCCTGTCGCATGCTCTGTCCCGCCAATGTATAAATCCACTTCGCCCCAATAATCCGATGCTTTTCGGGAAACAAAGGTATATTCATTTTGGGGATCCATGTACCTTAAAAAATACCAACTGGAACCCGCCCATCCGGGCATGGTGGTAAGTTCATAATTGTATTTGTCCTGATACCTCCAGTTTTTTGCTCTGGCCAGAGGTGGTTCACCCGTACTTGTAGGCTTGTATTCATCGACCTCCGGCAAAAGCAAGGGCAATTCTTTTTCTTCAAGTGTGTGCGGAATGCCTTCTTTAAAGTAAATAGGAACAGGTTCGCCCCAATACCTTTGACGGCTAAAAACTGCATCTCTTATTTTATAATTGATTTTTGCATTTCCGAATTTGTGATCTTCAGCATATTGTATTGCCTTTTCTATGGCATCTTCAGTTTTCAGACCATTAAGAAATCCAGAATTGATCATAACACCGTTTTTTTGGACTGTAGGGTCTTCGAGAATTTCGGTTCCTTTAATTATCGGAATAACAGGTAAATCAAAATGTCTGGCAAAACGAAAATCTCTGTCATCGCCAGCCGGAACGGCCATTATGACACCGGTTCCATATCCGGCAAGCACATAATCCGCTATGTAAATCGGAATTTTTTCCTGATTATAAGGGTTTATGGCAAATGCTCCTGTAAATACTCCTGAGACATGTTTTACTTCGGTTTGTCTTTCTCTTTCACTTCGATTAACAGACTTTTCGATATAGGATTTAACTTCTGCTTTTTGTTCTTCTGCACATATTTCTTCAATCCATTCCAATTCAGGCGCAATAACCATAAAAGTCACTCCAAATGCAGTATCAGGCCTTGTTGTAAATGCAGTCATTACCCGTTCAGAGCCTTCAATTTTAAACTTGAGTTCACATCCTTTAGATTTTCCAATCCAATTGCTCTGTATGTCTTTTAAGGCCGTGGACCAGTCGAGTTTATTTAGGTTTTGCAATAATCGCTCGGCATATGCGGTGATACGCATCATCCACTGTTTCATTTTTTTGCGCTCCACCGGGTAGCCACCCCTTTCCGAAAATCCATCTTTTACCTCATCATTGGCTAAGACCGTTCCCAATTCAGGGCACCAATTGACCATGGCTTCAGCCGGATAGGTAAGCCTGTAATGATTTAGAAAGTTTTCCTTTTCGGATTCAGTAAAGGAATTCCACTCATCTGAAGAAATAGTTTTCGTTTCTTCATCACAAGCGGCATCTACTTCTTTATTTCCTGACTCAGACAGTATTTCAATCAGTTTGTCCAAAGGTTCGGCTTTTTGTGAATTGTTATTGTACCAGGAATTAAACAGACGGATAAAAATCCATTGGGTCCATTTATAAAACTTCGGGTCTGAAGTAATCACTTCTCTGCTCCAGTCAAAGCAAAAGCCCATATTTCTTAGCTGTGACTTATAACGCTTAATATTTTTTTCTGTGGTTAGAGCGGGATGCTGTCCGGTTTGAATGGCATATTGTTCGGCAGGTAATCCAAAGGCATCAAAACCCATGGGATGCAATACATTGAAACCTTTATTTCGTTTATACCTGCTTACTATATCGGTGGCAATGTAGCCCAGGGGATGGCCAACGTGCAGGCCCGCACCGGAGGGGTAGGGAAACATATCGAGAACATAGTATTTTGGCTTATTGGATTCATTTGAGACTTCAAACAAATTGTTTTTATCCCACCAGTCCTGCCATTTATTTTCGATGGCCTTAAAATCGAAATCTGCCATAAATATTGAAATTTCCCGCAAAAATAGAATTATTGAAAGAATCTTTAAGGATATAAGTAAATTAACCTTTTCAATTTATTTACGTTTTGAATTATTCAGGCGTATTTCTAAATTTGACTAAAATCAACACCTATGAAAAAATTAATAGCACTTGTATTCCTTTCCGCATTCCTTTCTGTACAAATTGCTCCAGCAATGGCATTCGAAAGTAATTTCGTTAAAATAGAAAATGAGGGCGGAGATGATGTCAAAGCAAAGAAAAAAGATAAGAAAAAAGCCAAATCAAAAGATTGCGCTAAAAAAGATATGAAAGATGGTTGCTGCAAGGATGTAAAAGATCCTAAAAAAGAAAAAAGCGAGTCTGAAAAATAATTATTAGTTGTTTTATAGAATGAGCCCCTGCAAATTGTTGGGGCTTTTTTATTTTTGTCAAAATTGTAATTCATGAAGCAGTACCACGACTTAATGCAGCATATTCTCGATAAGGGAGTGAAAAAAGGAGACAGGACCGGAACGGGTACTTTGAGCATCTTTGGCTATCAAATGCGTTTTGATCTCTCTGAAGGATTTCCATGCATTACAACCAAAAAACTGCATTTGCGATCCATAATTCATGAATTGCTTTGGTTTTTGAAGGGTGAATCCAATATTTCCTATTTAAAGGAAAACGGAGTTTCAATTTGGGATGAATGGGCAGATGAAAATGGTGATTTAGGACCGGTTTATGGCTATCAATGGCGTTCATGGCCAACTTCCAAAGGCGGTCAGATTGATCAGATAAGCAAAGTGATCGAACAAATCAAAAGCAAACCCGATTCGCGCCGTCATATTGTTTCAGCCTGGAATGTTGAACATGTTGATGAAATGGCATTGCCTCCCTGTCATACCATATTTCAATTTTATGTAGCTGAAGGAAAATTGTCCTGTCAGCTGTACCAAAGAAGCGCTGATGTATTTCTAGGTGTTCCATTTAATATTGCTTCTTACGCTTTGCTGACACTTATGGTGGCACAGGTTTGTGATTTAAAACCGGGCGATTTTGTTCATACTTTTGGGGACGCTCATTTGTACTCCAACCATTTGGAACAAGCAGAATTACAATTGAGCAGAGAGTTCAGAGCGCTACCTCAAATGAGAATCAATCCGGAGGTGAAGTCTATTTTTGATTTTAAATTTGAGGACTTTGAATTATTGAATTACGATCCTCATCCTCATATTAAAGCGGCAGTGGCTGTTTAGGAAAAAGAGTCAATATTCCTGTCAATTCATTTTTGATTTTACTATTACTATTGTTATTTAAAATCTTGATAATGAATGAATTGCAAAATATTACTAAATCTGAACTTGAAATATCTTTTTCAAGAAGGTTTTGTTCTTTATGTCTGAGTTTTTTTGACTTTAAATAAGCAATTAACCAGGCATTCATTATTCCTTCAACCTGACCGGAATAGCGTTTTGGTGATATTATATAATCTTCCCTGACGCAAATTATATTTGATGAACTTCCTTCCAGGATAAATCCCTTATCATTTTTTATTAGTACTTCATCAAGCCCTTTTTTTGATTTTTCTATTGATGCACCCACATAGTTTAATCCATTAATGGTTTTAAAATTTGAATACCATGAATTGGCGATTTTGATATGATCGGAGATTGCTATTTTCTTTATTTCAGCAATGTTAAAAGGAGAGCATGCTTCACAAAAGATAAGATAATTGGCCAAAGATTCACCGGAAGTATTGTAGGTACCTTTTCCTTGTCTCCAAACCATAATTCTCAAACGCGTGTAATCCGGATACTTATTCTCCTTTAGAATACGATTAATATTATTTTTCCAGTCCTCAATGACAATCTTTGTACTAAAATTCAGTCCCAGACATTCCATTCCCTTTGTAAGCCGGGATAAATGCTCCTCAAGAAAGAAAATGACATTTTTTTCACAATAGATGGATTCAAAGAGGCCATCGGCAAAGAGACTCGCCCTAAACAATTGATCCAAACCTAAATTTGAATCTTTGATGATATTTCCATTGAAATTTACGAGCATTGCATCTTTAAAAATGATTATAACCTTTTATATAAAAGGAGGCAGAAGTAAAATCTAAATTTATCTGTTTGTAATAGCAAATAAAGTGATTTGATTAATTTTGAATGCCACGGATAAAAAATTATGGCTGAAAGGAGCAGTATTTTTGATATGGTTGGACCAATTATGGTAGGACCTTCAAGTTCACATACGGCAGGAGTAGTAAGAATAGCGAGAGCGGCAATCCGCGTTTTAGGGAGTAAACCTGAATCAGCTGAAATCATTTTTTATAATTCTTTTGCAAGGACTTATGAAGGCCATGGAAGCGACAGAGCTATTTTGGCTGGCTTGATGGATTTTAAAACGGATGATAGTCGTATAAAAAATGCCCTTGATATTGCTAAAGAAGAAGGTTTAAAGTATACATTTAAATCCGTTGGCAATGCTTCAATTTATCATCCGAATACAGTTAAACTGATCCTGACTTCAAAAGAAAAAAAGATTGAAGTGGTTGGAGAAAGTCTGGGCGGAGGATTAATTAATATTGCATATGTTAATGGCTTCAGGGCCAATATCAGCTTAAATCTGCATACATTAATCCTTAATGCAGATGATAAAAAAGGAGCTATTGCGTTTATTGCCAATGTTATTGCCAACGATGAAGTAAATATTGCAACCATGTCTGTTTCAAGAATTGGCAAAAACGACAGAGCCAGTCATTTCATTGAAATGGATGGTGGATTAAACCCGATTACGATTGAATATTTAAAAAATTTATACTGGATAAAAGAGGTCATTTATATACCAAACATCGACATGTAGTTATGAAAAGTATTGTATTGTTATTTATAGGTTTGATACTAGCTCAATTTGTTAATGCACAAACTGTTGAAGCTAAAAAATGGACATTGCTGGAATGCATTGAAAGAGCGCAGAAAGAAAATCTGGATGTACAAAGTTCAAGACTAAATCTTGAAAATGCCGGTTATACTTTAGATCAGAATAATTGGAATCAGGCGCCCTCTGTTAATGCAGGTGCGAGCTATGGTTTTAATTGGGGTCGGTCAATTGACCCAACTACTAATGATTTCAGAACGGAAAGAATAAATTCAATAGGTGTTAACGCCAATGCAAATTTACTCTTATGGAATGGCATGCAAGTTAGAAATGCCATATCAAGAAATAAACTGGAAATTGTTGCTTCGGAATTTGAATTACAAACGGCTAAAAATAATATTGCACTGTTTGTCTCCAATAGTTTTTTGACCGTTGTTTTAAACAAAGAATTGCTTCAAAATAATCAGTTTCAATTAGAAATAGCCAAAGAGCAATTGAACAGAACTGAAAAATTAGTCAATGCCGGATCTTTACCGATATCGAATAAGCTCGACCTTGAATCGCAGGTAGCCACAGCGGAATTAAATGTAATTAATGCGGAAAATGCCCTTTCCTTGTCCCTTCTCAATTTAAAACAATTGCTTTTAATACCGGCCTCGGAACCATTTGACGTAGAAATTCCTGAAGTTGAAGACCCGGGTTCTGGAATTTTTGAAAATTCTCCTGAGGCTATTTATGATATAGCCACGAACAACTTACCGGATATAAAAGCAGCGGAATACAGAGCTCAAAGTGCTGAATACCAGCAGAAAGAAGCCAGAGGAGGGTATTATCCCAGTTTGTCATTAAATGCAGGTCTTCGAAGCAATTATTCGAGCGCAGCGGATAGAGAGCGGTTTATTTCAGACGGAAGCTCCGTAATAATACCAAATACACAATTAGGCTTTTTAAGAGAATCCGATGGGAGTCAGGGTGCTGCAGTTTATGAAAGCCCATTCAGTACGTTGACCACGGATGCTACTTCCAGCCAGACGGGAGGAAGCTTTGAAAGCAGTTATCCTGTAACTGAACAATTAAGTGATAATATCAGTCAAAACCTGTCATTGAATTTGAGCATTCCCATATTTAATAATATGCAGACCAGAATCAATGTACAACGATCTAAAATAGCCTATGAAAGAGCCCAGATCACCAAGAAATCTACAGAGAATCAGGTGAGGAATGATATTGAGCAAGCCTATAATAATGCTATTGCATCATCCAAAACATTTCAGGCGCGCCAAAAACAGGTTGATGCCTTAAAGGAAGCATTCAGGGTTACCGAACAGAGATACAATCTCGGTGTTGTGAACTCGACAGATTATCAGGTGGCATTGAATAATTTAAATGCCGCAGAAACGGATTTGGTGCGAGCCAAATATGATTATATCTTTAGTCTCAAAGTTTTAGATTTTTATCAAGGCAAAGATCTCTTTTAAGAGAGTTATATATGGCAAAAAATAATCGCTCCAAGCGACTGATAATCATTCTTTCAGTCGTTGTAGTCTTTCTTATAATAATATCAATAGTTGGTAAGAAACAAGGCTGGATTGGAAAAGGCAATGCAATCGAAGTAGAACTTGCAGAAGTAGAAAAACGGGAAATCATCGAAAAAGTAAATGCTTCAGGAAAGGTGCAACCTGAAGTTGAGTTAAAGATCAGCCCGGATGTTTCAGGAGAAATAATCGAGCTAAATGTACAGGAAGGGGATTCGGTCAAAAAAGGCGATCTTTTGATAAGGATCAGACAGGATATCTATCTCAACCAATTGGATCAAGCTAAAGCCAATGCCAACAATGCGAGGGCCAATCTTTCCCAGATGAAAGCCAATTTAGCCAGAGCGAAAGCGCGTTTTCAACAGTCGGAATTTAATTTTAAAAGGAATAAAAAACTACATGAGGACAATGTCATTTCAGACCTTGACTATGAGCAATCAGAAACGGATTATAAGGTAGCTGAACAAGAACTGGAGGGCCAAAAGCAAAATGTAAGAGCTGCTGAATTCAGTTTGCAAAATGCATTGGCTGCGGTGAGAGTGGCAGAAGATAATTTGAGTTTTACCAAAATATTCGCACCGGAAAGTGGAATAATTTCAAAACTGTCGATAGAACAAGGCGAGAGGGTAGTAGGTACTTCACAAATGCAAGGAACAGAAATGCTTCGCATTGCCAATTTAAATAATATGGAAGTACAGGTGGATGTAAATGAAAACGATATTATCCGGGTTTCAATTGGTGACACAGCGGAGATAGAAGTGGATTCTTATTCTTCGGAAAATGAAAAATTTTTGGGCATAGTAACAGCCATTGCTAATTCACCAAATGAATCCTCGCTGACCTCCGAATCGATCACGGAATTTGAAGTAAAAATTAAAATCGTCAATGAAAGTTATTCGCATTTGATAACAGATAATTTGAAATACCCTTTTAAGCCGGGAATGACAGCTTCCGTTGATATAATCACCGATCGTCAAAAAGACATCATTTCTGTCCCTTTAGCCGCGGTGACCACAAGAACTTCAGAAGAAATTCAAAATAAGGATAAAGCGGATGATGATGAGGAAGATTCAAAGGATGAGAAAGATGATCAAATTGATGATGAAGAAATTAGAGAGATAGTCTTTTTATTTGAAGAAGAAAATCAAAAAGTAAAATTGCTAGAAGTAAAAACCGGTATAAGCGATTTTGATTATATACAAATTAAAGAAGGTTTGAGTCCGGGCCAAAAAATTGTTAAAGGTCCTTATTTGGCAGTTACCAAACGCCTTAAAGACGGCGATGAAGTAAAAATGATGGATAAAGAAAGCAAAAGGAGTAAAAGAGCGGGGAGGGCAGACTAGTAGTTTGGCTCAGAATGGACAAAATATTACAGAAGTTGCGGTTATTGGAAGCGGTAGCTGGGCTACGGCAATTGTTAAAATTCTATCTGAAAACAAAAGCATTCGAATTAAGTGGTGGTTCAGGTCAAAAGATACCGTCAAGCTTGTTAAAAAACTCAGAATTAATCCCAACCATCTCAGCGATGTAAAGATCAATAATCGCAAAGTTAAAGCCAGTTCGAAAATTGCAAAGGTCGTAGGCGATGCAAAATTTGTTGTTCTGGCGGTTCCATCGGCATTTATTAAAGATGCCTTAATACAATTGGATCCAAATGCTCTTAAAGATAAAGTGGTTATTTCGGCGATTAAAGGAATGATTCCCGATGAGAATCTATTGGTTTCTGAATTTATAGAAAAAGAGTTTGGAGTTCCAATTAACAATCAGCTGGTTATTGCCGGTCCTTGTCATGCTGAAGAAGTGGCCCTTGAAAAGATGTCTTATCTGACAATTGCAGGTCCGGATGAGAATATTGCTGGTTCCTTTGCTCAGCTCATGAATTGCAGATATGTTTCAACTCATATTTTGGGTGATATTAAAGGCGTAGAATACAGTGCGGTTATGAAAAATATCATAGCACTGGCTTGCGGAATAGCAAATGGACAAAATTTTGGAGATAATTTCCAGGCCGTATTGGTTTCAAATGCGGTTCAGGAAATCCATCGCTTTCTTCATGCCATTGATCCCAGAGACAGATTTTTAGATTCCAGCGCCTATTTGGGAGATATTCTGGTAACGGCTTACTCTCAATTTTCCCGTAACAGAATGTTGGGTAATATGGTGGGCAGAGGTTATTCTGTGCGTTCGGCCATGGTGGAAATGAGTATGGTTGCCGAAGGTTATTATGCCGTAAAAAGCATTCATGAAGTGAATAAAAAATACCAGGTAGATTTGCCCATTATTAATGGTGTCTATCATATTTTATACGACCGTGTTTCTCCGATGATTGAATTCGAGATTCTAAAAGGAGTGCTTAAATAATTACCAGTTTTTAATGGCTCTCACAATCAGGTGACAAGGCAATCCGACAATATTAAAATAGGAGCCTTCAATTCTACTTATATGTGTTAAACCAATCCATTCCTGAATACCATAGGCCCCGGCTTTGTCAAAAGGTTTAAAATTTTCGATATAATAATCAATAGCTTCATCCTCCAGATTTTCAAAATAAACTTTTGAACTATCATAAAAGACCATTTTTTTATTTTCATTGCGCATGCAAACGGCTGTAATGACAACATGGACATTCCCTGATAATAGTTTAAGCATTGATTTTGCTTCTTGCTTATCTTTTGGTTTTGCCAGTATCTTATTTTCAATTACAACTACAGTGTCCGAGGTTAAAAGAATTTCATCTTCCCCTATATGGTCTTGAAAATGCATACTTTTTCTTTCTGCAATATACATTGCCGCAAAAGAGGGTCGCATTTGTTCCGGAAAACTTTCTTCGATGTCAATAAATACTTTTCGAAATAAAAGATTGGATTGTTTTAACAATGAAGCTCTTCTAGGTGATTTTGAGCCCAGAAGAATCGTATATTTCGACAAATTTTTATACATAATTATCGTTATTAGAACCAAATTATGTTGCTTTTTGCTTATTGATAAAGTTTCGAACAATTAATTTTATAAATCTGGGCCATCTTAAACTACTTATTTCAGCTTTTGTCATTGTGTTGATGTTTTCGAGCACAGTTAATGCGCAGTCGCAGGATTCTTCAGCAATTGAGCAATTCATGAGGCTTGGTAAACGCCAGTTTGAAATCGGTGCTTATAAAGCCGCTGATGTGACGTTTAGAAAGGCCTTAAATCTGAGAACATTTGTTCCCGATGAGCTCTGTTATTTCTACGGGAATACCTTGTATCAATTAAAAAACTACAGCCTCAGCCAAAATTTCCTCAATAAATACCTTGAGCTGACCGATAGCAATGCCACCTACACTGATACTACTCTAGCCCTTCTTACGCTATTGGAACAAAAACAGAAATTGATTGAAGCTTGTGCAGAATGCGATGAGGATGGCTTTAAAATTGAACTTCATGAATGTCATGTATGCTCAGGAGATGGATTGCTAGTTGGACCCTGTAATCGCTGTCACGGTAGTGGAGAAGAGGTCTGCAAAGTATGTTTGGGTGAAAAAGTCGAAATTCAAAGAACCAGTTTCGGACGGCGTTATATTCCCTGTACAAATTGTTATGAAACGGGCTATGTCCAATGCAATAAATGCTCCGGCGATGGAAAGTTGGAATACAAATGCAAAGAGTGCAATGGAAAAGGAGTTCTTAGCCAAAAGGTGCGAGTTGTAGACTAGCTTCTCAATACAAATGCTATATTTAATTTTATGAAAATACCCGATAGTGATGAGGGATTAAAAACTGCGATTGAAATCGAAAAAAGCCAATGGCAGGAAGAGCTCGATAATACGGCCAAAAGGTATCATATTATCGGTGCCTGGATTGCCATCATTTTTGATCCGATTTTCGCCTTTACTGACTTTTTAAATATTCCCGGTCATTTTACAGAGCTACTGAGCATTCGACTTAGTGTATCCTTCTTAACGATTATCACTTATTTCTTCTACAAGAAATACAATTTTCAGTCCTATTGGCTTGTATTGGTTCCCTTTATGCTAATTTCTTTTCAGAATGCCTATACATTCATGCTAATTGATGAAGCAAGCATAATGGGGCACAGTTTAAATTACATCGCCCTTTTCATAGGCGGCGGAATGTTCATTCTTTGGCCGCTTCAGTTTAGTATTGGTGTAGTAGTAGTCTCGGTTTTAATGACTTACTTATTTTTCAATCTTAATCCAAATGTAGATGCCCATGTATTTTGGGTTGGCGGCGGACTTTTAAAATTAGTTGTTGAATTTTTTATGATTGTATTAATCTATTCAAGATACAGATTGACCAAAAAGGAAATTATTGCCCGCCTGGCTCTTGAGAAAAGCAAAGACCTCCTATCGGCTCAGAAAAGTATAATTCAAAAGAAAAATGATCAGCTTATAGACAGTCTTCAATATGCCAAAAGAATTCAGGAGGCCTTGCTCGGCGATCAAAAAAGAATTAAGTCCTGGTTTGATGGGGGTTTTATTTTATTTGAACCAAAGGATATTGTCAGCGGAGATTTTTACTGGCTTTACAAACATCCGGAAAGAGATATTAGAATTTTAATGGCGGGAGATTGTACCGGGCATGGCGTGCCGGCGGCTTTGATGACCGTACTTGGAAATTCCATTCTTACCGACCTTGTTGAGCATAAAGGCATTTATTTACCGGATCAAATTCTTAAAGAGCTGGACAATACACTTTTGGGATTTCTGAAAAAACACAAAGACGAGTTTGGCAATGTAAATGATGGAATGGATATTTCAATATTGACTTTTATGGATCAAAAAATCTATTTTTCAGCTGCTAAAAATCCAATTGTTATTATTAATGGTGAAAATATTGAGCAAATAAAAGGCTCGAAGTATGCAATTGGAGGATTTGGCACCGAAGAAGTGGTGAAAGAGTTTGACTTGCACCTTATTGAACATGCGGAAAACAACCACTATTATCTTTTTTCCGATGGTTTTCAGGATCAGTTTGGCGGCCCCAAAGGCAAAAAGTACATGACAAAAAGATTTCGCAATACTTTAATGGAAACATGCAGAAAAGGCATGAATGAACAGGAAAATGATCTGGATGAAATTTTTAAAGAATGGAAAGGCGAAAACCCTCAAACAGATGATGTACTTGTAATTGGGGTAAAAATTTAGTTTGGACTATTTGGATTTATCATTCGCGCTAAAAATTATAGTTTTGCGCTTCATTTTTAAAGACAGGAATTGGAATTTGATATACTGATCACAATACTGGTTATTCTTGGTGCGGTAGTATTATTTGCCACCGAGCTTTTGAGTATTGATCTGGTTGCCATTTTAATCATGTTAGTTCTGATTGTAAGCGGTGTTTTAACGCCCGAAGAAGGAATAGCAGGATTTGGCAATAAAGCGACAATAACGGTCGCATTTATGTTCATTTTGAGTGAGGCCATTCTAAAGACCGGGGCACTACAGATAGTTGCGCAGCGATTGTCAAATTCCTTCAGACAGAATTTTACGGGTGGAATATTTCTAATGATGTTGCTGATTGCAGTGATTTCCGCCTTTGTAAATAACACGCCTGTTGTGGCGGTTTTTATTCCGGTAGTTATACAAATTGCACATAGCTCAGGTGTAAGTCCCGCGAAAATGCTGATTCCCTTATCGTTTGCTTCAATTTTTGGAGGGACCTGTACATTGATTGGTACTTCAACTAACCTTCTCGTAAGTGGTATTGCAGAAAAAGAAGGTCTGGAAGCCATATCTATGTTTCAAATTACGCCCATTGGAATAATTCTCCTTGTGGTTGGCCTGATTTATATGTCCTATCTGGGAATTAAACTTTTACCGGTTCGGGATCAGCAAAACGACTTAAAGGCCAAGTTTAATATGGGTGACTATATCACTGAAATATCCATAGAAAAAATGTCCGAAGAAAGTGGAAAAAGGATTATGGATTCTTCCATAGTAAGAGTTTTAAATATGGATATTATTGAGGTAGTTAGAAATGGTTCTAATTTTACACTACCTCCGGGTGATTTTGTCTTAAAATCAGGAGATATCTTAAAAGTAAGATGCGATGTCGATAAAATTAAAAGCCTGAAAGACAAAGCCAGGGTTTTAGGGAATACCGATTTAAAAATTGGGGATTATGATCTTCAGGACAGCAATTCCACATTGGTAGAAATGGTAATTACCTCCAATTCCATGTTTGAAGGAAAAACCTTAAAAGATGTTGACTTTAGAAGAAGATACCGATCCGCGCCTTTGGCAATTCGTCACAGGGAAGAGATAGTGCATGAAAAGCTTTATGAAATGCCTTTAAAAGCGGGAGATGTCATCTTAGCAGAGGTTAAATCGCACTATATCAAGGAATTGAAAAGACAGGAAAGAGAAAATGAAAGCCCATTTGTTTTACTTTCTGAAGACAAAATTGTCGACTTTAATAAAAAACGTTTCTATGCAGCACTATCCCTGATACTGGCCATGGTAGTATTGGCAGCTTTGGGCGTGGTGGACATCATGGTAGGAGCGATAGGCGCGGTTATTATTCTTGTTTTGATTAAATCCCTCAGTATGAAAGAGGCGTATAGAGCCATTAATTGGAAAATAGTATTTCTGTTGGCCGGAGCGCTCAGTTTGGGTACAGCCATGAACAAAACCGGTCTGGACGATCTAATCGCGAACGGATTGATCTCTAATCTAGGTCCTTATGGACCGGCATTCGTACTTAGCGGTTTGTATTTAATCACCGCAATTTTAACAGAACTGATGTCGAATAATGCTACCGCAGCCCTGATGGCGCCAATTGCGATAGCAACAGCGCATTCAATGGGTTTAAATCCGGTTCCTTTCCTCATGGCCATTACGCTTGCCGCTTCTGCCAGTTTTATGACGCCAATTGGTTATCAGACCAATACCATGGTTTATAGTGCCGGTCAATATAAATTCAGGGACTTCTTTAAAACAGGTATTTGGCTAAGTCTGATCTTTTGGATCATCGCTTCGTTTCTCCTGCCATTATTGTACAAGTTTTAACCTATTTGTTGAGTTGTCGATCAACTCTATCTTCCTGCGAAATTCTATAATTTAAGCTATTAACATAGTCTCTGGCCTTTTTATTACCGTATCTCACCCATGCATCCTGAGCCCATTTTATGGCCAGATCATAATCTCCCAAGACCTCATAGGCAACGGCTGTATTGTAAGCCAAATATCCGGCTTCCTTGGATGGCGCAATGGCAATGGCATTGCTCCATGTGCGTGCAGCGTCTTCCCAGCGATTGACATCCGCCATTCTCGATCCGGCTGGAATCGCATTTACTTTTTTACTTTTTGAATAAAACTGTCTGCGAATGGTGATTGGCATCGGTGTGATTTTATTCACATAAGCGTTTGCTGCTAATTTGGTTACATATTTTGCGGCTTCATTCTTTGAGATGAGGTTGGCCACGGCATCATTAATATTTGAACCTGTGGCTTCCCAGGTATTTGTTCTGGTATAGGGTGCCTGATCAATGATTTGATTGTCTTTTGGATCATACAAACGAAATCCAATCTTTACGCTTTCAATGCCTTCTGCATAATATTCCTTGACTTCTTTTTCTACTGTGTTTTCTCCTTCTTTGACTTTTTTCTTTACCATTCTGTCGCCTCTTGTTACTACAAAATCAGTATCAAAAATTTCAATAGCCAAAACGGCATCGGTTTCATATTGTCTGTTTAATTCATTAATTGATCTCCAGGGTATTGGTTTTGGAAATGCCGCTGTGATGGAATTTCCTTTTAATCTTTGTGTAGCCACCTTTATTTGGAATCTGGGTGAGCGAGAAAAAGTACTTTGCATGGCATAAATACCTTCTTGCAATGCGGCTTTATCCTGACCGGGCAATTCACCGGTCAATACACCTTCCAAAATATTAATTCCCTCTTTTTCAAATTCGGTCCTGTCGACGATTACAATGCTTTGAATATGGCCTGGCACTTCAAAGGCAGCAGGGCGCATGGACTGCATATTGACGTATCTCATTTTTGAGCAGGAAGAAAATGAGAAGATTACAATTAAGGAAAATGTTAATAGCTGGTATAAATTTTTCATAGTATGTAATTTTCTAGTGGGACGCAATCATTGGGCCAATTTAACTTTTCTTAAAAATTTTACCTTGAAATGACTAAAATATTTGATTAATTCAGAGAGCTATTCTAATACAATCTATTTCACAATTCGATTACAAAATAATTGAAATAATTGCTCAATCTTTTCAAATCACAATTTATTGTAAAGAATTAATACATCAAATATACATCAAACAGCAATAAGCTAGTCTGTACTCCCTCTTTCGGACTACCTTCGGATTCTATACGATTAAATTATTTATCCAATACACATGAAACAAAACTTACTATTAATATTTCTGATGGGACTTACTTCATTGTGGAGTAATGCTCAAACTCAAATTGACCTTCCGGTTACTTTTGATGATACCACGGTTAATTATACTATGACCGATTTTGGGGGCAATACATCCACAGTGGTTGTGGACCCTACAAACCCTTCCAATATGGTGGGACAGGCCGATAAATCAGCCAGTGCCCAATTATGGGCAGGAACTACAATGGGTGATCCAATTGGTACCGGATTCGCCAATGCTGTTCCTTTTCTTTCAAGTCGCACAACAATGACGGTAATGGTTTGGTCTCCAGATGCGGGCACACCTATACGTTTAAAAGTTGAAGATGCTGGAAATCCAACTATCAGTGTTGAAACCGAAGACACTACTACATTGGCTGGAGCATGGGAAATGCTAAGCTTTGATTTTAGTAATGAAGTTTCGGGAACTGCAGCGATTAATTTTGCCAATACTTATGACAAGGCAAGTATCTTTTTCAATTTCGGAACAGACGGTGCAACAGCCGGAGCCAAGACTTATTATTGGGATGATGTTCAGTTTGTAGAAGGCGGTACAAACCCCGTTGATTTACCTGTCACTTTTGAAGATCCAAATGTAGCTTATGGTCTGACAGATTTTGGCGGAAACGTAAGTTCAATTGTGGCTGACCCAAGCAATCCTGCTAATACAGTGGTGCAATCTGAAAAAACAGTGACAGCACAATTATGGGCTGGAACAACAATGACACCGAACAATTCGGGTTTTATAAACCCAATTCCATTTTCAAGTGGGAACACGACAATGACAGTGATGATCTGGTCTCCTGATGCAGGCACACCAATCCGCTTAAAAGTTGAAGATGTGGCAAACCCTGCAATCAGTGTTGAAACAGAAGACACAACAACTATGGCAGGAGCCTGGGAAATGCTGACCTTCGATTTCAGCAATGAAGTTGCGGGAACAGCGGCGATTAATTTTGCCAATACCTACGACAAAGCAAGTTTATTTTTCAATTTCGGTACAGACGGCGCAACTGCCGGAGCCAAGACATATTATTGGGACGACGTGCAATTTGGTGGAGGAGGAGGAAACCCGATGTTGCCGGTAGATCTTCCAATTACCTTTGAAGATACTTCTGTGGCGTATGGGTTCACGGATTTTGGCGGAAATGTTAGTACAATAGTTGCTGACCCAACAAACCCTAATAACATGGTGGCACAGTCGGATAAGACAGTGAGCGCACAATTGTGGGCAGGTACAACAATGACTCCAAATAATATGGGTTTTGTCAATCCAATTCCATTTCTTTCAAGTCGCACAACAATGACGGTCATGGTCTGGTCTCCTGACGCGGGGACGCCAATTCGTTTAAAAGTTGAAGATGCGGCTAACCCTGCAATCAGTGTTGAAACAGAAGACACAACAACTATGGCAGGAGCCTGGGAAATGCTGACTTTTGATTTCAGCAATGAAGTTGTGGGAACAGCGGCGATCAATTTTGCAAATACTTATGACAAGGCGAGCATCTTTTTCAATTTCGGCACCGATGGCGCGACTGCCGGTGCAAAGACCTATTATTGGGATGATGTTCAATTTGTAGAAGGTGGTGCAAACCCTGTTGATTTACCCGTTACTTTTGAAGATCCAAATATAGCTTATGGTCTGACCGATTTTGGCGGAAATGTAAGTTCAATAGTTGCTGATCCTAGCAATCCTTCAAATACGGTTGCACAATCTGATAAAACGGCATCAGCTCAACTATGGGCTGGAACAACAATGGCCCCAAACAATTTGGGATTTGTCAATCCAATTCCATTTTCAAGCGGAAATACATCGATGTCGGTTATGGTCTGGTCTCCTGATGCTGGAACACCGATTAGACTTAAAGTAGAAGATGCAGCAAACCCTGCCATTAGCGTAGAAACAGAAGACACAACGACTCTCGCAGGAGCATGGGAAATGCTCACCTTTGATTTCAGTAATGAAGTTTCCGGAACAGCGGCAATTAATTTTGCAAATACTTATGACAAGGCGAGCATCTTTTTCAATTTTGGTACAGACGGTGCAACAGCCGGCGCCAAGACGTATTATTGGGATGATGTGCAGTTTGTAAGCGGTAGCGGACCAGTATTAAGTCAAATTGACCTACCTGTCACTTTTGATGATACCACGGTTAATTATACCATGACCGATTTTGGAGGAAACACATCTGCAGTCGTAGTAGATCCGACCAATGCATCCAATATGGTAGGACAAGCGGATAAATCAGCAACAGCACAATTATGGGCAGGAACTACAATGGGTGATCCAATTGGTACCGGATTTGCAAATGCAATTCCATTTACTGCAGCAAATACGACAATGACGGCTATGGTTTGGTCTCCTGATGCGGGCACGCCAATCCGTTTAAAAGTAGAAGATGCGACAAACCCAACCATCAGTGTAGAAACCGAAGACACCACTACAATGGCAGGAGCCTGGGAAATGCTGACTTTTGACTTTTCAAATGAAGCACCGGGAACGGCAGCCATAAATATTGCAAATACTTATGACAAGGCGAGCATCTTTTTCAATTTCGGCACCGACGGTGCAACAGCCGGAGCCAAGACGTATTATTGGGATGATGTGCAGTTTGTAAGCGGTAGCGGACCATTATTAAGTCAAATTGACCTACCTGTCACTTTTGATGATACCACAGTTAATTATACCATGACCGATTTTGGAGGAAACACATCTGCAGTCGTAGTAGATCCAACCAATGCATCCAATATGGTAGGACAAGCGGATAAATCAGCAACAGCACAATTATGGGCAGGAACAACCATGGGAGACACCTCGGGAACAGGATTTGCCAACCCGGTTCCATTTTCTGCTGGAAATACAATCATGACTGTTATGGTTTACTCTCCTGATGCAGGTACACCAATACGTTTAAAAGTGGAGGATATGAATAATCCAACCATATCTGTTGAAACAGAAGATACGACTACAATGGCTAATGCCTGGGAAATGCTGACTTTTGACTTTTCAAATGAAGCACCGGGAACGGCAGCCATAAATTTTGCAAATACTTATGACAAGGCGAGCATCTTTTTCAATTTCGGAACAGACGGTGCAACAGCCGGCGCCAAGACGTATTATTGGGATGATGTAGAATTTATTGGAGGAGGTAATCCATTAAGTCAAATAGATCTACCTGTGACTTTTGATGATCCTTTAGTTAATTATACAATGACGGATTTTGGAGGAAATCAATCTTCCTTAGTGGTGGATCCAATGAATTCAGCGAATACAGTTGGACAAGCCATAAAGACTTCTACAGCACAGACATGGGCAGGAACTACCATGGGTGATACTTCAGGAACAGGATTTGCAAATGCAATTCCTTTTTCAGCTGGAAATACAATCATGACCCTTATGGTTTACTCTCCTGATGCAGGTACACCAATACGTTTGAAAGTGGAGGATATGAATAATCCAACCATATCTGTTGAAACCGAAGATACCACTACAATGGCCAATGCCTGGGAAATGCTGACTTTTGATTTTTCAAATGAAGCTCCCGGAACGGCGGCTATAAATTTTGCCAATACCTATGATAAAGCGAGTATCTTTTTCAACTTCGGTACCGACGGTGCAACAGCCGGCGCGAAAACTTATTTATGGGATGATGTGCAATTTGGAGGTGGTAATCCGCCTTTAAGTCAAATCGATCTTCCGGTAACTTTTGACGATCCTACTGTAAATTATGCCTTAACTGATTTTGGAGGTAATGCATCCAATTTGGATGTTGATCCGACTAATGCCAATAACAATGTTGGAAAATCAATTAAAACTGCCAGTGCAATGACATGGGCAGGGACTACCATGGGGGAAAACAATAATGGATTTGCAAATGCTATTCCGTTTACGTCTTCCGAAACAAAAATGTCTGTGAGAGTTTATTCTCCTGATGCAGGTACGCCGGTTCGTCTTAAAGTAGAAGACAATAGCAACCCTGCAATAAGTGTAGAAACTGAAGACACAACTTCAGTGGCAAATGCATGGGAGACTTTGGAATTTGATTTTAGCAATGAAATAGCAAATACACCTGCAATTGATTTTGCAAATACCTACGACAAAGCCGTTATATTTTTCAATTTTGGAACAGACGGTGCTACAGCAGGTGAAAAGATCTATTACTGGGATGATGTAATTTTCTTAACTTCTACAGGATTGGGAATTTCTATGTTTGATAATTTCAAATATTTTCCAAATCCTGCCAGTGATAAAATATTCTTAAGTGCAGATGGACTTATTGATGAGGTATTGATTTTTGATATGCTTGGAAACAGAATTAATTCTTTTGACTATGACTCGAACTCGAATTCTCTGAATATAGAATTATTAAAAAGTGGAATCTATATGATTACAATAGGAATCGAAAATAATTATAAGAGTTATAGATTTATTAAAAACTAAAATTTCTCATAAAAAAATAAAAGCGTTGCCTCCTGGTAACGCTTTTTTTTATTCAATCGACTTCACCTTTAGTAGCTCACCATTAAAATTAAAGGAGGATCCCACTTGTACTTCATTTAATATTTTGCCAATAGGAGAGTGCATTGAGATACAATAGACCAAATGATTTTTTATCATCTTTTTTCCTAATCCCGGACCCAATAAAAATAAATCCTTGTTGCTAATAATTAATGACCCAAAATCTGTGTGTTTATTTTTGGATTGACGTAATATCATTTTGAGGCTGTTTTTATGCCTGACCAAGACTTCGTACTGATTGTGGTATTGCTCTATTTCTGTTTGAATGATAGAACGACTGGTTTCGTATTTATCACCCATACTGCTCTTGGTTTCGTTAAAAAGCGACTCTTTTAATTGCTCGATGCTATGATTTAGACTCGAAATTTTATTTTCAATTTCAATCAGCAATTCATTGATAATGAGATTTTTAGACATGAGTTTATCCATCATATTTCCTTTTAAATACAATGTAATTATTTGAGAAAAACGCAGAAATTAAACTTAGCTAATTATCAAGAATTTAATATTAAAAAAACGCAATTTGAGATTATTCCGCTTTGGTTTTGCAAGTCCGTATTCCAAAAGGCCAGTACAGCGGGCAAAAACTTATAAAACTGGTTAAAGCAAAAATTACTGCGAGTACAATCAAAATCAAGCCCAGAGTACCGCTAATAATATTTGTAAAATAAAGTGTTGTTATAATTGCAGCAATAATCAATCTGATTATTCTATCTGCAGATCCCATATTTTTTTTCATAGTTAGATTAAATTGACTGAAAGACCATTACTAGTCCTGTAACAATGCCTATACAAATGAAACAGACAAGAATCAATTTCAGTATCTTCTTCATTTTTTAAATTTAAAACAAGGGGTGTTTTAGAAAAGTGATGCTTATCACCTTCAAAAGATGAGAAAACTCAGTTTAAGCTTTTAAGCATTTCTCCAGCCATAGGGATTAACATCGGCTGTGGTGATTTCAGCATGTTTTTGTCTTGAGACTATATCTTCTACAAAATGCATGCTTAAGGAAGACCAGATCAATCGAATGACTTCGTTTCTGAATTTTTTCTCATCTCCGTCAAAGTGATTTTTAATTAGTAAGGATTTGTCCGGAGCATTAATTATCTCAGAGTCCCCATTTCTATAAATGACAGTAAATTCTTTCATATATTAATAACAACGAAATTGGATTCTCGTTAAACCCCGATAAAAAATGCCCTTGATTGGCTTAAAGGACGAAATTATTTATTCTCGTCAAAATAATTTTTAAGGTTTTGATTGATAAAGTACTGCCAACCGGCCCTGCAACTTTCCTCTTTGAATTCGGGTATATTCGGAGGAAAAGTTTCAAGTCCTTCGGTCATCACCTGCAATTCACAGAAACCCTTTTGTTCACTTAAGGAAAAAGTGACAATGCCTTCGCCGGTATATTCTTTGTAAGTCCAACTGTATTTTATTTTCTGTTCAGCTATTACTTCTAGCACTTTCCAAATATGAGTAAAAGTTCTTTCCTCGGATTTAACTTCAAACTCAGTTTTAAATCCCTGTTCTGCTTTAAAATCAGGTAAATTGCTAAAATACCATTGTATCATTTCATCCCATACAGTGATCGCATTCCAAATATCCCTTTTAGGTTTTTCAAACTTTTCTTTAACGATAACAGCCATTTCTTGATTTTTATGAATTAGTAAATTACAATTTTTTAGAAATATGCCTTTATTTATTCTAAATATTGCGTATTTCGAATTTATGAGATTTCACACGAGAAAATGGGTAAAACCCGAGGACCTCAATCCAAACGGGACATTATTCGGAGGAAGGTTATTGGCCTGGATCGACGAAGAAGCCGCATTATACACGGTTGTTCAACTTGAAAACAAGAAAATAGTTACCAAATTAATTTCAGAAATCAATTTTATTGGCGCTCCTAAAATGGGTGATATCATAGAAATTGGCCTCGAAGTAATAAAATTTGGAAAGACTTCTATTACACTTCGATGCGAGGTAAGAAATAAAATAAATCGAGCCAAGATTTTGGCAATTGAAAAAATAGTAATGGTTAATCTGGGACTTGATGGGAAACCTCTTGAGCACGGGAAAACCAAAGTTGAATTCGTAGAAGATCGAATTAGAAAATCCTCATAGGTGTTTGGATGAAAAAATTTCTAAACTACCTCAAAAGCTATCTTTTAAATTCTTATAGTCTAAAGCGCTACTCATTATTTTTACTATTTACAGGGCTGCTGATAGCAATTAATTTTTATCTGGATTTTGAGGATGAATATATTGATGCCTATTACGGTCAGAATATCCGAATTCTTTGGTATGCTTTGCTGCAGGGGATACCTTATTTAGCATGTCTGATTTTATTTGCATATGACGCCGAAGAGAAATTCTATCGCGATAAAATCTTCTGGTTGAAATTTCTTATCGGATTTGGAATTCTCGGTTTTGATCGCTCATTTCATTATCACTATTATTTTATACAAGACCTGCCTTCAGAAATTTATGTTTTTGTTTCCAGAACGATCAAGTCGGGATCGGGCATTGTGACCAATGTATTTCTCCTGCTTCTGGTTTATCTGGCGATAGATTATCGCAAAAGATTGGATCGGTTTTATGGCTTTACATTCAAGGATGTGGATTACAAGGCTTATGGATATATGATGCTTTTAATGCTTCCCTTGATTTTTGCCGCATCTTTTTTACCCGATTTTATCGACTATTATCCAAAGTATAAAAAGACATTGGGTTGGAATTTTGCTTCTTATTATAATCTGGAAGAATGGATTCCGATTGTGATTTATGAAATAGCCTATTTATCGGATTTTATATCAATAGAATTATTTTTCAGGGGTTTTTTAATACTAGGTATGGCACCTCATTTGGGCAAACATGTCGTATTGCCCATGGTTTGTTCATATGCTGTATTACATTTCGGGAAACCGCTGGGAGAATGCATAAGCTCAGTATTTGGTGGTTATATTCTGGGCGTGATCGCTTTGTACAGCAGAAATATATGGGGCGGGGTAGTCCTGCATATGGGTGTTGCTGCTTTTATGGAGTTGTTTGCCTTTATTCAATTGGCTTTGCGGAATTAGCAATTGTCTAAAACGATTAATTAATACGCAGCAATGCCAAATGAATTACAAATTTGATTATCAGGGGTTTGTTATACCTTGTGGATTGGATTCAAAAATATTATTAACTAACTAAAAGTCGAATACAAGGATTTTAAATCCTTGCTTCAATCTAAATATTCATTTACTTCTGTTGAATTAATAAGAATTAAAAGCAGACTTACATCATTCCTTAATATATTAGCGACAAAAAATATACAGCTATGGATTCTGAAAAAATAATGGATCAGATTTACAATTTAAGCATGGAATACGGACCTAAGCTCATAAGTGCTTTGGTCGTATTGATTCTCGGTTTGTGGATTATAAAAGGACTGAGCGGGGCTTTTTCGAGAGTACTTTCAAAAAGAGAGGTAGATCCTTCATTGGTTCCTTTCCTTAAGGGCCTTGTAAATACGCTTTTACGTGTAATGCTTCTCATCACAGTGTTGAGTATGCTGGGAATCGAGATGACCTCATTCATAGCTATACTTGGAGCCGCGGGTTTAGCAGTTGGTCTGGCCTTGTCTGGAACACTTCAGAATTTTGCCGGTGGTGTGATGATACTTTTATTTAAACCGTTCAAGGTGGGAGATTTTATTGAAGCCCAGGGTTATTCGGGATCGGTACGGGAGATTCAAATTTTTAATACCATTTTAAAAACCGGGGATAATAAAACCATCATTTTACCCAATGGAGGTTTGTCGACTTCATCCATGACCAATTATTCAACAGAGCCCGAACGAAGAGTAGACTGGACTATTGGTATAGGCTATGGTGATGATGCGGATAAAGCAAAAACTCTAATCAAAAAACTGCTTGAAGAAGATGAAAGAATTTTAAAAGAGCCGGCAATTTTTATCGCTTTGTCGGAATTGGCTGACAGTTCGGTTAATTTTACTGTTAGGGCTTGGGTGAAAGCAGGCGACTACTGGCCTGTCTTCTTTGACATGAATGAGAAGGTTTATAAAAACTTTGACAAAGAGGGACTCAATATTCCATATCCACAAATGGATGTTCACGTCCATAATCAATAAAGGATACTATTTTTTAATAGCCATTTGCTAATATATTTGTCAATACGCTATTTACTAATTATATTAGTAAATATTATTGATTTATGATTGCAAAACGAAAAGAGCTGATTAACATGGAAATGACCATGATAATGAGCAAAAAATCTTCAAAAATGAAGATTAGTTATGGTTTAAAAATGAGGTCAGGGCAATCATATGATGGTTCTTTCCAGATGAATAAAAGACCTCATATTTCAGCGATACTCGATCATTTATTCAGATTAAATTGAGATGACATTAATTGCAAAAAATATTAAAGCCCTCAGAAAACAACACAATCTGACGCAAGACCAGTTTGCTCAAAAGCTGGGAATAAAAAGGTCTTCTATAGGGGCATATGAAGAGGGAAGGGCCGAACCCCCAATTTCCAACCTAAGTAATATCGCCAGATCTTTTGATGTGAGCATTGATCGCTTAGTCTATGAGGACCTTGAAGTAGAAATGGGTTTAAATCCTCTGACAGGCCAAAAGCAAAAATCCAATTCTCAAATTGCCGGAGTACCCTTAAAAGTATTGGCCATCACTGTGGATAAATCCGATAATGAAAATATTGAATTTATTCCTCAAAAAGCAGCAGCAGGCTATTTAAATGGCTATTCAGACCCACAGTTTTTAAAGGATCTTCCAAAATTTAATTTGCCTAATTTATCGACCGGTACCTACAGGGCTTTTGAAATCAGCGGGGATTCTATGCAACCAATTAATTCAGGAAGTATAATTGTTGGCAGGTATTTGGATAGCCCCTCCGATCTAAAAGAAGGCGAGCGCTATATTGTTGTATCTGCTAATGAGGGAATTGTCTTTAAAAGAGTATTTAATGATGGCGATTCAATAAAGCTGATCTCAGACAACCCAAATTTCTCACCTTATTCGGTTAAAAAGGAAGATGTTCTTGAAATATGGCAGTCGCATTCCATGATAACCTCAAATTTGCCCGAACCGGGAAATGACAACATCGTTAAGATTGAAAAATCGATTACTGGAATCGCTAAAGATATCCATCAAATCAAAATAAAACTCGATTAAGCTAAGGCATTTATAACACCTTTTCGTTGAATTTTTCCAGAATTGGTTCTTGGAAGTTTATTGAGAAAAACAATTTCTTTTGGAATCAGATATCGCTGAATTCCGGTCAATGAATCTAATAATTCATCCACATACTCATCGTATGGACTTTTTCCTTCGATAACCAATACTGCTTTCTCGCCTAGTAATTCATCGGGCTTACTACTGATTACAAATTCCTTATGTTCCAACAGACCGTCGGCTTTCTCTTGAATTAGCTCCTCAAGTTGAAGTGGATAAATTTTTATTCCACCTGAATTAATGACATCGTCAATTCTGCCCAAAAGCGAAAACTCATATTTACTATAAATTTCAACAATGTCATTGGTTTTAATCCAGCAATTATTAGTCACATCTGCTTTGATTTTGATACAGGAGCGTTCATCAATATCAATTTCTACATTTTCAAGTATTTTAAAGCGATCGGATTTATCCTTTTGATTGAGTTTTTTTAATGCGATGTGAGATACGGTTTCTGTCATTCCATAGCTCTCATACACAGGGTAATGAAGGGTTTCCAGTTTCTTTTTGAGATCGTAATTTAAGGCTGCTCCGCCGATTAATATTGAATGAAAATTTTTAAGATCATATTTTTTGTGAAGCAAGGAATGAACCTGTAAGGGCACCAATGCGGCAAAGTAATTTTTGTGAGGATTAAGTTTTTCAAAGGGATCCGAGCTGGGAGGGAAGTAGTGCAGATCCATACCGGCTTCAAGCGCGCGAATCAATACCATAAATCCGGCTATATAGTCCAGTTTTAGAGCTAAAAGGGCCGTTAGCCCTGAATGCAGATTTAAAAATTTTATTGATTTTTGAGCAGATTTGAGTATTCTTTCCCTGGATATCTCCAAATCTTTAGGCGCACCGGTAGAACCACTTGTTTTGAATTTAAAAAAGGGCCGTCCCTCTTTCCAATCCCTAATTACATCAAATACTTCAGCAGGTAACTTATCCTTCAGGGAAAAGTAGTTTCTCATTTCCTCAGCAGAAATAATTTGCTCAGTTTTCGATGGGTTCTTTCTTAAATCCGGTAAAGACAAAATAATTTAGTTGAATTTCCAATCCAAAATACGACCTGGCACCTTTAAGTTCCTCTGCACTTACCGACTGAAAGGTCTCTGGATTCATAACGCGATTTAACTCAAAAAAGTCAATTGGGGTAAAGTGATATTGATAAAAAGGATTTATAACGATGGCAAAGGGCGAAGTTTCAGAAAAGTTAAAAATGTATTTAATAAAGATTGTTGAACCAAAATTGGATTGATTGATGGGTTGGGGGTCTTTTATATTTATCGCATCGATCACAAAATGTGTAACATTGATTGTTCCTCCAATTATATAGTCATTTCTACCTGTTGCAAATAACCTGCTCAAACCGAAGCCAAAAGATCTGGATTTCGCAAAGAGTTCCCTTTTGATGATACTTCCGTTTATATTGGTCACCTGTGAAACCCTGCTGTTTCTTCTATCAAGAAATCTGAATTCTATATTGTATTCAGGTTTAAACATATAACCAAATGAAATGGAAGGCCCAACCAAGAGATTGATATCTGATAAATTATTGATCCAGGATTCGCCTTCGGGACTAATCGACGCTTCCTCAAATCTCACATTTTGATAATGCCTTAATACATTATTCAAACCATTCAAGGGAGCGTAAGATGCATTGACGCCTATTCCAAAATAATAGCTTTTGAGTTCTTGAGCGCCTAATCCGGAGCTCATCAGCAGTAATATGATGAGGCTAAATAACTTCAACTAAAAGAGTTTATAATTTTCGCCACTACCTGTAAATTGTCCTTTTTTCATCAATCCGGAATGATTGGTATTCGGATCAATAACTTCCTCGGAAGCAGGTCTGGCTTCCAGGTCATTAGGAGAAAGCATAAATGCAGGTGTATCATTGACAATAATTTCTTCGTTCTCCAACCAATTTTTACTATTCTGAGCATTCATTACAATTGGAATGGAACCCTGTAATTCCTTAGGTTCTCCGTCGAGGTTTGTGATAAGTATGGCAAATGAGTGAAGCTGTTTTCCATTGCCGAGATCCCAGTTTTCACAAATGCCAGCAAAAGCAAAATGAGGATATCTTGGGTACAGAAATACAAAAGGATTTTTTTCGCTGGACCAATTATAAAAAGCATTTGCAGGAATTATGCAGCGCTTGCTGTTTTTACCTATCACAGATTTTAGATCCGCCAGATCAAGGCAGGAAAGTTTTTCAAAATCCTTTATTTGTTTTGCCTTATATGGGATCAATCCCCAATTGGACCAGGAAAGATGATCTTCCCCTTCAACTTTTATCAGCATCTTGGAACCCGGAGATATATTGTATTTAGATCTTGAAAATCCTGAAAAGAGTTTGCCATAGTTCTTTTCAAGAACTTGTTTTGACATATTGAAAACAATTCTTTTGCACATGAGCTTAATTCAGTCTTTTAAATTAGCGAATTGAAAAAGCGAAAACAACTATTTAAAGCTCTAGGTATCGCTCTTACTGCTTTTTTCTGTGATATTGAGAAATTTATTCGCTTTGCCGTTTTTCTGTTCTAATGGCACACATTGAAAACCGAATAAACAATGGTCTTTGATGATTTTGGCCACCCTGTGATGCATGTATTTTTCCCAGCCTTCTTCATTTCTCTGTATCATTTCTAGTACATCGTCAGAATATATGGTAAACACCTCTGAATTGGCTTCTTTGATATCTTCAATTTTTCCATTGATCAAAAGGTACTGCAGCAGTGGCTTTAAATGCTCAGCTATTTTCAAATTTTCACAGGTATATTTTTCATCAAATTCTCCTCCGGCAGAAGGATACACATATAATTTTACATTATTGCCGAATAGTCTGCCAAATGATTCAAGAATTCCGCCCGGTAAAAACTCATAGTATTTTTCATCAAAAACGTTTTCCAAATTGTGAACACCTAAAATGATACCAATTTTTCTCTTTTTGGTAATGTGTGATAGATAGTTTACAAGTTTATAGTATTCCTGAAAATTGGAAATCATTACGGTTTGTCCGGTTGAGCATAAAATATCAACACGGTCGAGAAAATCTTTTTCATCCACATCAGAATCCTGCGTGTTTAAAAGATTATTCAAGGTAAGTTCGGTGACAAGCACTGTGTGATCCAGATCTACATCTTGTTCTACCTTGAATTTTTTCCAACCTGTTTTAAGCATATCCAATGTTTGCAGGGTGGGAGGCCTGAATCTACCCCTTAGTATGGCTACATTTTTTTTATAGAGGCGATCTGCTGCCAGAATAACATCCCCTTTAGCGCCAAACATCGTAGAGTTGGTCAGTCCCTTTTTTACCAGTCTCAGACTTATAATTCGGTTGTCTACCCCTTCAAAATCTGGACCTGAAAATTGCAGAAAATCAATTTCAACAGAACCTTTTGTAATTCCTTCAACTAAAGAATCAAGAAACTTGTCAGAATCGTGATAATGGTAATAACATGCATAAATTAAATTGACACCAATAGTACCAAGTACATGTTGTTGAAGGAGCGCATCTCTGTCGTGCATTTGAATATGCATGATGCATTCGTTCTGAGGGGTTTCAGGGTTGATTTGAAACCGGATTCCCATCCAGCCATGACCTTGATTACTGCGATCGTAATTTATGGTTGTCACGGTATTGGCAAAAGCGAAAAATCTTGTTTTAGCGGCAATATCGGAGAGTCTGATTTTACAAAGTCCAAACTCCTTATGCAGCATTTTTTCCAAGCGGCTTTTACTCACATAGCGGCCGTGTTCCTCGAGCCCATAGATGGCATCTGAAAACTTCATGTCATAAGCAGACATGGTTTTGGCGACGGTTCCTGATGCCCCGCCCGCTTTAAAAAAATTAGCGGCAACCTCTTGCCCGGCACCGATCTCAGCAAAAGATCCGTAAATTGTTCTATCAAGATTTATTCTTAATGCCTTATCTCTGGCTTTGGGGGCGAAGTAATCCATATGACTATGCGTTATACAAAGCTAATAATTATGACTGAATTCATAGGTATTGCCCTAAATTGATTTTATTGTTCATTAATTAAGTTCTCGGCAAAATCCATTGCTTTTTCTTCCGATTTATAATGGGCTGAATTTGTACTAAAGCCTACATGGCCTCCATAATTCCACTTTTCAAAAAATAAGAATTCATGATTTTTTGATAGTTCTACAGGGTAACAATTTTCAGACAACATTGGATCATTTTTAGCATTTATTAATAAAGTCGGTACGCTGATCTTATTTAGGAACTGCAAGGAACTGTTTTTTTTGTAATAGTCCTCAGCACCTGCAAATCCGTGAACGGGGGCTGTTAAACTGTCATCAAACTCCATAATGGTGCTTGCTTGCATGACTCTTTCAATATCGAATGCATCCGGAAACATTTTGTTTTTCTCAAGCGCCTTTTTCTTGAGATTATTTAAAAACCTTTTTTGATATAATACATTATGAGGTTTCATGATTTCAAGACAACTATCGTATAATTGAATGGGGACAGAAAAAGTACTTGCACCACAAATCTGCCGGGGCAAATTATCTGAAAACTCACCTAAATACTTGAGCATCATATTGCCACCAAGACTAAAACCCACTAGAAAGATCGTATCGTAAGTTTTACCTGCATGAAGGATTACATTATTCAGATCTCCGGTTTCTCCCGAATGATAGAAGCGAGGCAGCCGGTTCATTTCCCCGCTGCAACCTCTAAAATTCCAGGCCAGGGCATCCCATTTATTGTCAAGAAATATTTTTACTATGCCGAGTACATAAGCGCGGTCTGAACTGCCTTCGAGGCCGTGATTAATTATTACAAGTTTTTTACTTTCCTTTTTATACCAATCCAAATCCAAAAAATCACCATCCGCAAGTTCCAGGCGTTCTCTTTTGGGTTTTGTAATTTTCACTTTCCTGAAAAGCGCCGGATATATTGTTTCCAAATGTCTGTTGAAAAGGAAAAAAGGAGGGCGGTATGTTTTATTTTCGGTATATGGCATAAAAAAAGTCCCCGAAGGGACTTTAAATTAATTGACTTTCTTCAATTCCATTTCGAGTATCTTTTTAAGATTCTCTAAATCCAATCGTTTGGCAATAATTTTTTTCTCCTCGTCCAGTAAATAAATAACAGGCGTGGAAAATATGTCATAAACTTCATGAATACGATTTCTTCCTCCGATATCATGAACATTTATCCATGTCAATTCTTTATCTTCCACATATTTCTTCCATTCATCCAATTCCTGCTTTGTGCTTACTGCAAATACTTTTACGCCCTGATCTTTTACCTCTTTATAATAGTCGTGCAATTTAGGTGTCACCTTTTTGCAATGACCACAATCAAATGCCCAGAAATACAGAATGGTGTAATTGGCTTCAATATTGTGAAGTGATTGAGGCTTATTGTAATAATCCAACATGACCAGGTTAGGCGCCTTTTTGCCAATTATGATCGGACTGAGTTGTTTCCCTCTTTTTAATATTCTTTGTCTTTGGGCAGAATCCAACCAGGGGGTATAGCTCTCGTCATCATAATAGGATTCAACCAGATGTACGAATATGTTTTCCGCACCCATTAGTTTTGAACGCTCATATTTGGAAGTGAAGGTTTTTAAAAGGAATTCCGTCATTATCTGATTGCCTCTTGCTTGCTCAATCAAATTATCCAACTCCTTATTGACAGAATCGGGGATTTGAATTACCAGATTTTCCATGTAATACTTTACCTTGTCTTCAAAAATGGGAGTTCGCAATAAGGCAGAATCCTGAAAGCTCACATTGTCAAAATAGTGGCTTTTAAAATATTTATAAGCGAAAGTAGAATCCGGTCTGCCATTTTCGAGAATTGGTGGTTCAGGCACCTCAGGATCCTTCATCGCCCAAAACATTCTGGTCATAAAAGCTTTAGGGTGCTCTTCCATCATTTTTTCCCTGAAATTGACAATTTCCTCATTCAGGGTCTTCACTTTTCTTTGGTTCTCTGAGATTAGCGCTTCATTATCATTTAAGGTATCGGCTTCCAGTTCCTGTATTTTTTGTGATATCTCCTGAATTTCTGCGCCTTTTGGGTCAATAAATTTTCGGTATTGATAAAACAGCTCATTGTCTTTAGAATTGATAATTTTCATAGCACCCACTATGTCATCTTTGCTGGTGCTTATATCAAATTTCTGATCACTGATAATAAATTCGATAAAACTGTTATCAGGTAATACATAGAGATACACCCCTGAAGCCAGTGCCTTATCATAGGAAATTTGACCCAGTCCTTTTTTGTCCACATTAATGGTATCTTTCACAAATACTTTTTTACCAAAACGATAGGCTAAAATGCAGCTGGTATCCTGGACACCTTTGACTCTAAAATTTATTAAAACTTCAGGTTCTGCGGCCTTGCTATTAAGGCTGAGAAAGAAAATGATAATACTCAGAAAAATCTTGTATTTCATATGCTTTTTTTACTTTGCGAGCTCAAATTTAGAATTTTGATCTATTGTAGAAAATTTTGTTTTGTAATTGCTCTGACTCTTACCAACGACTTTTTTACAGAATTAGTTTTTACAGTGCAAATTTGATTATATGTCTGGTCATTTATACGATTTAGGAATAATAGGAAACTGTGCTTTTAATGCATTAATTGATAAAAAGGCCAGTATTAAATGGTTGTGTTGGCCAAAATACGACAGTTCCTTTGTTTTCGGTTCACTTCTCGACGAAAATAAAGGCGGAAGTTTCGATATCCTTCCTTCAGAGGGAGAATTTGAAACTGATCAGTATTATTTAAAAAATACAAATGTTTTAAAAACGCGATTTACAACATCAACAGGATCTTTTCAGGTGACAGATTTTGCACCGCGATTTGAAAACTTTGAGCGTTTCTTTAAGCCCTTAATGCTAATCAGAAAATTAGAACCCCTTGCGGGAAATCCTAGAATCAGAGTTTCATGTAAACCCAAGGGTGAATACGGAAGTCTTGAACCCAATGTCAAAATGGGAAGCAATCATTTGCGTTATATTGGTTTAGAAGATAATTTAAGATTGACCACAGATATTTCTCATTATTTAATAAATGAGAGCAGGGAATTTGTTTTGAGTCAAACACGGTATTTGGTATTGACCTATGGAATTCCACTTGAAGGGCCATTGGAAACAACTGTAGAAACCTTTTTGCAAAAGACCACTCAATACTGGAGAAACTGGGTAAAAAGCTGCAGCATTGGCAATATATGGCAAGAAGAAGTAATTCGTTCAGCACTAACGCTGAAAATGCATCAGTTTGAAGATACCGGTGCCATTATAGCTTCTTGCACCACCAGCTTACCTGAACATCCCGGTTCTACAAGAAATTGGGATTATCGTTATTGTTGGATGAGGGATTCCTACTATACGCTCAAGGCATTTTATCAAATAGGGCATTTTCATGAGCTCGAGCAATACTCAACATACATTGAAAATCTCAAACCGGATGAAAACGGTTTATACGGTCCCGTTTACAGTTTACTGGGCGATCAGAATTTTGATGAAGAGATTCTGGATCTTGAGGGCTATCTCGGAAATAAACCCGTGCGAATAGGAAATCAGGCCAGGGAACACGTTCAAAATGATGTTTACGGTCAGATACTCGTTTCAATTACACCATTATACACTGATCAACGTTTTACAACGCGCTCACTTTCAAGAGGCAAACGATTGATAATGAGTTTGCTAAAAGCCATTGAAAAAACAATGGATGAACCGGATGCAGGTTTATGGGAACTGAGAAATTCCAGCCAAAGGCATTGTTATACCTTTCTTTTTCATTGGGCGGGTACCAAGGCAGCGATAAAAATTGCAAAAACACGAAAAGACAATGACATGCTTGAATATGCTGAAAAGTTGAATGTAATGGCCAGCGCTCAAATTGAGCGATGTTATAAGTCAGATATTAATGCTTATGCACAATGCATCGAAACCAGTAATCTCGATGCGGCACAATTGCAATTGATTACCATGGGCTATCTCGATCCAAATGAGAAAAGAACGCATAAACATCTGGAAGCAATTGAAAAAGAATTGAAAACACCTGAAGGGCTTCTGTACAGATATAAACATCAGGACGATTTCGGATTGCCACAAAGTACATTTTTAATTTGCAGTTATTGGTACGCAGAAGCTTTGGCGGTCGTGGGAAGGGTAGACGATGCCATTGAACAAATGGAGAATTTATTGCAATATCAAAATCACCTCGGCTTACTCAGCGAAGATGTCGATGCAAAGACCGGTAGTCAATGGGGGAATTTCCCACAAACCTATAGCCATGTTGGATTAATGAATGCAGCCTTTAAAATTTCGAATAAACTGGATAAACCCGAGTTTTTATGATTTCGGAATTTTAGACATTTTATCTATTAGATTAGCGACCCCACGGATCCCTTCAATTTTGTATTTTGCAATGGTCTCTCCAAGACCAACTTTAATGGTATAAGCGTTTTCAGGCATGACCTTAAAGGTATCTTCATCGGTAATGTCATCGCCAATGGCCATTATAAAATCAGCGGCAATGGTGTCAATCCATTTTTGAGCCGCAGCTCCTTTATTGATATTATGGGGTTTAACTTCAATTACTTTATTGCCTTCCTGAATATTGAGTTGCTTATCAGAAATAAACTTATTCAAGGTTTCCAATAATTCGTTTTTTCTGATATCTGCAAGCATTGGATCTACATTTCGATAATGCCAAACCAGTGAATAGCTTTTTTCTTCGATGAAAGAACCGGCGGTTTTTATACTGAATTGCTCAAGTATTTCGGTTAATTCTTGTTTCCAACTCAGATCCTGAGTATTGACCGATTTCCAGCTTTGTTTGTGCAGTTTTATCCAGGACCCGTGTTCTGCGACAAGATCCAATTTCAAATGCCCAAGCCATTCTTCCAGGGTGTCTTTTTTTCTTCCTGAAATAATAATAATTTTATTTTTAGGGTCTTTCGTTAGCAAATCAAGCTTTTTAAGGGTTTCTTCAGGAGGAACAGCCAAAGCCGGATCGTTATCAAATCCAACGAGTGTTCCATCGTAGTCTAAAAAGAGCAATCTCATATCGGCTTTTTCATAATCACTCATGAGCTTTTCTTCGGTTTTTCCGTCGATAACAGCTTTATACATGGTGCTTGTAATACTGCTTACATCTAAAAGTGCTTCTATAAACTTCTGACCCCATTTATTTACATTACTTCGTTTTACGACTTTTTGCATTTCAAACATCCGTTTCTGCATTTCCTCCTCCTTCATATTAAGAGCCTTGTAGAGCGCTTCTACGATCGACTCTACATTGTTGGGATTAACACTCAAGGCGGAAACCAATTCTTTGGATGCACCGGCCATTTCCGAAAGGATCAGAACTCCTTTGCCATCCGGTTTTGTGGCAATGTATTCCTTGCTGACCAAATTCATCCCATCTCTAAATGGAGTGATGAGTGCAATAGGCGATAAATGGTAAAGTGCAATCAGAGTTTCAAAAGGAATGGAGCGATAATAATAATGAATAGGGGTCCAGCTTAGCGTTCCGAACCTTCCGTTTATTCTTCCAACGATTCCATCTATTTCATCTTTGAGATTTCTATAGCTGTCCACTTCGCTTCTCGAAGGAACCAATACCATTTGCAAACTTACCTTTCCACGGTATTGACTAAATCTTTCAAGGAAAACTTCAAAGGCTTTTAATCGCTGAGGCACGCCCTTGGAATAATCCAGACGGTCGATGGAAAGAATTGTCTTTTCCTTACCAAATACCTTTTTGAGATTTTTAATTTCTTGCTGCACTTTTGGCTCATCCACCGCCTGAGAATACTTTTCAAAATTTATTCCCATTGGAAAACTTTCAATGTCCACTACGCGATTGGCCAGATTAAATCTCCCAAGGTGATGTTGTCCGTAGCCTAGAATACGGCTTATAGAGCTATTAAAATGACGAATATAATCATAAGTATGAAAGCCGATCAGGTCCGAACCTAGAATTCCATCGAGAAGCTCTTCCCTGTGCGGCAGGGTCCGAAACAATTCATAGGAAGGAAAAGGGATATGGAGGAAGAAACCGATTTTGGAAATCTTGAAATGATCCCTCAATAATTTTGGCAAAAGCATTAAATGATAATCATGCACCCAAATGATATCATCGGGTTTGGCTATGCTAATCACTTTTTCAGCAAAAATCTGGTTTACTTTTTTATAGGCATTCCAGTAGTTTTCATTGTTAATTACATATTGAGAAAAATAGTGGAATAGTGGCCAGATAGTTTCATTGCTATAGCCATAATAATAATCGTTAAACACCTGAGGTTCAACATGTATGGCATGCATATTTAGTTTAAGCAATTCTTGGTCTATAATTTCATTTTGCTCTTCGTTTGGACTCATCATACCGGGCCAACCGATCCAGACTTTTTCATATGAACCTTCAAGCGATTTAAGTCCTGTAGCCAATCCACCTGAGCTTGGAGTAAATTTCAACTCTCCCTTTTTTTCATGGATGGTTACCGGAAGTCTGTTTGCAATTAAAATTATTCTGCCCATTAATATTTTGCTTTGATGTTAAAGTACAAATTATTCGCTTCTACCGTGAAATAAATTTTATTTTCAAGTTCCAATATGTTTGCCATAATAGATATAGAGACTACGGGTGGAAGTTATCGCTATGAAAAAATCATAGAAATAGCCATTGTAATTTACGATGGCGATAAAATACTGGATACTTTCCAATCGCTAATAAACCCTGAAATGCTGATTCCTATGCACATTACCCGTTTAACAGGGATAAGCAATGACATGGTAAAAAACGCTCCAAAGTTTTTTGAGATTGCAAAAGAAATAGTTCAGATCACAGAAGACAAAATTTTTGTTGCACATAATGTGAATTTTGATTTTGGCTTTATCAAAAAGGCATTCAGTGATCTGGGATTTAATTATACCCGAAAAAAGCTTTGCACGGTAAAATATGCCAGACAGGTATATCCGGGTTTGGAATCCTATAGCCTTGGAAAGCTAGCCATGCATTTTAATATCGAAAATAAAGCCAGACATCGCGCCATGGGCGACGCAATGGCCACAACTAAATTGCTTGAGATTCTTATCAAGAAAGACAATTGGAATTTATTCAACAAATCGATTCGAACCAATGATGCATTAACCAATATGCATCCTCATTTGAATAAATCAAGCATCGATCAATTGCCGCAGACCCCCGGCGTTTATACTTTTCTCGACGAGGATGAAATTATCATTTATATCGGAAAGAGCGTCAATATTCATCAGCGAATCATTTCTCATTTGAACAATGATAAAAGTGCAAAATCACTGGAAATGAAAAATAAAATTGCCGACATTAAATTCCACCTGACCGGTAGTGATTTAATTGCTCAATTGCTCGAATCAGATATGATCAAAAGTCATAAACCATTCTATAACCGTGTGTTAAAGCGCGATGGATTTAAATTCGGTATTTATACCCATTATGATACCAGAGGCTATTTAAATTTCACTATTAAAAAAGCATTAAATCATTCTGAGGCTATTTTAACCTTTAATGGCAGCAAACAGGCTCGTAATTTCATTTCCAGAATGGAAGCCAATTTTGGTATATGTTATATGGAGAAAAATACCCGGAATACCGATCAGTGTTTGCGCTATTTAAATGGGGATTGTCTCGGTGCCTGTATTGCCGCTCCCGAGGTAAATGAATACAATGCCATTTTTATGGAAATGTTGAATGAATTACTGTTTGATTCAGGTGAGTATTTTATTCAGTTAGATGGGAGGGATGAGTCTGAAATTGGATTTGTTTTTATCAAAGAGAAAAAATTTCAAGGCTATGGATTTGCTCCCAAAAATGTAAAACTGGAAAAGGAAAAAATGATTAAGTCTTATTTAATCAATTCAAGTCAAAATTACGATAATCACTTGATAGTCAAGAGTTATCTGCATCAGAATGAAATAGTGAAAATTGAGCTTTAATATTACATGAAGGCTAATTTCCGGAATTAACTTTTTAAATTAAGGTGTAGAAGAGATTTTATTTTAGACGTTCAAATCAAATTTTCAAATCAAATTATCTTGAATAGAAGAACTATTAGTATGTCTGTTTTTGATAAAAAACATGACTTTTGGGTATTCCTGAATAAAAAGCTATATCCCATAGAAATTCAAAAACCCATTTTTTTATTCTTAAGCGTTCAGCAAACTCTCTTGTGAATATTTACCATATTAATTCAAAAAGTATAAATAATAACAGCTTGATAAAATATCAGAAAAAAACAAAGCTTTTATCCTAATATAGTAAATGAAGGCTGAAGAAAATTTTGCAAAAAATTGGAATAGAGAAAAATGGATCTCTGAGTTTTTAGAACGATCCCGGGATCCTATCGTCCTTTTGGATGCTAAATCAGGAAATATAGTATTCATCAACCATGCAGCCCTGAGCCTGGTAAATATGGCTGAAGGTGAAGTATTGGGCGCTCATTTTTCTGTGATGTACCAAAATGATTTTCCAAAGGACTATGGGAGTGAACAAAATAATCTTTTTACAAAGGGTTTTGCAACCTACCACAATATCAAATTAAAAAATCACGCCTCGCGTTTGCAGGACGCTACTGTTCGTGCTGAAGTTATTCAAATTGGCCAATTCAAATATGTCTATACGCTTATCGAGGAAAGCAGAATAGGTGAAGAGGCTGTAAATGCTTCAGAATATCAACATTTTAAGGCAATATTTGATGATTCTCTGATGGGTTCCTCCCTGATCGACTTGCAATCCAATATTTTTAACATTAATCATGCTTTCACAAGCTTTACAGGTTATTCAAGGGCGAAGGTGCACGGCATGAGTTTGAATGAGCTGGCCTATAAATTATTTGATAAAAGAACTGCCGATAAGGTCATTGAAAGTTTTCAAAGGTCATCCAAAATCAGCAATGAGGAAATTTTATTGTTGACCGAATCCGGAGAATGGCGTTGGTGTAGATTAAGCAGCTCTTATGTTCACGATCAAAATGGAAAAACGCTTTTTTTTATTCTGACCCTTGAAAACATTCACGATGCAAAAAAAATGGAATTGGAATATCAGGCCAATCAGGAATTACTTTCCGCATTGTCTTCCAATTTGAATGAATGCATTTACCGAAGTTCTTTGGAAGAAGGATTAATATTCAGTAATGATGCCTTTGTAAAAAAATTCGGTTATAATGACTTTTCTGAAATTGAGTTTATTAACCCGGCTATATTCTACGCCGATGAAAATACGAGAGAAGAAATAATCAGTGAAATCAATGAAAAAGGGAAAATCCTGGGAAAGGAAATTTATTTTAAAAGAAAGGACAATTCCAGATTTTGGGGCTTAATGAATTGCTCTCTTTATATTAATGAGGAGGGTAAAAAATACATAGATGGTGTAATAACAGATATAAGCAGCCAGAAAGAGACATAAAAACTTTTAAAGCAAAACAATAAAGAGCTCAAAAAGATAAACGAGGAGATGGACAAATTTGTGTATAGCGTCACCCACGATTTGAGGGCTCCATTGATGTCTCTATTAGGTCTCATCAAAATCTCAAAAGTGGAATCCGGAGAAATAGAAATATCAAAATATCTGGAAATGATGGAAACCAGTGTTTTTAAGCTGGATGATTTTATTAAAGACATTATCGATTTCAGCAGAAACGCCAGAACGGTAGTTGAGAAAAAAGAAATAAATTTTGATTCATTCGTTCACGAGGTCTGGCAGAACCATCAATACATTTCTGATTCTGAAAAAATATCCTTTGAATATATTAATGAATTAGATCGGCCTTTCAAGGGCGATGAAAAAAGAATGAGTATCATTTTATCCAATCTATTGAGCAATGCCATTCGATATCAAAATTATTCAAGAGACAATGCAAAAATTCAGGTGAAGATTGAAAGGGATGATGAATGTTTAAAAATGACCGTTCAGGATAATGGCCCGGGAATACCGGAACAATATCAGGAAAAAATATTTGATATGTTTTTCAGGGCAAATGATACCAAAAATGGTTCGGGACTTGGGCTCTATATCGTAAAAGAAACCGTTGAAAAATTAGACGGGGTGATCCGTTTAAAATCAAGTTCAATTAGCGGTTCCAGTTTTCAGGTTTTTATTCCTTTTTAGACCAGGGCTTCTGCCTTTTGAAACTCGGAGGTAAAGTGGAAATTTAAATCTGGAAAATTTTCCTGAGATACCCTCAAAACCCATGCCGACTCCGCCATAAATACAGTATTTCCATCTTTGTCTTCATAAATGAACTGACTCTTAAGCCGTTTAAATTCCGTGAGCTTGTTTTCATTTTCCGAAGTTACCCAACAGGCTTTGTGAAAATTGAGGGGCATCAAATCGCATGATGCACCGTATTCATGAAGCAATCTGTACTGTATTACATCAAACTGAAGTGCACCTACTGTCCCAATCACTTTTTTACTTCCCGGTTGCTGAATGAAAAGCTGTGCCACTCCCTCATCGGTCAGCTGACGAATTCCTTTTTCGAGTTGTTTCGATTTCATTGGATCCTTATTGATCAATTCCCGAAATATTTCAGGTGAAAAACTCGGTATGCCTTTAAAAAAGAATTTATCACCCTCTGTCAGTGTATCACCGATTTTGAAATTGCCCGTATCGTACAGTCCTACCACATCGCCTGGAAAAGCTTCATCGATAATATTTTTCGATTGTGCCATAAAACTCGTCGGGTTGGAAAATCTAAAATTCTTATCCAGACGAACGTGATGATAGAATTTATTGCGTTCAAATTTACCACTGCAAATGCGCAAAAAAGCTATTCTATCTCTGTGTTTTGGATCCAGATTCGCATGTATTTTGAAAACAAAACCTGAAAATTTTGCATCAAGAGGTGAAACCGTTTTTTCAGTGGCAGGCCTGGATTGTGGTTTTGGAGCGATCCTGATAAACGTTTCCAGAAGTTCCTTTACACCAAAATTGTTTAAAGCACTTCCAAAAAATACAGGTGCCATTTCTGCGTCCAGATAGGGCTGGTCATTGAAAGCATCATAGACACCATTAATTAACTCTACATCTTCTCTGAGCTGATTGGCATCATCATCGCCAACGGCAGAGTCCAAAAGTTTATCGCTAAGATCCGGAACTGATATGACATCTTTTTCAACTTTGGTTTTATTGACGTTAAAAAGATTCAGGTTTTTATCAAATAGATTATAAACACCTTTAAAGCTTTTGCCCATATTGATGGGCCAGGAGAGAGGACGTACATTGATATCCAGCTTTTCTTCCAATTCATCGAGCAAGGAGAATGGGTCCTTGCCTTCGCGATCCATTTTATTTATGAAAATGATAACCGGTGTCTTTCTCATGCGACAAACCTCCATGAGTCTTTCTGTTTGTTCCTCAACACCTTTTACACAATCAATGACCAGGATAACACTGTCTACCGCAGTAAGCGTTCGAAAAGTGTCTTCCGCGAAATCTTTGTGACCCGGTGTATCCAGAATATTAACCAGGGTGTTTTTGTATTCAAAAGACATGACGGAAGTTGCCACAGAAATTCCTCTCTGACGCTCTATTTCCATAAAGTCACTTGTTGCCGATTTTTTAATTTTATTGGATTTTACCGCCCCGGCAACCTGAATTGCACCTCCAAAAAGGAGAAATTTTTCAGTAAGTGTGGTTTTTCCTGCATCGGGGTGACTAATGATCGCGAAGGTTCTTCGCTTTTCAAGTTGTTGTTCTATTTTCATATCTGTTGACCGCAAAATTATGAATTGATCATGAATAATCATTTTTAGTTTATATTCCTTTCAATCACTTTGACGTTTATTTGCATAGCAGCCAAGAATATTATGAGGATGGCCTTGAGATTTATATTATTTGTAATCATTGCTTGCATTTTTCAGACAGGTCAAAAAATCCATGCACAGGATTTCCCCAATGCCCTGGCATTGATACAGTATCTGAAAGGTGTCAATGAATCCAGGGTGCCCATATATTTTAGAGCTGAAATGAGCATTGATTATTTCACAAATAATAAGGGGCCGGAAAAGGGTAAACAGACCTTTATTTGTGGAGAGTCGCAGATTCTCGAATACGATTTGCCAAGCGGGATTAATGCAAAAGTCCATATTCAGGATAGCCAGGTGCTTATTCTAAAATCAGAAAGAGTATTTGAAACAAAGCGAATAGACATTGAAAACTTTCTGCTTTTCGGAATTCACAAACAGGATCCGGAAAAGAGCATTGGTATTTTAAAGCAGTTGGGAATTGATACTGAGATCATCGATGAAGCCATTCGTCTTGGCCGGTCCATGTGGGTAATCGGTGCTTACAGAAGGGATGCCAATACTCCCCAGATTTGGATAGATAAAGAAAGGCTGGTTATTAAGAAAATTCACTACATCAATCTTCCTCAACAAAAACTGGAGCAAATGGAATGGAGTGATTACAAAAAAAATGGGGACTTTTATGTCCCCTTGCAATGTGAGCTAAGATCGGATCCCGAATTACTCTTTCGACTAAAAAGAGAAAATCCTGAATTTCCGAAACAGCTTCCGGATGAAATTCACAAACTACTTAATTTTTAAGAGTCTACACCGTCTAAATCTTCTTTGTGATCACTCACGAGTTTATTTGGAAAAATAAAAGGAGAGATCAACACGATCACAAACAGCACGGCTATAATTAATATCATTGTCATAATCAGCAATTTTGATCAAATCTAATGTCTTCATGACATTTAACAAAGAATTTTTACAAGGAAGTAAAACTTCGGGATACCTGTTTCGTACCTTTTAGTATCCAGGTCATATCCGTACTCTGCAAATACCTTACACCCAATAATAGGATAAGTGAAAGAATCAAAAACAAAGGTAAATTCTTGTGAAGCATATCACGTCTTGCAAGACTGTATTCGTGATAAGCCATGTTTTTAAAAAAAACATTTGAATTGGAGAATTTTTCATGCAATACATAGGAGTCCGTATTGGACTGCAAATCATCGAATGAACTTTGCGCTTCATCGATTGCACTTAACAAGGTTGAAGGAGTCTTGGGCCATAAGCTTTCCAATTCTTCTCTCATTAATTTTAATTCTGCAATCTGGCTGGAATATTTTTTCATTGCCTTTTCGTGAATTTCAGGATAGTCCGTCACATATGAACTGATTAAAATGTCACTTGTATGAGTCACCTTTAATGCAAGGTCATTGCTCTTTGAAATTATACTGATTTCTTTTTTATGCTCAACATTTAGCCAAACGGTAAGACTTACCCAGGCGATAAAGAATAGCGATAGAAAGAAAAGGGCTTTTTTGTGCTTGTAGTTTTTCATCCTTTCCGAAAATTTAGTTTACGTTATTGAAGATAATTAATCCCCGGCTAAGAATACAATTTTCAAATCTTTTGAAAATACAATTTGATGTAAGAAAATACAGCTCAAATTATACGATTTTATTTGTTTAATATACTGATATACAGGTATATATATAAAATGCAATTATTTTACACATTTTTGATTTATTCAAATTGGGCAATTTTGCACGTAATACATTTTGAGAAATAGATGGATTTTGAATTAAATTTCTGCGCTGAAAATGAAAAGAATTAGTCTTTGGTCGGGTCCCAGAAACATTTCGACCGCAATGATGTATGCATTTGCACAACGAAATGATACCACTGTAGTCGATGAACCTTTGTATGCTTTTTATCTCAAAGTAACCGGAATCGATCATCCCGGAAGAGAAGAGACGCTTAGGTCTATGAGCAGCAATCGCGATGAAGTAATTTTTACGCTCCGCGAAAAGCAATTTCAGACAGAAATTGTATTCTTCAAAAACATGTGTCATCATGTGCTTGATTTGCCGCTCAATATTCTCGATAAATTGTGCAATGTGTTTTTAATAAGAGAGCCGAAATTTGTAATTGCGAGCTATATCAAAGAAATAAGTCATCCTGACATATCGGATTTAGGTTATACGGACTTACTAAAAATGACGGATTACTTAAAAGAAAAAGGGCGAGAGGTTTTCTTAATTGATTCAAGGGATATACTTCAAAATCCCGCTAAAGGTTTAAAATCCATATGTGATTTTGCCGGAATCCCTTTTTCATCCTCCATGTTGAAATGGAGCAAAGGTGGGATCAGGGAAGATGGCGTTTGGTCGAAATACTGGTATACAAGCTTACATCAAAGCGAAGGGTTTATGCCTAATTCCAGGAAAGAAGTTGAAATTCCCAAAAGATTAATGCCTTTACTAAAAGAATCTGAGATTATTTATGAAATATTGCAGGATCGTTCGCTAAAGATTAAATGAAAGCAGCAGCTAAAATACCATACAAACAGAATGAAAACATTCTAATCTATATTGATGGAAAGCTATACCCTCGTGAGGAGGCAAAAATATCTGTCTTTGATAGTTTGGTACAAGGCGGAGATGGTGTTTGGGAAGGCCTGAGAGTTTATAATGGCAAAATCCTCAATTTTCAAAAACACCTCGACAGAATGATGGATTCGGCCAAGGCATTGCATTTTGAAAACATTCCTTCGAGTACATCTATTAAAGAGGCAGTGTTTGAAACTTTGAAAGCCAATGGCATGCGCAATAATACCCACATCCGGCTTACGCTTTCAAGAGGAAAAAAAGTCACGTCGGGAATGAGTCCGCACTGGAACCAATACGGATGCACTTTAATTGTAATCGCCGAATGGAAACCACCTGTATTTAAGGAAGCGGGTGTTGAATTGATCAGTTCTACAATTAGAAGAAATACGCCGCAATGTCTTGATTCAAAAATTCACCATAATAATTTACTGAATAATATTATGGCAAAAATTGAGGCCAATTTAGCAGGTGTGGATGATGCTGTAATGCTCGATATTGATGGCTTTGTCGCTGAGACCAATGCCACAAATATTTTTATTGTAAAAAATGGTATAGTGAAAACGCCCTTTGCGGATGCCTGTTTGCCGGGCATAACAAGAAATACGGTTTTGGCATTTTCGGGAATACAGAATTTGGATATCCGTGAAGCGAGAATAAGCTTATCTGAATTGTACACTGCAAATGAGGTTTTTATTACAGGAACCATGGGAGAGATCACAGCGGTAAAGAAAATCGATGGACGGGTATTTCAATCGGGAATAATCACACAAAAAATTAAAGACTTATACAAGCATCTAACTGATAATGAGGGTGAAGCAATTCCCGATTTTGAGGAAATAAAATTTACATTTGAAACCAATTAGCATGACATTAAATTTCAATTCAGAAAAAGTAATAAAGATTGCAGTCAAGGCGGGCAAAGCCATTTTAGACATATATAATAACCCGGAACTTTCTTCTGAAGTGGATATAAAGTCGGATAAATCCCCGCTGACCCTGGCCGACAAAGCCAGTCATGAAGTTATAATGAGAGAGCTTCAAGGTAATTTTGAATACCCAATTATGTCAGAAGAATCCGATCCGGGGGATTATGTAAAACGCAAGGGCTGGGAAACCTATTGGCTGGTTGATCCGCTTGACGGGACCAAGGAATTTATAAAGAGGAATGGAGAATTCACTGTAAACATTGCGCTTATTCACAATCGCGAACCGGTATTTGGTGTTATTTATGTTCCTGTGAGAGAAACATTATATTTCGGTGCCTCAATGGATGGCGCTTTTAAAAAGGTTGGTGATAAACTCGAGAAATTAGAGGTCAATAAGAGATCGGATAAAAGGATAGCCGTACGTAGCAAATCGCATGCATCCGATGAGGAAGAGGAAGTTTTGAGCAGGTACAATGTGGTTGGTACTATTTCCAAGGGTAGTTCACTTAAGTTTTGTATGGTTGCTGAAGGTAAAGCAGATATTTATTACCGGCACGGCCCAACCATGGAATGGGACACAGCTGCGGGGCAGGCCATTTTGCTCGCCGCCGGCGGAAGAATGTACCATGGACAGAGCGCTAAAGATAAATTCAGGTACAATAAGGAAGAGCTTCTCAACGGGAGTTTTTTATGTCTTGGATTCTAAAGCCAAGATCAAATAAATTCCCTAATTTTGCAGCTTCGAATTGAAGCATGGCAGAGAACATTCACCCTATTTTTGATAAGATCTTAAAAAAGAAGGATAAAGAGTCACTCCTTAATCAGAAAGCGGTGGTCTTTTGGATGACCGGATTATCCGGCTCGGGCAAAAGTACTCTGGCCAGAGGTTTGGAGAATGCCTTATTTGAAAAAGGATTTACTACCAAACTGTTGGATGGCGATAATTTGAGAACAGGGGTAAACAACAATCTTGGTTTTAGCGAGGAAGACCGGATCGAAAATATCCGTAGGGCTGCGGAAGTTTCTAAACTTTTTATGAACTGTGGGATCATAACGATTTGTTCACTTATAAGTCCTACTTATAAAATTCGTGAAATGGCTCGAGAAATTATTGGAACTGAAAACTTTTACGAAGTTTTTATTAACTGTCCTTTTGATGTTTGTGCGGAACGCGATGTTAAAGGGCTTTATAAAAAGGCCATGAATGGTGAAATTAAGAATTTTACAGGCCTGGATGCACCATTTGATGAACCAAAAGATCCGGCCATAGAAATAAAGACAGATATTCACAGTCTTGAAGACAGCGAGCAGCTGCTTTTCAATGAAGTAATTAAGATAGTCACTAAGTAAATTATGAGTTCATATACATTAACACACTTAGAACAACTGGAAGCCGAAGCCATTTTTATTTTCAGAGAGGTGGCGGCCCAATTTGAAAAACCCGTATTATTATTTTCAGGAGGAAAAGACTCTATTTGTCTGGTTCGTCTTGCTCAAAAAGCATTTTGGCCAGCTAAAATCCCATTTCCTTTAATGCATATTGATACAGGACACAATTTTCCTGAGGCCATAGAATACAGAGATAGTATGGCAAAGGAAGTAGGGGCCGAACTTATTGTGCGTTATGTTCAGGATTCCATTGATAAAGGAAAAGCTCAGGAAGAAAAAGGGCCAAACCCAAGTAGGAATGCCATCCAATCGATCACACTTTTGGATTCAATAGAAGAATTAAAATTTGATGCCGCATTTGGTGGAGCCAGAAGAGATGAAGAAAAAGCAAGAGCCAAAGAACGTTTTTTTTCACACAGGGATGATTTTGGCCAATGGGATCCCAAAAATCAAAGACCTGAACTTTGGAATCTTTTCAACGGAAGAAAACATGTAGGTGAGCATTTTCGCGTATTTCCTATTTCCAATTGGACAGAAATGGACGTGTGGCAATATATCGCACAGGAAAAAATAGATCTACCGAGCATTTATTTCTCTCATAAAAGAGAAGTAGTAGAAAGGGACAATATGCTTTTGGCTAAGTCTGATTTCATCACATTGATGAAGGGCGAAACCTATGAAGAAAAAATAATAAGATACAGAACACTGGGTGATATGACCTGTACGGGAGCAGTAGAATCAAAAGCTGCGGATGTGCAAGACATTATTCAGGAAGTGGCATCTGCAAGAATTACAGAACGCGGCGGAAGAGCAGATGATAAGCGATCCGAAGCGGCAATGGAAGAACGAAAAATACAAGGATACTTTTAAAAATGGCGAATAGCGACGTAAAAGAAATAACTGAAAATTATCTCAACATGGATCTTCTGCGCTTTACTACAGCAGGAAGTGTGGATGATGGCAAAAGTACATTGATCGGGAGACTAATGTTCGATTCAAAATCCATATTTGAGGATCAAATGGAAGCGATAGAACAGTCTTCGAAAAGGAGGGGAGATGAAAATGTGAATCTCGCATTGCTTACCGATGGACTAAAAGCAGAAAGAGAACAGGGAATTACCATAGATGTTGCCTACCGCTATTTTGCAACGCCAAAACGAAAATTTATAATTGCCGATACACCGGGCCATATTCAATACACAAGAAATATGGTGACGGGAGCATCCACAGCCAATCTGGCTATTATACTTGTAGATGCCCGTAAAGGAGTGATTGAGCAAACTTGTCGACATGCTTTTATAGCTTCGCTTTTGCAGATCAAACACATCATCGTGTGTGTTAACAAAATGGATTTGGTCGAATACAAAGAAGAGGTCTTTGAAAAGATCAAGCATGACTTCACCGAATTTAGCTCAAAATTGGATATCAATGATGTGCGATACATTCCGATTTCTGCATTGCATGGTGATAATGTAGTGGATAAATCCAAAAACATGGATTGGTATCAAGGCGCCACATTGCTTTATACCTTAGAAAATATCCAGATTAATTCTGACTATAATTTTATTGACACCAGATTTCCGGTGCAATATGTTATCCGGCCAATGAGCGATAAATGGCATGACTTCAGAGGCTATGCCGGTAGAGTTGAAGGAGGGGTTATCAAAAAAGGAGATGAAGTGATTGTTTTGCCATCCGGATTTACTACAAAGGTAAAGGCCATCGATTCATTTGATGGAGAATTGGATGAAGCGCATCCCCCTATGGCGGTTACCCTTACACTTGAAGATGAAATAGATATCTCAAGGGGCGATCTGATTGCAAAACCAAATAATCAGCCCAAAGTAGGGCAGGACATCGAATTGATGATTTGCTGGTTAAATCAAAAAAAATTGGCTGTTGGTGGTAAGTATGCCATAAAGCACACGACCAATGATATGAGGTGCATTATCAAAGAAGTGAAGTACAAAATGAATATCAACACACTTCATCGCTACCAGGACGATAAGGAAATTGGTTTAAATGACATTGGCAGAATTTTGATTCGCACCACAAAACCGCTGATGCACGATCCTTATAATAGAAACAGAGGTACAGGTAGTATAATAATGATTGATGAGTTTACGAATGAAACCGTAGGTGCGGGTATGATCCTGCCGGGTTCTTAAAATTAAATTAGCATGAAAACAGTTATTAGCATTTTATGTGTTTTACTTTCTCTTGGAAGTTTTGCGCAAAACGGAGTGGAAATAATAATGGCCCATAAGCAGTTTTCCAATAATGGTGAAACTATAAAGGCAGAAAAGAAATCGGTTATTTGGATATCAGAAACCAAAATGAAAATATCTTCCGATGATATGAATGAGCCCATTATGATTTACGATTCAGATGAACAGATCATTACCATGGTGATGAGGGATAAAGAAAAATATTCGGAAATTTCTCAGGTTGAAATGGAAGAGATGAATGCTCAGATGGAAGCCTCAAGAAAAATGATGGAACAGCAAATGGCCCAAATGCCCGAAGCGCAAAGAGCAATGCTTCAGGAAAGAATGGCGGGTATGTTTTCAAAAGAAATCCCGAAAGTGGAATATGAATTGACAGAAGAAAAGGTGAAAATTGGCCCCTATTCAACGGATAAATATGTTGGCACTGCCAATGACCAAAAAATAGAAGAAGTGTTTATAGCTTCAATCGATCAATTTGAAGTGCAAGACTCTTATTTCAATGTGTATACAAAAATGATGGAATTTATGAGAGAAAACATGGGCAAAATGATGAATACGATATCAGGTGAAAATTATAATACCTCTCTTTCATCTTCTTATCCATCAATTGAAGAGGGCATTCCGGTCAAAAGCATTGCCTATAATGAAGAGTTTAAACGCTCCGAAGAAATACTGGAAAAGATATCCCAAAAAGAAATTCCTACCGAGGCTTTTGAAGTACCTTCAAATTTTAAGAAAATCGACTTGCTTAAAGAAATGAAATCGGGTAAATAGACTAATTTTAAGGTAAGCCTATAAGATTGTAATCGTGTTTTTTCCAGGCTTCCGGTGAATTGCCTACGCCTGATTTTCCCAAAGAATGGGCTACGGTATAATAATCGATTAGATCATCAGGATAGGGCTGGCAAAGATCCAGTATTTTTTCCTTTTCAATTGTTGGTTCTTCTTCATGTTTTAACCAATCTGAAGTTAATTCCTCCGGTATAATTACCGGCATTCTCGCACCCGAACGTTTTACAGCCGTAGGGTTATTGTGAATTTTACTCAATGATTTATTGGCCGAAGTTGTTACAATTGAAACTGTGTATCTTTTTATTTTCTCCTGAGGCAATTCCCACTTTTCCCATAGGCCTGCCATAAGCATGGCTTGCTCATCTCTTTTAAAAATATAATAGGGTATTTTTTGTTTATCGAGATGATAGTATTCATAAAAGCCATCCACTACAATTAAGCAGCGTCTTTTCATTGCTGAGTTTCTAAAAGAGGGTTTCTCAAACATAGTTTCAGAACGAGCGTTCAGGGTCTGATTTGAGAGTTTAGTAGCTGTTTTTATATCCTTTACCCAAAATGGGATAAGACCCCAATTGAACGTGTGAAATGTTTTTGGATCGCTGTCGGGTAAAACAGCCAGGTCAGGATGTGCAAATCCACCGGTATAATGCTGATCGAATAATTGAGGGATTTGCGAATCATTTATATCGTGATGCTTCGCATATTTATGCAATTTGTCTTTAAGGTATTTTACACTATAGCACATACCCTAATATAATACTTTATAAAATTGATTTTTAGTTTTCCATCAGCCATTCCCTGGCATCTTCTTCTTTTTCAAAAAAGCGACCCGGAAGACTTCTGTTTTGAAAAACAGTTTTAGAAAATTCAGAACTGATATCGAAATCGGGATTTTTTTCAATCCAGGCTACTTTTAACTGATCATTAAAGCCAATTTGATCAAGAAAGCGGGGATAGGTAATTAAATTTTGATTTGTATCGGCATTGGTAGTCAATGTGACTCCGAGAATTTTATAACACTCACATTCTTCACAGGCTTCTATGATATTGCGCCATAAGTTTTGAGAAAAATGCTCGTTTTTTACACCAACTGAAATGACCTTTATATATCCATCTTCAAGAGAAATGATTGTTTCATTTTTATCGGATAACTCTTTAAAATAAAATGGGTAAGTTGTGTTCATAGTTGCTATGCAAAGCTCGGTTTATTTCAATTAATCTTCAATAATCAATTGATAAGTTTTTTTAAAATCTCTTATTAATCATTAACGCAGACTTAACGAAAAAGATGCAGATATCCTGTATAAATTAATATCTCATCGTCGAGAAATCTGACTTTGTATTCATAATAGTAAACGCCCGGTGAAACATTCTCCCCTTGATACTCCCCATTCCAGGCTATTTCGGTGTTTTTTATGTCAAGATTTGTTTTTGAATAAACAGTATTTCCCCATCGGTCAAATATTTTAAATTCCACAACTTCCTGCACATTAGGGAATTCGCCTTGCAATGAAAAGAGATCGTTATAACCATCGCCATTCGGTGTAAAAACATCGGGAATGAATATCGCCCGCTTTTCATTGACTTCAATAAATACTGAATCACCCGCCCGACAATCATTGCCTGAAATGGCGTTGAGAATAAATGTTAAATTTTTATTGGGCAATATTTTTATCGACTCGCAATCGCGTGAACAATTGCTGTATATTAAAGGGCTCCAATTGTATTTTTCTATTGGATAATTACTGGTAGTTTGAATCTCTACCGAATCGCCTAAATCGATGCTCAGATCAGGGCCAATATCCAATTGAAATTGATCAGGGTCCTCTATGATAAAACTTGTATCCGCACTGCAACCGTATCGATCGCTAATATTTACAGAATACAATCCGGGTGAAAGATCTGTTAAAAATGAATCCGGGATCACATTTCCGTTGACTGTTACCCTAAACGGAGCTGTACCGTCAATAAATGAATTAAAATAAATTTCGCCATCGGCACTTCCGAGGCATTTGGGATTTATTACTTCGACATTGGTTTTTATACCTTCATCGGGTACCACTTTGAGATCGAGTGTAACGATGCTGTCGCAGCCAAAAAAGGTGATCAGACTGTCGGTATATTGTCCGCTTATACTGAATTCATTTAAACCAAATGTTCGACTAAGGCCATCGCAAATGGTGTCGCGCACCGTGGTGAATTTTGGTGTCACCCGTACTATTTTTCGATTCGATACAATTCTGCACTTGCTGTTATTCAAATTGGCCAGGGAATTGGCTAAAAAATATCTGTAATAATAGGCGCCACCGGATTTGTCGGTATGTGTATAAGTGGGGAAGGTATCGCCGGGTAAATTTTGCCAACTTGCGCCCTCATCCAAACTACGCTGCCATTGGTATTTGGGCGTATTGTATTGATTTCCGCTAATCGTCGCATCCAAAATAACATCTGATGAATCTTCACAGGCAAAAGCTGTTTGCAGAGGTAAAATTTCAGCTCGCGGACCACAAGCCCTGAATTTTATATTGTCGATGGCAAGATCATTCCCAATGCCTCCGGGTGCATTATTTCTAAGCGCCAGGGTAACCTGGGTCTGTCCGGGTGCCGTAGTGAATGTAAAGCCATAGGTGTTCCACTGCTCATTTTCAGGGATGTCGCCGGTGCTGTAAACCGCCACGCCATCGATAAGAAAGGAAACATTGGGTTTGATCTTGTTCGATCCGGCCTGAACTACATTAAAAATACGCGCGGTAAATTCAAAAAGGCTGTTTTCACAAAGGTCCGTAACCAGCTCCTGATAAAACAAACCTGTATCGTAGCTCGCATTCACGAGAAGCATGTATCCTTCCGGGTCGGGACTGTCGTCCTGAATCCGTACCCAACCCCAACCATTGATTTGTGTCCATGGCACAAGGCTGTTGGTGAGACAATATTGTCCATCATTTACGGGTGGATTGAATACGTATTGATAGCCTGGTGCTATCCCGGGATTGAATTGGTAAATGTTGTTGGAACCCGAACCAAAATCGCCCTCTGTAAATATATTGACCCCTTTATTGCCATTGCAAATTTGCGCTGAAGCGTAAAAGGTGCTCATTAAAAGAAAGCTGGTATATAAAAGTTTAAGTCTCATTGAAACTATAAATATCTAAACTATATCTCATAAAATTCAGAAAGAAGTGTATTTTTTACACTTTCAATTTTCTATCTCAGACATTCTCCTTTCCTGTCTTAAAGGTTCCTTTCCTTTCAGGAATTTAAATTTATCCTTAAGCTATAGACCATGCATTCATCAGGAACATTAAAAGAAATTAAAAGTTTTTTGTAAAGTATGCTTTACTTTTCGAATTATTTTATAAGTTTGTGTAAAATAAACTTTACAAATAGTATAACTCAATTTACAATATGTCTACTTCAGAATTTAAATCTAAAAATCACAAAAACACCGTTAATCTGGCCATTTGGACTTTTTCATGGTGTATTACAACAGCAATTGCAACATTTGGCCCTATATTAATTTGGGATTCAAATGTGCTTTCAATCCTTGGGGTTATAGTGTGCACCCTCACAGGCGTTGGAATGTTATTGGCCAATATGCGCTATCTCAATGGCCTTGATGAATTGCAAAGAAAAATCCATATGGAAGCAATGGCCTGGGCTTTGGGCGTGGCGGTTGTCGGGGGTCTGAGCTATGCACTGACCGATAAAATCGATCTGATCAGTCATGATGCCGATATCGCTGTTGTTGTTGTAATGATTAGTATCACCTATTTGATAGCTGTAATTGCAGGCAGTAGAAGGTACAAATGAAAAACAGATTAAAAGTACTTCGCGCTGAAAGAGATATGACGCAGGCCGATCTTGCCGATGCACTTAATGTTTCCAGACAAACAGTGAATGCCATTGAAAAGGGGAAGTTTGATCCGAGTTTGCCGCTGGCATTTAAAATGGCAAGATTATTTGGAATGCTCATTGAAGACATTTTTCAGGAATAATTTATTCCTGAAGGGCTTAAAGTGCAATTATTATTTTAAGTAGTCAAGGGGGTCGACCAATTCCATCTCCGGATGGTCTTCGATCATTTGATTTAGGTAGTGCATATGACCCTGTCCAAAAATAACGAGGATGCGATCCTGATTTTGGCTCAGTTCTAAAATATTACGGTAGATTTTTAGATTTCTTTTATACCATTCTGCAACCAGATCAACTCCGATGTTTTCAAAGTCAAAAGAACGCAAATAGTAAATGTTGCCATCGATGGTATCAATACGTTCCTGAGTCTGGAATAGTGACTGTTCCTTATCCTGCACCCGCACTGCAAAGCGATTATAATAATCGTGATTTTTTAAAATGTTCTCCCTTTGATTAAAGTAAATCAGTTTTTCAGAAATGCTCAGTTTTTTATTTTTTTCACTTTCTTCTTTATGGCTTTGTTCAAACTCTTCTTCCATTTTATTGTAAAAATCCAGATTCAGACTGTCTGCAATAAGATCCACATAATAACCAAGCCAAATTCCATCCGCATCCACACAATTGATTTTGTCCAATCCCAAACGTTTGCCAAGCTTAAAGCCCAATTGGTAAATTTCATTTCTACCGGTCTTTTTATCTATCAATTTAAATTCATCATTTCTATAAGCACTATATAGACTGTCAATAATTTTCTGTGAACGCGGGTTTTGCTCTATGAAAATCTTGTTGGGTTCAAACTTTTCGAGCTTATTCAATACTTCATCAATCTCTGCTTGTCGTTTATCGGTAAAATAATCGTCGATTTTTTCATTGTACTTATCAAGCCCCGGATTATCAAAATGCCAGACAGCAAGCAACAAGACTTTGGTCTTAGCATTATCCAAATCGACTGAATTGTCCATTTCAGCTTCTTCCTTTTGATTGTTGCAGGATGAGAATACCAGGAGCAAGGCCATTGCAAATAACTTGATGGATTTCATGTAGATATGATTATGTAAAAATGATTTTAATTAATGATGTATTGAACTTTTCTTTCATTTAAAGCTTGTTGATCGCGATAATTGTCCAAAGGCATGTTTTCTTTAAATGCGATGACTTCGTCTTCTGAAAGCTCAATCGCTTCTTCAAATATAAGCCAGTTCACATTTTCTGTGCAAGGCGGAGTGGTTAAAGATCCGGAATAGCTAAAATAATTTTTTGAAGACGGAAAGAGCGAATTTAAATCATGCGACATTTCAACTTCCTTGGTTTCGCCGTTTTTTATGGGTAAAAAATGCTTGAAAAACTCAAAACAATGGCTTTCTTTTCCTTCAATTCCCAATACGGATAAAACGGTAAATCGCGCAATTTGATTATTATAGTGGACAAAGTGCAATTCTATAGGATAGCGCAGCCCATTAATCGTGTGTTCGGAAGGTTCGTGAAAATGCAATTGTACCAATTGATAGATCTGATCCTTGTACTCGATGGAATCGCCTTTTTCAAAGTCAAATTGTATTGAATGGCCATTATTCTCGACTTTGGACATCTTAGTTTCAGGTGCATAAAATAGTTTTAAATGTCTTGAATTGCTGTCTGTTTGTACAGTATTGGTTTTGATGATATTAACAGGAGACTGATGCTTTCCATCGCAAAAGCCTTTTTTCGCAATTTCAGCCCAGTGCTCGGGTGAAGACTCACCCGAATAGCTCCAGTGTTTTGTTTCATTTTTGTGATTACAATTGAATAGAAGAGAAGCAATGAGTATAAGACACAGCTGAACTAAGACTTTCGACATCACATGAAATTTAAGATATGCTCTGAATTAATTACATATTTTAGTATAAAATCGTTTTGCAATTCTATCCTTAATTCGCATAAAATAATGGTCGAAATATTAAGTGAGAAGTCTGCTTATTAAAAACTGAGGAGAGATCCGGAAAATTTACATTTCAGAATACGAAAGGTGATTAATTGCTTTCCTTATTTAAAAATTCAGCCAGCACTTCGCTTAATCTGTCTTGCCATTTTTGATCTTTGACAATAAAATCCAAAATGTCGTATTGATTAAGATCAAGAGCGATTTCGGTATCCGTGAGGGAGCTAAGAATGATCACATTGGTTTCCATTCCGGATTTTTTTAAATGGTCAAGCACCTCTTTGCCGGTATCATTTTTAAGATAATAATCCAATAAAATGAGGCTGGGATTATTTGTTTTTAGATAAGTGAAGAGGTCTTTAATGTTATTGAAATCCGCAATTTTATTTTTGATTCCATTTTCATTCAAAACCCATTTCAGATTATGCATAAACATCTCATCGTCCTCAACAATAACGATATCTCCGTTTTGACTCCTGGTTTTTTTACTCTTGCCCATGCCCAAAAAATCCCACCTCGAAGTTTTTTTAGACTCAACTTTCAGGACCTTCATTATCAAATTCTCTAATTCGGCTGGATTGATGTCTTTTTTATTCGAAATATGATCGGCCTTGACCCGATGCGCCTCTGAAACGTCATTGATATTAAAATGACTTGACATGAGAATTATTTTGGATTCAGGAGAAAACTCTTTAAATAATTTTAAGACTTCCAATCCTTTGAGTTTTGGCAATTGATTGTCGAGAAAGATTAGATCGGGTTTGTGCGTACTGACATAATAGCTACCGTTTTCTGCTGTCTTACATGCATAAATATCCTTGCAGTAGGGCTCAAGTAATTTTTTTAGTATTTCACTAAAAATTTCATCATCATCGATGATCAATATTTTCAAATTGCCTTTTTTCATTTACACGATATTCATAATAACTAATTTACCTCTGACAATTGAATTGGCTAATTTCCCTAATCATGTACCATTGTAAAAAAACAGGAATTAAATTTTTTTTGCTTAATGGTTAATACTTAAATCTACACCTTGTAAATAAATAAAATACACTCAGAATATGTCAAGGAGGTAAGTTTTTTTATGAATAAGTACGATTTTATATCAAATGCCCCTAATATTCTGAAATTAGGTATTGGATAATTTTCTTTCCTCTCGAATCTCTCCAATGTGATAATAGGCGATTATTTTCTTTATCAATTGATTTTCAATATAATACCATTCGCTCACATCAAGACTCATTTCACCTTGTAGGGCTGTATAGCGTACACATGCTCGGTTTTTTTCGTAAAGAGCGTCGTGTAATGTAAATTGATATCCAAGAAATTTATCGAGATTTTTTCCAACCAAATCCAAATAATTATCTCTGCCAATTATCTGACCAAAAGGACTTTCATGGATAAAGTCTGCATTTATTGGGAGTTCATCAATTTCTCCTGATTCCCATTTTGAAAACCATTCTTCTACCAGATCTTTCGTTTCCATAATTCAAATTTTAAATTATTGCTCAGCGGTATAAGTCAAACCAATCTGAGATTTTATTTTATCCATTAATCGAATCAATTCTAAACTCTTGGACAAAGGGTGTTTTTTGCTTTCCATGGTATTTTCATTCAGGCATTTTTCTACCTCCTTAATTTCATGAAAATAGCCCTCACCTCGGTATTTTATATTAAAAACATGTTTTTCACCGTTGGAGAGATCAAGACTAATTTTTTCCGAATGATGAAATGGCCGATGCATTTTTATCTCTCCTTTGCTGCCAGCTATAATTGCTTCTATGGGTGTATCCGTTTCAAATGTGGCTTCGAGTTCGACAATGATTGAATTCTCATATTCAAAAATCATCGCACAATAGCTGTCAATGCCTTCTGCTGTTAGCCTTGCAGAGGATTTGATTTGTTTTGGAATCCCAAGCAGCATGGTACTCAGGTAAATAGGGTAGATCCCAATGTCCAGCAAGGCCCCGCCTCCAAGTTTTTTATTAAAAAGTCTGCCGCTTAAATCCTTTTTGGCTTTGAAACCAAAGTCAGCCTTGATCCATTGAATTTCACCAATTGTATTTTCGGTGATCAATTCCAGTACTTTTTCAAAGGAAGGGATAAAACGCGTCCAGAGGCCTTCCATTAAAAACAATTTATTTTTCTCGGCTATTTGCATCAATCCTTTTACTTCGCTTTCATTCATGCCAAGCGGTTTTTCGCATAAAACATGTTTACCATTTTCCAGACATAATTTGGCCCATTCAAAATGGAAGGCATGTGGCGTGGCAATGTAGATCACCTGCACATTGGAATCCTTAATGAGCGCATGATAAGAATCGTATTTAAGTTCAGCGCCAAATCTGTTTCCAAAGTCAATGGCTTTTTCCCGACTTCTCGAAGCCACTGCATAGAGCGTAGAATCATCGGATAGGAGGAGGTCGGAAGCAAATTTTTGCGCAATCTTTCCCAGACCGAGAATGCCCCATTTAATTTTATGTTTCAATGGCATGCTTTTTTATGAAAATGCTAATTAATCCAAATCTTTATGCGATCCATCGCAAATTGGGTAGCGTTTTGATTTTCCGCAAATACAATCGCGGATGCCTTTGCCCAGCATTATCCTTGGAATGTGTTTTTCAATTCTATCCATCTTCGTTTTGGATTGTTTGGCGCCCAAAAAATATAATAGATAGCCCTTTTGTCGGCCGGGAGTCAGGGCTTCAAACTGCTCTTTAAAGGCCTCGTTTTTTTTAAATACATCCAGCAATTCTTCAGGTTTTTCATATCGACTGCTGTCTTTGTATTCTATTTTAATCCCTTTCCCTTCGATTTCAATGGCTTCGTACAAATAAGCTTTGATCAGCTTTTCCTGTTTGTAAATGGTTTTGGTATCGTGAAATCTAATCTGTCTGGCCGATTGTACATTTTCGCTTTGCTGTACGAGTAGTCCCTCCTTGTCATCGAGCAATGCTCCTTTGTGAAAAAGAATGGCGCAATAGTCTTTAAATTCATGAATAAGGGCTATGTTTTTCCCTTTTAAGGTATAACAGGGATGCATCCACTTATAGTCTTCCTCTAATCCGCTTTGCAGAATGATTTCCCGTAGCAATGTCAATTCCTTTTGCCATTTGCCCTGAGCAGCTAAATATTCGTCGACCCTTGGATCCATACCTTGAATTTAAAATTAATTTTTTCCTTGCCCTGAAATTTATTGAAATTCAGTTTTGCTCCGTGTGCCTTTTGTTTTTGTCTTTTCTTAAGATGATCCATAAAATCATGACTAAAACAAAGGTGAGCAGACTAAAGTATTTTTCTATGCTGCTTTCTGCAAATAGATTTCCGATGCTGTTCATTAAAAACAGAATTAAGAAAAACCACAGAATAGTATTCACAATTTTAAGAGATATGAAAGCTTTGATATAATCGCCTTTAATTAAAAGAGTTGTAATTAGCATCAGGTTGAGCAGGAGCGAAAAACTTTCAAATTGATACATTTCTGTATCGTTTTGGAGGCGTCCGGCCCAGGTGATTTCATAAGGTACAATCTTTAATAGAATGCTGATATGAAAAAGCACGATAAAGCCTTGCAGGAAAAGCATTATTTGAATTGCTCGTTTCTTTTTTATCATCTCTGTAAAATAAAAAACGGGCCAGTGGAAATTAATCCAAAAGCCCGAATTTAAAATTATATGTAATTATATCAATTCAATTATGGCAGACTTCCGTTAACAAGTAAACGAATCAAATCCACAATTTGCCAGATCCATGAAATTGGAGAAGTAATAATTAAAAGAAATAAGATAGTTTGCCATAGTGCCTGTTTGTTTCTTCCCAAATACCAGTTGTGAAGCCCTATCGGAAGTATAATAACTGAGACAAGGGCCAAAATTATGGCAACTGTCATATCCTTATCTCCGCCTTCGGCAGCTGGTGAAACTTTCTTTTGAATTTTGGCAGCGAGCTTATCGATTTTCTTTTCGAGTTTTGACTTTTTCTCTACTGCAATCTCAGATTTTTCACTGTCTATTTCATTTGCTTCTACTGCTGTAGATTCATTTGAATTAGAACTTTTGTTCACAGGAAAAGAAGCAAAGGAGGCACCGGCCATAAAAATAACAAGTACCAAAGTGGATAGAATTTGTTTCATAGTTTTATTAATTATTTGATAATGCTTCCAATTTAATAAATGAATAAGCTTATTTACTAACAAATTAAGTTTTTTTAATATGAAATTATTTTCATCTGTTTTTTCCCTCATTCTGGTATCCCAGGCGCTTTTTGGACAAAATACTGTTAATCAGGAATTTACCGGAATAATCGCCATTTCTGGAGGTGAAAAAATTTCTTATAAACTAATTATAGAGGAGATTGAAAATGGTATTTTCAGGGGATTTACCCTTTCCAATTTTGAGGGTGAAGATTATACCAAAACAAAAATAAAAGGGAAATTGAGTTTGGATGATTTGAGCATGTCTTTTGAAGAGCTCGATAATGTCGAAACCAAATCGAGTGCCGAAGCATCTACCTTTTGTTATGTTTCAGCACCGAATCTAAAAATCAGAATTTTAAAAAATAAAAATATAATTGCCGGAAAATTTCTAGGCCTTTTTCCATCAGGCGAGGAATGCGCCGGAGGCATTATATTACTGACCAATGGGGGAGAGCTCCGAAAAATTGAGGAAATGAATGCGGAACAGCCAGTCGCAATTAAAAAAATGCCTGCTAAAAAAAGTCTGGAATTTGATTCTGTTTTGACATCCAATGAAAAACTGGAAATTGTGAACCGCGACAATAAAATTAGTCTTGAAGTTTGGGATGGCTATTTTCAGGACGATGACAGGATTTCCATTTATCTCAACAATGAATTGATTCAAGAAAATTTGGTGCTAAGAAATGACAAGCAGGTCATTGCACTTCCTCAGGACAAATCAAAATACCTTTTGAAAATTGTGGCTCTCAATGAAGGAAGTTCTGGAATAAATACGGTCAATTTCAGATTAAAGAACTCCTCTGAAGTGAAGGAATTTGTATCCATGCTTAGAAAAGGAGAATCCTTTAGTATAGATTTTAAAAAAGACTAAGCCCGGGAATTATATCATTCAATTTACCCTTTTGGCCTGCGTGGTAAATGACAAACCCTGCTGACCCGAGGTAGAGATCATAATGCCTTCAAAAAAGGGTTCATTTTTATCTGGTTCTACCAACCAGTCGAAGATAAAATTAGCACCTGTGCCACCTTCCTGATCGGTTTCATCGATGACAATCTCAACGGTTTCCATTGGCGCAATATAAATGGCTTTATCAAAATAGGTGCGGATCAAATTGCCTCTGGTGTCAAAATATTCGGCCTTTAGAATATAAATGCTGTCATTTCTATTTGTATTTCGCATGCTGATGGTGGAGGTCAGAGAATGCGTTTTGTGTTCGGTCTGACTGTAAATACGCGAATAAACAGAGAGATAGCTGGAGGCGATCTCGGAGGAATCGTTGAGGTCTATTTTTATTAAACGATTGTTCCAATTTACCGGATCAATGGAGCTTATTTCAGAACTGTTCTGACAGGCCTGAAGAATAAAGATTACCATTAAAAACTGAAAAAATCTGTATATAGCCATGTGAATAAACCTAGTGTTTTTACGCTTAAAATTCAATTTAATAAATGTCTTGAATTATGGTACCAAATCTCAGTAGAACTTATTATTTATCCAGGTCCGTAGCTCATAATTGAATATGACCTGCAAGAGAATTTAAAACATGGAATTTGAATTTTTTGAAGTCTTTGGCACCTGCTGAATGGCATCCCAATGTTCTACTATTTTTCCTGATGAATCAAAACGGAAAAAATCCATGGTAACGTATTCATCATTTCCCGGCCATATCTGATGGCTATGCAATGCCACCAAATCCCCTTCAGCGATGCAGCGCAAAAATTCTATCGATTTATCGGGGTATTCGCTTTGCATTCTTTCAAAGTATTCGATGAAGCCTTTGGGATCGTCTTCCACCTCCGGATTGTGCTGAATGTAATTATCTCCGAGATAGAGTTGGACGGCTTTTTTTGGATTTCCCTCATAAGCCATCCTATAAAATGCAATGGCATTTTCCTTGTTTTTTTCGGTGTTCATGTTCAAAATTTAAGCTAAAATCCGGAATCACTAAACTTTATATTTTTTACCTTTTTTATTGAGTTTATCAAAATTTTCCTCAACAAGCTTTTGTAATTCCGCTTTGTTTTTAGGCTTAGACAAAATTGATTCTGTTTTAAATAATAACAAGGAAGGAACAATAGCAATTCTATTATATCATTCTTTCTATATGCTTCAAATAAGCCTTTGGAAAGCCCAGTTCTGTAGCCAGTTTATGAAGGGCCAGGGCATAATTGCTATTGGTCCCCGATAATTTATTTTTGGGCAAATTATAACACAAAGCACTACGTGTTTGATTGTCCTCAGTTTGAATATCGACTTCCTCGGGAATATAGTCCGATAGGCCTGGTGCTGAATACAAAGCTTCCAAATCCTTTGCATTAACATTCATCAAAATGCCATAAGCGAGGTCTCCTTTGGAGGGAATCAATGATGCTCTTTCACCGATAAATAATTTGTAGTCTTTCAAATGGCCTTTGCCTTGATTTCTGATCTGAACTCCATTTTGCTCAAGGATTTTGATGTCCATAAACAAACCGTAAAAGAAGATTTCCATTCTGATTAATGATTAGGCTTGAATTGAATAATTTCGACAGGTGGGAATTAATAATTTCAGGCATTTTGCAATTTAGCCACCTCAATTGAGATAAATTTGGGTAAATAGCTGGGGGTGCAGTTTTTAGCCACGACTTCATCTTTGTACAGACCGGTTTTCTCACCAATAGCGATGCAACGTTTTCTGTATTCGGCCTGCCATTTTCCGATTTGTCCTGCGGTGTAATTCATGGCCCATTGCACTTCGGGTGCTTCATTCATCAAATTCTTCTCGATCTTATCCAAAAGGGCTTCGGTATTATCATGATTGGTATTGCCCATCCATCGCATTCGGGCCTGATGGTACCAAAACAATCGTCTCTGCAATGGGGAAGGGCTCTTTTCCCAGGATTCCATTAATTGTATCGTTTTCTTGTCTTTGGAAAGCTGATTGGCCAGCAGCCAGTCGATTAAATGTATTCTTTCCTCGTAATCGTGTTTTTGAATAGCCCGATCAAGCTCATTGATTTTTTCCTGATCGAGTTCTTTCTTATCCATGATCAGTATGGCCAGTTGACGGGGGAGAAAGTCACCGGTAGACCAAAGCTCCATGGCTAAATCATGATCTTTTTTGATCTCTTTGGCAATTTTTCGAAGGTCGCCGAGTTTGGTATTTTCATCTATACCGGCGATGATTTTCTCGGCCATTTTAGAAAGTGTCATTTTTCAGGAATCCGGAATTGCATCAAACTCTTTTTTTCTGGCTTCCATCCATTCCTGCATGGCATTGGGCGCTTTCATTTTATTCTGCATTTCTTTCATGGCTTTCAAATGCGCAAAATCACCGGCTTCAAACATTTCCATGCCGTGTTTCCGGCTTTGCGCTGCCATATCATCAAAATTGTTGGCATGAAATTTCACATCGCATGCACCACCGAATTGTCTACAAGTCATTGTTTTCATAATCACCGTTTTATGCTTTTAAATTACAAAAATCTTTGAAAAGCTATTTAGATATGAGAATGAGCATTTTTAATCATTCAGTATTCCACAAATCCTATTTAAATGTTGAAACTGAATTCTATCGTATTCAGCCAGTTTTTCTTTTCTTGACAATATCAATTCTTGAATAGGCTTATCGTATTTAAAATTCTTATCCCTAAGACATTTATTAACAAGATTTTTACTCTCAATAATCGAATTGTTAATCCCCTGATAGAATAGTTTAAAATGTTCCTCGATTAGCGGAACATCTTTTTTGTCATGATAGTCAAAAAGGTACAATTCATTTTTTAAATTTTTGATGCTAAACCACAGATTATTGATTCTGGTGCTTATAATGATGGATTTTTTGAGATAGTCATCTTGAATTTCTTGAATTTGAACTTCTGTTAAAGTAGAATCATTGCCGACTTCCCAGGCAAAATTTTCAAAAAGGAAATACATTTCATACAGTTCAAATCCAATATCATTATTGGCGTTGACAAGTCTCAATTCATATTCTGCCATCGCTTTTCTCTTGATATTGTCTTCCTGGATAATGGGAATGAGAATATATGTGATTATTGAACCTAATATTATTATGGTGATGGGATGTTTTGAAAGTTTTTCCATGATGATCATTGATTGAACCAGAATAAGCGTTTTAGCAAGAAAAGGTAATATTAATTTGCAATGAGCTCTTTGTGCTATACGCAGATGTACAGGTAAAATTGATAAAATAACTTAAATACCCGATAAAAGTTATAAAGACTTCTCCTGATAGATAATGATTTGCAAACCATCCGGATCTCTGAGATAGAGGTATTGTGATCCCCAGGGGCGTAAAACCGGGCCTCTGACTTCCCATTTTTCATTCAGCCATGCCGCCCAATGGTTGACATCATTTGTTTTTATTTGAAGGTCTATTTTATCGCTTTGCACATTATTGCTAAAGGAATCCTGATAATAATAATGCTCACTGTCAATTTCGGATAATTCTATAAAAGCATTGCTATTTTGATCGCCGATTCTCATTATACAGCCTTTGGATCCGTCGCCGTCATTGTATTCTTCAACGATAATTAGATTTAAAATCTGCGTGTAAAATTCTTTTGAAACTTTGAGGTTTTTTGTCCTTATGACTGTTTTTAAGCTCAATAGCTGATTTTTCGGTGGAGATTTTGAATTGTACTTCATGCGATACCGAGATTAAATTTATTCCGAGCTTATCACAGCATCTGCTTCAATTTCAACCAGCCATTCCGGATTGATGAATCGCGAGACCTGCATAACTGTATCTACAGGTTTTATTTTCTGAAAATACTCAGCACGAACTTTTACAACTGCTTCCCAGTCTTCAATTCTTGTCAGCAAAATCCGGGTCCTTATCACATCCTCCATGCCAGATCCTGCATCTTCCAAAGCCTTTTTGATAATCTCCAAACATCTGCGCGTTTGTAAGGCGGGATCAGCCAGGCCCACCGTTTCACCGTTTTCAGCAACCGGTGCCGTGCCTCCGACGGAAATATATGGACCAACTCTTACGGCCCGACTAAATCCAATCCGATCTTCCAGTGGATTTCCATTTGAAATAAGTGTTCTTTTCATCTTTATGAGGGATAATTAATATTTGGTATTTCTCAGAAATTAATATCAGGGATAATATTAATCATTTCCCGATGATTTTGATTTTCTCCCGGATTTATAGGTAAAGCCATGTCATTTAACAGAATAATAGCTCAATACTTTAACCTCAGATCAGGTGCTGAACTCTATTTACAAGGAATGAAGATTGCTGAGAGGAGGGAGGTCGGGTGTTTTTGATTATTATTTCTTCTCCTCTCTTAATATCCTCTCCATTTTACGGCCTTTGGCAAGTTCATCGACCAGTTTGTCCATGTACCTGGCCTTGCGGGTGATCTCATTGTCGATTTCTTCGATTCTATAACCACAGATCATGCCTTTGATCATATGCGCATTGGGATGAATTTTGGCCTGACTGAAAAATTCTTCTACCGTTACCTTTTTATCGAGGAGTTCTTTTAATTTCTTGCTGTCAAAACCGGTGAGCCATTCCAATACCTGATGCAGCTCTTCCTCTGTTCTTCCATTTTTTACAATTCTACTTACATAATGTGGATAAAAAGAGGCAAAAACCATTTTTGCCACTCTTTCATTGTGTTCAGCTGTGGGTTTCATTTTGTATATTTTTCAAAAGAATATTAATTCTTGTTTTCAGAAATTTTAACATTTTATCAAGTTTTATGTCAATTACTGATCAAGCTTTATGAGAACTTCATTGTCTTCCTGAAGAATTTTATTGATATGTTCAACTCTTTTTAATTCCTGAGTCGATTTATTCTTGATTTTTGTCAGATAATCCAATACTTGCTGAGAAATTGAATCTGGCAATTCATCTACTACTTTATGAAGCTTTTCTTTAATTTCTGACATTTTTAATCTTTAAATAAAGATAAGGATTTCAATTTTTAGAAAAAATGAGTGGATAAAAGTCTAGAGCATGGGTATGTGCCCTGTCAGTCGACTTGAAAAGAATTAAAAGTAATGTACTTACATATAGTTCAATAGTTAATTTAATGTATTTGATTTTAGAATCACATTCGCGCTTATCATAAATGAACAATTCAGGAGTACCGTGTTTTTCTTAATTTTTGATTTATGTCCATGACCTATAATTTGAGTTACATTTCAGTCCTTCGCTGGGGCATTTTAGCAGTAAGCAATCTGCGCTTACAGTTTGACTTAAAGCTCTTCTTTTACGCTTCCACAATGCAACATTTTGTCTCCATAATATGGATTGTATACTTCCTTTTCAGCACTTAACCAATAAGCACCTTCATTATTGAAAGCCATAGGACAAAATTGTTTATAAAGCTTTTGATTACTCTTATTTGTTTCTTTTACCCATTTATAAATAGTCTCTGACAAGCCCTTGAAGTTACCTCTCTGATACTCTATATCATTCGATTTGGCAATGTGCTTGGCGTATTCAAGGATATTATTCAATAATTCACTTTGGTTATTGCTGATGTTGCTCACAAGATTTTTAGCAGCTTTGTTAGCAGCTTCGCTTTCTGATTGCACAAGAGCATCTTTTATTTTAAGGTAATTCGCCAATATTTCAGATGCTTGATTATCATCAATATCGGAATGTTCGTAATTAAAATTCGTTTCATTTTTCTGTGATTCGCCACAAGAAAATAGGGTTAGTGCACACCATATGGCTACAAATACTGTAAAAAATGACTTCATGATTATATTAATTGGATTTGTGCTGAATTTGTGAATTGTAAATTTCATTGTTTTTATATTTTATTGAAAGATTAGTTTATGGTTTTCCTTATTTCTCCACAGTTCAACATAGACTCACCGTAGTAGGGGTTTCGTATTTCTAAATCCTGACTTAACCAATCTGCTCCTTTGTTAGAGTCTGCCATTGGGCAATGCTGAATATAAATAGTAGAGGATATTGGATCAAAAGATTCTGCTATTACTATCATCGAATTTGAAATGCTGATGAACTTTTCTCGAATGGCATTGATGTCACTAAGATGTTGGATGTGCTGTAAATCTGCGTTCAAAGCCGTTGATTGTTGCATCCAATGTGAGTGTGCATCTGCCATAAAAAGGTTCATATCAACTTTACCTAAGGAGCTGTACAAAGCTGCGCCAGTTGCTTTAGCTTTTTCAAAATCATCACTAGCCAATGCAACCTTCAACTTGAAATAATTTTCAAAAAGCGGTTGTAAAGACTTTTTGGCATCCTCTGTTATTTTAGTTTTTTTTGACGACACAGCCATGCTTTCCATACTTGAACTGGCATTTCCCCCATGGTTGTGGCCTGTAATGGTTACCCCACCTTCCGGATTCATCATGCTTGGTTTACCTGCCAATTGTGCTGCTGCATCAATACTGAAGGTACCATTAACCGCAATTTCTTCGCCAGGCTGCAAGCCAGATTCAATCACATAACTTTCACCTAAATCCGGACCCAATGTTACTTCTCTCATTATGAAACTTACACCTTTAGCTGAAATTTGCATTACATAAACTACCGAACGTTTGCCTGTCCACATTACAGCAGATTTGGGAACAGTTAAAGATATATTATCCGCATGGGTTTTTGCTTCTATCGTTCCACTTACGAACATTTCTGGTTTCAGCAATAAACTTTTGTTGATAGCTTCGAGTCTTGCTTTTGCGACTCTTGTTTTTGGATCAATAACAGGATCGATGTAGAGGATTTTTCCATTAAAAGTTTTTCCAGGCATTGATTGCAATGTGTATATCACAGCATCACCTTTGTTAACCCATAACATATCTGACTCATAGACATCAAAAAGCACCCATACTTTAGATAAGTCTGCAATTTCATATAGAGCTTCACCCTGCTTGATATAGTCACCCAGGTTAACCATTTTTTTAGTTACATATCCTGAAACATTCGCAAGTATCGGAAATTGTTCTATGGTCTTATTAGATGTGACAATCTGATCAATTTGTTTATCCGAGAGTTTCCATTTTTTTAACTTTTCTTTAGCTGCATTAAATAATGCGGGTTGGGATTCTATTATTTTTTTGGCTTCAAATAATTCTACTTGTGCAGTCACCAAATCCGGGGAATACACATTTGCTAAAACCTGACCTTCCGACACATATTCACCTGTGAAATTGACTAATAGCTTTTCAATCCTTCCCGGGATATGCGAAGATTGTGTAAACAGCAAACGTTCATCTGGCTGTACTTTTCCATTAATCCGTATTGATTTATCTACTTTGGCCTTATCAACCACCATTGTTTGAACCTGTGCCAATTGTATAGCTGCAGATGACATGCTTACAGCCTTAGGGTCTAAGTCACTATCTGTGGATTCCAATGGAATCAAGTCCATTCCACAAATAGGACAATCCCCAGGCTCATTCTTTCTGATCTGTGGATGCATAGAGCATGTCCAAATTGTTTCTGTATCTGCATTTGCCCTGTTCTTATTTTCAACCCTTTGGTTTTCATTGGCTCCTCCGAAAATTAGCCACCCAATAAGCAAGCCAATAGCCATTGTACTAGCTGCAACTATTAATGTTGTTTTGTTTATATTTTTCATTTTAATTCTTGATTTGTCTTTTTAATAATTGTGCATTTAATGCAACTATCACAGTGCTAAGGCTCATTAGAACTGCACCGAAGGCAGGGCTGAGAATAATACCCGCACCAGCCAAAACACCGGCAGCCAAAGGAACTGCTACAATGTTGTAGCCTGCTGCCCACCATAAATTTTGCATCATTTTTTTGTAGGTGGCAGCACCAAAAAGAATCAAATTGGCAATGTCTTTCGGATTGCTGTTAACCAAAACAATATCTGCTGTTTCAGCCGCTACGTCTGTTCCCGAACCAACCGCAATCCCCACATTGGCCTGTGCAAGAGCAGGGGCATCATTTACACCATCACCAGTCATTGCTACAAATTCACCTTTTTCCTGAAGTTCTTTAATGATTCGTTGTTTGTCTTCAGGTAGTACTTCAGCATAGAAGTTGTCCAAGGAGAGTTGCTGGCTAACTGCCTTTGCCACTTGTTGGTTATCACCTGTTGCCATGTAAACCTTTATACCTCTTTCTTTTAGTGTATTTATTGCCGATAAAGATTCTGGTCGAATTTCGTCTGCAAGGGCAATGTATCCTGCCAATGAATTGTCAATCAAAACAAACACAACTGTTTCATCGTCTGTTTTAAAAGCGTCAGATGGAATGTCAATTTCCTGCTCTTTAAGCATTCCAGGACTAACAATTTTGATTTCCTGTCCATTTAGTTTTGCTTGGATTCCTTTGCCGGTAATATTTTGGAAGTTTTCTGGCTCATGTAATGCTAATTCATTTGCTTTTGCTTTACGAACAATACCGGCCGCTATAGGATGCTCAGAACTATTTTCTATTGAAGCTGCTATTTGAAGTAATTCATTGTCCGTGTATTTGTCGGAAGTGCTTTTAAACCGTGTTACTCCAAATTCACCTTTAGTTAAAGTACCAGTTTTGTCGAATATAATTGCGGTTAATTTGCGTGCATTTTCAAATGCTGTTCGGTTTCTGATCAATAATCCGTTTTTTGCAGAAACAGCAGTTGAAATGGCTACTACAAGTGGAACAGCTAATCCCAGCGCATGAGGACATGAGATGATCATGACTGTTACCATACGTTCTAATGCATATTCAAAGTCTTTACCGAGGCTTAACCATACTACTAGTGTGGTGATTCCCGCACCTAATGCGATATAGAATAACCATGCAGCTGCTTTATCGGCCAAATTTTGAGTTTTAGATTTAGTGGCCTGTGCTTCTTTTACCATACCTATAACCTTTGACAGGTATGAGTCTTCGCCAGTATGCCTGACATTGATTTTAAGAGTGCCATTGTCATTTACCGAACCACCAATTACCTGATCATTTTTATGTTTTGTTACAGGTTTTGATTCTCCTGTAAGCATGGACTCATTTACATGGCTTTCTCCTTCCAATACGATACCATCGGCTGGGATTTTTTCACCTGGCCTTACCAGTATTGTATCATTGCTTTTTAAATCAGCAATTGGAACATCTTCATGCTCCCCATCATCCTTGATTCTGCGAGCAGATGAAGGCATCATTTTAGCTAATTCCTGCAAGGCATTGGAAGCTCCCATAACGGATTTCATTTCTATCCAGTGACCTAAAAGCATGATGACGATTAAGCTTGCGAGTTCCCAAAAGAAGATTTTGCCTCCAAGTCCAAAAACTACAGCAGAACTATAGAAATAGGCAACTGAAATAGCTAAAGCAATCAAAGTCATCATGCCCGGAGAAGTCCTTTTTATTTCATCAGCTAGTCCTTTTAGAAATGGCCAACCCCCATAAAAAAATATAATTGAAGAAAGCACGAATTGAACATAGCGATCACCATTGAATCGTAGATCATAACCAAATAACCCTTGTATCATTGGTGCAAGCACTACGATAGGCAGGGTGATGACTAAAGAAATCCAAAAGCGTTTTTTGAAATCTTCAATCATGTGGGCATGATGTCCTTGATTATGGTCATGAGATTCATGTCCATTATTATGATTACTGTGGTCTTGATTTTCATGACTATGCGTTTTATCTTCGTGTGTATGATTATGATGTTTATTTTCCATGATTATTTCGATTTAGCTGTGATATAATCCAGTTCTGCTAATGCGATGTGGTATTCCGACAAGGCAGTAGCTTTCATTTTTTGATACTTTAATATTTGTTGTTGCATCCTAAGTACTTCTTCAAAGTCTTTTCCTGAATTGCTGTAAGCAGAGAATAAAAGGTTTAATGATTGCCCAGACTCCTGTATTTGTTCTTCATATAACTGTATCAACTCAATCTGTTTTTGAATTTCGAACCAAATCATATCATAGGAACTGGTTAGCCTGTTGGTGGCTTCTTCTCTTTGCAGGGAATAAGATTCTTGCATGAGTTGAGCTTCCTTTTGTGCTGCTCTATATTTTCCTCTGAAAATTGGAAGGCTCACAGACACCATTGGCATAAAGGCATCTTTTCCATTTTCAGGCACAGACATATCTGATCGTTGACCTACGATTATATAATCTAAGCCTACACCAATTTTTGGAAGACCCTGCTTGATTACGGCTTGTTCATTTGCTTTACTTGCTTCAATTTTTAAGTCCAATTCATCCAGAATAGGATTGGACACGAGTAACGAGTCTTTACGAAAGTTTGTAGGTAAACTAAAGGTGGACAAAGAGTCTTGAACAATAATATTGTCGTCATCAGAACGATTCAAAAGCAAATTAAAACGGGTTACAAGAGGCTTTTGCCTTTGTTCCAGTATAGACAAATTTGTAGTTGCATCTTTAAGCATAATGTCCACCCGCAATACATCGACCATTGAGCCTTTATCGTTTTGAAATTGAATTGTGGCTATCTCTTTGTATGAGGATAAAATGCGTTGATTTTCTTCTTCAATCGAAATCAGTTTTTCTAATTCAAAGAGAGGATAATATGATGCAGATACCTGGTAGTACAATTTGTTTCGGGCATCTAAAAACTCTTGATATTTTGCTTCTGCCAATAAAGTAGCAGCATCTTCCTGAGCTTTTAAAGTGCCGAACCATGGGAACATCTGTGTCAACGAAAACCTTGCTCTTTGTGGACCCACTCTTGTCTCCACCGGAGACACGAAGTAACCGAAGGAAAGATTAGGGTCTGGCAAGCTGCTAACTTGCCTGACCTTTTGCATGGCTGCTTCAAAGGATTTGTATTTAGCTTGTAAGCCCGGATTGTTTTCTGCCGCTAACTTGAAATAGTCGTCTAACGTTTGAGCATTTGCCAATGTGGTAAAGCCAAATGCCGCGAATAAGATGATTATGTATTTTTTCATGATTGGCCTTTTAAAATTTTACGTTCTTCTCTCCAGCAATATATCACAGGAACGATGAAATAAGTGATGGCAGCAAATAGCATCCCACCAACAGCAGGCAATGCCATAGGTATCATAATATCTGAACCTCTACCAGTCGAGGTGAGGATAGGTAGCAAAGCAATGATTGTGGTTGCAGTCGTCATTACTGCGGGCTTTATTCTTCGTTGCCCAGCTTCGACGGTTGCAGCCCTTACACCCTTTATATTGTCAGTCTTATTTCTATCAAAGCTTTGATCAAGATAAGTAGCCATCAATACACCATCGTCAGTGGCTATTCCAAAAAGGGCAATAAAGCCTACCCAAACTGCGACACTTAGATTAATGGTATGTATTTGGAATAAATCACGAAAGTTTGTGCCAAAGACTGAGAAGTCTGCAAACCAATTTTGTCCATAAAACCATAACATGATAAAACCACCGCTAAAAGCCATTGCAATTCCTGTAAATACCATTAATGAAGTAGATACCGAACGGAACTGGAAATACAGAATTAGAAATACTATGCCTAATACCAAAGGAACTATTATGGAAAGCCGTTTTTCTGCCCTCACCTGATTTTCGTAACTCCCAGAAAACTTATAGTTCACACCTGCAGGTACGGTCAGTTCACCTGAATCAATTTTATCCTGAATCATGCGTTGAGCATCATTTACCACGGTGACTTCGGAGAAACCAGCACGTTTATCAAAAAGTACATAGCCAACCAGAAAGGTTTCTTCACTTTTTATCGCTTGTGGTCCCCTTACATATTCAAAGTCAATGATTTGAGATAATGGAATTTGTGCACCTGTAGGTGTCGACATCAGGATTTTTCCCAAAGCTTCTGGGTCATCCCTCAATTCTCTTGGATAGCGTACCCTGACAGGAAAGCGTTCACGGCCTTCTACAGTAGAGGTTATTTTCATCCCACCAATGGCGGTTTCTATGGTCTGCTGAACATCTTCTATATTCAATCCATATCGTGAAATTTCATCTCGATTGATGTTGAGGTGAATGTATGGTTTGCCTACAATTCTATCAGCGAAAACTGCTTCTGACTTTACAGATGGCGCTTCTTTCAAAATGTTTTCCAACTGTAAACCAAAATTCTCAATGGTTTTGAGATCTGGACCATATACCTTGATACCCATAGGCGCTCGCATCCCTGTTTGAAGCATCACTAATCTGGTTTCAATTGGCTGAAGCTTGGGTGCAGAAGTAACGCCCGGTAGTTTGGTAACTCTTACGATCTCATTCCAAATATCATCTGGAGATTTGATATGATCTCTCCAATTGCGGTAATACTCTCCATTTTCATCTGCAATTAATTCAGTCGCTTTAATTCCCTGTTCCAAACTCTCCTTGTTCGTAAGGGTATCTCCTGAAACTGTAATGAACCGATTGTGTTTGTCCACTTTAAACCTTTGTCTATGTCCTTTTTTGTTTAGGATGTATTCTGACTTGTAATTGATGATGTTTTCGTACATCGAAATAGGGGCTGGGTCAAGGGCTGATTCTACCCGCCCGAGTTTACCGACCGTTAGCTCTACTTCGGGGATACTGGTCAGTAGCATATCCAATTGTCCTATTATTTTGCGATTAAAGGTTACACCTGAATGCGGCATAGAAGTTGGCATTAGGAGAAAACTTCCTTCATCTAATGAGGGCATAAATTCCTTTCCTATACCCGGAAAGGTGTGGGACATAGCTGACCATCCTATGGTCTGATTAACGTTCCAGCCAACCTTTTCAAATCCCTTTGAAACAAAACCAAAAACAGAATTGAAGCCAAGCCAAATATTTGCACCTAATAGGATCAATACAGTCGGGATAATCAAAAACTTGATTTTGTTATTTAGACACCAAGTGAGAATTTTTTTGTATTGAAATTCCAATAGAGTAAACCCACCCAGTGTAATACCTACTAAAAGGGCAACAAAAACGAAGTTGAGGAGAAGGGATTGAGAAGCACCAAGAGGTAACCAATATTTTGCCAGCAACCAAATAACACCTAACAAGACAACGATTAATTCCGCATACTTGAGAAAGAACATTACTACAGCTGGTCGAGTAGCATTATTAAGTCGTTCAATTTTTTTAACAATACCAATGACTCCAAACAGAACCAACAGTACTCCAGTCCAAACCTGTCCAATAAAGAGGCTAATAATTCCAATAAGGACTAAAGCGTAATGGCCGTATTTTTTTAAGAACTTGTTTTTGATATTAAAGCCGAAAAACCAATGTGCCAGTGTTGGTAAAATCAGCAATGAAACGATCAATGCAGCTAAAAGAGCAAATGACTTTGTAAATGCCAGGGGACCAAACAGTTTACCTTCTGCTGCCTGCATGGTGAATACGGGGATAAAACTTACAATTGTGGTAGAGACAGCCGTTAAAATCGCAGTTGCCACTTCTGATGCTCCATTGTAAATGGTATCAATTAGCTTTTGACCTTGTGGGGCTTCATCAATATGCTTGATGATATTTTCAGAAAGAATAATCCCTAAGTCCACCATCGTTCCGATAGCTATGGCTATTCCTGATAGTGCTACAATATTCGCATCCACACCAAAGTATCGCATGGCAATAAACACCATAAGTACAGCAATGGGCAAAAGACTGGAAATTAGGAATGAAGCTCTTAGGTTATATACCATCACAATCACCACCAGAATGGTAATGAGAATTTCCAGCAACAAGGCTTCTTCCAGTGTACCTAAGGTTTCGTAGATCAATTCTGAGCGATCATAAAACGGGACAATTGTAAGCTGGCTTTCTCTACCGTCAGACAATGTCTTCTTTGGAAGACCTGGGCCTATTTCCTTAATTTTAGCCTTTACATTATTGATAACTTGCAAAGGATTGGCGCCATACCTTGCCACTACCACACCTCCGACAACTTCAGCACCGTCTTTGTCCAAAACACCTCGTCTTGTAGCGGGGCCAAGAGATACTACACCAATGTCTTTTATCCTTATAGGCACATTGTCGTGTACTGCAACTACTGCTTTCTTTATGTCTTCTACTTGCTTGATATAACCTAAACCACGAACTAAATATTCAGCCTGATTGATTTCTATGGTCTTTGCGCCAACATCCTTATTGGATTTTTGTACTGCCTGCATGACTTTATGCAAGGGGATATTGTAGGCTTTCAAAGCGTCAGGATTTACATCTATTTGGTATTCCTGAATATAACCGCCAATGGAAGCAACTTCTGAAACTCCTTCTGTTGCATTTAGACCATACTTCACATAGAAGTCCTGAACTGTGCGAATTTCGTGCAAATCCCAACCGCCGGTAGGATTTCCTTTTTTATCTCTACCTTCGATTGTGTACCAATATACCTGGCCTAAGGCAGTGGCATCCGGACCCAATGCAGGTTGAACGGCATCAGGTAGTAGTCCTGATGGCAATGAGTTGAGTTTTTCGATTATTCTGGATCGCGACCAATAGAACTCTACATCTTCCGAAAAAATGATATAAATACTCGAAAATCCGAAGATGGATGAGCTTCTGATAGATTTTACTCCGGGGATTCCTAATAAATAGGTTGTTAAAGGATATGAGATTTGATCTTCAATATCTTGTGGTGAACGGCCAGGCCATTGCGTAAAAACGATTTGTTGGTTTTCGCCAATATCTGGTATGGCATCTACCGGGACAGGGTCAGAAGGTAATGCTCCCATTTGCCATCCAAATGGAGCTGTTACAATTCCCCAGGCAACAAAACCTGCAAGTACGATAACAGTAACCAACTTATTTTCTAAGAAATATTTAATGATTTTATTGAGCATAATACAATTGAATTTGATTGAACAGAAAATGATTGTTCTATAGCAGAAAATGCTATTATGCACCTTGGCTACATTTCCAGATGCAATAAATGTATTATGTAATCTAAATTAAGAAGGCCTGAAAAAGGACTTGAATGTCTTTATCAGGTAAAGGTGGGGAGTATTCAGCGAATCTGCTTTGCGCATCATCAACTAAATTCAATTGTTCAATTATTGTTTGAATGAAAGTTGCAACAAAAAGTGGATTAACATTGCCAAAGCTGTTCTGAAATTCAACACAATCTTCAAGTTGTAAAATTTGGTGCTTATTTTCACAGCATTGTTCTGTTTTTACGTGTTCATCAGAGGTCGGCAGCTTTTCACAAGCATATTCCATTTCAGACATGCCACAATCAAGGTTATGAAGACCTAAAGTAAAATTCGTTTTTACCGCTTTTCCACCGCAGAAGTGAGTATTCATTGCAAACCCCACGTTGGAAACTAACATGAGTAAAGCAAGCGATATGGAGATTATTCTTTTCACTTTAGACAAAAATAGGAATTTAGAAGAAGGATGTTTTATAAAATTTTGACTTTAAGTTATATAATTAAGATTGAAGATCATCTAGTGATTTTCTAATGGGATTGGACTGAGACTTAAATTGGCTGGGAGTCATGCCTGTTTCTTTTTTAAACTGAGAGGAAAGATGTGCCACACTGCTGTAATTCATGTCATGTGCAATTTCAGAAAGAGACTTTTGGCCATAGAACAATAGTTCTTTCACTCTTTCAATTTTTTGTTTTGCGAGAAATTTCTCGATTGTAATGCCTTCTACAGAAGAGAATAAGCGACTAAGATAAGAGTACTCATGATTAAGCTTATCAGCTATTAATGTTGAATAATTGACATTAATTGGCTCTTTAGAATAGTGAACCTGTTCAATTATGACAGTTTTAATTTTCGATATTAGGGATGATTTGCCAGATTCAAGTAATTCAAAGCCCATTGCATGAAGCTTTTCTGCAAGTGTATTACTTTGCTCTATCGATAATTCTTCTTCTAAATCTACCTGCCCTAGATTGATATTACTAAAAGGGATAGAGAGTTCTTCCAAAATTGCTTTTACCGTCATAATGCAGCGAGGACAGACCATGTTTTTAATATGAAACTTCTTTTGGGTCATCTTGTAAGTTGGAAAATTTGGATTTGAAAAGCTAGGATTTTAACTTGATCTTTGCCTCTTTGAGGCCCGTCTATCTTATCTAACCTAATTTGCTTTCATTTCGACAGGTAAACCGGATGGTAGTTCTGTCAATTGTGTTTTGATGATATTTATCTTAAAGGCATAATGGGGATTATTTCCTCTCATTTTTGTAATTCGTTAAGTTCTTCAACTTTTTTTCAATTTGACTCGTCTTTTGTAAAAATCAGAAAGTGTAAAAAGTTTTAGTCCTAAGTTGTCATTGCAATTGTATGGCTTGTCTTTTATTACAAGTTCCCCTTTGTTTTGATTTAAGCGTTTTTCTTAATGTTAATTGTCTTTGTAGGAGATAGTTATTCTATTTAAAAATTTACAAATGACGAGTTAATCAGAAAGCACAAATTGCCAGGATATGCCATATTTATCCTCGCACCATCCGAATTTTTTACCAAAGCCATAATCTCCTTCACCTTTGTAATCATCCAGGGGGACCATTATTTGTCCGCCCTTCGAAGACAGCTTTTCGAAAAGTGTTTGAATCAGATCTTCGGATTTGTCGCTTATAAAAATTGAAACTGCGGGTGTAAATGACCAGGCGTGCTTGTAATTGCTTTCAGAAACCATATAATCAATTCCGTTCAATGTAAATAGGCCGTATTTAATAAGTTCAGGGCTTCCACCAGCTTCTCCTTCAGCGTATTTTGTAATGCTTTTAATTTCCGAATTGGGAAAAATGGAAGTGTAGAAATTTATCGCTTCTTCAGCCTTTCCGCATTGCTCGCCAACAAAGGTTAGAAATGTTGTTGTTTTCATTTTTCAATCTTGATTCAAGTCAAATTAGTCTTAGCTAATTTCTGCCAAGGGTCTCGCCAATACGATTTCAGCTTGTCATTAAAGCACTTCACTTTCCGATCAGCGATATGTTTATCTAATATTTTACATCCAAATTAGCGCCAAATCTTGAATTTTATATAGCTGCGGTTAGCGGTTTCGACATAATTATATTTTTTAGCAACAATTCTTATTTTGTTGAACCGGCGGACATTTCTCGCTTCCATAGCTGCAATACACACAACAATCGCCTTCCTTTGGTTTCAAAACCGTTTTGCAATTCTCGCATTCATAAAAGAATTGACAAGCGTCGGTCGGCATAGTTTCTTCTTTTTTGTGAGCACAACTGGGGCATGTAATTGTTGATTGCAATTTTATTTCCATTTTATTTTTCCTTTTTGTCAGTTACTGAATATCCCGTTCCATTTATTGCCATTTCGATTTCGCTTATGTTCGTTTTTGAATTATCAAACTCTACGATAGCATTACCTTTTTCATATGAAGCAGTAGATTTGATTATTCCTGAAAGTTTATTCACTTCATGGTTTAGGTGTACTTCGCATCCTGTACAGGTCATTCCATCGATTGAAAAATACACCTTCTGAATATTCGATTTGTCAAGGATAATGTACTGTTTTTCTGTTTCAGGATAGAATACATAAGCATAGTAAGGAAAGGCAAGCATTGTGATTGCTAAAGCTGTAATTATTCCTAGAAACTTTCTGCTCTGAATAAATGTAGGCTTTTCTTCTGTTTCACAATCACAGTCCATTTCCTTTTGCGGTTTTAGTTTTTGATACCAGGAAAAGCCAAGTACAATAATTGTCAAACCAATAAAATAGGGGCGGAATGGTTCTAGCCATGAAAAAGCCGAAGCAAGTCCGCTCGTTCCCGCAATAAGTGCCAAAACCGGTGTGATACAGCAAAGAGAAGCTGTGAATGCCGTTAAAAGTCCTGCTCCAATCAGTTTGTTGTTCATTTTCATATTGTCTCCAAAATTTTACCTGATTTTCCCTCAAGTTGGTTTTGGTCAAGAATTATGAAAAAGGGCAGCAACAGGTTTTTGTATTCCTTAGTTAGCGAATAGTAAATAGTTTGAGCTTGTCTTTCTGTTTCGATTAGTTTTCGGTCTTTGAGTTTTCGCAAGTGTTGAGAAATTGCCGAAATTGTCATTCCAAGAATATCGCTCAAATCACAAACGCATAATTGTTTCTCTTCATAAAGCAGGAAGAGGATTTTTAGCCTAACCTTATTACCTGCCAATTCAAGTCCGTTCGATAAATAGTCAAAAGAACCATTGAGCTCTGTAACCCTATCATTACAACGCTTGATTTGTTCAATATCCGCCTGTTGTCTTATACAAAAATTATTTTCCATGAATACAAAGTTAGGCTATTTGTTTATTTAAGCAAATACTAAAATACACTTTGCTAAAAATAACCCGATTGATTTCTCGGGTCATATTTTTAACTTTTTGCGATTGATTAAGCTAAACGGCCTGGCTCTCCCAAAATGAAGCTATATTACTCTCATCTTATTTCCCCTTTTTTCATGTGTAAGTTCTGCAAGTCCAAGCGCTTCCATAAGTGGGGGAATATACATTCCGAATCTGCCTTTGAATCCTTTTTTTAGACCATACCATCCTCCAATTGGGTTTTCTGATGAGCGTCCCCAATGCTCTACCGTTCCTTCTTTGCTTTCCTGCTTTTCATCTTTACTGCCTAAGTCCATCCAGTCACCATGGCTTTTCAGCATGGCATACAGGTCTTCTAAACAGCGAATGTCATAATGAAGCACCGTTGATTTTACGGTACAAACAAGAATATCTTTGCCGTCTTTTTCGTCTACATGCATGGTATATTCAGATGACAATGGAGGTGTTTTAAGGAGCAAGGGTTTTTCTTTTGTTCCTATTTTTTCTCTGTAGTTCATTTCTTTATTTTTTGGATTCGGCTTCTCTTTTCAGGTCAGCGGTAAAGGCTTCAAAAGATTCATCAAATGATGGAATTTTATTTGCAAATAATGGAAACATAAAGCTTCCAATTTTTTCTCTCATGGTGAATATGGTGCCCTCGGATGTCTTTTCTAAGGTATAAGTCCTTTCGCCCAAAGCATCACCCCAGACTAATTTTTCTTCGGGAATCATCTCTTTGACTTTTAACTTAAAAGTCCGGCTTGAGTCAAGGGTGCTTTTCAAACGAATCTTTTCACCTTTTTCGATTTTGCCTTCTAAGGAAATTATTGTTGAATTCCATCTTGCATAGTCCGAAGCCTTTGTTAGAATTGACCAAAGGACCGCAGGTTCGGTATTTATGGTTTGACTAATCGCTGTGCTACGACTGAATGTTTTCTTTTCTGTGATGGCTTCTCCGTTCTGAGCCATTAATGATATGGTACTCATAATTAATAGAATTGCGATGATGTATTTCATTGGGTATACCTTTAATCGTGCAAATAAAATCAGCTTAAATCTAATACCACTTTACATATGTTAAAAAATCATTGCTTGGTTTGTCTTCCGGCCCTTATTCTCGAAAGACTCACCGGTGATATTTGCAACATGGATGCGATGTCTTTTAGCGGGGCAACCTGTATAAATCTTGGGAATGCGTACTCAATGTATTTGTAATTAGCGGTAGCATCATTGGAAAGAAGATTTACAAATACATCAATTAAGTTTATATGTATTTTTTCCATCAGATTAATCCCGAACAAGCCCCAGTTCGCTGATTCCTTATATAATTTCATTAGGTTTTCACGCGATATCATCAATACTGAGGTCTGTTCATAAAATTGCAATGAAAATTGAGATTGACTTTGATTAACAAAGCTTTTAAACTCAGTAATAAAAGTTTGCTCGGGTTTCATCCAAAGCGTTTGTTCATGGCCTTGAACATCAAAATAAAAACAACGGGTAATTGAGGTATCGGCAAAAAAAAGATATTGACAAATCTTTCCGGATTCTAAGATCAATGAATTAGGTCCAAATTCTTTTTGCTCAAAAAATGAGAGTCCATATTCAATTTCTTCATTTGTAAATGAAGCATTCCATTTCAATAATTCTTCTACAATTTTTTCTTGCATATTCATCGTTATATTCAAATTCAAAGAAATCATCGACCAATTCCTTAAGCTCAAATTTAACCCTAATTTGAATAGCCTTAATAAATTGATACAAGGCGCCAGTTTTATGCTGAAAAAATGGAATAATTAATTTAGAATCGATTCATTAATATCATGTTAGAGATAATGTGTTTTTATTAATAAGTTTTAATTTTAAAACATCTCTTCTATTGGTATGCTCCTTTCAAACCTGTCTGTACTGCAAGCAGGCGAAGAAGAGTGGGGTAGGGAGAACTAATTTCGTAATTTAATCTTTAATAAACTTTCCTCTATAGACTCCTGACTCTGATTTTAATTCATAGAAATAGATTCCTGATGGTAAAAAGGAAATATTTAATTGTTTATTTTCTTGTTTAAAGTAGTATTGCTTTAGAATACTCCCTCGTGAATCTAAGATGGAGAATGAAAAAGATTCCTTTGAATTAGGTGATATTTCTATATTCATTAAATCTTTACTCGGATTCGGATAAACTCTTATAAAAATTTCTTCAATTCGAGAACGTAAATTGTTGCAATTGGTAAAATTAACTTCAATTGAATCCTTGATTTTGCAATAATTGCCTACTTCCAGCCAGATATTATTCCCGTAATTTAAAACGAATGTTGTATCTACAATAAGTATAGAATCATTAGAGCCATCTAACCACAATACTTGCTGATTTTGTGGAAAATTGGCGCGCAAAATGAGAATTTGATCTGTGCATAATAAAGTGTCATTGCCTAAGTCAGTTGTGGGATAATCAACAACAGTCAGCCAAGAATTAATGGTATCGTGACAACCAATACTATCTTCACTTGTCACTTGCAAAAACTGAGAGCTGTCAGGAACAAAATAGCTTCCATTAATTACATTTACATTCCAGAAAACTGAATCTATTCCAAATGCCTCCAAGAGAACAGAGTCGCCATGGCAAATAGAATCCGGGATTTGATTTATACTTAGTATTGATTTTGAAACTTTAAATTCTTTTGAAAAACAACAACATTCTATAACTCCACCCCCTCTTCCTTGAACATATATCGTTGTGTCCTGCGTAAATTGAAAATTAATAGTATCACCAATTCCAATTTGTGTTCCACCACATTCCCCTACAAACCAATGCCAATCGAAAGCATCGTTAATTGAACCATTGACCATTAAATCATAATTATTATTTCGGCATATTGAATCATTAGTCAAGTTAAGAACATTCTGAATTCTTGGATTTTTTACACTTGAAATTTTATTCATGAATATTCCTCTATACCATAAAATTGTTCCATCTTCGAATTGACATGAATCTCCTTCAAAGCTAATAAACCCGGGCTCAATAACTTCACTTGCCATGTAGAAATCACCTAGAATATCGCTAGTAATCCAATCAATTGATTGCCAATTTTGACCTCCAGGAATTCCGGAACCCCCGACGACTCCGGATTTCAAATAATTCCCGTTTAAATCTAATAAACTAAAAAAACCATCTGTATCAATAGTGTTAACAATATTTGAAGCTATTCCGGGGTCCAAATCACATGCACCAAGGAAACGCCCAACCACACAAATAACGGAATCCTTAATTATTTGAATATCATTTAAATATGAAATTCCTGAACCTTCGAATGTCAATGCATTTATATAATTACCATTGCTATCTACTTTGAGAAGAAAACCATCAAAACCTGTTATGGAATAATTCACATAGCCTGTATCCGCGTCAAAATCAATATTATTTTGGAATTGCCCGGCCATGTACAGATTCCCGGCAGAATCAATCACCATGGCTTTTGCCCAATCTTGCCCTGTACCGGTCAAGTGTTTTGTCCAAATATTATTTCCATTAGAATCTAATTTGCCATAAAAAATATCACTTGTTGTGATGTTTCCTGAACTGGCTAATTGAATTATAGTAGAATCAGAGTTGAGATCCATTTGGCCAAAAAATCTTCCACTGAAATAAAGATTACCTAAATCATCGAGAACTAAATCTGAGATTTCGCTTGATCTTGGCGGGTTTTGATTTGGAGTTTCATTTTTAAAATTCCTGACCCAAATAAGTGTACCATTTGAGTCTAATTTAACAATAAAGGGCTCATAAGTAATATTGGATTGAATTGGAAAATAGCTTGTATCCGGATCAAAATCTATTTGACCTAAGAAAAGCCCACAAAAATAAATATTATTGAATTTGTCGGTAATTAATGAATTATTTTTTATAAAACCGCTTCCGGTAAATAGTTTTGTCCAAACAAGATTTTTATTCTCATCAATTTTATTAACAAAGACATTTGAGTTGGAAGATGAAACAATTAATTGTCCTTGATTAAAAAAATACACGGAGTCCCTAAAAACTCCTGATTCAATTAGATTATCATTAACATCAAATGCTAACTTAATATTCCAAACTCCATTTTTAGATACCGGAAGAAAACTATGTGACCAAATATAATTTCCGTCCAAATCATATTCCACAATGTATCCAGAAAATCCACCTGAATCAATAATATAACCATTATTACCACTAGAATCAAAATGAATAGAATCAACAAAAGATCCCCCAGCAAAAAATGAATTCCCATTAGTATTGATATCTGTTACATATTTCGTTGTAGCACCCTCAAAAGACTTGATCCAATCAATATTTTGACCATTAAGTGTGGAGCTGAATATTGTTAAACAACAAAATAAATAGAGATATTTATATAAAGAATAAACACAGGAAATTGATATTTTAAGACATTCTATACTATAAAGCATGAGATTGGTATATCTTTAATCTGGATTAAATAATAATGATTTTTCTATTCATGAGATTAATAAAAACTACTGAAATTATGACTAAGAAAAACATATTAAAAAACAAATAAAAGATATTTATTCATATCTTTTTTCACCAATTTCCAGATTTTCTAAGTTGTAGTGTTCAATTGTATACAGTATAATTTTTTGATATATTTATTTCCAACGAGAACGAGTGGGGATCGAAACGCTTCAGTCTTTAAATTAGATTTTTACTTTGAGAACGTTTTACATATTTCTACTAATCGTTTCAATATCCTCATGTGATTCAGATGACAGGAATGAAGTTTGTATGGATCCGACTAACAAAGACTGTCCAAATTTTGATCCTTGTTTACTTAGAGATTCTATTACAGCTGATTTTTCAATTAAAGGTCAATTTAGCATTCTTTCACCATGGAATGAAATCTATTTCGAGGACAGTTTATTTATTGGTCGGCAACTAAAATTTGAAGCAACTCATCAAAACGCAACTAATTACAAGTGGTATTTAGGAACTGAAATTGTGGAGGGGCCGAGCGACTCTATTGTTTACAGGAATATTTCTTATCCTGTAGACTTGCCTCCAGGTCGTTATTATGCTGCTCTGGTAGTTGAATATGATGTTGATGAAGAATGCTTTCCACATAGCACTGCAAAAGATTCCGTTTACAAAGATTTTTACAAAATATCTGATCGGGATGTATTAATAGCTTCGAAATTTCGTGGTGTATTTGAGAATGAAGGTGAGGACAGTGTCACTATTGAAATTGCAATGATCAAGGATTTTACAGGACCATCCAGTGATTATGAGTTAATTGCTATCAATCTATTGGGAAACAATGACTCAATATATACCGGCAGTTCATTAAAAGCATACGTGAACAAAGCGGCGGTATGGGAAATTAATTCATTAAACCTTTTAAAGGGTGACATTGAAATTTTTGAAGATGGATCATCTGTGGTTTGGAATTACTCAATTCAAGGGGTTGAAAAAAATTTTAGAGGAATAATTATTAACTAGAAACCCAACTAGTTCTAAATTTTTTATCTGATTATTTTTTGAATGCACTTCATGCAATCAGGAAAAAAGAAATGGTTAATTTATAATTGTTCATTAATATAATATTAGAGATTATGTGCTTTTATTAATAGTTAAAAATTATGAAACATCTCTAATATTGGCATACTTCTTGTAAACCTGCTTGTCCAAAAGGCGGTTAGGACGAATGTGAGAGCAATTTGAGTAATACCCCCTGAATGTGCATTTTTAGTGTCTTTTGTAGCTTAATTGAAGAATTTTGCTCGTTTCTCAATAAATTCCATTCCTTGTTATTTTATCCCGGAAAAAGCAATGCCTGTAAGTTGATGCATTTTATAATCCAATGTAGTCAGGTCACTGAAATTAAAATATTTCACATGCTTATGTCCACATGCTCTTGCAACAACTTTTATCAATTCATTGCTGGCATGAAAAAAGTTCTGCAATTGTTTCGCCGATTGGTCGATAATGATTCTTTGTCTTAAATGCTCTTTCTGCGTTGCAATACCAACAGGACAATTATTTGTGCTACAAGCTCGCATTCCCAAACAACCGATGGCTTGTAAGGCTGAATTGGATATGGCAATGGCATCTGCGCCGAGCATCATCGCTTTGGCAAAATCTTCAGCCACCCGTAAGCCTCCGGTAATGATTAAGGTCACATCTTTAGCGCCATTTTTATCCAGGTGTTTTCGCGCCCGGGCCAAAGCGGGAATGGTGGGTACGTTAATATTGTTCCTCAAAATACTTGGTGCTGAGCCGGTACCACCACCACGTCCATCAAGAATAATGTAATCAACACCTACCGAAAGTGCAAAATCGATATCTGCTTCTATATGACTTGCGGCGATTTTAAAACCTACAGGAATGCCTCCGGTTTTATCTCTTACCTCCTGAGCCACTTGTCTAAAGTCATCAACTGTTTTTAAATCTGGAAATGTTGCCGGTGATATCGCCATTTCACCCTCTTTTAATCCACGTACTTCGGCAATTTCCTTGCTGACCTTGTGTCCGGGCAGGTGTCCGCCTGTACCTGTTTTTGCACCTTGACCTCCTTTAAAATGGAAGGCCTGTGCTTTTTGTACTTTTTCCCAAGAAAAGCCGAATTTACCTGAAGCCAATTCGTAGAAATACCTGGAATTATTGGCTTGTTCCTCGGGGAGCATACCGCCTTCGCCACTACAAATGCCTGTTCCTGCTAATTCAGCACCCTTAGATAAGGCAATTTTAGCTTCACGAGACAATGCCCCAAAACTCATGTCCGATACAAAAACCGGTATCTCTAATGCCAATGGTTTTTTAGCTTTCGGCCCGATAAGCACCTTTGTTTTAACTTCTTCTTCGTCTAATAATGGCCTCTTTGCCAATTGCGCAGGAAGAAATTGAATGTCTTCCCATTTGGGCAAGGTATTTCTATCCACACCCATAGCTTCTGAGGGGCCATGGTGACCAAAATTTTTCAGCCCGTTTTGAGCAAGTTCTTTGATATAACCTGTATAGGGTTCGGTATTTTCCGGATGCGTGTCGGCATATTGACCTAAGTATTGGTCTCGATTAAAAGGTTGAGGATTTTTTTGAAGGAATTCATTGATTTCTTCTTCGTCTATCCATACATGACCCTCTTTAATTTCAGAGCTAAACTTGTGTAATGCTTCTTCATTATTGTACTCAGAGACGCCTGTGTCGTATCGGTAATCCCATCCATGCACACCGCAAATAAGGTTGTGACCCTGAACGTGTCCATCGGCCATCAAAGCTCCTCGATGCAAACAACGTCCATAAAGTACAGAGACCTTATCATCATAGCGTATTACTACCAGGTCCAGTCCATTGATCTGGTAATGTTTAGGTTTTCTGTCAATTAAGTCCTCAATTCGAATTATTTTCTTCATGGTATTAATATTATTACAGTTTGGATAATGGCGTGAAAAGCTTTAGCTAAAACAATTTTTCATTCTTCATTTTACAAATTTCTCAAATGTTTTACCATTGAATTTATATGCTCCGTTTTCATGAGTCCCAAGCCAAAGGTCGCCATTGTTGTCTTTGTAAATGCTAAAAAGCGTAATGTCTTTTGAGTTGTTTTGAACAGGATAGTGCGTAATTTTCAAGCCATCGTATTTCCAAACTCCATTGCGATAGCTTACAAACCACAAATTATTATCCTTGTCGCTCACCGTTGAAAGATACTCGTCTAAATCACTATCTTTTTTTCCATCCAAAGTGCCTATGCTTTTGTACCTGGTATAGAATACATCTTTTTTTAATGTTGCAATGTCGTAGATACTATAACGATATTCGGTATTGAACCAAAAGTCGCCATTTTTATCTTCCGTAATTGAACGTACTCCGTTAGCACCTTCGTTTCGAAATTCTGTAACATCTTCTTCTGTAATCCATTCAAAGGATTTTCCATCGTATCGACAAACTCCAACCGGATTTGTCCCAAACCAAATGTTTCCTTTCCTGTCTTTGTAAATGCTGTAAATTTCAAAAGGATTGGTAAGATTTGGCGGTTTAGGCAGCTGCAATTCATATAAAGTAATTCCGTCATAGCGATATACTTTCTCATTTCGAAATGAATGTCGAAACCATATGTCAGTGGGTTTTAGTTGCCAATCATTATTGGAAACCGGTGATAATGTAGTGAATGTAATTCCGTCAAACTTAACTATTGTAGAACTTGGGTGGCAAGAGCTGAAGTAGAGGTTGCCAAAATTATCTTCTTTTATTTCGTCAATTCTATTGTTTGGCAAACCCTGTTTAGTTGTGTAATTAATCAATTCTTTTCCATCGTATTTGTATACTCCGGATTCCCAACTACCAAACCAATAGATATTCTTATTGTCTTGATAAACAACCATTATACTTTTTCCAAGTTCTGAAACAGTATCGCCTTTAATAAGGCAGTCAGTATTAATTTGTTGTTGAGTGGTCTGTCCAATGCAAGATGTCAATAAAACTATTGCGATTAAATATGCGAATATGTTCAGCTTTATTGTCATCTTATTAAAGTGTGAAATGTTGCTTTAGACTTAAAGCAAAGGTCCCCATAAATTTCTTGACTTTATTCTTCCAGCACAATCATCGCTAATTTGGTCAAATGCCAAATAGTATTTGGTTTGATACATTTTATATAGACCGGCATTTTGACACATTTTTCCATCCTTATCAATAAACTTGATCGTATCACCGGATAATTCATACTTTGTAACAACATCAATTGTTTGGTTATGACCAAAATCGGTTTCTATCAATCCATTTTCTTTAATAGTAATCGCAATTGGATCTGTTTGTCCAATTCTAAGCCATTTTCCAACACTATTATTTTCAGGAATAGTGACTGTTTCTTTGTCCTGATATTTATTATTACAAGCCAAAACAATTGCGAGCAATAGAATCAAAAAAAGCTATAATCTTTTCAAATTAAATCATTTTTTCTGGCTTTGTTGTTTTTAATTGCTTACAATGTTTAGACTGAGATAAGTAAAGGGCTTAATGGGTTTAATATGATATTTAGCACTTATTGGCATCTATAGTTTATCTAATAATCTATCGGGATCTTGTCTTGTATCCCATATTAAAAGTAGTTTAATATATCCGGGTGTCTCAGTATAAAATAGAGATACAGTTTTGTGTATTACAAGTCTCCTTATCTGCTTATCCTTGTATTTGGGCGCAATCTCAGGGTTATGTTGGATTTGTTTGATTCTGTAGTCAAGCTGTTCTATGAATTCTTCTTTAATCTTTGAATTCCAAAGTTCAAGGATAAATTCTGAAGTTTCCTGAAGTGATTTCCTTGCAGTTCTAGTCCAAAGAACATCTTTCATTTCATTCTCAAAATATCATTAGCACTGCTGTGCTTGATTAGATTTTCTTCAGGTTCAGACTCAGCTATTTTTAAAAGTTTAACAATAGATTCCGGGAGCTCATCCAAATTGGAATTTTGAATACTTAGAATATTGTCTAAAACTTGCTCGTCTTCCAGATTTGTAATCCAGTTAATCAATGATATTTTCTTTTGCTCAATCGTCATAGTATAAAGTTAATATTTTTTGAATTTAGTTTTTATCATAGTCTGAATAATGAATCCTAAGCCCGGGAAACATAACGACTATTTGAATGATTAATAGTTGCTGGCCTTGATTACTTTTGGTAAATCCGTAATCCGTAATTCGTCATTTTAATTAAACAGAGCCTTTGCAAAGAATCCTGATTTTGACTTAAAAAAAGGGTGATTCAATTCGAATAAAAAAATTTTTAATTCCATTGCTATCTTTAATCCATGAAATCCTGGTTCCTGCTTTTGCTTTGTTCTTCCTCGCTTTATGCGCAGGAATTAAGGACTGTTATTCAAAAGGGACATGCACGGGTGGTCAAAAGTGCGGTCATCAACGCGGAAGAAACTCTTCTATTTACGGCAAGCCGGGATAAGAGCATCAAAATATGGGATTATCAATCGGGTCTGGAAATCAAAACTCTTTTTGGTCATGAACATACAGTCAATCATCTGGAATTGAGTCCTGATGGTAAGTTATTGGCGAGTACAAGTGCCGATTATACGACCAGGGTCTGGGAGATTGCAAGCGGCGAAACTATCCTGAGGGTCAAGGGGGAAAACTATATGACGGATGTGGCTTTTAGCCCGGATGGCCAAAAACTGGCATGTGGAGGTTACGACTGGAGCATGAGCATTTGGGATCTGAAAACTAAAAGTCTGGATAAAAAAATCAAAGTCGGCCCTGAAAAGGGTTTGGGATTTGGAATTGATCTGGAATTCAGCGCGGATGGAAAACATCTGATTATCGGCGAAGACAATAAAAAGGCGCGTGTCTTTTCCACCGAGACCTGGGAAGAAGTTTATGAGTTTGCGATAGAAAAAGGCTTTTGTGGCGGATGTCTTGCTTTTGTAAAGCTGCAGCCTAAATCGGGATTGCTCTATAAGGCCGAACAAAAAGGCAGTTTGCGTATCTACGATTTGGAAAAGGGTGAAAAATTAAGGGATCTGGCCAAAGTTCCATTTCAAATCAACAGTCTGGACATCCATACCAATGGAAAATTGCTGCTGGCAGGAGAAAAGGAAATTCGGATCCTGGATGCAAAATCGGGGGATTCTCTTTTAAGTTTTTTTCCCGATGTCCAGGAAATCAATGAAGCGCGTTTTTCTCCTTCGGGAGATGAAATTCTTATTTCGGGAAATGACAATAAAGCCAGTCTCTTTTCTGCAAATGACGGCCGTTTCCTGCGCGACTTTTCGGGAATTCTGCATTTGGTAGACCGGGGTGGTTTGGATTTCGATCCCAATAATTATTGGCAATCCCATATCGCCAATTTTATCCGTTTAAAAAACAAAACCGTATTGCGAAGCAATAATGAACTTATTAGAGGAAAATTCGGAAGCAAGCTCAAACGCTGGGACCTTTATTCGGGCCGGGCAATACGCGAGTACAATGCACATGATAAGGCGGTATTGGCTTTTGACCAAAGTCCGGATGGAAAATCCCTCATTACGGGCGGGGGAGGAGGAAAAATTCTGCTTTGGGACATAGACAAAGGAGACACCATTCGCAGCATCGGAAGCCACAGGGAACTCATTTTTGATCTTCGCTATAGTCATAATGGTCGTATGGCAGCCAGCAGCAGCTGGGATGCCTATGTTAAGGTTTGGGACCTTGAAAAAGGAGAACAAATGTCTTTGCTCAATCTCAATAATAATTCAGCCTATAGCCTTGCTTTCACACCGAACGATCTCTATCTGGTGTTGGGCAAACTCGACAAAACACTTGAACTCTGGGAACCCGATTCAAAAACCATGGTCCGGCAATTCATTGGGCATACCGATGTCGTAAGCAGCTTGAATTTTACAAGCACCGGAAATCGAATGTTAAGCGCTTCCTGGGATGGTACGGCGAGGGAATGGGATCTAGGAACAGGCCTGCAGACAGCCAAATTCAGATCCAATGGCCCCATGTATACTGCTGTTTATTCTCCCGATGAAAAATACGTGGTAACAGGGGGAGAAGATAGATTAATAAAATTCTGGGATCGAAGCAATGGGAATCTGGCTTTTTCTCTGGAAGGTCATGAAGCGGCCATTTCCAATGTCCTTTTCTCAGATGCCGGGCAATTGATTTCTGTGGACATTAACGGCGTGACCAAAATCTGGAATCCGGAAAGTCAAAAAATGATTTTTGAGGAGATTCACATTGGCCAGACCGATTATATGATCCGCTCGCTGGACGGGCATTTTTATGCCACGGATGGAGCGAGAAAACACATTCACTTTGTCAAAGGATTTCAGGCCTTTCAGGTGGATCAGTTTTTTGATGAATTTTTTGATCCCAGGCTACCCAAACACTTAAGAAGCGGAGAGGGAAAAAGAGGAGGCGCCAGTTTGCAGCAGCGCATTCAAAGCAATCCACCGCCCGAAGTAAAACTCGTGGCTTTGGCAAAGGGGAGCGGGGAAGAGGCCACGCTTAGAATTCGGGTCATAGATATGGGCGGGGGTGTGGAAGCGCTTCGACTTTATCACAATGGAAAACGCATAGCAAAAGGAGAGGAGGGGCTAAGAGAAGCGAGACGACAAAAAGGAGATACGACATATTATGTTTTAGATATCCCACTTATAAATGGAAAAAATCGCTTTCAGGCATCGGCGATCAATCGCGATCAATTGGAATCTGCCAAATCCGAAGCTTTTCTTGAAATTCAAAAAGGCACCGCAGATGCCACCTGTCATATCCTTGCCATAGGCATTAATGCCTATAAAAACCCAAAGCTCAACCTCAATTACGCCGTAGCCGATGCCAGCGCCTTTGTAAAAGCCTTTTCTTCAAAAGCCGCACAGCTTTACAAAAACATTGATACGACCACCCTTTACGATCAAGAGGCCAGCAGGGATGGGATTTTAAATGCCCTAAAGGCCCTTGAGCAAAAAGCGGATATCAACGATGTGGTGGTGATCTATTATGCCGGACATGGGAGCATGGTGGAAGGCGATTTCTTTTTCGCCCTTCATGAAAGTACGCGTCTTTTAGATCGAAAGGCATTGGAGGAAACGGCTTTATCTGCTGCCGAAGTGCAGAAACATTTGCAAGGCATAAGCGCCTTAAAGCAAATCATCATTATGGATGCCTGCCAGAGTGGAGGTTCTGTAGAATTATTGGCGCAACGCGGCGCGCCCGAGGAAAAGGCCATTGCACAGCTTTCGCGAAGCAGCGGCATTCATGTCATGGCCAGCGCGGGCTCAGACCAATACGCCACTGAATTCCAGCATTTGGGCCATGGTTTGTTTACCTATCTCTTATTGGAGGCCCTGGAAGGAAAGGCCGACGGAGCACCTGACGATGATAAAGTCACCATATACGAACTCAAATCATTTTTAGATGACAGAGTACCCAGCTTGAGTCAAAAAGAAAAGGGTTCACCTCAATACCCTTTCACCTTTTCCCGGGGAATGGATTTTCCATTGGTGATTGTAAAGGAGTGATTGATTGGAGCTTATTGTTAAGGTGATTTCGAACGGTCAGTGTATGGTGTCGTAGCGTCCAGCAGGGTGCTAAGCACTATACATTGTTGAGTTTTCGTGCTTTATTGTCTTTTTTTTTGTGTGTTGGTGCAGCCATACTTTTTGGCAAGTTTTGGCTAGTGCGGTGGTTTTGAGCGACTTGCCAATGTGTATGGATGCATAGGGTCAGCATTGTTAAAGTGAATCAATAAAGTCCATGATATTGTCCCAAGTCCAAACTTTGGTGTTAACTCCTACAAGGTCTGTTCGGTCGTCCGAGTATGCCCAAAAACCTCTTATTTTCTTTCCTTCTTCTCTGGCACATTCAATTTCCCATTTCTGTCCTGTGGAAGTCAACGAGTTTTTACTCACCAAAACAATTACACCGTCCGACCGTCTAATTCTCGTTCTCACTCTGTCTTTCCAATCCTTGTCGTAAGGTTGTTTTACCGACATGTCAACGTACTCGAACGGTGATTTTGTGTTTAATGATTGCCCTTTTAGAAAGTCTCTTTGTCTTTCATCTTCAATTGCAAATGCAATGAATACTACTTTTTTATCTGCCATAATTTCTCTATTTGGTGATTAAATTCTTTTGTCCTTTACAAGTCTCCAATAATGGTAACCTAATGCGGTTAGTCTGCAACTTTTTGAGTGCATTGCAGCAAAATACATATGCTGTTCGTCCACAGGCACGACCAAACCCACACTTGCTAACTTTTGCAAATCTTTAAAAATTGAGACATTCTTCTCATCTGCATATGGTTCTTCAAATTCATGTTCAATTGCTGGGTCGTTGGTAAATTCAAATGAAGGGTCAAGTTTAAATTGGTCTTCAGGCGAAGTGAAATATTGATTCAGCCTTCTTAAAATCTCAGGTGAAACTTGTGGTGAAACGGTTCTGAGAGATGTAAAACGAGTAATGTTCGTTTTGAATACTGGTCTCTGGTCCCAAGGTCCAAGTGCTTGGTCTATGTATGAATAAATGCTGCCTGGTGTTATATGACCTCTTAAATCCGCTGCTCCGCCTTGCATTGCATCTAAAAGAAGATTCGTAAAAATGCCATGTCCATTGATTTCAACGGAAGCTTCATCAGCTTTACTTGCCGTTAAAATCGAAACGCCTTCACCTATTTGAGTATTTCTTCCGCCATTTATTTTCGGATTACCAAAAGAACCCGAATGACAGCAGTCTAAAATGATTACACGATTTTGTGCTTTGGATTCATTGGCAATGTGAAGAATATCATCCATGGAAATTCCTTCGTCATTAGCTGTAAAATCAGGGGTAACAATTATTCCACCGCCTGTTTCATCAAAAAAACCATGTCCTGAAAAATAAAAGAGAGCTGTTTCACAATCTCCGACAAACAAGTCTTTTATATGGCCTTTTAAATCTCCTTTAGTTGGAACATCTGTTAACAATCGCACATCAAAATTGGGTGAGCCATCACCGTTTGTTTCCAATGTATTACCAAAAGCAGAAGCATCATTGATGCAGCCGTATAATTCTGCATTTGGATAATTGTTAATACCTACAACAAGTGCTTTTCTCATATTATATCTTTTTAATGACCTTAGCCAAATTGCCCCAAGACCAAGTGATTACTTTTTTGCCTCTCAACTCTGGTGGTATGGCTCCTTGATTGTTCTTTTTGATGTGCATGCCGATTACAGGCAAATCTTCTTCTTTGGCACATTTTATTTCCCAACGTGTGCCGCTTGAATGCCAAGTGTTTGTGCTTAACAGAACTATCATGCCATCACAGGACTTGATTTTGGAACGGCATTTTTGTTTCCAAATTTTCTCATCCCAAGGCTGCTTAACAGACATATCTACAAATGTGAAAGGCGACCGTTCGTTTTTGGCTTGTGCTACCAAAAAGTTTCTGTATTGCTCATCTTCAATGGCAAAGCTGATAAAGATGCGTTTCTTTACTTCCTTGCCTGAGTCTTCTTCATCTTCAAAAAGTGCTTTTAGAAGAAGAGCAACTGCACCCGCACCAAGAATTACTGGCCACATATTCGATTTGTATTTATTGCTTTCATTATTCACTATTATTTTTAAGTCTTCTCATATTCTGCCACTGGTTCATCAGTCATATTTAAAGTTTCTTTTTCTGTTTTTTCTACACCCCAAACTTTAGCAATCCTATCCTTAATTTTCTGCTCAAAAATTTCAATGAGCTGCTTGTTGGAGTTGATCAATGCCTGCTCTTTTTCGATTTGTGCTACGATTTGGCGTTGAGTTCCGATTGGAGGAATGGGTACTTTAGTTTCTTCAATGATTTTGTTATAAAGTCGTGCAATCGTGACGCCTGTTGCTGGTCTCCAATTTATTTGCTGATAGTAAGCATTCAAGAAAGAGTTTAAAACCCTCGATTCATCATTTGCAATCCAAACTATATTAGAATCTTGGAAATATGCAGGTTCGCCATCAAAAACTACGGTTCGTCCAATCGTTCCTGAAGTAGAAATTAACACATCTCCTTTTTTTGGATAAGAAAACTTATCTCTAAACTCAGTAAAGAGGTCATTAGAAATAAATGCATCTGCTTCTTTTCCGAAAGTTCCAATTTTATAAAAAGGAACATCTCCTTCTACTGAAGTCTGTTTCTTAAAAATCCTTTTACACATACGGACTTTTCCAATATTGCGTAACTCCACCATCTCCCAATCGGGGTCAATGTCAATTTTGGGTTTGTAGTTGGCTACTACTGATTTGGCTCCATCAATTATTTTTTGGTAGCCTTCTATTTCGGCTACTATTTCTTCCTGAATGGATAAGGGGGGAAGGGGGATTTTAAACGGACTTAAACCTTGTCTCGTGATTTGAGGTTGTGCAGCACCCGAAATAGTCGATGATAAATCTGAATTACTTAGAACGTAGAAAAGAAAGTCTTTACTTAATTTACTTGATTCGACAGGCTGAGCGACCATAGCATTACCCGTAATCCAAGCTTTTGGCGATGACATATTTATAGTACCACATGTTGCGCCTCTGCAAGTAATTAGGACTTCTCTATCCTCATGGTTAAATTGGTCGTACCTGCCAATAATACCATTGGCGCCAAATACTAAAAACTCACCATCATCCTTCATATCCTTTTGAGAAATGGTTTGAGGTTGATATAGTTTGGTTACCTCTCCAAGTTCCACTAATTCAAACTCTGAATTGACTGCATCAAGAATTTTATATCGCTCTCCGCTCAAATTGTAATCACCATTGGCAGCTATTTCAGTTCTTAAAACCGCATGAGCAATCAAGGAATCAGGAACCTCACCTGATTTGACAAAATCATGGGTAAGGGTAATGACCTCTTCTAATTGGCTGCCTTTTACGGCTGCTCGCTGTGCTCCAAGGTTGTAGCCATCATTGTCAATTTTTACAAACAGAATCTCGTTGCGTTGTTTGGCAATGGCTTTGTCCATCAATAATATGGATGTTTTTACACCACTGTAAGGGTTAAACACGCCTGCCGGCAAACTCACTACGGCATAGAGGTAATTCTCTACCAACATTTTCCGCAGGTCTTTGTAAGCCGTTCCGCTTTGGAAAATCACACCTTCGGGTACAATGATGCCCGCTTTGCCTTTGGGGTTCAGATGTTCGGCTATATAGTCCACAAACAACACTTCCGAACGGTTGCTGCTGATGGTGAACTTCTTGTGTGGCCGTATGCCTCCCTTCGGACTCATAAAAGGCGGATTAGCAAGCACCACATCAAAGTTTTCGTTCCAACGGTCTTCGCTGCTTAGTGTATCGTACTCATTAATATGTGGGTCAGAAAATCCATGCAGGTACAAATTCACCAAACTCAAACGCACCATGTCAGGCGAAATGTCGTAACCCGCAAAATTCTGAATCAGTTTTTTTCGGTCGTCAGGTGTGAGTTGGTCGCCTAAATTGTTGAAAGGCTTTCCTGCCTTGCCGGCAGGCAGGTTTGAGAGTTTGTTGTACTCGTAAATATTCAAACCATCTTTATTGGCTTTGGTGTGTTTGAGCAGAATATGCTTGTAAGCCGAAATCAAAAATCCTGCAGTTCCGCATGCAGGGTCAAGTATAGTTTTGCCTTTGTCAGGGTCAATAATCGCCACCAAAAAATCAATTACGTGTCTGGGTGTTCTAAACTGTCCTGCATCTCCTTGCGAACCCATCACCGAAAGCAGGTATTCAAAAGCATCACCCAATTTTTCGCTGTGGGTGTATTCAAATTCGCCAATGGTTTTCAGAAACAGTTTCAGAGTTTCAGGGTCACGGTAAGGCAAATAGGCATTATTGAAAATATCCCGAAAAAGTTGCGGAATGTTCGGGTTCTTCTCCATGCTTTCAATGGCATCCGAATACAAACGCAACATTTCTGAAGCCGTTACTTTGGAGTCAAATAGTTTGTCCCAAGCATATTTTTCATAATCACCCGAAAAGAATTTAGCCGATGCACCCAATTCTATGGCTTCTTTGTCCATGTCGTCCATGAACTTGTAAATCAATCCAATGGTAATTTGCTCAATCTGTGCTTTTGGGTCGGGCAGTTTACCCACCAAAATATCCCGACAATCGTCTATTCTTTTTTTTGTTGATGTATCTAGCATTATTTTTTATCCATTTAATGGAGGTACTTCTCCAAAATGTTTTGCGTATTTTTTAATTTGAGCTTTTTCTGAATTCACGGCCTTATTGGGAGACTCAACCTTAAATTCAACTTTGAGTTCACTTGGTTTAACGTGTGAATTAAGCACCTTATACCTTTTGTATTTGTTCCCTGCTGAATGATTTGAGCTTCCTAGGAAGGCAGAGGCTCCAAACTGCTTTAATCGAGTTAATAATGAACCTTTGGTTCTACCAATGTAGACAAGCCCAGTTGGATCATCGCCTAAGAATCTTCGAATCTTTTGAGGATTACCATTCTTAATCCAGATAATTCGATACGTCCCAGACTTCATTGGTATATTTTCTTTAAGCTCTTGTAAATTAGCTAGGCTGAACATCATGCGGCAAATTTGTCAAGTGAAACGTAATCTCTGATATATATTGGAATGACTTCGCGGTACTTTGATGCCACATCTTTATATTGAGAAATTGTAAGTGTCGGGTTCGTTTGCAAGGCATGGAAATCTTTAGAAGAAATGATTTTCCGAATGTCCTGGTCAACAATGTAAGCTTTGAAGAAGTATTTCAATGCTCTTAAATTTACATCTTCTTCAGGTGGATAAACTGAAATGAATTTATCGAATTCTTCTTCGAGCAATTCATCTTTCGATTTAAATTTTGGAATGATACCAAAAACTTTCTCTACCACCTCACGAATAGAAACCTTGCGGTCTATCTTGGCTGCTTTTCGTAGTTTTTCAAGATTGAAGTATTCTTCGGGTTTATCGAAAATCTCCTGTTGAATATGACTGATTACATGTTCCCAATTTCCGAGTTCAACATTTTTCTTGATGATGTCGTCCATCTTGATGTAGTCTTCAAATTTCTTGAATAACATGCGGTCAATCTTCATCCCTTCATAGCCGATTTGCTGCTCATTGAGACTTGCTAAAGGATCCGGTTGAAACGTGGTGTATTTATCAAGGTCGACACCAGCGCCACCACCATCTTCGCTGTCTTTTCGCGGTTTCGGAAGTTTGAGTTTTTCGTCATAGTCGAACTTTTCTTCAAAATATTCGCAATTGGCAAAGAAATCGAAGAGTTTAAATACTTTCTTTTCCTGTCTTTGGGTTTCTTCTTCATTCAGTTCGTTTTTGAAGGTATATTCAAAGGTATTCTTTCGAGTTCCTCTTCCTTTTATCTGCACAAAATCCGCAGGACTAAAAATCGGTCGCATCATGCAGATGTTCAATAAATCAGGGCAATCATAGCCTGTAGTCATCATTCCAACCGTTACGCAAACCCTTGTTTTGCATGATTTGTAACCTTCTAACCAAGTGGTTTTTCCGCTTAGATTGTTGTTAGTAAAGTTGATAGTCATTTGTTGTGCATCTCCAACCTGAGAAGTGACCTGAACCGCAAAATCAGAGTTGTATTTGTTTGGGAAGAGTTGCTCCGCAAACTCATTTATCATTTCGGTCAGCTTACGCGCATGATTTTGACTTACGGCAAAAATGATAGTTTTGCCAATTTCATTGGTAATAGGGTCTCGCAGGGCGTTTTCTAAAAAGGTTTGACAAAAAACATTGTTCGTTTTTTCAGAGAAGAATTTTTTTTCAAAATCACGAGAAACAAAAGTTTCTGTTTCTTCACCTTCTTCGGTAGGAACAACAACGGCATAGCCTTCATCAGAAAGCAATTGTGTGGTAATTTCTGTACGAGCATCCAAGACCTTTGGATTGATAAGATAACCGTCTTTCACTCCATCCAAAAGAGAATATCTAAAAGTTGGGTCGCCACCTTCACAACCAAAGGTTGAGTAAGTATCTCGCAACATTCTCCGTTCAATTTCTCTAGGGTCGTTTTCTTTTACCTTTTCAGGGTCAACACCTTTTAAGTAGTCTCTTGGTGTGGCGGTCAATCCTAATTTGTAGCCATGGAAATATTCAAAAACGGCTCTGGCATTTCCTGAAATGGAACGGTGCGACTCGTCCGAAATCAACAAATCAAATTCCGTTGGCGAAAAATCGTAGCGGTATTTGTCATTGAACATCAACGATTGAATGGTTGTAACTACAATGTCCGCCTTATGCCAATCGCTTTTATGTTCTTTGTAAATGAAAGTGCTGTAGTCAGGTTTTAGATATTGAGTAAAGGCTTTCCATGCCTGGTCTTCCAATTCCAAACGGTCAACCAAAAACAAAACTCGTCTCGCATTTTGAGTTCTTAGGAACAAACGAATAACAGCAGCAGAAGTCAAGGTTTTGCCTGTTCCAGTTGCCATTTCAAAAAGAAAACGGTCTTTACCTTCAGCCACTTCTCTTTGCAGTGCTTCAATGGCTTTGAGTTGATAGTGTCTTAAAAACCGGAGGCCATTTGTCCAGATAAAATCTTTGCTTGCTTCAATGCTTCCTTGCCATTCAGGACGTTCAGCATAGTCAGGCATTTGAATGGAAGCGATATAATCAATAGCTACCTTTTCGCTTGCCAACGCATTTCTGTCAGGATTCCATTCTTTGATTGCTCCAATTTCCGAAGGTGAAGGAAATTTATAAATCGGTTTTGGATTCCCTTTGGTAACATCCCAAAAATAATGGACGATTCCATTGGAAAGAATCACGTATTGAGCATCAACGGACTTGGCATATTTTCGTGCTTGTTCTTTCGCAACAAGAGGGTGAAGACTTTCTTTTTTAGCTTCCAATACACATATTGGTTTATTGTTGCTGTCAACCAATAAAAAGTCAAGTGCACCATTTTTAGTCTTTTCATAGTCACTTCCCCAGGCATCAATTTCCTTTTGAGAAATCTTCACATGGTTTTCAAGCAGAATGTTAGCTTTTCCTTTCTCATTGTCAAAGAATCTCCATCCCGCTTCTTCGAGCAGTTGGTTTATTTTAATTCTTGCATGAGCTTCATTTTTCATACTTCAATTTCTTTAGTTTTCTGTAGATCGCTGGCCTGCTTTCAAATATATTTACCTTTTGTGCGAGGGGCTCGTTTTTTCAACAATTTTAAAAACGGTTGCATAAGTTTTGCGGCATCCGGCTGAGTGTTATGATTTAAATACCTTGTTATTGACATTGTTTATGCTTTTATAACTTTCCATTACAACTGATTCTAACCATTTGGATATAATAGCTGATTTTATTTCTAATCCATTTTGAACGTCTTTATGTTCAAATTTTCCTGCAAGATTGGCATTACCCGTTGCCCATAGGTTAATATGTACCTTCATTGGTAAATTAGGAATTGGTGTTGGATTTCCAGTTGTTCTCACATGAACTAAGTCATTATCAACAAACCATCTGATTTCATTTGGATCCCATTCAATTGCATAGTGGTGAAAGTCTAGAGCGGCATCGAAACCAAGGTCAATAAGAACAGGAGTACCGCTATCTCCATAATTATTCATCGTTCCATCTTCTCCTGGATTGAAATAAACATTCACAAGCATTTTGGAAGTGTCTGAGCCTAAAAATTCAATGTCAATTTCTTGCCAAGGATCTATTCGATACAAGAAAAACGCTGAAATTAAGCCCATAGCTTTAACAGGTTTCATTTCTATCTCAAATCGACCATACTTATAATTTTGATTGCTTCTTAATGCTCCTGATGTATAGTCTCTTTCTGCAAGTCTTTTTTTTCTAAATTCAATCACTATGCCTACGTCCTTTTTCAAAGAGACATTATTTGGACTAAATTGAGCCAGATTGTAAGGAAATGTATTCTCTAGTAGCTGCCAATTACTGGTGCTTATTGTATTAAAATTATCAGTAATATCAGGAAAAAATGAACCTGTTCTGTTTCCAAACCCAACAATATCTTTGCTTCTACCAATATAATTCTCAATCTTTTTTGGTTCTTTTATCCAAGGTTGACTATCGTGTTTCAAAGATTTACTGTCCCGTCCATTAATTGGTATTCGGTTCATCATACTACGGCTTAAAGCTTGTAGCTTTATAAGAGGGTCAACATTTGGAAAAGCTGCATCTGGTATTGGTAATTCTAAGAAGGTGCATAGTGGTTTCCATTCATCACCTCCACAAATATCTAAGATAAGCAACTTATTATTTTGATTTTTGAAGTATTCAAAGACCTCATTATGATGTTTCTCTCTTTCTTCCACCCAAGTCTCAATGTCAATATCAACCCAAGTATGTTTTGCTCCTTTTAAGTTTTCAGTTCTGTTTCTGATCACATGACGAGATCTGCTTGAAATCCAATCCTCCAATTTTCTAGTAGTTAATATAAAAACAGCATGAGGATATTGCTTATCCAACTCCATATAATTCTGTGTTATGCTCTTAACATCGGTATAAGCATCAAAGGGTAAGGGCTTTTTTTGATCAATTAATGTAGCCGTTTCTTTAGAAAAATCATCACTTATCCAATGGCAGCACTTATAACCCAATAAAGTTAGAGCAAAATGTAGGCTGGTAGTGCCAGTTTTATTCAAACCAATAGCAAAGATTGGTTTTCTTTTAATCAAAGATTTAGATTTTCTACCCTTTGCTTCAAGATGTATTCCTACCCTAGAAAGTATTGGCATAATTGAGTAGGAATTATCTGATTTATAATCTCTTCTTTGATGAATAATTGAATTTATTACAGAAAAAACCGAAAGATTATGGAATTGCAAATTGATCCACATGTCAATAGGTCCACAAACAGGTATTAAATCAATTAATTTTTTAGCGCCTTGAAAAGAAAGAACATAACCTGATAACCACCAATAACCACGACTAGGTTGACTCAGACTGGATGAAAACTGAGTTTTTTCAGCACCATTATCAACTTCTCTATAAGAAAAATATAGAAGGTCAAACTTTTTATTTCCTTTTCCATCGACAGGAATTTCGTCCCAAGCTTTTTTTGAAACCAAAGAAAAGTTTCTATCAAAATACACATCATCTTCAAGAATAAGTGTGGCTGGGATTTCTTCTTCAACAATTTTTTTCCAAATTTTAATATGTGAATGTGCTACAGCTATCTCCGAAGCCGTCATACTAATTCTAATATCTTTATTTCGTACTAAGTGTGATAGTCTTGGATCAGGATCGACATAAAAATGTTCTTTAAGGTTGTATAGACCAATAACTTCTTCATTTGAATATTCCACAGGATCGATAAATTTTCCATCTATTGCAGGGACTCTTTCCAAAAAATCAAACAAGGTTTTTCTATGTTTAGCCTTATGTGATTTTAGTTCTTTTAATAATTTCCTCCAACGAGTTTTTTGTCTATCAAGATTTATAACGATTATTTTGTTTATAAAGGCCAACCGATTTGTTGTTTCTAAATCAAATATTTGGACTTCCGAGTTTGAGTAAAGATTTCGATTGAAGCTTTTAAAAAAATGTGATAAATGATTGATGAATTTAGATCCATTATTAATATTCATATCTAATCAGAAATATTATTAAAAACTTTTGAGTTAGGCATTTTTTTCCAACGTCTCCAATTTCTCTCATCTTTCCGATAATTTAAATCCCATTGACACTTGGAGAATAATTCCCAATTAAAAAAGCAAACAAAGTCATTATCTTGATCTCCATTCTTTATGGATAATTCTACAAAAGAAGATGTGAGATTACCTGGACCAGAAATGGATTGAATATCATTGGATGAAAAAACTGAATTAGCAATGTTGTATGTTGCTTGCTTTAGTGCTGTGTAAATAAGAGAGTGCTTGGGGGGAGCTATTATTGGATTATTATTAATATAAAAAATCCAATCATCCGAGTAATTGGCATTTGTAACAAAGGAGTCAAATGGTATCATTGACTTGGATTTTGCAGAATAGCAAAGTGGTTGTAGTTTTAGGCTTTTATCTAACAATAGAGTTTCTAAATCGTTGCCATTATAGATTTCATCAGCATCTACATAAATTCCACCACTTTTATAGATATAACATAAGCGGAAGTAATCGGATCTCATTGCAGGATGCCTGCAATTGTTATAAGCTTTGAGGAAATCATGAGGATAATTTTTTTGTATATAATCTCTTGCGGAATTGTCATCATATAGAATAATCTTAAAACTTTTGTGTTTTAAAACATTCCAACTGTCCAAGCATTTAAGTACGTCCAAAGGAATATTGTTCTTATCATGCCAAAATTGGATAATAATCTTTGGAATGCTAGGAAGAAAAATTTTAGGTTTTAGAGGTTTTTTTGATTGAACTATTGTCCTGATATAATTTGATCTTAGTTTGTGATTTTTAATTGTTTTATTTGTTTCCATTGCTCTTTCAGGCACATATGATAGTGTTATTAACACTTGGTAAAGTTTTCGCATTCATATCTCTTATCTCAAATACCAATTCCATACAATGAATAAGAGATTCAGAAATAAAATCCCATACATATTTCTATTTATCTAAGTACTAATATAAAAGAAATTGGGATTAGTTAATATTTTTTAATGCTGAATGTCTGGGATTTAACTCGCATGATATTTTATTGCAATAAAATAGCGGTGGAGATCCGGGGATGAAATTGGTATAAAATTAATTAGCGCTGCTTTTCAGAGGAACAAAGGCATCATGACTAATGCTTTGGTCTTTGAGATGTATTACAAAGTCAATAAATGCATCGAGGTCTTTTTTGTTGGTGGCGATGCCTACAGATACTCTTGTGGCGCCCCGCATTAATTTCAGCGAGCGAATCAGCGCCTCGTAGTCTATTTTTTCAGGACTGGAAAAATACTTGGCTATTTCATCTGAAGTCAGACAATTGGTGGTTTCATCGAGACCGGGATTGCAGAAACAGCCCGAGCGAATTGAAATGGTATGTCTATTGGCCAGTTCTTCGATTTTTTCATAGGCTATTTTTGATCCGTCCGGATTTTTAAATGTCATCACCAGGGTGCCTCCGGAATGGACACTCGTGGGTGAACCAAAGATCTCTACCTGATTTTGGCCGCTCTCGTGTTTTAAATCAACGAGATGGGCATAAAGGTAATTTTTTAGCGAGGCCACTCTTTCGGAAAGCTTATTCATTCCAATCGCCTCAATATAGTCCAGACCGATTTTCACGGCGGGAATATCAATATAATTTAAAGTCCCGTTTTCAAAGCGCTCGTGGTTATCAAATAGAAAATGATAGGGTGCTACCGCTGAAGCAAAACTGACCGTGCCACCGGCAAACCAGTTTTTATGCAATTTTGAAAAGGAATCTTTTCGGATCAGAAGACAACCGATGCCTGTGGGGTAGCCAAATATTTTATAAAAGGAAATGGAGACGTAATTGGGTTTGTGCTGGCTCAGATCGAGCCGGGAACTCGGCACATAGGCAGCGGCATCCAGTAAGACATCCCATCCCAATCGTTGAGCCTTTTCAATCCAGTCCAGACTGTGTTTGACACCCGAAACATTTGACTGGGCAGGGAAGGCAAATAACTTATTGCTTTTTGAGGATACTTCCAGTTTTTTGCTGAGTATGTCTTCCGGTATGCTCAGATCGGTAAAATTCATCGGAACATAGGCATAATGCCCACCTTTTTGAGCGCAATACTCTCGTATGCCATTCACCGAATTGTGATTATCCGTTAATAAGAGGAATTCTCCTTTATCTTCAAAAGGGTAGCACTCGCCAACGATTTTTAGCGCCATGGAAGCGTTTTGGGTAAAGACACAGTAATAATCCTGTGCGTTAAAAAAGTCCAGGACTTTGGCTCTCGCTTCCTCAACCAATTGGGTGGACAATTTTGAAGTGGGATTGGTGGAATGGGGATTGCCAAAAGTATTGTTTTTCAAAACCTCAAAATGCTTTTTGATTTGAGACTCTGCATATAAATTGCCGCCTGTATAGTCGAGATAAACCTGTCCCTCCTTATCGAGACGGCTGTATTCTTTCTCTCTCAGGTCATTAAAAAAATCTTCGTGCTGGAGCTCTTGTTTGAGACCCGGGTTTTTTATCTTGTTTAAAAGCGACATTTTGCGAATAATCGTAAAGCACTCCCAAAGCGAATAGTGCCTTAAAAGAGCGATTGAAATTAGGTTTAATTACATTACTAATATAGGGGAAATTTGAGATTTTTAAGCCACATTTTATGGCTTTATGAATTAAATAATGAGTCTGATTCTTTAAAAATCAATTGCTCTTTTTAATTTGAATGAATCGCTCTCCTAAGGCTGATAGGATGAATTATAAGCTATAAATATGATTTGATCGCTAAGCACTCCTTTTTTTAGCAAAGCGCAATTGATTCGTTCCCATAATTAAAAGCCAAAGACAAATCCCGAATTCTCCAAGCGGGGCGGGGTAGGACACAATATCGGAAAGAATCGTAGCACTATAGGCCGGATACAGAAAAGCGCCAAAAAAGCTAATCAGATATCCAAAACAGCCTGCCATCAATAAAATTCCCAAAATTTTGGGCAAAAATCCCGATTTATAGACCAGGTAACCAAAAGGAAATAGCCAAAGCCCCCAGAATATTTGAGAAATTTCAATGCCATTGTTATAGGCATCCAAATGCATCATGACCTGCATTTGAACCTCGCTTTCGCCCAATTTTTCTAAATATTCGGGCTTGCTAATCAGCGTTAAAACGGAAATCTTGTTCAGGATATTTACAAAAAACACAGGAATGCTTAGCAAAACAAAAATGACCATCAAGCGGGCATAGGCCAGGTTTACCGCATGCAACAATTGGTACAAGACCAGGGGAAGCATAATGTATATCAGAAAGGTGATGATGCCAATAACAATACCCGTTCGGAAGAGGAATTCAGAATTAACAATGTTTTCAAAGGTTTGAGCGGCATTATTGCGAACAATTAGTTTTGAAGGAATATAGGCCAAACTGATTATGCCACCGATTATCATCAAAAGATAGAGCAGACCGGCAGTTCTTGCTGTTTTATTAATTGGGCTCATCTATGGTATATGCTTAAGGTTTTTCATTGGCCATTTCCAGGCAAACCAAACTATAATAAATGTAAGTGTCGCCTCCACCAATGCCAGAAATACATAAAATGCATACCAGGGGCTGAGAGAGCCAATGGCGATCAAAAGCATCATTAGCGTGAATAGCATTCCAATAACAAGATTGAGCCATTTATTGACTTTTGGATTTAGAAATACGGAGAAAACAATCATCAAAGGTGGCATAGCCATTACCAGCGAAGCCATAAATAAGGATAGAGGGGAGTTCAAAACGTTTTCACCACTAATTAAACTCGAGACTTTATCGGGCGTATAGAGTTCGAAATAATCGCCGTATAAGTAGCAGAAAGTCACGGCCGCCCATAAAACAGCGAGTTTGATTTTAATATTGATTTCGGGATTCTCTAACATAATGCATTTGCAAGTTTACAAATCTATATTAGGTAGATGCCTTAAGTTAAGCAAAGGTTGCACGGCCCTTCAATTATTGTCTAATAAGTTTATAAGCACCGTTTATTTATTCCCCTTGAATATTTCGGTTTCATTCGTTTTGAAATGCAAATCCATTTGAGGGAAAGGGATAATAACCCCGTTTTCGGCAAACTTTCTATTGATAATTTTTCGAATATCGCTTTTGACTTTATTGATTCTGAAAATGTTCTTGCTAAAAAAGAGAACCTGAAAGTCCAGCGAAGAATTTCCAAAATTCACCAGACGTCCTTCGGTCAATTCCCGGTTGGAGATATCCGGATGTTCAAAGGCACTTTCTTCGAGTATTTTTATGACCAGATCAACATCGCTTCCATAGGCCACACCGACATCGATTCTAAAACGTGTTTTCTTGGTTTGATGGCTCCAGTTGATCACCTTATTGGTGGTAATCAGTGAATTAGGAATGATAATGGAGATATCATCGGTGTTAAGACCTTTGGAGGTTCGCAAACCTATGCTTTGAATTTTCACCACGTCCCCGTCGATTTCCAAAACATCATCAATTTTAATCGATTGTTCGGAGAGAAGGATCAATCCCGAAATGATATCGTTAAAGGTTTGTTGTAAACCCAAACCCACACCGACCAGCAAGGCGGCCGAACCGGCGATCAGTACATTGACCTTTACGCCTACGGTTTCCAGAATTAATCCGATGGCCATTATCCAAACGACATATCTTATGATTTGAAAGAGGGCATAGGCACTTCCTCTGTCGAGTTTTTTAAAGCGTTTTTGATTGTAAAGGGCCTTTTTAATTATCCAAAGGATCAGTTTGGTGATCAGAAAAATAATTAATACCGCAAAGAGGGTAAAGGCTCGAATTTTATATTCTCCCACGCTTAAGAGCTCAAATTCCAGAAAATCCATTAATTCTTTCATATCGACATATTTATGGCCTTCTTAAATGAATTAAGCCATTGGCTAAGCCTTTAAATAAAGGGACTAATTTATGGGAAATTCTTATGAGAATTATCCTATGCGAAATGAAAATTGTTTAAAAGGATTTAGCAATGAAATAATGGAGCGCATTTTAGAGAATGGTTGTTTATTTAGGAGGTTAATTGACTAAAAAGGTATTGAACCATCAGGTTTCAAAGGCCTTGTATTATCTCATTTAATGTTCATTTGCTTTAATACTTCTATTAATTATAAAGGAGGCTCGCTTTATTTTGGTATTCCACTTTATCATTGTCGGAATTAAAGAAAACACCCAGGTTTATTTTGCGTGACAAAGAATGTTTTACAATTAATTGTGATACATAGATCATATTTCTCAACTCAATCAGATTAACTGAAATTATATTCTTTTTTAAAAGCTCCTGTGTATTAGCACACATTTTATTCAGGCTTTCTTCTGCCTGCCTCAGCGATTCATTCGAACGAATTATACCCACATTTTTATTCATCAGGGCTTGTAATTCTTTAGTATACCGAATTATTAAAAGCATATCTTTTGGCTCGCAAAGGGCTTCTGCCTTGCGTTCGGGAATATTACTTTGAAAATCAATGTTTTTGATGGACTCTTTGGATTTGAGAAAGCTCTTATGGGCAAAAACAAGGGCCTCGAGCAAAGAATTAGATGCCAGACGATTTGCACCATGTAAAGTCGTGTTTGCACATTCACCACAGGCGTATAGATTTTTTATTGATGTTTGCCCATGTTGATTTACATTAATCCCACCACACAAATAATGTGCAGCCGGTGCCACAGGAATCATTTCTTTGGAAATATCAATGCCTGATTCTAACACCTTTTTAGATATTTCAGGGAAATGCATCTTAAAATCATGCATGTTCAGATGGCGACAATCGAGATAAACAAAGGCAGTCCCACTATTTTTCATTTCACTTGCGATGGCTCTGGAAACAATATCTCTGGGTGCAAGCTCTTTTCTGATGTGGTATTTTTGCATGAAAAGTTCTCCCGAATTATTTCTCAGCAAGGCTCCGAAACCTCTGAGGGCCTCTGATATCAAAAAGGCAGGCCTGGAATCCTTATTAAAAAATGCTGTAGGATGAAATTGTATAAACTCCATATTTTCAATCTCGGCATTGGCCATATAAGCCATAGCAATGCCATCACCGGTTGAAATTTCGGGGTTTGTGGAATCGAGGTATACCTGCCCGATACCGCCTGTAGCAAGCATGGTTATTTTGGCTGAAAAACTTTGGATTTTTTTTGAAGCAATATTGTACACATAAGCTCCGAAACAACATAATTGCTTGTTTGCAATTTTGATATCAACATTCCGGGTAATCAGATCTAAGGCCAAATGCTGAGAAAAGACCTGTATATTGGCTTTGTGCTTGATTTGATAGAGCAACGTTTCTTCCAGTTTGCTTCCTGTTCTATCTCCATTATGCAAAATGCGATTTTGGCTATGGCCTCCTTCTAATCCCAAATCGAACTGACCAATTGTATTTTTGTCAAACTCCATTCCCCAATCGATTAATTCTTTTAGTCGTTTGGGACCATTCGAAATAACCATATTGACAATTTCAGGATTTGAAAGACCACAGCCCGTTTCAATGGTATCCTTTACATGCTGCTTAAAGGAATCATTGTTTTTATTGGTAACCACAGCAATGCCACCTTGTGCATACTTTGTATTCGAATCACTTAAATCCGCTTTTGTTACTATTGCTATTGTAGCATTAGGGGAATCGTGAGCAATATGCAATGCATAGGATAGCCCGGCAACTCCGGAACCGATAACTAAATAGTCAAATTTTAACATGATAATTCTAACATGCGAGCAATAGGTTTTTCAGCTTTCTTTCTCAGATTTTCAGAAATTAAAATTTCCGGTTTTTCTTCCTTCAGACACTTATAAAGCTTTTCAAGTGTGTTTAATTTCATATAGGCACATTCGCTGCAGGCACAGGAGTTATCATCTTCCACGGGTGCAGGAATCAATATTTTGTCAGGCACTTCTTTTTTCATCTGATGCAATAGACCCGCTTCCGTAGCTACAATAAATTCTTTAGCATCACTTTTTTTAACGTAATCCAACATGCCGGCAGTGGAGCCAATGTAAACGGCTATTTGCAATATTTCTTCGCTGGATTCAGGGTGGGCTATGAATTTGGCATTGGGATGCTTTCGGTGTAAAAGCAGAATTTTATCCATAGCAAAGGCCTGATGAACGATACATAGTCCATCCCATAAATGCATTTTCCTTTTTGTTTTCTTTATTAAATAATTCCCCAGGTTTTTATCGGGAGCAAAAAGGACGGGTTTGTTTTTCGGGATCGATCGGATAATTTTTTCGGCATTGGACGATGTACATGTAATATCGCTCAATGCCTTGATCTCGGCCGAGCAATTAATATAAGAAACAACAGTAAAGTCAGGATGCTTTTTAAGAAGTTTCTTGAATTCTTCTTTGTCGCATGATTCAGCCAATGAACAGGAGGCATTCAGGTCAGGTAAAATCACCTTTTTTTGGGGGTTGAGTATTTTGGCCGTTTCAGCCATAAAATGTACGCCGGCAAAAACAATTATATCTGCATTTGTGCTTTTTGCTTTTTGTGATAAAGCTAAACTATCACCTACAAAATCGGCGATTTCCTGTATTTCCGGCAGTTGATAATAATGAGCAAGAATTATTGCGTTCTTTTCTTTTTTCAGATCTAATATCTTCTCCTTCAATTGATTTTTTGTCTTTGCATTCATGGTCATTTGTCTTTTAAGAAAACAATGCGATTAGAACGTTCTTGAATTCAATCCATATCATTATTTGTTTCTGACAGTTTTTCAATCTCTATTTTTAGAAGATTCAGAGACATTTGTTCCACTTTTAAATAGTCTTGAATATTGCGACCTAATTCACTAAAACGCTTATCGAGCCGGCTAAACAATTCTAAATAATAACTTATGCCATTGTCCAGGTTAATAACAATTTTCTCAAAGTTTTGGATCTTGTTTTTGGAAGGGGATAATTGATATTCGTTAATTTTATTCTTCAGAAATTCGATATTAATCTGCAACTCTTTTATGAACATATTCGGGCGATCATTTCTGCTGATAACATTGATTCTGCCATAGATATGATCTGTGATTTCTTTAAGACTCATTGTTTTGGTAAAATAGGCTATGTTAGGACCGGGGCAAATGGAAACGGCATCTCCTTCAAGATCAGTATTCAGATGGTTTACTATTAAAGCGGTAGTGCCCAATCCGGTGCAAATACATTCTTTGTCGACAATATCATCGTAGCTCCTTTGGTATTCCTGATTAGACAATTCACGCTTATCGAGTTCTTTAATTTTTATAGCCTGATATTTCCTGGAGGCCGTGCAAAGCCCTTTTTCTGAAAACTCCTTATTTAAAGCCAGGTATTTTTTAACACAGGGACTACCGGGTTTCCCACTTTTTATTCGAGCTATTTTTTCTACTTCCTTGCTGCTATTTTTAAGATTATTAAACAAAACTCCCAAAGGAGAAACATTGCTTAGGTATATGTCTTTTTCCCTGGATTCAACCAGTTTATTAAGTGTGAAATCATCGACACTTGTTGCTTCCGGTACCAAAAGAAAAGGCGAGCCCCAGCCAACGGAATCAACTTGATAATAGTCGAGTAGAAACTGATGCTCAACAGCCGAACCAACACCTCCCTGAACCGATATTCTTATTGGTAGAGTTTTATCCGGAATGCTTTGCTTATTTGCCGATTTAGTTTTGACATAAATGGTATGAATGTCCTGTATCAGCTCATTTCTTTTGTCCATAAACTCAGAGAGAATTGGTCCGAGGAGTGTACCATCGCTTGCAAATGCATGTCCTCCGCAGTTAAGACCTGATTCAATTCTAAATTCTGAAACCCATAAACCTTTGTTTGCCAAAAATTTTCCCTGGATTAAAGCCGATCTGTAATCACTTACTTTAATGATTATCTTCTTTTTTATTTCTCCCTTATTGTCGGGATGAAAATCATTGAATTGGGACATATAAGTAAATAACCTTGGATTCAGTCCCGCCGAGAATACGACTGAAGATTGCAAATCACTATTGGCATAGCCTCTGAGAGCGGCATGTGCTGTATTGAATTCTGATGGCAATTTTTCATTTTTTATGAAGGTCTCTTTATCGATTTTGGTCATGATATTAACATCAATGCTCCCTCTGGATAAATACCTGTCCATCCATTTACTTAACTCTTTTGGCCCCGGTGATTTTTCAAGTAATTTTTTGAATTCTTTGTGTATTCTTGATTGAACAGGCAACATGGCGAGATATTCTTTGATTTTGTCCATGCTATGAAGCGCTTCATTTTTGAAAGCCTCAAATTGTTTTAAAGCCAGTTTGTTGACCAGGTTCAAATAGGAAGTAATCCGTTTTGCTCTGAAATCATTTATTTGAGGACTAATAACTTTATAGGGGAGGCCATTCCTTTGGCAAAGCATCTTCCTTAATTTTTCGATTAGAATATCGTCACCCAGGGAAATAACTGAGTCAATACCGTATTGAGAAACTTTCAAGGGTGTTTCAATTGTGAAACTAATTCCCATTACAGGAATGTGAAATGAATGTGGTTTTATCATGTTTATTAATATTTTCAATTCCAAACTCCTGCCTGGAAATAGCGGATTTCAATTTATTTTTTGTCCTATATCAAAGACCCGGGCTGCTCAGTTTCTGATGACGACTTTTCTTTTCTGCATGTTTTTTTGTAAAATTTTACTTTGACACTTTCCAATATTGCCAACTGTACTTTTGCTATCGATATAGTTTTGTATAAAATAGGTTCCCTCATAGCCTGAATTAATGACGAATTCATTCATTTCCATCATGTCCGAATCATTAAGTAAATCCGAATGATATGTGGTTCTGAGCTCAAAAGGGATATCAGCTCTTATCAGTATCTCCAGAGATTTTTCGAATTCTTTAAAAAAATTTGATTTCGTTATGGATTCGAATTTTCCCCGAGGTGCTTTAAAATCCATTGAAACAGAATCAATAATCTCCAGATTCAACATTTTTTCAAGAATATCCGGGTTTGAACCATTGGTGTCAATTTTTACCAACATTCCAAGTTTTTTTAGGGCCCTGGCGAAGGGAATAGTTTCTTTATACAAAGTACATTCACCACCGCTGAATACTACACCGTCCAGCAGTCCTTTTCTGGATATCACAAAGTCAAGGACTTCCATAAGCGAAATTTTTCCTTTCCCAAAAACAATCTCCGGATTGTAACAATAGCTACATCTCATATTACAGCCCGCGAACCAGACAATACAGGATACTTTATCGGGAAAGTCAATTAAAGAAAATGGGCTTATGTCATAAATGATTTTTTTATTCCACATTTTCTCTAAAGTGTGTTCTCTGTTTGTGTTCGCCTTTTTTTCCAATATTAAAACTCTCAACGGGTCTGTGGTATCCCATTACACGAGTATAGACAAGGCATTTAGTTCTTAATTCCGGGTGCTGATTTAGAACATCGATAGTTTTGATTTTACTTTGCATGATTTTTGTATTTATTGGTTAATTCTTCTATTAATATGTCATCACATTTTGGACAAAATTCATATTCTCCATTGATGTAGCCGTGTTTTGGGCAGATGCTAAAAACAGGAGTTACGGTTATGTATGGCAGTTTGAAGTTTGTGAGTGTTTTCCTGATAAAATTTCTACAAGCTTCTGGAGAGCTTATTTTTTCCCCCATGTACAGGTGCAAGACGGTTCCCCCGGTATACATGCATTGTAAGTCGTCTTGTTTAAAGAGCGCTTCAAAGGGATCATCCGTAAAATTTACAGGGAGCTGTGAACTATTGGTATAATAAATATTTTCACCTTCTCCGGCTTGCAGGATGTTCGGAAAGCGTTTTCTGTCTTCTTTGGCAAAACGGTATGTGGTGCCTTCGGCAGGAGTGGCTTCCAGATTGTATAAATTTCCCGTTTCTTCCTGAAAACTTTGCATTCTGGAACGGATGAAATCCAAAATTTCAATGCTTAATGAGATTCCCTTTTCAGAACTCATGTCGTACTTGTTATTTGTGAAATTCAAAAGCATTTCATTCATTCCATTCACGCCAATGGTTGAAAAATGGTTTTTAAAACCAGGTAAATACCTTTTGGTATAGGGATATAAACCTCTTTCAAATAATTCCTGAATAATCTTTCTTTTCTTTTCAAGACTCGATTTGGCGATAAAAAGAAGGGCGTCTAAATTTTCAAACAGTCCTTCCTTATTACCTTTATTTAAATAGCCCAAACGCGCCATATTGATAGTCACAACACCTATGCTGCCTGTCATCTCCGCACTGCCAAATAATCCATTCCCTCGTTTGAGTAATTCTCTTAGATCAAGCTGCAAACGACAACACATGCTTCTTACGGCATTGGGTTTATAGGCCTTGGGATTCTCAATTTTATTGCCCTTTTCATCTGTTATGTATTGACTGCCAATAAAATTTTGAAAATAGGAGGAACCTATTTTAGCAGTGTTTTCAAAAAGAAGATCTGTGTTTTCTCCATACCAGTCAAAATCTTCGGTAATATTTACGGTTGGAATCGGAAATGTAAATGGTTGTTCATTGGCATCTCCCTCTGTCATTACGGTGTAATAGGCTTTGTTAATCATATTCATTTCTTTTTGGAAATGAGAGTAAGTGAGATCTTCCAATGAGTTCACAGCTCGCTCCAAAGCCTTCTTTTTAAGTGTAGCATCCTCAATGTTCTTAAAAAGGTGTATGTCGTTTTTCGTAGGTATTTGTTCCTTTAAATCCTCGGGTACAACCCAATCCAGTGTAATATTTGTAAATGGAGATTGACCCCATCTGGCCGGAACATTTAGATTATAAACAAAACTCCTGACTGCTTTTAAAACCTCTTTGTATGAGAGATTATCTTTAAAGACATAGGGTGCCAAATAGGTGTCAAATGAACTAAATGCCTGTGCTCCGGCCCATTCGCTTTGAAGAATGCCTAAAAAGTTTGCCATTTGTCCCAGGGCTTCTCTAAAGTGGGAGGGAGCTCTGCTTTCAACCCGACCTCTTACACCATTAAAGCCTTCATTGAGCAATACCCTGAGAGACCATCCGGCACAATATCCGGTGAGGCAATCCAGATCGTGTATATGAATATCGCCATTGCGATGGGCATAACCTTCCTCTTTGCTGTAAACTTTATCCAGCCAGTAGTTGGCAATTATTTTACCGGCCGTATTATTGATAAGACCCGCGCTTGAATAAGAGGTATTGGCATTGGCATTGATTCTCCAGTCGGATTTCCCAATATATTCTTCAATGGTTTGTGTAGAATCGACATATGTTGTGTCATCATTGATGCCTGCCACATGCTCGCGTTGTAATTTTCTTGTATGCCGATATAGCATAAAAGATCGCAGGACGTCAAAATATCCTTTTCTAAAAAGTTCCTTTTCAATAATGTCCTGAATTTCCTCAACAGCCCATGTAGTTTTCTGCTCCAATGTTCCAAGCACTTCTTCTAATATGTGTTTATCATACTTGCTTTGAACGCTTTTAAACCCTTTTAAAATGGCATCTTCAATTTTGTAGGGCATGAAAGGGGCATATTCACCGCTCCTTTTTATTACATAGTGTTCCATGTTTATGATTTAGGAGGTTTGAAGTATATTTTTTTGACGCTCAGCATTAATTGCCATTGAAAAGAGAAGCTTTTTTTCCAAATGTTCTTGGATTAGCCTTGAATTGTGATGGTCTTTAGCTGGCAATTCAACATTTACTGATTTGTCTGAAATTTTCATTCTGATTTTTAGTTTTATAATATCGGATAAAAATGTCCGATATATATTCAAATTTTTTTACACTACAAGAACCGTTTGTCCTTTCTCAACACTGTCGCCTAATTTGAGTATAGTGGTGGACAGCATCATATCAAGTAATTCATCTTTAACTTTTTTAAACTTATCGTGTAGGGGACAGGGCGATTCATTATTGCATTCTTTCAATCCCAAAGCGCAGTTCTTTATAATTTTATCTCCATCTATGGCGATGACAATATCGTGAAGTGATAATTGTGTTTGTCTTTCTTTTGAAATACTATAGCCACCATTTATTCCCTGGGATGATTTAATAATATTGTTACTGGCAAGCGATTGTAGAATTTTTGCTGTAAACGCAACAGGGGAATCTATGGCGGAGGCAACTTCCTTTAAGCTCACCCTTTTGCCAAGCCGTGATTGATGCGAAATGTGGATCGTAGCTTTTATTCCGTATTCACAGGCTTTGGAAAACATATAAGTCTATTTTTTGTGTAAATATAATAAACAAAATATAAAACGGACAAATTTGTCCGAGTTTGAATAACTCTTTTTTCAATCCTGTCTGAGAAGAGGGCTGAATAGATAATTCGCTTAAATCAAGAAAATAAATTGGTTCTTCAATTGCTTGTATGGAATGTTATAAACCCTAAAAGTTTAAAAGGATACTTGCATTGTTAAACTCTAAGATTCCGACCAAATCGCCAGTTCATTGCCGGCAGGATCTATAAAATGAAAACGCTGGCCGCCGGGAAAAGAAAAAATATCCTTTGAAATTATTCCCTGATTCTCAATGATGCTTTCTTTGATTTTTTTAAGATCGGAATGGTACAAAACCACAAGGACACCATTTACAATTTCATCCTCGGATCTTTCAAAGCCGCCGTCCAAACCGCTGTCGGAAAAGGCGATATAGTCAGAGCCATAATCCTGAAAAGACCAATTAAAACAATTGCTGTAAAAGCTTTTTATTTTCTCAAGGTTTTTGGCCTTAAATTCTACATAATTGATGTGATTGTCGCTTTGTCCCATTGCTTTTTTAATTAAATAAAGAGTTCGATTTTTAGCTGATCCTTTTCCTTGAGCGAAAGTTTCTTTCTAATCTCCGCTTTTATCGGTAGCACATAGCATTGTCGTTTTGAGTCAAACCAGATCGAGGTTTTCCATTCCAGATCCCTGATTTTGGCAATGGCTTTCATTTTACCCCAGCCTTCTTCCTGCCATTGCAATTGGCTTCTGATCTCCTCCGACATCTTTTGCGCTAAGCTGACAAAGTACCAGGCATTTTCTGCATCGTATTTCCACAGTTGGGCTGAAAATTGATATTTTATTTTGTTTTCCAAGGCTGAATCATCGGGCAATGGAAATTTACGATTAAATGGGGTTTTAATCGGGTTTCAGTTCTTTTAAAGTAACATTAATAGTTTCTACTCTTTTAAACCAAATACGACTTGATAGAAATACGAATAAAAAGAGCGTCAGAAGCATGCCTGTTAAAAGATATATCTTTTCAGAGCTAAAGTCTACACTCGACGAAAAAAACAAAATAATCGATAAACCAAACAACAATGAGCTCAGCAAAACTGCAAATGCCATTCGCTGCAATTTGATTTTAAAGCTCATCAGTGATGATTGTAAATTATTTCCATTGATTGGATTTCTTAAAAGTAGCAAACCTGCCAAACGAACAATTAAGTAAAATATAATACCTCCCAGAAAAATGAGATTGGCCCAAAGTGCTTTGTTGCCTGCATCAAAAGCCTCATAGGCAATGGCCAAAAAGAATAATACGAGTACTGATTCAATAATAAACTTTAACCTAATCCTTTTGATATTTGAGTGATTTTTAATCTTACGCATCATCAAAAGCTCCTTTTGATCTTTTAAGCCTGAGCCGGTATTCTTCCAATTTGATTTTAAGCTATCGATTTCCATATTTTCTATTTTAAAATTTCTTTAAGTTTTAATTTAATCCTGCTGATTTTTACGCCCACATTGTTTTCCGTTATTCCTAAAATGTCGCCTATTTCCCTGTGTGAATAATCCTCCAAATAGAGGGCGATTAATGCCCTTTCAGCATTGTTTAACTTTCTAATGGCATCGAACATCTGTTCTTCTTTATCGGATTGCTCTTTTGAATAATTAGACTCTATTTCTTTTGGAACACTTCCTTTGAATTCGAGCTCTATTTTATTCTTCCTGAATGTGGCAATGGCGGTGTTTAATGCTATGCGATACATCCATGAACTCACTTTTGATTCTTTGCGAAAATTGGGATAGGCTTTCCACAATTGAAGTACGATTTCCTGAAATAGATCTTCCTGATCTTCTTTGAAATTTCTGTACATCTTGCAGACTTTATAGATAATGCCCTGATTTTCATCCACTATTTTTAAGAAATCACTTTGCATTATTTTGATTGCTTGTTAAAATGAAATGTTTGACCCATTCTTTTAGCGGATAAACCTGTTATCTGATCATTATTGACTTCAAACCTAAATTCTATTTCTATTTTCTTAGCAAAAAATTCATGATTGTCTTTTGGATAAATTTCAAAAAGAGGATTATTACCCAGCTTGGCATATAAATTATTTTTTGTACCCGTGATTAAGAGGTTCATTTTTTTAGAGTCAGAGGCGTAAATTCCGATGTACTTATCGAGATCAGGGGCATTTTTAACACTGTAATTCAATGGGGGCAATTCAAAAGGTTTCCCAAAGACTATTTTTTCTATATCTGATGAAATTTCGTAAATCGCTAAACTTGAAACATTGCTGAGTATAATGATGCTAATGTTGTTTTTGGGATAATAGGCATTGAAACTGCTAAAACCCCAGGTTCCTCCGCCGTGATATTGTTTTTTAGGTTCATCTGGGCTCAAATACCAGCCATTTACATATGAATCTTCATTTTGATTACCTTTTTTACCTTGTTGAGCGTAGAGAAATGCATCTGATTTTTGGACTCTAAGTAATTTTGAATTGAAGGAATTATTCCACTTTAACAAATCAGAAGCTGTGGAATACATATCTCCGGCACCCTTGAGCATCGAATAATTCCTGTAAGGAGCTACAACTAAACTGTCATCTGTGACAAAATGATACCCAGAAACCAAATTGGGTATTATTTTAAAGTCATTCAACACTCCGGTTTCAGTCATTTGTAAAGGCCCTAGTATTTTCTCTTTCAATAATTCTTCATAACTGCATTGATAAGCATTTTCAAGAATTGATGCCAAAAGGAAGAAACCCAAACTTGAATAATTAAAATCAGAACCCGGATCAAAGAGCAAATCCAGCTTATTAATTTCTTCGATAACTTTTTTATCTGTCATGTGCAATTTTGATTTAAGCAGCCAGTAATCCTCGATTCCTTCATTATGTGGTAATCCGGAAGTATGGGTCAATAATTGTTCAATGCTTATGGCCTCAAACTTTGGCGATAAGTCTTTAATATGGTCTATACAATTGTCACTGAGCTTTAATTTTCCTTCTTGATCTGCAATGCTAATGAGCATCCCTGTAAAGGATTTGCTGATTGAGGCAATCCGATATTTGGCATTTAATTTAAGTTCAAGATTGTTTTCACGTGAAGCATATCCAAGCGATTTCTGAAATAAAACTGCATTGCCTTTGGCAATAAGAAGTTCTCCACTAAATCCTTTTTTGAGATGAAGGATATTGAGATAAGCATTTAATTTTTCAATATCCGGAGATTCATCCTTTGAAGAAAAGGCGATTGTAGAAATTCCAACTATTAAAAAGATTACAAAGAGTGATTTTGATATATGCATAAGACAAGGTTTTTTTAAATTTTACCTATAGGTTGTCCTATTTGCTCAAAATCTTACAGAGATGGATGAAATTTTTATTGGATAGAGGCAATTCTTTGCCGGATTTTTTTTAAAAGGCTTTTGACAATTCTACAAATCATCATATCATCAAATCACTAGATCACGAAATCACCAGATCTATTATTTATTTGATTGATCAACTTTAATCATCAGGGCTTCTTTTAATGCCTGTGTATTTCCAAAAGAATCGGGATTGAAATAATTGTTATTGCTTAAAATGATAATGCTCTTATTGCTGTCCAGGAAACGAATCAAGACCGAATTGGCGCCCTTTATTCCACCTCTTCGTTCCATTACTCTTGGTTTTGAAGGGGCAAATGGATAATTATAGGTCCATACGCTGTAACCCGAGTAATTGTATTCCGGATAGGAAGTGAACATGGCTTCTTTGCTTTTTTCATTGAGAAAGTCATTGTCGTATAGCGCTTGATCGAGTTTTAATAAGTCCTGTGCCGTTGAGTACATTTGGCCTGCTGCATAATAATTCTCAATGTAAAGCAAGGGGTCGGCCTCTCGCGTAGCGGCCGAATCATAGGAAAACGAATAAGCAAAATTTTCAGGGTATTGTCCTTTTTTCAGAAAACCCGTTTGGATCATGGCGTGTTTTTCTACTATCCTTTTTTGGATGGCCTGCGCATAAGAGCAATCGTCAAATTTTTCAATGATTAATCCAAGTAAAACGTAGTCGATATTGGCATAGTTAAACTCCCCAATGGCATTGGATTTATTCTTAAGGGTTTCGCTTACAAAATCCTGTGGACTTGCAAATTCTTTATAAATGGCATCCTTTTCATTGGGCAAGCCGGAAATATGTAATAATAAATGGTGAATGGTAATTTCCGATGATCCCGGAATTTCGTACCCGGGCAAAAGCTCATTTAGATTATCGCTCAGTTTAAATTTTCCCTCTTCCACCATTTGCAGTATTGCAATTGCGGTAAACAACTTTGTGATCGAAGCGATACTAAAGCGGCTTGAGTTCTCTACAGCTTCTTCTCTGTCATTGTCTTTAAAGCCGAAGGATTTATGATAAAGCACATTGCCATTTTCTCCTATCAAAACAGTGCCTTCAAAAGATGCATTCTTATAAGCATTTTGAACAATGCTGTCAATTCCATTGATATCGATTTGGGATTTAGCCTGTGGACTTAAGACAATCAGGGTCAAGAATACCAGTAGTAGTTTATTCATTATTGTGATTTTAAGAAATAATAACACTTAGGAATAGGGAGGGTTTTATTATTCAATTTGTAATGCGAACCGAAAAGGTTTAAAATATAGATAATCGCGTCTTAGTCGTAAATTCTTCCAAAAATTTCATTCCCCTGTAGGAATTGCCTTTATCATTCAATTTTGGGCTCCAAACCGCGATGGAGTATTGATCAGGATGTATGGCGATAATTCCACCTCCAACGCCACTTTTCCCCGGAAGTCCGACTTTAAAGGCAAATTCTCCGGATTCATCATAAAATCCACAGGTCTGCATCAGGGCATTGATTCGTTTGGATTGACTCTCGCTTAGAATGGATTTGTTTTTGTAAAACCCATAGCCATTATTAGCCAGGAAGAAAAACAATTCTGATAGCTCTTTACAGCTCATTTCAAGCGAACAAAGATTAAAATAGAAATCGAGTACTTCTGCGGGTTCATTTTCAATATTGCCCAGAGATTTTATAAAATTACAAAGGGCGATATTTCTATATCCGAGACTTTTCTCTGATTCAGCGATGCGCGAAGAATAGGCCAAACTTGAATTATTCGCTATGTTTCTGACGAAATTTAAAAAATCCTCTTTTGGATTCTTTAATTGACTCAAGAGGATATCCGAAACGACCAGAGCCCCCGCATTTAAAAATGGGTTTCTGGGAATTCCATTATCTGCTTCTAATTGAACAAGAGAATTAAAAGGTGTTCCCGAGGGCTCCAAACCAACTCTTTTCCAAATTTCACCATCCAGAATGCTATAGGCTAAACTCAATGAAAGGACTTTGGCTATACTTTGAATAGAGAAATTTTCATTGTAATCTCCCGTACCAAAATTAATCTCGCTTAGCGTAGTTATATGCACTCCAAACTTCTCAGGATCAACTTGTGCCAACTCGGGAATATAAGAAGCGATTTTTCCTTTATCTTCCTCGCTTTTAACATTTTTATAGCTTTCTAGAATTACATCTTCAAAATTCAATATTCTATGTTTTTTTTCGGTAGATCCCAATTCGATCTAATTTTTACTCAATAATAACTGTTTGAATTCAATCCTTTCAAAAAAGCATCAAATCACCAGATAATCCACTCAATTTCCTTTCACCTTAAAAATAGATCCTTCTTTATCATAACCGAGCTTATGATAATAACCGTCCACATCAGACATCACATAAACGTCGCATTTGGGAAAATCTTTGAGAATGCAATCCATTAATTGTTTACCAATGGCATGTCCTCTAAAGTTTTTGTGAACGAGCAGATCAATGACCCAGATGAATAGTCCGGAATCGCTAATGGAACGTGAATAGCCACATAATGTATCATCCGCTGTAGCAACATAACTTATGGAATTGTCCATGGCTAATATATAGACAGGTTTTAAATAGTCTTGCCATTCCTCGCCCTCTGATTTGATCAGTTTTATCAGCGCGGGATAATCCTTTTTTGAATTGTATTTTCTGATCCTGATATTCATTGGCTTATGCGGGTAAATGAATTTGTAATTTCAAGATATGCCAGGATGTAGTTATTAAGGTCCTTTAGCTTGGATCCGGTCGCTCATGTCTGGCTTCGTAAACACCGAGTTTGCCACCACCTGGAAGTGTCAGCTCGCTTAATATACCCCAGCCCTGATCCTGTACTTCGGAACAGGCAATTTTGTGTTTCTTCATTTCTTCGATAAACAAATTTATATCCTCGCAGATCAGATAAATTTCCTGATGCTGTCTCTCTTCTGAGGGGTGAATGGCTATTTCGGAAGGGGGTAAACCGAAGATCAGCCAAGCATGACCTACATCCACATTGTTTAGTTTTAATACATCGCGCAAAAATGCCTTGTCTGCCTCTGCATTTTTTGAATAAATGATGCCATGTGCTCCTGAGATCATAATTTTTTATTGATTGTCTATACCAATATACTTGAATTTGTAGAGCAATAGAATTGGAACCTTAATGAATCTGTAATGATTTTAATATTCTGCTAAAAGCGACTCATAAGGGATATTTAGCTTTAGGTGCAAATTCCTGATCATTTTTAGCGTTAATTTTCGTTTGCGATTGAGTATTTCGGTGACACGGCTTCTGTATCCGATAATTTCCGCTAAATCCTTTTTTTTCATGCCCATTTGCTCCATTCTAAATTTTATTGCTTCGATGGGGTCAGGTGCTAAAATGGGATAGTTATTATCTTCGTATTTCTCAATTAAAATAGATAGTACCTCAGCTTCATCACCATCCATACTATCAACGGGTGCATGAAATATGTCTTCCAGTCTCTTTAAAGCCTGATTATAATCTGTTTCGTTTTTAATTGCCTTGATTTTCATAATTCAAATTGTATTGGCATCTATGGTATCATATTCTGCATGTGTTCCAATAAATCTTACAAACACCCAATGTCTTTGATAATTTATATCTACCAAAATCGGTATTTGTTTCCACATATATTAAATACTACGCGACCATTTTTGAGGATGCTTGCTCTTGCATACTCTTTTTTAATTTCAGATGGACTATTCCATATCGCTTTTGATGCTTCACCGTACCAGGTTTTTAGCTGATCTTCTGTTTCAGCGTGTTTTTCCCAGAATTCCCGAAGTGCTTTTTTAGCGACATCTCTCATTGAAATTGATCATTTACAAAAATAATAATGATTACGATTTTGGTAATGTTGTTTTGCAATTATGTGATTGAATTCATTCCTGCTCATTTTGTTTTGGTCTTTTCAATAGGTTTAGCCGGCTTTTTTGATTCAGAATCCGAAATCAGCTCTTTCCATTTGGCAGAATCCTCATCCGCATAGCGCGGATCTTCGATCAGCGCAAGTTTTTCCATGGCGCTGACCTCAATGCTGTACACGTCGAATTCCTCGCTGACTTTTCCTCTGACCAAATAAATGCCTCTTCCTCTAAATGGATATCTGGCAGAAACAGGAGGGAAGTGCACCGTATCAAAATACTGTCCCTCGCGATCCAGAAAGGTGCCGAAATGCATGCGTTCTCCTTTGATGGTGGAGGTGGGTTTGGTCGTAACCAAATAACCGAGCATCCGCACTTCAGCACTGAGATTCAGACCCAGATCTCTGGCGAGCAGTGCTTCATCGGGTAGATCTTTGATAAGCAGAAAGGGACTGCAAAGCGGAAAACCGATCAGCTCCATCTGGTCGAAGGCGTCTTCCATGGCCGTGCTGCTGAGCTCGGGCAAGGTGAAATTCTTTTTAGCTGGCCGGAAAAGCATATTCTGTGGAAGCGGGCCCTTATTGAGTTTGAAATGCGCCTCCCAGAGCAATATGCGTTTACTCTTGCCTGTAAATCGAAAGGCATCTACGCGGATAAGCAGACAAATCTGCTCGAGGGAAACAGGAACACGATCCAGAAAATCGTCGAGATCCTGAAAGGGACCTTCTGCAATTCTGTTTTGCAAGACCATATCGATGCATTTGCTTTCGAGATTTTCAATTCTCCCAAATCCCACGTAAATGTCTTTTCCGTAAATACAACTGAGCGCCTCGCTTTTATTGATACATGGCGCATGGATTGTAGCGCCCCACATACGGGCTTCGTGGAAATAAAACTCCGAGCTGTAAAAACCACCGCCGTTATTGATGGTCGCCACCATGTATTCGAGTGGGTAATGGGCCTTGAGAAATAAACTCTGATAGCTCTCTACCGCATAGGAAGCCGAATGTCCTTTGGAAAAGGCATAACCGGCAAAGCTCTCTACCTGAAACCAGATCTCCTCGATCAGTTTTTTATCATAACCCTTCTTTTCACAGTTTTTAAAAAACTTTTCCTTGACCTGTGCAAATTCTGCTCTGGAACGAAATTTTCCCGACATCCCTCTGCGCAGATTATCGGCTTCTGAGAGTCCCAAACCGGCGAAATAATGCGCCACCTTGATCACATCTTCCTGATAGACCATCACACCAAAGGTATCGGGCATAATATCGAGCATGATGGGGTGGGCGCGTTTGCGCTGTTCGGGAAAACGGAAACGCAAGATGTATTCGCGCATCATCCCCGAGCGGGCCACACCGGGACGTATGATCGAGCTGGCCGCCACAAGGCCGAGATAATCGTCGACCATCAGTTTCTTGAGCAGCATACGCATGGCGGGGGATTCCACATAAAAACAGCCGATGGCCTGTCCTGAGCGCAGCATGGCTTTTACCTTTTCATCCTTTTTAAAACGCGCCATATCGTGAATATCGATCTCTGGAGCATCGGGCTGGTTTCTTTTGATGACTTCCAGACTGTCTTTGATCTTGCCCAGTCCGCGCTGGCTGAGGATGTCAAATTTGTAGAGCCCCACATCTTCGGCCACCAGCATGTCGAATTGTGTGATGGGAAAGCCCTTGGGTGGCACTTCGGTGGCGGTATAGCTGTAAATGGGTTTTTCGCAGATCAGCACACCCCCGGCATGAACACTCAAATGGCTGGGCAGGTCGTGGATGCGTTTGCCATAGCGAAAGATGAGCTGCCCGATATGATCCATATTGGCATCGGGTTCGGCTTCGAGTTTGGAGATTTCATTGGGCGGCAAACCAAAAACTTTGCCCAGCTCGCGGATCACCGAACGGTACTGAAATGTGCTGTAGGTGGCCAGCAGGGAGGTGTGTTCATTGCCGTATTTATCAAAAATATAATGGGTGATGTCATCGCGATCGCGCCATGAAAAGTCGATGTCAAAATCGGGCGGATTTTTTCGGTAGAGATTGATAAAACGCTCAAAATAGAGGTCGAGCTCTACGGGATCCACATCGGTGATCATGAGCAGATAGGCGATGATGCTGTTGGCACCGCTGCCGCGTCCCACATAGAAATAACCCTTATGCCGGGCATAGCGGATCAGATCCCAATTGATCAGAAAATAGGAGAGAAAGCCCTTTTGACGGATCATGTCGAGTTCCTTTTTTAAACGGCTGTGAATGAGCTCGCCCGGATTGCCGTAGCGTTTGGGAAGGTTTTCATAGCAGAGTTTTTTTACCAGCTGATAATCTTCTTCCTCTGTTCCCGTGAATGTCTTTTTGTTTTTATGCGGATACTGATCGCCAAATTCGAAATAAATGCTGCTCTCCTCGATGATTCGGCGGGTATTGTAAATCAGAGCGGGGTAATCCCTGTACATGTCCACGAGTTTTTCGAGCGGATACATGATATGTTCTTTGTCGCCCTCCTCGGATTTGGAAAGCTTGCTGAGCAGGGTGTTATTGTCGATAGAGCGCAAAAGCCGATGCGTATTAAAATCTTTCTGATGACGAAAAGTGACGGTCTGTAGCATAAGCAGCTTTTTCTGATGAAAGCGCCAGGGTGAGAATTGCAGCTTTGTGAGTTCGCGCGGGCTGACACCTAGAAATTCATTGTTGCGCAACTGCGATTTGCTCGCGTGGTATTTGCCAAATGGATAAATGATCCAGACGGGTTCATCCTCTTCAAAGGGTGCCGTATCGGGAATGGGGATTTCCTCCTGCAGATAATGGCTGAGCCTGCGGTTGATGAGTTCAAAACCGCGATTATCCGCAGCTATGGCTACAAATTGCTGATCTACGCCATTTCTGAAGTCCACACCGAGTATGGGGCGGATATTGTATTTGCCGGCCAGACGCACAAAATTGAGACAGCCCGAAGTATTATTGATATCAGTGAGCGCGAAAGCATTGATATTGTTTTTTTCTGCTTCCTGCAGGAGTGTTTTGATCTCCATGGTGCCAAATTTGAAACTGAATGCGGAATGGCAATTGATGTACATAAATAATTCACTGTCTACGGTTAGCTAATAACGGAGGCGGTTCCCCCTTAAATGGATTAAATCTGCTGATGGTCTTTGCACCCATGCCGGATGCGCGATAAACACCTCTGTCGCCATAGCGATCTCTCACCTTGTCCATGGCCTGATAGAGACGGATGGTTTCCAGACTGTCGTCAAATAGATTGATCTGATAGTGTCCGCCCACAATATGACTGAAACGGACACCGATGAGTCGTACGAGTAGCCTGCGATTGTACAATCTCTCAAAGAGCTCCATGATCTTGGGTATCAGAATATGATCAGCCGAAGTGTAGGGGATCCGCGATTGCAGGGTATAAGTATTAAAATCGGAATAGCGCACTTTGACGGTGACACAGGCCGTGAGTTTTTGCCCGCGGCGCAGCTGAAAGGCCAGGTTTTCGCCCATGGCCACAAGCAGACTTTTGAGTTTGGCGATATCTATGGTATCGCGGTCGAAGGTGCGCTCTGTGGAAATGGACTTGCGCTCGGAGTAGGGGATAACGGGCGAGTTATCGATGCCATTGGCTTTGTTCCACATGGCGATGCCGTGTTTGCCAAAAACCTTTTCAAGCATTTCGAGCGGCATCATTTGTAAGTCCTTAACAATGCGTATGCCCAGATTGCGGAGATTCTGATAAGTCTTGCTTCCGATCATCGGAATTTTACGCACAGAGAGGGGAGCGAGGAAGTCCTTTTCCGTACCGCGCGCTATTTGCAACTGGTTATTGGGTTTGGCTTCATTGGTTGCCACCTTGGAAACGGTTTTGTTGATGGAGAGCCCGAAGGAAATGGGCAATCCTGTCTCTCTGGTGATCTTTTGTCGCAGTTCCGATGCCATTTTCAGTGCACCGAAAAAGCGCTCTGTACCACTGAGATCGATATAAAACTCATCGATAGAGGTTTTTTCATAGAGTGGCACTTCCTCTTTGATGATATTGGTCACCATTTCGGAGTATTTGCTGTAATTGACTGAGTTGCCGCGAATGATAATCGCCTCGGGGCATAGTTGCCGCGCCATTTTCATGGGCATGGCTGAGTGTATACCGAAAGCCCTGGCCTCATAACTGCAGGAGGCCACCACGCCGCGATCGCTGGTACCGCCGATGAGTATGGGTTTGCCGTTCAGACGCGAATCGAGCAGACGTTCCACCGACACAAAGAAGGAGTCGAGGTCCATATGTAAAATCGCACGTTCGGGGTCCTGGATGATCATGTGCTTCCCATTTTAGCGGGATAACAAAAATACTAAAAATATTAGCTAATTAAAGATTAAATACTAAAATAATTAGTAATCAAATAAAGAATAAACAATAAACAGAACGGGGAGTAAAGAGTAAGGAGTAAAGAGAGTAATGAGAGTAATGAGAGTGAAGAGTGAAGAGTGAAGAGTGAATAGAGTAAAGGGCGAAGAGTAAAACGGGTACGGAATCAAAAAAATGCTCCATTCAGGTAATGAAAAGCATGATTGACGAAAAAGAAGCTCAATAGAATAAGCGCCTTTGTAATATGCAGCTATGTTCAGTTTTGAAAAAAACCAAACGTATCAAAAAGCCAAAGTATTTAACCTAGAAATAAGGTATTTCTTGCAAAAGGCGAAAATAGATTGGAGCACCAGAAATCAATTGCAAAGGTCTTCAATGAGCATTATGCTTAATATAGCAGAAGGCTTTGGCAGATTCACTAATCCGGATCGTCGACACTTCATGATCATGGCACGTAGTTCGGTGTTTGAAACAGTATCAATTTTAGAATTATTGAAGGATAGCAAGGAAATGAACGAAAACTTATTCAAAGAATTCTATGACTCTGCGGAAGAGATATCTAAAATCCTTTATGCAACAATTCAAACATTTTCTAAAGAGAAAAATGCTAACTAATGGGGCAAATATTCATTTCTCATCCTCTTTAAAAGCTCAATAAAAAAGACATCAGTTATTTTTTCGTTTTAATAAGTAAAGAATTCTTTACTGTTTATTCTATCGTATTCTTTATTGTTTATTCTATCGTATTCTTTACTGTTTATTCTTTATTATTGAGCATGTATCTAAGCATCACCCTAATCACACTCAAGCATCCCAAACACATTTACACACTCGTGACTCAGGCCAATGAAATGCTAAAACGATTGGGGGAATACAATTGCAAAGGCGTAAAAACAAGAGGTTTCTGGAAAAATCACTATACCATGACATTATGGGAAAATGAAGAGGATATCAGACGCTTTAATAAGTCGGAATTACATCAAAAATCCATCAGGGGGGCTTCTAAAATAGCCAATGAAGTCAGAATCAAACGAATAGAATCGGATCGTTTAATTAAATGGAAAGAAGCAAAACTTATGCTCGAGAAGGGGAAGGTCTATAAATACTGAAAGTCAGTTATCAATTATTTATAATCGCTGAAGTAATGCTGTTTAATTCCACCTTCAATATCCCGTATTGTTTATTGTTTATTATATCTTCACCTGCACCTGAATCATATGCATGCCTTTGTGATCGCTCTGCTTTAAGGTGTTGAGGTCAATAATTGGTCGGAATTGAGTGCCAAGGGTTAATTTTATATTGTGCCCATCAATTAAATAGTTAAATCCTGCTTCATAAACCGTGGTCGTAGAATTTAACTGCACAAAATCATTATAGGTAAAATTGAAATAGGGCTGAATAGGCAAATTTTCTGAGATTAAATAACCCAGTTGCAAATAAACTGTGCTTCCGCTGCCGGTCAATGGAAAGGCATTTCCTGCACCATTAAAGCTGGCATTGCTTATATCCACGCCAGTCGCCGGATTCATTACACCCACATTTCTCAAATAGTCTTTCCCAAAAGTCGTATTGAAATACCCGGTATAAAGTGTAATAACATTGCCCTTTTCTGCATTCAATTTGCTTTCGTAAAATAGATCGATCGCAAAAAGCACAATGTCTTCATCAATGGTGTCATTGTTCTCCAATCGCCACAAGGCGCCTTGCTGATATTTAAAACCGGCCCCTATATTAAAGACTTCCTTTTGGCCAAAATAAGTCCCCGGCAAATAGGGTGTATTGTTAGATTCTTTGTCTTTAAACTGATAAGAAAAATAGCCCTGATACACCTTTTTTGCTATTTTAAGTGAATAACTGGAAACCGTATCAAGATTGGTATTGATAGCGCTTTGTTGGATGGCCAATGGATCGGTTATGGCCAAATGATAATCCAGATTTCCCAGCCTTCCTTTTGCGTATACACTCAGACCTCTTAAAAACTGGTCGTTGATATCGCCGGTGCTTTGCTGAAAGAGGGGAGCATCCAAAGATAATATAGTGCCCGCGCTGGGCGTGGAGTAGCGCGCATAACCGCTGAAAGGCGTTAAACCTGTTCCAATCGACAGTTTCTCATCAATCAGATCATAATGTGCCCAGGCATCATGAATAAAGAAATCGGCCTTACGTTCTGTAGTGAAATTAAAATTATTTATCCCTATTTGAAAAAAGGTAAATACTTTTGGGTGAATTCGACCGCTTGCAATAAATCGGGTCCGACGCAAACCTATATCCAGTTTATCTTCGGTTTTATTTCCAAATATTTCTGTTCCGGGATTCAAATCGGTATAACGAATCCAGGTTTGGTTTAATACGCTGAAGTTTATCTTTCTTTCTGATTTTGCAATCTCTTTCTCCGTTTCTGTGTCCTGGTTTTGAGAAAATGAATAAAATGTTGTTAAAAAGAATATAATGAACAGGGGGCTATAGTGCTTCAAAGGATTTCGTTTCAATTTTTCGAAATTTATTAAATCCCTTAGAAATAGCACTTATTATTTTTAATTGTAACTATTGTAGGGCCTTAGAATTAGTCATTCTGTGCTATTTCCCATTTATCATCTATTATAACCATTCATGTACTTAGCGACAAATAAATACCCAGTACCTTGTAAAGCATAGTACTATGTTTTATGTTTGAATCACAATTAAACTTATTTATATGAAAAAGGTCAAATTATTATTAGCAGTATTCTTAATAGCAATAGGAAGCAATTTAGCACTAGCTGAAACAGGATTTAAAAATGTCGTTGTCAAGGAAGCAAGGAAGCATAGAGTAAATGTAAAAACAGAATTAAATGCCAATGAAACTATGTTGGTTTCAATTACAAATGAAGATGGTGATGTTATATTATCAGATTTAGTTTCTGATTCGCCTAGATTGGTGAGTAAAACTTATGACTTCAATGAAGCGCGTTATGGCAATTATGAATTAAAGATATTTATCAATGATGAACTTGTTGAATCAACTGTTATTTCGGAAAAAGACGTAACACTTCAGAAAGCTTTTAAAGTCGAGGTTTACTAATTAAAAAAGAGGTCATAAACAAAAAATCCCGGGTCAATGCGATCCGGGATTTTTATTATTAAGACTTCTTTGCTCGTTTTCTGTCGTGTTCGTTCAAATGGATCTTTCTCAGACGAATCGATTTAGGTGTTACCTCCACGTATTCATCCCCGCCGATGTATTCCATGGCTTCTTCCAAACTAAATTTGATGGCCGGAGCGATGCTCGATTTATCGTCAGCACCTGAAGATCGCATATTCGATAGCTTTTTAGTCTTGGTCACATTCAAGGTGAGATCATCTTGTCTGGTGCCTTCGCCAATGACTTGTCCTTCGTAAATATTTTCCTGAGGATCAATAAAGAATTTACCTCTGTCCTGCAATTTATCAATCGAATAGGCAATGGCCATGCCCGTTTCCATGGCAATGAGTGCGCCATTGTGTTTTCTCGATATTTCACCTTTCCATGGTTCATAACCGCTAAATCTGTGATTGATCACGGCTTCTCCCTGCGTGGCGGTAAGCACGGGATTGGTAAAACCGATCAAACCTCTGGCTGGAATCTTAAATTCCAAATTGACGCGATCGCCTTTGGACTCAACATGAATTATATCTCCTTTTCTCTGTGTGGCTATATCGATGACCTTGCTCGACAATTCTTCAGGCACATTGATAAATAAATGTTCTACCGGTTCGTGTTTAAATCCATCAATTTCTTTGATGACCACCTGCGGTTGGCCCAATTGCAATTCATAGCCTTCGCGACGCATCGTTTCAACCAATATTGCTAAATGTAAAATTCCTCTTCCATAGACCAGGAGCCGGTCGGGAGAATCGGTTTCCTCAACTCTTAATGCCAGATTTTTCTCGGTTTCCTTAAATAATCGCTCACGCAAATGTCTGGAAGTCACATATTTTCCTTCTTTTCCAAAAAACGGGGAATCGTTAATGGTAAATAGCATGGACATGCTCGGTTCGTCCACAGCTATGGGTTTCAAAGGTTCCGGATTGTCGGCATCGGCAATGGTATCACCGATATCAAAACTTTCCAATCCCATAATGGCCACCAGTTCTCCGGAGCTAACTTCATCCTTAACTCTTTCTTTGCCGAGTCCTTCAAAGACATAGAGTTCTTTAATGCTCGCTTTATTAATATCACCGCTTCGTTGAACAACGGCCACACGCATTCCTTCTTTAATTGTTCCTCGATGCACTCTTCCTACGGCAATTCGCCCTTTGTATGAAGAATAATCCAAAGAGGAAATCTGCAATTGCAATGAACCCTTATTGACGGGTGGAACGGGAATGTGCTCAATGATCATATCGAGCAAATAGGAAATATCAGTAGTCGGGTTTTTGAAATCGGGGCCCATCCATCCATTTTTTGAGGAACCGTAAACCACCGTGTAATCGAGCTGCTCTTCGGTGGCATCAAGAGAGAACATTAGCTCAAAAACGGCTTCATTTGTTTCTTCTGGTGTGCAATTGGGCTTGTCTACTTTATTGATCACTACAATGACCTTTAAACCCATTTCTACGGCTTTCTGCAAAACAAAACGGGTTTGAGGCATAGGTCCTTCAAAGGCATCCACCAATAGTAAAACGCCATCGGCCATGTTGAGCACACGCTCCACTTCACCTCCAAAATCGGAGTGACCCGGCGTATCGATAATATTGATTTTGGTATCCTTGTATCGCACTGAAACGTTTTTGGATAAAATGGTAATTCCTCTTTCTCTTTCAAGATCATTCGAGTCGAGAATAAGATCAGTAACTTCCTGATTATCACGGAATAATTTCACCTGATGAAGCATTTTATCTACAAGTGTGGTTTTGCCGTGGTCTACGTGTGCGATGATCGCAACATTTCTAATTTGCATATTTTCCTAATTCGGCCGCAAAAGTAGTCTTATGTAATGAGAATATGAATGTTATCTTCAGAATTAATTAAATCAATAAAGAATAAACAGTTATCATTTAACAGGAGAGAATAGGCCTGTCTGCCATGGCATTGCTTATTTATCTATGCTTCAGCAGGTCAACCTGTGTACAGTGAATACGAATAGGGTATGAAAGCTTTATTAGTCAATCAAGATGAAAAACTGTACTCAAATTGAAAACAGCCTTTCCTTTGTTGTTTATTCTTTATCAAATTGCCGGTCTTTCAGCATTCGTAAATGATAGGCATTGATGGCATTTCTTCCTAGTTTTCTTGTGAGTTTATGATTGACATAGGCCCCTACAAATGCGCCAAATCCGGGAATCAATTGTGCCAGTTTCATCAGGTCAAGATAATCTCTGTATTCTATTTGAAAGGTTTTCCAGTCGAACTTATTGATATCTTCGGGCAATGCTTCTTTTTGAAATTCCCACTCATCGAGAATAGGAAAAGTTTTATTGCGTTGAAGCTGGCTTGAAAAGGTCAACTGAAATATATAGAGCATAAAAATCCGTTCTTTATAGTCTTTGATGTCAAAGCCATAAATATTGGCTATTTCATGGACCATTTTCATCTTTAAACTCAGCCAAATCGGAAAATCAGCCATTCCTAGTAAAAAGCCGCCTGCACCTGTAGCAGCCCCTTCTGCGGCGGAGGTATTGCTGTAAATCTGCATTCTTTCCCTGGCGCGTTTGTCTTTTTGTTCTATGCTTAAATCAGCGTATTTCTTTCTGGTAAGTTTAACCGATCCAAATATCATGGCTCTTACCATTTGCTTGATGGCCGTGGAAATGGCATAATGGATTTTATCGGGAATAAGATTATTAATCCTCGATTGAAGGGCCTTTGAGAGTCTTTCATGCAATATGGGAGCACGCGACATTTCATTTTGCCAAAGCTCTAATTCCTTTTCAATAGTTTGCCAATAGGCCTTCATTTCCGTATAAATTAAATTTTCTTGGCTCAGCGTTTTTATTCCCTGTTTAATTGAGATTATTTTGCCGCAAAAAATTCAAAACTATGGAATTTAAATTCCCTTACGATATAAATAATTCCTATAAAAAATCAGTGACCTATTTCAGCATGGAATTCGCTGTGGATCAGGCGCTTAAAATATTTTCAGGAGGACTGGGTTTTTTGGCGGGATCGCATATGCGCAGTGCCTATGATTTAAAACAGAACGTCATCGGAATTGGTCTTTTGTGGAAATACGGCTATTACGATCAGGTAAGACAAGGAAATAATGAATTGGGGGTCTTGTATCAGCAAAAGCATTATTCTTTTCTTAAGGACACGGGAATCGTTTTGGAGGTCCGGGTAAATCACAATCCTGTGAAGGTAAAAGTTTATTATCTCGCACCGGAAGTCTTTGGCACTGCTCCAATGTATCTATTGAGCACAGAACATGATGATAATGATCATCTGGCGCATACCATCACCCATCGTTTATACGATAATAATCTGGCCACACGTATTGCACAATACATTGTGTTGGGAATAGGAGGGGTGAAATTAATGGAACACCTGAATCGAAAAGTCGATGTTTATCATTTCAATGAAGCGCATGCTTTACCTGCTGCTTTTTATCTACAGCGAAGACATAAAAAACTGGAGAATCTCAAAAAACACCTTGTTTTTACTACACATACTCCGGTAAAGGCGGGCAATGAAGTTAACGACCCCTGGTTTTTACACAGCATGGGCTATTTCGACAAAATGGATGTAGCGCAAGTGGATGATTTTGTTGGGTTTGATAATGGCATGTTCAATCACAGTCTGGCGGCTTTGCGGATGTCAAAAAAAGCCAATGCGGTTTCAAAAAAACACGGCGAGGTCTCCAATGCCATGTGGAAAGGCTACGAAGGAATTTGTGAAATCACTTCAATTACCAATGCTCAGAATGCAAAATATTGGACAGACGAAGAAATAAAAGTATCTGTAAATCAGAAAGATAAAGAAGCTTACTTAAAGCGAAAAAAGAAATTAAAGGAAGCATTGTTTGAAGAGGTGGCAGATCAGAGTGGAAAGTTATTCGATCCCAATGTTTTGACCATTGTATGGGCGAGACGCTTTGCGGGCTATAAAAGAGCCAGCTTGATTACCAGAGATCTGGATCGCTTTTCTAAATTAATGACAGATAAAAAAAGACCTTTTCAAATAATTTTCGCGGGAAAACCATATCCACAGGATGAAGGCGCTATTCAAGAGTTCAATCGTTTGATTCACATGATGCATCATTTTGACAATGGGACGGTTTTAACCGGATATGAATTGAGATTATCCTCCTTATTAAAAAACGGAAGCGATATTTGGCTCAATAATCCGAGAATTCCGCTTGAAGCCTCGGGTACCAGCGGTATGACGGCTGCTATGAATGGTTCTATCAATTTCTCTACCGATGACGGCTGGATAATGGAATTTGCCAAAGACGGTGAAAACAGTTTTGTTATCCCACAGGCTAATCAGCAATCCTCAATAGAGGAACAGGATAAATCAGACCTCGATCATTTGTACGATATACTTGAAAACAAAATACTTCCAATGTACTATGATAATCAGGATGCCTGGGTAAAAATGGCCTGGAAAGCCATGGAAGATGTAAATGCTTATTTTGATTCCGATCGAATGGCGGATGAATACTACAAAAAACTTTATGCTTGATATTGTATAAGGGCTCTTACTTGCTATCTTGAAGTGGTTCCGGCGCAGTAGGGTTATTAAGCTTCAATGAACTAAGAATATGCAATAGAGGAAGGGCTTCCGGATTTCGGATGGCGAGCGCATATAAAAATCCGGTCCGTATTTCAAAGCAATAGTATCAAAACCGCACCGGTACCGATACCGGCGGCAAATGCGATGACTTTATCTGCAATACCGTTCCACCATATTCCTCGCATTTCCTTTTTGAGTTCTGTGATGAGTTCCTGTAGCCGGACAACCCGTTTTTGAAGTTCGGTATTGTTGACTTTGAGCATTTGGTTGTTTTCTTTCAGGTCTTCGCTGATGAGATTCAGTTCATTGATGACATTGCTGAGATTTTGGCTCAAAATAAGACTGTCTCGTTCAAAATCGCTGCGCAATTTTCTTATCATATCATCCAGTTCATCGATGTTTTGTATTAATTCCCTGTGATTTTCAGACTGATTATTGTAAATGCGTTTAATGGTATCGAGTTCATCCAGTTTATCGTTGAGATAATCGGCTCTTTTTCCGCTTAAAACATAGGCAGAATCGGTCTTTATAATAATTGTATCACCTTTTTTGGCCTTTATCAGGTCGCTGTTTTTATCAAAGGTCAATTGCTGTGAATTGGCCTGAAATGCAATTGCAATAAGAACAAAAAATAGAAGGCTGTATTTCAGAAAATCATTCAAAACGAAATTGAGCTGAGTCTTGTTTGAAGGATTGGATTTTGCCCAGAGAAAGTTTTAACTCAATGAGCTTGGCTTGCACTTCTGTAAATGTTTGCATCCTTCTGCTGGTCATGGTGTCCAATTGATTTTTAACGTATAGCAATTTGCTATTGCTTCGATCGAGTTCCTCACGAATATCCTCGTATTGTGCCTGTATTTCAGAATATTGCATTTGTAGCTTGCCTAAAGAATCTTTTACCAGATATAACTGTGTATTGAGGGATTTCACCCTGGAACCCGAGTTGTTTATCCTGTAGGCCGCAAAAATTATAACCAAGACAATTATGGAGCTGAGAATTATAATAGTTGTTTTGTTCTTCATGCGATTTTCCTATCCTGAATTGAATTCGATAATTTTAATAAAAATATGATAATATCGCGACTAAATTGTCAATTAGAATATACCATTTTAATCATTTGGCTGGAATTCTTTATTACTTTGAGCCATTGAATTTTGAAGGTATTTATATAAAAGCGCATAAATGGAAGCCAGTTATATAGTAGACGGTATAAGAACCGCATTTGGAAATTTTGGTGGCACTTTGGCTCAGGTCAGAACAGACGATCTGGCTGCTCATGTGATTCGTGAACTGCTAAAAAGACAACCGGGAATTCCTTTGGATGCCTATGAAGATGTTATTTTGGGTTGCGCTAATCAGGCCGGTGAGGATAATAGAAATGTAGCCAGAATGGCTTTACTATTGGCGGGCATGCCCTGGTCGGTTCCGGGAGAAACGGTAAATCGCTTGTGCTCTTCGGGAATGTCGGCCATCATACACGCCTACAGAGCCATAGGAGTCGGCGAAGGCCATCTTTTTATTTCAGGCGGTGTGGAAAATATGACCCGAGGTCCCTGGGTTATTTCAAAAGCGTCAAAACCCTTTGGAAGAGATTCGGAAATGCACGACAGCAGTTTTGGCTGGCGATTTGTAAACCCTAAAATGAAAGAATTGTACGGCACGCATAGCATGGGTGAAACAGCGGAAAATCTTGCCGAGAAATATAAAATTTCAAGAGAAGACCAGGACAAATTTGCCCATTGGTCACAGCAAAAGGCCACCAAAGCAATAGAAAAAGGAAGACTGGCAAAGGAAATTACCAAAATAGAAATTCCACAAAGGAAAAAGGAGGCCATAATTTTCGACAGGGATGAATTTGTAAGGCCTGAGACGACTTTGGAGGCTTTGGCCGGATTGCGAACGGCATTTAAAAAAGCAGAAGCTGGAGGATCGGTAACCGCAGGCAATTCCTCGGGATTAAATGATGGCTCGGCAGCTGTGATTGTGGCTTCAGAAAGCGCTTTAAAAAAATACAATCTAAAACCATTGGCCAGGATTGTTTCTTCAGCAGTATCAGGTGTAGAACCCCAAATAATGGGTATTGGTCCTGTTTATGCCTCAAAAAAGGCTCTGGATCGCGCAGGTATTGGACTAGAGGATATCGACATCATTGAGCTCAATGAAGCATTTGCGGCACAAAGTCTTGCGGTGACAAGAGAATTGGGTTTAAAAGACGATGATCCAAGAATAAATCCAAACGGTGGTGCCATTGCTATCGGACATCCATTGGGTGCATCGGGAACTAGAATTACACATAGCGCTGCTTTGGAATTGCATGAGCAAAACAAAAAATATGCATTGGCAACGATGTGTGTAGGAGTGGGGCAGGGTTATGCTGTCGTTCTGGAAAAAATTTAGCTGTGTGAATAGATTAGCTCCGTCAAACATTTAAGCAAATACAATTCAGGTTCGGTATAATCGTGATGAATGGCATTGGAATCCACTTTTCGTCGATGATGACGGTGAAGAAAGTATTCTGTAATTTCAGAGGCGTGATGTTTATGGCCTTTGAGTAATAAAACCTCATGTCTTAGGTGTCTCAATTTCGATTTGGACATTTTTTCAAGAGGAATTAAACGATCGCGATCTACTAAAAACTGTATTCCTCTCCATTTTTCTTCCGGAACTTCCATTTCTGCTAATTCCGATTCTTTTAACCAGGGATTGTCTACCTCATAGGAAACTATAAATTTCCCAAAGACTGAATAGAATTTGGGTGGCTCCAGGGATTTCCATACCGTATCGAGCCGACCCGACATGAAATTGTTTTTTATGATTTGTATTGAGATTTTTCTGTCACAACTATTCTCATAACAGTCTTTTTTTCCTGAAAAGGCCAAAAAGATATAACCGTTCACGGTATCCATTGCACGAAGAAAATAAGCATCCGGCTGATAGTCATGCCATTCGCCCAATCCAAATTCACGGTACTTCAGATTGGCAACGTCACCGATTTTATAATTGGAAAATTGCCAAGACTGTGCCTGAATTTCCTGAATGGAAATAAAAATGAAAAAAAGGGACAGCTTGAAATTGATTAGTTGTTTTCCAAAGTGTCCCATTTCTCAGTTTTAATAGTTATTAAAGTGTACCCCTTAATTCCTGTTCTCTTTCAATGGCCTCAAAGAGCGCTTTAAAATTACCCTTGCCAAAGGATTTAGCACCTTTTCTTTGAATTATTTCAAAAAACAGCGTTGGGCGTGGTTCAATGGGTTTGGTGAAAATCTGAAGCAGATATCCCTCATCGTCGCGATCTACAAGTATTCCCAAATCCCTTAGTGGGGCGATATCTTCATCGATTTTGCCCACGCGATCCAAAACGGTTTCGTAATAGGTGTTAGGCACCCTTAAAAACTCTACGCCGCGTTGTCGCATTTGGGTCACCGTTTCTATGATATTGTCGGTAGCTACAGCGATGTGTTGCACCCCTGATCCCTCATAAAAATCAAGGTATTCTTCTATTTGCGATTTTTTCTTACCATCGGCGGGCTCATTGATGGGGAATTTAATTCTGCCATTGCCTGAACTCATTACCTTACTCATTAAGGCGGTGTATTCAGTACTGATGTCTTTATCGTCAAAAGATACAATTTGAGCAAAGCCGAGTACATTTTTGTAGAATTTAACCCATTCATTCATTTGGCCCAATTCCACATTGCCCACCATATGATCGATGTATTTTAATCCGATTGAGCTAGGATGGTACTCGCTTTCCCATTTTTTATAACCGGGGAGGAAAGTGCCATTGTATTCTTTTCTTTCGATAAACATATGGACCGTTTCGCCATAGGTATAGATTCCGGATTTTACGATTTTTCCATGTGCATCTGTTTCTTCTACCGGTTCCATATAAGATCTGGCACCTCTTTTCATAACCTCTTCGTATGATTTTTTTGCATCATCGACCCAGAGTGCTACTACTTTTACACCATCGCCGTGTTTGTCGATGTGTTTTCCTATTAGGGTGTCGCTTTTGAGTGGTGAAGTAAGAACCAGTCTAATTTTGTCCTGAACTATCACATAGGATTCCTTGTCTCTGATTCCGGTTTCAAGTCCCGAATAAGCCAGATCCTGGAATCCAAATGCTGTTTTATAATAGTGAGCTGCCTGCTTGGCATTACTCACGTACAATTCCACATAATCTGTTCCATTCAGTGGAAGAAAATCTTCGGCTTCCTGAAATATTTTTTCAATGGTTTGCGCTTGACTTGACATATTCTGAATTTTTTATGGTTTTATTTTCCTTCGAGCCATGACTGATAGTATTTGCCATCGTCCAGCTTCATGGCTTGTTCTGTTAATTGCAATGGTTTAAATGTATCGATCATCACCGCGTATTCTTCGGTGCCTTTTTTCCCAATACTGGCTTCATATGTACCCGGGTGTGGCCCGTGAGGGATTCCGGCAGGATGTAAACTGATATAACCCTGATCTATATTTTTCCGACTCATAAAATCGCCTTCCACATAATACAAAACCTCATCGGAATCGATATTGGAATGATTATAAGGTGCAGGAATTGATTTTGGATGATAATCGTACAAACGGGGCACGAATGAGCAAATGACAAAAGCCGATGTTTCAAAAGTCTGATGAACCGGCGGCGGTTGATGCACGCGCCCGGTTATGGGTTCAAAATTCTTGATTGAAAAGCCATAGGGATAATTATAACCATCCCAGCCCACCACATCAAATGGATGCGAATCGTAAACCAATTCATGCAATAGACCCTGTTTTTTTACTTTGATGATAAAATCTCCTTTTTCATCAAAAGTTTCGAGTTCGTATGGCAGTTTATAATCTCTTTCACAAAAGGGAGAATGTTCTAGCAATTGGCCGAACCAATTTCTGTATCGTTTAGGTGTATAAATGGGATGGAATGACTCCGCATAAAGAATGCGATTGTCTTCGCTGTCAAAATCTATTTGATATATCATTCCCCTGGGGATGATCAGATAGTCGCCGTATTCAAAATCGATATTTCCCAAAAAAGTCCTCAATTTACCCGAACCCCTATGGATAAATAGCATCTCATCGGCATCCGCGTTTTTATAAAAATAGTCTCTCAGCGATTTCTTTGGCGCTGCCAGACCAATATGTACATCGGAGTTCACCAAAATAAGCTCTCGGCTTTCCAGATAATCATTTTTAGGCCTGATTTCAAAACCTTTCAATAGGCGAGAGGTCATGTTTTTTTGCACGGCTATTTTTGGGCTGAGGTCTTTGGCTTCGCGAAGTTCTTTGACCATTGTGGGTCGGTGATTTTCGTATAGCAGGGAAGACATCCCATCAAAGCCTATGGTACCGAATAATTGCTCATAATAAATTCCTCCCTTAGGATTTTCAAATATAGTATGTCTTTTGGGTGGGATTTTTCCAAGTTTGTGATAAATCGGCATATGAATTAGGTCTATTCTCTAATTTAAGGTATAAATTCTCTTTTTCTGAGCAAAAAAACTTTTACAAATGTAGGGAATTTCAAAAAGACTATTCTCCGATTTATAACTCGATTCTTTGAAATTGATAGATTTGTCTGAAGAGAATAAATTTCACCATGGAAGTAAAACATCAGGATTTAGGAAATAAAGGAAGTTTTTACATCGGAGAAGAAAATGACAAAAAAGGCGAGATGACTTATTCCAAAGCCGGTGATCAAATGATAATCATTGATCACACCGAAGTCTCCGAAGAATTAAAGGGTAAGGGCGCGGGAAAACAGATGTTAATGAAGGCCGTTGAGATGGCCAGAAATAAGAATTTAAAAATACTGCCATTATGCCCTTTTGCAAAGTCGGTATTTGACAAAGATCAAAGCATTTCAGATGTCTTGAGTTAATCTTCGATTAAAGAACCCGAAAGACGGTATAAATTAACTTCTGCTATTTTCGTTTGCAGTTTTTGCAGGCTGAGTGAATATTTTGCATTGAGTAGATTTAATTGGGCTTCTCTCAATTCTATGCCGGTGATCTGTCCTCCGGAAAATGCTTCCACGCTTCTTTCATAATTGGCTTCGGCGAGCTCGAGATTGCTTTTACGCAAGCTGATTAAGCTTTTGCCTGCTTCGTAATCTTCATAAGCGTTATAAATATCTTTTTTGACCTGATTTTCGATTCTAGCCGTATTTATTTCCTGATTCTCTATAAGTATTTTCGCATTTTGTTCATTTCTGTTAACCCTGTTGCCATTAAAAATATTGTAGCTCAGAGTGAGTCCGGCATTCCAACCCAGGTTTTCGGTCTGTGTTATAAATCCCGCCTCGATGTCCTGTCTGGAAAATGAATAACCACCTGAAAGACTCAGATTTGGTAATTTCTGAGCATTGTTGATCTTGAGATCCTGCACATTGCTTTGAGTCGATACTTTTTGAGCCAGATACAGACTGTTTTTATCCAGTGCCTTATTGATAAACTCTTCCATATCAAGGTTCATATCGATTTGGATGGTGGTATCTATGGAATATTCTGTGCCTGGATCAATGCCCATGATTTGATTCAATTCGCTTTTCCCTTTGATAAAATCAAGTCTCGACTGGACCAGGTTGCTGCTGTCATTACTGAGGTCTACCTGTGCATTTAGCAATTCCAATTTTGAAATATTGCCATAATTATAGCTTTCTTTCACACGAATATAGCGGTCGTTTGAGAGCATTACCGATTCCTGATTGATCAGATAGGATTTGTAAAAATTTATCAAATTTAAATATTGAAGCAATACTGAAGCTATTGTTGCTTCCATGCTTTGCCTTTGTTGTAATTCGCCCAGAAGCGATTCGTTTTTCAAACGCTCAAAGGTATATTTCCTGCTTCCGCCGCTATATATTGTATAATTTAAATTCAAGCCTGCATTTATGCTTTGTGTACCCGCTCCGGCGCGATCAATAGGCGCCACCTGATCGCTGGCAAATTCGGAGTAGACACTTTGATTTTGATAATTGTAGGATCCCGAAAATGAAATGCTCGGAAGATAATCTGCATTGGCTTTTACCGCATTATTATCAAGAATCTCTTTGTTATTTTCCGAAATTTTGATGTCGTAATTATTTTCAAGTGCAAGATTTATCGCTTCCTCCATCGATAGACTTCCAATGCTCGCTTGCGAGAAACAAACAAAGGGAACAATTAGAAATGCCAGTATTAAATTATAGACCTTCATAGTCAGATTCTTTTTTCATACGGATCACTGCTTTTTCAATTTCTTCATTACTCGGTTTTTCACCTTCCCAGAGCCAATAGAGAAATACTTTTGCGCGGTTAAAAGTGCTTAGGAAAATCGGTAGCATCAACATTAAAATGATTGATCCTATCAGCAATCCATAAGCGATGGAAATGGCCATAGGCACTAAAAACTGTGCCTGAAAACTCTTCTCAAAAATAATTGGCGCCAGGCCTGCGGTGGTCGTGACCGTGGTTAAAAATATAGGACGAAATCTCGTTAGGGCGGCATCCAAAAGGGCATCGTCGTATTTCATGCCTTCTTTCAAATTTTGATTAATTGCACCCACGTAAACCAAGCCGTCATTAACGATTACTCCAATTAATCCGATGAGTCCAAGAAATGAAAGTAAACTCATGGGCTGATCGTGAATAAAATGCCCCCAGCCGGCACCGATAAGACCAAATGGAATAATCATTAAAAGCGCTACGGACTGGCTCAATGACCTAAAGGTGATGATTAATATAGCTATCATTATCAGAAGGATTATCGGCCCTGTTTTTTGAATGGAAGCTACCATTTTGGCCGTTTCTCTTTGCTGGCCATCCAGCGCAATGCTGACATCGGGATATCTGTTGGCTATCACCGGAATGACATCCGAAGCAACTTTCTCTATCATTTCCGTCGAAGACACTTCGAAGGATGCAATTTCTCCCTGCACATTGATTTGTCGTTTTCCATCCAAATGATTGATTTTCAGCAGCCCGCTGACCGGAATTAGTTCAGCAATTTCTTCAACCGGAACCAATTGGCCGCCCGGACTTCTAATTCGCATCTTTTTAAGATTTTCGAGATCATCGCGGTCTTCCAGGGCATAGCGCACCCAAACTTTTACTTCATCATTGCCTCTTTGTAAACGCTGTGCTTCAAATCCAAAGAAACCGTTTCTGATTTGTTGTATCACATTGCGGTTACTAAAGCCCAGTGCCTGTCCTTTGCGATTGATTTTCACATTCAGTTCTGGTTGATCGGCTTTGTCATTTGTTACCAAATCCTTGACCATATTGGTTTTTAAAACCTCTCCTTTAAAATCCTCAACGGCCGCTCTGATCCTGTCAAAGTTTCTTCCCGAAAACGATACGTTTAGCGGTTTGCCAAAAGGCGTTCTGGTTTCAAAACTCAATTGATCTGCGTTGGAAATTGGACCCACAGCTTCCCGCATATCGGTGGCAATTTGAAAACTCCTTATTTCACGGTCTTCTGAAGACACCAAATAAAAAATGGCCTTTCCCTGATTGCTTCCGGGGCCCAGTGTAATTTCCGAATTGGTGACAATTTTTTGACCTATTTCTTTTTGATATTTATCATCCAATGCAAAGATCGATTTTTCAATTTCCTTCATACTCGCTTCGGTAATGTGTTCGGCAGTTCCGGAAGGGTATTCAAGAGTGATCGTTACCTCCTGTCTTTCGATATTTGGAAAAAATGTCGTTCTGATAACTCCTCCTTTAATGGCCCCAATCGTAAGAAGAAAAATGGCAATCAGTGTAAAAAAGGCAAAGACCTTGTACTTGAGCACAAATTCTATGGAGGGTTTAAAGATAAAGTCGCGGTATTTTAAGAGCAGGTTTTCAATATAAAGTTTGATTTTATTTGGCTTGGCCTCATGCGACAAATCTTTGATATGAGCCAAATGGGCTGGAAGAAAAAGTATAACTTCAATAAGCGAAAAACCCAATGCGGCAATCACCACAAAAGCCACATCCGAGAAAAAATCGCCCAATTGCCCATCGATAAAAAAGAAAAATGCAAAAGCGAGACAAGTGGTGGTAATGGCTGAAAAAATCGCGGGCAAAACCTCCATGGTACCATCTAAAACGGCTTTCCATTTTGTTTTTCCTTTTTCATAGTGCTGAAAAATGTTTTCCCCCACAACTATACCATCATCCACTAAAATTCCCACTACCAGTATCATTCCAAATAGAGATAGCACATTGATTGTAATACCATAGAGATTGGCGATGATAAACATCCCCAAAAAAGAAATTGGTATTCCCACAGCCACCCAAAATGCCAATCGGATTCTCAAAAAGAGACCCAGAAGAATCAATACCAGTATAAAACCGACAAGACCATTTTTTTCCAAGAGGCTGATTCTTTCATTGAGAACTTCGGTTCCATCCTGAATTAAAATGGCCTTAACCACCTGGTTTTGTTCATTGAATTTTGGAATCAATTCCAAAATACTTTCAGCGGCATCGAGTATGTTTTCTTCATTCAGCGTATTCACTGTAATCAAGACCGCTCTTTCCTTATTGTAATAGGCTTTATTGGTGTTCTCCGACCAATCTTCTGAAACCGTTCCCACATCACGCAGATAAAGGGTATTTCCATCATCCAGCGTTTTTAAAGGTATATCGAGCAATTGTTTTGCAGTGTATTCTTTCAGGTCTGTTCTGATAATAACTTCATTATCGCTTCGGATTTTACCACCGGTTAACTGAATATTTTCATTTTGGATCGCCAAGGCTATCTCCGCAAAGGTGATATTATAGGAGCGCAGGGCATCTTCGCTCAGCGCGACTTCAATTTCAGGTTCTGTAAAGCCCTCCAGACTGATTTTAGAAACATTTGGGAGCGCTCTCAATTCGTCCTCAAAGTATTCCGCCTGTTCTTTTAAAGTAGCAAGAGGAACATCGCCCACTATGGCTATTTTGGCGGTGAAATTTTCATTTTCGCGTATGTAAACCACCATTTGCTCCATATCTTCAGGAAAATTGGAAATTTGATCTACTGCATTTTTTACATCCTGAAGTACCAAATCTGCATTCTGCCCCAATTCAAGTTCGATAGTGATTACACCCTGATTTTCTGCTGAAGTAGATGTAACCCGGTCGATTCCTGAAACGCTTTTCAGATTATCTTCAATTTTGAGCACAATACCTTCTTCTACTTCCCTTGGTGAAGCTCCCGGGTAAGTCGATTCAATAATAATAAAACGTTCATCGGGGTTGGGAAAAAAGGAAGAGTTCATCCGGGATGCCATTAGCAATCCAATGACGACGGTTATAACTATTCCCAGATTTACAAGAAGGGAGTTCTTTATGAAAAAGCTTACTATTTGTTTCATCTTAGTTTTGCTCTAAAACATCACTGCCTTCGAATGCACTACTTTTATTATCGGTGATAAGCTTTGAATTTTCGGGTATGCCACGACAAATGATGAACTCAGTTCCTCTTTCCAAAACTTCAATTTTTTCTTTCTTTGCCTTTCCTTTTTTAATCAGGTAAACAAATGTATCATCTACAAGAGCAGATAAAGGAATCCGTGCTGCATTGTCATAGGAATTAAGTGAAATATCTGCATTGAGATACATTCCACTTCGCAAAGCCTTGTCTTTTAGAAGAAAAAAGACCTTGACAAGTTGAGTACTTTGCTCGACTTTATCATTGATGCGACTTAGCTTTCCGAGATATTTTGTTTCAGATCGGGATTCTTTAAACTGTAGCTGCATACCAATTTCAAGCTGTTTGACCGTTTCATAATCCACTGATGCTTCCAAATCAAAAATGCCGCTTTGTATAAATTCACCCAATTGCTGACCTATTCTGACAAGTGTGCCCTCATTGATATAGGATTCGGTTAGGCTTCCATCGAATGGCGCTCTGATTGTGAATTTTGAAAGACGGGTTTCTGCTTCTTTTATTTTATAATAGGAAGTGTAAATGCCCCTGCCTGATAAAAATAATTTAAACTTACTTTCATTGACTTTGGGAAGGGTGGAAATGGGTTTTTTGATATCAAATTTGTTTAAATAGTCCTGCCATTCATTATAATAATCCGGAAAATCAATTTTTATATCAGGCATGACCTGTGCGATACTAGACAAGAATTGACTTTTGGAAGAAATCAGCCCACTTCTGAATTCAGAATCGTCAATTTGTATCAATACCTGACCTTTTTTAAAGGAATTTCCCGATTTAAATGCAGCGGCTCCGTATTTCGCAATGCCGCTTACCTCAGCGTACAGATCCACTTTGTTGTGTGCACTTAATCTTCCTGAAATTTCTTTTGTCGATTGGATAGCACCATTTTTTACTATTTCGGTATTTACCGCAGCGCCATTTTTATCTTCCCCCGGAGGTGCTTCTTTTTCCAAACCGGAAAGAACGATAAAACCAACAATGCCAATGGCCAGAATTCCAAGCCCTATGGCACTTATTATTAATTTTCTTTTGTTCATTGTCTATAATTTATGCTTAGGCTAAATCCCTGATTAGCATTGTTTTATAATTCAAAATTTGCGATGAAAGTAAAGCACTTAGGATAAATCATCCTCTTTGTTCTTGAAATCAATATTATTATTCATGTCGATCAATTAAAACACATTGAAATCAATGCAGTTTTTTTTGAAAATGAATCTAAAGCAAGATGGCTTATTTAAAAAGCAACATTACAATTACTGAGTGCCATCTTTCTTTGGCAAATCTAGCAATGTTAGATTATTATATGTCAATTAATCTTCTTAGTTTTTGTATGAAATTCGACATTTGAATTCATAATGTTTGATTTAATTAAAGCTATATAGAACTATTTTAAATATGGAAATAAAAGATGTTACCAAGGAATACCCAAATGAGGAATTAAGCATATTATGGAAACCAAAAATGTGCATTCATTCGGAAAAATGTTGGAGAGGACTGCCCGATGTTTTCAGGTATGGGAAAAAACCATGGATTGATCCGAAAGGTGCTGAATCAAAGCAAATAATGAAACAGATTGATCTTTGCCCTTCAGGAGCCTTGAGCTATAAATTGAAAAATGAGAAAAATAAAGAATCCGGTTCTGTATCTACAAAAATAAGTATTACTAAAAATGGTCCCATTTTGTTGAAAGGCGATGTGGAAATTAATCTACCAAATGGTGAAACCCGAAAAGAAAGCAACCTTGCCCTTTGCCGTTGTGGATCGAGCAATAACAAACCTTTCTGCGATGGCAGTCATACTAAAATTGACTTTAAAGCTGACTAGAAGTTCATTTTTAATCGCAGCTCTGTCTGCTCTTTTCATCAATTGCAGTATTTCCCAAAGTCTGGAAGAGGTAAATAAGTCCGCAAATAGTAAGGTAAAAAACGGTATGCTAGTACTGGGATCATGGGCCATTGCCAATATAGCCTATGCTCCAATAGCCGCTGCAAATTCAAATGGCGAAACCAAATATTTTCATCAAATGAACGGGTATTGGAATTTAATCAATCTCGGTTTATCAGGAGCGGGTTTTATTTCCAGCCTTAAGTATGATGCTTCAGCCAGAAACCTTAAAAACAGTATTAAAGAGCATACACGATTGGAGAAAACACTTTTGTTTAATGCGGGTCTTGATCTGGGCTATATAGCCGGAGGGTTTTACCTCCGTGAACGGGCATTGAATGCAAATCAAAGAAAAGACATGCTTGAGGGCTTTGGGAAATCCATCGTTTTGCAGGGTGCCTTTTTATTTGTTTTTGATCTGTCCTTTTATCTTTATTTGAAAGGCCATGATCGCTTATACAGTAATTTGATTTCTAGTATTGAAATCCACCCCAATGGTCTGGGTTTTAAATACCGCTTTTAAAATTTGTCGTATTCCCCATTGAGCCAGGACCAAAATCTGCTAATGGGATTTTTACTTTTCCTTTGTTTCTTCTCTTTGGGAACAACCTTTTCAACCGGCTTTTCAAGTTCAACTTTCTTTTTGGGCTTGGGTTTGGGCTTGACCTGAATTTTTGGTTTTACTTTTTGCTCGTAGTGTAATTCTTTTTTCTTTTTTAGCTCCTTTTGACGTCGTTGTTTTTCCCTCTCAAGCTTTTTACGTTCCAGTTCCTGCTTTTCTTCAAAAGAAAGAACGCGTTTTGGTTTTCGTTTTTTTCTTTGCGGATTGAATTTTCTATTGCTCTTTTCTAAATACTCTTCGTAAAGGCCTTTTGGCTTTTCTTTCTGTACTTCCTTTTTATCTGCTTCGGGCTTATCTTCAATCTTTTCTTCCGTTTTCTCTTTGGGTTCCGGCGCTTTTGGTAAATCAATTTTACCAAGAACTTTCACACCCTCCAGTTTTACTTTTTTGGCCTTGATGATTTTGACTTCTTGTCTTTCAAGAAATTCTTCCAATGATTCATCTTCCGACGGGCGCAGCTCTTCATCCTGAGGCTCCTCAGATTTTATTTCAGGTTCAGATGGACTTTCCTCTTTTTTGACTTTGGCTTTCTTTTTGGCCTTAACTTCTTTTTTCTTTATTGGTTCTTCAGGACTTTCATTGATCTCTATGATCGTATCTTCTTCCGCAGATTCTACTATTGCAGCTTCATTTACAATTTCAGCTTCGCCCGGCTCTTGATTTTCTGGTGGCGCATTTTCTTCTTTTTTAGGACCAAATTCCAATAAAACCAATTCTGCTTCTGAATCAGATATTTTTGTATTGATGCCTTCAGGGACGATTATGCCCTTTGATTTTAGAAATGAAATTATATCATCCCTTGTTACTCCCAGTTGTCTGGAAAGTGCTGTGATGCGCATGAGTTTTAGTTTTAGAACTGTAAATATAAAAAAGGTATTTTGCTATAAGGGAATGATTAACTTTATTCCTGAATATTTTGCAATAAATGGCCAATAAAAATTATTTGTCTTATACCTCTTGGGCCCGAAAGGTAGCACTGAAATACCCTTTTTTTACATCGGTGTCGATTCAAATGAATTTTTGGACAATTGGCTATATACTGATGTTTTTAATTGTATTCCTGGGATTAAACGGTATTACCAAAAATATGGGATTGGAATTACCGCTTCATTTTGGCCCGCCCTTGATCATGGCTGTTTTCCTTGGCTTAAACTATGGATTTATAATTGGCACCGTGTATTATCTTTTAGATAAACGGTTTTTTAGGAATAAGCCTTTGTGGCTGGTGATATTTCTTCAGGCCCTTATTAGCATGGTGGTGCTTTTGACCTTGGTATTTATTACCAGAACTTACATATTCGAAAGAGCAGTTGGTTTTTTTTCAAAGACAAATTTATTCGATGAATCCCTGGAAGGTTGGCCATACCTTGTTAGCCTAATTTTACTCTACACCTTTATGATGACACTTTTAATAAGTTTCATCAATCAAATGAATCGGAAATTTGGACCCGGTATACTTATTCCCATGCTAATTGGACGTTTTAGAAATCCAAGGGAAGAAGAAAGGGTTTTTATGTTTCTGGACCTGAACAATTCAACCGCCCTTGCGGAAAAGTTGGGCCATGTTCAATATTCCTCTTTTGTAAGGGATTGTTTTCAGGAAATTAACAATGTTGTTCAAAAATTCCTGGCAGAAATTTATCAATACGTTGGGGATGAAATTGTATTAACCTGGAATACAAATGAAGCCATCGAGAACAGCAGGGTTTTGGATTTTTATTTTTCATGTCAAGAGCGTTTTGAAAATAAAAAAGAGTATTTTCTTACCAAATATTCTGAATATCCTGAATTCAAAGCCGGGGCTCATCTGGGAGTTGTTACAGTAGTGGAAGTTGGCGATATAAAAAGAGACCTGGCCTATCATGGAGACACATTAAACGTGGCAGCCAGACTTGAAAAACTTTGCAAAACCCATAACTCCGACCTGATTATTTCAAATTCCGTTCTGGATAAGATCGACCATAATCAAAATTATACATTTCTGGATCTGGGACTTCAAAATCTAAAAGGAAGGAAAAGTGCATTAAAAGCTTATAGTGTTAAAATTAAGCTTGATTAATTGATTAAGATCAGCAATTAATTTAATTCAAATCATAAAAGTCATTTTTAATCAAAGCTAGCTTTACGATTAAAATAAAGATCATGAAAAAGCTGGTAATACTGGGCGCCGGAACTGCGGGAACAATGATGGCCAATCATTTGAATAAAGAACTTGATAATAAACTTTGGCAAATTACAATAATCGATAAGGAGCAAAATCATTACTACCAACCGGGATTCTTATTTATCCCATTTGGCATATATGAACCCAAAGATGTTGTCAAACCAATAGATAAATATATTCCCAAAAATGTGGGCATTGTAAAGGGAGAAGTTGATTTGATCAATCATGAAAATAACAATGTGCAAATGTCGGATGGTCAAACAATTGATTACGACATACTTGTTATTGCCACCGGTAGCAGAATAGCTCCGGAAGAAATAGATGGAATGAAGGGCGCGGAATGGCATAAATCAGTTTATGATTTTTATACCTATGAAGGAGCGGTGAATCTTCACAAAAAACTCACTAACTGGGAAGGTGGAAAATTGGTCGTGCATATCACTGAAATGCCAATTAAATGTCCGGTTGCACCATTGGAATTTGCCTTTTTAGCCGATTCCTATTTTAAGAACAAGGGTATGCGAGACAAAGTTGATATCACCTATGTAACACCATTAGACGGTGCTTTTACAAAACCTATAGCTGCAGGTGCTCTTGGACACTTGCTCGAAGAAAAAGGGATAAAAATCGTACCGGATTTTGCTATAGAACATGTAGACAATGAAAATAAAAAGATAGTAGACTACGGCGAAAGTGAAGTTGAATTTGACCTTTTGGTAACGATTCCAACAAATATGGGTGATCCATTGATTGAAAGATCAGGTATGGGCGATGAATTGAATTTTATTCCGACCAACCCAAAAACACTTCAATCAAACATACGCGAAAATATATTCGTGATAGGCGATGCAACCAATTGTCCTACCTCAAAGGCAGGATCGGTAGCGCATTTTGAAGCTGAGGTATTGACCGAAAACATCCATCGCTATATTCATGGCGACACCTTACAAGAAAAATTTGACGGGCATGCCAACTGTTTTGTAGAAACGGGAGAAGGAAAAGCACTATTGATTGATTTTAATTATAATCAACAACCGGTCGAAGGAACATTTCCTATTCCTGGAATAGGGCCAATGAAATTATTAAAAGAAACCAGAATGAATCATCTCGGCAAACTCGCATTCAAATGGGTATACTGGAATATGCTTTTAAAAGGCACAGCCATTCCATTTGTTAGTACAAATATGCAGGAAGCCGGCAAAAAAATAGAAAATTAAAAATTACAGAGTCATGGAAAAGATAATCGCAGGAAACAACATAGAAGTAAACGAAGAAGGCTATTTAAAGGATTTTTCTCAATGGAATGAGGATGTTGCCAGAAACATAGCCAATGAGGAAAAAATTGATTTAACCAATAGACATTGGGATGTCATTAAATTTTTACAAAAAGCCCACCAGGATAAAGTGGCGCTAAGCATTAGGAAAGTAGGGAAAAGCGGTGTCGTAGACATCAAGGAATTTTATAAGCTTTTTCCACAAGGACCACTTAAAATTTCAACCAAAATTGCAGGGATACCAAAACCCGCAAGCTGTATTTAAAACATTTCAATTATGAATACCAATAGAATGAACGAAACGATGCCTGTTGAAGAGAAAACAGGTAAAATCAATAAAATGATGATTATTTTGTCCAAAGCAACATTGGACAATGTATATGCAGCTTTTGTGCTTGCAAATGGAGCAAGAATGGAAGGAATTGAGGCCGAGATATTCTTTACTTTTTTCGGACTTGAGGCAATTAACAAGAAAAAACTTGATCATTTGCATGTAGCAACTGTTGGAAATCCGGGTATGCATATACCTACAATGTTAGGAGGATTGCCCGGTATGGAAGCATTGGCTACAACAATGATGAAAAAAGAAATGGAAAAATTAGATCTTCCGGAAATACCTGAATTTTTAGAAATTCTGGAAGCTTCAGGCGTAAAAATGTGGGCCTGTAAACTGGCCATGGATATGTTTCATCTCAAAGAAGAGGATTTGTTTGACGGTGTAAACGGCGTTTTAACCGTTGGTGATTTCTATAATCAAGGCAGTGGAGAAGGAACACATATGTTATTTATTTGATAGCCAAATTGTTGTTTTAAGATAACCCGGTCAAATGGCCGGGTTTTTTTGTTATAAACCTTACATAGTATTAATTCCACTATTTTTATTCATTGTTATTAAAAAGCTCAATCTAGACTAGTTTGCGTCATTTGAGCAAAGAAATGTGGCTTTAAAGTCATTTTATATTACCCGATATATATTGCGACCTATATTTTATATAAAATATTGTCGAGCTTAGATAAATTTGAGTTAAAATAAACCCTTCAGAATATTGGATCGTCTCAATCAAATTCTTGAAAGTCCGAGTAAACTCATTGTCTTTTCTCTGGATAAGGAATACAAATACCTCTATTTCAATCAGAATCATTTTGAAACCATGAAACATATTTGGGGCATTGAAATAGAATTGGGTAAATCGATGCTCGATTTCATCAAATCACCTCTGGATAGAAAAAAAGCAAAAAACAATTTTGACAAAGCTCTGGCAGGGGAGGATTTCTCCATGGTCGAGGAATATGGCGATGAAAAATTGAGCAGGCAGTATTATGAGGATATTTATACGCCCCTCTATGACGAAAAAGGCAAAGTACAAGGCCTGACCGTATTTGTCAATGATATTACCGAAAGACGGACTAAAGAAATTGAATTATTTGAAGCAGAAAAGCGATTCAGAGATATTATAGAAAGCACTTTTGAAGGAATCATCGTTGCACGAATTTCAGACCTAAAAGTGATTTACATTAATCCCGCAGCCTCAAAACTTTTTGACTACACTGAAAAGGATTTAGATCAATTATACGTTAAGGATTTTCATCCTGAAGAAGAATATGAAAAAATAAAATCTATATTTTTCTCTGCTCCAATAGAAGATAAAGTCAGCGCAGAATTTATAGCCTGCAAAAATAAAAAAGGCGATTTATTCTATTCAAAAATTTCAGCATCTGATATTTTGTTAAATGGAGAAAAATGTTCGGTAGGCTATTTTACGGATGTTACTTCGGAGATCGAATTTCAAAAACAAATACGGTTTCAACAGAAAATCCTGGATGCTGTTGGGCAAGCGGTTTTGGTAACTGACCTCGATAATGTAATACTTCATTGGAACAAGCAGGCAGAGAAAATATACGGCTGGAAGAAAGAGGAGGTGCTGGGGAAATATAAGGATGAATTTCTTCCTTCGAATATGTCAAAAGAAGAAATAGATAAAGTAATTAATCATTTACAAAAAGGAAATCATTGGACTTCAGAATTTGAAGTAAAAAACAAACAGGGTCAATTAGTCCCCATTTTACTTACCAGTAGTCCATTGTTCAATGATCAAAAAGAACTTACCGGAATAATCAGTATTTCCATTGATATTTCTGACAGAAAAAAATCGGAAAACCTGATTCGTTCAAATGAGAAATTGTACAAGTCGGTAATTAGCTCACTAAGTGAGGGACTTGTGGTTCAGGATAATACCGACAAAATAATTCTGGCCAATGAATCTGCCGCTGCTATTTTGGGCTTGTCCATGAAACAGCTATTAGGGAAAGACAGTTATGATCCTCATTGGAAAGCATTAAAAATAGATGGAAGCCCATTGAAACCCGAAGAGCACCCTGCAATGATTACATTAAAGACCGGTCGGGCTTTGGATGATCAGATCATGAATGTGCACACTGGAAATGGCCATCGAAAGGTGATCTCCATAAATACCAGACCAATTAAAGACGATAATGGTAAGATTACCGGAGCTGTAGCTTCATTCACAGATATTACTGAAAAAGAAAGGGCTCAGAATATTTTAAGAGACAATGAATCCAGACTGAAAAACATCTCTGATAGTGTACCGGGTGCTGTTTTAAGGTATAAATTGAATTCAGATCAAAGTGATGAGTTACTTTTTATCAGTCAAGGGGCTGAAGAGTTATGGGAATTTAAAAAAGAAGAGGCACTCAAAGATATGTCGAAACTTTGGGATCCGGTTCATCCCGATGATGTCGCCGGGATAAAACAGTCCTTATTGTATTCGGCAGCAAACCTTCAAAACTGGAATCATGAGTGGAGAATTACTTTTAAGGATAAAAGAATAAAATGGTTAAACGGAAGGGGCTTTCCGGTAAAATCAAAAGATGGATCGATAATATGGGATGCGCTTATTTTGGATATTACGGATCAAAAGAATACACTAATTAAGCTTGATGAAAGTCAGAAACTTCTTGAATCCCTAAATCAGAATATAAATGAAGGCATATACAGAAGTAATATTGAAGGTGTAATATATGTGAATAATGCATTCCTGAAAATGTTTGGCTTTGACAATTTGGAGGAGTTGAAGAATATGTCTCCCGAAAGCATTTATCAAAATCCAAAAGACAGAAAAAATCTTTTAAAAAAATTAGAAGAACAGGGCTATTTTGAAAATGAAGAAGTCGTCTGTGCCAAAAAGGACGGAACAACATTTATTGGACTAATTAGCAGCAGAATTTATAAGGATTACAATGGTGAAAGTTTTTGGGATGGAGCAATTAGGGATGTGACCCTGGAACGAAAGGCCAATAAAAGAATCCAGGAAAGTCAGCAATTACTGGAATCCATTAATAAAAACATTAATGAGGCCATTTATCGCAGTGTTAATCGCAAGGGATTAGTTTATGTGAATGAGGAGTTTGTAAAGATGTTTGGATATGAAAGCGCAGAAGAACTTTTGTCGGGTGATCCGGTCAATCTATATAAAAACTCGGAAGACAGAAGAATTTTGGGAGATGAATTGGTTGAAAAGGGTTCCTATGTGAATAGAGAGGTGGAATTTAAGCGAAAAGACGGTTCTACTTTTTGGGGTTCCATTAGTTCAATTATGCTCAAAGGCGAAGACGGGCAAATATACTTTGACGGTGCGATCAGAGATATTTCAATGCAAAAAGAGGCTGAATTTGCATTGAGAAAACAAGCCAATATGCAACGCCTTCTGAGAAATATTTCATCCAACTACATAAATCTTCCTCTCGATAGAGTAAATGAAGCTATCAACCTTTCTTTGGAAGCATTGGGTAAATTTGCCAATGCCGATCGCGCTTTTGTATTTGATCTCTTTGAAGATGAGAAATATTGTGTCAATACCTTTGAATGGGTAAATAAAGGTGTGTCAAAGCAAATTGATTTGATGCAATTTGTTCCATTGGAGGAAATTCCCGAATTGGCCGAACTCTTTTTGAAAGGAGAAAATGTCAATATTGCGGACGTTGATGAATTGGATGAATCAATTTTCAAAAGTTTACTAAAAGAACAGGAAATAAAAAGTACGATAGGCGTACCAATGATGAACAATGATAAATGCATTGGCTTTGTTGGCTTTGATTCGGTTAAAAACAAAAAGAAATTCAATGAAAATGAAATTGCGCTCTTGAGTATTTTTTCTGATATGATGCTCAATATCAGAAATCGTACCCAGAAACAAATTGAATTAAAACATCTCTTAAATACGACCTCGGATCAGAACAAAAGGCTTAAAGAATTTTCATTTATGACTTCTCATAATATTCGTTCCTCGGTAACAAATATGATTGGGCTTACAAATTTGATACTTGAAGAACCGGATAATAGATCCTATGTAGAGTTATTGCAGAAAACCGCGGAAAAACTTGATACAACCATAAAAAACATAAATCAACTCTTGCATTTTGAGAACAGTTTCCAAAGAAAGGAAATGGTTGACTGCAATTTAAAGGACACCATTGATAGGATTCTGGAATTGAATGAAAAAACGATAAAAGAAAAGGGAATTAAGATTAAAATGAATATTCCTGATGACCTTTATCTTTATTGTATTCCGGCCTTTCTGGATAGTATTTTTTATAATCTTTTAAGCAATGCTTTTAAATATGGTGTTACGAGGATATCCAAATCCATAGAACTAAAATATAAAGATGCCAAGGAAGAGGCTGTCATATATGTAATTGACAAAGGATGGGGTATAGATCTCGAAAAATACAGTGAAAAGTTATTCAAATTGGGCTCGAGATTACACATTGGCAGCGAAGGACAGGGTTTGGGATTATACATGACCAAACATCAGATAGAAGAACTCGGTGGATCGATTGATATAAAAAGCAAAGTGGATGAGGGAACAACTTTTATTATAAAATTACCCAAATCGAAATCTAAAATATTAAAAGGCAAAGAGAGTCAAACCATTTCATAATTCATTTAGTTATCCTGACGACAAATTAAAAGGATAAATTATTTCAGCTTTAAAATATGAATTTGAAAAAAACACCATTTTTATTAAGTCTGCTTGCAATATTGATTTCTTTCAACTCTTGTGCAAGTCCAGAAACCAGAGAAAAAGAAGAAGTTATATCAGAAAATTTAACTCAGGAGCTTGATTTAAATAAGTTCGAGATGGCTTATTTTGCGAGTGGTTGTTTTTGGTGTGTTGAAGCCATTTTCGAAAGTGTAAATGGGGTAGAGGAAGCCATCTCAGGATATGCAGGAGGAAATGAAGAGAACCCAAGCTATCAAAATGTAAGTGCCGGTGCTACAGGACACGCTGAAGCGGTGGAAGTGTATTACGATCCCGAAATAATTGATTATAAGACGCTGGTAAAAGTATATTATGGTTCGCATAATCCAATTACTGTCAACGGACAAGCACCGGATTTTGGGCGACAATACCGCTCGATGATTTTATTTCAAAATGAAATGGAGGAAACCATTGCCAAATCCTATAAAGACAGTCTGGATAAAAGTGGGACATATAAAGAGCCCATAGCAACAGAAATTGTAGCATTGGAGAAATTTTGGAAAGCTGAGGATTATCATCAGGATTATGAAAAAAACAATCCTAATCAAGCATATGTAAGGTCGGTGTCTATACCCAGACTCAACAGATTTAAAGAAAAATTTCCCGAATTATTAAAAGAAGAAAGCCATTGAAAAAAGTAGCATTAATTGGTCTTTGTTTCCTTTTTCTAAATAATATTTCCTGTGCACAGGAAAGCAAATCCAGGTATTACAGCAAAAATGGAATTGTGATCGAAGGTTATGATCCTGTATCGTATTTCAATAATGATGAACCGCTAGTAGGCAGTAAAAAATTTCGCGCTTCATTTCAAGGTCAGATATTTTTGTTTGCTAACATCGAAAACAGAGACTTATTTAATTCCAATCCTGAGAAATACATTCCCAAATACGGCGGTTGGTGTGCTTATGCAATGGGAGTGGATGGGTCAAGAGTAAAGATCGACCCTAAAACATTTAAAATTGTAAATGGCGAATTGTATCTCTTTTATAATTTCAATTTTACAAATACCTTAAAAAAATGGAATGAAAATGAGAATGAATTAAAAGCTAAAGCTGATTCGTTCTATGCCAATTTCTGATCTATTCTGGATTTTCTTTAAACATAATTCATTCTGATTTTACATATTTACTTTTAGCAAAGTAAATCACAATTCAATGAATAGAGGATTCAAAGCTCTTGTTTCAATAATTACAATTCCCATTTTATTAATTTCTGCCTGCGAAACTCAAAAGGCCACAGAAATTATAGCTGAAAAAAGCAATACCAATTTTGAGCTTCTGGATTATACACAAACAGGTGTGGATTTTGCCAATATCATTCAGGACAAGCCAATGATGAATGTACTTATGTATCAGTATTACCACAACGGGGCCGGGGTGGCATGCGGAGACTTTGACAATGACGGATTGACGGATTTGTACTTTGTAGGAAATTTTGGTAAAAACCATTTATACAAGAATCTGGGCAATTTCAAATTCAGGGATGTTACGGATTCTTCCAATGCTGCCGGAGGCTTTGGCTGGTCTACGGGTGTTTGTCTGATCGATATAAATAACGACGGACTGCTGGATATCTATCTGAGTAAAAGTGGGGATTTCGCTGAAGAACAAAGAAAAAATGAATTGCTTATCAATCAGGGCAATATGACATTTCTTGAACAAGCAGCTGAATATGGCTTGGATGATCCGGGCTATTCAAATCAGGCCGCTTTTTTTGATTTTGATCTGGATGGTGATTTAGATGCCTATGTTATGAATCATGCCTTAAATACCAATTCCAATGCTGATATTTCTTCGATTAACAGTGATAAGGACCGCCTTTATAGCGATCATTTATATGAAAATCAGAATGGGAAATTTGTTGACATAAGTAAAAAAGCAGGTTTGAATTGGAATTCAATAGGTTTTGGTTTGGGCCTTGGCGTAGGGGACTTTAATAATGACATGTACCCCGATATTTATATATGCAATGACTATCTGGAGCATGATTATCTATACCAGAACATGGGAGACGGCACTTTCAGGGAAATTTTAAAAGATGCCATCAGGCATACCTCCAACTTTTCTATGGGCAATGATATTGCCGATATAAACAACGATGGCTTTCTGGACATATTTGTCGCAGATATGGCCGCTGAAGATAATTACAGATCAAAAACCAATATGTCCGGCATGAATCCGGAAAAATTTTGGTCTGCGGTAGATCGGGGATTCCACTATCAGTATATGATAAACACCCTTCAATTAAATAATGGGAATAACACCTTTAGCGAGATATCTCAATTGGCCGGGTTGGATAAAACAGACTGGAGCTGGGCTCCGCTTTTTGGCGATTTTGACAATGATGGCTTTAAAGATTTGCTTGTGACAAACGGTCTGAGAAAGGATGAAAGAAATAATGATTTCGTAAAAAAGAAAAAGGAATTGCTCAAGGATTTTCAATTCATTTCAGAAGAGGAAAAAATGCAGATCATCAAGAAAATACTTGACATGATGCCATCTCAAAAAATACCGAATTACATATACAGAAACAATGGAGATTTAACTTTTGAAAAGAAAATTAAGGACTGGTCATTTGAAACCCCGAGCTTTAGCAATGGTGCTTCATATGCAGATTTGGATAATGATGGCGATCTGGATTTAGTCATTAACAACATCGATGATGCTGCATTTATTTACAGGAATAATACCGTATCCAATAATTATTTAAAAATCAGAGTTGAAGGTCCCGGACAAAATAGAGCCGGTATGGGATTGAAGGTAGTTTGCCAGGCCTCCAACGGAATTCAATATGCTGAACATTATACCAGCAGGGGCTATCTAAGCACAGTTGACAATCTTATGCATTTCGGGTTTTCGGATATAGAGGTTATAGAAAAAGTAGCATTGTATTGGCCGGATGGGAAAAAGCAGATTCTAGAAAATGTAAAAACAAATCAGCTTCTCTTGGTTAAATACGATGACGCAAAAGAAAAAGGGCAGATTTCTGAAATGATTAAAAACCCAATTCAGTTTCAGGATTTAAGCGATGATTATGAATTAAAACATACGCATAAAGAATCTCCACATGATGATTATATAAAACAGGTTTTGCTTCCGCATGAAATGTCTAAACTCGGACCGGGCATGACTGTTGCTGATGTTAATAATGATGGTCTGGAGGACATCTATATTTGTTCTGCCGGCGGATATGGCTCTGTGCTCTACTTACAAAAAGATGATAATACGTTTGAGAGGCAAAAAATTGCCGCATTTGAACAAAACAGCAAGTACGAAGAAATAAACAGTGTATTTTTTGATGCTGATAATGATGGCGATCAGGATCTGTATGTGGTTTGCGGCAGCTCTGAATTTGGTTCGCAGTCCGAAATGTATCAGGATATTTTGTACCTCAATGATGGCAATGGACAGTTTGCTCAGAATAATCAAGCTCTGCCTAATATTAATATCAGCGGCTCATGTGTTATTCCTTACGATCTGGACCAGGATGGTGACCTGGATTTATTTGTTGGGGGAAGACAGGTGCCCGAAAAATACCCCAATCCGGCAAGTTCCTTTATTCTTATAAATGAAAATGCGCAGTTTAAATATTTGAGCAGCGAAAAAGCCATGGCTCTGAAAGAGATAGGAATGGTAAGTGATGCAGAGTTTCTGGACTATAATGAAGATGGAAAAATAGACCTATTATTAGTGGGAGAGTGGATGCCCCTAACATTTATTCTTCAGGATGAAAAGGGCTTTAACAAAAAAGTAGAAATTCCGAACTCCAGGGGTTGGTGGAATTGCATTGAAGCAAGCGATCTCAATGCGGATGGCCAAATGGATTATGTATTGGGCAACCTCGGTTTGAATGTTAAATATCATGGAAGCCCGGAAGAGCCATTTAGAGTTTATGCCAAAGATTTTGATGAAAATGGACTATTTGATATTGTCTTAAGCTCCACTAAAGGGAAAGATAAATTTCCTGTCAGAGGAAGGCAGTGTAGTTCGGAACAGATCCCTGAAATTAAAAACAGGTTTCCAAATTACGATCTGTTTGCAAAAGCTACGATCGAGGATATTTACACTAAAGAAGAATTGGAAACGGCCATAAATTACAATGCCGTTCATTTTGAAAGTTCATTGCTTATCAGAAAAGGAGCAGAAAAATTTGGACTAAAAAAATTACCCAATTATGCTCAGATTTCTGCGGTACAGGATATAATTATCGATGATTTTAACAAGGATGGTTTGAAGGATATAATTTTAGCAGGCAATCTTGAAGAAATGGAAGTGGAAACGCCGAGATGCGATGCTTCTTATGGTCTTTTGCTCTTGCAGAATGGTGATGCTGAATTTAACTACGCACAAAACTATAATTTGAACATGTCGGGCAATGTGAGATCAATTCAAACGATTATTATAGCCGGTCATAGGCATATTGCAGTTGCGAGAAATAATGATAAACTAAGTTTAATCAAACCCCAATTCTAATGAAGAAGGCAAAATGTCTGTTTCTGTTTTTAATTTTCAGTTTCAATTCTTTTGCCAGCCTTGATTCTCTCATTAAAAAAATAAATTCTTTTGAATCAAGCTTGTCCATTCCCGATCTCAAGAAAAAACCCTTACAAGAGGCTTATTCATTTCCTCAAATCACAGGCACATCATTTGAAAGGCAAGAAGAGAAATACAGGAATTTTCTAAGTGAACTCGAGTCCATCAAGGATAAATCCCTTACGGAAGGTGAGCAAATTGATAAACAGGTTTTGCAACTCAAATTATTCGATGCTCTGGCTTATTACCAATATCAAATGTATAGAATCCCCTTTGGAGCGGAAGGAGGTTTTTACAATTATGCCATTTACATGATCCAAAGATTTGAGATTAAAACGCTTGAAGATGGCAATCGCTATCTGAATTGGCTCAAACACTATTGCACATACCTGGAAGATTACAAGGAGTTTCTAAAAAAAGGCATGGATAAGAAAATTCTTGCGCCTAAGGTTATTGTCAATAATACAATTTTTCTTATCGGACAATATTGCGACTCGGATCCTTTAAAGAATCCATTTTATGCCCCTTTTGAGGGAATGAGTGATTTTTTGAGCGATAAAGAAATAAAACATCTCAGTTCGGTTTCCATGAATTTGTTCCAGGAAACGGTTATACCACAATACAGGGAATTAAAGCGATTTATGGAAATCGATTATTTGCCGAAGGCTTATGATGAACCTGGGATCTTTAAAGTACCCAATGGCATTGAGTATTATGAAAACAGGGTAAAACATTATACTACACTTCCATTGACAGCCAATCAAATATATCAAACGGGATTGGAGGAAGTAAAGAGAATCAAAGCCAGAATGATTGAATTAATTAATAGTTCAGGTTATGCAGGCAGTTTTGAAGAATTTATTGAATATCTAAGATCGCATCCGAGGTTTTACGCGCGAAGTCCTCAAGAACTCTTGCATTATGCAGCATGGCTTAGCAAAAAAGCGGAAGGGGAATTGCCCAAATACTTTAACAGACTTCCGAGTTTACCTTTTACAGTTGAGGAAGTTCCTGCTAGCATAGCTGCGACCTATACCAGCGGAAGATATTCTCATGGTTCCTGGAAAGGAAAACGTCCCGGTTCTTATCTGGTTAACACCTATAAACTTGACAGTCGCCCATTGTACACCATGCCGGCCCTGACATTGCATGAAGCCGTACCGGGACATCATTTGCAAAACCAATTAATTGCCGAAAGCGATAATGTTTCCGATTTAAGACGCAACTATTACATTTCTGCATTTGGTGAAGGTTGGGGACTGTATTCGGAATTCATGGGCGAAGAAATGGGAATGTATAGCGATGAATACGAATTGTTTGGCCGCCTTACTTATGAAATGTGGCGAGCGTGTCGATTGGTAGTAGATACCGGAATTCATTTGAAAGGTTGGTCAAGAGAGAAAGCGCTTGAATTTTTAAAATCCAATACCGCATTGTCTGTCCATGAAGTCAATACCGAAATCGACCGCTACATTGGCTGGCCGGGACAAGCCCTGAGCTACAAAATTGGAGAAATGAAAATAAAAGATTTGCGTAAAAAAGCTGAAATGGAAATGGGGGAGGCCTTTGATATCCGGGAATTTCATTTTCAAATATTGAAAAATGGATCAATACCTTTGCCTATTCTTGAAAATGTAATCGACAATTATATTCAGGAAAACAAATAATTGCTTTTGGTGATTCTATTATAAAAAATTTAATGCAGCAAGGTATTTCATTTAGCAGTTTGCGTCTCGGAAGAAAATATTGGTTAAAAAATCATGGCGAAGAGTACAAATTTGAAATCATGGAAATCCTTTACCCTTTGGATTTTGTACTAAAAGATATTTTTACACTTGAAAAGTACAAAATGAGTGAACTGGTTCAATTTGGTAAAGGAAATGATTTCGAAATTCGAGAACTTTCATCATAGCAAAATAAAATTCTCATTATCCCAAAAACCAATCTCATGCTAGTATCTAATCGAGATCACTTCCTTCTATATAAGGTGCACCCGAGTTAATTAAATCCTGAGCCAATTGGTCAGACTTTGCCTTAATCGTTTTTAATTGATTCCTCAATTCACTCAATTCATTTATAACAATTTCAATTTGAGCTTTATGTGTATCTGTCGGGCCATAAGAACTATATGAAATGCCACGGGAAATTGATCCCAGACGCAGCTCTACGTTCGGTTTTGTTTTTTCTCCGACCAGGTTTTTCTCTTCATTTCCAGAGCTTCTTTGTTTTAAATCAAGGATTTCAGTTCGAAGTGAAATAAGTTTTTCATCTATAGTTCCAATTTCTGCTCTGGAGCGTTTTGTTGCTATAAGCATTGCATTGACTCTTTTTATTTCATTTGAAATCGAAAGGTTAAATGCCGAAAGATCTCTGTAGGTGTCCTCATACTTTCTCCAAAAATCAGCAACTATTTGATGATCAGCACCTTTTAAAGCAGGATCGCGCAGTGGTTTTACTTCGAATTCCTGAGCTTCGGACAATTTCCTCACTTTACCATTTTGCAATAGCGCCATTTCAACTTTGTATTTTCCTGGCTTACACATTAATCCGGATGGTTCCTCATCATCTCCCTCTTCTTTGCTACTAATGTCAATATTATCATAGTCAATAGCATAAAAGGATGGATATCTCAAATTCCAATTGCATCTGTGAAATCCCTTTTTAGCACTGGAATATACCCTGTTGACTAATCTGTCATTCATGTCTTTAATGGTAAAAATGATCTTTGGATCGAGTTCCCTTCTTTCAGCCTCTACCTTATCCCATCCGGGGAAGCTTATGTCAGAATTGCTTTTGTTCAGCTCTTTTTCTTTTTCTCTGCGCTCTTCTTTTTGAGTTTTAAAGTCATCGTTGAGATAATAGGTAAAAATAGCGCCAAAGGGAGGGTTGTCAGCAACATAATGCTGATGGCCTTGAGAACCTTTTCCCGATCCAAAACTTAAATCGGGTTTTGGGAAATACCATAATGCATCTTTAACCGGAAAGAGTGTTGCCTCTGCTTTCAGTTGTTCTTCGCTTACATTTCTTAGTGCAGAGTAATCGTCAAGGACATAAAAACTTCTTCCAAATGAAGCGGCAACTAAATCATTCTCTCTTCTTTGAATGCCCAAATCCCTAAATGATATGGTGGGTAATCCACCCTTCAATTGCACCCATTCTTTTCCCGCATTTTTACTAAAGTAAATTCCGAATTCTGTTGCCAGGAAAAAGAGGTTTTTATCAACATGATCCTGCACAATTCTCCATACCAGTGTTTTCTTAGGAAGGGAATTCGTTAATGAGGTCCAGGTTTTTCCAAGGTCTTTGCTCACATAGAGATAGGGTTTGAAATCGCCATTTTTATGATTATCCAGACAAACATAAACCCTGTTCTTATCAAATAAATCGGCTTTAATATCATTTACAAAGGCATTTTTTGGTACACCGGGGAGAGAGCTCACTTCGATTTTTCTCCAGTTTGCACCCGCATCTTCACTAACCTGAATCAGTCCGTCATCGGTGCCTGCATAAAGCAGCCCTTCTTTCTTTGGTGATTCGGCGAGCGAGGTAATGCTATTGTAATTTGACATGGCCAGAAAATCCCAGGCATTGTCATAACTTTGTTTTCTGCCCATTATTTCTAGTTCAATTCTTTCCTGATTTCTGGTCAAATCTCCTGATATCGCATTCCATTTATCCCCACGGTTATCTGATCTCCACACGCGTTGTGAGGCAAAAAAGATACGTTTTGGATTATGAGGAGATACTAAAATTGGCGCATCCCAATTAAATCTTTCAAAATCTTCACCGGGCCCTGGCTGAGGCTGTATATCTGTAACTTCACCTGTTATTAAATCGACCCGGTTCAAGCCACCTTCCTGCCATTCAGCGTAAAGAATATTTGGATTCCCCGGTTCAGTTGCCGGTTGATGTCCATCGCCAAAAAGCACAACATTCCAATCTGAATTTTGAATTCCATGAGGGTTGTCCGTTCTCGATGGGCCACCCTGTGTATTATTGTCCTGCGTGCCGCCGTAGATATTGTAAAAAGGTTTTGAATCATCAAGCGCTAATTTATAATACTGAGTTAGCGGTAGATTCTGAAAAAATCTCCAGGATTTTTCGCCATCAAAACTTTCGTACAAACCGCCGTCACATCCCACCATGATGTAATCGGGGTCACTATTTTTAAATGCCAATGCATGATTATCTGAATGTTTGAATTCTTCATTCATTCTTTTAAAGGTTTTCCCTCCATCTTCTGATATCTGCATTCTTACATCTACCAAATAGATTTTATCGTACTGATGTGGAGAAGCGTACAATTCCTGATAATAATGAGGCCCTGTTGCACTTGCTACGGCATCGGATTGTTTTTGCCATGTATTGCCTCTGTCAAATGATTTAAATACGCCTCCGGTTCTTCTGTCGAGTTCTATGGCTGCATAAATTTCATCCGGTTTTTGAGGTGAGATGGCAATCCCCATTTTGCCCATATTTGAATTGGGCAATCCTTTCTTTAATGCCAGCCAGGTTTCCCCTCCATCTTCCGATCTGTAAATTCCGGTCTTTGGGCCACCTCCCATATAAGCGGCTACATTTCTGTGTCTTTGCCAGGTGGCTGCATAGATGCGATCCGGATTTCTAGGATCTATTTCTATATCAGTGACGCCCGTCCATTCATCATCTCCCAATGTTTTTTTCCAGGTCTTCCCACCATCATTGGATTTAAAAAATCCCCGATCTCCACCTTTTGACCACAAAGGGCCTTGAGATGCAACATAAATTTTGTCTGAATTATCAGGGTGGATTATAATCTCCGATATATGCTCTGAATTTTTTAAACCCATGTTTTGCCAGTTTTTACCTGCGTCATCGCTTCGATAAATACCATCGCCAAAACCGACATGTCTTCCACCTATATTTTCACCTGTACCAACCCATACACGATCTTTAATTTTTGGATCGATACTTACACATCCAATCGAATAAACCGATTGTTTGTCAAATACAGGCTCCCAGGTAATACCTGCATTTACAGTCTTCCAAACACCTCCCGAACCAGCTGTTATATACCATGTATTTTCATCATTAGGATGAATTGCAATGTCGGAAATCCTTCCTGACATGAAAGCGGGTCCTATGCTTCTGAATTTCAGTCCTGCAAAAACAGAATCCTGAAACATTGATATTGAAGTATTTAATTTTTTACTTTTTTGTGCTTCGGCAATCTGGAAGCAAAAGAATAGGGCAGCAAGCAATAAATATTTAGTGAATTTCATAGCAATTTTTTCTCAACAGGGCTCCAAAATACATTGGCTTTAACTATAAAAAAAAGAAATTTCTTTAAATGGATATTCCATTCTCAAAACTTAAATTAGTGTATTGATGAAAATGATTTCCGGAATTATTTGTAGTTGCTGTATGCTAATCTGCATGCATAAGCTTAGCGCTCAAATTGACCAGACCTATATTAATGAGCTGTTGAGATCCAATAAACCCAATCTTGAGTTCACAAAAGTGGAAAAATTAAAAGGTGGACTTGAAAAGCTATTTTATGAAAGGACCTATGAATGTTTTGGTGACATTTGTCTTGATATGAATTATGGATTGAGTGATGGGCAAAGGTATTTAATGCCGGAATTTGATCAGATCGATAATTTTAGAATAAATCATTTTTATTTGAGAAAAGGTGATTCTACAGCTATAATCAATAATGACTTCAAAATTGTAATTCAAAAAATTAATCCCATTTTAAGAAACGGCTCCTATTTTATTTTCGAAGAAATCAATAAATGGGGGATACTTGACTCAAATTTACATGTAGTTATAAAACCTAAATACGATTCAGTTGCTGAAATTTTCGATTGGCCGGATTATTCTAATGAAGACATATTTAATTCCTACAAATTCTACTTTAAAGCAAAAAGGGGAGAGTACTGGGCTGTTTTGAATATGATGGACAGTATAATCATCGACTTTGTTAATGATGAATTGTATCCCCAGTTGGATGGAGCAATTGTAAAAAGAAATAATAAACAAGGTTATGTGGATTCTTACAATCGCATTAGGGTGCCTGTTAAGTTTGATTCGGTGATTTGTGGTTTCGCGAATTGTATAGTCATTAAAAACAACAAAATGGCTTTGTACAGTACATACAGAGATACCTTAGTGACGGATTTTAGCTATTCTGATTATACAAATCCCAGCCCTTACAACTGCCGATGTATGAAAGGAGAAAAAGGTTGGGAATTGATTACAGCCAGTGGAAAAAGAATTGGTGAGACCTACGATGCCATTAAGAATTACGGATTGGATGTAGTGCCGGTTCAAAAGGACGGGAAATGGGGCTTTTTAGACTGCCAAACACAAAAAGTTATTACAGAAATGAAATACGATCGAATATTGAGGTTTTTTGGACATGAAGCTATTGTTCTTTATCAGGGAGAAGACATGAAAATAAGTTTTGACAATAGATAATCGGGCTGAAAATAAAGTGATTAAATTTAATTTTATATGAAAATATTAAGTCTCACCGTAATTATATCTATTCTTTCATTTGGTATCATTTGCGCGCAGGATGAAGTGTCCAAAGACGGTGATGCAATAATAAAATATAGGAATTACACAGCTGAAACCGGAAAAGCCAATAAACTCGCATCGCTGATAAGCCTTGATCCCGGCGATACCGTGGAGGGTGATTATATCAAAGAAATGATGTTTTATGACAAGGGTGAAAAAATCATTGTAAGTCATTTCGTAAGCCAAAATTTGAGCATAATAGACTGGGGAAGCCAAAATACGCTCGCTGATATTCCACTGGGAGCAGGACCTGTAAATATTGGCGTCCATGACAATAAGGCCATAGTTTCATTGCCTTTGGCGGATTCCGTTGCTGTAATAGATTTGACTAATTATTCAATTCTCGGAAAAATAGCCACCCCGGGCGAACCCAATGAAATTCGCATAGATGAAATTAATAACAGGGCTTTAGTTGCAAGTATTGATTCTCAAAAATGCTATGTAATCGATTTAAATTCTTTGCAGGTGACGCAAACATTGGACAGTTTTTATTCGGGAATTCAAACCTTTTCATTCATTACCTCAAATAATCGCACCGATTTCGAATATTATGATTTTTTACTTTCTCCCGACGGATCTAAAGCAATTGCCATTAGTTTTGATGGTGACGGTATTAGTGTGCACGATATTGTTTCAGGAAACATAGACACTACTTTTAGTCAAATTTCCAATGCATTTGCACTTCAAATGTCTGATTCAGGACATGCCTTCGTATTAAACAACTCCGCTGTGCCTGCTTTGTATAGAATCAATTTAAACAGCCTAACACTGGACAGTATTTCCTTAAGCGGGCTAAGTATTTTTACCCTGTGTAAAGGAATGGCCATTGATCCGGCAGGTGACAATGCCATTTTAAGTATGAGTGGAGGTATGGTCAGGGTTGATTTTAATTCTATGGGTTTTACACAGGTCACAAATAATACTGTATTCTGGTTGGCCTCATCTTTTGATCATCAATTTGCTATTGGAGGAGGATTCTATACACAGGTTGTTGATATAAGTACAGGTACATTGCAAGGTTCTTATTCAGGCCTTTCTCAAAGTAAAGGAGCAGTTTCTGATTCCTCTTATCATTTTGTAGGTGTTGATCCGCTAAGAAAAGAATATTTGCATGCTTTTGATTTTGGAACAGCTGTTAATTTAATTGGCAATATTTCCACCGGATCAACTTTTGAAGCGGATGCAGCCTATAGAGTTGCCATAAGCGAAAATGGAAATAAAATACTGGTAGCCAATCAATTATCAACCTCAGCTTCAATAATAGATGCAGACTCTATGAAAACGCAATATCTCGTTCCCGGTATGTCAACGGGTTCTTTTGGTTGTGCCATGACTTCGGATGGGAAATACGGCTTAATTGCTGATTATGAAGGATTTGCATTACACATCATTCATATGGAAAGCGGAGAATTAATTGCAAGTCCTGCCGTGGGAGATAGACCCTCAATAATTAGAATAGCACCGGGTGATACTTTGGCTTTGGTCACAAATACACGTGGCAACACAGTTTCGTTTGTCAGACTTGATTCTGCAAATAGCAGCAATATTGGAAACTTATCTGTAGGTGTAATAGGGGTGTCCTGGACAAATCAGGGTATATTTTCTGATTTGCAAATACCTTCAACCGGTCATTTTGTATTTCTTGCAGCAAGTTTCGATGATGAAATCAAGGTCATTGATATGTTACAACAAAGTATAGCCGCAACCATTCCAACCGGGGACTTTCCAAGTCAGATAGCCATATCGGATAATGGACAATTCGCTGTTTGTATCAATAAGAACGACAATAATCTCTCATTTATAAACGTACAGGGCGCATTTTCGTCGATATTAAATGTTGCCAATACATCGAACAATCCCACGCGTGTTTCATATAATCCAAATACCGATGAATTTGTTGTTTGTAATTCAGGAACACAGTCAGTTGAATTCTTTGATGGTCAGAATGGTAATTTTAAAAGCAATATAAGTTTTGGTCCTAATTATACGCCCATACAAGCTGAAGTATTGACAAATGGAAAAATGGCTTATTTGTTAACGGCTTCCGGTTCAAATACCAGCTCAGCGCTTCAGGTTGACGGAATAAATTACCCTTTACCAGCAAGGCCCTGTTATATGGATGCATCAAAAAATGGAAATAAGCTGGCCATAGCGATGTCGGGTCCTGACTATGTGGCCATTTATAAAGGCGATAGTTTAACAAGTATCGATATGTCTAATTATTCGGGAGTGAATGCATTTAATATTTTTCCAAATCCCACAGAAAATGAATTAAATTTAGAATTGGATAAAAAAGCAAGCGGTAAGTATTGTATATATAACGATATGGGTCAATTGCTACTTCAAGGACGCTTTGATAATATAAAAGCTATTCAAATTAGTTTAAAAGAACTTCCAAAGGGCATTTATACCATAAAAATTGAAGAATCGATTACAAGTGGAAGTTTGAGATTTGTAAAACAATAAATATGAAATCTAACATTGTATTTCTCTTAATGCTATCGCTGTTAATTTGGTCTTGTCAGGAAGAAAGTGAAAGCCCGGTTTTACCAGTGACTTATTCCGATTACAGAGATTTTAATTCTTTAAATGATCTAAGAACTAGTTTGGAAAACATCATAATATCAGAAGATTCCCTTCGTCTAATGGTGTTTTTAGACAGTCTAGAGGCAAATAATCAAATTCCATTCGCAAAGGGGGTCTCTGTCATGTTTTTTTATTACGGAGAGGCCAATGAGGTGGCCTGGGCTGGTGATTTTAATGGCTGGGACTTTGAGGTCAACGGTTTTTCCGGTACCAAGTTAGAAAACTCAGATGTTTGGTTTTTGTACAGAACTTTTCCAAAAGATGCCAGACTTGATTATAAAATTGTATTAAACAATAGCTCATGGATACTTGATCCAAGAAATTCATTCATTCAGGTAAGTGGATTTGGTGCAAATTCAGAGTTGAGAATGCCCGATTGGGAATACCCGGAAGAAACAATTGCCCGTGATGAGGTAATGAAAGGTACTTTATCAAACAATTTTCTCATCAGCAGTATTTCTTCAAATCTAGGTTATGATGTGAATTACAAAGTCTACACACCCTATAATTATGCTTCATTGGACAGCCTGGCCGTTGTATATTTTACAGATGGGCATGAATATGCGAATCCGGCTTTGGGTGCTGCGGTAAACGTATTAGATAACTTAATTTACGATGAGGAGATTGAGCCATTATTGGCTGTATTTATTGATCCAAGAGACCCGAACAATTCATCTATAAACCGCAGAATTGACGAATATGCAGGAAATCCGGATTTTGCAAATTTTGTGGCAGATGAATTGGTAACAGAAATTGACAATAATTATAAAACCATTAAAAATCCTGCATCCAGGGGGATTGTGGGCACATCATTCGGCGGAAGAAATTCAGCCTATTTTGGCTTGGTTCGAAATGATGTCTTTCAAAAGATAATAATTCATTCTCCTGCTCTCAATCAACAAATAATTGATGATTATCAAAACAATTCAAAATTGCCATTGGATGTTTTTATGAGTACCGGTGTTATTTATGATACCGAAAACTATGCCAGATCCTTGAAGTCTGTTTTAAAATCAAAAAACTATAATTTACAATACATAGAAGTAAATGAAGGGCATTCCTGGGGTAATTGGAGAGCATTAATTGACGATCCCCTTAAATTCCTATTTGAGAAAGAATAGCAATTCCATCAAACGATTCTATCTACAATTTCAATTGCTTCATTGAGAACACGGCAATTGTCTAATTGGCCCTTACCCCAATTTTTTATTTCTTCCTCCGACCAAAGTCCGGGGAAAAAGATTCTTTTTTGAAAAGAGGGGTGCATGTATTTCTTCCATTCGCTACCTCCTGTGGCAGCAATGGCTTCTTTTCCGTTTTCGAGATATTTTGCTGCCGCTTTGTAATGGGACATTACCCATTTCACATTTACTGTAAAATCATAATGTCGCATGGCATTTTGAAGTTTCAAATTATTGCGATCTTCTTCCGGTAATAGTTTAAATAAAGTCCAGAGATTAGAATTGTTATATTTTTTCATATAGGTTATAAAATCTTCCATGTAGCGATTCTGAAAAAGTCGCAACAAAGTTGATTTATCACCGGTGGCATAATCTTTTCCGGCGGCCTGCCAATACAAATGCTCATAGGCGTATTCAAATGGTGTATTTCTGTCAATTGTTTTGCGGAACCGGCTATCAATCAAATTAATCAATTCTGTAGATCCAAATTCAATCATACGGTATTGTGCGCTCTGAAATCCACTGGCAGGAGCAAGCGTGTCCCTAAATTGTAAATATTGCTCTCTTTCCATGCCTTGTCGCATAATACTGAAAGAAGAGGTGAGCATATCAAAATAACGACTTATTCTATCCAGTCTATCTGCAAAAAATTTTGTGCTTACCTCCGGGTGATTTGAAACCTGATCGATTTCCCAAAGGATCATTTTAAAGAGCAGCTCATTTATTTGATGATATATAATAAACACCATTTCATCGGGTTTATCGCTCCTTTGTATCTGAAGAGACAATAGGGCATCCGTCTGAATATAATCCCAATAGGTCATTGGAGTCGAATGATAGAGACCTTTTAAAGCCACATTGAGATCTTGTCCCAAATTTTCATACTTCTCCTGAAGCATTTTTATTATTTCATTTTGATCATCCATAAACTTTTAATTACGATATTATTTGCTTCATTTTGACAACGTCATGCAAATTATGCATTATTAAAAACAAAAATAATCTCAATAGAGAGAAATATGGACGATAAATTACTCAAACGCAATTTCTGGGAATCAATATTGGATGATGGTTTCAATTGGATGCTTGAAAAAGGTCCCGAAATACTATTAACGGTCGTAATATTTACTATTAGTTACCAACTCTTAAGAATTATTCTCCGAAGAATACAAAAAGTCATTTCAAAAAGAGTTCAAAAGAGCACCACAAGTGCTGAAAGTGAAAAAAGAGCCAGAACTCTAATGGACATTTTAAGGGGTACGCTAAAAGTGGCCTTTTGGGTGCTATTTATATTCATTCTCTTAAAGGAAATTGGATTGGATATTGCTCCACTTTTGGCAGGCGCCGGAATACTGGGTTTAGCCGTTGGATTCGGTGCGCAAGAATTGGTTAGAGATGTAATTTCAGGTTTTTTTATGCTTTTTGAAGATCAAATCCGAACGGGTGATGTGGCAATAATTAACGGTGTAGCCGGAGCAGTAGAAAAAATAGAATTGAGAACCGTAACCTTGAGAGATATGCAGGGAACTGTTCATATTTTTCAAAACGGGAAAATAAATTCGCTATCAAACATGACTAAGGAATGGTCTGCTGCCGTATTTGATATAGGCGTTAGTTATGATTCAAAAATACCCGAGGTAATAAAAATTATGGAACAGGTAGGTGCTGAACTGAAAAATGATGAGAATTTTAAATCTTTGATAATAGAAGCCATTGAAATTTTTGGTCTGAATACATTTGCCGATAGTGCTTTAATTGTAAAAGCAAGACTCAAAACCAAACCCGGCGAACAATGGAAAGTTATGCGGGAATTCAACAAAAGATTAAAAGATGAATTCGATAAAAAAGGCATAGAAATACCATTTCCACAAAGGACGATTCATCATATTGGCCAGTCAAAATAAATTATTTTTTTCCATTGAATCCTGAATTTTTCAGGCTTTGATCAATCTTGATAATAATCATATTCTGATGAGAAAATCGTCATAGTTGAACTGCTATATTGCGATTAAATTCCGCTAAAAGATCTCATAAATCCTTTTTTCAAATTGACATTTATCCGATCTGAAATCATAGCGGAAATGATTAAAAACAACTATTTTAGACTGAGTTCAAGGGATTTAGAAAAACTGTTCAATTATTTTTTAGATGAGCAGTATTCAAACATCGGTCCTTATTTTAAAGATGGGGCCATTATGTATGGTGAACTGGATCATTTTGAAGATTTGCCAAAAGGATATTATGAAAAAATTGATGCAGGAAAATACAATCTAGTTCAAAAGTCTGACAAGAGTTTATTTCAATATACACATGGACCTCAATCATTTAAAGCACACTTTTTCCCACAACGATCAAAATTATGGTCAGCTGAGATTAATGAAGGGAACCTGGCTATTAAAGAGGAAAAGCTCAAAAAAAGAAAAAAAGTTTTTTGGGGAATACGCTCCTGTGACCTCTATGCAATCTCAACTTTAGATAGGGTATTTCTAAACCGCGATTATAAGAATCCGAATTATGAAGTTCTGAGAAAAGAAACAATGATCATTGCGGTTAATTGCGGCCAACCATCCAATACTTGTTTCTGTACTTCAATGGATACGGGTCCCAAAGTCAAAAAAGATTTTGACCTGGCGATTACTGAAGTACTGTCGAAAAAGAAACATCATTTCATCGCTGAAACCGGAAGTCAGGAAGCCCAACAAATATTAACAGATTTATCCTTTCAATTTGCATCTGAAAAAGATATCGAAGAAGCAGAAAAAGTTATTAATAAGACTTCAAAGTCAATGGATAAGGCCTTTGATAGAGATAAAGCCAGAAAGTTTCTTATAGAAAAAGCCGATGATAAACATTGGCAAGATGTTGAAAAAAGATGTTTGGCCTGTGCCAATTGTACCCTTGTATGTCCCACTTGTTTTTGTACTACTACTGAGGATATTACCGACCTTGAAGGCAAACACACAGAAAGATGGCAAAAATGGGATTCCTGTTTTAATGGAGATTACTCCTATATACATGGCGGAATTGTTCGAAAAAGTATAAAATCAAGATACCGTCAATGGATTTCTCATAAACTCTCATCATGGTATGATCAATTTGACATGAGCGGTTGCGTAGGTTGTGGAAGGTGCATCACCTGGTGTCCGGTGGGTATAGATATTAGACAAGAAGTTAAGGAATTATTAGTAGAAAAAGATGGATAAGCTCAAGACTAAATCAATAAAAGACAATCTCTCTGAAATGAAATTTTTTGAGGGTATTGAAGATGATATGATAGAATACATATCTCAATGTGGTATAAACCGACATTTTAACAGAGGCCAGTATTTGGGAAAAGAAGGTGATTCCGCCGATCATTTTTACATCATTCGCAAAGGAAGGATCGGACTTCAATTGCATCATCATGATAAGGGGACGATAATGCTTAAAACAATCCATCCTGGAGAAATTGCCGGTGTTAGTTGGATTGTGCCACCTTACAGATACAATTTTGATTTGATAGCGCTGGAAGAAACATCTGTAATAGAATTCGATGGCAAGTGTATACGTGATAAATGTGAAAAAGATCACTCTCTGGGCTACCTGCTTTTGAGAAAATTTACCGGAATGTTAAGTGAACGATTAAAAAACACGAGAATACAATTATTGGATGTATACCATTGAAACCAAAGAGAAAAATTTTAAAACCTTAAAAAATCCCTGGATCCCAATCATATACAGGGTAAAGGAAAAGTTTCAGGAAAATGAGTTGAATATCACATTTATTCTTGAACCTGATTCAGATAAATGTATTCCGGAAATGAAACCTGGTCAATTTAATATGCTCTACGCTTTTGGATTAGGTGAAATTCCAATTTCAGTAAGTAGTCTTGAATACGAACATCCATATTTATGCCATACGATTCAGGGTGTTGGCGCAATTTCAAATTATTGTTATAAACTTAAAATTGGCGATAGAATAGGAGTGAGAGGGCCATTCGGCACCTCATGGCCGGTGGACATGGCTGAAGGTAAAGATGTGATCATAATAGCAGGAGGTGTAGGTTTAGCGCCATTGCGACCTTTAATTGAAATTTTAGGAAATGAACGTTTTAAATATAAAAGAGTAAATGTATTGTACGGTTCGAGGGATCCTCATTCCATTTTATTTCACACCGATGTCATTTCATGGCAATCCGATCCATTGATCAATTTCCAAGTCACTGTCGATCATTGTCAAAAAGGATGGCGAGGCAATGTTGGTGTGGTGACCTCTTTATTAAATCTTGCCAGTTTTAATCCTGCCGAAACTGTTGCCTATTTGTGCGGTCCCGAAGTTATGATGCGATTTAGCGCTTATGCGCTTTTGGATGCAGGCATTGACCCTTCAAATATATATTTGTCAATGGAGAGAAATATGAAATGCGCTATTGGGCAATGTGGGCATTGTCAATGGGGCTCCAATTTTGTATGTAAAGACGGAGCGGTTTTTAATTATAGGCAAATACAGAAAGAATTGTCAATCAAAGAGTTATGAAAAGAAAGAAAAAACTTGCTGTGTGGAAATTTGCCTCATGCGATGGTTGCCAATTGAGTATTCTGGATTGTGAAGATGAACTTTTATACCTGGCAGACAATATCGAAATCGCTTATTTTCCTGAAGCAACAAAAACAGAACTCGAAGGGCCTTATGATATTTCTTTGGTTGAAGGTTCAGTAACAACAGCTCATGATGCTGAGAGAATACAAGAAATCAGATCAAAATCTAAACTAATAATTTCAATAGGCGCTTGTGCAACAGCCGGGGGAATTCAAGCACTCAGAAATTTTGCGGATGTCGATGAATATGTTAAAAGAGTTTATGCTCATCCGGAATATATTAAAACACTTGATAAATCTACCGCCATCGAAGACCATGTAAAAGTAGATTATCAATTGAGAGGTTGTCCGGTTAATAAATATCAATTGCTTGAAGTGCTTTCGTCATTTTTAATTGGCAAAAAACCCAATATTCAAAGTGATAGTGTATGTAATGAATGCAAATTGTCGGGTACTGTATGTGTAAGTGTTGTGAATTCAGTGCCTTGCTTAGGCCCCGTAACGCATGCAGGTTGCGGTGCACTTTGCCCCAAATACTCGAGGGCATGCTTTGCTTGTTACGGTCCGAAAGAAAGCAGTAATCCTTCTTCGCTAAGCGAATATTTCAAAGGAATAGGTGTAAAAAATGATGAATTAGTTAGGTTATACCGAAGTTTTAATTCGGGAGCAGAGGAATTTAAAAAAGAAAGTTTAAAGCTGGCTGAGGATGAAAAAGTCAAATAAAACAATAAAGGTCGATTACCTTGCAAGAGTAGAAGGAGAAGGTGCTTTTTATGTTCAAACCGAAGGAGACAAAGTCACTAAATCAGAATTGAGAATTTTTGAACCACCACGATTTTTTGAAGGATTTTTGGAAGGACGATCTTTTACAGAAGCGCCGGATATCACAGCCAGAATATGTGGAATTTGTCCGGTGGCTTATCAAATGAGTTCAGTTCATGCCATGGAAAAAATCTGTCAGTTTAAAATTGACCCGGTTGTTCGTGAATTGCGTCGTTTGTTGTATTGTGGGGAATGGATTGAAAGTCACGCCCTACATACTTTTATGTTACATGCCCCTGATTTTTTGGGATACCCGGATGCCATCGCTATGGCCAAAGACCACAAAGAGTGGGTATTAAAAGCATTACAACTGAAAAAAGCAGGAAATAACATTGTCAATTTTATTGGGGGAAGGGAAATTCATCCAATCAATGTAAAAGTCGGGGGATTTTATCGCTATCCACAAAAAAAAGAATTCAAGGAGCTTAGGAATGAATTGGTTAAAGCAATGGAAATAGCCCATGATGCTGCCATTTGGATGTCAGGTCTAACTATTCCTAATCTTGAAGTTGATTATGAATTTGTGTCGCTTCATCATGAAAATGAATATGCTATGAATGAGGGGATATTGGTTTCAAATAAAGGTCTGAAAGTCAATATTGATGATTATGAGAATCATTTTGACGAAGAACATATGCATTATAGCACAACATTGCATTCCTTGCTGGATGGAACTAAAATATTTCACACCGGTCCTTTGGCGCGCTATTCAAATAATTGGGATCAGCTAAGTGATGAAAGCAAAAAATTAAGTCAAAAAGTCCATCTCGATAAAAATTGCAATAATCCATTTAAAAGCATTTTGGTGCGAATGCTGGAAATTTTTTATGCATGCGGAGAAGCATTGAGAATTATTGATTCCTATGAATTCCCCATAGGTATTAAAGATGTGGTAAAGCCGCAAAAAGGTTATGGTTCTGCGGTAACCGAAGCGCCAAGAGGAATACTATTTCACTCCTATGAATTAAATGAAAAGGGCATTATAAAAAACGCGAAAATCGTAGCACCTACAAGTCATAATCAAAAAATTATTGAAGAGGATTTAAAAAGAGTTGTAGAGAAGAATATAGATATGGATCAAAATGCACTTACTCATATTTGTGAACAATCCATTAGAAATTACGACCCTTGTATTTCTTGCAGCACTCACTTTCTAAAGTTGGCAATTGACAGACAATAATTCTGAATTATTATTGATAGGTATTGGAAACACCATGCGTCAGGATGATGCAATTGGTATTGAAGTTGTTAGAAATTACAAAAGTCAATATTCTGATTTTGTAAAAGTGCTAGAAATAAAAGACGATCTGACGCGGCTTTTAACTATTTGGAATGACAAGGATGTAATTGTTGTTGATGCCGTTGAATCCGATGAAAAGGGATTTATTGAATTCTACAATTTTGAAGAAATATATAATTTTAGTCAAAGCCTTAGAAACGCACATAGCATTGGCTTTGAGCAAGTATTAAAACTAGCCATTGAACTCCACCAAGGCCCTAAGAGTATTTATTTTATTGGTATACCTTCAAAATTTTATGCCTTGGGAGATCAAATGCGAGGCTCAACAAAAGAAAAAATCCCCGAAATCATTAACAAAATAGATGGCTACATCAGCAAAAATTTCTAAGTCTAGAAATCTATTTATCTCAAAATCAAAACAATATTGTTATTATTGGCATTTAGTAATTAGGGGTGTCCTGTAATTAACACTGAAATTTAAATTCTGTGACTCGCATTCCAATTTAAGTACTTCATTGTATGTACAAAATAGAGAAAAAAGATTTTGGGTTTAAATTAACCTTCGCTGGAGAAGTTGGTGAAAAAGAGCTTCTGGAATGGGTAGAAAAATCCAAGGTTCAGCTCGAAAATTATCAAAATGAATTTGGCGTATATGTTGACCTGACAAATCTCAAGCCAATTCAATCTTCAGATATAAATCATTTTAGAACAGGCCAGCAATTGTACAAAGATAAGGGGATGGTACGTTCTGCAGTAATATTGAAAGGTGCGATCACAACTTTACAATTCAGAGAAATAGCAAGAAAATCTGAAATATTTGAAGGTGAACGATACATTGATGCAGAAAAATACCCCGATTGGGAAAATATTGCTGTCAAATGGGTGAAAGATGGCGTTGAACCTTATTAAATTCACGGATATTGAAGGTTAGAAAATCTCCTTAATAATTGTTCAGACTATTAATTCTTATTTTTTTCTTTTTGAATGCTCATTTCATTTTTGCCCAAAGTGAGATAAGGATTGTTGATAATTTTGGTTATAGCTCTGATAAAATTACTGAAGTCATAAGCAATTTGGAAATTGGTTGTGAATGCATAGAAAGGGCTTTTGAGCATATTTCAGGCATCGCCAATGAAGGACTATCAAAGTGGAATTCAGACGAGGAGATTATAATTTGGCTGGGTAAAGCGACTTCTGCCTTACATATGAAAAATGCAGAGAAGCGTTTAAAAAAAATGAATAAGGTTTGTAAAAGGAAGATCAAAATTGTTTTAAATAAAGAAAAAAAAGGAGGATTATGTAAAGGATCCAGACATGCCTGGGCAATTCCCAAGGGAAAAGTAGTACTGCATCTTTGCCCACAATTCACTTATAAGTCAAACAAATACCAGTCAAAAATACTTATTCATGAAATAGCACATGAATCGGGAATTTTGTTTCACAAAAAAGTCTATTGGAGAAGTGCAGCATTGGATATGGCTAAAAACAATTCAAAGCTGGCGCTTAAAAATCCTGAGAATTTTGCTTTTTACATTATGAGCTTTTATTCAGAGGTAGAAAACTAGATTCATTTAGGCATAAATAAAATATAATTTGGATTCAATTGCTTAATCCAGATTTATCTGTTTACCTTTGTGGCTTAATAAAAATAATTTTTGAATCAATTCAGTACGCTGGGACTTTCACAAGCTGTTTGTGATGTTCTGGATCAATTAGGGTTTCATAACCCGATGCCCATACAAAAGGAGGCAATTCCCTTATTACTCAGTAAAAACCCAACAGATTTTATTGGACTTGCTCAAACCGGAACCGGTAAAACGGCCGCATTTGGATTACCCTTAATCGATTTAATCGAAACAGGGAATAGCAATGTACAGGCTTTAATAATGGCTCCGACACGAGAGCTGGGTTTGCAAACGGCCAAACAATTAGTACAGTTTTCTAATGCCAGAAAAGGCTTAAATGTAGAAGTTGTTTATGGTGGGGCAAATATTGTGGCTCAAATAAAAGCTTTAAAAAAACCTACTCAAATAGTTGTTGCCACACCCGGCAGGTTGTTGGACTTAATAAAAAGAAAGGCCATCAATCTTGAATTCGTAAAATATGTAATCCTGGACGAAGCTGATGAAATGCTTAATATGGGATTTAAAGAAGATATTGATCTAATCCTGGATTATACAGACAAGGAAAAGTCAATCTGGCTTTTTTCAGCCACCATGCCTTCGGAAATCAGAAGGATTGTAAAGAAATACATGAGTGACCAACTCGAGGTCTCAGTAAATTCAGAAGAAAAAAGCAATAAAGATATTGATCATCAGTTCGTGGTCACCACGACTGCAAATAAAATACCGGCATTGCGTCGATTTTTAGAAATGCAACCGGATATGCGAGGGATCATGTTTTGTCGTACGAAACGCGAGACCCAACAAATCGCAGATCAGTTGACCAATCTCGATTATAATGTTGAAGCCCTGCACGGTGACCTCTCTCAGGCACAGCGAGAAGCTGTAATGAGAAGATTTAAGAATCGCTCTATGCAATTATTAATCGCAACGGATGTGGCTGCAAGAGGAATAGATGTAAATGATCTTACGCATGTAATCCAGCATACTTTACCTGATCAATTGGAAAGTTATACGCATAGAAGTGGCAGAACAGGTCGTGCGGGAAAAAAAGGAATTTCCTTAGTATTTATTAATCCCCGTGAAAACAGAAAGATCAGTGATCTTGAAAAGAAATTGAATATCTCTTTTACCAAGGTGGAAGTGCCTTCAAAAGACAGTCTGGTCACGGAAAGGATTAGTCATTGGGCAGAAGTAGTGGCCAACATTAGGGAAGACGAAAAATCAAATGATTTACTGAACGTGGTTCGTCATAAATTTGAAGATTTGTCTAAAGAACAATTGTTAAAAAGGTTAATTACCACACAATTGGACCACATTGGTATTCAGAACGAAGAAAATGATGATTTAAACGAGTCTCATAGAAAACAAGAGAAGTCAAATACCTCGAATGGTGATTTAGATAGATATTTTATAAATCTTGGCAGCATAGATGGCCTGACTTCCGGCGATCTAATTCATTTGATTTCTGATATATCCGGGATTAATCGAAAAAATTTAGGTGATCTTGAAATGAAAAAAAATTGCAGCTTTTTCTATGTGAATAAAGATGCAGCGAATGGTATTTCAACAAAATTCAAAGGCCTTGAAGTCGAGGGAAGATCAATAAGGGTAAATCGAGATGATGAACCCGGGAATAGTGGCGGCGGTAGCTTTGGAAAAGAAAGAAAGAAAGGAAGAAGCAGAGGACCAAGTCGAAATAAAGACAGAGGAAAAAGAGTGAGAAGGAGAAACTAGAATTTAAAATATTTATATGGGTAGAAAAAACCATAATGCTTTTATAAAAAAGCTTAAAGCTGAAAAAAAGAAAAAGAAGAAAGCAGAAAAAAGACAGGAAAAAGAAGAGAGAAAAAATGAAGAAACAAGTGGAGAGTTGAAAGATATGATTGCCTATATCGATGATGATGGCAACTTATCCGAAACACCGCCTGATGATTCAGATATTCCAAAAAATATTCAGAAAGATCTTGAGGATAACGAAACTCAGGATAATGACGAAAAACAGTAAAACAAAGAGTTTAATTTTTAATTTTTATTACCATGAAAGAAGGAACAGTAAAGTTCTACAATGAGGCCAAAAGGTTTGGTTTTATTAAGCCATCAGATTCAGATGAGGATATTTTTGTACACGAAACTGGATTAATTGATGAAATACGTCAGAATGACAAAGTGAAATTTGACGTTGAAAGAGGAAAAAAAGGAATGAACGCCATTAACGTTGAAGTTATAGGATAATTTTCAAATTTTTTCAAGACAAAAGCCATTGGAAACAATGGCTTTTTTTGTTTCCAGTCGGCTGCTTGAATTAATTTTAATATGTTTAATAAATTGGATTTTTAACCCTGCTATTCACCTTAGAGAGGCTAGAAAACTTATTCAGATTTAAGGAGGCCTTTTAAATACCCGATTTTGGAATGTTGTTTGAAGTATTATAACTATTCTCTAAAATTCTAATCATATTGATGGAGGAAACTAATAATATTTCTTTAGGTACAGCATACATATTTCTTTTAATCTTCAATTCGAGAGGGCCATGGATAATTCCAAATTAATTCTTCCGAAAATTACTTTTGTAATAACATAATGCATCAATTATTTACTTTCTACGTATAAGTATTATGTCAATTATACATTTTAGGACTAATTTTAAGCGACTATTGTAGTAATTATTTCCTATTTTTGCGTGAATTTTTAATTTAAAGATTATTTATTGAAGACTGCATTTCTACGACTTATAGCTCTGTTTTTCTTTGTATTTAATTTAAATTCTCAGGTTTTTTCAGCCGAGTTTTACAGATTACAAAGCGGTAGTACAACCATAACAGGTTTAAGTACCACAGTTACAATTGATTATGTATGTAAAGATCAATCATTCCTGGTTTTTACGACTACGGTCGACAACAATGAACCTAGGGATTGTCATGTAGGTGGAGAGATTACCGACGCTACGACATTAACCTTTGAAAAGCAAACGGGCGGAGGTTCAACTGTTGAAATTAGATGGCAGGTTTTTGAATTTTCTGCAGGGGTAAGTGTTCAACATGGTTCGAATAACGTAAATGCTATTCAAGACATAGCCATTTCAACCATTGATAGAGCGAAATCATTTGTGCTTTGTTCAGGGAAAAAAGATGGCGTGACTTTTGGGACTGACGATTTTGTTGAAGCTACTTTAACTTCAACAACAAATTTAAGATTGCGTGTATCAGGTGGCCAACATACAGAAGCATTCTGGCAAGTTGTTGAATTTGACAGCGCCTTTGTTCAAAGAGTAGGCACTTCTTTGCCTGCTGGTCAGGATTCTATTACATCTACAATAGCTACTCCAGTTGATAAAAGCAAAACATTATTAATTAATAGTCATCGGGTAGGTGGTAATGTCAATTCTGACGATTTGCCAAGAGTAGAATTTACAGACTCTGTAAGCCTCTCTTTTATTCGTGAAGGTACTACCAGAACTATTGATTTATTAACATTTGTTGTTGAATTTTCAGATGGGACCTCGGTTATTCATGGCAAAGACACTTTTGCTACCGGAGAAGTTACAAAAGATATCACGGTCTCAGAGATATCTAGTTCAACCGGTGTTTTTGGAACTGGTCACCAATTAAAGCAAGGAAGCACAACATTCAATTCTGATGATAATACCGGTCATAACTGGTTTACTTATGAATTTACTTCCAATACAAATCTTCGAATATCGAGAGATGTAGGAACGGGGTCTTCAGCAATTGCCCCCTATCAAATTGTAACTTTTAATGACCCATCCAATACTACATTTTACACCAGGGCAAGCGGTGCATGGGACAATAATAATACATGGTCATATGCGTCTGACGGATCTAGCGGAGCGGTTCCCACAAATGTTTGGCCCAGTAGGAATGATAATGTAGTGATTCGAAATGGTCATACCGTAACAGTAAATGCAATTAATGATAATCAACTTTGTGGTTTGTCACCTGATGATTTAAATCAAGCAAATATTGGTTCATTCACTTCTTCTAATGTTGATATGTTCTATCACACCGGTGATATTATTGTTGATAATGGCGGCATATTTTCAATTTCTACTAGAAGCATGTTTGGAGGCTTTACTTATGTTAATGGCACTTTGAATAGTACACAGGACATCGTTAATATTGCAAATCTTGAAGTAACTTCGAATGGTTCATTTAATACCAATGTTGACCTTATACTGTCCGGAAATAGCTTAACAATTTTGGACAATACCAGCACAACTAATGATGATCTTTACATAGACAATACAGATGCATTGTTATGTGGAAGCGGAATTTTAAACCTTGGAAACGGTGATCCCGACCCAGAAATACAGTATCTAAATGGGGCCACTGAGGCTCAAGTTTGTTCATATATTTCTATTACTTGTAATAGCAATTGTGGAGTTGCACCCTTCGTCACTCCAACTAATACTGGAAATTTTAGTTTAGGTATAGTAGGCCCCGGTGGTGTTGGAAACTCAAATGATAATAAGTTATGGTTAAGAGCGAATGATTTATCACAAGTAAATGGTAGTTCAGTGGATTTTTGGCCAGATACTTCAGGAAATGGAATTGATGCAAATGCCAATACTCCTTTGTTAGTATCAAATCAGCCAGTTTTTTCAACAAATGCCGTTAATTCGACATTACCTTCAATTCTATTTGATGGGGGAGATCTATTAAATTTAGGAAGTGATTCACTTAATTTCGTTCCACAAACTGATGAATTTTCATTTTTTGTTTCATACAATGTTAATGCAGGAAATACAGGAACCTTGTTTTCCAAGGCAGTTACTTCAAGTCCAAGTAGACAATATCAATTTTACATTGACAATTCCGACAGGTATAGTTCGTTCATTGGAGGTTCAGGAAATAATGGAACCACTAGTACTGCTACCGGGTCTTGGAAAGTAGGATCCAGTACCATTTCAACTAGCTCAACCGGATACAATTCATATTTAATCGGAACCGCCGAAGTTGCCAATGGAAACGTTGGAACGGGCACAACTGCTTCATCAGATGTTTTAGTTGGAGCCAGAAGAATAAACTCCTCGACTGCGTCATTTTCACAGGCACTTGATGGTGAAATCGGCGATATTGCCGTTTACAATCGAGAGGTGAATAATGCAGAAAGAGTAATAATTGAAAACTATTTGTCTGCAAAATACGACATAAGTCTGGGTTCAAATGAAATCTATGAAATGGATGAAAATTCAAATGGTGATTTTGATTTTGAAGTTGCAGGTATAGGACAAGCCAGCGATGGAAGTTTCCATAAGGATAGTAAAGGAAAGGGTTTGGTAAGAATGTCACTGCCAAAAGATATTGATAATAATGAATATTTAATCTGGGGGCATGATGGGACACCCATTTCAACAATTAATTTTAGCGACGTAGATAGTACAATAATAGAAGCCCGATTGGAAAGAGTTTGGAGAGTCAGTGAAAATGATGCCAGTGGAAATCCTGTAGATATTGGTACTGTAAGGTTGACTTTTGATGGAAATAACTTGCCATCATCAATATTGGGCTCCGATATTCGATTGTTAATTACCAGGGATGATTCACTTTTTTTTGACAATGATGTTACACCTAAACCCGGGTCATACAATATTGATAATCAATTAATTACATTTAATAATGTCTCTTTTCAGGACGGTGATTATTTTACACTTGGAACCATCAACAATACCCGCTCTCCATTACCTATCGAATTATTGAATTTTGAGGCGAGCATAGAAAACGAAAATGTAGTTCTAAATTGGGTTACGACCAGAGAAGTGAATAATGACTTTTATACCATTGAACGTTCAGAGAATTCTTTTTCATGGGAAGAAATTGGTAATACTCCAGCGGATTTAAGCGAAAGCGAGTTAAAAGAATATTTCTATCTAGACCAAAACCCATATATAGGTATCAATTATTATCGACTAAAACAGACAGACTTAGATGGCAAATTCACTTATTCAAAAATTAGGTTTGTCAATTTTAACAAAGACATTTCAACTCAACTCAGCGTCTTCCCAAATCCAAATTCGGGTGAGTTTAGAATTATTAATGAGGAATCGGATATTGAGTTTTTAAAAATGTACGACATGCTGGGTAATGAAATATTTATTCATTCTGAGTTGTCCGGAAATAATGCCCTAATCAAAGTGGATAATGTTAAAAAGGGTATTTATCTATTAAGGATAAATCAAAAATTGGCCAGAATTGTAATCCAATAATTCAACTTCTTTTTATTCGTACCGTCTGTTCGTCTGATTCAAATAAAATAACCTGAATTTAGCCTAGCTATTAGAATTTCCTAAGAGCAGCGAAGCATCTGAAATGGTAAATCGTTTGACAATGCGGTCATAATACTTTATTTATTTTCGTAACAAATGTTACTATGCCTAAATTTGCCTGATCTAATTTTGTAGATAAATAATAGAAAGAGATATGAAAATTGTTCAAATATATACAGGTTGTTTAGCTCAGGGGGCTTATTACATTGAAAGTGAAGGCGAAGCCGCAATAATAGATCCACTTCGAGAATCGAAACCATATATTGAAAGGGCTCAAGAGGAAGGTGCAGAAATCAAATACATCTTTGAGACACACTTCCATGCAGATTTTGTTTCAGGGCATCTTGATCTTTCGGAGAAAACCGGAGCCGAAATAATATATGGACCCAATGCTAAAACCGAATTTAAAAGTCATATTGCCAAGGATGACGAAGTTTTTTCAATAGGAAAAATAAAAATAAAAGCATTGCACACGCCAGGACATACGCTTGAAAGTACTTGCTATTTGCTTATCGATGAAAATGGAAAGGAACAAGCCATTTTCAGCGGGGATACATTGTTTATTGGCGATGTTGGCCGCCCAGACCTGGCACAAAAAGGAGATTTAACCCAGGATGATCTGGCCGGCATGTTATACGAAAGTCTGAGAAATAAAATCATGACATTGCCGGATTCTGTAATTGTTTATCCTGCTCATGGTGCGGGCTCTGCCTGTGGTAAAAACATGAGCTCAGAAACCACAGATACACTAGGCAATCAAAAGAAATTTAATTATGCGCTTCGCGCTGACATGAGCAAAGAAGAATTTATAAAAGAAGTAACAGATGGCCTCTTACCACCACCACAATATTTCGCACAAAATGTGGCCATGAATAAATCGGGGGCAGTATCACTTGATAAAATCATGGAAAAAGGTAAGGTAGCTCTTGATGTGGAGACGTTTGAAGCCATGGCCAATCATGAAGGCGCTTTGGTTTTGGATACAAGAAATCAAAAAGAATTTTCAGAAAAACACATTCCGAATTCTATTTTTATTGGCATAAATGGTGATTTTGCTCCATGGGTTGGAGCTTTAATTCCCGACTTAAACCAAGCTATAATATTTATTGCAGATATAGGAAAAGAAGAAGAAGTGGTCACCAGATTATCCAGAGTGGGTTACGATAATACTTTGGGATACTTAAATGGGGGCATTAATGCCTGGGAAAAGGCCGGTAAAGAAATAGATTCCATTGAGTCAATTTCTGCTTCGGAGTTTTCCAAGCGTTATAATTCCCCCGATATCAATGTATTGGATGTAAGAAAAATAACAGAGTACAATACTTCTCATCTTGAAAAAGCTAAAAACCTTCCACTCGATTATATAAATAAGCAAATGGCTGAGATTGATAAGGAAAATGAATATCATATTCACTGTTTGGGAGGTTACAGGTCAATGATAGCCGCGTCAATTTTAAAAGCCAGAGGTTATGAGAAGGTGATTGATGTAGCAGGAGGATTTAGAGAGATTTCAAAAACCGATATTGATAAATATCTGGTTACTCAGTAAATAATTTAGGTTAAAAAAAAAGGACCATGAATTTTCATGGTTTTTTTATTTGTTTGCGCAGTGGATACATCTTGTGCTCGCTGGCATATAAATTAATCTTTTGGGATTGATCTCATTGCCACAAAAAGTGCATTTTCCAAACTTATCACTTTCGTACATGGAGAGCCATCTGTCAATGGATTTAAGATCGTTTTCAGCCTTTCTCAAACTGGCCTCATTCACGGATTTATTGTTGATATAATCCATCCTGCTCAATCTGCCTATCGCGCTGTCCAGGCCAAGAGGTTTTGTTTCTTCTTTCAAGTCAGAAATCATCTTCAAAAGCTCTTCTTTTTTGTTTTCTATAGCCAATTTTAAATCTTGTTTTTCTTGCCTGGTCATAAATTCTTGATTGAACTTAAAGGGAATTTAGTAATTTGTTCCGCAATTGTTGTAAATGAAAAATCGAGATCAAATCATTTTATTCTTATTTAGTCTAACTGCTTTTTTAGTGATTGATCTTTTATGGTTGGGAATAATTGCCAGGGACTTTTATTTTGAATTTCTTGGAGATTTACTGGCTGTAAAAACCAATTGGTCAGCGGCCTTTGTATTTTACTTCATTTATATAATTGGTATACTCCATTTCTCAGTCATACCTTCAATTAAAGAGGAAAATAGGGTCATGGCCTTTAAAAACGGAGCTTTTTTGGGATTTTTATGTTATTCTACTTTTGAGTTAACTGCTTTGGCACTACTAAGAAATTGGCCCGAAGGACTGGTTTGGATTGATATTTTATGGGGCACTGTTTTAACTTCAGTTGTTGCCGGAATGTCTTATATATTTTATATGAAGTTATTAAAATGAGAAACAATTAAGTCCATTCATGGTCCAAGTCCTTTGCTTCAATTTCAACTCAGTGTAATAATACCTACATTGAATGAAGAAAAGTACATTCTCCCCTGTATTTCAAATGTTTTGAAGAATGCGCAAACAACCATTGAAATTATTGTTGTTGATGCCGGTAGTGATGACAATACGCTTGAATTGCTTAGAGATAAGTCAATAGAACTTGTTAGTGATAAAAATTTTAGAGGAAGAAAATATTTAAGTCTTAATACCGGTGCTTCAATTTCATCCGGTGACATATTACTTTTTTTAGATGCAGATACCATTTTGCCTAAAAACTTTGATCAACTGATTTTCAAGTCTGTGAAATCCGGATATAGCGCGGGTGCTTTTAACCTGAAATTTGCTCAGGCGGGCTTTTGGTTAAAAGTAATTGCTTTTCTAAATAGCCTTAGATATAGGATAAGTAAAAATTTTTACGGAGATCAGGGAATTTTTTGCACAAGGAGTTTTTTTTATGAAATAGGGGCTTTCCCAGAGCTTGACATAATGGAGGCGGCTCGATTTTGTAGAAAAGCAAAGAAAAAATCCAAATTGAAATTACTCAAAGCATCTGTATTTACTTCAGATAGAAGGTTTAGAAAACAAGGTTTTTTGAAGGTATTTTTTAGTGATTTAAAGATTCTAATTAAGGATCAGTTAAATATGGAATTGAAAAAAGAGGCTCATAATTACTGGAACAAAATTGACCGCTAAAATGGATGCCCATTAAATTATTAAAAATCCTAAATACAGCAATAGATATCTTTATAATGGATTTTGCTTAGGTTTGTAAAAAATATCAACACATGAAGTCTGCTACAATAAAAACTGAAAAAGGAACGATGAAAGTAGAGTTTTTTGAAAAGGATGCCCCTAATACTGTGGCCAATTTCATAAAACTTTCAAAAGATGGCTTTTATGATGGCCTTACCTTTCACAGGGTTATTCCCAATTTTGTAATTCAGGGTGGTTGTCCGCAGGGAACGGGTGCAGGTGGCCCCGGCTATAGCATTGATTGTGAATTAGATGGCGATAATCAATACCATGACAGAGGCGTCTTATCGATGGCTCATGCAGGAAGAAATACAGGAGGCAGTCAATTTTTTATTTGCCACAGCAGAGATAATACCGCTCATCTCGACAGAAATCACACTTGCTTTGGAAAAGTAATTGATGGGCTTGAAATTATCGACAGTATAAAAGAAGGCGATAAAATAGATAAAATAGAAATTCAGGAATAGAGATAGTATTTAAGCAATCACAGGATTTCCCAGTTGTTTTAATCTTTTGATGTGTGAAACCAATGCATTTCTAAAACTCGGTTTAACATTATAATGCAAACCAAATTCTCTGACCGTTCTGGCCACAATAGGTGCAATATTTTTATAATGGATATGGCTGATATTTGGAAAGAGATGATGCTCTATCTGAAAATTTAACCCACCTATATACCAATTCAGAATACGATTATGTGGAGCAAAATTGGCGGTTGTCATAATTTCATGGACTGCCCATTCCACATTTAGAATGTCTGAACCATTGGGATTTGGTTGCTCTGTGCCCTCAACAACATGTGCCATTTGAAATATAAGGCTCAATATCATTCCGGCTGTTATATGAACCAGTAAAAAACCCAATAATACCTGCCACCACAAAAAAGGACTAAAGACAATCGGAACAATTAAAAATAACGCGACGTACATAGATTTACTGAGGACTAATTTGAGCATTTCCCTGGAAGGGTTTGCTTTTAACATTTTGACATATCCTGATTTTGAATAGTTAATGAGTTGAGAAAAATCTTTGACAATTTTAGACAAGGTCATTAAACTGTAAAGGGCCAAAGCATATATATGTTGAAATTTTTGATATTTTTTTAAGGGCGCGTTTTCATTCAATCGGATGACGGCTTTGGTTTCAATATCCGGGTCCATTTCGTGAATATTGGTATAAGTATGATGCAAAACATTGTGTTGGACTTTCCAATTGATCGTGTTGCTTCCCAACAAATAGCCAGTTGAGGCAGCCACTTTATTTAAAAATTTATTTTGAGAGAAAACACCATGGGCACCATCGTGCATGACCGACATTCCAACACCTGCCAATCCAATACCCATAATTACGCAAAGACTAAAGGCGATTAAAAAATGAAAAGGAAAAAACATTAGCAAAGCAAATGGAACAATATACATCGCTACCAATATGAGAGCTTTAATGTATAGACTTGAATTTCCTTTAGATGATTGCCCCGTTTCGTCAAAATATGATCTTACCCTTTTCCTAAGACTGGTGATGAAAAGGTGATGCTCTTTGTTATTATTTATAAATCTTAGTTTTTGCATCCGGTTTTTTTAATTGAAGTACAGGTTAATGCTTTTTAGAAGAGAGAACTCAAAAATACTCTTTAATTATTGAATCAAAGAATTATATTGAAACTAAAAGTTGTAATATTTTGATTTTGAAGTATAATTTTTTAAATACTTTTCAGAAAACAATCATTATTGAGATATAATTTTTCAAATTAGATTTTATACTTCTAACATTGCAAAAAAAAGAACTTGATCAAGAGCATAATAACCGGTACTGGAAAATTCATTCCTAAAAATATTACTAAAAACAGTGATTTTAATAAGCATCAATTTTATTCTGCAGAGCATGAAATAATTGAAGGGAGCAATGAGGAAATCGCTAAAAAATTTCAGGCAATAACCGGAATCAGGGAGAGGAGATATGTAGATCAGGCGATGATTTCTTCAGATATTGCTTATATGGCATCCAAAGAGGCTATTGAAGATTCAGGCATTGATCCGGAAACTTTAGATCAAATCATATTTGCGCATAATTTTGGCGATATTCCAAGTGAGACCATTCAGACGGATATATTGCCGGCGCTCGCGGCAAGGGTAAAGCACAGATTAGAAATCAAAAATCCATACTGTGTTGCCTATGACATTATTTTTGGCTGTCCTGGTTGGGTTCAGGGGCTTATTCAGGCTGATAGTTTTATAAAGTCAGGCCAGGCAAAAAAGGTATTGGTAATTGGTGCGGAGACACTTTCAAGAGTTTTAGATAAATACGATAGAGACAGTATGATATTTTCAGATGGGGCAGGGGCCTGCATTTTGGAATATTCCGATTCAAATAAGGATGAGGGAATTCTTTCAAGTGCTGCGATGACGCATTCTATGCAAGAAGCCTACTATCTGTACATGGACAAATCCAATTTTCCCGGATCAGACCCGACGAAGCGTTTTATCAAAATGAAAGGCCGGAAAGTTTATGAATATGCGCTTCGGAATGTTCCTCTGGCAATGAAAATGGCATTGGACAAAACCGGAGTGGATATAAATGAAATTAAAAAAATATTTATCCATCAGGCAAATGAAAAGCTCGATACCGAGGTTGTCAACAGATTTTATAAACAATATCAAATGACTCCTCCGGAACACATAATGCCAATGAGTGTTCACGAATTGGGAAATAGTTCGGTAGCTACGGTACCAACATTATTCGACAGGGTAAGAAAGGGTGAAATGCCGGAACACCAACTCGAAAAAGGCAATGTAATTATATTCGCATCGGTCGGTGCCGGAATGAATATTAATGCTGTAATTTATCGAATATAGAATTTAATTTTCTCCGGGTTTTTGACGGTAGTTCTTTTTTTCAGAGCGTTTCTTTTTTTCTCTTATTCTCTTTTCCACAGCTGATTTAGGTGTTTTTGTTGAAATCCGCTTTTTTTTATTTCTAAATACTTTTAAAAGTAATTTTTGAAGCTTGTCAAGGGCGATTTCTTTATTTCTTTGTTGTGATCGCGTTTTTTCACAATCATTAGATAGAATACCTTCTTTATTTATTCTATTTTTTAAATAGTCCCTGATCTGTTTTTTATCATTTTCATTTAAAATCCGTGATTTGGATATATTCAAACTTAAGATAACCCTGCTTTCTACTTTATTGGCATGCTGTCCTCCCGGGCCGCTGCTTCTGGCAGAACTAAATTTAATTTCAGATAATAAATGAGAAACCCGAGGCTTTTTTCCTTTGCTCATAACCAACTAACAAAACAATCAACCCCGGGATTTCTATTTCTTAATTAATTCTCTGATAAAACACCTTTCAATTCTACTTTTTCTTGAGTTAACCTTGCCTGTGCCGCGGCTAATCTGGCTACAGGAACTCTATACGGAGAACAGGACACATAATTAAGTCCGAGACTGTAACAAAATGCAACAGAATCAGGGTCTCCACCATGCTCACCACAAATCCCTATTTTTAGATTTTTACGAGCTGCCCTTCCTTTTTCGGTGGCCATTCTTACCAATGAACCTACTCCCTCGGTATCAAGAGTTTGAAATGGGTCGTCTTTCAAAATTCCTTCTTTCATATAGGATTCAAGAAATTTACCCGCATCATCCCGGCTATACCCATAGGTCATTTGTGTAAGGTCATTTGTTCCAAAAGAAAAAAATTCAGCTTCTTCAGCTATTTTATCCGCAACAATGGCCGCTCTGGGGATTTCAATCATGGTACCTACTTTGTAATCAATGCTTCTGCCTTTTTCTCTGAAAACTTCCATTGCGGTATGATCGATTACTTCGTGCTGATGAATGAATTCTTCGGAGGTACCAACCAGAGGTATCATAATTTCTGGTATTACTTTGATGCCCTCATCACCCAATTCAAGGGCGGCTTCCAATATTGCTCTTGATTGCATTTCTGTAATTTCAGGAAAGGTGATACCTAAACGGCAGCCGCGATGACCCATCATAGGGTTAAACTCTTTAAGCAAACGAATTTTCCGATTTAACTTTTCAAATGAAATGTTAAGCTCATTGGCCAATTCGCGAATTTCACCTTCCTCAACAGGAACAAATTCATGCAAAGGAGGATCAAGAAGTCGTACCGTAACGGGTTTGTTTTTCATGGCTTTGAAAATTCCTTTAAAATCACTTTTTTGAAATGGCAGAAGTACTTTAAAAGCCTCTTTTCTTTCTTTTTCATTTTCTGCGATGATCATTCGGCGAATCGCCATAATTCGTTCTTCCCCGAAAAACATATGTTCGGTCCTGCAAAGACCAATACCTTGTGCGCCAAAGTCAATGGCTACTTCTGCATCATGAGGTGTATCTGCATTGGTTCTGACATCCATATCTCTAAACTCATCCACCCATGACATTAAAGTTTTATAATTATTGTCCATGGAAGGTTCTTCAACAGGTTTTTTTCCTAAAATCACCAATCCTTTGGTGCCATCAATTGAAATCCAGTCACCAGACTTTACAATTGTATCACCACTACTAAACTGACCTATTTCATAATTAATATTAATGTCACTGCAACCGGCCACACATGGTTTTCCCCAACCTCTCGCCACTACAGCGGCATGACTTGTCATTCCTCCCCTTGAAGTAAGAATACCCTCTGCTGCCGACATTCCTCCCACATCTTCCGGGCTCGTTTCAATTCTCACCATTATCACAGGAATTTCCTGTTTTTTGGCTTCCTCTGCTTCTTCAGAACTAAATACAACCTTTCCTACTGCTGCTCCGGGAGAGGCCGGCAATCCGTGGCCCAATATATCTTCAGGTTTTGTTTCAGTACTTGAAAGTTGGGGATGTAATAATTGGTCGAGATGTCTTGGTTCAACCAAATTTAAAACAGCTTCGGCTTCTGAAATAAGATTTTCAGCTACCATATCAACTGCAATTTTTACAGAAGCCATACCGGTTCTTTTACCACTTCTTGTTTGAAGTATATACAGTTTGCCTTGCTGAATGGTAAACTCAATGTCCTGCATATCTTTATAATGCTCTTCCAGTTTATTTATAATTTCTACCAGTTCGCCATAACTCTGAGGCATTATTTCATTGAGCTCATTGATATTACGGGGTGTTCTTATCCCAGCAACCACATCTTCACCCTGGGCATTGATAAGAAATTCACCAAACAATTCTTTGCTGCCATTCGCAGGATTTCTGGAAAAGCATACGCCTGTTGCCGAGTCATCGCCCATATTTCCATAGACCATTACCTCTACGTTCACAGCAGTCCCCAATAAGCCTGTTATTCTGTTAATTTTTCGATAAGTCCTGGCTCTTTTGCTGCTCCATGAACCGAATACTGCATTTATTGATAAGTGCAATTGTTGATTAGGATCTTGCGGAAATGAATGCCCTGTATTTTTAAGAAATACTTCCTTGTATCTTTTTACAAGCTCTTTTAAGTCCTCAACTTCAAGTTCCGTGTCATTCTTTACATTTTTCTTGTTCTTAAGTGCCTCTATTACAGTTTCAAATTTTTCATGTTCAATGCCCATGACTACATCACCAAACATATCTATAAATCGACGATAGCAATCGTAAGCAAATCTTTCGTTTTTGGTTTGTAGCGCCAGACCTTTTACCGAATCATCGTTTATTCCAAGATTTAGAACCGTATCCATCATTCCGGGCATAGAAACTGCAGCACCGGAGCGCACGGAAACAAGCAATGGGTCTTTTGAATCGCCAAATTTCAAATGCATTAGGTTTTCTAAAAATGAGATCGATTCCTGCAATTGCTCCTCTACGCCTTTCTGCCAGGTTTTATTATTCTCATTGTAATAAGCACATACTTCGGTTGAAATGGTAAATCCCGGGGGTATAGGGAGCCCTATTGAGCTCATTTCAGCTAAGTTTGCACCTTTACCACCTAATATGCCCTTCATGGACTTGTCACCTTCTGCACTGCCTCCGCCAAAGGTGAATACGTATTTATTATTGTTCATTATTCGTTTGTTTTAATTCCAAGATTTGGAATGGAGAAATAAAAATCGCTTGAAGAAACAATTCTAAAACGAATATATAAATGACGCTTAAAGCATAATAGGCTGATTTAAATCAGCTTTGAAGTTCAACAACTTTAAGTTCTATTTCTTAGGAGGGCCTAATTCAGATCCGGGAAAATTAGGTTTTTTCACCGTCCCTTCTTTTCCTTCCTGCAGATTGTAATAATGCCTTTGAGTAGGATAGGCAAAGTCGATATCTTCATGTTTCTCAAAAGCATTTAAAATATTCTGCCACATGACATCTTCCGATGATCTGCGACTTCGAGGGGAGGTTAAATACCTTATAGTTAGCATAATTCCAGAATCCTTTACAGATAAATAAACAATGGGTGTTAAGGTTCTGTAAAAAATCATGAACTTTTTGGAAGCTTCAAGTAACTTTTTCTTAGCGCTAAAACTAAATTGCTCTGCATGTTCTTTTACAATTATTTCCAGAATGTCTTTAGCCTTTGTCCAATTGCTTTCAAAAGTGATTAAAACAGGAATTTCATTCCAGATGTGTGGGAAACCCTGATTATAATTGGCCTGTGGATATTTAAAAATGTATCCATTGGGGACGTGAATGATTCGTCCTGTACTTTGATCGGCATCTACCCAATTTTTAATTTCATTAATTGTAAACTGGAAGAATCGAACATCAATTACATCGCCGGCTATTCCATTTATCTCAATTCTGTCGCCGAGTTTTAGCGGGCGTCTCACGATTATAAAAAGCCATCCGGCTAGATTGACCAATGGATCTTGCAAGGCTATTGCTATTCCCGCTGAAACAAGCCCCAGAAATGTAGCCAAAGAACCTATTTTATCCACCCATATAAACAGGAGTAAAATAAAGATGAGAATATAATAGGCATTTTTAACATAGCGTTTCCAAAGGTATCTACCTTCGTATTCTTCATCTTTGATTCTATTGTAAACAATTTTTAAGGTAAAATAGCGGATAACCCATAAACCCAGGATTACAACCAAGGAGATCATCAGCTTCCTGGTTAATTCCGGTCTTAGATCTATTAATTGTGATATTTCCTGAAATATGTCCATCCTGATTTAATTTACGATTCCTTTTATGAATTCCTATTATCGATCCGATTAATCTTAGTATTCAAAGTTTAAAAATCAAAATATTTCCAAACCAATCGGTTTGTATAACATCCAACCTGTAATACTATAACGGTTGTAATAAGTAGTTAAAACTTCATGTTCAATATCAGCGCTTTTAAATAATACCAAACGGCCAAATTTTGGCTCAACATCGATATAATTACTATTAAGGTATAATCTGAGTTGTCCTTTATAATCGGGAATCCAATCATCATTAAGATAGAATACAGTAGAGATCAATCTGTTATTTCTACTCTGAAACTGATCCAAATGTCTTTTGTAATAAGCTCCCGGAGGGTAATGCGCAAAATGAAATTCATAGTCTGATAAACTCAGGAAGCAATATCGATTTAATGTACTCTGAATCTCGTTCATAAGTGTGAAGTAAAATCGAATTCTAGGATCCTTTGAGTCTTTGTCAAGCCAGAAAATATTATCTCCTCTAATACTTGTATCTATTTGCATTTGATCCTGAGCACCTATGGCCGCTTTTTTGAATTTCTCAGCTTTAAGACGTTCGTCAAAACAGGTTTTTAAATTTGATACTGATTTATAATCCAGAACATTGTCGAGGATTACAAAATCATTATTTGATAAATCATCGACCCAGTCAATGGATTCACTCAGTGAAAAATCAGACAATATTTTTTGATCAAAAATAGAAGGTATTATTGAATTAAAAATATAGTTAGAATTATGTGTTTCAATTAACCAATGAGACCGATAAAAGCTTCGTTCAGATATGCGTTCATCTGGATTAGAATCTATTGTTCTAGCGGATGAAAGAATTTGAATTTAAAACTCGCAATGACAAAATCAGCGTTTGAAATCTACTTCTACATCTTCAGGATGGCATCCAGTGCAAGAAGCTGCTTCAAGATAATTAGTGAATGGTCTTTTAATTGGAATTTGAGTCATGAGAGTATGCTTGATTAACATGCCTAAATCCTCACTTTTGGTATTCATATCCAACCAAATAGAATCACCGCTAAGTGGATACCGAATTAAAATTACCGGTACATTTCCTTGCCTGCCATTTTCATCATCTTCGATTTTCCACTCATGTTTTGAAGTCATGGTTAATTTTTTGTTTTCATAGGGATACCAGGCAATGGTCATTTCAATGGGATTATGAAAACCTCTGACATCCGCAGGTCTTATTTGGCGAATACTGCTTTCGGTATGAATATCCTTTTGTGATTTGCACATCACAAGGCTAAAAATCAATGCAGATAATATGAATATTATTACTCGGCTCATAATGAAGTTTTGTTTAAAATACGGCGATAACAAGCTTTTAGACTCTGTTCATTATCAATTTCAATCATGACTTTTCTCATGAATTTTGGATTAATTGAGCACTATCATTATTGCATCAAAACAATACGAAAATGAGAGTACTCCTTGTATTATTTTTAATGTTCAGTGCGGGAATTGCAAATGGACATGGAGGACATGGACAGTTCCAGGATTCCTGGCTTCATTACATTTCTTCATTGTATCACTTGATTCCAGTAGCCGGGACAATTATTCTGATTTGGGTTTTGTATAAATCTCTGAAAAGAGAAAAATCAAAAGCACAATAGAAATTAGATCATGCACGAGTTTTCAATTGCAAGAAATATTACCAACATAGCTGAAGATGAATTGCGAAAGGCCAATGCAAATTCGGTTGAAAAAATTGAATTGGAAATCGGGGAATTATCCGGAATAGAAATCGAATCTCTGGAATTTGTATGGGAGGCTGCTATTCGAGACTCTGTATTAGACAATGCTGAATTAATTATAAATAGAATTAAAGCCAAAGCGCATTGTAATGATTGCGACAAAGAATTTGGTATTAAACAATTGTTTGATGCTTGCCCTATTTGCAGGAATCACAATTTCGATATCCTGTGCGGCAAAGAACTAAAAATAAAATCCTTAACTGTAAATTAAAATATTATGTGCGCTACCTGTGGATGCGATTCGGACAAAACGGTAACACTATTAAAGCCGGGAACAAACGAAACTGAAAATCATCATCACCATCATGAGCATACACATGATCATCATCACGATCACGAACATTTCAAAACTGATCCAAGAGAATTGATTTTAGAAAGGGATGTATTAATGAAAAATGATTTGATGGCTGAAAGAAACAGAGGCTATTTTGAGGCTAAAAACATCATGACATTCAATTTGGTAAGTTCTCCCGGTTCCGGAAAAACGACAATTCTGGAAAAAACCATTTTAAAATTGTCAAAGGATTTCACCCTAGCCGTCATTGAAGGTGATCAGCAAAGCAGTAATGATGCTGAAAGAATTAGTGCTACAGGTATTGAGGTGATTCAAATAAACACAGGCAAAGGATGCCATCTCGATTCTGAAATGGTGAACAGAGCACTTAAAAAACTAAACCCCTCAAACAACTCCATTCTATTTATTGAAAATGTGGGAAACCTGGTATGTCCAGCCTTATTTGATCTTGGTGAAGGAAAGAGAGTTGTAATTATTAGCACAACAGAAGGTGAGGATAAACCATTAAAATACCCTTTCATGTTTGAAAGCTCCGAAATATGCATAATTAATAAAACAGACCTCTTACCTTATTTGGATTTTGATATGGAGAAACTAAAGGACAATGCCAAAAGAATAAATCCAGATCTTACATTTTTTGAATTGTCAGCAACAAAAGGGGACGGAATGGATGAATGGTGCCATTGGCTTAAAGATTCGATGCTTGTATCTGATTAGCACATATTGTGAAAGCCATTAAGATTCATATAGCCGGAATTGTACAGGGGATTGGATTCAGGCCATTTGTATATCAATTAGCCAAAAAGCTCAATTTAAAGGGCTGGATTATAAATGACTCAGAAGGTTTGAGTATAGTTTTGGAAGGAGAGATGTCGGCATTGGAATCTGCGCTTGAACAGCTTAAGTCAAACCCTCCTGAACTCGCACGTATTCAAAAATTCTCTGTGCAGGATCAGGATGTTCAAGGATTTCGTGATTTCAGCATTCTAAAGAGTAGATCAACTAAAAGAAATAGCGTTCTTCTCACACCTGACTATGGTATTTGTGAAAAATGTGAAGAGGAACTCTTCGTTTTAAATAACAGGAGAAAGGAATACCCTTTCATCACCTGTACACATTGTGGCCCCAGATATAGCATCATTGAAGGTTTGCCCTATGATCGTGAAAACACAAGCATGGATTCGTTTCAAATGTGTGCTGAATGCCAAAAAGAATACAAAAATGTGGAAGACAGGCGCTACTTCTCGCAAACAAACTCCTGTCCTGATTGTGCAATAAAACTTTTGTTATTTCAGCAAGGCAAACAAGTATTTTCCAGTGAAAAACAACTTTTAAACTACTGTGTAGAAGATTTAGCAAATGGTAAGATATTGGCGATAAAGGGAATTGGCGGCTTTCTCTTGCTTTGCGACGCTACAAATCCCAATGTTATTCAAAAATTGAGAGAGCGCAAAAAGAGACCGACCAAACCATTTGCCTTAATTTACCCGGATCAGGGACTTTTGGAAAAAGACGTCGAAATTAATGAAGCACAAAGATTGTCAATGGGTTCTGAGATAGCTCCAATTGTTCTTTTTCTGCTAAAACAAAATTTAAAATCGGGATTGAAAAGTGATCTGGTAGCACCGGGACTGTCAGAAATAGGAGTGATGCGCCCCTATGCACCACTTCTCGTTCTTTTATCCCGGCAGATAAATAAACCACTCATAGCCACAAGTGGAAATTTAAGTGGATCCAGCATCATTTATAATAATGATGACGCTTTGAATGGCCTTAATGGCATTGCCGACAGCATATTGAGTCATAATCGGGATATTTTAATTCCTGAAGACGATTCACTAATGCGTTTTAGTCGGGATTCACAGAAAAAGATTATTTTGAGAAGATCAAGAGGTCTGGCTCCGAATTATTTTGGCCGGATACCAAATATTGATAAAGCCATATTTAGTTCTGGCGCTTCATTGAAGAGTTCATTTTGTATTCACAGTAAAGATTACACATACATCTCTCAGTATTTAGGTGATTTAGACTCCTATGATGCTCAACTCAATTATGAAAGCACCTATTCACAATTGAGCAATACGCTGAAATTTGAACCGGAACTTATACTTTGTGACAAACATCCTGAATATTCAAGTACAATCTTTTCAGAGAAACTATCTATAAAGAAAGACATTCCGAAAATAGGAATTCAACATCACGAGGCACATTTTGCTTCTGTTTTAGCAGAGAATAATTTAATAAAAGAAAATACTGGCGTTTTGGGAGTGGTATGGGATGGAACAGGATTTGGCAATGACGAGAATATCTGGGGCGGGGAGTTTTTTTATTATAAGAACTTCAGAATAGCAAGGCTGGATCATTTTGATTATTATCCTCATATTCTGGGAAATAAAATGCCAAAAGAACCAAGGTTATCTGCATTATCAATACTGAGGGCTAGTGAAAAAAAGGAATATCTAAAGGAATGCTTTAGCGCTAAAGAATGGAAAGTATATAATAAACTATTGAACAAAAAGGCTTCCTTAAAAACAAGCAGCCTCGGCAGAGTATTTGATGCAGCCGCATGTTTGCTCGGACTTGGAAATAAAATAACTTACGAAGGTGAAGCAGCTCTAAAACTTGAACAATTGGCCCAAAAATCTACTTCAACAGAGTTTGAATTGATTAAAGGCGATTGGAAAAATCCACAATTTCTTCTTGAGAGCATATTTGTAGAAATGGAAAATGGAATGTCAAAAGAAGAAATTGCCTTCAGGTTTCATTTAAAACTTGTACAGACTATTTTAGAAGTAGCTGATAGGTATAATATTAAAAAACTGGCATTTAGTGGAGGTGTTTTTCAAAATGCTTTGCTCATTGATCTTATCATCAAAGCATTCGAAGAAAAAAAGGAATTGTATTTTCATTCTGAACTTTCACCAAATGATGAGAATATATCTTTTGGACAATTGATGCACTATTATATTAGTGTAAAAAGAACTGAATTTCTCAAAGGGAAAAATAAGAAAGTAGAAAATACTTATGTATAAATTATGTGTTTAGCTATACCAGGTAAAATTATTGATATTCAGCAAGATATAGAGCCTACATTTAGAAATGGAAAGGTCTCATTTGAGGGAATTACACGCAATGTAAACCTTTCAATGGTTCCTCATGCCGAAATCGGAGATTATGTTTTGGTTCACGTGGGTGTAGCTTTAAACAGGATCAACGAAGTAGAAGCTAAGAAAACATTTCAATACCTCAGGGAAATAGGTGAGGTTTCGGATGAATTGGGCTTGAATAAAAATGAAGAAGAGTGAAGTATTTAAGTGAATATAGGAATTCTGAAATTGTTAAAGACCTGCTTGGCAAAATTGAAATAGAGCTTAAAGGCCAGTGGAACATCATGGAAATATGTGGTGGGCAGACACATAGTCTTGTCAAAAATGGCATTCTAGAAATGCTTCCTGAGGGCATTACAATGATACATGGCCCCGGATGTCCTGTTTGTGTTACCCCGGTAGAAATGATTGATAAAGCGATTGAACTGTCTTTAATAAAAGGAATTACTATATGTTCATTTGGTGACATGCTACGGGTGCCGGGTTCGGAAATGAGTCTTTTAAAGGCAAAAGCAATGGGAGCTGATATTCGAATTGTCTATTCCCCTCTTGAAGCAGTTAATCTTGCCAGGTCAAACCCCCAGCTTGAAATTGTATTTTTTGCAGTTGGATTTGAAACAACAGCACCGCCAAACGGGCTTTCTGTAATTATGGCCAAAAAACTGGGCCTGTTCAATTACTCACTTTTAGTTTCACATGTTTTGGTACCTCCTGCAATGGAAGCTATACTTTCTGATGAAGAGAACAAAATCGATGGATTTTTAGCGGCGGGACATGTTTGTACTGTCATGGGTTATCAAGACTATTATCCGATTGCTGAAAAGTACAAAATACCAATTATCGTCACAGGTTTTGAACCCATTGATCTGCTAAATGGAATATTAGCATGTGTCAAACAGCTTGAAAATGGCAGATACGACATTCAAAATGAATATTCCCGAGTGGTGGATAAAAGTGGAAATCCCCAGGCTTTAAAAGTTGTCAATGAAGTATTTGAAATTGCAGACAGAAAGTGGCGCGGAATTGGTACAATTCCAAAAAGCGGTTATGAATTGAATGAAAAGCACAAAAAATTTGATGCTAATCTGAAATATGAACTCAAAGCCAAATCAGTGGAAGAATCGCTTGCATGTATTGCCGGAATGGTACTTAAAGGGCTAAAAAAACCACATCAATGTCCTGAATTCGGCAAATCCTGTACTCCAATGAATCCTCTTGGGGCGCCAATGGTAAGCTCAGAGGGAGCATGTGCAGCCTATTATCAATTTTCTCAATACCATGAAGCTATATCCTAATGGACAATTCTAAACAAAGTTTTAGACTCAGTTGCCCAATGCCTGAATTTGATTTTGATGTGATCACTATGGGGCATGGAAGTGGGGGTTTATTGACGCATAAATTTTTGGAGTCCGGCGTGTTTAATCTCTTTGATAACGAGTTTCTACAAAAAAAGCACGATGGAGCTTTCCTGAATTTAAAAGGCCCTGTGGCTTTTTCTTCTGACAGCTTTGTTGTTTCACCTATATTTTTTCCCGGAGGCAATATTGGTGATCTTGCAGTAAATGGTACTGTAAATGATCTCGCAATGTGCGGCGCTATTCCAGAATACCTTTCACTTAGTTTTTTGCTGGAAGAAGGATTAAAAATGGAAGAGTTTTGGGAAATTCTGCTAACTATAAAAAATGCTTCAGACAAAGCCGGTGTAAAAATTGTAACCGGTGATACAAAAGTTGTTGAAAGGGGAAAAGGTGATAAAATATTCATCAATACCAATGGAATAGGACATATCCATTCTAAAGCCAATATTGATCCCTCAAGAGTTAAAAAAGGGGATATAATAATTCTTAGTGGATTGATGGCATTGCACGGTCTAACCATAATGTCCTTGCGCGAAGGGCTTGAATTTGAAAGCGATCTTAAAAGTGATACAAGGGCTCTAAATGGCATAACCAATACTTTGCTTGATAAATTTGGGGATTCTATTCACTTATTTAGAGATCCGACACGAGGAGGAGTTGCTACAGTTTTAAATGAAATATCCGTTTTCAGCAATTTGGGAATTGAAATAGATGAGGAGTCATTACCATTGAGTCCTGAGGTCAATGGTGCTTGTGAAATGCTCGGGTTGGACCCACTTTATATTGCAAATGAAGGTTTGTTTTTATCATTTGTAGACCCTTCTGTTGCATCTGAATATTTGACTTTATTAAAATCCATAAATGGTGCTGAAAAAGCAGCAATAATTGCTGAAGTAAAAGATGCCCATACCGGGCAAGTTCTGATAAAAAATTCAATTGGAGGAAGGCGGGTAGTGCAAATGCTTCCCGGCGACCAATTGCCGAGAATTTGTTAAAAATAATCACATCTCTAAATCTCTATTTTCAGTATTAATTTAATATTGAATTGAGCATCGCAATGAATTAAAAGCAGGGGAATTCTTCATTCCCTGACTTATTATTATTCTTTACATTAGCTTAAATAAGCTTAGACTCATTGAAAAAGCGATTTATTTTCATCTTCTTTCTAATTGCATTTTTTGATTCATCTTTCGCACAAGAAGATAGCGTTAGGATTGCAGAAAATCAGGCACTTATTTTAAATGATACGATAATAGTACCTCAATCCGATACCATATATCTTGTACCGGCGGGAGAAGGTTATGAAACAATCAGTAAAAGCAGGCTTAAATCGCAACTGTTTTTTGATTCACTACAATCAAAGTCAAAGCAATCAAAAGTAACGGATCGTTTATTTAAATTATTGGTGGATTACAGAAAGCCTGAAGATGTGCTTAAGGCAGATGAACCTGTTCGTAGTGAAACCTATTTTGAAGATCTTTCGGGTAAAAGAATAAGAAACATCAATTATGTCAATGTGGATTTGTTTGGAGGGTCGGTGAGAAATACTGAAAAACGAGCAGGAAGTGAAATTCAGAAATTCGCTAATCAATTTCACATTAAAACACAGTTTTTTGTCATTCGCAAGCATTTGTTATTTAAAACAGGAGACACCATCAATGAATTTAAAATGGCGGACTCAGAGAGAATTATAAGATCATTGCCATTCATAAGAGATGTGAGAATTGAGACCATTTTAATCGATTCTTTACCTGAGAAGGTAGATGTACTCATAGTAGTAAGAGATCGCTTGTCATGGTCATTAAATACCAATTTTTCAGGAACAAATAAATACAATGTCGGACTTAAAAATAACAATGTAGCTGGCACGGCAAATGAAGTCTCAGGTGCCTTCAGACATTATGATATTGCCGTGCCGGAAAATGGATATGAAACGTCATTGATATTTCGAAATATTCAGAAATCATTTATTGATTTTACGATTTATGCAGAAAATACTTACCAAAGAGAGCGCTATGGTATATTAATTTCTAAAAACTTTCTTTCACCATTACAGAAGTACAACGGAGAAATACTGATAGATAGAGTCACTCAAAACATTTACCCCCCGGAATGGGATACAATCCAGTATTTTGAAAGAAACAGACTTGACTCCTGGCTTTCGCGGTCTTTTACAATTGATACCAGGCTTAATTTTGGATTGTCTGGAAGGTATGTAAATCATCAGTTTTTTGAACGCCCTGGAGTGCTAACGGACAGCAATGAAGTTTACCATAACAGACAAACGGTATTAAGCTCAATATTTCTTAGCAGAACCAATTTTTACAAAACCCGAAATATTCTTTCATTTAATATTACTGAAGACGTACCCGTAGGATTTATCAGTTCAGTCGTATTTGGGAGAAACTGGTCTGAATTTCGTTCGCATTATTATTCGGGTTTGTCTATGGGGGCAGGCACTTTTACTAAATTGGGCTATTTAAGAGCCGACATCAGGGTAGGTACATTTTTTTCCAAAGTTGAAAACAAGAATATGATTTTCAACAGTTCATTAGGGTACTTTAGCCCATTAATTAAATTGGGAAGATCGCATTTGAGAACATTTATTAGAGCAAATTATTTTCGGAGTAGGGATTTATCCATTCCCTTTTCGAGAAGTTTAATCAATCCTACAGGTATAAGAGATTTAACCGGAATAAATGTACAGGGAAATAATGCCTTTAATGGCACCTTTGAAACCGTATTATTTTTGCCATCTTATTTTTATGGTTTTCAATTCGCTCCATTTTTTTACAGCGATCTGGGAATTGTAGAAGAGAATAGAATTTCGGAACCCTACAATAATCTTTACAACAACATTGGGCTGGGACTTAGAACCAAAAATGAAAATCTGATTTTTGATGCCCTGGAATTTAGGATTTCATATTTCCCCAATTATCCTGAAAATGGCGATTCATTTACATTTCACTTTGCATTTACAAAACCAATTTTTTTCAGATCATTTAATGTTACAAAACCTATAATATTAGCCTACGACTAATAGCTGTCAGAATCCCATTAAATGTTATATTGCCAAAATTAATTATCGTATAAAATGAACATCGCAATATTATCACGCAATCCAAATCTATATTCCACCAAAAGATTAGTTGAAGCAATCGAATCCAAAGGACATAATGCAAGAGTCATCGATCATCTTAAATGTGATTTGATCATGGATAACAAAGGCCCCCTGATCTATTATAAGGGTGAAATGCTAAATGATATTCACGCAGTAATTCCCCGTATTGGAGCTTCTGTTACTTTTTACGGAACCGCTGTTGTCCGGCAATTTGAAATGATGCATGTTTTTACTGCTGTCGAATCTCAGGCTATTACCAGATCAAGGGATAAATTACGGAGTTTACAAATACTTTCCAGATCGGGCATAGGAATGCCCAAAACTGCATTTACGAATTTTAGTAAAGACGAAAACAAGGTGATTACTCATATCGGTAAGGCACCGGTTGTTATTAAGCTATTGGAAGGCACACAGGGATTAGGTGTTGTTTTGGCGGAAACTGATACTGCTGCAAAATCTGTTGTGGAGGCTTTTGAGAGTTTAAAAACCAGAGTTATTCTTCAGGAATTTATTAAAGAAGCCGGAGGTGCCGATATCCGTGCATTTATTGTTAACGGTGAGGTCGTAGGCGCAATGAAAAGACAGGGTAAAGATGGAGAATTCAGATCCAATCTTCACAGGGGAGGCCAGGCCAATGTTATTAAACTGAGCCCAAAAGAAAGTGCTACAGCAAAAAAAGCAGCAAAGAGTATGGGATTGGCCATTGCCGGTGTGGATATGCTTCAATCCAGTAGAGGCCCTATGGTTTTAGAGGTCAATTCTTCACCGGGATTAGAGGGTATTGAAAAAGCTACAGGGGTGGATATCGCCGGTAAAATTGTAACATACATAGAAAATTCTGTGGCCAGAAATCGCAAATCAAAGGACAAGGTCAAAGTTTGAAATGATCATAAATAATGAAGAAATAAAACCCGGAGAGACCAGGAGTCTGGAGGTCAATATCGCCAAATTGCCTTCTCATTCTTCTATAGATATATCAATTACCGTTTCCAGAGCCATAAAAGAAGGGCCGGTACTATTATTGAGTGGAGGATTACATGGCGATGAAATTAATGGAATTGAAATTGTTAGAAGAATTATAGAACAGGAATACAATATTCCTATAAAGGGAACAATCATATGTATTCCAATTATTAATGTCTTTGGTTTCATCCACTTTTCAAGAAATGTTCCCGATGGAAAAGACGTCAATCGATCCTTTCCAGGTAATAAAAATGGTTCGCTAGCTTCCCGGGTAGCCTATTATTTAATGAAGGATATCATACCCAAAATTGACTATGGGATAGACTTTCACACAGGGGGTGCCGATCGTACAAATTATCCTCAAACCAGAGGTTTGTTTAGCAATTCAAAAGTCAGGGAATTGGCCGATGTTTTTCACGCTCCTTTTACTTTGCATTCAAAATACCGGCCAAAATCCATTCGGCAATCAGCCGCAAAACTCGGCAAAACCATACTGGTTTATGAAGGAGGCGAATCTGCTCGATTTGATGAATTTGCCATACAAAAAGGCATTGAAGGTGCATTGAGAGTTATAAAACATTTGGGAATGTCTGATATAAAAATCAAAAATCCGGAATATGAAAATGTATTTATCAATCATTCTTCATGGATAAGAGCAAGGGCTTCAGGTTTATTTCAAACTCTGGTTAGTAGTGGTGATAAAGTAGAAGCACGTCAAGTAGTTGGAAATATTACAGATCCTTTTGGAGATTTTAAAGTCGCCGTAAAATCAACATATACCGGCTATGTGATTGGTTTAAACAACAATCCAATTATTCATCAGGGTGATGCCATAATGCACATTGGCCTGGTTCAATAAAGCAATATTTTGAAACAGAAAAGACAATTAAAAACCATTGGCAGAAGGGATAAAATAGACCTACCGGAATTGGGCTTATTTGATATTGAGGCTAAAATTGACTCTGGAGCATTTGGTTGTGCACTGCACTGTCATGAAATGGAAGAAGTTTATAAAAATGGCAAGAAAATTCTCCGCTATAAACTTTTGGATCCGGGACATCCGATTTATAATAATAAACAACAGGAAACCTCATTTTTTGGTACAAAAAAAGTAAAAAGTTCCAATGGTCAATTTGAGGATAGGTATACCATTCAAACTGAAATTGTTCTATTCAGTAAATCTTACAAATTAGAATTTTCACTGACCAACAGAAATGAGATGAAATACCCAATATTATTGGGAAGGCAATTTCTTAAAAACCGATTTGTGGTTGACGTTGCAGTTAAAGATTTATCCTATAAGAAAAAATCAAAACCCGGAAAATGATACTAAAAAGTCAAATGCGATAAGCTGCTATCAATTCCCGGAATGACATTGTAAGCATTTTGAAAATATACTTTTTTCAAAACAGAATCCGGTAGACCCAGGCCATACATTTTCCAATGTGCATGTCTTTTCCTGTAATAGTCGAAATATTCGTCATAAGTCTCCAATACCCTGAAATATGTATAGTATTCTTCCTTGTCGTAAATGTCTTTACCCATCATCACCCGATCCTGGTATTTGATCATCCATTTTCTTGCGGATCTTGGTTGACGACCCAATTCTGCCAGTACAGCACCCAGTTCGGTATATACATTTGGCATCTCATCTAGAATTCCACCCATCTTTTTTAAATCATTGCCATACCAGCCAAGATGTGCATCTATAAATATTGTATTCCGATGTTTTCGAAAAACATTGTGCTGTTCAGCCATGATTTCTTCAAAGGTTGGATTCTTTTTAGGGTCCTTATATCGGCTAGGGTATTGTTTTAATTCCAGCCATCGTTCATTGTATTTGTCTTTTGGCAACCAAAAGGGACTGGGCTCACCGGAATGAATCAAAACCGGGATACCTAATTCGCCACATTTTGACCAAATAGGATCGAGACGTTCATCATCTACCTTAATTCTATTGCCCTCGGAGTCTCTATCGGTTAAGCCCAAACTCTTATACACTTTTAATCCTTTAACACCATCTGCTACGGCCTTTTCCATCATGGCTAAAGTCTCATCAGGCCAGTTTTTATCATCTATCTTTTCAAAATCGATGTTCATGAAAAGCACAAATCGATCGGGATAATTTTCATTGACATTTTCCAAAGACCATTCCAAAAACTTGCCCCGAAATCCACTTAAATTCACCATTACGGCCATATTCAATTCATCCATTTCTTTCACCAGTTTATCTAAATCCTGTACCGGCATGGTGAATTGATGATTATGAACATCTATAAATGGAAATTTGGCTTTTGTTGGGTGATGCTCCTCAACTTTTAAGACTGACTTTGGCTCGTACTCTTCAATGTCCATTACATTAAGACGATACTGGATTTTACCAATTAGCCAATAAGTCAATATGAGAAATACAAGGGTGATTGGATAGGCCAACCACCAATATTTAGTAAAAAATCGTTTCAATTATGATTAATTATAAGCTATTGGAATTTCAACCTTGGTCTGATCCCAAAGAAAATACATCATAACCTTGTCCTGATTCTCTTCAAATTTTATTGTGAATTGCTCTGTAATATCTTGTTTTTGATCAACAGAGGCCTTGATTTTTGCTACATCCAGATTATAATCCGGTTCGAAAAAACCGAACTTGCCCAGTTCAGAATTAAGAGAGACTTCCCAGGAATCAGCATTGGGAACTGCATATAAACGATAAGACCCTGCTTTGACAGATTCACCTCCAAACATAATATCCTTACTAAAGGTAATCTCAGAGGCATCATTAGCACCTAATCTCCAGTATTTGCCAAAAGGAACCAATGCATCCTCATTTTCCGGTCCAAAAATTAATCGGCCTTTTTTATAGGGTCTGCAATAAGTCACGGATATATCTAGATTTTCCGATTTAAATGTTTCAGTCAATTCGGGACTATGCGAGCGCGTGGTGGCAAATTGATAAACTTCAAAAAGTATGAATAAGCCAAGTAATACTGCAATTCCAATCCATATTTTCTTTTTCATAATCTTAGTTTTTATGAAAGCTAATAATATTTAAAAGATTGAATTGCATATGCACTCTTATTTTGTTCAGTCAAATCTCCAAATGTAACTAAAGCGACATTGTGCCAAAGGGCTCATTTCATTCAATCTTAAAAGAGATATTCAATCTGCACCTGAATCAATTCTGATTAAAATCATATTTAATCATATCAAAAGCAGGAAAATCCTTTTTAAGAATCGATATTTTTATCAATGTATCTATTTAGAACATATGCAAATGGATAATTCCAATTTGGAAACAGAGTATTCTGCAATATCAACCCTTGTGAAAAGGAAAGAAATTAATGAAGGTATTGTTGAGATTGTAAGCGATTCGGGTGAAGGTGCACAGAAATGTGGTCAAAGTCTTGGGGCCATCAGCGCAAAAATGGGCAATGGGGTTTGGACCGTAGAAATAATTCCTGCCGAAATACAACCACCTGCAAGATCCAAAGCAGGTGCATCCGGTATTCGAGTGCGAATGGGTTCAGGGAAGATTACCAATATGGGAGACTATGCCGATTTGGTGATAGCTCTTAATGAACAGGTTTTATTTGGACGAATAGATCAACATGCCTTTAAGCCCGGCACTCAAATTCTAATTGAAAATAAATGGGCCAATAACGATTCAGAAGAAATTAAATCACAGTACAGTGAAGCCATTAATCATTTCAAGGAATTAGGATATAAAGTGACAGAAATTCCAATGGAGGAGGAATGTCTTAAAATAGTCAGAGATGCCAGAAAAGGCAAAAATATGTGGGTATTGGGGCTGCTATGTAATATTTACGATAGAGATCTTCAAATTGCTTCCGATCAGATCAAATATGTATTCAGAAAAAAAGACGATAAAATAATTCAAAGCAATCTCGATTTATTACTTGCAGGATATGCTTGGGCAGAAGAAAATATTCAATTGCATTTTCGAATCCCAAGTGTAAAGAGCAAAGATGATTTTGTGGTTATGAATGGAAATGAAGCCATTAGTTTGGGCATTATGGCAGCCGGAATTGAAGTATGCTCAATGTATCCAATTACCCCTGCCACTTCAGCAACGCATGCCATGGCAGAAATAATGGAGTCGGCCGGTGGAATTATACATCAGGCCGAAGATGAAATAGCCGCAATTGGCTTTGCGATTGGTGCTTCCTATGCAGGGAAAACCGCTGTTACTATAACTTCGGGTCCCGGGATTGCACTTAAAACCGAATTTATTGGATTGGCCGCCATGTCGGAAATACCATTGGTAATTGTCGATGTACAACGTGGAGGACCTTCCACCGGCTTACCAACAAAAGTAGAGCAGGGGGACTTGCTTTCTGTACTTTATGGAGCGGCGGGTGATGCCCCAAAAGTTATACTTGCCATATCATCCATAGAGGAATGTTTTCATTTTATGATACTGGCGAGAAAATTGGCGGAAACATTTAGAATACCGGTGTTTGTTTTATCCGATGCAAATCTGGCTACTGGTGTTCAACCTTTTAAAAGACCTAAAACAAACCCCGATTGGTTCGCTCCGGGTGTAGATCAGCACCCTTTGCCCGACGATTATAAACCCTATGATTGGGATCCAATTACCGGAATTAGCGAAAGGTCAATTCCTGGTCAAAAAAATGGAATGTATACCCTAACGGGATTGGCGCATGATGAATTCAGCAATGTCGCTTACGATCCTGCAATAAATCAAAGAGCCTCTGAAAACCGAAGCAAAAAACTGGCAGCCATTCAGGAAACACTAAAAAAACCTAAAATAAATGGCGATGACAAAGGTGATTTACTACTAGTTGGCTGGGGTTCAACAAGAGGTGCTATTGAAGAGGCTGTAGAAAGAGCAAGGGATAAAGGCGCATCTGTAAGTAGTCTTCATTTACATTTTCTAAGTCCACTTGAACCGAGATTAAAGGAAATATTCAAGAATTTCAAAAAAGTAATGACCGTTGAAATCAATTACAGCGACAATCCGGGAACGGCGCTTATCACTGAAGATAACAGAAGGTATGCGCAGCTGGCCTGGTATTTACGAGCTCAGACATTGGTTGATATTGACTGTTACAGCAATGTTTACGGTCAACCTTTGGGCCCGGGAAGAATTCTAAAAATGTTGGAAAATAAACTAGGAATAAAACTGGTAGAAGAAATATGATTGCGATTAAACCAGATTTTTGTGATATCGACACCAGCATTCTGGAGTACAATCTTGAAGATTATGCGAGTAGCAAAGCGCGATGGTGTTCAGGATGTGGGGGGCATACCATACTTCACAATGTACAGAAGCTATGCAAAGAGGAACAATTGGCGCCTGAAAAAACTGTATTTGTGTCGGGAATTGGCTGCAGTAGCAGATTTCCACATTATATGAAGACCTATGGTTTCCACGGCTTACACGGCAGGGCTTTTCCTGTAGCCAGTGGAATAAAATTCAGAAGACCGGACCTGCATGTATTTGTCATAACCGGGGATGGAGATTGCTGTTCAATAGGAGCTGGCCATTGGGTTCATGCCATAAGGTATAATATGAATATGGTGGCTCTGTTATTTGATAATTCGGTATATGGTCTGACAAAAAAACAAACCTCGCCGACCAGTCCTCTGGGTACAGTTACCAATACACATCCACGCGGATCGGTTTTACCTCCAATTAATCCAATTCAGGCTACGCTTGGACTACCTAATGTTTCATTTGTAGCGCAGTCATGTGACTGGAAACCGGCACATCTCTATGCCACGCTTCAAAAAGCCTATCATCATCCGGGATTGTCATTTGTGAGAATAGTGCAAAGGTGCCCGGTTTTTATGCGTGATGTATATGAACCTATATTAAAAGATCCTGAAGCAATTACTTTATTGGACCATGAAGATGGAATTTTGTTGGAAGAAAAATCCAAGAAAAGCTTTAGACACATAATCGATCATGACCCTTCTGATCTGATTAAGGCCAGAGAAATAGCTGAAATTGTAAAAGAAACAACGCCGATAGGTTTGTTTTATCAGAATCGAACTGCCAATAAATATGATGAATACGGGGCTCATAATTTGGGAATATCCACCGAAAACCGAATTGAAGCAATTGAGAATTTAATGGATCGTTTTGCAGTTTGAAATGCTTGAAATGGAAGAAAAAAACCCTATAAAAACAGACATTAAATTAACTCTTGAGCAAGGTTCAGTAGAACAAAGCGAGGAAAGGACGATCTTCTGGAACAAGGCAAAGCACTTTTACAGAACTGGAGAAAAGCCTGATGAGCAAAATAATCAACATTGTAAATCTCTTTTTCAAGTCATTTTGAACAATGAGAAATCAGGATATCCATTTAACCCCGAATCTGGGTCAAATCAGCAGATTGATTTCGATAATAAAGCATTTGTAAAAATACTCGAGCATGTATTGAATAAAAATCTAAAAAAAAGAAGAGAACTATTCAGAGAAGAAATATTTCAGATTTTAACAGCACTTGAAAAAATTCTAAAAATAGATCCTGAATTCAAGGTAGATGAAATGGAAAAGACCTATGGATTTGCAAATGATTTAATGGCCTTCGACAAGATGGCAAAAATTGTTTCAAGAAAATCCGGAAAGGGGAGCAATATTGGTGATGAAAGATCAAAACGATTAAAAACTACATTAGAAATACTAAAATCAGGGATTGACAAATTTAAGAATCATCTGGGTACTATAATTCTTAATGAAAAAATTGACAAGCAGTTCCAGATTAGTAAAATATTGAATAAAAGCGAATTAATTAAGTCAGATAAAAAAGACCCATTCGATTTGGCGATAAACTATTTTAATAAGGAAATCAAAGATTTTGAAATGCTTGTAAAAGCCAACAGAATTGCCCAACTCGAAGCTGATAGCCTATACCAAAATGAATTGCACGATGATTATTTTACGCATTTTACACGTCACAGATTTAAAAAAGAGGAAGAACTACTAATTCAGCCTATAATTATAATTGTAAGTTATAATGAGCTTGAGGTTCATATGAACTCAATGCTAAAATTGTTGCAATTAAATGCTCCCTTTAAATTCATTGTTCTTCGCAATGATTTGATTTCACAAATTGTCAAAGAAAAATCCTGGGAAGACGCTGCCCATCAATATCGCCAGGAACTTTCAGCTTTAGCAATATCGCATCGGAATGTTACAGCATTCCAGAGCACAATTGAAGATCCCATGTATTTATTAAAAGGATTTGAAACTTTGTTTGGCAATCCATACCCATGTATCGCGCAGTTGTTATTAAATTCAGAAACAGAAGACAATCTTGATGCAGAGAAATTATTAAAATCAGCCTCTTTAGGTCGTTATTTCCCAAAATTAATATTTGATGCTTCCAGGGAAAGTCCTTATGAAAAAATGGATTTGAGTTCAAATATTCAGGAAAATCAAAATTGGCCACTATACATCTTAGAAGTAGATAAAGATAATCAGGATAAACAAGTCTTGGAATTCAATTTGACTTATGCTGATTATAAAGCACTGTTCAAAAGTAAGCGCAGTGAATTAATGCTAATTCCCCTGGAATATGAATTTGAAAACCTTTGTCCTTTAAATGATTATCTGGAATTAGAAGAATCTGATATTTATGGCAAAGTTCCCTTTATTTGGTTGCTTGATGAAAAAGGTCAATTAAGAAAAGCAATTGTTCCCAACTTATGGGTGGTTTCCTGTCAGGAACGTCTGGATTTTTGGAATTTTTTACAACAATTTGCCTCATTTCAAAAGTCGAGCCGGCATAACTCAGAGATCGAAGAGAATAATGGTATTCCAGAACAATTAATTTTTACTCAATCTGAATTCCGTGAAAAAATTAAGAAAATAGAAGCAAAATCGGTTCAAATTGCTGCTAATAAAATGATTCTAGGACTTTTGGGCGAAGAGGACATAATAAATAGCCTTCTTCAAACTGAACCTGAGCCACCATCTCATCAAGACAAAGAGACAGATTCAGTAGAGATTGTAAGTAAAGTGGAATCAAATAAAGAAGGTGAAATTAAGGCAAGTTTAGATACTGAAGATTGCACTTCCTGTAATGAATGCACAGATCAATATCCAAATCTTTTTGAATATAATGACGATAAACAAGCTGTATTAAAAGATCCGGCCAAAGGGACTTTCGAACAATTGGTTAAGGCAGCAGAAAAATGTCCTGCAGCCTGTATTCATCCGGGTGCGCCCTTAAATCCCAAAGAAGCAAACCTTGAAAAACTTATTAAAAGGGCTGAAAAATTTAATTGAAAATGGTTTTTCTTAACAATATCTTCTTTTTGGTGTTATAATTTATATTGAATTATTATGACTGAACAAGAAACAAAAGATATAATCAAAGATTTCCCAATAGGATCTAAACTAGAGATTATAAAAACAAATGGAGATATTGTAGAAGTGACTTTGGCAAGCCATGAGACCTCTGGTTTTGAAAAAAGTGTACAACGCACGCTGGAAGTTCCTGAATTGCCACCCGCTATTACAGTTCAGGGAAAACGCTGGGGTGCATTTAGAATCGAAATTTCTGAGATCGTTAAAATTGCCAGAATTTCTTAACATCGTAAATTCATTTTATAAATTAGAAGGACAATCTTGTCCATCTTTTGCAATCAATAGCAGTTTCTTTATATAACTGATTATCAGATAAAAAGCCCAAATTATTATAACAATAATGTTATTCTAATTAATCAATTTTTAAAGACCAGAATGAAATTTTATCGGGGCATTGATTTATAGATTATTAGCAATTTTTCCTCAATTATTTAACTGATTCACAACAGTTTTTTACTTTTATAGACTATCTATTTTTACGGCATATGAGATATCATATTTCTGATGTATTACTTTATTCCCTTTTTCTATGAAAGTCTTTGATGAAAAACACATAAAAAATATTGTTTTGCTGGGCAGTCCAAAATCGGGCAAAACAACACTAACAGAAACAATGCTATTTGAAGCCGGCTTGATTAATCGTCGCGGCACAATTGAAGATAAAAATACGGTTTCCGATTTTCACGAAATTGAACACGCACGCGAAAGTTCTGTTTATGCAACCCTGGTACATACTGAATGGCGCAATTATAAGATCAACATTATTGATACCCCCGGGCTGGATGACTTTGCAGGTGAAATGGTTTCTTCGGTTCGTGTTGCCGATACCTGTGCATTTGTTATTAATGCGCAACACGGTTTAGAAATTGGCACGGAACTTACCTGGAATTATGTAGATCAGTTTAAAAAACCAACTTTATTTGCCTTAAATCAATTGGATCATCCAAAATCTAATTTTGAAGCCTCAGTGGAATCTCTAAAAAAGCAATTCGGCGCTTCAGTAACCTTAATGCAATATCCGCTTAACGAGGGCGAAGGATTCAATGGCATTATTGATTTACTTAAAATGAAATATTACAAGTTCGGTCCAAATGGGGGTAAACCCGAAAAACTAGCGATTCCTGAAAGCGAAAAAGAAAAAGCCGATAGACTTCACAATGAATTAGTTGAAAAAGCAGCTGAAAACGACGAAGGGCTTATGGAATTGTATTTTGAAAAGGGCACTCTAAATGAAGATGAAATGCGGCAGGGATTGAGAACTGGAATGCGTAATCATGAAGTATTTCCGGTTTTTTGTCTTTCTGCAAAAATGGACATGGGCAGTGGACGCATGATGGGCTTTATCGATAATGTGGCGCCTTCATCTGTCGATCTGCAGGCGGAAAAACTAATTAGCGGTGAAGAATTGGAACATAAATTGGATGGCCCTCCCGTATTATTTATATATAAAACAGCCATTGAGCCCAATTTGGGTAAAATGTCTTTTTTCAAGGTCATCTCCGGAGAAATAAAAATAGGCGATGAATTGGTAAATCATCAGACAGGAGAGACTGAGAGAATCAATCAGTTATTTATTGTAGACGGTCATGAAAGAAAACCCATTAATAAATTGGTGGTTGGAGATCTTGGTGCTGTTCTCAAACTGAAATCCACTGAGACTAATCACACGCTGCGCACAGCATCCTTCAATTCTGCAGTTGAACCTATAGTATTTCCGGAGGCCAATATGCAAATGGCCATAGTAGCTAACAATAATTCTGATGATGAAAAAATAGGTGAGGTCCTTCATAAAATTAATCAGGAAGACCCAACAGTGCTTTACAAATTTGATCCGGAATTGAAACAGCTGATACTTTCAATCCAGGGTGAATTACATTTAGCAACGGTGAAGTGGATAATTGAAAACATCTATCATTTGGATGTGGATTTTGTGAAACCAAAAATTCCCTATAGAGAAACCATACAACAATTGGTCGATACCTCTTACCGTCATAAAAAACAATCCGGTGGCGCCGGGCAATTTGGAGAGGTTTATATGAAAGTAGAACCTTATTATGAAGGAATGCCCGAACCTGAGGGTGTAAATATTCGCGGTAAGGAAGAAGTAGATCTTCCATGGGGAGGCAAACTGGTATTTTACAATTGCATAGTCGGTGGTGTTATTGATGCGCGATTTCTGCCTTCAATTATGAAGGGAATCATGGAAAAAATGGAAGAAGGTCCTTTAACTGGTTCTTATGTAAGAGATGTTCGGGTAATAGTATACGATGGCAAAATGCACGCAGTAGATTCAAATGATATGGCATTTAAAATTGCTGGAAGAAAAGCATTTAGTCAGGCATTTATTCAGGCCGATCCGAAAATATTGGAACCAATCGATCAATTGGATATTCTTGTTCCTGAAGAACTTCTGGGTGAGGTAATGACCGATCTTCAATCGCGAAGATCCACCATAACCAGTATTGAATCGCAGGGCGCTTATCAATTGATAAAAGCTAAGACGCCTTTGGCTGAACTCGATCGTTATACAACTTCACTGAGATCATTAACACAAGGCCGGGCAAGTTTTACAAAAAAATTCGCCGAATATGCGCCTGTTCCACCACAGCTGCAGGCCCAATTAATTAAGGAATACAGCGATATGGAGAATTGAAAAGGTAATTTAAATCCTAAAGCTTATTAAATGATTTGGATTTTGCCGTTTCAAGCAAATATTTATCTGAAATTGTTTTTGTTTGAGTCATGAAGCCTTTTCTATTATTACAAATTCGCGAACAGGATGGCCCTGCAAATAATGAATATGCTGATTTTCTAAAATACGGCCAACTTGATGAGACTGATGTAGTAAGAATCAGGATGGAAAAACAAAGTTTTTCTCAACTCAATCCCGAGGATTTTTCTGCAATAATAGTAGGTGGCGGCCCTGCCAATGTAAGCGATGAGGAAACAATCAAGTCTCATGCACAAAGACGTTACGAGAAAGAATTAAATTCCTTATACCCAAGGATTTTTGAGAAAGATATTCCCTTTTTTGGTTCCTGTTATGGATTCGGATCAATAGCCGCGTTTGCAGGTGCTGAAATCTCTAAGACCAGGTTTTTTGAAGAAGTGGGCTTTACACAAATTAAGTTAAATGATGCCAGTTATTCGGATAAACTATTTGAAGACTTTCCAAATACTTTTAAGGCATTTTGCGGCCATAAGGAAGCTTGCCAGGATTTGCCCAAAGGAGGCGTTTTATTGGCCGGATCAGATGAATGCCCGATTCAAATGATTCGTTTTAAGAAGAATATTTATGCGATTCAATTTCACTGTGAACTCGATGCCGAAGGCATAGCCAAACGGATTAATTACTATAAAAATCATGGTTATTTTGATCCTGAGGATGCAAAAAAATTAATTAATAAGACCAAAAACATAATTACTGAAGAGGCGCATTTAATATTGCGTAGATTTGTTGAAAGATACAGAGTTTAATTACTAAGCTGTTTTTAGCTACAATTAAAAAATGGATTTTACTTTTAATTAATGAGATTATCACAGAGATTAGCTTAGATTTATTTTAACAGAATATTTTTCAACCATGAAAACAATTATCAATCAAATAAAGGCAATCAGTATTTCAGCATTGGCATTTTCAGTCTTTCTTGCATTTTCATTAAGTGCCTGCTCACCTACTGAGCAATCGGAGGGAGAGAGCACTGAAGAAAGCATGGAAGCAGAAATGGAAGAGCATGCCGACCATGAAGGCCATGATCACGGTGATGGACATGAACATCCTGAGGGTGGAGAGCATCCAAGTGGTGATTCTGAAGAAGCTGATTCAGACAGCACAGCAAAGAAAGATGAACATCCAGCCGGGGAGCACCCAAGTGGTGATTAAATTTCAGAAAACGACTCTCTTTGAAAAGTGAATTTCACTTTTACCGGAATTCGCTTTTCATTTTCTTCTAATACGGGATAGGCAAAGAAACTTATTGCGCCGGTTTTTGGACCCGGAACAGGCATAATATCGCGTCCCCGACTAAATTCTATCCTGTTGGCAGGGTGATGTCCAAAATAATATGTAGAAAGGGCAGAATATTTATTGGCCTCACTAATATCTACAGGCCACCATTTGCCATCGGCGTAAAATTCAGCCCAGCAATGATAACCGTTTACGCCGCCTTCATTTCTTTCCGAAGGAATGGCTGCCCCAATTGCAAATCGTGCAGGAATACCAACTGAACGGGCCAATGAAATAAATAAAGAGTGGAATTCTGTACAATTCCCAGATTTGGAATCGCAAGCATAATTGGCATCGCCGGTACCGTATTTACCTTGTTTAGCGTAGCGCATATTATCAATAATAAAATCGTATAGCGCTCTGGCCTTACTTAAAGGATTATCTGCCTTGCTTTTTGCAATAGCCTCTTCAGCTATCAGACTAAAGCGATCTCCTACCGGCATAAGAGGAGATGAGCTAAGAAAAAAATCCAATTCCATACTCGGATCTGCATAGGCTGATTTTTCTTTTCTCTTAACCTTATATTTTATATCAATTTGTTGAAGACTCTGTTCGGAGCCTAATTTTGAATAGAGAATTTTGTTATTGTATTTACCGTCGCTAACGATTTTATATTCAACAGGGATGTCTATTGAAAGGATGTCTATTTTCTGAAAATTATCTGAAGCGGCGATGGGAATCCATATTTCGGCACTATCATTTAACTCAGGTATAAATGCAGTATAATTAAATGTAAAATTATCCTCACCCTCAATCAAACCAAGTAGGTCTCCCGAAGCATCCTTAACTGCTACTGTATGCCATGTTTTATCTTTAGCCTGTTTCCAGGTATAAAATGGTTTTCCATTGAGTTTATGAATATCTGTTTTGGTAATTAACATATTTTCTGCATTGCCTTTTAGAAAAAAATCCACGTCGTACACGTCACCTTCGACCGTGGCAAGATCAACACAGGCAAAGAATTCATTGTCGCCTAAGACAGAAAGATACTCTGTATGAACTCTAACGAGCTTTAATTTAAGACTGGTCGAATCATTTTGATAAGTAAAAAAACCATCATTTTCTTTTACTCTTTCTGCAATATTTCGGCGTATGCCGGCTTCAACATCTTCAATTGTTGCTTTTCTAATTGATTTTTGCTCATTGTCATTTCCATTTTTACAAGCACTTAGAAATACGATTAAAATAAGTAGGGGGTATGGAACAATCTTAAAATACATATTTGAAATTTATTGAAGATTTAAAATTACAATAAGAAATATATAACATGCCTTATCTGGAAATTAACATAATCTCTGGAAATACCTTTAATTTGCAATTTTTCGGAAATATTTGAAGCTATCCAATAATGACATATTAAAAAAGCTCAGGGTTGCGCATAAATTACGCGATGATCATATTATCGATATTCTCAAATTGGTAGATTTTGAAATCACTAAGGGAGCATTGGGTGATATGTTTAGAGATGAAAAGCACCCAAAATTTGTAGAGGCGGGAGATCAGATTCTTAGAAAATTTTTAGATGGACTAATTATTCATTTAAGAGGTGAACGACCGAATAAAAAATCAAACAAAGTAAATATCACCTTTAAGGGTAAAAAAATCTCTTAGTTCTTTTAAAGAGGTGTAATTAAGCATGAAAAATACCACGCCTAAAATTATAGCAATATGCGTGTTAATATTTTTAACAGGAATTGTTCTGTCCTTTTATCTTTATTCTTCATTGAATTCTACCAATGAATTAAAACGCGATCAAATTCTGTCGAGCTATTTCAATAATGTATACAATGGTATTCAAAATGAGATAGACCGAAATTTAAATGCCCTATATGCCATTCGGGAGTTTTATCTGGCAGATGGAGAAATGGACTATCGTGAATTTAGTCGTTACGGCAGTTATTACACACAAAACATCAATAGCATACAAGCCTTGGAATGGGTTCCTGTAATTCCATTTGATAAAAAAGATTCTTTTGAACTGGCTATGCAGGCCGCCGGATTTGAAGATTTTCAAATATTTACCCGGGAAAATGATAAAATTGTCAGAGTGGAAGACCGGGAAAAGTATTTCCCTGTGGCTTATATTCAACCCTTTGAGGGGAATGAAGCTGCTTTGGGCTTTGATCCGGGAATTTCTTTGGAATTTCGCCAGGATGCCATTAACAGAGCAATGAAAAATGGCAAATCTGCCGCCTCTGGTGTAATTTCTATTATACAAAAAAATGAACCACACAAAGCGATTTTAGTTTTTGTGCCTGTGATTGATCCAAAAAACCAAAAGACCATAGCCTTGGTCGAAGGTGTTTATTTGATGCGCAGCCTGATAGCCGTGGCCATTCAAAATATCGATCTGCCTAAAGAATTATGTTTGGAAATAAAAAGCAAAGGTGATGATGATCAATTGTTATTTGGTGATCCCAAACATTTGAAAGAAAACGCCTCGATTCATAAAAATATTGAATTGGAAATGGCGGATCAAACCTGGGAATTGGGTCTGCACTACAATGGACAAATGGGATCCACCATACTTACGCCAATATTTGTTCTCATTGCAGGTATTGTATTTACATTATTACTTGTGAGAGTAGTCTATATTTTTTTAACAGATAATAGAAAAGCACTACAGAAATATGTGAAAGAGTTGGAAAACAAAAACCGCGATCTCGAACAATATGCCTATGTAGCGTCTCACGATTTACAGGAACCGCTTCATTCATTACAGGGACTTGTCACAATAATAGATCAGGAGTACAGGGATAAGTTTAATGATGAAGGGAAATTATATCTGGACCATATCGTGATGGCTTCAAAACGCATGGCCTCTTTAATTAAAAACCTATTGCAATACAGTCAAATCGGTCAAATGGAAAAACCCGAAGAAGTTAATTGCAATGAAGTTTTAAAGGATGTCAGCCAGGATCTGAGAAATAAAATCAAGGATAAGAATGTTCAGATAAAAATTAACAATGAGTTGCCGACGGTATGGGGATATCCAGATGCCTTACATCAGTTGTTTCAGAATTTAATATCGAATGGAATAAAATTTCAATCCAATGGCAATAATCCAATAGTGGAAATATCATCAAAACGAAATGAAAATAATGCATGGCAATTTTCCGTAAAGGACAATGGAATAGGATTTCCAAAAAGCCATGTTGAAAAAATCTTTGTCATTTTTAAACGCCTGCATTCCAATTCCAAATATTCGGGTACAGGTATTGGCCTTGCAAACTGTAAAAAAATAGTTGAACTTCATTATGGCAAAATCTGGGCGGAGTCCGAAGAAGGCAAAGGCAGCACTTTTTATTTTACACTTAACCTTAGTAAATGAATGAGAAAAGGGAAATATTATTAATAGATGACGATGCCACCAGTAATCTCATCAATGAGGTTGTTATTAAGAAATCCAATTTATTCAATTCCATCAAAACGGTAATCGCAGCCGAATCCGGATTGAATTATCTTTTATCTAAGCCCGATAATTTGCCTGAGGTTATTTTTCTCGATATAAATATGCCTGAGATGGATGGCTGGGAATTTTTGGACAAATTTGCTGAGCTTGACACAGAAATAAGAGATAAAATCGATATTTATATGCTGAGCTCCTCTCAAAACCCGGATGATATAATCAGGGCAGTAAAAAATCCATTTGTCAAAGATTTCTTAAGCAAACCTTTAAAACTGGAAATGATTAAACGTAAATTTGAATAGAGTATGCTTTTCTGTTTTTTAGCTCTTTTTGTGATCTGATATAATGTTCGAAAATCATACTAAAACCGGATCCTTAAATGAAGATTTACTTCAAATTTGGTTTGAAAAAGGCCGAAACAGCAGGATAGTTTATAAATTTTTATTGATTATCTGGAATGAATCAGATTTGGAATTTAAACCGCTATACCTTGAAAATAGAAAAGAGCTTGAGGATTATCATAAAGGCTATAATGCCAATGATTCTGAAACACTTATAGCAGTTTACGATGTCTTTTCAGAATCGAGAGTCGATTAAATTTTTATTCATAAGTAATTGCAACATAAGTTTTTAAACCTATTTCAAATCCCTTTATCTCAGCTTTTAGAAAAAATCAGGTCTGATTTTACTTATACTTATGACTTTGCAAAACACCGCATAGAATTGCAAAACAATAGAGATGAGCCTGGCGGTTTTGTTAGATTGCCTTTGGCTATTTCACTGGATAAAAATCTCAATGTTTTAAGCGAAAACAATATAATTCTTTACCTGAGTATAGAATCAGGGAAAGCAGCTTTGATCGTAATGCACAGAAAAGAAACGCTTTATCATACAACGTTCTCTGCCTATATGACAAGAAAAAAACAAGGTTTTTCACAGATCAAATATTTAAAAAAGAAAGGAAAATCCAGAGCCGGTTCCAGAGTTCGATTGGCAGCTACATTAGACTTCTTTGAAAGTATTAATAACAAGACAAAGGATTTATTTGATCAACACAATTTTTCGCGAATAGCCCTGAATTGCAGCACTACATTAATCCCGTTTTTATATCAGTCAAAAGTACCTCCACCATTCAAAAAAAATGATTCACGTCTCTATAAAATACCTGTCCATATTAGCAATTCAAATTATAAGTCCTTGGAATCGGCCATTAAAAAATTAATAGCGCCTACTTTATTTTATAAGGAAGAATTTCAAAGTGATTTTGAAGTGTTTTTTGAATTACTGAAGAAAGGATTATGATCATTTTTCAACATACAAAGCCATAAAATTGCAATTGAATTAAACATCGTATTTTCAATTTGAAGAATTGCGGTTTTTTATTGTCCGTTTTGTGGTTCATATTGAAAGAAAGAAATTGGTAAATTCATTTCGCTTTAAATCATAATTTGAAAAAATTTGTTAAAGATTAATACATTGAAATAATGAGTTCAATTTATTCTATACGGACAGCGCTTTCTGCACTTGTATTTATTTTTTTAATGGCCTGTTCAAGTGAAAAAAATCAGAGTGACAACCAAAAATCAATCTCTGAAGCCAAAACAAATTTTCAGCCGAAAGAACAGCTTAGGCTTGTTGAAACAGCAAAAGATTCAAAATACCGATTGCAGGATTTGGGTGAGCGTTCTTTTATCAAAAGAAAACAAGCACTTGAAAGTGGAAAATCAGTATTTGTAAATCCCAATAAATCTTTTCAAACGTTTTTAGGCATTGGTGGAGCGGTCACAGATGCAGCAGCTGAAGTATATGCCCGGTTACCGGAAAGTAAACAAAAGGAACTGCTTGATGCTTATTACAGTGATTCGGGAATTAAATACAGTTTAATTCGCACTACCATTCACTCCTCTGATTTTGGAACTGGCTCTTACACATATATTGAAGATGGAGATACCTCTCTAAACACTTTTTCCATAGAAAAGGATCTAAAATATCGAATTCCATTGATCAAAGACATTTATGAAAGCGCCGCTAAAAAACTAACACTTTATGCTTCACCTTGGTCGCCTCCGGCTTTTATGAAGTCAAATAATGACATGCTTCACGGTGGAAAACTATTGCCTGAATATTATGATAGCTGGGCAAAATATTATACCAAATTTATTGAAGCCTATGAGAAGGAAGGATTGCCAATTTGGGGAATCACAATTCAAAATGAGCCCATGGCGACTCAAATTTGGGAATCATGCATATATACGGCAGAAGAAGAACGCGATTTCTTAAAAAATTATTTGGGCCCGGCAATGGAAAAAGCCGGATATTCTGACAAAAAAATTGTGGTATGGGATCATAACAGGGATTTGGCCAGCGACAGAGCCAATGTCATTTTCGATGATCCAGAAGCTTCGCAATACGCCTGGGGACTGGGATTTCATTGGTATGAAATTTGGGCCGGCGGAGATGAACATTTTGATAATCTCAGGTCTATCAAGGAAAGCTATCCCGAAAAGGAATTGTTATTTACAGAAGGTTGCAATGAAAGTTTTGATTCCACAAAGTATCAGTATTGGCCCAATGCAGAACGCTATGGAAGAAATATGATCAATGATTTCAATGCCGGAACAGTGGGTTGGACCGATTGGAACATCCTTCTAAATCAAAGAGGAGGGCCTAATCATGTTGGTAATTATTGTTTTGCGCCCATTCATGCAGATTTGAGAAGCGGAGAACTCATTTACACGCCATCTTATTCTTACATCGGTCATTTCTCAAAATACATTCAACCGGGAGCTAAAAGAATAAGCACAAGTACGAGTCATACGGACCTTTTAAGCACCTCATGGTTAAATGAAGACGGTACCATGGCCACTGTTGTAATGAATTCGGGAAATGAAGCTATCAAATATAGCCTTTACGTTGAGGAACAAGCATGCAATTTAGAAATCAGTCCTCATGCAATACAAACTTTGATTTACTAAAAACTAAAAGATGTCGGATAAGAAATATGAATTTGGAATAGCCCTTGGTGGGGGTGGAGCAAGAGGATTTGCTCATTTGGGTGTTTTAAAGGCTTTAAAAGAAAAAGGAATTGAACCCGGGGTAATCGCAGGAACAAGTGCCGGTGCCCTGGCAGGGGTGTTTATCGCGGATGGAAAAAGCCCCGATGAAGCCATGAAATTGATGAAGGAAAATGGGATTACTGATTATGCAAAAGTCGTAATGCCGGTGAACGGTTTATTGAGTCTGGATAATCTGGAAGATATTTTAGATGAAAAAATAGAAGCGGAAAAATTTGAGGATTTAAAAATTCCAATGTTCGCTACAGTTTCAAATTTAAATAGTGGAAAAGCAGAATATATAAATAAAGGGAAATTAATTCCTACCATAAAAGCTTCAGCTTCTATTCCCGTTTTGTTTGCACCGGTTAAAATAAATGATGTGCCCTACGTAGATGGAGGTTTATTGGATAATTTGCCGGTTGAACCACTATTGGATTGTTGTAAAAAAATAATCGCCATAAGTATTTCGCCGGTTCAGGAGATAAAGGGAGTCGATAATCTCGTAAAAGTAGCCGCCAGGACCTTTCAATTAAGCGTAAATAAAAACATACATCAGCTAAGGGATAAAGTTGATCTTTTCATTGAACCCGAAGGATTGGAAAAGTTTGATATTCTGGACACGACCAATGCCGATGAATTGTTTGATATAGGCTATGAATTTGCTTCAAAATTGGATTTGAATGAATTTCTTGAGGAATGATTTCATTCCATGATTCAATAGTTCTGAATTTACGATTAAGAAAAATAGTTTATTATTTTAGCAATTAACGAATATCTGAATATACAATTCCAAGATGTTCCAATCGATTAATATTTTGTGATATGTTAAATAATTTTTCACCAATAGTAGTTGAATCTGCAGTAGATAAAATCATCGGGCAAATTAGAGATTTGATTTCATCAGGTCAGCTCAAACCAGGAGATCGATTACCTTCTGAAAGAAAACTCTGCGAAAAATTACATGTTGGCAGAACTCATTTAAGAGATGCTATACAAAAACTGGAGTTTTATGGAATATTAAAAACAATGCCTCAGAGTGGCACTTTTGTAGCAGGCCTGGGTTTACCGGCACTGGAAGGTTTAATTTCAGAAATGCTCCAACTTGAATCCAATGATTTCAGGTCTTTGGTAGAGACGAGGGTGATATTGGAAACAAACACCGCGCAGCTGGCAGCTTTAAATCGAAGTGAAAAAGACATAGCTGAAATAGAACAGGCCATTAATGCACATGCTGCTAAAATAGAATTGAATCAGGATGCGGTTGAAGAAGACTTATTAATTCATACTAAAATCGCTGAGGCGAGTAATAATTCAGTTTTGAAGTCACTGATGTTAATTATTACACCTGACATCATGAAATATTTTAAAAAACACGATGTCTGTAATCAAAAACGAGCTGAAATTGCAATTAAAGAGCATTATGACCTACTGCATTTTATTAAAGAAAAAAATCCTGTAAAAGCCGGCGAGACCATTAATGAACATTTAAAAGAAATCAGTGATTATGTGAAAACCTTAAAAAAAGATGCAGCCTTAAATCGAAACGGCGATCTTTCATAAGGGATTTTCAATCTTAGTCGTGGCTATTTTTATGATTTAAAGAATTGATATTTAAGCATTTGACTAAAAATAAATTTGCTTAAAATTCAAGCGTCAATTGGGTCGTAGATTTATCATTGTCCAAATCGAGATTAGATATGGCTATTCCCAATAATCGAATACCCAGAGGATGAGAATCAATTGAGTTAAATATTTCGCTTACCGTTTGGATTATTTCACTTTTATTGGAAATACTTTTACCCAAGGTTTTACTCCTGGTAATTACTTTGAAATCAGAATATTTAATTTTCAAAGTTAACGTTTTGCCTTTAGCCTTTGCTTTTAGCAATCGCTCAGCAAGCTGTGTTGACAATTTATTGAGAACTTCAAACATTTCATCTTTAATTGATAAATCGTATTCAAAAGTTCGTTCAGCACCCACGGATTTTCTAGTTCTATCCGCTTGAACAGGACGTTCATCAATCCCTCTGCTAATATTAAAGAAATAAGAACCTGATTTGCCAAAATGCTGATTGAGTTGAATCCTTGAAAATTTTTGCAGGTCTTTCCCGTTTCTAATTCCCAGACGATGCATTTTTGAAGCGGTGACTTTACCAACTCCAAAGAACTTTTCTATTGCTAATTTTTCAATGAAAGGCATCACCTGATCGGGGAGAATGACGTAAAGTCCATCTGGCTTATCCATATCCGAAGCTACTTTGGCCAAAAACTTATTTACACTAATACCCGCAGAAGCGCTGAGTCCGGTTTCGGATTTAATAGCCGCTTTTATTTCCCTGGCAATCAAGGTGGCCGAAGAGGGCCCTTTTTTATGTTCAGTGACATCCAGATAGGCCTCATCAAGAGAAAGGGGTTCTACCAAATCAGTATATGACTTAAAAATTTCCCTTATCTGATCGCTGACTTGTTTATAAACGTCAAATCTTGGTTTAGTAAAAATAATATCAGGGCATTTGATATATGCCATTTTAGAAGACATTGCAGATCTAACACCATATTTCCGAGCCTCATAACTCGCTGCGGCCACCACACCTCTTTCTTTATTCCCCCCAACGGCAAGAGCTTTGCCGCGAAATTCCGGAAAATCCCTTTGTTCAACAGATGCAAAAAATGCATCCATGTCTATATGAATTATTTTGCGTAAAATATATTGCCAATTTATTCTTGATCAAATATAAAAAGCTGCATTTTGTTTACATTGATTTTATTAAAGTCGCATTTAGATCTGCCAGTTCTCAAAACATAACTAGTGCCTTATGGAACAGTAACCATGAGGACAGTAAGGAATTTATGATTGTCTTTTAGAGAGATTTAAAAGATCATATTCGAAGAAAGGCTTTTAGATCTGTTATATTAAAAATAAAGTCCAGATATCTCTACACTTATTATTGCGGTGCTATAATACTTAGCAGGGATTGAGTCTTTTAAAATTTGTATAAAAGAAAATTAAAATATGTTTAAGGAAAACATATAAAACCCTAATAATCAATATAATATCCGGACTTTTATTTAATGTTTTTTATGATTATCACATACTGTCTTCAATCTGTCTGAGTTTTCTAGTCAATCTTGTCAATTCAGATTCCAGATCTTTTAGCTTGTTAATAGCCGAATCCTCATGATGAGTTTCAATCAAATGTTTCATGTCTTCAAGTGCATTAATGCATTTGGTTTGATGAAATACTACGCTCTCAATTTGTTCTTTAGTGTCCATGGCTTTTCGTTTTAATTTTCGGTTTGAATCTAGAACCATCTAATTTAATAAAAACTTGTATTTAATAGGTCTATTGATGATATAGATCAATAATTTTTTTGGTAAATAAAAAAAAGATACCTGAATTATAAGAATTTGATCTTTCGCTTTACATGTAATTGACTATTAAACATTAGTAATCCAAATATTAAAGATGCTCACCTAATTAGCAACTGATTTTAAGTTATTGCGTTTGATTTATTTAATGACTTGTATAGGCCATAACATCTGTTTTAATAAATCAGAATAAACTTTGCTTCATTAATTAACAGAAAATAAATACTTTTAAGATCAATTAGTGCTACTTATAAGCTTGTGTGGGCTTTAAATTAATTCCTGACCTTAAAATTGATGAATCCATCCTTTATCAATAATTATATTCTAAGATTATGCTATTTCTGTATGATTTTGTTCGTATCCATTTTACTTCCTTATGGCGTTAATGGACAAGCTCCTGGAAATGTAAGTTCAAATCTGCAGTTATGGCTCAGAGCCGATAGTGGGGTAACGGGAAGCACACCGGTCAGTGATTGGGCCGATCAGAGTGGACTGGGTTTTGATGCTACCGCTACGGGCAATTCCCCTGACTTACTAAACAGCGAAATCAATTTCAATCCGGTGCTTGATTTTGACAGAGCTAATTCGGAGTACCTGGAAATCACCAATGGCATTTTGGGTTCCGGCCTTTACGATGAGCTTTGGATTTATGCGGTCAGTAAGGCGGATAACAGCAGCACCACCAATACACTGCTATTTGAAGACATGAACGGTTCGGGTCAAATCCTAACCGCACTTTTACCCTGGAGCAATGACAATATTTATTTTGACTTTGGACAAAACGGAGGCATAGGCCGAATCAATGGCGACTGGCAGGCCAATTATGGGGAAGCCAATTTATGGACCTTAGGTACCAGCACCGCCTTAACTACACCCAATGGCACCAGGAAAGCGGTGAGTAAAAACGGAGAAGTGCTTTTCTCCAATAACAACTCCGATGATGCCACGGCCAATAATCAGGATTTTTACATTGGTGGCGGTTATAACAATGGGGGACCAACCTCCAATAGTTTTGGCGGTAAACTGGCCGAGCTGGTCATTTATACCGCAGCGCCATCACCTTTGCAACAAGAGCAGGTGCAAAGTTATCTGGCCATTAAATACGGCCTAACCAAAGTGAGTGCCAACAACGG
>JAVJQT010000010.1:0-529804 GCA_040218795.1 Cytophagales bacterium | reverse complement strand
ATGATCAAAAACACTAACGAAGATTAGTTGGTAGTCAGAATCCTCCTTCCTTACTAAGTTCAGAAGTGAAGGTAGTTTGACTCTAATATTCTGAGCCTCTTTTTTCGATAGTTTCGTCATTCCAAATTAAGCACAACGGTTAGTATAAGAGCAGTAGCGGATTAAAATGCAACTACTTTTCGGCAAGCAATATACTTAATTAAACGCAAAAACGGTTCGAGTTTGCACCCGAACCGCTATTGCTTTTATACAATGTTATGTGCTGCCTTTCCTTTTCAGGTGCGTTGGCTTGGTGGCTCTTTTGGATTTTTTAGCGTTGGATTGAGGGTTCGGAAAAATACAAATGTGCCACCAAATGTGTTGGCTGTACTTGTCGTTAAAAACTCCATTTCAGCCTTGTGAAAACATAGCTTCCAACTCCATTGTAAAGACTGTTTTTGTCGCCTGTGAATATTTGTGCTGCAATCAGTAAATTAGTATTTTCTGTCAGAGAGAAGTCAATTGTTGGGTTCAAGAAAATAGAGTTGTCGTCAATGTTCCAAATGGAATTTAAGTTGGCTTTTATTAATGGTGTAATGTCATAACCGACAGAAATGAAGGTTGAAACATAGTTGTTGATTAGTCCTTTTGCAAAAACGGGTTGAGTCAAAAATTGGATATTTGTGGTCTTAATAGGATTTGTATTTCCAATGAATTCAAGTCGGAAATTTAATGTGTTTGGCAGTGTGTAATCAAATGAAATGTCGCCTATAAAAGTCGGGTTTACGCCAACATTTTTGTAAGGTTGAAAATAGGTCAATTCTCCTTTAAAACCTGCATTCTTAATTTGGCCTGCCCAACCTGCACCAAGGGCAATATCTGTTTTGTATTTACCAACCAAAAATTGAAAGTCATATTCTTTAATATTTGTTTTGTAATTAGTTGCAAATATCATTTTGTCAAAAGTGCTATCAATGTTGGATGCGAATTCAATAGATGATAATGAACTTATATTGTACTTTACCAATGCAGCATCAGTTCCTCTGCGTTCTTCATAGTCAAAATCGAAAAATGAGTAAGCATTAAACAAATCGTTCGGGTTCCAAGCATACGTTTTCCCCCAATTAATTCGCTGTTTACCAATTATCGCTTGCCATTTATCTTTATCAAGTTTTAAGTTTGCACGGTCTATTGTTGAATGAATGAGGTAAGATTGCCCTTGCGAGACAATACCTCCTAAACGTATATAATCTAACGATTGATTAACTTGCTCGTCAAAATTTGGAATTTGTTGAACGCTATTCCCAAAGTAAATTCTATTTCTTGCTTCAGCATTAAGTGTAAGCCAAGAATTAGCGTAGTATTTAAAATTAACACGGTTATGTATTTGATTATCGAAAGACCATAATCCATTGAAAGAAGGAATAGCTACTGAAACCAAATCTTTCAGATACCCATTTATTTCAAACTTACTTGGATTGTTATTTTCAATTTGTTCTACATCAATTGTGTCTGTTGGATTAATGTTTTCATTTTGGGCAAATAAACCAAGGCTTGGAAAAAGAAGAAGAATTATTATAAGATTTGAATTTCGCATTTTTTATTTTGAAGTATCGCTTATCACTTTCCCATCTTCAAATACAATTACTCGTTTTGCCCTGTCAACTACTCTTTGGTCGTGAGTGGAAAAAATGAAGGTTGTACCTTCTTTTTGATTAAGTTCTTCCATAATGTTTAGCAAATCCGCAGTTGACTTACTATCCAGATTTGCGGTTGGCTCGTCAGCAATTACAAAAGTTGGTTTGTGAGCTAAAGCTCTTGCAACTGCAACTCTTTGTTGTTGACCACCTGAAAGTTTTGCAGGTCTTTCATTTATTTTATCTGCTAAACCAATTTCGGTAAGTAGTACGGTCACTCTTTTTTCTCTCTCTTCTTTTGGTTTCTTTTGCAGTTCCATTATAAACTCAACATTTTCTTTTGCAGTTAAAACTGGTAAAAGATTATACTGCTGAAACACAAACCCAATATTGTCTCTGCGAAATTGTGTCATTTTGTTTTCGGATAATTCGCTTACATTTTTTCCATTGATAAATACATTGCCACTTGTGGGTGTGTCAATGCCACCTATCAAATTAAGTAAAGTTGTTTTTCCTGAACCCGAAGCACCTACAATAGCGGTAAATTCTTTTGCCTTAAATGAAAGGGAAACATCATTTACTGCATTTACTGGAACTGTTTTTTCGTTGTAAATCTTGCGAAGGTTTTTTATTTCTATTACGTTCATTTTATTTTTTTTGTTGTTAATCTCTTAATAATTAGGCTTAATTCTCATTGCTCGGTATGCTGGTATTGAAGCAATTGCAACCGTTAAAATTTTAGCAATTACAATTACCATTATTATAATTTCAGGATTCAATTTAGGATACATCACTGGTCTAATGCCTAACATATCAAGTCCTGAACTTATAGGCACACCTACCTTGCTGGCAATGAGAGTTAAAACATAGCCAAATAATATTCCTGAAACTGCACCTATCATCATAAGCACTCCTGCTTCATTTAGTAGCATTGAAAACACCTTGAATTTACTTTGTCCAATGGCTCGTAACATTCCTATTTCGTGCGTTCTTTCTTGAACTATCATATTCATAATATTCATCAAGCTAAACCCTAAACCTAAAATGACAATGATTGTAAAAAGAACTCCAACCATATTTATAAAAGCATCAAAAGCATTGAGTTCTGGCAATAATTCTTTCCAATTATTCACTTCATATTCGGCAGATAGCGTTTCCTGAATACCACTCTGTGTTTCTATTAATTTTGTTGGGTCTTTAATTTTAATAGCGATTTCTTGCGGTTCAGAAATTGAACCCAATTCTTGTAAATCGGTGTAATTTACAATTACCGTATTTTCATCAAAAGGTGTACTTGGTGTTGCAAAAATTCCTGCTACTCTAAAACTTCCGCCAACAATTTCCTCTTGAGTGTTCTTGAGTGTGATAATGATTTTTGATTTCAATTTCAATTTTAACTTGTCGGCAGTTTTCTTACTGATTAGAATTGGCATTCTCATATCTGTACTTAAATAGCTGCCTTCAACCAAAAAATCTTGTACTACACTTATTTCACGTTCAGTTGTAGGTTCAACTCCCTTAATTTCACAACCTATGCTGTTTTCAGGTGAAGCTGCAACTGCATTTGTGGATATGCGTTTTGCAACAACATCTACATTTGCGTTTTCTTTGACTTTCTGAATTACATTTTCTGCGTTAGGAATAAAAAGTGTAATGTCCTTGTCGTCTTGAAATCCCATTTTGTGAATTTGCAAATCACTTGTTTGTAGATTCTTCGCATCATCCAAACGCTGTTGGGATATAGACTTCATTAAATTTAATGTGAATAAAGCCATTGCAAATCCAAAGAAGGCTGCCAATAAAAAAACGGTTGTCCGTGTTTTGTTTCGCCAAATATTTCTCCAAGCTAATTTTGTAGTCATATTATTATCGTTTTATATGGCTTCAGCCACTTTTTGTTTATTAATGATTTGAATAGGAAGCAAACTTGCAATTAGCATTATGCAGAAAACTATAAATGACATTAAAGCCCATAGTTTCGGTTTGATTCCAAATTGCATAATGGGTTCCGCACCCATTGCCTCAAAAGATTTTGCACCATCTCCTGTCAATGGAATTGGGTGGTAGTACATAAAAATCATAAATGGAATTGCGATTGATAATCCTATAATAATTCCTGTAATGCCCAACATTAAACTTTCTAAAAATATCACAGTTTGTATTTGTGATTTCTGTAATCCGATTGCTTGAAGCATTCCAAATTCTTTTTTTCGTTCCAATGCCATCATTATGATTGTTCCGATTATTCCAAAACCCACAATTAAGAAAAGACACGAGGAAAGCAAAGTAAAAACGGTGGTATCAATTTTGAGCCCGTTCAAAATTTCAGGTATCATTTCATCCCAAGTCATAATTTCATAATTGCTACCCAACTTTGATTTTAGTTCTTTGGAAATTCTGTTTGTTTGGGATTTGTCTTTAATGTTGAGCATTAAAGCGCTACACATTCCAAATGCACTATTGTATTCTTGTGCCAAAGACAAAGGCATATACACCAACATCACGTTCATTTGTGGATTAGGAATTTTTACAATTCCTGATATTGGGTATTTACCTGCTGCTACATTTGCCTGATAACCTTGTCCGATTAACACCAATGTATCGCCTACTGTAAGTTTTAAATATTTTGCTAACCCTTCTGCTATCACTACTTTTTTGCTCTTTGAAGTAAAAAAACTACCCTTTACAATTCTGTCTTTTACTTTGTTAAATTCATTTTCATTATCGCCATCAATGCCCAAAACCAAAGAAGCCTTTGAAGTTTTGTCTCCTGCGGCTAATGAGAAGTTTTGAAGTCGTGGAATAATTTGTGTAACACCTTCTATAGAGTTGATTTTGTCTATCAATTTATCATCATCCAAAAGCAAATCATTGATAGACTTATCTTTCCAATAATCCGCAGTATGTACTTGAATATATCCCACATTCTTTACACCTGCTTCTACCATTTTATCGCCATTACCAAGCATTAAAGAACGCAGGCTAATTGTAATAATGATAGCAAAAGCAATACTGACAAGGACAATTACACTTCTTTTGCGTTTTCGCCAAATGTTTCGCCAAGCTAATTTTATAAGTTGCTTCATTTTATTTTACGGTTTTCATTTTTTCTTTTGAGAAAAAGTTATTGTCCAATTTCTCACTGAAATTTGCAGCTGAAATTGTTATGATAGTCTTTTGTCCTTTTTTATTATTGGGTGTCATTTCTAAAGTGGTGGCTATTTTTTTACCTCCTACAGTTTTGAAATCACTATTGATAAGTGTGTTTATCAATGTTCCATCTTCATCATAGTATTCAGCTTTCCGTTGTAATATATCATCTTTGCTAATCCATAAAATGACCTTGCCCCAAACTACCGCTGCATTTGGTTTAGGTGTTGCTTGAATTTTATAACAAGTAACATTTTGAAATTTTTCTTCGCCTAATAGTTTATGCGTGTAGTCGTTCACTATCGAAGCTTCTTTTAATAAATTCTCATTCGTAAAATCTGAACCCATCCAAGATTGGCTCATTTGGGACGGTGAAATTTTGGTTACTCTTTCAATGGAAGGAAGCCAAGTCCAACCTTCCGATTTAATTCTCAAAGTCGAGATTCCTTTGTCTTTTGCAGGTGCTTGGATTACCATCATTCCGTAATCCGCATCTTTTGACCAAGATTTGACAGTGAGTTCTCTTGTCCATTTTGGACGCACTAATTTCATTGTCATATTCATTGAGTAAGCACTACTTCGAACATTGTAATAAGCCTTTTTTACGATTTCGGTTGGTGTGTCCGCTGGTGCAAACGCCATTAGAAAAATGGCGACTGAAAGAAAACCGTATTTTAGAATTGATTTTATCATATACTTCGTTTGTTTTAAAACTTGTTGTCTGTTATCGAATAACTTGTTTTATTTTTGTAATGCAAAAATAGAATGTCTTAAAAAAACGTACAATAGCTAAATCGACCAAAGTGTCTGTTATGGAACAGATTCGGATAAAAGTTCAGTAAAATGAAGAAGAAAACTCAAAAGCCTGTTGATAGGCGAATTCAAAAATCAAAGAAGTATTTGTCAGATGCTTTTATAGCATTGATTTTAGAGAAAGGGTATGAAGCGGTAACAGTTCAAGAAATAATTGATAGAGCAAATGTAGGTCGTTCCACTTTCTACGCTCATTTTGAAAGTAAAGAACAATTACTCTTTAGTTTGCTTGGAACGATGAACGAGAAAAGTAAAGATGGGATAGATTTTGAAATGCTTTTCAATCACTGCGCAGACAATTTTCAAATTGCAAAAGCAATGTTGGGGAAGAAAGGTGGGGATTTAATTATCGGTCATATTCGAGATGTGATGAGTTTGAAAATTGCCAAAGATTTAAAACGTGATTCATCAAAATCAAAGTCAGAACAACTCAAAATATATTTTACAAGTGAAGCGTTGTCCGCTGCATTGGTCAGTTATCTAACAAATTGGTTGGATGAGGATATGCCTTACAGTTCAGAAGAAATGTCTGCAAAGTGTAATGAACTGGTCGAAAAGTTTACTTGATTGTTGTCAATCCATTCATCTTTTGGGGTGGTGGGTGGGCTTGGGTGCGGTTGGGCAAAATTAAATGTGGTGTTTTAGTGTGGGCTTGTGTGTTGGCAAAAACACCTCTTTTAATTTTGTGAAGGGTTGGCGTTTTGCATTCCTTCCATTTCAATGTTGCACTGTCGTTCGTTTTTTTAGGTTGCACATAACGGTCTTGTATATGAAAAGTAGCGGATTTTAAGCACTAACTTTTCGGTTTATAACTGACTTTTACGTTATTATTTATCTTTAGTTTTAGCACTAAAACCGCTATTTTTTATATACGTTGTTGTGTTTTCGTACTTTTTTCCGTTCAGTTTGTAGCGTTGGCAAAGGCATACTCTTTTGCAATTTTGGCTCGTGTTTCGGCTGTAGCGAATTGCAAATGTGTATGGCTTTATGCATTGGCTACCATCCGCGTAATGCATTTGCTGCATTTATATATTCCACGTGAGGCCTGTCATTAATTGCTGGTGGTAAATGTATTACTGCTCTCAAGTCATTAATAAATTTTTCTGCACCACCATCAAGTCCGATTTCTGCTAATCGATTAAATGATACTTCACTATGTATAATTCGATATTCATTATTGAAGGTTACTAAATTCCTATCGTACGCTCTATGATGTAGAGCACATAATGAAATGCCATTAGATGTTTCATCAGTTCCATCGTGTTGCACAGGCAAAATGTGAGCAGCATCAATGAGTTTTAATTGTACTCCACAAAAAGCACACCTATTCGAATAAGAGGTTAAAACTCTTGATTTAAAACTATTATCACGAATTTTCTTTTTAACGCTAACTATTGCCGTTTGTCTTTCTACTGTAACGCCTGAAATTTCTGCATCGTTTACTTCATCTGGATTTTCAGTAACTTCTTCTAATACTTCCAAATCTTGTGCTGACTCACCAAAAGAATGAAGTGACTCAAGATTTCTTATATATTCAACCATAAAATCTGGTCTGAAAGCAATAGCAATTTCTTGATTATCCTTAACCCAAGGAGCAACACCTTTAATATGTGCTTTTCTTAAGGCTGGTTCGCGTAATTGAATTGAAGGAGAAGCTCCTAAAACAGCAGTATGCATATTATAATCAAAACCAGCAAAGACCTCTCCCTCTCGCCACCAGCCTAAAATAAGAGTTTTTCCGTTAGGTTCCAGTTCAAATTGTTCAACACCAGTAATTTGAATTCTGTATTCATCTTCTGGTCTATTTGCGCCTCCACCGTGAGTTAGATTCCAAACATAAACTCTAATATTATGCGACTCATCTCCTCTATAAATTCTAAATCTAAAAGGATGAAATTTTGGGTCAGAAAGATATAATATGTTCCAACCGTCGTCTCTGATACTTTGAATAATTAATTCAAGTAAATCATTTTTGCGGTGTCTTCTTAAGGCCATTTACTTTTAAATTATTTGGAAATAAATTTAGTCCATCGTCAAAACGGTAAATACTACCTTTCAGATAGTCTTCGCTTAGTTCCATCGAAATCCATTTTCTTTTTAAGTTTTCTGCCGAAAAACCTGTAGTATTTGAACCAGCAAATGGGTCTAAAACAACGTCATTTTCGTCTGTAAGGAATTTAATAAAGAAGTCTGAAAATCCTACAGGAAATCTTGCAGGATGTGGTTTGATTCCATTTGCTCTGCATAACTTTTGATATTGACCATTTGAATTGGTATTCGCTAATTCCAGTAAATTTGGTGGAATAGCTCCTCCATTATCTTTACCGAATTTATCTGATATATCGTGTCCGCTTGGACGTTTTTTAGCTTTGTAACCATTTTTAATAAGCGATTTCATACTCGCACTGTATGGCTTTAAGACATTTCTATTTGTGGCTTTTGGAAATTCTGATTTGGACATCCACCATACTACGTTTACCGAATCTTTAACACGAATTCGTCTTACAGTAACCCATTCTGCAGGAGTCGGAAGTCTTGAAGGGTTGTAGTGGTAAAATTCTTGGGCTAAAAAGAAATTTTGTTCTCTACAAAGTTTAACTAATAGTTCATATTGATAAATACTACGAACTGGAAAACCAGGAATATAAGCTCCTCCTAAATCAATAACTAAAGAACCCTCTGGTTTTAAGATACGATAAAACTCTTTGGAAAATTCAAGAAACCATTCGACGTATTCTTCTTCTTGTTTATTACCATATTCTTTTTGTCGAGTTAGGGCAAATGGAGGTGAAGTTAAAATTAAATCTATCGACGAATCTGGTACTTTTTTCATCAATTTTAAACTGTCTCCAATATAAGCAGCTCCTAAATCAGTATTGTAAAATGGCTTTTGTTTTAAATATTTCATTTGTTATGACAGTTTTAACTCAGTTTGTTTGGTGTCTTTTAGTTGTAAGTATTTTATTTTTTCTTCTGCTAATTCAAATACTTTGTTTGAGCAAGAATTCTCATATACCTTTTTTGCCAATAATTCACTAAAGTATTCGTCTTTTAGGTCGTTTATGTTTAATTCAAATTCCTCAGCTAGAAGTATGAGACGTTTTTCGTCAAAGTCTCGTTTTCCATTTTCAACTTTGCTCAAATTGGCAGAATCCATATTTAATTTAGCCGCAAGTTGTGTTAAGGTATAGTCTTTTTCTTTTCTTAAAATCCGAATATATTCTCCAAAAGTTGTTTTCATTGGACTTGCATATTAATTCTTGTCAATTACTGACAAATATAAATTTAATTTTGAGATATTCAATTCGAGCGTCAGGAAAATTTTAGCTCTTTTGGTTTTTTCAGAGTCGGGATTAGAGGTTGGCAAAAACCGAAAGTGCTAAAATATGCGGATGGTAGTATGAAACACAACGATTGGCTAAAGTTATTGACTTTATGCCAATTATGTCAAATGAATATCGAATCCGAAAAATGCTTTAAAAGGACTTAAAGGGATATTTATTAAAAAAGACTAAAAAACTGACTTTATTCCCAATCATCCAAAGGGCTCCTTAAATTCTCTCTACCCTTGTTTGTAATATGCGTATAAATTTCTGTTGTTTTTGGACTTGAATGCCCCAGTAAATCTTGTATATATCTTGTAGCAGTGCCAGCTTCAAGCATATGAGTTGCAAAACTATGTCTTAATGTATGCAGTGTCACTTTTTTCCTAATATCGGTTTTTTTTAGAGCCTCAATTAGAATATTTCTTAAACTTCCGACACTGTATTGAAAGCCATCTCTACCTTCAATGAAATACATTTTTGGTTTGTATATCTTCATATAGGAAAGTAAATCGGGTTTCAATGACTCGGAAAGCAATGATATTCGATCTTTCAATCCTTTTCCTCCCCGTACCCAAATCTGATTTCGCTCAAAATCAATATCACCAACTTTTAAATTTATTAATTCACTCCGCCTTAACCCGGCTGAATAAATCAACATTAATGCAATTCGGTGTTTGAAATTTCTAATATTTAAAAATATTTGCTTTACCTCATTTTGACTTAATACGACTGGCAATCGTTTTTCTTTTTTTGACCTTTCCAAATAATAGACTTTGCGTTCTTGCCCCAACACTTTTTCATAATAAAATTTGATTGCATTAATACTTTGATTCTGATACGCTCTACTGACTTTTTTAACATGAACGAGATAATATAAATAGTTGCGTATCTCTTCTTCTGTTAAAAGGGCCGGATCAGCTTTGGGGTAAAAACACAAGAAACGCTTAAATAAATTAGTGTATGTTCTCAACGTACTTTTACTATAACCCTTCAACTCTATTGTTTGACATAAGCAATAAATCGCATTTTTTTGATGATTATTTATTGAACTAATATTATTAATTACGCCGGTTTGCATTCCTTGCTCAATAGGCCATTTGAGAGTTTCCTGATCAAATAATTGCTTTAATATTTCAACTTTATCCGGATCATTGGATATTGACCATTGTTTGGTTTCTGAGTGGTATTTTCTTCCGGGAATGGTTTTTATTTTTTCAATGAATTCTCGATTGAATACAAAACTAAGATGAAGACGTCCCTTATCGTCCTTTTTTATTTGAATCTCATGCACATCCCATATTAGCGAATTGTAACCTTTATAGAATGCCCAACTTAGTGAACTGACAAAAAGTAAGTGTGAATACTTATTTCTAATGATTACAATGGAAATGTACCTTCTTTAAATCTCTTCACACTCTCCCCACTCTCACACTCCACACCCTTTTCACTCTTCACTCTCCACATAACCAATGTCCTCCTTAAGCCCATTACCTTGCGCCGCTTTCACAGCCAACTCATCACACCTTTCATTTTCGGGATGCCCCGCATGGCCTTTTACCCAGTGGTATTTTAGATTGAACAATGGATGCAGACTTAAATACTTCATCCATAAATCGGGGTTTTTCTTCCCTTTGAAATTCTTTTTCTGCCATCCGAAAACCCAGCCTTTTGTAATTGCATCGATTACATATTTTGAATCTGAATAAATATGAACAGGCAAATCTTTTCTTTTGAGCATTTCCAAAGCCCGAATCACAGCCAAAAGCTCCATTCTGTTATTGGTTGTTTTGCGATACCCTTCGGAATGCTCCTTTACTTTTTCGCCAAATCGCAGTACTATTCCAAAACCACCCGGGCCGGGATTTCCCCTTGAAGCGCCATCCGTAAAAATTTCTATGCCCTTTTCTTTGCCCATTTATCTATTTGCTTAAAAAGAACATCGTACTCAGGCCTTTTGATCGCTGGAAAATTGGCAATTCGAAACGTTTCGTTTTTCCATGGCCCATAGCCATTTCCAAGCATGATTTCACGACTTTCAAGATAGCTCTTCAGATCTTTTAGCTCGGGTTCGGGGACTTTTACGGTGATTACGGTATCAGATCGCAGCGCCTGATTTTCTATTAATATTTCAAATACATTTATAGCCTTAATTCTTGAGTAAATATGTTTTGCGCGCTTTTTGATTTTTTCTGACTTTAACTTTAGCCCTCGGTGTTCCTGCAATAATTGCCACAAATAATAAATATTTGCTGTATTCGGTGTATAAGGACTTTGCCAATTGCTGTAATGCCTGTGTAAATTGCTTATATGATTGTAATAAGCTTTTTCTGAAGTTTCATTGAGCAGGCGTTTATGCATAAACATGATGCCCATGCCTGCGGGTAAACCAAAACATTTCTGTACGGAAGCAAACCATATATCAGCAGCTAACCAGGGCAATTCTACACCGGCCATGCTAGAGGTGGCATCAACGGCGATTATACTTTCGGGATTCCTACTTCTTAATTCGGTTAAATAAGTATCGGGTAATTTGCTGCCATTGGAGGTTTCATTGTGCGTAAGGCAAATGATATTTTCCTTAACATTTTTCAATTCCGGTGGAAAACTACGATAACTAAAACTCTCACTTTTGGCATTATTTCCGAGCGCAGCATTCATATTGGCCCATTTTTCTCCAAAAGACCCATTGAATACATGCAAAAAAGACTTATCCGAAAATCCCTGAGATATGATCTCCCAACATTCGGTGGCCGAGGACGTGAAATATACTTCATAGTCCTGTGGCAGGTCAAAGACTTCCTGTAACAGATCTACGATTTCACTGTACTGAAACATAAATGCCTCTGAGCGGTGATTCATTTCGATCATCCCGCTTTCAAGGCCCTCTTGCAGCCACTGAGGAAGGCGCTTATCGATTTTAGAAGGTCCGGGATAAAAATTTATCAACGTCGGTTACCGTATTTAGACACCAAATGAATCAATGCGAGCGTATAGCCTTCGAGTCCAAAACCGGATATAGTGCCGTCACAATATTTCGACATCCAGCTTTTATGCCGGAATTCTTCTCTGGCATAAACATTGGAAATATGCACCTCCACACATGGGCATGAAACCGCAGCAATAGCATCGGCAATGGCCACGGAGGTATGCGAATAGCCACCAGCATTGATAATTATCCCATTATAATCAAAACCCACTTCATGAATTTTATCGATGATCTCCCCCTCAATATTGCTCTGATAATGATCAATTTTCACATTGGGGAATTTATCTCTCAAATTGAAAATGTATTGCTCAATTGGCTGATCACCGTAAATATTTTTTTGCCTCAAACCGGTGAGGTTAATATTTGGGCCATTTATAATCTGAACTCTTGCTTTTTGATTGACTTTTGGATCCATCTTCTTTACTTTATCGGGCCAATGAGTTGGGATATATACATAAAAGAATTTACGGCCTATCTAAAATTAGAAAAAAGCCTTTCAGAAAACTCCGTTGAGGCTTATCAGCGCGATGTGGTAAAGCTAAAACAGTTTTTAGAAATCAACAATCACAATAAAAAACCACAGGAGGTCGCTGCCAATGACCTAAGCGAGTTTCTGATTTTCATTGAGAAATTGGGAATGTCCTCTTATAGTCAGGCACGAATTCTTTCAGGAATAAGCTCATTTTACACTTATCTGCGTATGGAAGACTTAATAAAGGTGAATCCTTGCGATTTGATAGATGCTCCAAAACTCGGCAGAAAACTTCCCGACACGCTGGAATATCACGAAATTGAAAAAATATTCTCGGTTATTGACCTCTCAAGCCCCGAAGGGGCGAGAAACCGCGCAATGCTTGAAACACTATACAGTTCGGGATTGCGCGTCACTGAATTGATCAATCTTCGCATTTCCAATCTGTTTTTCAACGATGGATTTATTAAAATTCTCGGTAAAGGTGATAAGGAAAGACTGGTTCCTATCGGAGATGATGCCATAAAATTCAATAGAATTTACATGAATGAAATACGCAATCATGTTTCAATTGTTAAAGGGTATGAAAATTATCTTTTCCTGAATAGAAGAGGTAAAGGGCTCAGCAGAGTCATGGTATTTATGATGATCAAGGATTTTGCCAAAGAGGCGGGGATCAAAAAAAACATAAGTCCTCACACATTCAGGCATTCATTTGCTACCCATCTGATAGAGGGCGGTGCCGACCTTAGGGCCGTGCAAACAATGCTTGGCCATGAAAGCATAACTACCACCGAAATATACACACACCTCGACCGCGATTATTTAAAACAGGTAATTAAAGAATTCCATCCAAGAAGCTAGGTTTAGGTATTTGCTTTATCCTATTTTTGCGCCGTGTATAAATCCATCCTTCAACCAATTCTTTTCCTACTCGATGCTGAAAAAGCGCATCACCTAACGACCGGCCTTTTGAAGGCCATTATGAAAATCCCCGGTGCAAAAAGTATTTCAAAATCGTTTTTCTCATTTGCTGATAAAAGACTTGAAAAGGAAGTATTCGGATTAAAATTTAAAAACCCCATAGGATTAGCGGCCGGTTTTGACAAAAACGCAGAATTCATCCATGAACTCTCCACTTTTGGATTTGGATTTATTGAGATCGGCACCGTGACTCCTTTAGCTCAGCCCGGCAATCCTAAACCACGGCTTTTCAGACTAAAAAAAGATTTAGCACTAATTAACCGGCTTGGATTTAATAATCTCGGTATGGAGGAAGCCATTCGGCGATTAAAAAACCGACCCAAAGACCTGATTATAGGTGGCAACATCGGGAAAAACAAGTCCACACCTAATGAAGAAGCTTATCGCGATTACGAGATAAGTCTTGAAGGCCTTTATCCCTATGTTGACTATTTCGTTGTAAATGTCAGTTCACCGAATACACCGGATCTGAGAGCACTGCAGGAAAAAGAGCCTCTGCTCAACCTTTTATCAAGACTTAAAAAAAGGATGGCCGAAAAAATAAAAGAAAAACCCATTCTTTTGAAAATAGCACCGGATTTGAATTCAGATCAAATTAATGATATAGTAGATATTGTTCTTGAAACCGGTATTTCCGGAATGATAGTCAGCAATACCACCATTGGCAGGGATGGCTTGAAAAGCGATAAAAACTTATTTCAGGAAAAGGGAGGTTTAAGTGGAAAACCCTTACGCGAGATATCAACCAAAATCATTAAAGAAATTAAAAATAAATTACCCGATTTACCGCTAATTGGCGTTGGCGGTATATCTGATTATGAATCAGCAAAAGCAAAACTAGATGCCGGTGCGGATCTGATTCAAATGTATACTGGCTTTGTTTATGAAGGGCCGGCGATTGTAAAAAGAATTAACAAAGCAATACTTAAAGAGAAATAGATATTTTTGCTTTTAGGGATTGCCACTAAATTCAATAAATTTGATTTTTCCCAAATATGGCGAGAAGCAGCGCGAATCAAAATACTTATAAGACTAAAAAAGAAAAATCCGGTAGCAAAAAAACCATCCGCCTGAATTTTCTTCATGATAAGAGATTTCACCTGGCCGTGGGATTTTTTCTGATGGCCTTATCCATTTTTCTTTTTATTAGTTTTCTTTCCTATTTGTTTACAGGAAAATACGACCAGTCGGTAATTGGGGCCATTGGCTCTGAGGATTCCAGAGATTTGGGTCTTGAGAGTAAAAACTGGCTGGGCCTTTTAGGGGCATGGGCCTCGCATTTGTTTATTTTTAAGTGGTTTGGTATAGCTGCATTTTTTATTCCCCCGCTCACCTTTTTTTCTGGGCTCGAAATTTTGACCAAAAAACCAATTTTTAGCCTGTGGCGATTTTCTCAGCTATCTGTATTTGCATTGATCTGGATAAGTCTGATGTTGGGATATATGGTGTATCAGTCCGAAAATCTGCAGGAATTACAATACATCTGTGGTGGCATCGGATTTGAATTTGCCATCGTTCTGCACAGCCTTATTGGTTGGGGCACTATAATTTTCCTCCTTTTGAGTCTGGCCATTTTTGTAATCTTCTTTTTAGACATCAACAATATTTTCAGTTTTAAAACAGCATTTACCAATCAAGAGGAACAAAACACAGAGAATGAAAACGAAACAGGTATCGGTGCCAACCCATTTGATTCGGCGAGTGCAGAAGATGTAGAAAAAGCATTTGACTTATACGAAGATTACAAAGGGGAAGATGCTGAACAAGAGGAGTTGGAAGATAACAATGAAGATATTGAAACCTCTTCTACAGAATTAGTAATAGAAGAAGCTCCAAAGGAAGAAAAAATTGAAAAAGCAGAAGAGGATCACGAGCTGGAGGTAGAGGTGACGAAAGAGGAAAAACACATTTCCGAACTTGAACATTATGATCCCAAGCTCGATTTGTCTGATTATAAATACCCTTCTGTCAATTTATTAAAAGACTATGAAGACACCGGAGGAAAAGTAACCAAAGAAGAGCTCGAAGCCAATAAAGATAATATCGTTGCCACTTTATTGAATTTCAAAATTGGAATTTCCAGCATTAAAGCGACCATCGGCCCCACAGTTACATTATATGAAATTGTACCGGAGGCGGGAATAAAAATCTCAAAGATCAAAAGTCTGGAAGACGATATAGCATTGAACCTCGCCGCTCTTGGAATTCGAATCATTGCACCGATTCCCGGAAAAGGAACGATTGGTATTGAGGTGCCAAATAAAAACAGGGAATTGGTTTCTATGAAATCGGTTGTCACCACAGAAAAATTTCAGGATTTTGATAAAGAACTTCCTGTGATTTTGGGGAAAACAATTTCCAATGAATTGTACATTTCGGATTTAACCAAAATGCCCCATCTTCTGATGGCCGGAGCAACAGGCCAGGGAAAATCGGTTGGATTAAATGTAATTCTGACATCGCTGCTGTATAAAAAACACCCATCACAGTTAAAATTCGTATTGGTCGATCCCAAGAAGGTGGAACTGACACTTTTCAATAAAATAGAGAAGCATTTTTTAGCCAAACTTCCGGACAGCGAAGAGGCGATCATTACCGATACCAAAAAAGTAATAAATACCCTGAATTCGCTATGTATTGAGATGGATACCAGGTATGAAATGCTCAAGGATGCAGGTTGTAGAAATATTAAGGAATACAATAAAAAATTCACCTCACGACGATTAAATCCCGAAAACGGCCATAGATATTTGCCTTATATCGTATTGATTATTGATGAGTTGGCAGATTTGATGATGACCGCAGGAAAAGAAGTGGAAACACCCATTGCGCGTTTGGCCCAATTGGCAAGGGCCATCGGTATTCATTTGGTAGTTGCCACTCAGCGACCTTCTGTAAATGTCATTACAGGGATTATAAAGGCCAATTTCCCAGCCAGGATATCATTTAAAGTGACATCAAAGGTTGATTCAAGAACAATTCTCGATGCAGGAGGTGCAGATCAATTGGTTGGAATGGGAGACTTTCTATTCTCACAGGGTTCTGAAACGGTTCGTTTACAATGTCCTTTTGTCGATACCGATGAGGTGGATAAACTCTGCGATTTTATAAGTGAGCAGCGTGGCTATGAAAGCGCTTTCAAATTACCAGAGTACATTAGCGAAGACGATGAGAAAATTGGTGATTTTGATATTAAAGACAGAGACAGCATGTTTGAAGAAGCAGCGCGTCTAGTGGTATTGCACCAACAGGGCAGTACGTCTTTAATTCAAAGAAAGTTGAGCCTTGGTTATAACAGAGCTGGAAGAATTATTGACCAATTGGAAGCAGTCGGAATTGTAGGTGGATTTGAGGGCAGCAAGGCGCGTCAGGTATTAATTCCTGATGAACACAGTTTGGAACAGTATTTGAGTGACTTGATAAAAGACTAAAACACATGAAAAGATTAATTGTAGCATGCGCGATATTGGGAATGGCATTTGCCTCATATGGGCAATACGATAAAAAAGCCAAGGAATATCTTGATAAGGTGAGCGAAAAGTTTCAAAAAGTAAACGCTTTTAAAGCCAGCTTTACTTATAGCATGGAAAGTCCGGCCAATGATGTCAGCGATTCATTTTCAGGAGAAATAATGGTTAAGGGCGATGATAAAATAAAACTGGACCTAAGGGATCAGATTATATTTATTGACGGCACCACTCAATGGAATTACCTTCCCGAAGATAAAGAGGTGAATATAGTGGAATACGATGCAGAGGAAATGGAATTTTCTCCGGATAAAATTTACAATCTCTATAAGACCGGTTATAAATACATTTATATAGAACCAATAACCGAAAAAGGCAAGACTTACCATGTGATTGACCTTGTACCTGAAGACAGAAACAAATCCTTCTTTAAGATTAAGCTGTTTATCGAAGACAAAACAAGTAATATAGCGAGCTGGAGGATTTATGAAAAAAGCGGGAACAAATATCAGTATAAGATCACCTCTTTTGAGGAAAATGTTAAGCTGAGTGACTCTGAGTTTAAATTCGACAAAACGAAATACAAAGGAGTAGAGGAAATTGATTTAAGATAAGCTTTGATTTTTTAAAATAGAATAGGCAGGATTTACAAAATTCTGCCTTTTTTTATGAATGACTTTAACTCGAACACTGAAATGAATTACCTCTGGCAGGTTCAGGCATTACAATTGGATTCGAAAATGCTCATTCGAGGAACCGTTTTAAAAGGATCAGGAAAAGGTTATCGATATCCAAAAAGTATTTTTGGAAATTTATTCAGTGTAATTGGTACTTATCGTAAAAAAACAGTTTCAAAAAAACAGATTGATATTCAACATAATGGCACCCGGAAATTTGTCAAAACAGACAAGAATGGTTTTTTTGAAGTGCTAATTGATTATAGTGAAAATGAAGAAATTAAGTTCTCAATTGAAGGAAAAGAATTACTAATTCCCCAGGAGTATCCGGTAATATTCAAAAGCGGCAATTCTGAACTGAATGTTATTTCCGACATCGATGATACGGTTTTGGTTTCACATGCCACGTCAATTTTAAAACGGGTTTACACGCTTCTTTTTCTCAGACCAAAAAAAAGAAAGTCAATCATTTTCACTTATGAACTCTTGAATTTTACAAATTCCCTTGGAATGAGGACCATATATCTATCGAAGAGCGAAAGCAATTTATTCGGTCTGATTTCTTCCTTTATAAAGTACAGCAATTTGCCAAAAGGGATTCTCATTTTAACACCCTTTTTACATTTTAAAAATCTGCTAAAACCGGGGAAAGGTAAATTATACAAGGAAAAAAATCTTGAGAAAATCCTTGAGAATAGCGGCGACAGGAAGTTTATTCTGATCGGAGATGATTCTCAAAATGACATGCGCGCCTATACCCATATATGCACTAAATTCCCAAAACGAATACTGCTGGTTTACATAAGACAAACCTCCTTGAAGCGTGATAAGAGCCAGGATGAGCAATGGCAAAAGCTACTTGACTGTGGCGTAAAGGGTATTTACTTTAATGACTCAGATGAATTTGAAAGTGCTGAAATTTCTGATTTAAGAAAATGAATTATCTATTAGTAATAAATCCTGTTTCAGGAGATGTGGACAAGACTGAATTTATATCTAAAGCAAAGGATTTGCTTGAGAGGAATGGCCATCGATTGGAGGTTTTTAAAACCACAGGCAAAAACGACGGGCTTAGACTGGAAGAAAAGATTTCAGAACTCAGTCCCGAAAGAATAATTGCAGGAGGAGGTGATGGTACCATTTTGCTATGTGCCCTGGCAGTAAAAGATGTAGATATACCCATGGGTATTGTGCCTTTGGGTTCGGCCAATGTTATGGCAGCAGAATTAAAGATTAATTCAGAACCCTTTGAAGCTTTAAAGGATATTCTGATGTCCTCCCGTTATACAGATCTTGATATATTGAAAGTCAATGGGGAACATTATTCCATACATATTGGCGATGTAGGGACGAATGCAGAAATCGTTCACAAATTTGAACTAAACGAGGGTAGGGGAATGGCCTCTTATGCGAAATTCTTTTTTGAGGAACTCAGAAATTCAAAACCCTTTGTGGCGAGAATTAAAACAGATGGAGAAGAAATAGAAGAAAAGTTAGTCATGCTGGCGATCTGCAATGGCCGAACCTATGGAACCGGCATCCCCATTAATTTAAAGGGCAATCCGGGTGACGGTCGATTCGAATTGGTACTGATAAAAGAGATAAATTTAAATGCCTTAATCAAAGCCGGACTTTCAAAATTTGATGAACGATTTTTCAGTGAAGAAGGCCTGGAAGTAATAAGCACAGAAAAGGCAGAAATTCATCTAAAAAAAGAAAAAACACTCCAATTGGACGGTGAAATAATTGGGAAAGTGAAAGAATTAAAAGTTGAAATTCTCCCGGCAGTCGTATCCTTAATTGTATCTAGATTAGAAAATATATAATTAGAAAATAAGTTCTGTATTGTTATTATTTGATACTAATATCAATAAAGCATTATTAAAAAAATACAATTTGAAATGCCTATTGTATTGACTTACTCGAATATTTCTGAGATAGAATAGAATTTTTAATATAATTTGGACATTATAAGCCCTTAAATTGATAAACTCTTATTTTAATTCAATACAATTAATATTCCTCGCTCTTAGCTTTGTATTTTTTTTAAGCAGCTTAATTTTAAACATTAGAAGCAAACAATTTGTATCGCTTATATTTTTAACTGCTTCTGCTTTTTGCTTGTATTCTTTTGCTGCCCTACTTGATCCTTTTTTAAATCTCTGGGATGAGCGTTTTCATGCTCTGGTTGCTAAAAATCTAATTTCAAATCCTTTTAAGCCAATGCTGTATACTGAGAAGGTGATAGATATTGCATATGATAATTGGGATCGATATTATATATGGCTCCACAAACAACCTCTTTTTTTGTGGCAAATGGCTTTAAGTCTAAAATTATTTGGACTTAGCGAATACGCCTTAAGACTTCCCAATATTATAATGGCAACATTGCTGATACCAATTACTTTTCGAATGTCAAAATTGTTGCTTAATAATAGAGTTGGCTATTTGGCTGCTGTTTTACTGATCAGCACGATTTATGTGTTAGAGCTGGTAGCCGGAAGACAGGTATTGGAACACAATGACATGGCCTTTGTCTTTTATGTTTCAGGAAGTATTTGGGCTTTTATAGAGTATCGACATTCTAATAATAGAAAGTGGATATATATAATTGCTTTATTCTCGGGTTGTGCAATTTTGGTTAAATGGCTAGTTGGTCTCTTGATATATTTTGGATGGATGGTATTACGACTACAAGAAAAGAAGTTTGCTTTAAATCAAAATAGAGACTTATTTATTTCAGTATTAATTGCTTTAGCGATAAGTATGCCCTGGCAGATTTATGCTTTCCTACGATTCCCTGAAGAAGCATTATCGGCTTATAGATTTAATGCCCTTCATTTTACTGTTCCTCTGGAAGGACACTCCGGAGACGTTTGGTGGCACCTGAACAAATTCGATCTTCTCTATGGAACTCTGGCGCCATTCTTAATTATACCCGGTTTGATAGTTCTGAATAGAATGATGAAAGACAAGAAAATGTATTTTGTGCTTCTCTCTATGCTTATAGCAGTCTATTTGTTTTTTTCAATGGCAGCTACAAAAATGCCTTCATTTACGTTAATAGTTATCACAATTGTTCTGTTAGCTTTTGCATGTTTATTGCAATTGGCTTTAGAAAAAACCGAAAAACTATATAAATCCCAACAATGGATTAAGGCCTTAATTTTTCTTGGTTTAATGATGTCAATCTTTGTAATCAGAATAGATGTAGAATATTTACAAGGCAAGTACACCTTATGGAAAAAAAGCAATCAATACAGCAGAAACCTGATTCATAACAAAACAATTTTCACGAGCCTTGACCTTCATGAAAACGCGGTATTATTTAATGTAAAAGGCCGACATTATATTGAAGCGATGTATTATACGGATAGAATTGCATACAACATTATTCCAAATCAGAAAATATTGAATCAGCTCAAATCAAAAAAATTAAAAGCCGTAATATTTAAAAATCCCAATAATCAGATTCCCGACTTTATTATAAATGACGAGGATGTGATAATCATAGATAAGGTTATTAGAGGGTATCGATAAGATTTTATTAAAAAGTAGTTCCAATTCGGACGTCCATAATCTCTGCTACTTCTAAATGGGTTTTCATGCTAAAACCAATATTGAGATAATTACCTAATTGATAAAATAAAGCGTATCGCTGATAAAAAATTGAAGATGTATTCGGATAGTCTTTGTATGCATATAGACCCAATTGTTGTGAAAACATAAAGCGACCGAGGAGAAAACCATGTCCTGCCATTATATTAAATGTACGATGATCAAAATCCTCCCCCCATCTATGGTTTCTGAGTTTCCAGGAACCGTCAGATATATACTCACAGCCAATAAGTAGTGCATTAAGTTTGGAAACAGGCTTAATTACTCCGGCTTCAATGCCAAAAACCGGCCGCTGAACTTCGCTCATGCTACTATCAAATGCTTCAATGGTTTTTAGTGAAGCAATCATTCGCATATAATATTTTAATTTTCTGTTGAATTCGTCGGTTTTTTGATATTTAGTTAAATCGGAGCTCACAGGCTTTAAAACATAGTCCAGCCCAAGGGCTATAGTTGGGAAATTCATTCCCAAATTTGGCTGCTTCATACCCCCATTAGAAATGTGATTGTAAAACAGCCCTCCATTTAAGATCAGATTGGGTTTAAGATTGTAATTGGCATGCATACTTACATTTAGCATATAGCTCAATGCCGAACTGTAAAATAGATTTTCCGGATTGGAATTTTCATCATAAGGTTTATTCAAATAGGATAAAGCCATTGAAGCCCGATATGAAAAATTCAATCGATTATTCACATTGAAATAGGGTTCGAGAAAAAAAGCAAGATTATATGATTGTCCAAGCTGATCTCTATTGCCATAGTCAAAATACATAAAGCTAAAACCGGTTCGCGCATAACAATTACATGAACGCCATGATTTCTCGGAAATATTATAGCGGCTAATTTCAATTTGCAAACCTCTTGGCCTACTGCTGGCAATTTGCCTAAGCGTATCTCGATGGGGAATTATAATGCCACTTAAATGCGTTTTGACGCCAATATATACTGGCCTTGGGCTTTCATTTAAATTTTGAGAACTGACCTCTAAGGAACAGCCAAATAAAATTATCAATAAAACTATTCGTAATGAAAACATATAGAATTAGGTTTCATTCCTAATAATTTAAATGGAATAAGGTAATTAAAATAAAAAAACCCCCGATAACAACCAGAGGATTTCCATTTTACCAATAATTAAAAATTTAGTTCATTGTCATTTTTTAAATTCGGAAAGCATTTTTTGAAACAGCTCTTTGTTATTCATTTCTTCAATTTCCGGAATTTCCTCATTCGAGCTTTCCTTTTCATTCGATTTTAGATCCTCATCCTCATTAAAAAAATAAATGCGCCATTTTTCCTTATCGTATTCAAGACTACTCAAATTTTCTACCCAGTCTCCGGAATTTATATATCGAACGGAATTACCATTTTTATCTGTTATAAGTTTATCGCTAGGTTGATGAATATGTCCGCAAACTATCAGATCATAATTTTTTTGAATACCCAGTTCAGCTGCTGTTTGCTCAAAACTGTTTATAAAAGAAACGGCCGATTTAACATTGTCTTTAATGCGTTTGGAAAGTGAAACTTTTCCTTTTCCAAAAAAAGCACGTATTCGGTTAATACTTAGATTTAGAATAATTAATGCGTCATAGCTAATGGCACCTATTCGAGCCAACCAGGGTGAATATTGCATGGTAAAATCCAATATATCCCCGTGAAAGAACCAGGTCTTTTGGCCATTCAATTTCATTTCATATTGATTGACTATTCTAAAATTTCCCATTTTCAAGCCATCAAACTTCCTCAGGGTTTCATCGTGATTGCCGGTGATGTAAATGACCTTTGTCCCTTTTGATGCCATATTAAGCACCTGCTTTACGACTTTCATGTGAGAATTAGGCCAATAACGTTTCGAAAACTGCCAGAAATCAACAATATCTCCATTTAGAATGAGAGTTTTTGGCTGTATGCTTTTAAGATATTTATTTAGTTCTCTGGCCTGAGAACCATAAGTTCCGAGATGGACATCTGAAATTACAACCAGTTCGACTTTTCTTCTTTTTTTATTCATTTCATGTGACAAGAGAATTCATTTTCTCTCTATAAAAGAAGTGAATAAATATGAACTGGATTTTATCTCGCTATGATTTAATTGTTAATACAATCAGGCAAAAAAAAGCCTCTGATTTACCTCGCATTACTTGCGGGGATCAGAGGCCTGATTTTTCTGAGAAATAATTTTAAGAAAGTACTTCTCTTACCTTATCGGCTGCTTCGCTTAAAAGAATAGCAGAAAATACTCTCAATCCTGAATCCTGTATGATTTTAGCACCTTCCTCGGCATTGGTTCCTTGTAGTCTTACAATGATAGGCACGGGAATATCTCCAATTTTCTTATAGGCTTCTACCACACCTGAAGCCACTCTATCACATCGAACGATTCCCCCGAAGATATTTATAAGTATAGCTTTTACGTTTGGATCTTTTAGGATAATTCTGAATCCGGCTTCCACAGTAGTGGCATTTGCGCCTCCACCCACATCAAGGAAATTGGCCGGTTCTCCTCCGGATAGCTTGATGATATCCATGGTAGCCATGGCCAAACCCGCACCGTTAACCATGCAGCCTACATTTCCGTCCAGCTTAACATAATTGAGGTCAGATTCTGCCGCTTCTACTTCTAAAGGATCTTCTTCACTTTTATCCCTTAATTCAGCGATTTTAGGATGTCTGAACAAGGCATTGTCGTCAAAATTCACTTTGGCATCGACGGCAATGATCTTATTATCGCTTGTTTTTAGCATGGGGTTGATTTCTATCATAGAAGCATCTGTCTCCTCATAGGCCCTGTATAAGTTGAACAAAAACTTAACACAATCCTTAAATGCATTTCCACTCAAACCCAATGCAAAGGCCACTTTTCTTGCCTGAAATCCCTGCAATCCTACAGCCGGGTCAATCCATTCCTTAATAATTTTTTCCGGTGTTGAGGCCGCAACTTCCTCAATATCTACACCTCCTTCGGTACTGGCCATAATTACATTAGAACCCGTAGCTCTGTCGAGTAGTATTGAAACATAAAACTCCTTATGTTCAGATTCACCGGGGTAATAAGCATCCTCAGCAATAAATATCTTCTGTACTACTTTTCCTTCTGCTCCAGTCTGATGCGTAACGAGAGTGCCACCCAAAAGCGCCCGTGCCATAGTGCCAACCTCTTCAGCTGTTTTGGCAATCGCAACACCTCTTTGTTCGGTTCCCTTAATTTTACCTTTTCCTCTTCCTCCTGCATGTATTTGGGCTTTTACAACAAAGATGGGAGTAGAAGTTTCTGACTTAAGTTTTTTAGCAGCTTCAACTGCTTTATCAGGTGACTCCGCTACAATTCCCTGTTGTATGCTAACACCAAAATCCTTTAATATTTCTTTTGCTTGATACTCGTGGACGTTCATTGGATATGTTTTGAATTGAGTTGCCAAACTAATCCATTTCGATTTCAATTTCAAGAATGATTGATCTATTCAATTGCTTTATGTTTAATTTGCCATCTGTAATAATAAAATATGCTCAAAGCTCAGGCAATTACGAAAAGTTATGGCAAGCTCCAGGTGCTCAAAGGCATTGATCTGGAAATAAAATCCGGAGAAATAGTATCAATCGTTGGAGAATCAGGGGCAGGTAAAAGCACGCTATTGCATATTTTAAGCTCTCTTGATGAACCCGATGGCGGATCCGTTTACCTGAATGACAGGGACGTAAATGCTATGAAACGCAAGGATCTGGCTACATTCAGAAATAATGAGATAGGTTTCATTTTTCAGTTTCATAATCTCCTGCCTGAATTTTCAGCTTTGGAGAATGTGATGATTCCCGGAATGTTGGGCAAAAGGAAAATTGAAGAAGTCAAATCAAAAGCCCAGAAACATCTTGATTATTTAGGTTTAAAAGACAGAATGGATCACAAACCTTCGGAATTGTCGGGAGGGGAGCAGCAAAGAGTTGCAGTCGCCCGGGCTTTGATAAACTCGCCAAAAATTATTTTTGCCGATGAGCCTTCGGGAAATCTCGATTCAAAAAATGCAGAGGAGCTGCACAAATTGTTTTTTGATCTGAGAGATGAATTCGGTCAGACATTTGTGATCGTTACGCATAACAGAGAGCTTTCAAAAATGGCCGACCGAAGGATTCTGATGACAGACGGGAAAGTTAATTCTGATTAATTGCCCAATATCTGAAAAAGTTCGTCCAATTTAGGCGTTAGAATAATTTCAGTTCTGCGGTTCTTTTTCAGAGCCTCTTTTGTTTCCGCTTCATCAATCGGCATATGTTCACCACGGCCGGCAGCAATTACCTGTTTAGGATCAACGCCATTATCAACCAGAATTCTTAGAACTGAAGTTGCACGCATGACGGAGAGATCCCAATTGTCGTTCATATATTTCGAAGATTTGGATATTTTCTGCGTATCGGTATGGCCCTCAACCATCACATTTACTTCGGGTTGATTTTTTAAAACATTGGCCAATTGAACAAGCGCTTGTTTTCCTTTTTCGTCGATTTCAATACTACCTGTGCTAAAAAGCAATTGCGAAGCCAATGACACATAGACTTTGCCATTTCTCACTTCAACACTCAGGTCATTTTTCTCAAAACTCAGCAAGGCATCATTAACAATATCCTTTAATTTTTGAACTGCCGAATCTTTTTTTGCTAAAATTCCTTCCAATTCCTGCACTTTTCTTTCCCTTGATTCCAGATTGCTGGTGAGTGAATCAATGGATTTCTGACTTTCCATCAGGTTCTGTTCGAGATTGATAAGGGCTTTTTCTTTTTCAGCGATACTCTTGGCGAGCTTATCGGATTTTAAAGTGGAAGATTCTAATAATTCTTTATAATTACTTTGTAGTCTTTTGTTGGAAGAATCCAATTCAGTGTAAAGATTTTGCGCCCTTCCAAGCGCACTTTTTGTATCCTCCAACTCTTTATCGAGTTCTTCGTTTTTGGCTTTTGTCGAATTGTATTTGGCATTCAATTCGGCGTATTCTTCATTGCATTTGTCCAGTTTATCACTGGATTGTTCAAATTCAGCAGATAATTTTACTTTTTCAGCGAGCAATTCATCGTATTTTTTTGTTGATACACATGCGGACATAAATATCAAAGCAGCAATTATTAGAATATTAACCTTCATTTTGAATTGATTTTTGATTAATGCAAAGTAATTCAATTATTATATAAGAATAGATTTATTTGTGCAACTATTTTGTATTTAAGGAAGTTTAGATATTCCCGATGGATTACTAAGAATCGGGGCAAATTTGTTGTTGAGGTAAATAACTTGTAATTGCTAAATTTACTTTTTGAAATCAGTATAAAATGAACAAAATACTTTACACATCTATTCTTTTCTTAACTTTTTCAGTTTTATGTAATGCCCAATCCTGGTATGAACTGCGCGCTTCCGGCGCAAATTTTCATGACGTAAGAAAAGCTTATGATGAGCAAATGGCAAATCAAAATCAAACAAGGGTCAACAAACCTTTTGAACGATGGGCACACAGAATGAACGAAATCACATGGCCAAATGGTGAATTGAGCAAAGATATTCCCAATTATTACCTCTTGAGACGGGAAATGGCCAACAAATCTAGTAGAGCTAAATCTAATCCTTATCCGCAATGGACGAACCTGGGACCAAGCATTGTGCCTTTCGGAGGTGGGAATGGCCGATTGAATTTTATCAAATTTCGCCCGGATTCATTAAATGTCTTGTTTGTAGGTGCTCCTGCCGGTGGTTTGTGGAAATCAACAAATGGCGGACAAACTTTTATTCTGATTAATGATACACTTCCTGTCCTGGGATGCAGCGATTTGGCAATTGATCCTGTAAATAATGACATAATGTACCTTGCCACCGGCGACAGAGATGGTTCGGATACTTATTCAATTGGGGTATTAAAGTCTTATGATGGAGGTTTAACCTGGGATACCACCGGTTTACAATGGGATGCAAGCGATCTGAACACAATTGGACGTTTGGATATAAACCCTCAAAACGAACAAATGATAGTGGCCGCAAGCAGTGACGGTTTTTACAAGTCTGTTAACGGCGGTTTGACCTGGTCAAGAAAAAGAACAGGCAATTTTAAGGATGTACATTTCAAACCCGGCGATTCCTCCGTAATTTATATATCCAGCAACGAAGTATTAGTGTCAAATGATGCCGGAGAGTCATTTTCAGGAACCAATGTAAGTGGTTTTTTCAACAGGATAGAACTCGCTGTAACTGAAGATGATCCCAATTACGTTTATGCATTAGGATCGCAGGGAAATACAAGTCGTTTTGAATCATTATGGCGATCCACAAACTCAGGCCAGTCCTGGACGAATCGATTTGACAATACATCAGGTGTTAATCTTTTGGGAGGCGATGCTGACGGAGGTGACAACAGAGGTCAGGGATGGTATGATCTGGCACTGGCCGTTTCACCTATCGATAAAGATCGGGTAGTGGTAGGAGGAATTAATGTATGGGAATCACTTAACGGAGGTGGTAGTTTTGGGACCAATTCTATATCACATTGGACGGGAAATGGTGCGACTTACATTCATGCCGACCAGCACGATTTAGTTTTCAAACCAAACTCCGGGGATTTATATGCAGCCAATGACGGCGGTATATTTTACACAACAGATAACGGTTCACTTTGGACAGATTTAACAGAAACTTTGCAGATCACGCAGTCTTATCGATTGGGTATAAGTCAAAATACCGCCGGATTTTTACAGGCGGGAAATCAGGATAATGGAACTATTCGAAGAAATCTGAGTGGGACTTATTTGTACGAGCAGGTAAACGGCGGTGATGGAATGGAGACAATTATAGATCATACCGATGATAACATTACCTATTCTGCCACCCAAAACGGAAGTTTATACAGAGCCGTTTCCGGAGCTTATTCGGGTATAAACAACAATATAAATGAAGGTGGGTATTGGGAGACGCCCTACATTATGGACCCGTTTCAGAACAATATAATTTTTGCAGGATTTAATAATATTTTTAAAACCAGCAATGCCGATGATCCAAACCCGGGTTCGATTCTATGGGTAAAGCGAAATAACAGTTCCTATCCCAGCAGTGGGAAAACGACCCAATTGGCAATGGCACCCTGGAATCTGGATATGTTAATGGCAGCTAAAGGCAGCAGTTTGTATCTTTCTTCCGATGGCGGTGTGAACTGGTCTCTGATATCCGGTTCACTACCTAATTTATTTATTACCAATATCCAATTCTCTCCTTATTTCAATCCGGGTACTTTCACGGCATACGTGACGCTCTCAGGGTATTCAAATGGAAACAAAGTTTACCGAACCATCGATGGTGGGCAATCCTGGCAAAATATTTCAACGGGTTTACCAAATGTGCCGGCCCAATGCATTGTGATTGATCCTACTACTTTTACTACCGAAGAATTATATGTAGGCACCGATGTGGGCGTGTTTTACAAAAATGACAACATGAGCCAATTTGAAGCCTATAGCAATGGATTGCCTAATGTTTGGGTTCAGGAAATGGAAGTTCAGGTTGCGGAAGGCTATATATATGCCTGCACTTACGGAAGAGGATTATGGAAAGTCCCATTGTATTCTACACTTGTTGGATTTAACAATGAAAATTTAGCGAAAAATGAATCCGTTGAGCTTTCCGTGTTTCCCAATCCATTCACGGAAAGACTGGAAATAAAATACGATCTAAAAGAGCAGAGCGAAGTTTTTATGGAGATTTTGGATCTTCAGGGAAAACAGATTTATTCCTATATAAACACTAGTCCGCAAATGGGTTTAAATATCTTGACTATTGATTCTGAAATGGCAGATTTGAGTAAGGGGATGTACATCATCAAATTCAAAACCGGGAGCGAAGAAATTACCAGGAAGATCATTAAAAATTAATTGAACAAGCTCCGGTATTTTAAATAGGGAATATTTCAAGTCCCAAACCAGCCTTCGCGGTCCAGACTTCTATACTGTATGGCTTCAGCCACATGTTCAATGGAAATGTCCTCGGACTGATTTAAATCAGCGATGGTTCTTGATACTTTCAGAATACGATCATATGCTCTGGCGGAAAGACCTAATTTTTCCATGGCCGTTTTTAATAGCGTATTGCAAGCTTTATTGATTTTACATAGGTCTTTTACCATTTGGGCAGGCATCATGGCATTGCAAAATATTTCGGGTTTTTCCTTGAAGCGAAGATTTTGAATTTCCCTGGCTTTAATAACGCGTTCCCTGATTGTTGTACTTTTTTCTGATTCCTGTTTTGAAGTCATTTGATCAAATGAAACAGGGGTTACTTCAATATGAAGATCTATTCTGTCCAGCAGTGGACCGCTTATCTTACTCAAATAGCGTTTTACATCGGCAGGTGAATCGGGGTGATCCTCACCGGGAACATAAAACTTTCCCGAAGGACTGGGATTCATACTGGCCACAAGCATGAAATTAGCAGGGTATTCGACCGAGGCCTTAGCTCTTGAAATGGTCACTCTTCTTTCTTCAAGCGGTTGACGCATCACCTCAAGAACTGTTCTTTTGAATTCCGGAAGCTCATCCAAAAATAAAACGCCATTATGCGCCAGTGATATTTCGCCGGGCTGTGGATTTCCACCTCCACCAACCAATGCTACATCAGAAATAGTATGATGAGGCGTCCTGAAAGGCCTGTGGGCAATGAGAGAAGTATTTGTATTGAGCTTACCGGCCACTGAATGAATCTTTGTTGTTTCAAGCGCTTCATGCAGACTTAAGGGAGGCAGTATGGATGGCAGTCGTTTGGCCAGCATGGTTTTACCCGCTCCCGGAGGCCCAACCATTATTACATTATGACCGCCTGCCGCGGCAATTTCCATTCCACGTTTGATATTTTCCTGTCCCTGCACATCGGCGAAATCGAGATCGAAATTTTTTTGAAGGTCAAAAAAAAGGTCCCTTGTTTCCGCAAATACCGGATCAATGTTTTTGCTGCCATTCAAAAACTCAACTGCTTCAATTAATGTATTGATTCCTATAATGTCCAAATCGTTTACAATGGCAGCTTCAGATGCGTTTTCTGATGGCACTATCATGCCTTTTAAACCCATGCGTCTGGCTTCAATGGCCAAAGGAAGTATGCCCTTTATGGGACGAACCGTACCGTCCAATGAAAGCTCTCCCATAATCATATAGTTCTCTAATTCTTCCGAATCCAATTGATTCGCAGCCTTGAGGATTCCCAATGCTATGGGCAGATCGTAAGCAGACCCTTCTTTTCTTACATCCGCAGGCGCAAGATTTACTAGAAGTTTTCTTCTGGGGAAATGATAATTATTTTCTTTAAAAACAGATTCAATTCGAAACAGACTTTCTTTTACAGCATTATCCGGAAGGCCTACTACATAAGCCTTGGTTCCTCCAACAATATTAACCTCGATTGTAACAGTCAGAGCATCTACGCCCAATAATGCACCACCAAAGGTTTTTGCAAACATTAGCCCTCCAATCCTTTCTTAATAATACCGATCATACAATGAATAATTTTGATATGAATTTCCAATAAGTGATCTGCATAAGCATTATGATGACAGATGTCTTCACAATATTTTATAGATTTTCCTCAGCCAAAGAGTAAATATTCCATATACCTTTGACTTCAGATAATTTATGCAGAACAATAACAATATTGTTCATAAAAAATCTAAAATTAAAAATTCTAATGTCTTAAAAATTCATTCTAAAGTAAACACAGTACGAAATTGTGTGAAAAAGTAGTTTGACTTATTCTAACAATATCTTCATACGATTACTTGATTTTATATCAATGTTACCTCAACAGGTGGAAGAAGATTTGTAACAGATGTGCTTACATCTGATTTAATGGGTTTAAAAGGTAATCAAACTGTTTTAGGTAATAAGACATTTTCAAATAATGTAACTGTTAGTGGTACATTTTCAGCTAATGTTTCAGCATCAGATGTAAGTGGTACATTATCAACTGGAAACATTCCAGATTTAGCAGCTTCTAAAATTACTTCTGGTACTTTTTCAACATCTAGAATACCATCTTTAAATGCATCTAAAATTACAACTGGTGAACTTGATAAAGATAGAATACCTAATCTTGTATGGACTGATTTACCCTATGGTGCAGGTGGAGATACATCATCTTTAGGCAATACAACAAGAAGTCAATATACAATTGATGGTTTTGGTATGGTTAATTTAAAAGGTGTTATTGAATCAGATACAGCAGGTCAAGCTATGGCTATATTACCAGTTGGATTTAGACCACATAGTATTTTGAGAATTCCAGTACATACTTCATCATTAGGTATTATGTTAAACTTTACAATTAAAATAATTGAAATTAATACTAATGGTGCAATCAAATTAATTAATGCTGATGGTAATGGTAACCAAACATCAGTTACTGGTACAGTTTGGTTAGATAGTGTTTCTTTCTTGGCTGCTTAATTGGATTCAGTTAAAAATATTGAAAAATTTAGTATTGAATTCATTAAAAACACATCTGATGATGGTGCTGCTGCAATTGCAAATAAAGCAATCGATACTTTTATCTTTAGTTCTTACTTAGTAAAAATTTCAACTATAATAATTGCCAATATAAAATTTGAACATATTGATAATCTTCTATTGTTTCAGGGTCTGAACGAACATCTCGACAAGTTGTAATTCCTTCTACAACTTTTAATATTCCTTTATAGGCAAAACTAGGGTCAGTATTAATATTAACAGGAATTGAATCTAACACATATCTATCAAGAGTAGCAAAAGAATCAACAGTAGTTATTATTATAAGATCGCAATCATCACCTTGTAAACCATTTTGCCTAAAACTGAAATAATCTACTTCAATCAATTTAGGATAGGAATTTGAACTGTCTACATTTGGCTCGCAATCGTCATTTTTGCAACTAACCAATAAGAACAACAAAATGATTATCAAAAACCTCATTCTTATATATTTCACTGCAATACCTTAAAATAAAGAAGATCAACGTTTATATAGTTATACGAAAATGGTGGATCAGCAGCATGTTCAATACATTCAAAAACCGAATCAGGAAATACTCTAAAAATTCCAGTATATAAAATGTTACTATTATTTGGATCAAAATTACTTGGGTGTGAATTAATTCTGAAATCGTCAAAAACTCTACCAAAATTTTTTAACAAAACATGATTATTGCATGGATAATTAGAATTAACATTAGCACCAAACATATTAAATGTATCAATCTCAACTAAATAAGATTCATTATATACAGGAGTGAGATTAGAATCATCATCTTTTTTGCATGATATGACTCCCAGACAAATAATTATTAAAAAACTTAAAAATTTCACTACAATACCTTAAAATAAAGAAGATCAACGTTTATATAGTTATACGTAAAAGGTGGATCACTTGCATGATTTGTACATTCATTTGAAGAATCAGGAAATACTCTAAATATTCCTGTATATCGTTGAATCTCATTCTTTGGATCAAAATTTACAGGATATGAATTGATTCTATATTTAAAGCCCAAATTATAATTTTTTAATGCGACAATATTATTGCATGGAAAAGGATTATTTACAAAAACACCTACCATAAAAAAAGTATCAATTTCTACCAAATAAGGATCGCTATTTACAGGAGAGACATCAGAATCATCATCCTTTTTGCATGATATGACTCCCAAACAAATAATTATTAAATAACTTAAAAATTTCACTGCAATACCTTAAAATACAATAAATCCATATTAATATAATCATAAGTTCGTGGAGGGTCAATTGCATCACTTGTACATTGAAATATTGAATCTGGAAAAACCCTGAAAATACCTGTATATTGATTTCGTGGTACTTTTGGATCAAAGTTTATTGGATAAGAATTTATTCTGTATTTGTATCCTTTACCAAAGTTTCTAAAATAAACGACATTATTGCAGGGATAAATTGCATTAACTTCATAGCCGAGCATCGAAAACGTATCAATCTCAACTAAATATGGCACATTATTTACAGGAGCGAGATCAGAATCATCATCTTTGCAACTGAAAACAATCAAAGACAATAGAAGTATAAAATATTTCATTCTACATCAAATCTTTTTGCAAACATTAGCCCTCCAATCCTTTCTCTATCAGCCCGATCAGGCAATGAATTATTTTTATATGTATTTCCTGTATTCTATCTGCATATCCGTTGTGTGAAACACGAATTTCGATGTCAGAATGTTCAGCCAAGTGGCCACCGCTTTTACCGGTAAGCGAAATAACTTTCATTCCTTTCTGATGCGCAGCTTCTGCTGCATTGATGATATTTTGACTATTCCCTGAGGTTGAAATACCCAATAAAATATCGCCTTTTTGACCCAGGGCGCGAATGTATCTCGAAAACACCCGGTCGAAACCAAAATCATTGCTGACACAGGATATATGTGAAGGATCTGAAATGGCAAGAGCGGCAATCGGATCGCGATCTTCCCTGTATCGTCCTGTGAGCTCTTCGGCAAAATGCATGGCATCGCAATGTGAACCTCCATTTCCACATGAAAATATTTTACCTCCTTTTTTTATCGACTCAATCATCATTTCTGAAGCTTTTGATATTAACTGGAAGTTTTGCTCATCGGCAATAAAATGGTCCAATACATTTTTTGCTTCTGTCAATTCATGTCGTATATGATCTATACTGTTCATTTTATTCAAAGATTAAAAATCAAAATTTCTTAAATCGGTGTTCCAACGTAAACCGAGCCCGAGAATTTGTGAATGGTCTTGCTGATTTATTAAAGATACCGGATCAATTAAATTGAGATCAGAAATCCTTATATCAATTCGGTTAGGTAAATATTGAGCAAAACGGAACGTATAATTGAAATCAAGGAAGAAATTATGCTTTAACATATAGCTAATTCTCAGATTTGAAATTGAAACGTTATACATTTTTCCCTGTCCGATATAATTTTCAAACTCCTTTACTCTTGAAGTATAGGGAATTCGAATATTTTGCCCATAATTGATTACTGTATCCCTGTAATATATGTCCCTTCCTTGCATATAGAATATTTGTCTGAAATTGAATGTCAGCTTTGGCAATGGTTGATATCCTATGTTGATAATGGCTTCACGGAAGTTTGCACCGAGTGGATGCGCTAAAGGCTGTTGAAAATGCTGGTAATTGGTAAAATCCGAAAGATGGGTATAAGTAAAGGGTCGTGCGAGATTGCCTTCTAGTTGGATGTCCAGGTTATTTATACCAAAAGCATTGATGTATTTCATGCCGCCTTGAATTCCAAATTTATTGGCCCACCAGCCATTGCCAGCCCGAAGATTGGAAACTACCACCTCATCAAAAATCAGCTGTCCGTAAAAGCTTAATTTTTTGACAGGAATATATTTGAAATCCATTCCCAATAAAGCATTATCAGCGCTGCCATTATTCTGTTCAATAGCTCTATAGAAAATAATCGGATTGAGATAAGCGATATCTAAACCTTGATCTTCGCGACCGTAAATGACGCTTTCAAATAAACCTACGTTGAGTTTCTTACCAATATTGATGCTTAAATGATGCAAGGCCATATATTTTCTTGGGTATGGGATTCCGGATCTGCTCGTGGTTAATTCTGCAAATAGGTTGGTGTATTTAAACTTCCAGACTTGCGTTTCAGCTTTGAGAAATAGATAAGGCCCAGAAAAATCGGATAAAATCAAGGAGCGATATCCATTTCCAACGAAATTCCTGTCATGACCAAATTGAAATGCAAGGTGTTTTGTTGCGTTAAAAGTTACATACCCGGTAGCTGTAAAGAAATCCCAACCATTCTCTCCAAATCGCTTATAGAAGCCCTGCCCGGGTACTACTCCATCTTCAGAAATTCTTTCGTCAACATAAAAAGGATATCTCACCTGATTTTCCAACAAAGTAGTTTGAAAACCTATTTTTTGATCAATTAAACCTCGGACCGACACACCTCGGGTATTTCTATAAATAGAGCGATCAAATTTCTCAGTGTCATCACTTAATGTACTCCTGTAATTGGTAGTTGTTTTGCTGTAATCGACACCTCCGTAAAGATCCAGAATTGGATCCGCATGGATTTCAAAGACGTCCTTTTCATTGTAGTAAAAAGCGTTCGCCTTTTTTTTATAAAAGTGTTTTAGAAAAGTTTTTTCAGAATCCTCTTCGTTTTCGGTCCATTCATGACTGTCATTTAGCAGATACTGCTTATTAAAAAAATCAGATTTTGAAGTAAAAACCGAATCATCTTCCAGAGCTTCAATAATATTTTTTCTGGTATAGGGTTTAAATGATGTGAATACATCATTGTAGTTTTTTCCATTTAAAATTTCATACCTCTGAAGGAGTCGAGTATATTCACGGCTTCCGGGAGCATATACACCCTGGGCCTTAAGAAATGAAAATGGGACAAGCCATATAAAAATGAATAATAGATTATTGCGCATATCATTGAGGTCTCGCGGTGTAAAAAAACTACATTAGATTAAGTTTCGAAAAGGAATAGATGAGTATTATTCGATTAAGAAGTGATGAAATTGACCCAAATTCTTGGAATGAACTTGTAAATCATTGCAAGTGGTCAAGAATATTTTCGAAATATGACTATTTAAAAGCAGTAAACCCTGAATTTGAAGCCATTGTAGAAATCGACAATGGTAAATATTTGAATGCCTTCCCATTGATGTTCAAAAAAAGATTTGGAATAATGTATCTGGTTCAGCCTGTTTTTACACAGCAAATTCAAATACTCAGTCGGGAAAGTGAAGCGGGAGAAGCTTTTTTGAATGAGATCTGCAATGTATTGGGGCAAAGTATTTCAATGCGTTTATCACTTGATTCGCAATCTGCAAGTCAATTGCAAAAAAACTCCCATTTTCAATCGAGCACGCGAATAACTTATATTCTGAATCTTGGTGAGCATGATTTTAGTCAAAGCTTTTCAAAAAATCACAAAAGAAACATTAAAGCGGCCAACAAACTGAATTGGACGCTTGATATCAATAACGACTTTCATGCGCTATTAAGTGGATTTATAAAGAATAAGGGAAGGCAAATAAAAATAAGCAGGGATTTTTTAAATGCCTATGATCGCCTTAAGCCTTTTTTTGCTTCGGATAAAAACATCAATATATTTTCAGCCCTTGATGAAAATGGCGATAGAATGGCTTCAGGCCTCTTTGCGGGTTATAAAGATGTAATGACCTTTTTACTGAGTTTTTCAAATGAAAAAGCCAAAAAGGCGGGAATTATGCATGCCATTATCAATGAATGGTTACTTAATTACAGTTCCGGGTATAAACAATTGGATTTTGAAGGTGGTAATATTGCTTCCCTGGGCCGTTTTTATTCGGGTTTTGGTGCAGAAAAACAAGAGTTTGTATTTCTTGAAAAACACCGATTTCCTCTGGCTTATTTAATAAAATCGTGAAATCCTTTATTAATATTGACAAAGATAATTAGCTCAAAGTTTAATTTCTATATATTTGAACTCCTGGATTTAATCGGGAAAACCTTTAATGTTTATACTAGCGAAGGAGAACAGTATTGCTAATAATATCCTTATCGAATTGAGAGACAAGCACATACAGAAGGATAGGGCGAAATTTAGATCAAATATCGAACGATTGGGTTCTTTACTTGCCTATGAAATTTCCAAGTCCTTGAGCTATGAAAGTATGGAAATACAGACCCCCCTTGGTGTAAAAAAACAGAATGGACTGCTGGAATATCCCAATTTAGTTTGTGTTATGAGGGCCGGAATGCCATTTTTTCAGGGTTTTCTTAATGTCTTTGATAAATCCGATTGCGGATTTTTAGGAGCCTATAGATCTACTTCGGGTAATAAAGATGAAATTCAAATTGAAGCCAGCTATTTCACAAAGCCCAATCTGGATAATAAAGATTTGATCATTGTAGATCCAATGTTGGCTACAGGAAAGTCTTTTGTGAAAGCCGTAAAGGGTATTAGGGAAAATTTTAAGCCAAAATCAATACATATTGCTGCTCTGGTGGCAAGTATTGATGGAATTGAATATATTAAACAAAATATTGAAAGCGAGATCTGGACGGTAGATATGGATGATCACCTCAACGAACATGCATATATTGTTCCCGGATTGGGAGATGCCGGAGATTTGTCTTTTGGTGAAAAAATATAGTATTAAATGATAGACTTATTTTTTCTTATACTTGGTTTGGTTGTACTTATTTCGGGAGGAGAGTTTCTTGTCCGGGGTGCTTCCAATATCGCTTTAAGATTAAAAATATCACCCCTTGTAGTTGGTCTTACCATTGTCGCTTTTGGCACCTCTGCCCCTGAATTACTTATAAGTGTTAAATCCGTATTATCCGGAATCGATGACCTGGCCATGGGAAATGTTGTTGGTTCAAATATTTGCAACCTGGGATTAGTACTTGGCTTTACAGCAGTAGTATCAGATATCTACATTGAAAAAAATACATTGCGGTACGATTGGCCGATGACCTTTTTTGCCTCAATTCTTATGCTTTTCGTAAGCTCTGAATTATTGTGGAACAATCGCACAATAGAATTCTGGGAAGGTCTTTTGTTCTTTTCAATGCTGATAGCTTTTACCTCTTTTTCTATGATAAAAAGCAGGAAAGATACCAAGGCCAAGGAAGCATTGATGGAAGAACATGAATTGACAGAACCCGAACAATCAACCAGAGCCCTCTTAATTGATATTTTAATGATCGCAATTGGTTGTGCCGGTTTGTTTTACGGCGCAGAATGGTTTGTAGAAGGTGCAGAAAAAATTGCTTTGCGTCTTGGTGTATCGGAAAGGGTGATAGGAATTACTCTAGTTGCACTCGGCACAAGTCTTCCTGAATTGGTTACTTCTGCAATAGCTGCCTACAAAAAACAAACGGATCTGGCGCTTGGAAATCTTCTCGGATCAAATATTTTCAATATTCTATCCATCCTCGGAATAACAAGTATGATTCAAAATATCACTATTGACCCGGTAATTTTGGAATACGACATGATATGGATGATGGGAATTACTGTTTTGGTATTAATTCTTGCTTTAATCAGAAAAAAACTGGGCCGTGTGGAAGGTGTTGTATTATTATTATTCTATGTTGTTTACACCTACAGCGTAATTAATTAATCGCCTTCTTCTTTATTGTCTTCGTCAGGCATCATTTCAATATCGTGAATCAAAACTTTTTTACTGATTCTTTGCCCGGTAGGCGTGGCCGCCAATCCACCCAATGCGGTTTCCTTATAACGTGCTTCCATGCTTTGTCCAATTTCTCCCATGGCCATTACACACTCATCAACAGGAATTACAGAATCAACATCGGCAATGGCAATTTGAGCTGAGGTAAAGGCAATTGCTGCACCACTGGCATTTCTTACCACACAAGGAATCTCAACTAAACCGGCAACCGGGTCGCAAACCAATCCGAGCATGCATTGAATGGTGATGGCAACGGCATTGAAAACTTGTGTATTTGTTCCCCCCATTAAATAAACCAAGGCACCAGAGCCCATGGCCGCAGCACTTCCTGTTTCTGCCTGGCAGCCGCCTACAGATCCCGCAATGCTCGCATTTCTTTCTATAATCAATGCTATTCCGGCTCCAACCAGAAGGCCTTCCAGAATTTGCTTATCGGTAAATCCGTGAATTTCCTGGGCTGTGTACAATATGCCCGGCAATATTCCCGAAGCACCTGCAGTGGGAGCTGCAACGATTCTGCCCATACAGCTATTCACTTCTTTCGCAGCTAAAGCCCTTGATACGAGTTTCTGAAATTCAGGCGATAACAATGTATGCTTATTTTGATATACTTTTTTTGCACCGTTATTGATCATACCCGATCTCGATTTCATATCCTCTTTCAATCCGGTATCTACTGCTTCACGCATCACATCATAGGCCTTCTGCAAATGATCCCAAATGCTTTTTTCATCGCGAGACTTTTGCTCTGTTTCATAGGATAGTACTGGTTCAAACAACTTTAGTTTGTTTTCATCACAGTAGGCTTTCCATTCTTCAAAATTGTTAAACAACAGTCCCATATCAATTAATTTTTTCGTGGTAAATGACAGATTCCCTGCTCGGTTTTTCGCTTTGTCTCCAGATAAATCCTCTTAATCGTTTTTCAGGATCCAATAGTTCCTGCGGGGGTATGAATTTAGCATCGGGTTCCACATAAAAATGTATGAATTGCAATTCTTTATCTGCAAAATCCAGGGTCATATTGCTGCATAAAACCCTGTTCATGCCAATTACACTCAGGTCTTCTTCCTTAAGTGCAAAATAAATGCTCTCACCATTGCCGTCTATAACGATTTGACGAATGAAAACGGAGTCGAACTGGGCCACTACATGTCTTCCTTTTACCTGATTATAATTGCCGATGGTATCCTGAGAAATAATAAATGCATTGATATCCATAAATACTTTATCTATAGCCCCATTGGCCATTTGAATGGATATAGTGTCAGCGGTCATTTGATTCTTTTCTGCCCAGATAACCGGATCATTAAAAAATGTTATCATTGAATCCGCTGAATTATATACCATGGAATCACATTTTCCCTGCATATCTGTTTTGTAAATTTTCACATTGCGATAACCCAGAATTTTTTTGTCCTCAGTAGAATCCACTGTTTCAGAAATAAGTGTGTCGGCTCGCATGTAAAGCGTATCGTCTTCCATGGGATAAAGCATAAGCGTATTGCCCCATAATTTTGAGCGTCCGCTTTCTCCTCCAAATAGCATGATGTCACCGGTCAAAATAATATTTTCCTCTTTGGAGTATAGAAAAACCTCCCCCCAGGCTTTGCCCGAATTACCATTTTGGGAAAATATCATTTCATTGGCTTCCATTATATACTCTTCGTTTTCAAGCCGGTTTCTGGCATTGAGATTGGAGAGTTTTGCCTGTGTGTCGTATTGCCCGCTTTCAGTATAAACCGTACCACTTTCGCTGATGATTTTTGTGGGGCCGGTGAAATAAACTATTTTTCTTTCGGTGTGGTAATCCATGGTATCTGAAAACATTTCTCTTTCAGGTGAGAGCAAATGCACATCTTTTTTGAAATGCATCATTTTAAGATCGGTGTCATACCTGCCCTTCTCGCTGGTTAAAGTATTATCCCCGTTAATAATTTTACCACCTTTTACATAAGAGGCCTGATTACTGTTTAGGTCAAAGTCGAGATTATCTGTATAAAGCTTCATTTGCGGATCAGTAAGAATTACGTTCTTTCTCGCTTTGGCAAGCTTTTGACTGCCTTCATAAGTCAACTTATCACAGGTCAATGTTACGGTATCCGATTTGACCAGTTTAACACGCCCAAAGGTTTCAAGCTTATTATTGTTTTTTACATATTGGTAGGCTGAATCACAGTACAGGGTTATATCTTTTTGCTGTAATATGACATTCCCCAAAAGTTTATTGATCTTTTGATCCTTGAATTTTCCACTTTTAAAAACATCCGTTTGCTTAATAATTACATTTTGAGCCCTCAATAGGCCATTTTGTAAAAATAAAAGTGTAAAAACAATATAAAGCTTGTAAATTTTCATCCTGAAGCGTACAAATTTACTCCGACTAGCAGAATATGTTAGAGCATTTCTCAAATTTACTTAAAACAAGGTATAGACTTAAGAAAAAAAACAGACTTCTAATAGCGGTTAGCGGCGGTATCGATTCAGTGGTATTATGCGATTTGCTAAGTAAAACAGACTATGAATTTGCAATAGCGCATGTAAATTTTCTTTTGAGAGAAGAAGATTCGGAAAAGGATGAACAGTTTGTCAAGGATTTGTCAAAACGATTTGAAGTGCCATTTTATGCTCATCGAGAAAATGCCGGAATCAAAGCGGATGAATGGAAAATGTCAGTACAAATGGCAGCTCGAAAAATTCGCTATGAATTTTTTGAACAGGTCATGAATAATTTCAATTACGATTATCTATTAACCGCTCACCACTTAGATGATAGTTTTGAAACTGCAATTTTAAACTTTATTAAATCGGGCACCTATTCATCTATTTCAGGTATACCGGATATCAATAATAATATAATCAGGCCCTTGATTTCCTTTTCCAAAAAGGATATTGAGGAATATGCTTCCAAAACCGGGCTGAATTGGAGAGAAGATAAAAGCAATTCTTCTTTATATTATCAGCGCAATGTAGTCCGTCATAAAATTGTACCCGTTGCAGAAGAAATCAACCCATCCTATTTAAAGACCTTTTCTGACGCCTCCAATCAAATGCATTTATTAAGCTTTTATTTGGAGTCCAAATTGAAGGAAGCAAAGTCGGATTGGATACAAGAAAAAAAAGATGCTATTAGTATAAATATTTCCCGTCTAAGAAATAAACCGGAAGAACTACTCATTTTTTGGGAATACCTTAAAACCCTGAAATTTAATTTTAAGCAATTTCAGGACATGGTAAAAAGTATAAATTCTGAAAGTGGGAAATCCTTTTATACGGAAGAATATATGTGCGTGAAGGACAGAACAAATTTTATTATCACACTAAGAAACAAAATTGCAGAGGAGTTAATAATTGAAAAGCCGGAGGATTTAGATCATTTGGAGAATTCTTCTATTAAGGCCAATCACTTAAAAAAGGATTTCAGAATAGAAAAAAACAATAATGTAGCCATTCTAGATGCGGGTTTGATCACATATCCGTTAAAATTAAGACCCTGGCAAGAAGGTGATAAATTTCAACCCCTAGGAATGAAAGGAGAAAAAAAAATCAGTGATTTTTTAATTGATCTTAAAGTTCCTCTGAATTTCAAAAAAAATCAATATGTCTTGTTGTCCGGCCAAGATATAGTTTGGGTTGTAGGTCAAAGAATTAGTGAAAAATACCGGATTACCGATAATACAAAACAGGCCTTAAGACTAGAAGTATCATGAAAAATCCATTTGGAAAATCCTACGGACTCGAAGAGTTGAATTTTTTCAGATTCCTGTCCAAAATAAATCTTTTCAAATATTTGAACAATGATGATTTAGCCCATCTTGTCCCTTACCTTCATCAAAGGAAATACAAAAAAGATGAGGTGGTATTTTTCAGAGGGGATCCAAGTCAGGCCTTGTATATAGTTAAATCGGGAAAGGTATCATTAAACATTGACATCGGAGAAAAATTCGAAACCTTAACCAATCGTACTGCCGGCTCATGTTTTGGTGATAATTCCTTATTGGCAAAATCAGAAAGGATTTACAATGCTATTGTGGAATCCGAGCACTGTGAACTTTACGTTATTCCACAAATTAATATCTTGGATTTATTCGAAAAAAAGATTGAGATCAAAGCTAAAATGCTTCAGGCCCTTGCGGAATCCTATTATGAATTAAATCAAAACCTGTATAAATCCTATAAATCATCTTTTGGCTTTTTCGAATTATCCAATGCTTTTGATAATATCTCTTAGAATGTATTTAGAATGTTCTAATTGATTATTTTAGCGGAAATTCTTAATTCAATCTTAAAACATTAAAAAATGAAAGTAACAGTAGTAGGGGCCGGAAATGTTGGAGCCACTTGTGCCGACGTCTTGGCGTATAAAGAAATAGCCAAGGAAATAATAATAGTTGATATCAAAGAGGGCCTGGCAGAAGGAAAAGCACTTGATATTTGGCAAAAAGCACCAATCAATACCTATGATAGTTATACTTCCGGTTCAACCAATGACTATTCGAAAACCGCTGGATCGGATGTCGTAGTAATCACATCTGGATTGCCCAGAAAACCGGGAATGACAAGGGATGACTTGATTTCAACCAATGCCGGTATTGTAAAAATGGTAACAGAAAATGTCATTAAACATTCACCTGATGCCATTATTATCGTAGTTTCTAATCCTTTGGATGTCATGACTTATCAGGCACATCTGACTTCCAAATTGCCCAGAACAAGAGTAATGGGTATGGCCGGCATACTTGATACGGCAAGATACAGGGCATTTTTAGCCGAAGCTATACAAGTTTCTCCCAAAGATATTCAGGCGATGATTCTGGGCGGTCATGGTGATACCATGGTTCCACTTCCGAGGTATACTACTGTGGGAGGGATACCAGTAACTGAAATGATCGATTCTAAAAAGCTCGAGGAAATCGTTGAGAGAACAAAATTTGGTGGAGGAGAACTCGTTAAATTGATGGGTACTTCGGCCTGGTATGCACCGGGTTCAGCTGCTGCACAAATGGTTGAAGCAATTGTAAAAGATCAAAAAAGAGTGTTCCCTGTATGTGTTCAATTGGATGGAGAATATGGAATTAAAAACTGTTACCTGGGTGTCCCTGTAATATTGGGTAAAAACGGTGTCGAAAAGATCATTGAACTCGATTTGAATGATCAGGAAAAAGAACTGATGAATCAGTCCAGAGATCACGTATTTGAAGTGATGTCAGTGCTGGATAATATGAAATAATAAAATCAATTCTTAAGAATGGCACCATTTGGTGCCATTTTCAGTTTTAAGGATGACGCATGAAAAATAAATGGATCTACATATCAATTATTTTTATCGGATCTGCAGTTTTCTCCTGTAATAATGATGATGATTCTACAAATCCACCTATAAATAACCCTGCACCCGAAGGGAAAAACTGGGTATATGAACCCACCGAAGTAGAATTGGAAATACCTGCATATTTTCCGGAAATAACAGACAATAAAATTATTGAAGAAAAATTTCAATTGGGACGACATCTCTTTTATGAGAACCGACTTTCCAGAAATAATACAATATCATGCGGCTCATGTCATCATCAGAATAAAGCATTTACGGATGGTCGACAATTTAGTCTTGGACTGAACGGCGAGCCCACTCCAAGAAATGCCATGTCTGTGGTAAATATGCTTTGGGAAGATTTATTTTTCTGGGATGCGCGTGCAAAAACTTTGGAGGAACAAGCTTTAATGCCAATTCAGGATCATATAGAAATGGATTTGACTTTGGCAGAAGCTGTTGATAGACTGTATAAGCTTGAATTGTACGACAGTTTATTTTTTCATGCTTATGGCGACACCTTGATTACACCTGAAAGAATTGCACTGGCCATTACAGAATTTGAAAAAGGGATCATCTCTAAGGATTCCAAATACGATAAATTTAAAAGAGGGGAGGCAAGCTTCACAGCAGAAGAGAAATTGGGATCAGAGTTATTTACCACACACCCTGATTATTATTGGGATCCTGATAATCAGCTGAACATATACCGAAGAGGAGGTAATTGCGGTGATTGTCACGTGAGTGTAAATTTCAATAAATTAATTGGAACTCAGGGGATCAAAAACAATGGCCTTGAATCAGACGCAAGCAGAAAAGACGAAGGCTATTTTAATGTAAGCAATAATCCGGAAGACAAAGGCAAATTTAAAACTCCAAGTTTAAGAAATATAGAATTAACTGCTCCTTACATGCACGATGGTCGGTTTAATACCTTGGAAGAGGTATTAGATCATTACAATGAACATGTTCAGGTCAGTACCACACTAAGCACGCTTATGGAAGTAAGCAATGATCCCAACGGAAATATTATTTATAGCCCCGATGGGAAAACCATTCAATTGGGTCTTACGGAAAGTGAAAAGTCGGCAATTATTGCTTTTCTAAAAACACTTACTGATAATGAATTAGTTAATGATCCGCGGTTTACCAATCCATTTTTAGAAGAATGAAACATCTTTTTGCACTAATCATCCTGTCTTCATTCATAATTATTTCATGTGATAATGACGATGACCCTGCAGTTGTACCGCAAGCTACTACAGACCTTGTTTTAAATTTTGAGTTTAAACTTGGTACTGAGGCAATAGAGCTTGGGACCGGAAGATATGTACTGGGCAATGAGGATACGGTGAGCATTGATCAGTTCAAGTTCATTTTAAGTAATTTGACTTTAAAAAAATCTGAAGGTGGCGCATGGATTGATGAGGAGGGTTATTATCTCGTTAAAGCTTCCAACGGTGCTTCTAATTTTCAATTAACCATTGAAGAAGTCCCTATTGGCAATTATTCATCCCTTGAATTTCACATCGGAATGGATTCTGCCATGAATTTCAAACCGGAGAGTTTTCCAATTCTGTTTCAACAGGAAGGCATGTACTGGGATTGGAATACCGGTTATAAGTTTTTATTACTGGAAGGAAGGTATTTTTCTTCTAATCTCACAACTCCTAATAATTCCACCGGATTGGTCGCTCACATAGGTGATATGATTAATCTGGAAATACCGCAATTTAGTTTTTCAGATACATTAATCTTGCAATCAGAAAATGCAGGAAGCATCAATTTTAATGTTGATTTGGAAAAAATTTACACCGAGCCCAATGTGCTTTCACTAAAAGAATCCAATAACAGAAATATAATGGGTGGTCCAAATGCTTCATTAATCTCAGAAAATTATGGTAATGAGATGATTGTAATTACATCGATTGAATAATTGAAATGGTCAAAAACCATATTGCCATTTTTCTTTTTAGCAGCAATGCTGGTTCACAGCATAAATCTGACCTTTATAAAAGTACATTTTGATTTTAACAGGGATTATATAGCCGATAATTTATGTGTAAATCGTTTTAACCCTGATTCTGATTGTAATGGACAATGTTATTTGATGAAAAAGCTTAAAGCTGAAACTGAAAAAGAAGCCGAAAAGAAAGCGGTATTCAGCCCGGTATTGAGCTTTGCTTTTTTCCAGAATGAAACAGAAGAAATCATATTTAATCCGGGCAAAGAAATTCTTGTAAAATCATATTTTATTTCAAATTGTGAGAAAATATCCAAGGATCCATTTCTTGAAGTAGATTGCCCGCCTCCCAAATACGCTTGATTAAGTCGTTTATCTCTTTGGCTTTTCCAAAGCCGGCAATTATTTACAAACTTTAAAATATAGAAAATGAAATCTCTAAAAAGCATTTTTGCTGTGCTCTTAAGTTTAGGCATGGCATTCACAATTGTATCATGCGGTGACGATGATGATGCAAATACACCGGACCCAAATAATGTGGAAGGGACAGGTAAATTGACCATACACTTCGAAAATTATTTTGACGCAACAGCCGGTATTGACATAGAATTGGATGAAGTATATACCACTTCCTCCGGAGACAGTATTACCGTTTCGAGTATAAGATATTGGATTTCTAATTTTATACTTTTTAATGGAAACGATACGGCCTATCAGGATGAGGACGGTTATTATTTGGTAGAAAAAACAGCTGATAATACACGTGAAATGATCGTTTTTGATGAAGTTCCAAGTGGAACATATACCAGGCTGCAATTTGCGCTTGGCGTAGATCCGGCAAATAATGATACCCTGGGATCGGGAAAGGGGGAATTAAGTTTATCCAACGGTATGTTTTGGGCATGGAACACTGGCTACAAGTTTTTAAGGTTAGATGGAACGTATTATGAAGGAGATAGCTCTAATTATCAGCCTTTAAGGATTCATACCGGTCTAAATGCCTATTATATTAAAAAAGAAATTCCATTATCGGCAAATTTGGTAGTGACAGAAGGTGGTGATCACATTGCGCATTTCATGGTTTCTGTCAAAAATATGTTTGAGCAACCAAATGCAATTCAATTAGGCGAAAAGGATGGTATATGGATGTTTTTCACTGAGGAGCCGGCCTGGAATAGAATGAATGAAAACATCTCTAATATGTTTATGTTTCATCACGCTGAGTGAATAAGTATTTAAATCATATTGGAATTTTTATCCTGGCATTGATCATTTTTTCATGTCGGGAAAATAATGAACCTCTGCCACAGGAAGAAATTTTTGTGGTGGAGGTTCCTTCCAATTTTGAGGACCTTCCTGTACCCGAAAGCAATGAATTCTCAAAAGAAAAAATTGAATTGGGCAGGCTGTTGTTTTACGACCCAATTCTCTCGGGAAATAATCAGGTTTCCTGTGCCTCTTGTCATATTCAAAGTAAGGCATTTACTGATGGTGATGCACTGACAAGGAGAGGAGTCAGTGGTGAAGCCTTATTGCGTCATACGCCCGCTTTAATTAATCTGGCATGGATGCCCGGATTGTTTTGGGAAGGGGGAGCAAAAAATATTGAGTCTTTGGCATTAGGTCCAATTGGTCATCCCGATGAAATGAATCAGGATATTGTTGAACTGGTTAAAGAGCTAAATGAAGATTCAGAATACCCACTGTTTTTTCAAAATGCCTTTGGGCCTGGTGATATAGAACTCACACAGGTTTTAAAAGCCCTTGCGCAATTTCAAAGAACTCTAATTTCGGGAGATTCCAGATACGATAAATATATTCGAAATGAAGATGGGGTCACTTTTTCCATGCAGGAGCTTAATGGATTATCATTGTATGAAGAGCATTGCAGCAGTTGTCATTCTGGATTTTTATTTACCGATAATGCTTTTCATAATAACGGTATAGATAGTTCCTGGAATGATATTTCAAATGAATTTATTTTTACCGGCAGATATCGGATCACTTTTGATTCTGCTGATCTGGGAAAGTATAAAACACCAACACTTAGGAATATAGCTCTTACAGCACCCTATATGCACGATGGAAGGTTTGAAAGTCTTGAAGAAGTTCTCAAGCACTACAGTACTCAGGTAAAATATTCTCCAAGCCTCGACGAACATTTTAAAAATGAAGACGGAAGCTATGGAATACCACTTTCCGAGGAAGAAAAGAGAGATATCATTGCTTTTTTAAACAGCCTGACAGATGAAGAATTTATAAGCAATCAAAGATTTTCATCGCCAAAATAATTCGGAAGTTTATCTTCTCTATTTTTCTTTTTCAAGCAAATCCAAAATTTCATTCTTGTGAATATGCTTGTGCTTTTAAATTTTTATAATCAGCCTAAATAATCTTCGAGGGCCCTTGTTTTAAACTCTTCCCATTCCCACATGCTCAAAGATTTCTTTTGATTTAATTCAATGAGTTTTTGAATGACCTCATTTTTAAATTTCAGATTTTCCGCCATTTCGGTGGCTATTTCCATTTCCTTTTCATCCACGATATTATCCACCATCATTAATTTGACCATCTCAAATAGCTGGTTTATTTTTTGATCAAAATTTACAGGAATTTTTTGTTCGGCATTTTTTTGTTCCCTGAAAATTTCGAGGATTTGGTTTTTCTTTAGGCCGTAGTGTTTGCCAATTTTATTAAGCAAGTCTATTTCATCGGCGTGAAGTTTTCCATCTGCTTCAGCCAAGGCAACAAGATTTTGCAAATGCATTTTTTTGTTCTGTAGGCTTTGATATTCGAAATAACCGATCATAGTATAAATCTAATGACTCTAAAATATAAAGCATAAAAAAAGTCGGATTCTATCCGACTTTTTATTCAAACATGTATTTGCTCATTTAATGACAAGTTCCTTGACCAAACTGCTAATTTCATTACCAACCGTAACCGTATATTCTCCATCTACGAGATTGATTAAATCAAAGCGCTTGTTGTAAATGCCTTTGCCTTTAACCATTTCTGTATAAATACTTTTACCTTCCTTGTCTTTCAGATTGAGTGCCACCGGTTTTTCGGTTTCATTTTTAAAGCTTACGATATAACGATGATCTTCTGTATTTTGAAAAACTGAAATTTGTAAATCACTTGCTTCTAAACTTAAAGGAGCCTTGGATTCCCTGTTTTCAGTTCCGCTTGCATATGCAATATTTGTAAATAATATTGCCAATAGGAGTATTGAAAATTTTAAACGTAACATAATAATTTAATTTTGACCTCGGTAATTATGCTCCAAAGCGCATGCCAAAATTTTGAACTTAGTTTAGCAGATTTAAATAAGTTTTTTTGCATAATGGGGGCAAACAGGCGTATTTTAACGGACAGCAGATGTTCGATTACGAACAATAAATGGGCTAAAAGTAAGCTCATATAAATTGGATAATGATGAATGGGCTTTAAATATTGGAATTTGAGCAATTTTTAAGTTTGGCATCTTTATTGGCATTGAAATGAAAACTTAGTAGGGATACGATGGATCGAAAGATTGAAAAGAAAAAGTGGCCACCAAAGAAAATCGCGATATGGCTGGGATCAGCATTGCTCATTTTATTTATTGCCTATAATCTAATTATTGCCGATGGGTCGCGTAAACTCAATATCGATAAAGAGCGAATCAGCATTGCAGAAGTAAGCTTTGGTGACTATATAGATTACATTCCAATCGATGGCACCATACAACCCATCCGCACTGTAACTCTCGATGCCATAGAAGGAGGGAGAGTAGAAAAAAAATATACTATTGGCGGAACGAGCATAAAAGAAGGAGATACGATTCTAAAATTGACAAATCATAACATGATGATGTCTTTTCTTGAACAGGAAACACGGGCTTCCGATTTAATTAACAATTTGCAAAGCACCAGGCTTAGTCTTCAACAAAACCGATTTAGATTAAAAAGGTCTTTAAACGATATCAATTACAATCTTGCCAGAGCTGAAGACATCTATAAAAGAAACAAGGAATTGTATGAAGAAAAAGTATTGTCGGAACAGGAATTTCTTCAGTCTAAATGGGATTATGAGCGATTAAAAAAACAAAGAATGATTGAAATTGAATCTCAACGAATTGATTCAATAAATATGGTAGCGCAAATAAACCAGTTGGAACGAACCCTTTCTCAAACAATGCGAAATTTAGAATTCAACAGGGAAAATTTGAGTAATCTTTTGATTATTGCTCCTATTTCAGGATTGATAAGTTCAATCGACCAGGAAGTTGGGGAATCCGTTGATCCCGGTCAGAATATTGGTCAAATTGATGATATCAATTCATTTAAAGTACGTGCTCTTATTGATGAACATTACGTATCAAGGGTTTTCCCAGGCTTGAAGGGTTATTTTGATTTTGCCGGAGCAAGACATGAATTGGAGATTACACGGGTTTATCCCGAAGTAACAAATGGTCAGTTCAGAGTGGATATGAAATTTGTAAAAGATTATCCCGATCAAATTAGAAGAGGACAGACCACTCAAATCCGATTAGAATTAAGTGATCCTTCTAAGGCGCTCTTAATTCCTCGCGGAGGATTCTTCCAACAAACCGGTGGAAATTGGATTTTTGTCTTCGACGAATCATCAAATGAAGCCGTTAAAAGAAAAATTCGTACAGGTCGTCAAAATTCACGCTATTATGAAGTATTAGATGGCTTAATTGAAGGTGAAAAGGTAATTGTATCTTCGTATGAGGGATATGATAATATTGATAAATTGATAATAAAGGAATAATTAAACTTATAGTGCAATGATCAAAACAGTAAATCTAACAAAGGTCTACCGAACTGAAGATGTGGAAACCACAGCTTTGGATCAGGTAAACATAGAAATAAAAGAAGGAGAATTCGTGGCGATTATGGGTCCTTCGGGATGTGGAAAATCAACACTTTTAAATATTTTGGGATTACTTGACAATCCCAGCGGTGGAGAATTCCATTTTGCAGACAAGGAAGTTTCAGGTTTTTCTGAAAGACAAAGAGCAGATATGCGTAAATCCAATATCGGATTTGTTTTTCAAAGTTTTAACCTCATAGACGAATTGACTGTTTTTGAAAACATTGAATTGCCCTTGATTTATCTTAAGATACCAAGTCAGGAAAGAAAGCAAAGGGTTACCGAAGTGATGGAACAAATGCAGATACGTCACAGAGAAAACCATTTCCCACAACAACTTTCCGGTGGCCAGCAGCAAAGAGTGGCTGTGGCGAGGGCAGTAATTGCAAAACCAAAATTAATATTGGCCGATGAGCCAACCGGTAATCTCGACTCTACTCACGGGCAGGAAGTGATGTCCATGCTTTCTTCACTCAATGAAGCAGGGACAACAATTATAATGGTGACGCACTCGCCTTCAGATGCAGAGTACGCACATCGTATTATACACTTATTCGATGGCCAGGTGGTTACTGAAAATGTGAAAGAAAAAGCCCTGCTCTAATCAGAATTACATATTAATAATTTATTTGCCCCTCAATGGGGCAAATCTGTTTATTTTTGAAATTCATTAACCTGAATTCCATGCCTAAATACATATATGCTTTTCTTCTGACTGCATTAAGTTTTCATCTGACTTCCCATGCGGATAACAAAAACAAAGCTTATCAATACAAAGTTGATCTTGTCAATGTGAAAAACGATATGCTCAAGGTAGAATTGATTGTTCCAATTCATAATTATGGCGACAGCATTGAATTTCAATTTCCAAAAATTGTTCCTGGAACTTACAGTATTTATGATTTTGGCCGGTTTGTCAATGATTTTGCTGCTTTTGATGAAAAAGGAATGGCCATGCCAATCAGGCGATTAAGCCCAAATCGCTGGCAAATAAATGATGCACAACGTTTGCACAGTATTAATTATTGGGTTGAAGACAGTTACGATACTGAAAAGGATACCGTCATTTTTGAGCCGGCGGGAACAAATATCGAAGAAGGCGAAAACTATCTCTTAAATACCTTTGGAATTTTTGGATACCTGGAGGGTTTAAAACGGCGAGCTTTTGATTTGGAAATTGTCAAGCCTGAAGGATTTTATGGTGCAACGCCATTGCAACAACTAATGACATCAGCAAAGTCCGATCGTTTTCTATCCGTTGATTATTATGAATTGATCGATTCTCCCATCATGTATACCATCCCTGATACCGCTTCAATTTACCTGGGAAAAACGGAAGTAGTGGTATCCGTGTACTCGCCCAATAAAATAATTAGCGCGGAAGAAGTGATGCAGCAAATCTCTCAAATTTTGAATGCTCAGGCGCAGTATTTGGGTGGAGATTTACCGGTCGATAAATATGTTATTCTAATTTATCTTTTTGACAAAATACCTCTTTCAAAAGGTTCAGGAGCATTGGAACATTCCTATTCAACTGTGCTTTCGATGCGCGAGCAAAGTGCTGATAAAATAGCTCAGGGCATTATAGATGTCACTGCCCATGAATTTTTTCATGTGATCACACCGCTTACGATTCACTCGGAAGAAATACACAATTTTGATTTCCAGAACCCTCAGATGTCCGAGCATTTGTGGTTGTATGAAGGATTAACTGAATATGCAGCCGGCCATGTACAATTGAAAGAAGGACTTATAAGTTTTGAGGACTATTTGCGATTGATAAGATCAAAAATCAGAGTATCAAAAAGATCTTTTAATGACACATTAGCATTTACAAGGATGAGTGAAGGTTGCCTTGATGAATATAAAAAAGAATATCCCAATGTGTATTTCAAAGGAGCGCTGATAGGTTTATGTCTTGACTTAAAACTTCGCGTTTATTCTGAAGGGGAATACGGAACTCAAAATATGATGAAGGATCTCAGTAACATTTATGGGAAGGACGAAGCTTTTAAAGATGAAGAGTTATTTGACCGTATTGAAATGGTCACCTACCCACAGATCGAAGATTTTTTCCAGAATCACGTTGATGGAAATGAGCCACTGCCTCTGAAGGAAATTCTTGAAATGATCGGTGTAAATTATTATGACAGTTTGCAAAGTACTGAAATTACTTTTGGAGATGTGGGTCTGGGCTACAATGCCGAGAAAGACAGAATCCTCGTTAGATCAACTGATAAATTAAATGATTTTGGAAAAGAAATAGGTTTTGAAGAAGGAGATGAAATTATTCGAATCAATGGCATACTAATCAATGGCAGCAATTTCAATAAAGTGATTACTCAACTTAAAAGCGGCCTGAAAGCGGGGGATGAGTTGAAATTTACAGTTGTTCGATATAATAAAAAAGGAAAAGAAAAGGAATACGATTTAATTGGAAGCGCAGTTGAAATTAAAAAAATCAATTATCATGTTTTGGAACCCATGAAGGATCCAAGTCCCGCGCAATTGGAATTGAGAAAAGCCTGGGGAGGGATTTAAATTATTCCAGATAATCGGCCATCTCTTCCTGAAGATGCTTACTCTCACTTTTAGCCATTTGAGCAAAATCTGCTCCATTGGAAGCATAAATAATTCCTCTGGATGAATTTACGAGTAATCCCACATCATCATTCATTCCAAATTTTACGACTTCGTCAAGACTTCCACCTTGCGCACCGACTCCCGGAACCAATAAAAAATGATTTGGGATAAGCGTCCTTACTTTTTGCATGTATTCTGCTTTGGTTGCGCCTGTAACGAACATCGTATTCTGATTTGTACCCCATTTGGAACATTCTTCTATTACATGTTCAAAATAATACCTTTGGTCATGAGCCTTGATCATTTGAAAATCTTCACTGCCTTTGTTTGAAGTCAATCCTAAAATGATGACCCACTTATTGTCGTATTCCATAAAAGGCCTGATCGAATCTTCGCCCATATAAGGCGCCAGGGTGATGGCGTCAAAATTCATTTGCTCAAAAAATGCCTTGGCGTATAATTTACTCGTATTACCAATGTCGCCGCGTTTGGCATCCGCTATTTTAAAAATATTATCGGGGATAATCTCAAGCGTTTTTTCAAGGCTTTCCCAACCTTTAGAACCCAGAGACTCATAAAATGCGATATTTGGCTTATAGGCCACGCAATAATCTTTTGTAGCTTCAATTATTGCTTTGTTAAACTCAAATATTGGGTCAGATGCATCCAAAAGATGTGGGGGAATTTTACCGAGGTCAGGATCAAGGCCGACACTTAAAAAACTGCCTTTTCTTAAAATTTCATCTTTTAACTGCTGGTAGGTCATATGGCAATAATCTGCAAAAGCTTTGAGAAAAAAAACACGTGTTCAAAATTCGATATAAAGATTTTATAAACAAGTGAGGCCGAGCGCTGTTTATAGATAAATAAAGCATAAAATGTCAAATTATTTAATCATTGGCGCCAGTTCCGGAATAGGTGAGGGGATTGCCAGAAAATTAAAAGAAGAAGGACACAGTATTTTCGCCACTCATAATAAAAAATCACTCGAAATTGAGGTGGATGCTTCTCAACAATGGGATGCCAACTCGGATTCTGAATTGGAAATTATTCCCGATCAGTTGGATGGGTTGATTTATTGTCCGGGAACCATTAACCTCAAGCCATTTCACAGAATAAAAGCAGAGGAGTTTCAGGAAGAAATGAACATTAATTATTTCGGAGCGGTGAAGGCCATTCAGCAATCATTAAAAGTTTTAAAAAAATCAGATCAGGCCTCTATAGTGCTCTTCTCAACGGTGGCCGTTCAAAACGGAATGCCTTTTCACGCTAGCATAGCCAGTGCAAAAGGAGCAATCGAAGGTCTTACAAGAACTCTCGCTGCAGAATTCGCCCCTAAAATAAGAGTCAATGCTATCGCTCCTTCAATCACAGATACACCGCTTGCAGAAAAGCTTTTAAGCAATGACGACAAAAGAAAAGCAAGTGAAGACCGTCACCCTTTAAAGAAAATAGGTACTGTAGAAGATATTACTAATGCCATCGAATATTTATTAGGTGAAAAATCAAAATGGATGACCGGACAAATTTTACATCTTGATGGAGGAATGTCATCAACCAGACCCCTGTAATATGAATATTAATCATGTTGATATTGAATGCATGGACAAGCGTTATAGAACGCAGTTTGTCAACTCTTTAAGCGGCTTTAAGTCGCTTTTTTTAATCGGGACAATAAATAAACAGGGCGATTCAAATTTGGCCATATTTAATTCTGTGATTCATATCGGGGCCAATCCACCCTTGCTAGGCTTGATCTCACGGCCGGATACAGTCGAAAGACACAGTTTTGAAAATATAAAAGAGATAAAACTTTTTACGCTCAACTCTGTGGATAAAACCATTTACCACAAAGCGCATCAGACAGCTGCCCGTTATGATAAATCGACCTCAGAATTTGAAGCTGCAGGGCTTAGTATGCAATTTATGGGAGATTGCCAGGTTCCTTTTGTAAAAGAATCTTCTTTGAAAATTGAAATGATGTTCAGGGAATCATACGATATTAAAAGTAATGGTACACACCTTATTATTGCTGAAATTCAAAATATCTATTTGCCGGAATCATGCATTGAAATGGATGGATATATAAATCTTGAGAACATGGGTATTTTGAGTGGTTCGGGGCTCGATGCCTATCATGAAACTAAATTGATCGAGAGACTGCCCTATGCCAAGCCAAAATTGTGATATTTGCCTTAATGGCAAAAAGGTATAATCCCGGAGACTTAAACGAAGAGCAGGTATTCGATAAACTTCTCAGATATTGCGATTACCAGGAGCGCTGTCGCTTTGATATATACAAAAAATGCCATTTACTGGGTGTGACAGAAAAAGAAGCTCAGAAGAACTATATCGATAAACTCGAAGAAAGTGGCTATTTGAATGAAAAGCGTTTTGTCAAAGCTTTTGTCAATGGAAAATTTCACATTAAGAAATGGGGGATCAAAAGGATTGAAAGAGAGCTGAAAATCAGAAAAATTAGCGAAGATCTCTTCAAAGGTTTGTTGGACGATTTATTTGATGAAAGCTACAAAACGCGCTTTGAGGAAATAGCAAATCGCAAATGGGAAAGTTTAAAAGCAAAATCGATTTTTGAAAAGAAAGCCAAGCTCTTTAGATTTTTGTACGGCAGAGGCTATGAGAGTACTATGATTAGCGAATTTTTAAAAAAGTATTAATCTTTCTTAACAAATCGTATTTCTACGTCCTCATTGGTCAGGTTTTCAAGAACAGGTTCAAGAATCATCAAAATGTGATCTTCTTTAATCTCCAACTCCAGAGGTTGAATGGCCTCCGCATCATGGGATTTAACCATTTTGCTTATTGCATTTATAATTAATTCTTTCTCGATCTTGCTTTTGGTAATTATTCGAATGTCATCGGATAAAGTATAGCTAAACTGACTTGGATAAGGAACTACAAGCGTCATAACCGAGTCGGTTCCTATTTGAAAATCTTCAGGGCTTACTTTGGTAAAGTCAATTCCGGCAAATGCAGTCCCTTGTACAATTGCTACTGGTTCATCGCCGGGGATAGAATATTTCTTTTCGATATAGGGCTCCAATGTTTCGTAAAAAATCACATCCTTAAATTTATAGTGCATCAACTCGAGTTTCCCCAAATTCATTATGAGCTCTTCTACATTTTTTTGTTTTAAAGTAAGCTTGGCTTCTTCAAGGTCTTTTTCCATTTTATTTTCTAGCATCCAGTAGATTCCTCCTACTAATAAAATGGAGAGAAGCCAGGGAAAAATTCTAATAAGAAAACGACTACCCATAATTCAATTTTCTAGTTTACTTTTTGGCCATGTATTCAAAGCCATTTTTTGCCTGTAAGCCACCTGTATGGATAATTAGTACTTTATCCTTAATGGAAAAATAGTGTTTTTTTGTTAAATCCTCTAATCCAAATAGCATTTTCGACTGATAAACAGGATCGATTTCAAGGTCGTTATTTGCTTCAAATGTACTCTCAAAGTCTTTTAAGGTCTTATTTTGCTTTGCGAAGCCACCAAAATGATAGTCATGAAACAACTTCCAGCTTTTTGGATAATTCTTAGTATAGGAATTTATTGATTCTTCGAGGTATTGCCCGTTTTTTAAGGCTGAAAAACCTAAAACCTGGCCGTTTCCATTGGTTTTTCTTATTAAACCTGAAATGCTCCCACCGCTTCCAACCCCGATACAGTAATAATCAAAGTTGAGTTCATTTTCCGATAGCATTTCGGAAGCACCTTTTACGCCTAGTTCATCTGTACCACCTTCAGGAATTATATGAATCCTGCCTTTTTCGTTTTGGATTTCTTCAATAATTTTTTTTCGCTCCAAAGAGGAATTAAAATAGTGTGGGGATAGAAAAAATATGTGCATACCTGCCTTAATGCAAAATTGGAGATTTGGATTTTCTCTGTAGTGTTCAAAGCCACGGACAATTCCGTAACATGGGATTTCCAATTTTTGACATAGTCCGGCCAGTGCAAACAAATGATTTGAAAAAGGACCGCCAAAACTTAGAACTGCCCCAATATTCTCTTTTTGAATCTTGGCAATATGATATTTCAGTTTGAATATTTTATTTCCCCCATATATAGGATCAATTAAATCAAGTCTTTTAATAAAAAAGGAAGGTCCCACCTTAATTTCAGGAAATTGTATTCTTTGAATAGGGATATTTGTGCTGCTGTCGAACAATTCCATACTTTGCAATATGAATTCTGATCCCGAGAATAACAAATCTGAAGAAGAAGAAGAGTTGGTATATGAAAAATATCGGGTGATAGCCGATGCAAATCAATCCCTGCTTCGAATTGATAAATTTCTCATGGATCGACTCAACAATGTAACAAGGACAAGATTACAAAATGGGATAAAGGCTGGTTTGGTTTTGGTTAATGGCAATTCGGTTAAACCCAATTATAAAATTAAACCCGGTGATGAAGTCATTGTAACCTTGCCGGAACCCCCAAAAAATACCGATATCATTCCACAAGATATTCCTATAGACATTATATATGAGGATGATGATCTATTGGTTGTTAATAAAAAAGCCGGAATGGTTGTTCATCCAGCCATAGGCAACTGGGACGGTACATTGATCAATGCCTTGATGTTTCATTTGGGATCATTGCCAAAAGCCAGTGATAATGCGCCCAGACCCGGACTTGTACACAGAATTGATAAAAATACTTCGGGTCTTTTATTGATAGCGAAAAATGAATTGGCACAATCTCATTTGGCCAAACAATTTTTTGATAAAAAAACAGAAAGAACCTATTACGCATTGGTATGGGGAGAACCCGGAGAAGAAAAAGGAACCATTAGCGGATATATTGGAAGAAGTCTAAAAGATCGAAAAATTCGCAGCCTGTTCGATGAAGAAGAGAAAGGCAAATGGTCGGTTACGCACTATGAAATAATTGAACGGTTCAGATATGTGACTTTGGTAAAATGTAATTTGGAGACAGGAAGAACGCATCAGATCAGAGTGCATTTCCAGGCCATCGGGCATCCACTATTTGGAGATTTCGAATATGGCGGGGATAAAATCCTGAAGGGCACGAGATTTTCTAAATACAAGCAATTTATCGAAAACTGTTTCAAACTAATGCCCGCACAAGCACTACATGCCAAGACCCTGGGTTTTGTGCACCCATCGACTAAGAAGTTCCTACAATTGGACTCGGAATTGCCAGGGAACTTTCAGGAATTGCTTGAAAAATGGAGAAACTATATACAATATTCTATCGATGAATAAAATATTGATTAAACTTAATCCTGTTTATTTGCTTAGTTATGGAAATAAATAATGTAATAGATGAAGTTTACTCGCGATTTGAAATTTCTGATGATGGCGAGGTATTGGGGGAATTATCTTATGATATTCCTTTTGACGACAGGTTGGTTATAAAACATACTTCTGTCTCTCCGGAATACAGCGGCCGGGGCTTTGGTAAAAAACTCATAAAAGAAGTAGTTAACTATGCTAAAGAAAAAAATCTGGAAGTGGTCCCCGTTTGTTCATACGCTGCAAAAATGAAATTGGAACACCCTGAGCTTTACCAATAGAAAATAAAGGATGTTGAGCTCTGTTGAAAAACATTTTCCGTTAATTCCGTTTTATTGTTTATTTCTGGTTTTAACGCTTTTATCACTTAATCATATATTTTTTTGGGATACTGTCCAATTGGCCAGCATGCAAGCCTATCATTTTTTTGAGAATGGACTTGATAAGACTTTATTACCGGATAATATAGACAGTGGTCATATACCCGCTTTTGGCTTTTACCTGGCTATTTGGTGGAAAATATTGGGCAAAACGCTATGGGTTTCACATTTAGCAATCTTGCCATTTTTATTGGGAATTGTCTGGCAGAGCAATGTGCTGATTAGGTATTTTATTCCCAAACCTTATGCCATCCTTTCACTTATAGTGTTTTTGGCAGATCCTACCCTATTAGGTCAGTCGGTACTTGTCAGTCCTGATATAGTATTGGTTTTTTGCTTTTTACTAATGCTTAATGGAATACTTAAAAACCATCGATTTCTAATTGCTTTAGGACTCATCGGCCTCTTTTTGATTTCAATGCGCGGTTTGATGGTAGCCTTTTCACTTTTGTTATTCGATATGTATTTAAATGCCTGTGATGGAAAGAGATTAAGTTTTTCTTCGTTACTGAAAATTTCATTGGCATATTGGCCGGCCGTCATTGGAATATTGCCTTATTTCCTATTTCACTATGCAGAAAAAGGATGGCTCGCTTATCATCCTGAATCTCCCTGGATGGGAAGTTTTGAAAGAGTGGGATTTGAAGGTTTTATATACAATATCGGCATAATGGTCTGGCGAATAATTGATTTCGGTAGAGTATTTGTTGTAATTGCAATCGCATTAATTATGCTTACTCGTGTAGGCAAAATAAAACTACATCAGAAGTTCAAATATTTGATTTTTATCGCTCTATCCCTGACCATCTGTTTGGGATACAGCTTTACGACTTACAAATATCTAAGTGCACACCGTTACCTGTTACCATTATATCTGATATTGTTGCTTGGCTTTCTTTACATGTTGTTTGTATTTGTAAAGAATAACAAAGTGCGAAATATCATTTACGTAGTTGTTCTCGGCGCCTTACTGTCAGGGAATTTCTGGATATATCCCGAAGGTATTGCAAAGGGTTGGGATGCAAGTTTGGCGCATTGGCCCTATTACGAATTACGAGAGAAAATGAATGCCTATTTAATGAAGAAGAATATTGACTATTCGGAAGTGGCATCTGAATTTCCCAATGTTTCCGAAAGACGATTTATGGAATTAAACGAAAGCCGGGAAAGACATCAATATCTAAATCTGGATTCCAATAAATACGTGCTCTATTCAAACATCTACAATAATTTTGATGATAATGAAATACAACAATTGAAAAGTAATTTTAAACTTGTTCAATCTTTCGAGAAGCGAGGCGTGTTTATTTCATTGTATGAAAAGATTACAATTGAGAAATGAAATTTCTTAATTATGGGTCAATCAATTGCCTTACTGCTCTGTTGATCGAAATAATTGATATTTAAGCGATTGCCTCAAAAATGAGATTACTTAAAATAACTGCCATTCAATTTTTAATCTTAATTGACCCAGCTTATCTTTGCCGTATGGTAAAATTAAATGCACTACAGGCCATCGCTCTAGGAAAATGTCCCCGTTGCAGAAAAGGCGACATCCATAAAAAACACATATTAAATCCTTTCAGTCTTACGGCAATGCATAAAACATGTCCTCATTGCGGCTTGAGGTATGAAAAGGAAACAGGGTTCTTTTACGGAGGGATGTATATCAGCTATGGGATATCCACGGGTTTATTTCTGGTCGTCGGATTTAGTGTATTCTTTTTATTAAACGATCCCCCTGCCTGGGTATATATCAGCATTATTTCTGCAGCAGTCTTGCTAATATTTCCCTATAATTTTAAATACAGCCGCGTGATTTTTCTCTATCTGTTCGGAGATGAAGGATACGATCCTAAGTATTCGGAGTAAAATCATCTAAGACCCCAATAATTTCAAACTTGTCAAATACATTGGCATTATGGGGAGCATCCGGTAATTCATGCGTCAAATCCTGACCGGCCCAATGTTCATAGTGCATTCCTTTTCTCCAAAGTTTGGATCGGCTGACATCGTAAATTTTCCCCTTATAGGCGATCCATACATCTTCTTTGTCTTGTCCATTTCTCAATGCAAGTTGTGATCTTGTATATACCGGAAGTAATGATTGATCAGCCAATGCGAAGTTTCATACCCGGCTTAATGGTATTGCTGCTGAGGTTGTTGAGCTTTTTAATTTTCTCAATACTTAATCCCTCAAATTTTCTCGAAATGTCCCAAAGTGTATCACCGTATTTGACTAGATAAACTTTGTCTGCGGGAATAGGACTTTTAGGTTGAATCGTCTTTGCATATTGAGTGGTGCTGGCAGGGACATAGCCTGGAACTTTCCAAATCACTAAATTCTGGCCAACGCGTATGGTGTTCGAATGCAAATTGTTCCAACGTTTTATATCTGAAACTCTCACATGGTATTTTTCGGCAATGATGCCCAAAACATCTCCGCTTCTCACTTTATGATAGTGTTTTTCCTTTCCAAATGGACTCAAGCGATCAACTTGTGCAATTAATACGATTTCTTCTTCTGTTAATTTCTCCGAATTTTTTAAGATAAGTTCAGAATTGGATTCAAATTTTTCATAGGCTATTGCCGGAATTCTAAAGCTATATTCTTTTCTATGCATCGGCACAACATCCTTTTTCAATTGGGGATTTAACTTTCTTAAGTCATCAATACAAAGGCCCAATTCCGCGGCTAATGCATTTAAACTCAAATTCTGATTGACGACGATTTCTTTATACTCAGGAAAATACTGGCTATTATCCGGGAACAACATATGCTCTTCTGCATAATTGAATACATAAGTAATGGCGATAAATTGCGGTACGTAAGAACGTGTTTCTCTGGGCAAATAGCGATATACTTCCCAAAAGTCTTTTTTATAACCTGAACGTCTGATTGCTCTTCTCACATTTCCCGGACCGCAATTGTAGGCTGCCAAAGCCAGGGGCCAGTCATTAAACATACCATGTAGAAATTTTAAATATTTACAGGCTGCTTCTGTGGCTAGAAAGGGATCCATACGATCGTCAATTAGAATATCCGCTTTTAGTCCATAACTCCTTCCCGTGCTGTTCATAAACTGCCACAAACCCACTGCATAAGCCGGTGAAACAGCTTTGGGATTTAAGCCCGACTCCACAATGGCGAGGTATTTTAACTCATCCGGAAGTCCGTGTCTTTCTAATGCTTCTTCAAAAATGGGGAAGTACAATTCCTGAGCATTCATGACCGCCTGGGTGTAAGCCCTGTCGCGGCGAATAAAATAATCGATAAAGCCACTTACTCTCCTGTTGTAAGGAAGGGGTACAAGATTTTCTATACAGGATAACCTGTCTACCAAAAGATCTTCATCCAGGTTGAGGTATTCATTCTGACAAAGGACCAGGGGTACTTCTGAATAGGATTCTGGTATAATAAGAAGTCCTACAAATAAGGTCAGTGCTATGTTAAGGAAGTACTTTTTCATTGATTTCATTCTCAATATAATTCGAAAAAGCGAGTAAATTGGTTTCATCAAATGCTTTTCCCATAATTTGAATTCCAATGGGCAAGCCTTTTTTGTCTTCACCATAGGGAATGGAAATAGCCGGTAAACCTGCAACAGAAGCTTGCACGGTAAATAAGTCAGCTAAATACAAGCTCAATACATCATCCGTTTTCTCCCCTATCTTAAAAGCAGTTTCGGGTGTTGTCGGATTTAAAACGAAATCCACTTCTTCTAATTGTTGATAGAGAAAATCTCTTATTTTTCTACGTACCTTCTGCGCTTTGGTAAAATAGGCATCGTGGTATTTTGCACTCAAAACAAAGGTTCCGAGCATGATTCTTCTTTTCACTTCTTCGCCAAAACCTTCTGTACGCGTGTTTTTATACATTTCTTCAAGCGTATCGGCATTTTCACTTCGATAGCCATATTTGACACCGTCAAATCGGGATAGGTTTGTGCTCGCTTCGGCTGTAGTTAAAATATAATAAGTAGGCAATGCATAATCCATGAATGGGGATTCTATATTGACAATTTCGTGACCTGCATTTTTAAGTGCTTCACACACCTCAAGCGTTTTTTCTTTGACTTCGGGTTGAACACCTTCGGAATCTAGGGCCTTTCTCAGTAATCCTATTTTTTTCTTTCCTTCTACTTTTAAATTATTTGAATAAGCCGGCACCGCTTTTTGAGAGACCGTACTGTCCATTCCATCTGCTCCTGCCAGGTATTCAAGGACCAAGGCAGAATCCTCAACTGATTTAGAAATTACTCCTATGGTATCAAAAGAGGAGGCGTAGGCTATTAGGCCATATCTTGAAATTCTTGAATAAGTAGGTTTCAAACCAACAACACCACAAAATGCAGCCGGTTGACGTACAGAACCACCGGTATCACTTCCCAGTGAAACCTGGCACATATTCATTTGAACCGCAACGGCAGATCCCCCCGAAGATCCTCCCGGCACTCTTTCCGGATCAATACCATTTTTAACTTCACCAAAGGCTGAGTTTTCATTGGAAGAGCCCATTGCAAATTCATCGCAGTTTTGTCTTCCAATTATTATGGCATCGGCATTGATTAGTTTTTGAACGGCAGGACTCGTAAACTGAGATTTAAAACCATCGAGAATTTTACTGGAAGCCTGAAGGCCATGATCTTTTAAACAGATTACATCTTTCAATCCCACAACCAGACCGGCAAGCGGACCCGCCTTACCTGTATCCAATTTGGCATCTATCTCTTCGGCCCTTTTGATTGCTTCATCTTCGTAGACTTCAAGGAAAGCGTTAAGCTCAGAATATTTTCTTATTTGCTCAAGATGATATTCTACAAGCGCTTTGCACGTCAGTCTGCCGGTTTTTAAAGCATCTCCAACAGCTCTGAAATTCCGGAAATTTTCCAATGATTATTTGTCTTTGCTGGCTTCTTTGCCTGCGTCATCAATTTCGTCCTTGATTTCTTTCGTGGCATCTTTAAATTCCCGAATGCCTTTTCCCATTCCTCTGGCGAGTTCGGGTATTTTTTTAGCACCAAAAAGTAAAAGGATGACAAAAAGGATCAGAATTATTTCCGGTCCTCCTATGCTAAACAAAAGTATATTTATTAAAGTAGTCATGATTTCTAAATAATAGTCAAAGTTACGAAATGTTATACGGATATTAAATCCATTTCCAAAAGCTATTTTCTAAACAGCCAATCTTCCGGATTTAGTTTTTCAAAATCTCTCCAAATCTGGAATTGCATCTTGCTGGTGCCATCCTGATCTGTAGCTACTTCACCAATAACATCTTTTGTACTGATTTTGTCCCCTTTTTTTACTTTGACATTTTTTATACCTGCGTAAACCGTGATATAATTACCGTGCTTGATCATAACGGCAGTATTATTTCCTGGAATAATAGCTACGGTTAAAACTGTCCCTTCAAAAACAGCTCTGACAGTTTCTCCTTTGCTGGATTGAATATCAATTCCATCATTTTTAACTTTTACTCCACGTAAGACGGGGTGATTATTTTCACCGAATTTTTCTGAAATGAATCCTGTGCGAACCGGCCAGGGCAATTGTCTTCTGTTTTTCTCAAAAGTGGCTGCCAATTGTGCCGCTTCTGGCGTCAATGCCATTCTACCTGATTTGCTCGCGCTTTTTTTAACCTCTTTCTCTACAAGTTTTTTTATGAGCGTTTCCAATCGTTTAGCATCATCTTTCCTTTTCTTTAATTCAGAACGCAATTGTTTTTCTTTTTTACCAAGGTCAGCTAATAGTTTTTGCTGTTCCCTTCGGGATTTTTCCAGTTTTTCTGATTCTTCTTTTTCTAAATTGAGAAGTTCCTCCTTTTGATTTTTTGTTTGGATGAGAATTCGATTTTGTTCATCGAGGTATTCCTTTACTTTTTCAATTTCCCTGGCCTGTGCCTTTCTCGCTTCGGCGTATTGCTCGAGATATTGCAATCGTCTTCGAAATTCATTGAAATCTCCCGAGGAGAATAGAAACATTATTTTTTGTAAGGCTCCCTTATTTTTTTGAGCATTGTAGAGCATGGCTGCATATTCTTTTTTCAAAGACTTCAAATCCTCTTCAAGAGCGTTTATTATTTTTTCATTTTCAGCAATTTCTTCATTCAGGTAATCCAATTCCTGCTGAATCGTATTTATTAAGGCTTGTCTTTGATTGATTTGATTAATGAGTGCCCTAAACTGACCCAGAGTAGCCTTTTTTTTGTTTTGGGTTTGTTTTAAAATTTTGCTTGCTTCTGCAATTCTTCTCTGGTTGGCACTTTTTTGTTTTTCAAGGCTTGATCTCGATTGAGCAAATGCGTTAAAAACAAAAAGGAGTAAAAATAAGAGGGTAAAAAGCTTAGTTCCTGACATATCTATCCGGAATGCTGAAAGGAAAGCTGAGGTCCTCCTCTCCAGAAAGTATTTCAAAACTGTTGTGATCAATTGAAATATCAGACTTTGAACGTTTCTGGTTGGAAAGGTAAGTCATTTTGGCAATAATTTCATTGGGGTAGATATTATCGCCATCTTTTATATAATTCTTATAATCAATCTCGAGCGCGTTGTTCGATGGAATTTCGGTCACCCTGATCATTTCTATATGTCTCATGGAGCTTGAAACAAAATATTCAAACTGATAAAAGCCTTCTTTTCGAATTAAATAGGTCATGTTATCTTTTTCCAGCTTTTTACCTTCTTCTAAAATTACATCAGGCACATTCGCGGTAATAAGACTTTCAAAGAATTTATAATTCAGCTCAAAGCCCATTTTCTTTTTAAGATCTTCATAAGACATGCCCGAATAGGATTTCTTTAGGCGATCGATCATATGAACGCTGTCCTGAAGAATTAGAATTCTGAAGGCTTCTATCGTATGCTGAACAGAAATCCAAATAACAGAATCCTTTTGAACCCGAATGTGCAAAGTGGCTTTATTATTTTGTCTTTCATCGGAATACTCCATTTTGGATTTGATTTTTAAATATTCGAAATCCATTTTTTTAGGAGCGTATTCAAAGTTTTCGAAAATAAGGGCTTCTTTCTTACAGGCAAATAAGAAGCTGGCGAGACTTAAAAAAATGATTAAGTGAATCCTATTCATATAATTTCTGATCCCGGATCTTTCTGTCGATTTCTTCAGAAGCATCTTCATATTCAGTGGCTTTTTTCCACGCTTCCAAAGCTTCATCTTTTCTTCCGAGTTGAAAGAGAATATCGCCATAATGTTCATGCACTACACCCGATTCTGAATCATTTACGGCTTTTTCAATGTATTTTAAGGCCTCATCGTATTTTTTCAATTTGTATAAGACCCAGGCATAAGTATCGAGATAAGTGCTATTATCCGGAGACATTTGCATTAGTTTTTCGCACATTTCCTCGGCCTTATCGAGATCTTCCTCGCGAAGTGATAAATAGTAGCTGTAATTATTGAGCACATGTTCATTATTGGGATTGATGCTCAATGCTTCTTCGTAAACAGCATCTGATTTTTCAAACATTTCCAGACTGTTATAGGTATCCCCAAGTGTAGAAAGTATATCGCTGCGCATTGCTGTTTTGTCCAAAATGTATTTCTCAGCCATTTCCAGACTATTTCTGGCAGATTTAAAGTCATTTTTAGAATAATAACCCAAGCCATCCATAAACCACAACCTGCCCTGGTTTGGAAATAATTCCAATGCTTTTGAGGCATAATTTGTAACTGAATCGAATTCTTCCATTTCAAAATGCAGTAAGACAATATTGGTCCAAATAAGTAATTCGGAATCATCTAATTTTATTGCCTTTTTATACGCTTCAAGGGCGAGTTCTTTTTCATGATAATTCAACAAAACATCCGCTCGAAATGCTTGTACCCTGCCATCTTCTGGATGGGATTCGGTAAGAATTTCTGTTAATCTCAAAAGACTGTTTTTTTCTTCTTCAGAATAAGAAAAACGCATAAGGTTAGAAATAATAGCCATTTTGCTTTCCGAATCAAGACTTTGATTATAGAAGGCCTTGTTCAACATTAAATTTGCCGAATCGAGCTTTTCTTCTGAGCGGTAAACATCTGACATCAGAATCAGTGCCTCTGGGTTATCGGGATCTTCCTTCAGAATGGAATTCAACCTTTTCAGTGCCTCTTTCTTTTTATCATTGGAAAGTAAAAGTTTAACCAAATCGTAGGCGTATTCCCTTTCATTGGGAAATACTTCAATCAATTCTTCACCTTCAGCAATGGCTTCATCCAAGCGATTTAATTTTAACAACAATCTTTGTTTTTGTTGAATCACCTCTGCTGATGCGCCAAATACTTCCTGAATTTTGCCATAGGTCTCAAGAGCACCCGAATAATCTTCCAGATAGGTCTGGATCAGGGCAAGATCAAAATAATGCTCTTCGGCACCCTCTACTTTCTCAAGTAATTCCTTGAGGGTATTGGCTGCTTTCTGAAAATCTTGTTCGAATTCATAAATACGAGCAAGGAGCAAATAATAGGCTTTATTCTGATTGTCGAATTCCAGTGCTTTTTTAGCATAGGGAAGGGCATCCCTTGGCTTACCTTGCATCAAATACAAATCTGCGATCTTATAATTGGCCGCGGGCAGATCAGGTTTTATTTCAAGAACTTTTTCAAAGTATTTCTGAGCCTTGTCAAAGTCTTCAAGCATTAAATGCCGCATGGCTTCTACAAAATAGAATTCCGCTTCGGCATCGAGGTCCCCCTCGCTGAAATCTTTGTCAATCTTGTCTATTTTATCCTTTTTCTTTCTGCGTTTTTGTGCTTCTGCACCATTAGCAAAAATCAAAATCAGACAAAAGAAACAAATAAAAAAATACGAAAAATTGTTTCTCTGCATTATTGGTTAAACATTATTCCAATCTGGTAAAATCACCCAGACTAAGGGAACGGCTATCGCCTTTGAATTCCACATTGTTTCCAATCATGGAATCGGCAATATGCCCATCTACTATACTCGAATCCTTTTGAATTATTGTATTGCTAAGCCTTGAATTCTTGATTTTAGTTCCTTTACCGATTGAAACATAAGGACCTACCACAGAGTTCTCTATTTCCGCATCATCGTCAATTAAAACCGGAGGAATGATGACTGAATTTTTAACTTTTGCTTTATCCGATTGAAGTTTTTCCCCTCTTTCCTCTAAATAGGTTAAATAGCGCTGATTTGTATTGATAGTCACCTGATAATTTCCGCAATCCAGCCATTCAGTGACTTCGCCCGGTTTAATTTTTACGCCCTTCTCTTTCATATTTTCAAGGGCATTTGTGATTTGAAATTCTCCTTTATCAAGAATATTGTTGTCAATCAGATATTGAAGTTCATCACGCAGATTTTCGCCATCCTTAAAATAATAGATGCCAATAATTGCAAGATCTGAAACAAAGGTTTCGGGTTTCTCGACAAAATCTGTGATATAGCCTTCATCATTTATTTTAACTACACCAAAAGGCCTTGGATCTTCCACTTTCTGTACCCATATTATTCCGTCCTGATTGGTATCCAGGGTAAAATCAGCTTTAAAAAGTGTATCGGCAAATGCGACAACAACATGTCCTTTAAGTGCTTCTTTGGCACAGAGTATAGCATGTGCGGTACCCAGGGCTTCTTCCTGATAAAAAATAGAACCTTTGGCACCAACGGATTCTGCAATTCCAATGAGCTGTTTTTCCACGGCTTCACCGAAATGACCGATTACAAAAGCAATCTCTTCCACATCTTCCTTGCATATTTTCACTATGTCTTTGACCAGGTGTTGCACTATGGGTTTTCCGGCTACCGGGATGAGTGGTTTTGGTATAAATAATGAATGGGGGCGCATTCTTTTGCCCATTCCTGCCATCGGGATAATTATTCTCATTTTCTTTTAGATTTTATTTTCCTGTACTTCCAAAGCCTCCTGAACTTCTCGAACTTTCAGCCAATTCATGACTTTCGATCCATTCAATGGTTTCGTGTTTAGCAATTACCAATTGGGCTATTCTTTCTCCATGGTTTATTTCAAAACTGTCTTCGGATAAATTGACCAATATCACTTTTACTTCTCCGCGATAATCAGCATCGATGGTTCCCGGGCTATTAAGTACTGTTATACCGTGTTTTGCTGCAAGGCCGCTTCTTGGTCTGACCTGGCCTTCACAACCCGCAGGGATTTCTATAAATAATCCTGTAGGAACAAGGGCTCTTTGGAGTGGTTTCAAGCTTATTGAAGTCTCCAGATTTGCTCTTAAATCAAGACCCGCGGCGTGTTCAGTTTGATAGGAGGGGAGTTCATTTCCCGACCTGTTTATCACTTTTATTTTCATAATTTTTATGAAATTCAAAAATAGCAAAAATACCCGTAATCAATCATTTTGAGCTATTTATCATAAGCGAAAACCGGGAAGAAAAAATATTTTCACATTTTTTTATGGAATAGTGCCTCCCCATGCATCCTATACATGAAATCAAAAAATGAGATCATGCACAAGGAATTAAATATACAGGGAATTAATATCAGCTTAAAGGCTTTTCAAAATCTTTGGCTTGATCCAAGACATTTTCAAATCGCATTTCAAACGGTCTTTTTATTAGCCGGGATAGTGGTGCTGAGTTGGAATCTGGAAATTCACAATTATCTGATTGCCTTAGCGGCATGTCTTCTCATACAGGCCATTGGTATAAATTATACCAGCAAAGATTACAGCGCATTAAAAAGTGCATTGATATCTGCACTTAGCATTTGCCTTATGTTCAAAGCCAATCATATGAGCACTTTTGCTCTGGCAGGTATTCTCTCCATTGCCAGCAAATTCCTGATTCGATATAAAGGCAAACACATATTCAATCCCACAAATTTCGGAATGATTCTCACCATTTTGATAACAGGAGATGCATGGTTTTCACCCGGGCAGTGGGGGAGTGAAATGCTCTTTCTTTTTGTATTAATGTTGAGCGCCAGCGCCCTACTTTTAAAAGTCGGAAGGCTTGATGTAGCATTGAGTTTCCTTGGGACTTTTAGCGGTTTGTACTTTCTCAAATTGGTGGTCTATCTGGGATGGGAGCTCGATGTATTCATTCATCACTTATCGAGTGGCACACTTCTTCTCTTTACATTTTTTATGATTACCGATCCGGTAACTACTCCAAAAAGTCAAAAGGGGCGAATAATCTGGTCATCGCTTATAGGTGTATTGGCATTTGCCATAAGCAATTGGTATTATGTCCATTCTGCACCGATTTGGGCGCTATTTATCATGTCCCCACTATCCATTTTGATAAACAAATTCTATAAAGGCAAAACCTTTAGCTGGATTAGCAAATAAAAATTTTTAACCAAAATCAATTATTATGAAAACGATCAAATTAAGCTTTTTACTACTGTTTTTAATGCTCCTTGGGGCAAATGAAGGCAAATCTTTTTGTGGCTTTTATGTGGCAAAAGCCGATGCAAAACTGTTCAATAAATCATCTCAGGTGATTATTGTTCGCGATGGCAGCAGGACGGTCATTACCATGTCCAACGATTATCAGGGTAGTGCGAAGGATTTCGCGATGGTTGTACCCGTTCCGGAAGTTCTTGTGCGTGATAATATAAGAATTGCCGATCAAATGGTCTTCGACAAACTCGACGCTTATTCCGGACCGAGACTGGTAGAATATTATGATCAAAACCCCTGCTATCAAATGATTTATGAAGAAGAAATGTCAATGATGGACATGGCTCCTAGAGCGGCAGGTTCGGCAGAACGAAAAATGAAAAGTACAGCTCAGAAATACAATGTCACCATTGAAGCCACTTATACCGTCGGCGAATATGATATCGTTATTTTAAGCGCCAAAGAATCCGATGGATTAAAAAACTGGTTGCTGGCCAATGAATACAAAATTCCTGCTGCAGCTGAAGAAGTGCTTGCACCATACATTAGAAATGAGATGAAGTTTTTTGTGGTAAAGGTGAATTTGGAAAAGCAGAAATCTTCCGGGTTTACAACTTTGAGACCCATTCAAATAGCTTTTCATTCTGATAAATTTATGTTGCCTATTCGTTTGGGAATGGCCAATGCAGAAGAAGCACAGGATTTGGTAGTTTATGCATTTTCCAAAAAAGGACGTATTGAAACGACCAATTACCGAACCGTTGAAATACCGAGCAATAAGAACATTCCGGAATTTATTCAATCTGAATTTGGTGAATTCTATGTCGACCTTTTCAATACTGCCTATGAAAAAGAAAGAAAGCGCGCTGTATTTTTGGAATACGCCTGGGATGTGAGTTTCAGAAATCAAATTAAATGCGATCCATGCGTCGGTCCACCGCCGGTTTACAATGACCTAAGAGAAGCTGGGGTCCATTGGTTAAAAAATAACGGTGGCACCAATATAGAAGGGGATGTCTTTTTTACGCGTCTACATTTGCGTTATGATAGACAAAACTTTCCTCAGGATCTGTTTTTTCAGGAAACCCCTAATAAAAGCCAGTTCCAGGGCCGCTACATCATGCAGCATGCGGTAAAAGGAAATCTCGAATGTGATGAAGCACAAGCCTATGTTAAAGGTGTGGCCAAAAGAAGAGAAAAAGAGTTGCATCAATTGGCCAATCTGACCGGTTGGGACATTTCAGACCGCTATGATTATGTAGAAGAATTTGCATCCAAAGTGAAAAAATCGGGTAATGACAATGGATGGATAGAACCGGATTTTAAAAAGGGGGGATTTTTCAATGATTCAGAAAATAATATTCCAATTGGCAAAATAGCTTTATTGCTGGCGGCAATCGTGTTTAGCAGTGGGCTGCGTCTCTACTGGAAACACATTTAATTCGAAAAAAAATAAAACCCTCGAAAATTCGGGGGTTTGCTTTTTCCTTTCTATATCTCCACATTCCCTCTTCCGCTTTCAGGTTTGAATTCTCCTATGAAAACGATAATCAGGAAAAGGAATATTAATGCAAAATGATAGACACTGGCTAAAATCTGAGAATTGGGGTGCCAAAAGAAATCTGCCATAACCAAAACCACTCCCAGAAGAATATAAAATAATGCATTTCCAATTTTATATGGGATGGGATAGTTTTTTTGGCCATAAATATAGCACAAGATCATCATGCTTAAATAAGCCAAAAATGCAGAAAAAGCACTGCCCATATAACCGATAAGCGGAATCAAAATAAAATTTGCGACAATGGTTATGCCCGCTCCGATGAATGAAAAATACATTCCAAAACGGGTTTTATCGGTAAGTTTAAACCAGATGCTTAAATTGTAATACACACCAAGAAAGAATTTCGCCAATAATAATACCGGCACCACCATTAGTCCTGTCCAATAGACCTCTGATCTCAATAGATATTTAAGTAAATCCAGATTTAGGGTGACCGTCACAAATACCAACATCCCAACAATGACAAACCATTTCATAACTATGGCAAAGTCTTCAGGTGCTTTTTCTGAATTTGCTGATTTAAAGAAAAATGGTTCGGAGGCAAACCGAAAGGATTGAATCATGAGCATCATAAATATGGCCAGTTTGGCTGCAGCACTGTATATTCCCACAGCACCGTCAGAATCGAATTGATTATAAAAATTATCGGGCAACCATTCTTTGAGCAAAATTTTATCGAGCATTTCATTGGCAATCCCCGCAATTCCCATTAGCATGATCGGAAAGGAATAGCCGTAAACCTGCCGGATAAATCCCTTTTCAAAAATTGGCCTCCATTGTAATATAACCGGACTTAAAAGGAGCAGCGTAAATGCGCTTGCCAATAAATTTGATATGAAAATAAATGCAATGCTTCCCGAAGCAAAACCTATCCCTATTTGAATGCTTAAATCGGGATACCTTGGCAATACCAAATAAAAAAACACATTGAAACCTACATTCAGCAGAATATTGATGAGCTTGATAATGGCAAAATTCCAGGCCTTATTTCTAAAACGCAGACGCGTAAATGGAATAGCCGCTATGGCATCCAAACCAAGGATGATAGAAAGATATTTTATTTCCTTTTGGAAAGATTCGTATTCGAGTATTTGGGAAATTCCTTGTGCAGAACTAAAAATTACTGCACTTAGAATGATGCTGCTGATAAAAACTAAAGTGAAGATCTGATTGAATACTTTGGATTCATTTTCATCGCGACTCGAATAACGGAAATAGGCCGTTTCCATTCCAAAAGTGAAAAGAATCTGAAGAAAAGCGGCATAGGCGTAGAGTACGGAATAAACGCCAAAAGCATCGGGATCAAAAATGGCCGTGTAGAGGGGAACAAGAAGGTAATTGATCAAGCGGCCAAGTATGGTGCTGAGCCCATAAATCGCTGATTCTCCTGCAAGTTTTTTAAGGATTCCCAATAATCAATTACAAATTTTCAATTACGAATTACGGGATTATTGCTGAATATAAATTTACTCTCCTTTGAAATTGGCTTCTCTTTTTTCGATAAAAGCTGCGGTTCCTTCTTTAAAGTCCTCCGATTTACAGCAAATGGAAAACGAATTGGCTTCTGTTTGAAATCCATTCTCATCTTTTTTGTAATGCGCAACAACAGAATCGATGATCATGCCAATTGCAATCGGTGCTTTTTTAAGTATTTTGTTCAAAATTTCACGGCATTTCGGAATGAGTTCTTCATTGGTAGAAACTACGTGATTAACCAAGCCCAATTGTCTGGCCTCTTCCGCATTGATCATATCCGCCGTCATGAGTAGTTCCAGTGCTTTGCCTTTTCCAATCAGCTGTGTAAGGCGTTGCGTTCCACCATAACCGGGTATAATCCCGAGGTTGACTTCAGGTTGGCCAAATTTTGCATTGGCCGTGGCAATTCTAAGATGACAGGCCATTGCTAATTCACATCCTCCGCCCAAAGCAAAACCATTTACAGCCGCAATAACAGGCTTTGGGCATTCCTCGATAATTTCAAATATTTCTTGCCCGTTTTCGGCAAATTTTCTCCCGTTCATTTCATTGAGTTCGGAAATTTCTTTTATATCTGCTCCGGCGACAAAAGCCTTTGATCCAGAACCGGTCACAATACAAGCTCTAACTTCATCATCGTCGTATACCCTTTCCATGGCAAGACGAATCTCTTCCATGGTTTTAATGTTCAGGGCGTTTAGTTTCGATTCGCGATCAATGGTTATGGTTAAAATGCCATTGTCTAATTCAAGTTTCAGATTATCGAATTCTGCCATTTAGAAATAGTTTTGGTTCTCAAAGATAAGATTTGATTATGCGAGGGCAAAAAAGACCTATTTCTGACTCGCATTAAAGAGTTTTTGTTTTTCTTCCTTAGTAAGGCTCTCATATCCTCTGTCTGCTATTTTATCAAGTATAGCGTCAATTTCATCCTGATCGAGGTCTTCAGTGCCACCGGATTTTACTTTGCCGGCCTTTCGTTTTGTTTCTTTCTGCTTGTAGGTAACTTTTATTTTGGGTTTATCGTCAAACATTCCCCTAAAGAAATCCAATATGGATTGAATCGGTTTGCCCCAATCGTTTCCCGCCTGCAATTGTCTAATGTAAATCCATCCGATCAAGGCCCCTCCGAGATGGGCAATGTTTCCTCCTGCATTGGCGCCGGTGGAGCCTAGAAATGAGAGAAAAATATAAAAGGCCACTATCCATTTTATTTTTACAGGACCTATAAATATGAGATGAAAGGTATAGTCGGGGAGTAGGACTGCTGCCGCTACCATGATGGCATAAACTGCCGCCGATGCACCAACCATTCCACTTACCTGTGAAGCTCGTTCTGCAAATACCGGTACGGCATTATAGAATAATAAGTATAGCAGGCCGCCCGCTAAAGCACCAAGAATATAGAGATTTACCACTTTTGGGCTACCGAGATATTCGGATATCAAACGTCCGAACCAGTAAAGTACAAGCATATTGAATAAGATGTGAAAGATGCCACTTAGGCTATGAGCAAAACTATAGCTTATAATGGTCCAGGGCCTTTTTATAAAGTCAATTCCAATCGGTGGAATGGAAAATTGTTTATAAACAAAACCGAAAACTTCTTCGAGACCAGTAAAAAAAGAAAGCACCTTGAGGATTGCTAAAAAAACAAACACTATCACATTGATAAGAATCAATTGATTCAATGCATTGTCATTTTGCCTAAAGGCGTTTTTAATATCGTCTATGATGCCTGCCATCTAAAAATAATTACCCGAGTTTTTCCATTTTCGAATAAAGAAGAATGCAAATAACATGCCCCCAATATGAGCAAGATGCGCCACATTATCGGTTGGTGAGTTTTGAAATAGGGCATATACCTCATAAAGTCCATAAAATGTAACCAGGTATTTTGCTTTAATTGGTATAGGAGGAAACAGCAAAAAGATTTGAGTGTTCGGAAAAAGCATCCCAAATCCAAGCAAAATGGCAAAAATAGCACCTGATGCACCGACCATTGGAATGTTAGCCTGGCGATTATAAATCTGATCGAGGTATGATTTGCTTTGTTCTATATAAGAGCTGCTCTCCGGATTTTCAGCAAAGCCATTAATGAAATTGTAAAGATCGCTGTATATGTATGGCGCATGTTCGTTGATAAATGCTGCAAATAAGTCAGGATCAGCAGCTGCTTTGTATGCATTTATGTCAGCAAGAAGCATTTGCATTTCGAATGTTTGCACAATCCCGTAAAGCAATCCTGCTCCCACACCGCAAACCATATAAAAAATAAAAAAGCGTTGGGGACCCCAGGTTCTTTCCAACCAGGGGCCGAAAAAAAACAGTGCCAGCATATTGCCAAAGAGGTGGCCAATTCCACCGTGGAAAAACATGTAAGTAATAAACTGATAAGGTGCAAAATTATCCGAGCCTACATAATAAAGTGCAAACCAATTGGATAGCACACCATTTAGGATATAATCGAGAAAGAGAATAGCAACATTTGCAATCAATAAATTTCTTGCAACTGGTGTCAGTTGGAACATAGCTTATCAGGAATTTTGGAAATACGAATTAAATTCATTTAGCTCCATTTTCATAATGGTAGGATTACCATCGGGAGTATAGTTAGGCATACGGCAGGCAAATAATTGATCAATGATATTGCGCATTTCTGTTTCGGTCAATTTTTTACCAATTCTAATGGCAGATCTTTTGGCCAGAGATCGTGCAAGGTTTTCTTTTTTATTGATTTTAAGATTCTTTGTATTGTTTTTATACTGTTCTATCAATCCTTCAAACAACTCCTTTTCATCTTCCGCTTTTAAATTGGCGGGAAGTCCATTAATTACAATTGCATTTTCACCCATAGATTGAAAATCAAAACCCAGTGACTTAATTTCTTTTTCGAGATCGCTTACCAATTGAAAATCGGCAGCAGATAAATGCAGGGTCTTAGAAAATATAAACTGTTGGGATGATCCTTTTTGTGCATCGAGCTGATCTAAATATTTTTCATACAAAATTCTTTCATGCGCATTGGATTGCTCAATGATTACAAAACCAGATTTAATCTGGGTTATGATATAGGCATTGTGAATTTGAAATACGGCCTTTTCTTCAATTTTTTCTTCGGCAGGTAGGTTTTCAGAATTATCGCGGTTTAAAGAGCTTTGAATAGTAATGGATGTCCCATCATCCGACTCACTTTTCTCACCGAAGTCGGTGTAGAGTTTTTGCCAATTCTCGATATTTCTATTGCCTTGAAAGCTTCCGTATTGACTTTCGCGATTTCTCCCTTCCACCATTTCGCCTTTCTGAAATGCAAAACGGAAATTTTTTGCTTCATCGCTAAATTCATCGAGATTAACTTTTTTGCTAAAATCCAGACTTGGTGCAAAGCTGTGGCTGCCAAGACTTTTTTTAGCGGCCGCCTGAATAATGCCATATACGGTTCTCTCATCGTCAAATTTGATTTCATTTTTGGTGGGGTGCACGTTGACATCGATATGACTGGGGTCAATTTCAATAAAGATGACGTGAAAAGGAAAACTGTCGTCAGAAATCAAATCCTGATAGGCCATTTTTACAGCATGTTGTAAATAATTGCTTCTGACGTAGCGTTTATTGATAAAAAAATACTGCTCTCCCCTGGTTTTCTTGGCAGATTCCGGAGAACCCAGATATCCCATTATTTCCAATAGATCCGTTCTCTCTTCACAAGGCACAAGATTTTCTTTGTACTGTTTACCAAAAATTTGGATAATTCTTAGGGCTAGTTTCGAAGGTTTGAGATTGAATACTTCGAGATCGTTTTGGAAAAAATTAAAGGCTATTTCCGGATTGGCCAGAGCCACGCGTTGAAATTCATCCACAATATGCTTCATTTCGACCGGATTGGATTTGAGGAAATTGCGTCTGGCCGGGATATTGTAAAATAGATTTTTAACCAGGACTGAAGTTCCGGGATTCATGGCAATGGCTTCCTGTTTCTTGAATTCTCCGCCTTCATTTCGAATTAAAACTCCCAATTCATCGCTTTCGCGTCTGGTTTTTAATTCCGTTTGAGAAACCGAGGCAATGGAAGCGATGGCTTCTCCCCTGAAACCCATGGTTCTAATTTTAAACAGATCTTCAGCGGCTTCAATTTTTGAAGTGGCGTGGCGCTCGAAACTGAGTCGTGCATCCGTTTCACTCATGCCTTGTCCGTCATCTACCACCTGAATTAGGGTTTTGCCCGCATCCTTGACAATAAGTGTGATATTTTTCGACCGGGCGTCTATGGCATTTTCAAGGAGTTCCTTGACCACAGAAGCGGGGCGTTGAACCACCTCTCCGGCTGCTATTTTATTAACTATGGCATCAGGTAATACCTTTATTATATCGTTCATCTACTGCCTTACTTGGCTTTATTAAACTGTTTGTATTTAAAAATAAGATAGCCCACAATCAATGTACCAATTATACCGTAAATACCGTTATTTCCAAAGTAGAAGTATAAAACTACAGAACTAATTAAAATTACCAGGATGATTAACTGTCTAAAACTTGCTTTTTGGGAATTTCTCTCCGTTCTTTTCCACTGTGCTGAAATTCTTTCTCTCGAAGAATCGTTAGAGTCATCAGGAATTTGTTTTTTCGCCAAACTAATACGTCTTTCCAAATCTTCTTTAACAGGATCGTAAAATCTTGGTTCGTAATGGAATTTTTGATGGCGAGGTAATCTTATAAACGAAGGAAAACGCATTTAAAGAATCGTGCTTGAATGAAACAAAGATTTGAAATTATATATAAATCATTTCGGAAACATATCGATTTTGAAAAAAGTTTAGTCTCATGGAGGCTTAAGCTCTTTTTAGGACTTGTTATTCTCACTTTTTCGGCAACAGCCATACACGCTCAAAAGTCTGATTTAAATCTGGATCAAAAAATAGCTCAACTCTTCGCCTATGAATTAAAAAGGGAAGACTTTAAAGAAGATTTCAAAACCTTTAAGAAGGATTTTGATGAAGGTCTTGGAATGCTGATCGTCTCATTTCCTTTAAATGAAAGTGAAGTGATCCAAATTAACCGGGTTTTGAAACCATTTGATTTAAAACCTATTATCGTCTTTAAAAATACTAAAAGCAGTGAAAGATGGCCATCCGCATTGTCAGTAGGGGCAGTATCGGATAATCAGATTTTGAGCAATTGGTCAGAAAAAATGGGATTGACTTTGTCGAACTCAGGTTATCATTTTTCTTATTCTGAATTCCCCGGTGTTTCAAAAACACAGGAAGCAAAGGAGGCGCTCGAATACAGTATCAATGAAGATTGGGAGATTGTTCAGGAAAAAGTACTGGCTATTGAATCGGGATTTAAAAAAACCGACATCAAAACTATAATTCCGGATTTTCCCGGTTTCAGAAATCAATCCACAGATTTTGCTTTTAAGGTAAATTTTGATGAAAGCAGAATTAAAAGTATAGAAATGAAGCCCTATGAAGCTCTAATTAATGATGGCGCAGATGTCATTCAGGTGAGTGCTTCATTGGTCAAGGATAAATCGGAGACATTTATACCCTTTTTCCTTTCCACTGATTGGACTGAAAAAACACTCAGAAAAGAATTGGGATTTAAAGGTCTTGTACTTTCTGCAGACATAACAAATGTGTCAAAATGGTACGATGCTAAAAATGGAGAAATAGAGTTAATGGCTTTTGAAAATGGCAATGATCTTTTGTTAAATCCTGAAAATGTCAATGCTGCGAGACGTCGCATTCGAGCATTGATTAAAAAAAGCAAGAAATACGAGAATCAATTAAATGATGCTGTTCAAAGAATTTTAACACACAAAGGAAATGCAAAAGGTGAATCAAAATTGGCAGGGATATCATTTCCGGTTTTGGAATACGAAGATATCCTTAGAAAAAGCATTACGGTAATGGATGATAATGACATTATACCTCTTGCTTATCTTGATACTAAAAAAATTGCCTGTGTTCATATAGGCATTGAATATCCAAATTTAAGTTCTGTTTATCTCGATAAATACGATAGAATAAAGCATTTCTATTTGCGGGACAGGTTTAACTATTACGAAAAATTTCAGGAATTAATAAACAGTCTTGAGTCTTTCGATGTAGTAATCCTGCCTTTGGGAAATATTCCATTTGATCCTTCGGAAAATTATGGCATAGGTAATCAGATACCACGTTTTGTTAGGGATATCTCGGATAAAAAGGATGTAATTATACTGGCACATGGCAATCCAATTATAGGTGATTTGTTTCCAAACAGAGTTAGTCACATTATAGCTTATGATACAGGTTCTATCGCTCAGAAGCTTCTGCCACAGATTCTTTTCGGTGCTAAACGCGCCTATGGGAAACTGCCTTTTTCAACCGAAAAATATGCCTGGAATAGCGGTAAGATGACCAAAAGTCTAAATCGCCTGGATTATGTTTATCCTCAGGAAGTGGGAATGGATCCGTCAATCTTAGCTAAAATAGAAGATGTTGTACAAGAAGCCCTTGAGGATAAGGCGACACCCGGTTGCCAGATACTAGTAGCCAAGGACGGCCATATTGTGCTTGAAAAGGGATATGGATACCTTTCTTATGACAGTGTAGTTCCAGTGAGTACTGAGACAGTATACGATGTAGCCAGTATTACAAAAGTGGCTGCAACACTACAGGGCGTCATGCTATTGTCAGAAATGGATGTAATAAATGTCAATAAGACAGCCAGTCAATATCTGTATGATCTTCGGGCCAGCAATAAAGATGATTTATACATAAGTGAGATCTTATCTCACCAGGCAGGTTTAACACCATACATACCTTATTGGAAACAAACCCTCGACGGAGAGGGACTTGACGACAGGTATTACTGTGACAATCCTGATGACTGGTTTTGCGTAGAAGTAGTTCCGGGTATTTACACCATCCGAACTATGGAGGATTCGCTGTGGAAATGGACTTTGGAGTCTGAATTAAGGGAAAAAAATAAAGATGGAAATTTTGGTTACAGATACAGCGATCTTGGCTTTTACATAATGAAAAAACTGGTGGAGCGAAGAACACGGCAACCTATAGAGGAATTTTTAGAACAAAATTTTTACAGGCCACTTGGAATGTCAAAAATGACCTTTTTCCCCTTGGCCTATTTTGATGAAGAAGAGATTGCACCCACTGAACAGGATGACTATTTCAGACATACCATGGTTAGAGGAACCGTTCACGATCAGGGCGCAGCCATGTTTGGAGGTGTGGGAGGACATGCCGGGTTGTTTTCAAATAGCATTGATTTGGCAAAACTTTTGCAGATGCATTTAAACAAAGGAACTTACGGGGGACAGCGCTATCTTCGGCCGGAAACAGTGGAAACATTTGCTCAGAGACATTTTAAAAACAACAGAAGAGGGCTCGGATGGGATAAGCCATTGCGAAGCGGGAACGGACCGAGTTCTGATTTATGTTCCTACAATACATTTGGGCATACAGGCTTTACAGGTACGGCCATGTGGGCTGATCCGGACTATAATTTGATCTATGTATTTTTATCAAACCGGATTCACCCCGATGTAAATAATCGTAAATTGATCAAACAAAATATCCGCACGCGCATTCAGGATATTGTATATGAATCAATATTCATCAATGATATTAATTTAAAGTAAATATGAAAATTGGAATTGTTTGTTATCCTACTTACGGTGGTTCGGGCGTAGTTGCTACGGAACTCGGTATTGCTTTGGCAAAAAGAGGGCATGAAGTGCACTTTATTACCTATTCCCAGCCAACACGTCTGGATTTTTTCAATGAAAATATTTTTTATCATGAAGTAGATGTGCAGGCCTATCCCTTATTTCAGTATCCTCCCTATGAATTGGCATTGGCGAGTAAAATGGTAAATGTCGTTGAATATGAAAAATTGGATATTCTTCATGTTCACTATGCCATTCCCCATGCTTCAGCGGCATATATGGCGCAGCAAATTTTAAAGGAACAGAATATTAACATTCCTTTTGTAACAACGCTTCACGGAACAGACATCACCCTGGTAGGAAAGGATGCAAGCTATGAACCTGTTGTTTCATTTAGTATCAATAAATCCAATGGTGTAACTGCAGTTTCAAAAAGTTTGAAAGAAGATACTTTTAAACATTTTCATATCAATACAGAAATAGAAGTCATACCCAATTTCATTGATCTGTCGCGTTTTAAGAAACAAAAGAAAGATCATTTTAAACTGGCCATTTGTCCAAACGGCGAAAAACTCATTGTGCATACCTCCAATTTCAGGAAAGTGAAAAGGGTTCAGGATGTTGTAAAAACCTTTGATAAAGTTCGACACATTTTGCCTTCCAAATTATTACTGGTGGGTGATGGGCCGGAGCGTTTGCATATAGAAGAAATGTGTAGGGAATTGAATGCCTGTGAGGATATCCGATTTCTTGGAAAACTTGATGCGGTAGAAGAAGTATTGTCAGTGGCGGACCTATTTATAATGCCATCGGAAAAGGAAAGTTTTGGATTGGCAGCTTTGGAAGCTATGGCCTGCGAAGTGCCTTTAATTTCAACCAATGCAGGAGGCTTACCTGAGTTAAATATTCAAGGGAAAACGGGATATTTGGCGGAAGTTGGTGATATCGAGGCAATGGTAAAATATGCGGTCCATATCTTGGACGAAAAGAATTTACCCGAATTTAAAAGAAATGCTTTGAACAGGGCAAAAGAATTTGATATCCATTCAATATTGCCTTTGTATGAAAATTTTTATAATAAAGTATTAGCCAAAAGCAAAAAACAGAATATTACAGTTTAATCTTGAATTAATTCAAATAAAATCTTGTTTGTCAATTGTCAAATAAATTTATTTTTGCATAGATTAAATAAGAGTAATGGCAACAAATACTCAAAAAACCAAGAATATAAACAGGGTAAAAGTTTTTGATAATCCTGTATTAGAGTTACTTACAAAAACTCATATTGCTTTTCCATTAACGATCTTTCCTGTACTTTCAGCATGGATGATTTATATGGCTTATACCAGTTTTTTTTTAAGTTCTGTTGAAATCTGGACTATCTTTTTCTTCTCTTTTCTTCTCTTTACGCTCGTAGAATATGTCGTTCATAGAAATGTATTTCACTGGGTTCCAAATACACCTTTAAAACAATTTATTCAGTACCATTTTCACGGGGTGCACCACGCGGAACCAAAGGACAAAAAAAGATTGGCAATGCCAATAGTGGTTAGTCTGGCTTTGGCTTTTTTTACTTTGGGTGTGGCGTATTTGTTGATTGGTAAATATTCATTTGTTTTTACTCCAGGATTTGCGATGGGATATACCGCCTATCTCGGTGTTCACTATATGGTTCACGCTTACGCGCCCCCCAAGGATGGCCCATTTAAAGTTTTATGGATCAATCATGCGATTCACCACTATAAAGATGATTCTGTAGCTTTTGGGGTATCATCACCACTATGGGATGTTGTTTTTGGTACATTACCAAAGAAATCAAATAAGGCTGCCTAGTAGTACAGATTTTTTGAAATGGAATAGTGAAATTCGTCACTGTATTAATGTTTTTGCCTAAATTAATTTAACATTAATCCAAAAATCACATATCAATTAAAGTGTGAACTTTTTATAACCATTTCTTTCGCTGAAAATAAATCAGCATGCCTATAAAAATTAAAATCATTATACCCCACACTATAAAATAACCATAACGAAAGCCCAATTCGGGCATATATTCAAAATTCATCCCATAAATTCCGGCAACAAAAGTCAATGGAATAAAAATAGAAGCCATGATCGTAAGCACTTTCATGATTTGATTCATCTTATGGCCAAGTAAGGAAGTATGTAATTCGAGAAGAGAAGTAAGCGATTCTTTTTGCGATTCTACAGTTTCCTGTATGTGAATGACATGGTCATAAACATCATTGAGATAAATAAGCGTACTTTCTTCAAAAAATTCATTCTCATCTTTTTTAACCGTAGTCAACATCTCCCTTAAGGGTGTAACAACCTTCCGGAAATTGATTATTTTATTTTTAAGTTTTTGTACTTCAAAAATGAATTCATTCGTCGAGTCAATTAATACTCTCTTGTCAAGCACTTCAATTTTTTCATTGATGTGTTCGATAATAAAGAAATAATGATCAACAATGGTATCCAGTAATCGATACAATAAATAATCATTGCCTCTTTTTCTCAAGGGTCGTTTGGTATCTTTTGCTCGGTGTCGAAGACCATCGAAAATATCACCCTGCCTTTCCTGAAAGGAAATCAACCAATTTTCACCTAAAACAAAACTGATCTGTTCTGTTATGATGTGTTTTTGGTCACCGGAAATTCCCAGCATTTTTAAGGAAATGAACAAAAATTCATCGTGTTCTTCCAGTTGAGGACGCAGTCTTGTATTGAGAACATCTTCAAGTACTAAAGGGTGAATACCAAAGTGCTCTCCTAATTTTGCAATATTCTCAGTTTCATGTAAACCGTCGATATTGATCCAACTGACGGATTTTTTATCCCTGAAAGGAAAAACATCCTCGATGTTCTTGCATTCAATTTCCTTGAGTTCTTCGGGATTATAGTCAAATACGGTTATTCTTTGTTCTTCAGTGGTTTTTTTACCAATATGTATTAATGTACCGGGAGGCAATCCGGCCTTTTTTGACATAAAATTTTCTGTGCTAGTCATCGGCATTCAATTTTGTGTTGGGCGGTAGATCATTTTTATATACAATGGTATGATAAGGGAATGGTATTTCAACCCCTTCTACATCAAACCTTTTTTTAATAGCGATATTGATATCGGAGTGCATTTGTATGGCATTAATTGGATCATTGGTCCATACATAAGCTCTTAAATTAAGACTTGAATTTCCGAATTCCAGCAATCTAACATTAACCGGATGCCGGCCCTGCTTTATCTGCTCTTCAGTTCTGTTATCGATACAGCTTGGATGCTTCATTGCTTCTTCCTGAATAATTTTTGTCGCCAGCTCTATGTCACTATCATAGCTTATTCCCACTTCTACCCAGCGACAGACCGTTTCTTCCTGAATGCTGTCGTTGATGATGTATTCATTGCTTATAATGGCATTGGGAATAATCACCCTTTTGTTTTCAAAATTTAAAATGATGGTGTGTTGAAGTGTTATGTCTTCGACTATACCGTGATAGTCCGAAACACGAACCATATCTCCTACGCGAAAAGGCTTAAAAATGACAATAAATATTCCGCTAATGATATTAGAAAACGAAGCCTGTGCAGCAAAACCAACTGCCGCCACCAAAATACCGGCTCCGGCGAAAATTGTTACCGCAAATGTTTTAAGACTTGGAATTCTTGAAATAATCATTCCAAGTGCCATAAGCCAAATAATGAAGGAAACGGCATTTTTAAAGAATGAATATTTAGTAGGGTCAGCCTGAAATTTTTCCTGGGCAGTATGCATTGCCCTGTTGATCAGCCAGCGGGCTATTCTGGATACAATTATGGCTCCAAATATAATTATACCCGTAGCTATGACATGGGTCCAAATTGGCTCCAGGTTTTTAAAGTATTCCATATATGTGTTATTCCTGCATTAATCTAATCATTGCGTATTAAATAGGGAAATGAAATAGCGAAACTAATTAGTCCATGCCCAACCAATACTGCTTCACCGATTCATGGTAGGACCTTCCAATTGGAATATTAATATTACCCAGGCTGACCCCATGTGCTGAAATCGCATTTATTTTTGTTGAATTAACAATGTAGGAGCGATGGATTCGTAAAAAGTTATTTGCCGGAAGAAGGTTCAGCACTTCTTCCATTGTCATTCGAGAAATTAGTTCTCTATCTCCATTCAGGTTAATAATGACCTTATCTCTTTTGCTTTCGATATAATTGATTTCATCAGGAAAAATCTTATAATACTTATTCTGACTTTTTACTTCTATGCTGGAATTCTTTCCGTCTTTTTTATGAAAAGAATTGTCATTTAATTGCAACAAAAGGCGTTGAACGGTATTGGCAAAACGCACTTTTGAATAGGGTTTTAACAAATAATCAAAAACCTCAAAGTCAAAGGCTTCAATGGCATGTTCTGCGTATGCACTGCATATAACCACAAGCGGCCGGTTTTTAACAATTTTCAGAAATTCCATACCGGTAATTCCCGGCAATTGTATATCCAGAAAAATAACATCTACCTGATTTTCAATTAAATAGGATTGGGCTTTAAAAGCATCATAAAAATGTGCCTTGCATTCTATGTTTTCGTGATCAGCGATGAAATTGTTAAATATTTCAATGGCAGGCTCTTCATCTTCAACCAGTATACATGAAATCTTATCCATTTAAATAGGAAATTTTTAGATAAGTTGTGAACTCATTGGCATTGTCTTCCTGCTGAAGCACATAATCGTTTTCGTAAATCAAATTTAGCTGAGATCTGATATTGTCAAGACCGATGCCTTTGGCATAACCGGTTTCATCTTTTTGAAATTCAAATTTGGAGTTTCGTATTTTGAAGATTAAAAATTTGTCTTCTGCATTTAAAGTTATAAAAACATAACTATCTGCTTTTTGGGCGCTGACGCCATGTTTAAAACTATTTTCCACAAAGGCGAATAGCGTTAGAGGTGAGATGTTTTTTGAGGTATTTTCCTTCCCCTTTATATCGAACTTAATTTTTAAGCGTTTGCCATAGCGCATTTGTTCGAGCGAGATATAATTGTCAATTAGTTCTATTTCCTTACTGAGAGGCATAAACCGGTTTTGACATTCATAAAGCATAAAGCGTAAAATATCGGAAACTTTTAAAAGCATTTCGGCAGCATCATCGGATTTTTTTAGTACTTCATTGTAAATTCCGTTCAGCGTATTAAAGAGAAAGTGCGGATGAATCTGGGCTTTGTAAAAATTTAATTCTGCCTGTTTTTTCTCGGATATAAGGAGTTTTTTACGCTGATCCCAATTTCTTTTATCCAATAAATATTGAAAAGTACCAAAAGCACCGATCCCTGTAGCAATTACAAGGTATTGACTTGCAATTCTATACCAATTAAAAAAGGTAAAGGTATAATCCTGATCAAAATAATAAGGGAATACAAAAATTGAAAAATTCAATCTGATCAATAGGCCTGTGGCTAGAATGCAGATGACGGAAAAGAGGACTTTTATATATATCGCTAGCTTTTCCTTTTTTAGGATAGTATAAAAAATAATATAGGTGCAAATGGCAATTAAGGGTACCCTTAGAATATTCATTATGAATGCCCCTTTCCAAAGGCCGTCGTACAATGCAGAAATAATTGCCAGAATTACCAGATAGCAAAACCAAAAAATAAAATGCCACAACTTCATGGTTCAATATTAAAGTTTTGAATAAAAAAAATATGATTTTAATACAGATGACCTTCAGAAGCGATGAACAACTCAAATAAAGGACGAATAGCGTATGTCTCAATTGACCTATTTGCGTATAAAAAATGAGCTTTCTGTATCCGGGCTTTTATTTTTAGGGCAATCAAGTTTACATTCAGTCAAAAAAGAATTATGAGATCAATTGTACTCTTATTACTATCTATCCTTTCCAATACTTGCATCGCTCAGATTTTTGAATTGAGAAATAATGGGCCTTTGTCCCTGAGCAGCAATGACAGCAGAAGTGCAAACTGGATTGATATTAACAATGATGGCAATCTTGATATTTTTATAAGCAATGGGCCTAGTTTTGGTCAAAACAATCGCGTTTATCTTGGCGATGGAAACGGCAATTGGAGCCTTGATTCCTCCTTACCTCTCAGTTTAGACATGCAACCATCGGATGGTGCTACTTTTGCGGATGCCTTTAATAATGGTTTTTTATCGGCATTTGTGGCTAACTGGTACAATAAAAAAAATCTCTTTTATTATCGCGATAGTCTGACTTCTTATGTAGCGCTCAATGGCGTAGCGCCTGTCAATACAAACAGCAATTCCGAAACGGGATCATTTGGTGATTATGATATGGACGGCTATGTGGATTTGTATGTCAGCAATAGTTTCAATGTATTGAACAATCTTTTTTACCATAATAATGGTGATGGCACATTTACTGAAATCAGTAATATAGGGCCGGTCAATGATCAATTTTCATCTCGTTCTGTCAATTGGATTGATTATGATAATGACGGCGATCAGGATCTTTTTGTAAGCAATGAAAATAATGAGGTCAACAATCTTTACAGAAATGACAGTATCGGTGTGTTCACATCCATCACTTCGGGAAATATCGTCAACGATCAATATTCTTCCATGAGCTCTTCATGGGCCGATTATGATAACGACGGTGACTTTGATGTATTTATATCTAATTATGGACAAAACAACCAGTTGTACAGAAATGAAGGGAACGATTCATTTTCGGTCATCATAGATACAGTCTCGCTTAGCGGAGGATTATCCTTTAGCGCCTCCTGGGGCGATGTGGACAATGACGGTGACCTTGACCTATTCGTTGGTAATTCATTCTCAAGCTCAGCCAAGCTGAATCAGTATTTTTATTTAAATAATGGAGATGGAAGTTTTACGAGAAATTCAAGCGATACCATTGCAAAGCTTCAAATGTGGAATTATGGCAATGCATTTGGCGATTATGATTTGGATGGAGACCTGGATTTACTTACAGCAAATTGTCATAGTGCATCAGAAAAAAACTATGTTTTTACCAATCTGAGTAGTCAAAATACAACAAATGCCTTTGTTGGATTTGAGTGTATTGGTACCATATCAAACCGATCTGCAATTGGAACGAAAATAAGAGTAAAAGCCAATATAAATGGAAATGACATATGGCAATTGAGAGAAATTTCTGCTCAAAGCAGCTATTGTGGTCAAAACATGCTGTTGACACATTTTGGTTTATTGGACGCTTCAAATGTAGATAGCCTCGTGGTAGAATGGACCAATGGACTCAAAGAATTATTTACAAATATTAATCCCAATTCCTATTATAAAATTATTGAAGGGCAGGGCATTTCGGTTATAAATTCCATATCTACTCAGGAATTAGACAGGAATGAGATCAAAATCTATCCTAATCCCAATAATGGCATTTTTGAATTGGATTTGGGCCATATCGATTCCGAAAAAATAAAACTTTCAGTGCGAAAGATGAGCGGTGAAACTGTATATAGTTCGGAAAAATATTTACCTGTTAAAAGCGCGAAGATTCAGTTGAGTATTAGTCAATATGTCAAAGCAAAAGGACTGTATATTCTCATCATTGAAACGCAAAATAGTTTGCTGACCCAAAAATTGCTCATCGATTAATAACAATGTGCATTCCCGGATACCCGAGTTGAATAAAGGCAGTGTGATTTAGAAATCCTTTAAAATAATATCTCTTTTTCCTTCAAAGACATTGTTTTCGTTTTTCATAAGTTTTGTAATACTTCCCAATTGGCCTCTGTTTGGAACATTGGCTCTCGTTTCCGGATCAAGTCGCGGATCATCGTCGAACATGAGTGCATCCAGCCAATACTCTTCCTGACCCGGTGCTTTAATTACATAATGGATATGGGCAGGTTCGCCGCCATGCTTTTGATATGCAGCGGGTCGAATGCTTTCAAATTGATATTGGCCATTGGCATTGGTTTTCATCCAGGCGCGCAGATAACCATGTCTTTTGCCATTCCCTTGTTCATCGCCTTTTTTGGGATAAACGCCCTCGGTATTGGTGTGATAAACATAAACAATGACATCTTTAGCGGGCGTTTTGCCATCCTTCATGAAAACAGTTCCGGAAATAATCATCCTTTCGCCTGCTTCATCCGGACCGGCAATTGTTGTTTTCCAGTCAATATCCAAGGGTGCTTCATTGGCGCCACACCATTCACAGGAAGGATCAAATTTCCCGTTTTTATCAGTTAAATTTGGTTGTGCATTGGTCTTTTCAATGGTCGTACTTTTTCCGGTACAAGACAAGATGACAAATGATACTATTGATAAAAGAAATCGCATATAAAATGGAAATTGTTCAATAGGATTTAAATCGCCAAGTAGTTTTCTCCGAACGGCATAATACAAAGTTGCAGATCATTTTATTTTGAAATGTTAATTGTCCCCTTTTTATTGTAAAAACCATAATTTTAATTGTTGCGGTAAATTCAATTTCGATTAAAATTTTACAATTATGAAAAGCTGTATCTATCTGTTAATGACCTTACTAATGATTGGCACAGTTTCAGCTCAGGAATCAGGGCCGGCCAATTCTTTTTCAGCCGGATTGCAAATTGCCAATTATCAGAAAGATTTCGGCATAGGTTTAAATATTACAAGTCCCTATTTCGCGGGGGATTATTTAGCCATCCGCTTGCGAAGCAATATGATGTGGTTTGAACATATTGATAACAATTCCAAATTTACCTGGACGACCTATTCCAATCACTCTCTTGGTTTAGCCAGTGTTGCAGGAAGGATCAATGATAATTTTAGGATGTATGGAGAAGGAGGGCTGATTTTTTTACTGCCATCAAGTACTTTTTCTTCTGAGGACATTGAAATTGGTGGATATGGATTATTCGGTTTTGAGTTTCACTTTGCTTCCAATGACAATTACTATATAGAATTAGGTTCGGTGGGCACCGGTGCCACGGCTGACAAAGTCTTCGGTGAACCGATATATTCAAATGGCTTTGCAATTAACGTGGGTTACAGGCATTTTTTCTAAAAAATATCAATCTGAATTCATCCTTTTCAAATTACAATAGTTTTTTATCCCAAATCTGATTTAAAAAAAACGGATTTAATAAAAAGTATATGTTTTTGAATTCAATAGAAAAAGAATTCTCCTTATCATTTCTGAAAAAATTTAGGTTTGGTTATTTATGCTTAAATGCTTCTAAACCAAAAATTACGAATCAAATTCTTTGCGTTGTTATTAAAACAGGGTCCTGATTTAAGATTTTTGTTAATGAATAATAAACTTTCGGAGAGTGATGGTGCAATTCAATTGATTTTTCAAAAAATAGCTCCACACTCACGGAAAAGAATTCAAACAGGTTATTTGCTCCATATGGTCTGAATAATTCACTTTCACCATTTTTTATTCTAACCATTTCTTCTTTTCCTATTTTCGCGAATTCGTCAAGAGCGATTTGATTGAGAAATCGATTTTCAACTGAAAGCATTTTGTTTTCAATATAAAGTGCATGTGCAAATTCGTGTAAGCCCAGATTTATTCCGTCAGAATCTTTTAGCAGGTCTTTCAAAAAACGCCTGACCGACAAAACAACAATTCCTGCAGGATGGACTTCGCCGTAGTGAAATTGCCGTCGAATTTTAGAATAATAACTGTCCGGGTATAAAAGAATTCGTTTGAAATGACGAAAACGAAAGGATTTAAGACCAAAGGAAATTTGAACTGCGGTGGCTGCAACCAGGACTTTTGTTTCATATGTGACCTCATTCAATTTGCCTCTTTGAACAAAATTTTTGGTATTAACGAAACGTTGAACTTTCTTTTCAAAATTACTTTTTTCTTGATAGGTAAGATACTGGTAGTATTTAAAATAAGAAAGGAGATATTTCTGTGTTTCGGGTTTCACAGGATGGTAACTCACGAATTCATCTACAACAGTATTCCAGGTTTCAGCCCATCCTCCTTTTATAATAAGGCCGATTGCCACTAGTATCATTAGTATGATGGTATTGGCAAGAAACCATATAACCAGAGTGATCAGGCTTGAAACAACGTCGGGATTGGATTGGCTAAGTATAAGCACTTTTAATTTTGCTATTAATTAAAACTTTAAGATATCTCATAAAAAAATATGAATCTAAAACGCCTTTACTTGTCCTCCCTTGTCCCACTTAGATCGCTAAGGGTTATCCAGAATACAAAGATAATCCGGGTTAAATTAATTCAAATTAGTTTACCTATCTGTCCTGACATTCCTATTTAGACTTTTCTTATTTATTGCAAGCATACCAATCCGACAAATTTATCCCAAAGGGATGACTTTGGAGAAACGAGGACGTTAAATAGATTTATTTTTGAAAACACATATTGAGTCCCTGAGAATAAACTTGAGCATTCTCCTTCCGGGATTCGTTTTAAGATATTTTTCTCTTCGCTTGGCATCTTTCATCGATCTATGAAATTCGCAGTATATTAAATCAAAAGGTCTTCTTTCTGCCGTGCTTATACTTTTGCCGTCATTGTATTTGTAGATTCTCTTAAAATTAATTTTAAATACCTTTTACCTGGGTCGGTTTTTAAATATTTTTCTCTACGCAATGCGTCTTTTTTTGACCTGTGAAATTCACAAAATATTAGTTCAAGTGGTCTTCTTTTTGCAGTACTTGTTGTTCTACCTGCATTATGATTTAAAATTCTGGCTTCAAGATTTGTTGTAAAACCGATATAATTCAGATTGTCTCTTGAGGATTTATGGACGTAAACACAAAATGGTAATGGCATAGATTTGATCATTCTTATTACTAAAGAAATGATTCAAATTTTTATCAAACTTCACGAATTGAAACACAGTTCTCACGAAACACAAGTATTGTCCCTACGCTCCATCGGGATAAACTTTTTAACCGTCGAAGTGAAACGTAGTTGGTCTCGTCCAATCGGGGGCATAAAAAAACCCAAGGTGTTTCCCTCGGGTTTATGAATCATTTTCCTTCTCACAATCACTCTGCACTTATGCTCCCCCTCTTGGACTCGAACCAAGGACCTATTGATTAACAGTCAACCGCTCTAACCAGCTGAGCTAAGGGGGAATATCCTTAAATTTTACTATCCCGTCTCGTTCACCGAAGCTCCGATAATAATCGGGAGCGAAGGTGAGAGCTAAGGGGGAATTTTTTAATTGAAAAATTACAATTAGTAATTATCAATTAAATGTTCAATTTCAGTGTTTTTACATCTTCAAAGTCTTCTTCTTTGAAGGACTTTTCCTGAACTTCCTTTAGGGCTTCTCTGGAAAAGGACTGCAAATATACTGCCCTTTATAAAATTGCAAAACCCAAGAGAAAAAATTATTGTTCTTTTGTACAAGAATTATTTTTTACAGCGTTGCTAATTGATACCCGGACTATTTTATAAATGAATTTTTCTCGCTTTTTATTGATTTTTCTGGCTTTTCTTTCCGCTTCTGTAATTGGCGGATGGATTGCTTTTGAATTGCTCAGACAGGACTTACCAGGTCAATCTTCCGTTCAAATTATAAGGGAAAACTCTACGCCTGTTTACAACTATGATTCCCTTGCCCCCAAATCCATTACTATTCCCGAAGGCCTTGATTTCATTTTTGCAGCAGAACGCGTAACGCCTACGGTAGTGCACATCAGAACTTATCAGGAGGATCTTTACAGAAGAAATAATCGTCTTGGCAATTTATTTGATCGCTGGATGGGCAGAGAGGGTGAAGAAGGGTACCGGCCTCCAACAGGTTCGGGTTCCGGGGTTATTATATCTTCCGATGGATTTATAGTTACCAATTATCATGTGGTTGAATCTTCAGATGAAATCGAAGTAATTCTGGATGACAAGCGCGAATTTCCCGCAAAAATTATTGGAACAGATCCCACAACCGATCTGGCTCTGATAAAAATCCAAAGCGAAAATCTGCCATTTGTTAAATATGGTAATTCTGATAATGTCAGAATAGGCGAATGGGTGCTTGCAGTTGGAAATCCATTTGACCTTACTTCCACCGTGACTGCAGGAATTGTAAGTGCCAAAGGAAGAAACATCAATATTTTAAGAAATAACCTGGCTATAGAATCTTTTATTCAAACCGATGCAGCCGTAAATCCGGGAAACAGTGGAGGCGCACTGGTCAATTTGAAAGGTGAATTAATTGGGGTCAATACAGCCATTGCAACGCGAACGGGTTCATTTGCCGGTTATTCTTTTGCAGTGCCGGTTTCATTGGTTCAAAAAGTAACAGAGGATTTACTTGAATACGGCGAAGTTCAAAGGGCCTTACTCGGCGTAATAATACGCGATGTAGATGCCAGCCTGGCCGAAACCAAAGGAATTGATGTAATCAAAGGGGTTTACATTGAAGAAGTCAGCGCTAACAGTGCTGCTTTGGATGCCGGTTTGCAAAAAGGCGATATCATTATTGCTATAGAAGGAGCAGCGGTAAATTCCCCTGCAGAACTTCAGGAGCAGGTGGCTAAATTCCGTCCCGGAGATGAAATCGCTGTAGATTATTCCAGAAACAATTCAAATTTTTCTGTGGCTGTGAAATTGAAAAATACCGCCGGCAATACGGCCCTGGTACGCAGAGAAAACAATGAAATAATAAACATTGACGATTTGGGTATTTCCATTCAAAAATTGGATGCAGGAGAGCGTCTGGCATATAATCTTGATTATGGCCTGAAAGTTTTGAGACTCTTTGAGGGATTGATCCTGGATCAAACAAACATGGAGGAAAGCTTTATAATCACTGAGATAAATGGAGAGGAAATATCCACACCCGAAGATCTTAACTCTGTACTCGAATCCAGCACCTCTCGTCTGATAATTGAAGGCCAATATCCAAGTGGAAGACAAAAGCGCTTTCAGGTGAGAAGGTAAATCTACTTTTACTTGCATGCTGTTGTGGAGGTGTTAAATTTGCGGGTCCTAACTCCAAATAAAATTATATGTCTTCCGATATTAAAACAGCACTCGAACAATTAGGGATTAAATCAGATAATTATGGTGTTTCCACGGGAATCAAATCCTGGAATGGAAAGACCCAAAAACTGGATTCACACTCACCGGTTGATGGCAAGCACATTGCTTCAACATCTATGGCTTCCCGGGAGGATTATGACAAGGTCATGGAAGTAGCCTTAAGGGCATTTGAAAGCTGGCGCTTGGTGCCTGCTCCTAAAAGAGGCGAAATTGTACGACAAATTGGAGAGGCATTAAGAAAAAACAAAGAGCCTTTGGGGAAACTCGTTTCTTATGAAATGGGAAAGTCACTTCAGGAAGGTTATGGTGAAGTTCAGGAAATGATTGATATCTGCGATTTTGCGGTCGGGCTTTCAAGACAACTTTACGGTTTAACCATGCATTCCGAACGCTCTGCTCATAGAATGTATGAGCAATACCATCCACTCGGAGTTGTGGGGATCATTTCTGCGTTTAATTTTCCGGTGGCTGTTTGGGCCTGGAATTCCATGCTGGCATGGGTATGCGGCGATGTTTGCATCTGGAAACCTTCAGAAAAGGTTCCACTCTGCGCCATAGCTTGTCAGAACATTGTATCTGAAGTATTTAAAAGTAATGACCTTCCCGAAGGCCTTTCAAACATTTTGATAGGAGACTATAATGTTGGTGAATTTATGACCTCCGACAAAAGAATGCCATTGGTTTCGGCAACCGGAAGCATTAGAATGGGAAAAATTGTGGGAAAAGCTGTTGCGGAAAGACTCGGAAGATCATTGCTAGAACTCGGTGGTAACAATGCAATTATTGTCAGTCCCGATGCAGATCTGAAAATGACCATTGTGGGAGCTGTATTTGGAGCCGTTGGAACTTGTGGTCAAAGATGCACCAGCACAAGACGTTTGATCGTACACGAATCCATTCTTGAAGAAATCAGTGCGAAACTTAAAAATGCCTATGGCCAGTTAAAAATCGGATCGCCACTGGATGAAAATAATCATGTTGGGCCATTGATTGATCAAGATGCGGTTAAAATATATCAGAATGCATTGGATGAAATACGCAAACAGGGAGGCGAATTTCTTGTAGAAGGAGAAGTGCTTTCTGGCGAAGGCTATGAATCGGGTTGTTATGTAAGGCCAGCCATCGCCATTGTCAAAAATGAATGGGAAATAGTCCAAAATGAGACTTTTGCGCCTATACTTTATATTATTCCATACAAAACGATCAATGAAGCCCTTTCCATTCAAAATGGTGTTGTACAGGGCTTGTCCTCTGCAATAATGACCCAAAATCTAAGAGAAGCCGAATTGTTTTTATCACACATGGGCTCCGATTGTGGCATTGCCAATGTGAACATCGGTACTTCAGGTGCTGAAATAGGTGGCGCCTTTGGAGGAGAAAAAGAAACAGGTGGAGGAAGAGAATCTGGTTCTGATGCATGGAAAGCTTATATGAGACGGCAGACCAACACAATAAATTATGGAGCTGATTTGCCTCTCGCACAGGGAATTAAATTTGACCTGTAATATTTAGAGTAAATTTGAAGTTTTACAGATTGGAATTATTGTTTAATTAGGAGTCTGATTATAGACTAAAAAGCAATGGCTAAGAATAAAATAAAAGCGGTAATGCTAATCGATGATAATGAAATTGACAATCTCATTAATCAAAAGATGATTGAAGCTGCAAATATTTGTGAAAACATCTACACGCATACCGGAGCAAAAAGCGCCATTGAATTTTTAAAGAATCTTGAAAAAATGTCGGATTCGGTCAATGACTTTTTCCCTGAACTCATTTTATTGGACATTGATATGCCTTTGATGGATGGGTTTCAATTTCTGGACGAATTCGAAAAATTATCCAACGAAACCAAGGGTAAAATAAAAATTGTGATGCTCACTTCTTCAATTAATCCACAGGATATGAGCAAGGCGAAAAAATATTCCTACGTCAAAAAATACATCAACAAACCTCTGACACAGGAAAATATTGAGAAATTGGAAATTTGATTTAGGACAATCTTTCTATAAAATTATCATCCAGCTTTATAAATCTTGAAGGGCAAAATGCCGGCCCTTGAACTGTACTAATCTTTTTAATTAGTGAAGCTATTTTGGCTTCTTTTTGCTTCTTGTTATCGTTGATTGAGGTCTTAAAAATTTTTGTAAAAATAAGGATGTGATGACACTGATCTTTGCCAATAATCCTCATTTGTCTTTGTATGCTATTGACAAGTTGAGTAAAGAGGTCATAATCATTCATCAGGCAATATTGAAGTGCTAAAATAATTTTTACTTCAAGTAAGGCCAGGGGATATTTTTTGAGTGATACTTCATTTAAAAGATTGTTGATCCACTGCGCGGCTTCATCGTACTTCTGAACATAATAGCAACAAAGCGCTCTATATATGATGTAAGTTACATGTGTAGATATATCGTTTTTATCATATTCGAAATCTTCAAAGAGGGTAATGTTCTCTTCGTACAATTCATTTTCTATACCCATCCTTAAGTTTCTTTCGAGTTTAGTTAAAAGAAACTGAGCGGGGTAGGTATACAAACCATAATTGCTTATGAGATTTGGACAATTATCATTGATGTCCTCAAAGAATTTTTCCGCTTTGCGATAGACTTTGTAATGGTTGTAATATTCGAGCTTGAGAAATTCAAATACTTTTTTGAGGTGATAATAGATTGAATCGAGATAATAAGATTCAAATATTTTTTCTACCCTGTCAATAATATCTTCTATGGGTTCCTCATCAACATCGGTCTCAAATGATTCCGGTTCTACAAACAAACGATGGAAAATAGTCATACAACTTTGATAAATGAACAACCTGTGCGACTCATAGAGATTCATCACATTATCCATTTCTTTTTTCATCAATGACAATTCCATTTTCTCAGTTTCTTCTCCCGACAGAGAATAGGAACCGTATTTTTTGAAATATTCAGTCAGCAAATCCTCCGCTTTATCCATGGCAAGCATATAGGCTACATGCTTATTGTAAAGCTGTCTGTAATTAAAATGCTCCTCGGAATGGATATGAAGTTTTTTTAGTGTCTTATAAACAATTGTGAGTTCATTCGATAAATCGTAATCCAGGAGTGACTTCTCGAGTTTTTTAAGGGTAGCAATTGAAATGGCTTTCTTCTTTGTGAAAATGATTTCATTGATATTGGCCACTTTTTTCAGAATATCAGTTCTGGGACTTTCCATCTGCTGAAGCAGATATTCTTCTATTTTTTGATTCAACCTTGACCTGAGTGTATAATAGGCATTGGTGTTGACATCCAGTTCCTCCATTATTTTGGCATCGGAACTTTGACTTTCCCTGAGAAATTTTAATAAATAACCTGACTTTTCTGCGTTACTTTCAATCAGTGAGTCGTATATAGTTTTATAGTCTTGTTCTGAAAGCTGTTTAATTATATTTTTTAGCTTGGCCATTGGGCAATAATTGAATTATTTCATAAACTCACTTGAACATGTTAATCTAGTCATGTTTTAAAGCGGCTTTTGGTTATTAAATGTAAAAAGACACTATATGTAAGAAAAATAGTAATTGAAAAGAGAAATATAGCAATACGAAGCCAATAAATAGCTTGGAAATGTTATTGCGAATTAATTGGGATTATGCTTAGTGTAAGATTTAGTACTAAAACAAAATTAACCATAACAATTATTGATGTTTCTCATGTTCAATACGCCCATTTTTGCATATAATAAGTTATAATTTTCTTTTAAATACAACTTGGACAATAACAATAGAAGCGGTGATAAATTTGATAAAACAGAATTTGAAAATCTGTTCAATGAAAACTATGAATCCGTTCGAAATTTCATTTATTATAAAACAGGTGACATACAATTAGCAGAAGACATCTCCCAGGATGTATTTATTAAAATTTGGGAAAGGAGGTCTGAAATCATTCCTGAAAAAGTCAAATACCTCTGCTTTACAATTGCGAATAATCTTTCTCTTAATTATTTAAAACATTTGAAGATTGTTTATAACTTTAAAAACGCTTTTATAGAAAGACACGAATTCGAATCGCCTGAGCATTTGCTCATTCAAAAGGAATTTGATCTCAAGCTTCAGGAAGTGATATCAGAACTGCCTGAAAAACAGAGAATTGTATTCCTTATGAATCGAATTGATAAGCTGACTTACAATGAAATAGCGGATCGTTTGGGTCTTAGTGTAAAAGCAATAGAAAAGCGCATGAGTCAGGCCTTGAAGGAACTAAATACAAAACTTCAGGTTAAAGTATAGTATATGGCAAAGGAAAGTTTAGCATATAAGACCGTTCAAAAAATGCTTGAGGAGCTTGAATCCGGAAAGCAATTCACAAAAAGATTAAGAGGAAGATGTTTTAAGGAAGCCTCTTTTGATGAACTTGAATTCTTTTTGAGTAAATCAGATGCTGAAATCCTTGAATATGAATCAAAGAAATCCGGAAGTGGAAGAGTGGTTTCTTTACCATTTGTAAGAAAATATCCGATGGCTATTGCAGCTTCTATTTCGCTGCTACTGGTGGCCTTGTACTTTTCAGTAAGATTATTTATTCCAAATGAAGTTATAACACAGCTTGCGCAATACAAGACGGTGGAATTACCCGATCATTCTAAAATTACATTAAATGCCGATTCAAAAGTTGAGTATAATCCGGTTTCCTGGTATTGGGATAGACGTGTTTCACTCGAAGGTGAGGCTTATTTTGAAGTTGAAAAAGGCAGTGATTTTATTGTTTCTACAAAATCGGGAAAAGTTAGAGTTTTAGGGACTTCCTTTAATGTGAAAGACCGAGCTAATCAGTTTCGTGTGGATTGTAAAACCGGTAAAGTGGAAGTAGCAGTGGATGATCAAAAAATTATTTTGGTTAAAAATGAAAGTGCAGAATTAAATGTTCTAAATAATAATTTGGCCAAAATCATAAATAAAAATAATTACGTAGCCACCTGGAAAAAAGGCTACTTCAGTTTTGATTCCGAAAGTCTTGCCAGCGTGATTGAAGAATTGGAAAGACAATACAATATAGAAATTGATCTGAGAGCTGAAAAGGATTATTTATTCACAGGCTATTTCCCAATCAGCAATATTAATAGTTCATTGGAAACCGTATGCTCCGCCCTTGGCTTAAGTTATAGTTTTCAGGATAAGCAAAATAAAAAGACTGCAATAATTATTCAATAATCTGATACGTGTGTCAACTCAGATTAATTCTATTGATCCTACTGCTGGCTTTATTTAAGCCCTTTATTTCTCATGCTCAAAATCTGGAATTAAAAATAAATGGCGATTTCAGTGGTAAAAATCTAAATGCCGTATTAAAAGAAATTCAGTCCAAATATGATCTGCAATTTGCTTTTGACGAGAGAAGGCTTTCAAAGGTGAATGTTAACAAAGCGATCAACAATACACAACTCATAGATTTTTTAATTCAATATTTAAGGCCGGTGGGCCTTTCTTTTTATATACTGGATGAGACCATCATAATAAAACCAGAAGAGGAGATACCGGAGGACCAACTGCCTGTACTCAATAAAACCTATAATTTATCGGGATTTGTGTTTGATTCATTGACAGGGGAGAGACTGCCCTATGCATTGATAAAATTCTCGCCCGGTGACCTGGTTTCAACCAGCAATGTCAATGGATTCTTTTCAATAAAAGATATACCGGTTTCCAAAGGGAGAATAGAAATTTTCTATTTGGGCTATGGCAAAGAGAACATTAAAATCGAATCGCTTGAAAAAACTGAAAATCTAAGGGTTTCACTTTCATCCGACAATGCCGTTTTAAATGAAGTGTTGGTAGAAGGAAATCCAAATCAACTTGTAAATCTTGGAGATGATGTAAGTAAAATTAGTATCAATCCGGCGCAGATGGAAAATCTGCCAAATCTCGGTGAAGTAGATATTTTCAGGTCCATTCAGCTTTTACCCGGTATAAATGGCACATTTGAAACAGCCTCAAGCATTAACATTAGAGGCAGTGCCCCGGATCACAATTTGATTCTCTTTGATGGATTTAATGTTTATCATCTGGATCATTTTTTTGGGATCTTCAGTGCATTCAATAACAATTCTATTAAGAACATCCAGGTCTTTAAAGGAGGATTTGAAGCCAAATACGGCGGTAGAGTTGGAGGAGTATTGGATATTACTGGCAAATCGGGGAGCAGTGAAAAACCCATTTTTGGTCTGGGTTTGAATTTTATTGGTTTTAATGCTTTAGCAGAAGTTCCAATTGCGAAAAAAACCAATTTCTTCTTTGCCGCGCGGAGGTCAATGACCGATTTTTTTCCAACAAGGTCTTACAAGGAATTAATCGAGAACGTATTAAATAATGACTTAAATGCAGAGCCAACTAACATTTATAGAAGTTATGAGGAGCTTGACCCCATTTTTAATTTTTACGATTTAAACACAAAATTAACGCATCGCTTTTCTGAAAATGAAAAAATAGCTTTTAGCTTTTATCATGGAAGGGACATCTTAAAAATTGATAATACCTCCGATTTTCCAAACCTTACCTTTAATACTGAAAACCGAACCCGATGGGGTAATATTGGAGCGGGCCTAACTTATAGTAAACAATGGGAGAAAAATTTCTATTCTGATTTTAGCCTTGGCTATTCCAATTATTTTTCCAGAGTGACATATGGAGCTACTAAAGAATTTACAGATCAAAATGAGAATCTCGATGAACTTGTAATTTTTGAACAAAAGAATGATGTTGATGATGTGTCATTAAAAATTGACAACGGTTGGAATTATTCGGGTAATAATCAATTGGAGTTTGGAATGCTAATCACCAACAATGCCATTTCCTATTCTGTATTTAACGATAGCATTTTTACGGAGGAGTTAAGTGAAAGAGGAAATCAGACTGCAGGTTATGTTCAGAACAGGTTTAGATTTGGAAGTCGAACAGAAATTGTACCCGGTTTGCGTGTAAATTATTATGACCTAACCAGGCATTTATTTTTTGAACCCAGATTGAATGCCAATTACAAGCTTTTCAATGGATTTACATTAAAGGGCGCTTACGGCAGATATAATCAAGTGGTTAGTCGTGTTTTAAGGCGAAATATATTTGCAAGTAACCCTGACTTTTGGGTGCTTTCAGATGAAGAGAATATACCGGTTTTGAGTTCGGATCATCTAATAGCAGGATTTAATTACAATTTCAATACACATTGGACCTTTGATATGGAGGTATATCAAAAATGGGACAGAGGGGTTCTTGAGTACATTCCTCCGGAAGGTATTTTCGCTAATGATGCCCCTGAATATTCCCCTTATTTTCGTGGCACCAGTGAGTCAAAAGGAGTGGAATTCATACTTCAGAGAAAAGGAAAATATTTTAATGGTTGGATCAGTTATGCCTATAGCTTTAGCGAAAACCAATTTGAAGAATTAAACAACAGCGAAAAATATCCCTCAAATCAGGATCAAAGACATGAGATTAAATTTGTAAACATGTTTACCTATCGGAAATTTGAGGTTTCAGCAGTTTGGATTTACGGATCTGGACGCCCCTATACAGCTCCACTGGGTAATTTAAATATAAATAATCCGACGAATGGAGATATCGAAGTATTATATGTAAGCGATATTAATTCATTCAGACTGCCCGATTATCACAGACTCGATATTTCACTTAATTACAAACAAAAGATTGGAAAACTTGACAGTGAAATAGGCTTTTCCATATTTAATCTTTACGATAGAAAAAATGTGAAATTCAGAAGATTCAGGCAAATTGATCAGGATATTCAGGTAGTTGAAAATACCATAGGCAATACCAATTATATACAAAGTGATTTATTTTTATTGGGTTTTACACCAAATATCAGTTTGAAAATTAGATTTTAATGCGTGGCCAAATAATCATAGCATTGATTTTATTTTTAATTGGATTTATTTCCTGCAAAGAAGAAGTGCGTACTGATTTAAATGATAAAATTCTCATCGAGTCTTTTATCATGCATGGACAGGAGAATAATTCTATCGAGATCAGACTTTTTTCGCCATTAAGTAAAAGTGACAGTTCACCATTAATAACTCCCCAAAACACTCAAATATCAAACTTGAGTAAAAATGTAGTTTTATTTCCCAAATTTGAATCTACGGGAATTTTTAAACTGGATTCAAGAGCACTAAAACTCGGTGAGGAAGACATTCTTGAATTGAAGATCAATTACAAAGGAGAACAGATTTATGCTAGTACCACTGTACCCAATAGAACACAGGAAATAGATTTGAGCAATCTCGATTTGAAAATCAATTATATTGTTGATGCAATTCCCAGTAGAATTACAATGAGCTGGACTCCTGAATCTGAGCCCGATTATTATCTAATTGAAATTGATACCGCGAGCAGAAACCCTCAGAAGATAAACGACGATAGAATTAATTCAGACCCTACAAACCCATATATAAACCGAATTGGTTTTCCAATCAGCGACTCAGAAATAGAGATTTCCTATCCATCTGTTGGCTACTTTGGGAGACACCGGATAGTATTACATCATATTACTAAGGATTTTTACGACCTGTACAACAATCCGGTTCAGGGAAGTTATAATAAATTGAATCAGAGTGTTGTAAATGGTTTAGGCATATTTACTGCAATAAATTCGGATACAATTTATTTTAGGGTAGTTCCATAGTAGGGTAAGAAAGGAAAAGATTGTAATCCTAATGAAAGATTAAATTGTGGAGAAGCAAGATTTAGATAAGAAAATATTAGACAGCAGCTCGCATTTTGAAGTTGAAGAAAATTTGACCAAAATGCAGGCATGGGAAAGACTGCGATCAGAAATAGATTTTGAACCAAAAACTGTGCTAATGAAAATGCCTATATTAAAATGGGCGGCTTCAATTATAGTCATTCTTGGTATATCATTTTTTGTATTAAAGAGCGCCGGTACTCAAACTCGTATTTCCGGAACGGATATTATTGAAATAGAATTACCGGATGGTTCTGAAATAATATTGGACCAGAACTCCGAGATTTCATTCAATAAGTATTTCTGGAATTTCGATAGAAATGTGATTCTAAGAGGTCATGCTTATTTTGATGTTGAGTCTGGGAATACCTTTGAAGTCATGACCAGAAATGGTAGCGTTGAAGTTTTGGGTACTGAGTTTAATATCGTAGAAGACGAAGAAAAATTTGAAGTCTTTTGTTTTGAAGGCAGAGTTTCGGTTAAATCAATTCATCATAAAGAAATTTTACTCAGCGAAGGGATGGCTACTTCCTTGGTAAATAATAATTTAGTCGATCCTTTTGCGTTTAATAAAGAAAAGATTGCCGCCTGGAAAAACGGTTTATTTTATTTTGAGCAAGAATCATTGTCCGAAGTGTTTGAGAGTTTGAGCCAATATTATAATATTGATATTAGCGTTGAGGTGCCCATTGAAGGCAAAAACTTCTCAGGCGTATTTAAAAAGGCCAAGATTCAAACTTCAATGGAAATCGTTTGTTCATCGATGGGATTGAGTTACGAGCTGAAGGAAAACAGTGTTACAATTACTGAATAGCTTAAGAAAATACCTTTGACATGCATATAAGAACAAAATCAAAAGAATCCTTAAAATCGCTTTACGCCGCCTTTGAAAACCTGGCCAAAAAAATGGGCAGGGAATTCCGTGAGCAGATTTCTTCTAAGGATTCCGGTACAAGAAAACCTGCAAAAGGCTGAACCGGTCAGTACAGCAAAGTTTATAAATTGGCTTACTTAATTAAGCCCTCTGAAGCCTAAGTATTTCCTATGTCCTGAGTTTATGGCTTTTATAGGAGGATTCTGATATTGGAATGCCTCGCTTGTTTCAATTTTGGGATATTGTCTGATTTCCCGAAATGCGTTTCACTTATTCGGGCTAAACTTCTCATGGAAGCTTAAAGAATAATTGTGGAGAATATCGGATTCGAACCGATGACCTCTACGCTGCCAGCGTAGCGCTCTAGCCAACTGAGCTAATCCCCCATAAAAAATATTCACAATCTGCGCTCTAACCTCCCGATAAGTATCGGGAGAGCTAATCCCCCATAAAAAATATTCGCAATCTGCGCTCTAGCCTCCCGATAAGTATCGGGAGAGCTAATCCCCCATAAAAAATATTCGCAATCTGCGCTCTAGCCTCCCGATAACTAACGGGAGAGCTAATCCCCCATAAAAAATATTCACAATCTGCGCTCTAGCCTCCCGATAAGTATCGGGAGAGCTAATCCCCCATAAAAAATATTCGCAATCTGCGCTCTAGCCTCCCGATAACTATCGGGAGAGCTAATCCCCCAATTTTTTGTTTGATTGGTTGAATTATTGATTGGTTGATTTTTTATCTTAGATAACAAACTTGAAATAATAATCTTTAACAATAAAAACAGGTCTTTTACCTGTAATTCATTCAATAAATTTCTTACAAAAAATTAAACAAGCCTTCAACTTTCAACTCTCAACCTTCAACGCTCAACTTGAGTTGCAAATATAGTCCAACTATCTAAACGGCCTTATGGCTTTTACATATTTTTTACGCCAATAATCAGAAAATAATTGACTTTCCGTAACACCCAATGAAGTGCTGGCATGAATAAACTTCACATCTTCATGGCCTCTGATATGAGTAACTAAGCCTACATGCGTAATTTTGCGTCTCTTTTTACCCGTAGCAAAAAATACCCAATCACCTTCTCTTAAATTGTGAATGCCTACTTTTTTACCAAAATTTGCCTGTGCGGCAGAGCTTCTTGGAATGGAGATATTGTTCAATTGATAAGTAGTATACAATAGGCCCGAACAATCCATTCCGGCTCTTGTAGTACCTCCCCACTTATATGGTGTGCCGATAAATTTTTTTGAAGTGAGGATAACGGATTGGTTTAACCTTTTTTTCTTTTTTCGGGATAATTTAACCGCTGAATTGTCATTTCCCGAATTACTTTTTTTGGAACTTTTACAAGAGTCCAATAAAGTAACTGTACAAATTGCCAGGAGTACTATAATGAAAGTTCGCAGATATGATTTATTCATATTACTCGGCAAGCGCATAGATATCTTTTAAATTTCTACCTATTTCATCATAATCAAGTCCATATCCTACCACAAACCTATTGTCAATTTCAAATCCTATATAGTCAATCTGAAAGTTTTCTTTAAATGATTCTTTTTTAAATAGGAGACAGCAAGTCTTTATTGACCTTGGCTGACTTTTTTTCAATAGTTCAATCAGGTATTTAAAAGTATGACCGGTATCGATAATGTCATCAATTAAAATAACATCTTTATCCCTGATATCTATTCCCAAACCTATCATTGTTTTGGCATTTCCACTCGATTGAGTTCCGTGATAGCTTTTCACTTTTACAAAGCTCAATTCTACCTCACCCCGAATGTTGCGAACAAGATCAGCGGTAAAAATAAAGGCACCGTTTAGTATAGAAATGAATAGGGGAGTCGAATTATTATAATCCTTTTGAATCAGTTCTGATAGGCTTTTAAGCCTTTCATTGATTTCTTCTTCGGAAATATACAATTCAAATTTTTTACCGTGAATTTCGGGCATAAAAAAAGGCCTTTTTTAAAAAAGGCCAATTTTACAATTTTATAAATATAAAATGATTATAAATCCGAATTTTCGATTAGGTCAAGCGATTTGGCGGTAGATGCTTCGGCGCTTTTTTCTTCGATCATCGTTAATTCTTCTTTGCTTTCTTCAACTGTACTTTGCTCTTCTTCCTGAATGGTCATTTCAATTGAGTTCTCAGGGATCAATTGACTTTCAGCTGAATCGACAAGTGGGATAGCAATAGAAGGAGCAATTACCAATGCCACAACAGACATCAGTTTTAAAAGGATATTAAGCGATGGACCTGAAGTATCTTTAAATGGATCTCCAACGGTATCACCAACTACGGCAGCTTTATGAGGCGCAGAACCTTTACCGTATTTCTCACCGTTGATAGTAACGCCTTCTTCAATCATTTTTTTAGCATTATCCCATGCGCCACCGGCGTTAGATTGGAAAATGGCCATCAATACTCCGGCAGAAGTTACACCGGCAAGTAGGCCTCCGAGCATTTCAGGACCCGCCACAAATCCGACAAATACAGGAACAACAACAGCAAGTAAACCGGGGAATACCATTTCCTTAATGGAAGCTTTAGTTGAGATTTCAACACATTTATCGTATTCTGCAACTCCGTCAGCTGCTTCAAAAGTATCTTTATCTGCCTGCGACCAGTCAGCCTGATCTTTACCCTCATTTCTTTTCATCACTTCGAGTGCAGCACCCAGAGCCGGGATTTCTTTAAATTGTCGTCTTACTTCTTCAATCATTGACATCGCTGCTCTTCCTACGGCATTCATACTTAAAGCAGAAAAAACAAAAGGAAGCATCGCGCCAACAAGTAAACCTGACATTACTTCAGGATTGGCAATATTGATTTCAGCGATATTGGCTTGTTGCATAAATGCGGCAAATAGCGCCAATGCAGTAAGTGCGGCAGATCCAATAGCAAATCCTTTTCCAATTGCAGCAGTTGTATTACCTACAGCATCGAGTTTATCTGTTCTCTCTCTAACTTCTTTGGGAAGTTCCGCCATTTCAGCGATTCCTCCAGCATTGTCAGAAATAGGGCCATAAGCGTCAACGGCCAATTGAATACCGGTATTGGCAAGCATACCAACAGCGGCGATGGCAATACCGTATAATCCCGCGAAATAATAAGAGAGCAGGATCGCAGCCGCGATAAGGAGAACCGGTATGGCTGTACTCATCATTCCCACGCCCAAGCCTGCGATAATATTAGTCGCAGATCCTGTTATTGATTGTCTTACAATTGAAGTAACAGGTTTTGTTCCTGTACCTGTGTAGTACTCAGTGACTTTTCCTATACCGAGACCGGCGATTAAACCAGCCAGTGTGGCAAAAAATACACCATTTGAAGTGTAGTCTGTTCCTCCCCAGCTCCATGAAGCAGGCAAGAAATGATTTATTATAAAATAGGAAGCAATTACCATTACGATGGCGGATCCAAATTCACCGGTATTCAAAGCCGCATGAGGACTACCACCTTCTTTTACTTTGACAAAAAATGTACCCAGAATTGAAACCAAAATGCCGACAGCAGCAAGGGCTAAAGGCAATACAACAGCACCAAGCCCGTCCATTGGAAAGTCTGTAACCGTAACAAAGGCCGCACCCAAAACCATAGTACCAATAATTGAACCGACATATGATTCAAAAAGGTCGGCTCCCATTCCTGCAACATCACCGACATTGTCTCCAACGTTATCGGCAATTGTAGCCGGGTTTAAAGGGTGATCTTCCGGTATACCCGCTTCTACTTTTCCTACAAGGTCAGCGCCTACATCAGCCGCTTTGGTGTAAATACCTCCACCTACTCTCGCAAATAATGCGATGGAAGAAGCTCCCAAAGAGAAACCGGCCAATACATTCAATACAGTTGCAACACTGTCTCTGTCACCTAATCCAAAAATATTAGAATAGATTATAAATAAAATGCTTAAGCCTAATACACCAAGGCCAACTACACCCATTCCCATTACAGATCCTCCACCGAAGGCTACCTCAAGGGCTTTGCCTAAAGAAGTTCTTGCTGCATTAGTGGTTCTTACGTTGGCTTTGGTAGCGACGCGCATACCGAGGAAGCCCGCCAGGCCGGAACAAATAGCACCAACAACAAAAGATAAGGCAACCAATGCACTTGAATTCATTTCATTTGCACCTTTGAAGCCCAATAAGATAGCCACTGCAATTACGAAAATGGCAAGTACTCTGTATTCAGCTTTCAGAAATGCCATTGCACCAACTGAAATATGATTGGCAATTTTACTCATTTTCTCTGTTCCCTCTTCCTGTTTTGATACCCAGGAGGATTTCCACACAACGAATAATAAGCCTAAAACACCGAATGCCGGTATAATGTATAATAGGTTTTCCATAGTCAAGTCTTTAAAAACTAATAGGATCGATTTTTAATAGAGCGCAAAAGTAAAATTTTTATTAAGAATGGAATATTAATTGCTTTATTAATTATCAAGCCAAAAAATCATTACATTTTTGCAGGACAATATTTAATCATTTTTGAATGTTCTGCGTTTAAGCAATTACAATGAAAATCAGGATACTATTTTTTACATTAATCACACTATTAACAGTATTAGAGACGAATTCTCAGAATCCGGATCAGGAGATTTTAATGAATAACCCCGCGGTTAGAATAAGAGCAACGGAAGCTGTTAACCTGATGTACGATTTTAAGTTTGAAGAAGCAAGAAAACGTTTCAAATGGCTCAAGCAGGATTATCCCGAACATCCGCTTTCCTATTTTCTCATGGGACTTTTGTATTGGTGGAAAATAATGCCAAATGTAGACAACACAGAATACGATGAAATATTTCTTACTTATATGGATACAGCCATCGCAAAAGCTGAGTCAATGGGAGGTAAAAGAGCTGCTTATGCCGAAAAAGCTTTTTTTCTCGCTGGTAGTCATGCTTTCGTAGCAAGATTGCATTCTGAAAGAGCTGCATGGAGAAAAGCTTCATTATCAAGTAAAAAAGCACTTAATTATCTCGAGGAAAGCAGGGAATACACCGACTGGAGTCCGGAATTTTTATTTGGTGAAGGCCTGTACAACTATTACGCTGAATGGGTAAAAGAAAACTACAAATTTCTCAGACCCATTTTATTATTTTTCCCGAAGGGTGATAAGCAATTGGGAATGAAGCAATTGGAAGATAATGCCCATACTTCATTTTATACTAGAACAGAAGGGCAGTACTGGCTCATGCGAATGTATTATTATGAAGATGAAGATGAAAAAGCCATAGAACTTGGAAAGTATTTGCATGAAACCTTCCCGGATAATGCATATTTCCACCGTTATTATGCCCGATTGTGTTTTACACAAGGCAATTTGACTAAAGCAAAGGAAGAATCCATTGAGATTCTGGAAAAGTTAAATAACAAAATGCCCGGATACGAAGCCGTTAGTGGCAGATATGCCAGCTTTTTTCTTGGATTTATTTACTATAAAAGGGACAATAATTTGGAAAAGGCCAAGACTTATTTCGAACAATGCATAGATTTCTCAGAAAAAGCCAATGATGAAGATGCAGGTTATTACCTTTATAGCTTTTCAAATTTGGCTGAGATTGCGGATAAACAGAATGATACCGAAAAGGCGATTTCTTTATACAGAAAATTATTGCAACTCACTGAGAAAAAAGATAAACTGCACAAAGATGCCGTGGCATATCTTAAAAAGAAGGATGCCTACGAAGACGGATGGTGGCCTTTTTAATCATTTAATAATAATTTATGGGTTTTAAGGACCTACTCATTTTCCCAATCATGGTACTGATTGTATTTGCCATTTTTCATATTTGGCAGGTAAAATCAGGGAATATTGGAAAAAGATGGAAAGGGGCATTTTTTTTTAAGATTTTTTCCACCCTTTTTATCGGTTTGCTGTATGAATACTACTACAAGGGAGGTGACACCTTCAATTTCTTTCATCACAGCAAGCAAATTTGGTTGGCCACCCTGGATCATCCGATTTCAGGTATTAAAATGCTTTTTAATCACGGCGTGTTTTATCCAGAGTTAAGCGATTATATCGTTCAAATGTGGTGGTTCAAAGATGAGTCCAGTATGATGGTTGCCAGGATTTCAGCTTTTTTTGGATTTTTTTGTGGCCACAGTTATTTAGGAATAAGCATTTTCTTCGCCCTAATATCATTTCTTGCATCCATGTCAATCTACCGGGTATTCAAGCATATTAAACCCGAACTGGATCTTGAAATATTTATTATTTGCTTTTTTATTCCATCTGTTGGTGTATGGGGCTCAGGCCTTTTTAAAGATACCATCTCATTTGCAGCGGCTTGTTTCATCATTTATGGCTTCTATTTCGGATTCATCAAACGAACTAGGATTGTATCAAATGTAATTTTGATAATTGTGAATACGTATTTTCTGTCTATCATAAAAATTTACATTCTGATTTCACTCTTACCGGCACTTTTAATTTGGGTATTTATTGTAAATCTTTCCAATATCAAATCACTGGCCATAAAAGCGATTATGGCCCCTTTGTTTGTTGCAATTGCAGGTTTAGCCGGATTCACAATTATTAGTCAGATCACAAGCGAGAATGAAAGATATGCGCTTAGCAACATTTCAAATACTGCCAAAATTACCGCAATGGATATTTACGCCGGATGGGGCGCAGGTTCCGGATCGGCTTATTATCTGGGAGCCCAGGACGGGTCCATCGGAAATTTTGTAAGTCTGATGCCAAGTGCCATTGTGGTGACACTGTTTCGGCCCTGGCCCTGGGAGATAAATAATGTGATCATGGTTTTGTCTGCACTGGAAAGCTTTTTCTTTCTGGTTTTTACCCTTTTTGTAGTGTTTAAAACAAAGCTTAGAAATTTTATTCGATCAATCCTTTCCAATCCCGAAATTATATTTTGTCTGACCTTTAGTATAGTACTAGCCATTGGTGTGGGTATTGCCAGTTATAATTTTGGCACGCTTTCAAGGTATAAAATACCCCTGATGCCATTTTACCTTCTGGCCCTTCTTTTTATTTACAGGGATTATCAAAGAATTAGGAAAAGAGCTTAAAAAAGATGTCTGAATAAGCTCCGATAGAATAATTTTTTATAATCCGTTCTCTTCCTGTTTTTCCGAAATTGTCTCTTAAATCTTTATTGTTTATTAGTTTTTCAAGGGCTTGAAGCCACTCTTCATCGCTATTACATAAAAATCCAGAAGAATTTTGAAGAACAATATTGTCATTAGGCGGAAGATTTGTCGCTACTGCCGGAATTTCAAGCGCCTGATATTGTATGAGTTTAAAACCACATTTGCCTTTTGTCCATTCATCCACCGACAATGGCATTATACCTATGTCAATCTCATTCAGGTCACGGATTTCATTTTCTTTATTCCATTTCCTGTAGTCCAAAAAAGGCAATGAAAAATCAGGCGGTTGATTTGAAATAATTAAAAAACGAAAGGGATGCTTATCATGCAGTTTTTTAAGAACCGGCAAAATCGGATTCACATAGGATGAAGTAGAATGAGAACCCGTCCAACCAATTGTAATTTGATTGGAGTTTTGCTTTTGTGGGATATACGATTTATCCGTATTTACAACAGTAGGCAATAAAATCACATGATTATTAAATTCTTTAGCTTTTTGAGCCAGATAGGCATTTCCGGCAGCAATTTTATATGACCATTTGCAAATTGAATTAAATTTTTGACTCCATTTTAAACTCGCAGTAATTTTGTTTTGATCTGAAGTATTTTTTAACCAAATGGCATCATCAAAATCAAATATGATTTTCTTTTTCAACACTTTTGCAAGGACCCATTCAAATACGGGAGGGCCCAAAGGGCTGGCTTCTCTGTGAATCAGAATGAAATCTGAAGAACGACATTCCATCAAATCCCTTATTCTTTTAACAAAGCCGATAAGTACATAAAAGAACTTGCCAATGGTATGTCCGGGAAGATATAATTTTTGATAAGCTGTTCCTGATAAAAAAGGTTTGATCGAAAATTCAACATCCTCCCGATTGGAGTTTTGTATAAAAGCCTCTATTCTAAATCTTTGCGAAGGGGCCAGGCCTATTGGATATGGACATAAGACACTAACCTTTTTCAATTTGCTCTATTATTTTTTGGTAGGCCTTTCTTGTGAATTCAAATCCTCGATAAGTTTTTGCCAAAGGCATAATCTGTTCAGCCCAATTGAATCTATTTTTACTTTTGAAAATTCCCAAGAATTTTTCAACCGAATGCTTTAAATCATTCAGGTCAATAATGGAACCTGCATTTCTTTCTGTAATTATTCTTGAATCGTCACCGATGTCCTCTGTGATCAAAACCGGCAATCCATTTGCCCAGTATTCACCGGTTTTAATCGGTGAACAATACTTTCTATGAGGGCTTGGCCTCACCGTCACAAGACCATAATCTGCAGCAGATAGATAATTCGGGACCTCATTGTGATCTACTTTTAAAATGGCCACATTTTGAAAGTCAATTTTGTGCCTTTTCAATAAGTCCATTATTTCACTTTTATCCATGGGCGATAAGATGATAAAATAGAATAGATCTTTCAGTTGATTTTTTAATTCCTTTAAGAGCTCAAAGAATTCTTCTTTTAAATAGATATCGCCAAATTTCCCCACATAGATGCCAACCATTTTATCTTTGTCAATCTTTAGATTTAATCTGGTTTTATCTCTCATTTCAGAATTAAATTCGAATTCAGAATGATCGACCGCACAAGGTGCTAGATAAACATTAGTTTTAATGCCCTCTTCGATTAACTTTTTTTGATAATTAATGGAAACCGGCAATAGGGCCAATGCCTCTTTTTTTATTTTCTGTTCCCATCTTTTCTCCATTATATAACTCAGCGAATATTTTGACCAGACTTTTGATTCCAGCATGTATTCTGAGTGCGGTTCAAAGGATTCTACAATATATGCTACATTGCTCTTTTTGCTTACACTAAGTGCCATTGCACCTGCAGGAGCACCTCGGCAAATTAAAACATCAATCCCATTGTTTTGAATAAACTTATTTATCAGTCGAGGGAATTTTAAAAAGTCTGATAACTTATTCAGAAATCTTATTTTTCTGAATGTTGAAACAAGTGAAACATGTATAATTTTCTGATTTTGAAATTGTTTTACTTCAAATTCTGATCGCTCAATGGTAAATAAATATATTTTAGATATTTCATCAAATGAAGCTAATATTTCAATATTCGGAAAGACACTTGCTTTGGTCAATCCATCTTCTATACCCCAATATGACAGGTATGCTATTTTCATTTATTTAGATAAACTGAAATGGCCGAAAATATGTCAAAATCCCTCAAATAGGCCTTTACCATCATGTATTTGATTTTTTTCTTTATAGCAATGAGCTGAGAGGCAGAAATTTCTTCCATTCGGGACAATTCCGATATTAAGATCTCATAGCCTTTTTCAAGTCCTTTTAGATTTTTCATCGCAGATTCATTCCCGCTTCTGTATTTTAAGATTACTTCCTCTGTAAAATCGTATTTGCCACCATTTCTGGCAGCCTCAATATAAAAAAGCAAGTCTTCGGCATGAGACATCGAATCATTAAGTTGAATCCCCCCAATCGCCGATCTGCGAATCATCCATGTTGGTCCGAAAAATGTTTTTCCGCTTAAATTGACAAGTTCTTCAAAAGGCTCCCCACGAAAAGTGGGTTTCCAGGATTTTTGCAATTCATTTAATTGACTGTCATAAACATCCACCGAACCGTCTACGAACATAATTTCTTCCGACCCTTTAAAAATTTCCATTCTGGATTTTAAACTGTCTTTGGTAAATACATCATCGGCATCCAAAAAACATAAAAAATTTCCTTCGGATAACTTCATTCCTTTATTTCTGGCAGAAGATACACCTTGATTATCCTGATTTACCCTTTTGATTCGTTCATCTTTAAAACTGTCGATGATGCTTTGGCTTTGATCACTGCTTCCATCGTTGACAATGATCAATTCCCAATCCTGCCAACTCTGATTAAGTACAGATTTAATACTCTCTCCAAGGTATTGTTCAGCATTATACACAGGCATTATGACCGATATTTTCCCATTCGAAATCATACTTTCAAATCGGATAATTTTTGTAGTTCTGAATAGCTCAATTGTGCATTTTCATCGGGAATGAAATTTATATTGTCGGTCTTTTTGCTGATATATTTTTCCACATAAAAATCTTCAAAAGGGATTAAATTTAAATCCATACCAAGCAATTCAATTACCTTCTTTTCGAAAATTTCAGGATTAGAAATTAATACGTCAATATCAAATAACAGGACCTCATCAGGCGCATCATTCTTAATATTCAGAAGTTTTTCATTGTACAGGGTGTAGGTTTTGGAAAAAGTCTTTACCCATTTCGATTTCTTCAGGTCTATATCGAGATACCATTCCAATTTTTTAATAGGGTTTCTGGTATAATACCATTTATTTTTTTTCAACCTTTTATATAAGGAATCTATGACCAATTCTGGTTTTCTGTAAATTCCAATGATTTTTAAATTGGGAATGAGTTGTTTGTATGAATCGAGAAATAAAGTAGTTCGTGGTTCTTTCCATGACCAAAGCTCCATGTTCATCCTGTCTTGGATAATTGCTTTGGCAATTTCATATTCATTGCTGTTAAATTCGAAATTGTTACGATCGATTGTTAGTCCTGAACGATGAAAACCCTCCCTTTCAAGGATTTTTGAATGAAATTCCAAAAACTCTTCATCTTCAAAATGCCCTTTGGGATTGGAACTCGCCGCTTTGAGAAGTGAATGACCAAAGAAAATCCCCGAGCTGTACATCCAGCCTGCGATCAGCGAAGTTCCCGATCGGTGCATTCCCGCTATACAGAATGGTGTGGATGTCTTCATTTTTGTCTAAAATACTTGATTCTCAATTGTTTTTTGTTTGAACCCCATTTACGGCTCATTGCAGGAATTTTGAATAAGAAATAGTCCAGAAGTACAAAATTACCCTTAATCCTCATCAACTCGTATTTATTTTTGCGAAGCATGAAATAAGGATATAAAAGTGGAGAGCTTAGAATATTGATGAACAAAGCTAAAATAAAGACCAGGTAAGAAGCGATGCTAGTTTTGTATAATGAAAATGCAAAAGACAAAAAGTTTTGCTGATAGGCCTTTTCAGGTTGACTGCTTTTCCCCATGAAATGAATGACAGAGGCCCCCGTCCAATAATAAATATTAAAATGCTTACCTACGCGATTCCGACATAATTCAGTTTCCTCAGAGTACATGAAAATATCGGGATCAAAAGGCTTTACCTTATCAAATACCACTGCCCTAAAAAACATAAATGCCCCACTGACGCCACTGACAAAATGATCCTTTTTGATCGCTTGAGTTTTCTTTCCGAATAAGGCATTCAAAAAAGGATTGCTTCTAATCAGAAGCTGAAGTTTTGAATTTTTGTAAAAAATTGAATTCTGATGTTCTCCATTTTCATAAATCAATTTACAACCCATAAGCCCTATGTTTTGGCTTAGTGCAAAATCGGAATTCATAAATTCCACGCATTTATCAAGTGCCTGATCTTTAATAATGGTATCTGAGTTCAATAGCAATATGTATTTGCCGCTGGCCTTTTCTATTCCTAAATTATTTGCTGCGCCAAATCCGATGTTCTCTTTATTAAAAATGAGTTTCACTTCGGGAAATCGCTCCGCAATCTGCTGTGGATTTTCTTTGCTTGCATTATCGATTACAATTATTTCAAATTGATGGGAGTTGGTTTCCTTGTAAATGGATTCAATACAATTTAATGTCAAATCCTCTGTATTGTAATTGATGATGACTATGGATAAATCCATGTTTTGAAATTCAGACATTAATGTTTTCCAAAATTTGCTCTATCTCTTCAATTCTCTTTTTGTAAGTGTTTTTTGAAGCGTAATCAATTCGGCTTTGCTTCAAGGCTCTATCTTCCGGCCTAGTGATCGTATTCTGAATGGCATTTTTAAAGTCTTCAAAATTGTGGCATTGAATTAGCAAATCAGAATTCTTATAATCTGAAAAAGGATTGCAGATCACCGGTTTTCCCGAAGACAAAAATTCAAGAATTTTATGCGAATTGGTCAATTGCTCAGGGTACTTTTCATAATCATAAAAAATGAATAAAAAATCAGCCGAATTCATTAGAGTGGCCAATTCGTTTTTATTCCTATGCCCCCCAAAATAGACATTTTCAGCAATGAGGGCTTTATCCGGCTTGGGGCCAAAATGAATAAAATCTATGGAATCAAAGTGATTATATATTTTTTCAGCCATTTTCCAATTGATATAGGGAGAGTTCATATTCCCAAATGTCAAAGCCTTGAATTTATTTTTTCCCGGCAATTCTGAATTGGAACCTTTACTAATTTCTTTCAGAAATAATTCGTCAATTGCATGAGGAATAAGGTACGATTGCTGATTGTAATTTTTTTGTCTGTTTAAAATATTTCCACTGACCGAAAAATTAATGTCTGCTGCTCCCGCCGCTCTGGCAAATAAAAAATCCTGACTTTTATCCACGATGTGTGAAATATTTAATTGCATTCTTTCCTTATCGAAATCGGCAAATACGGAATTGTCAAAAGACCATAAAATATCAATTGGGCATCCTGTTAATTTTTCAATTTTTTCTAGTAACGATCTTTGAATTTTTTTTCGAATCGCTTTTGGATAAAATCTAAAACCTATTGGAAATCCCCTGTAAGAGACTTTAAACAAATTATTTATTGAAGTTTTGTTTATCGAGTATTCATTTTCGGGTGGGCCAAGAAAATAGACGCGATTGTTCCTTTTTGCCAATTCGATGGCATAATGATGTTTTGAAATTTGAATATGCTCCCAGGCCTCAGGGGAAATAATCAATATGTTTTTATCAGTCAGTTTCATTGATGACTGATTTAAGCGTGTCAAAATATAATTTGCCTATGGTCTTTTTATCATAAGGATTTGACCTGGTAGCAGATACCCTGAATTTGCCTTCCAAATAGACTTTTATCGCATTGTACCAGCTTTCTTCATTATTTTCAACGAGTAAGCCATTTTCTGAAACGACTTCGGGTATTGCACCAACATTTGAAGCAATTACGGGCAAGCCGCAGGCCAAAGCCTCTGCGCAAACCACGGAAAAGGTTTCATAGTCACTGGGGTGAAGGAATACATCATTGGATCGCATAATCTTGCCAATCTCTGTACTATTTTTTGCTCCCAACAAAGTAATATTATTTTGAACTTGATTTTCAATGACCCATTTTTCAATACTTTTTGTTAATGGCCCGGATCCAATAATTGTCAAATGAATTTCACGATTTGATTCAATATGTTTTTTGAAAGCTTTTAGAACCAGAAAAGGTCTTTTTGGAGACTTCCAAAAACTGCACATCAAAAATTTATTGTTGCTTTTCGCATTCAATTTAGAAGGATAAAATAATTCAGAATCTACCGTATTTGGAATGACGAAAGACTTGAATTGACATTTAGAAAATGAGCGAATATCCTTAATTAGAGTTTCGGATACTGCTGCCAGGGGCAGATTCTGACAAAAAATATTTTTTATTTGGGGCAATTCTTTATTTATGCCAAAATTGTTTTTGTAAGCACTCCAATGTTCTGAAATTAAAACGGGCTTGTTTATTTTTTTCTTTATGTATTTCCAATAAACCAACATTGGATAGGCAATATGAAAATTGATTACATCGAATTGTGCATGTCTTTTTCGAATAACCAGCGTTAGATACAACCAAAAGAAGTGCAGAATCTCAATAAGCGGCCAAATATAAATTGGTGTATATAATATCGTCTGTTCCAGATTTCCCTGAACGATTTTTTCTTTTTTAAAAGAATGGGATTTGACAATTTCAAAATGTAGGATAGTACTGTCTGCAAATTGGCTTAAAGCATCGATTTGCTTTTTAATAAATATAGCCCTTCCGGCATTTTTTTTATTGGGAAACCAGCACGTAATATGAAGGACTTTCATTCCTCTGGAAAATCGTTATGCTCTTTATTAAATCGCAAGTGTTTAATTGGAACACCACCTACAATTTCAAATTTTTTCACATTAGAATTCACAACAGAATTAGCACCTATGACCGCATAGTCTTCAATTTTAACACCTGGTAATATTAAGACATTATCTCCTATCCAGACATAATCGCCAATTTTCACATCATTTTCTATGTGATTTATCTCGGGATGTTTAGAGCTACTTGTGGGTTGTCTGAGATCATGCTTTTTTGAAGTAATGTGAACGTTTCTTCCAATTGCGCAATGTTGTCCTATTTCAATCGAGCTGTTTGGGCCACTATCAATTCTAGACCTTTCATTTATATAAGTATATGAGCCAATTTTAATATTTCCTTCGAATGAAACCTGATCAAAAACTATCGTTGGGTCAAAATTATATTTCCTGTAAACTTTTTCTCGTCGGTATTGATTTGAATAGTCTACGATTTTAGATGCAAGGTAAAATACTATTGTCTTGAAAAACTTTTTGACCATAACATTTTTTTAAAACAAAAAAGCAATGTTTTGATATTTTCTAAATTGAATGGAGATTTAATAAACGCTTTAAAACTTTCATTTACCGCTCTGTCATAGAATTTCCAGTAATTAAAATATGCTGCTGCTTCTCTGTGTATTTTAGATTTATCTTTTCGATATTCTTTTGTGATTTCCAGAAATAATTCTTCAACTAATTCAGGTTGATTGTTCATCAAATAGTCAAACCCCAATTTCTTTCTTTGAAAATATAATTCAATTGCAATCTTGAATAAATTCCTATTTTTTACCGTCACTTCTTTACGACAGAGACTATCTTCTAATATTCTGTAATTGTAGAGAAACTGATCCAGATTCACACCTTTATGGCCATTTGAAATGATTCTTAAAATCAAGTCAACATCTTCATAATTATCCTTAAAGTATAATCTATAAATTTCATCAAGTTCTTCCAGAATTTCTCTGCGAAAAATTACAGTAGGTCCATGAAAACGACCACTTAGATGTAAGGACTCTAAAATTTCATCCCAGGAAGTTTTTAATCGATTTTCTGAGAATAATTTCCCGGCCTGATCAACGGTTTTATAAAAAGTACCACAAAATTTATAATCTTCATTTTGATCTAGCCACAGAATTTGATGTTCAAAGCGCTTTAAATCTGAATAATCATCTGCATCATGAATTGTTACATAATCGCCATGACACTTCTCAAATAAATCATTAACTGTTTGACTTTTGCCTTTATTAAATTCGTTGTGATATTGCCGAATCCTTTTATCCTGAAATGAATTTATAACATTTCTTGTATTGTCTTTTGATGCGTCATCTGCAATTAATAATTCAAAATCTTCGAAAGTTTGTCCAAGAATACTGCTTATTGCCTCTTCAACATAATTTTCAGCATTATAAGCAGGTAGAATAACAGACAGTTTAGGATTATTTGAAGGCATAGATCATTCCGACTTTTTTGCTTCGTGAATTAAAGCTAAGCAAGCTAAAGCCATTGGATTTTAGTTTTTCAACAATTTCATCCGGTCCTTTTAAATGCCATTCCATTAAAATGCACTTAACCGGTTTCAATAAATCTTCATTCAATGATTGAAAAATATCATATTCAGATCCTTCACAATCAATTTTCAATACCAAAGGAGAATTGGGGTTTTCTTCAATAATTCTTTCAAGTTCTCTATTAAAATCCCGAAGCTCAAGTTTTTCTTTCTTTGAAGATTCAATTTGATCCAGGACTAAATCCGTTCCCCAAATTCCGGTTCTTCCGCGATGATCAGATGAATATTCTACTTCTATTTCTTCGTTTTTTGAAGACATGCCAAAATTGTAAAATTCAATTATGTTTTGGAGATTTTTATTGAGTCCAATATTCAATTTTGCTATTTCAAATGTTGGTTTAAAAGGTTCATAGGCATATATTTTCTTGACAAATTCTTTTGTAGAAAAGAAGAGAGATGCCATGCCAACGTTCATTCCAACATCCATTATAACACAATTTTTCAATTGTAGACCATTGAGATTATAGCAGCCGTCCAGCCAAATTTCCTTTATTATAAATATTTCTTCTGCGTTGTAAATGGCTATTTTGAGTTCATCTATCAGGCAATAGATAATCTCATCAGATACCTTGAAGTGTATATTTTCCTGCTCTGATAGTATCTGAAATATATTGAAGTTTTGAAGAAGGAAAGCGTGCTTGCTGATATTAAATTTATTAGAATCGCCTTTGATTGAAAATGAATCCTTATCAATTGAAATTATTTCTTCATATCGATTTATTTCTGCGATTCGCTTTTCAATTTCATCGGATGAAAAGTGATATTTTATTTTTTGTTTTATTCGATATTTTATGCCCGCTTTACTCAATTGGAAGAAATTTGATGATCTGTATAAATAAAAGTTTGAGTTTTGGGAATGATTTTTCCCGTACCAAAAAAATCACCCTCCTCTACTTCAAAAGCAAAACCCTGATGGATATAATCAGCGAGCGCGCCATTCATTGTAGCGTAAAAGGTTAAATAATAAGTACCTCTTCCAAACTGGAACTTTGGTATTTTAAGATAAATTCGGTCAAATTCCGGATTAATAGAATTGTTGATGGCTTGAGAGCTAAACCAGGCTATTCGCATATCCTGTTCTGTATCAATAGCGAAATCTATGCGAAATGCCCCTTCATTTTTATTAACCTTGCGATTTAAAAACACCTCAAATATCACTTCTTCACCCGTTTTAACAATCTGCGCGTATTCCTTGTCCTTATTCAGAATTTTAATTTGCTCAACTATAAAATGTCCTTCACCCTTTCTGTGATCCAGGTTTATTAGTTTGTCCTTTTCAGTATTTGAGCGGTTACGCGAAACATAGGTTCTAATAACATCATTCACTTCGGCATCTTCGATTAATCTGCCTTTTTCAAGCAGCATACCCCTGTTGCAAAGTGAGCTTACAGCTGCCAGATTATGACTTACAAAAAACACGGTTCTTCCGCCTTCTTTGCTGACTTCATCCATTTTCCCAAGGCATTTCTTTTGAAAATCAGCATCCCCAACCGCGAGAACTTCATCGACAATGAGTATTTCCGGCTCGAGATGTGCGGCAACAGAAAAAGCCAGTCGCACTTTCATTCCACTGCTATAGTGTTTCACCGGTGTTTCAATAAATTTTTCAACCCCACTGAAATCGATGATTTCATCAAATTTTGATTTAATTTCCGCCCTTGTCATTCCCAAAATCGTTCCGTTAAGAAAAATATTTTCTCTACCGCTCAATTCCGGGTGAAATCCGGTACCCACTTCCAGCAATGAAGAAACTCTGCCATTGATTTCAAAACGACCCGTGCTCGGATCAGTAATCCGTGAAAGTAATTTTAATAAGGTACTTTTTCCCGCTCCGTTTCTTCCAACAATGCCAACAGCTTCACCTTGTTTTATGTCAAAAGATATTTCTTTTAAGGCCCAGAATTCCTCTTTCTTAGATGCATCCGGCTTAATTAATGACCGCAGTTTATTTCCGATACTGTGGCGCAGTTCACCGCTGCGACTACTTCCAATAGAATAAGCTTTTCCAAGATTTTGTGCTTTAATTGCCAATTCTCCCATATCAAACAATATCTGCCATTACTTTTTCTACTGATTTGAAATAGTAGAGCCCGCTTATAAACATTACAATAACTACTGCAAATGATAAATACATAAAATCAGAAGGGGGATCACCGCCCAATAGCGCCCACCTAAAACCTTCAACTGCCCCTGCCATCGGGTTTAAAAAAAATATAAATGTGCCCCATTTCGGTAGGTTATCAATTATAAGTTCAGAAGGGTATCCAACCGGTGTAGCATAGAGTCCAAATTGTACTAAAAAAGGAACCACATGTTGAAAATCTCTGTACCTGATCGTTAAGGCACTTAACCAAATACCCACAGCCAGAGCCGATATTATAGTAATAAGCACAAAGAGCGGTAAAAAATATATGGGGCCTGAAGGTATAATCTGATAGATAAAGAAAAGTACGACAAGGAAAAGCAATGCAATGGCAAAATCCACAAAGCCTACCAGCGCTTTACTCAATGGAATCACCAGTCTTGGGAAGTAAATTTTCTTAATCATTTCCTGATTGGTAATTATCGAATTGCCTGCCTGATTCAATACGAATGAAAAATAGGCCCATGAAGCCATTCCACAAATGGCAAATACGGGATAGGGAATATCACCGGTGTCTACTTTAATAGCACGCCCAAAGACAATTGTAAAAATTAACAGGGTAGTTGCCGGCTGAAGAAAAGCCCATATCAAACCCAAATAGGTCTGTGCATATCGCACTCTTAAATCCCTGTAAGCAAGGATTAAGAATAAATCTTTGTAATGAAATAATTCTTTTAAATCAAGGCTCAGACCTTTTCTTTCCGCATCAATTACTAGCTTCAATTCAATTAATTTTTTTTACTAATAAATACATGGCCCATACCCGGGCAGGACTGTCTCCCGGATTGCCTGAATACAAGTTCTTTTCCAATTGCGAAACGGCCGACCAATTTAACAATCTGCCTTCTTCGATTCGCTCGCGATTGAATAATGTATTTTTCAATTCACTTTGAAATTCATTGCATAACCATTTCTGCAAAGGTACCTCAAATCCATGCTTTTTGCGTTCCAATATTTCTTTCGGAAGCATATCTTTAAAACTATCAACAAGTATTTGCTTTCTATTTGTTGAATTCGCTTTCCAATCTGAAGGTAAACCAATCACAAAGTTTACCAGCTCATGATCTAAAAACGGAACCCGGACTTCCAAACTGTTGGCCATGGAAGCCTGATCCACCTTCATTAGCATATCATTATTTAAAACGAGTTTTAAATCATTACTGAGCGTTTCATTTAGATTTTTTGGAGATTTAATCAAACCTGTTTCCGATGAAATAAAATCATCTGCCGAAATATGAACTTCCGAATTTAAATCAGCGTGAATAAATGCAAGCGCCTTTTGCTCATTTGAGATTTTACACAAATTGAAATACAGGTCTTTTGAATTTAAACCGGCATTTTCACCGAGTTTAATAATTCTTCGAATACTATTTCCAAAACTGTTTTTTCTGGATTGCGGCAAAGAGGAGAGCAATGGTTTAAGCCATCGGGACAAGCCTACTTTCCAATGACCTTTATCGATCATTTGCCATGCCTGGTGTTTCATATAGCCACCAAACAATTCGTCAGCGCCATCACCGGAAAGCGCTACTTTTAAGTCAGTTCCGGCTTTTTTGCATAAGGCGTTATAGGCTATAATGGATGAATCGGCAAATGGTTCACTCATGTATTCGACAGTGGAATACAGTGTATCGACCAAATCTTTTTCTGAAATCGAAATCAGATGATGATTGGTCTTAAAATGTTTTGCAACGCTTTCTGCGTATTTGCTTTCATCAAAAAATTTATCATCAGAAAAACCAACAGAATAGGTATTCAAATCCTGTTTTGCATCGGATGCCAGGCCTGTGATTATGCTTGAATCTATCCCACCGCTAAGAAATGAACCCAAAGGAACATCTGCCACCAGCCGACGATTCACACTTTTTTCAAGAGTGCTTCTTATAATCTTTTTTGCATCCTCATAAGACCCTTCAAAATATTCTTCGTTTTCACTCACCGGTAATTTATAATAGGATGCAGATTGCAATTTTTCACCCTTTTTAATTTTTATCCATTTCCCCGGCAGTACTTTTTGAATGTGTTTATAAATGCTCAAAGGGGCGGGTATATAATTGTACTGCAAATAAGCCTGGAGGGCCATTGGATTTATTTCATTCCTGTCGGGTTGGTAGGATAAAACCGTTGAGAGTTCGGATCCAAAAATGAATTTATCCTCATCCAAAGTATAGTACAATGGCTTAATTCCATATCGATCTCTGGCGAGTAATAATTCATTGCTGGATTCATTGAAAAAAGCAAAGGCAAAAAATCCATTGAGGTCATTTATTCCATCAATTCCATTTTCTATGATATGATAAAGTAGTACTTCGGTATCGGTTTCGCTTTCAAAAACATAACCTTTATTGCGAAGCTCTTTACGAAGTTCACGGTAATTGTATATTTCACCATTAAAAATTAGGTGATGTATGCCTTTTTTATCGGAAAAAGGTTGTTTTCCTTTAATTGAAGTATCGATGATCGATAGCCTGGTATGGCCCATGCAAAGTCTTTCGCGAACCAGGGTTCCCCTTTGATCAGGGCCACGCTTTTGAAGCGTATTCATCGATTTTTGAAGGTTTATTGAAAAAACTCTCCCGATTTCATTGAAAGAATAAATACCTGTAATTCCGCACATAGCCTAATTAAGCTGCCAAATTAATGGATTTAGTTTATTCTTCTTATTCGTGAATGCGATTTGGTACAATCAATGCTGTACCTGTAGAATCATCCGAAATTTCTTTGCCTGAATAATAAGGTAAATCGGGCTGTCCGGCGTCAATCCAGCAGCTGTACCAAATATCACCAATAAGGCGGATGGCACGTCTCATCTGTCGTTCCACCATGTTATTGAGGGCTGCATGATATTCTTTACAGAATTTTTGAGAATAAACCTTTACATAAGATTTTCCCCTGTTTTCAAAACTGTATTTGCTTTCCTCTCCGATATTTTCAGAAACGGTTTTTTCAAAATTTAATACAGAATCGAGCGCCAAATGGGCATTTGTAATGGATGCCCAAATCGAGACACTGCCATGATTTAAATAGCTGGCTTTACCTACAAATAAATTGTACTCATTAAAATACAATTCAGGCAATCTCGATTCCCACAATCCATGAATTCCATGCTGGCCTGTCAATTGGCCATTGTAATTTTCAGTGGTGTGTAGAGGGACATTGGAGTCGGCAATATAATGTCCGATGTCGGTGGAAATACGCAAGGCAGTCTCAAAATCTCCCTCCATAAAAGCATCGGTCAGTAATTTTTTTAAAAGCAGGATGTGCCAGGGTACAATTCCGTATGCTTTTAAGGTATCTTCGCTGTACAATTCTACCGCGCTGTACCAATTATGTGGCATTTTATAAATGGCAGAGTCTCCAAAATGGTCTATGTCAATATAATGTCTGGGTGCTTCTGAAGGGTCAATATAACGTCGTTTATCGGGCTGAACTGACTTTTCTATGATGTAATTAATATTATTCTTATAAAAACCTATCATCTCAACAGGCAGGGTGTAAACAGCCAACTCATTGATTTTTTTATGGCCAAAAAAACCCCAGGCAAGCAGCTCCGTTGAAAAAAATAAAGATGTGAGTATCAGAAAGCTGCTGATTTTAATATTATTCTTCATTTCTGTTTACAAGTATGTTGCGCAAATCCTCTGATTAGCTTATCTTTGCAGCCAATTTTTTTGCTTATAACAAAATTTTAATAGATGGCTAACCATAAATCAGCTCTAAAAAGAATTCGCTCAAACAATGCCAAGAGGCTTAGAAATCGTTATCAGCTCAAGACAACGAGAACTTACATCAAAAGACTTCGTGACCTTAAAGATAAAAAGGAAGCTCAGGATTTATTGAAGACTGTGACGAGCATGATAGATAAATTAGCGAAGAGGAACATTATTCATGCGAATAATGCTGCCAATAAAAAATCTAAATTGATGAAACACGTGAATAGTTTATAATATTCACTCCTTCACGAAATAGCCTCGCAAGAAATTGCGAGGCTTTTTTATTTTAGGTCGATATGAAACTCGACGAAAAAAGAAATGGTATTCTCTCATGGGTAGAACATGACCGTCCGAGAGAAAAACTCTTATTAAAAGGTAAGAATGTACTCAGCGATGCAGAGCTGCTCGCCATCTTAATTGGAACAGGTACTAAATCTCTTACTGCTGTAGATATCGCGAAATTGATTTTAAAACGCTGCGATTATAATCTCAATGTATTGGCACAGATGACCGTCAAGGATTTATTAAATATTCGCGGAATAGGAGAGGCCAAAGCGATTAGCATCATTTGTGCATTGGAGCTGAGCCGTAGACGCAGTGCTTCAGAATTGCCTGCAAAACCAAAAATGCAATCGTCTTACGATGTTTTTCAATTGATTACCCCATTTTTAATGGATTTAATGCATGAAGAATTTTATGCCGTTTTTCTCAATCGGGCCAATCAGGTTTTAAAGGTTCATCACGTTAGCAAAGGGGGAATTTCAGGAACTGTGGCCGATCCCAAAATTATTTTTGCCGAAGGTTTGTCGCATTCTGCAAGTGGAATCATCCTTGTTCACAATCACCCATCGGGAAATTTGAAACCAAGCAAGGCCGATATTGATTTAACTAAAAGAATGATCAGAGGTGGAATCATGCTGGACTTGCCGATATTGGATCATCTTATTTATTCTAACTCCGGTTATTTTAGTTTTGCCGATGAAGGATTGATGAATTATGAATAGAAAGTATATCTTATTTGCCCTAATAGCGCTTGTTTTTTTCATTATTGTTTATTCACTCAACTCGGGCAATTCAGCCTATGTTGAGGGAATCAAAAAAATCCATGAAGAAAAAATCAACTTTTTAAGCCTAAGCCCTGAATCTCCAGTAAAGGAAAAAATCAACAGGTCGGCCATAGAATTTTTCGAACCTCAAAAAAAGTACAAGGTAAAAGCCAGAATTGCACAAATTCCGGATGTGGGAAGAGTAGAACTTGCAACCAACGACGGCTCCATTAGGCCATACATCAAATTTGCCAGGGCAATTTTTGAAATTGATGGAAAAACAGATTCCCTGATTGTATTTATTGAGCCTACTTTCAACGCGAATTACAAAAAGGCATTTATTCCATTTAAAGACGAAACCAGCGGAAATGAAAGTTATGGTGCAGGAAGATACCTCGATGCCGAAATTAAAGACGATTCATCGGTGGAACTGGACTTTAACCTGGCTTACAATCCCTTCTGTGCTTACGATGAAAAATTCAGTTGTCCACTGCCTCCTGAGTCTAATTATATAGACTTTAAAATAGAAGCCGGCGAAAAAAATTATAAATAACTTTATTAGCCCTCTGAAACATATACTTTTGCAGATTCGCTAAGAGCTATTTTATGAAAGTATCGCTTAATTGGTTAAAAGAATTTATTGATATACAGGATGAACCTGAAAAGTTGGCTGACAAGCTGACTTTTGGTGGCCTCGAAGTAGAAGGGATAGAAAAATACGAATCTCTACCCGGTGGTTTAAAAGGGGTTGTCATTGGCGAAGTTAAATCCTGTAAGAAACACCCAAATGCCGACCGGCTTTCACTGACAAGTGTAGATATAGGCTCCGGAAATGAATCTCCCATTGTTTGCGGCGCACCAAATGTAGCAGAGGGGCAAAAAGTCTTGGTCGCCACTCCCGGCGCTTTCATTTACCCCATAAATTCCGAAGCCTTTAAAATTAAGAAAGCAAAAATTAGAGGGGAAGTTTCCGAAGGAATGATATGTGCTGAGGATGAATTGGGTCTGGGTGAAAACCACGAAGGCATTATGGTTTTAGATACTGACTTGCCAAACGGGACACCTGCAGCTGAATATTTTAAGGCCTATTCCGATATTTCCATTGAAATAGGTTTAACGCCTAACAGAGGAGATGCTGCAAGCCATTTAGGAGTAGCCAGGGATATTAAAGCGCTTTATAGTAAAGAACTTAAATCCTTTGTGCCCAAAGACTGGCCGGCCAAAGGGGAAATGAAAAAATTAGTGGTAGAACTTCTACATCCGGAAGCCTGTCCGAGATATGCCGGTATTGTGATTAATAATTTGAAAGTTGAGGAATCGCCTTCCTGGCTTCAAAACAAATTAAAAGCCATTGGCCTTAGTCCAATAAATAATATTGTAGATGTTACGAATTTCATTCTTCACGATCTGGGTCAGCCCTTGCATGCCTTTGATTATGATAAAATTTCGGGATCAAAAGTAATTGTAAAACACGGTCTGAAAGGTCACAAGTTTAAAACCCTGGATGAAGTAGAAAGGACACTTCATGAAGAAGACCTCATGATATGCAATGGAAATGAACCCATGTGTATTGGCGGTGTCTTTGGTGGAATAGATTCGGGTGTAAGTGAAACAACGACCAGTATATTTTTAGAAAGCGCTTGTTTTGACCCGGTATTCATTAGAAAATCCTCCCAAAGGCACGGCTTAAAGACGGATGCTGCCTTCCGTTTTGAAAGAGGGACTGATATTGACATGGTCATATCAGCATTAAAGAAAGCGGCAGTTCTATTGGCAGAAATTGCCGGTGGTAAAATTGCATCTGAGCTTTTTGATATTTATCCGGAGCAAGCCAAAGCGCGGGAAGTGGAATTAAAGAAATCTGAGATTAAGAGATTGATTGGCGTGGAAATCGATCATGAAGAAGTTATCAAAATCTTAAAAAATCTGGATATAACGCTTATCTCCGATTCGGATGTAGCCTGGAAATTTGAAGTGCCCAAATATAGAACGGAAGTAAGCAGAGCAGCTGATCTTATAGAGGAAATATTAAGAATTTACGGATTCAACAATATTCCTTTAAGTAAAAATACCGGTTCTGAGTATCTGGCGCCTGGAGATAAGGGAGATTATGGCCAATACGAAGATATTATTAGCGATTATTTGATTGGAAGAAATTTCAATGAAATTCTAAGTAATTCACTTAGCAATGGCGAATATGATTTAAGACTGGAGCATTTTGGCAGTGGTTATGAAAATGCAATAATCCTCAATAAACTGAGCGAAGAACTCGGTGTAATGCGAAACAATTTACTGTATTCAATGCTCGAAGTGCTGCGTCACAATGTCAATCGGAAACAGAAAAATTTGAGGTTATTCGAATTGGGCTTCATTTATGCAAAAAAAGGGAAGGCTTATCATCAAAAAAGGGCCTTATCAATTGCCCTTAGCGGACAATCAAATGAGGAATCTTGGCTATCTGAAAATAAAGCTCAAAATTTCTTTGACCTGAAATCTGTTCTCAATGGAATAGCAGAAAGGATTGGCTTGCCAATGCCGGGAATCAAACCCGGAAACTATAAATTTTTAAAAGCCGGCGGATTTCAAATTAATAATGATAAGGCAGTGATTGGTTGGGTGGGATCGATTGATGATAAAATGCTCAAAACCTTTGACCTGGAACAGGATGCCATCATTGCCGGAATTGAATTGGATAAATTTATCGAATCCGGAAAAAAAGATATTTTGTTTAAAGAAATTCCTAAATTTCCAGAAGTGCGAAGAGATCTTTCATTGGTATTGGATGAGGCAATCAGCTATGATCAAATCATTGCAATAGCAGAAAAAGAAGGAGGATCATTAATCGACAGGATTGGGGTTTTCGATGTATTCAAAGGAAAACCATTGGAAAAAGGAAAAAAATCCTACGCGATGAGTTTTATTTTGATAGATCCTGAAAAAACACTGGAAGACAAAAGAATTGATAAGTTAATGAACAATCTCATCGATAAATACGAAAAAGAATTAGGCGCTGTCATCAGAAGATAAAATGAATGCTCTAGAACTTCAAAACAGGCTGGAAGGCTTAAATCTTAAACTTCAGGATTTCTTTAATTCTTACAGAGAAATTAAAATTCAAATGGAGAATTTGAAAAAAGAAAATTCTGAGTTAAAAGTTGAATTGGAAAGTAAATCGAGAGACTTAGAGAACTTTCAAAATAACCATAAAATTGGTAAACTTGTAGACAAGATGGATAGTGGCGGAATGGATTCAACAGAGTTAAAAAACTTATTGGATCGCTACATAGGGGAAATAGATCAATGTATAGACTTACTTAAAGAATAATAGATTTGGATACGCTCTCGATAAAATTAAAGATTGCTGATAGGGATTATCCTTTGAAGGTGGCATATGAGGAGGAAGAGCATATCAGAAAAACAGCGAGAATCCTAAACGAAAAGATTAAAGAATACAGAGATAATTTTGGAATTGAAGATAAACAGGATCTTCTGGCCATGGTGGCCTTCGAGATATTGGTGGATAAGCTCAATCTCGATTCCGAACGTCAGGTGCTGTTTTCAAACCTTAATAAACAAGTACAATCTATTGAATCCAAAATAGCGGAATTTATCTGATTATATAACCTGTTGCCCATATCGTCTTCCACATAAATATAGATGGAAATGATTGGATTAATTATCACCGGACTCGCATGTCTTTTGGCGGGTTTGGCAATAGGGCGTTACCTGCTCAAAACAATACTCAGGAGAGAAGAGACTGATGCAAAAAACAAAGCCAGGCTTATAATATCTGAAGCCGAATCAAAGGCCGAAAGCATTAAGAAAGATAAAATACTCGAAGCCAAGGAAAAGATGATTTCAATGAAAAGCGAAATTGAAGAAGAATTCGCAAAAAAGAAATCGATCATTATCCAGAACGAAAATAAAATCCGAAATAAGGATGAAAATCTTCGCAAACTAATTGAAGACAACTCCAGAAAAGAAGCAGAGCTTGAAAGCATGAAAGAAAACTTGCAGGCGCAAATGGAGATCGTTTCCAAACGCAAAGCCGAAGCCGACCGTGTCAAGGCTTCGCAAGTGGAACGGCTTGAAAAGATGGCGAATATGACCGCCGATGAAGCGAGGGAACAATTAGTACAAACATTGAGAGATGAAGCTCAAACACATGCTTCTTCCTACATCAAAGATATTGTAGATGATGCCAAAATGCGTGCATCAAAAGAAGCCAAGCGAATTGTAATTAATACGATTCAAAGAATGGCGCCGGAATTTACAATTGAAAATTGCGTATCGGTTTTCAATCTTGAAAGCGATGATTTAAAAGGAAAAATAATAGGAAGAGAAGGAAGAAATATTCGTGCACTGGAAGCGGTCACTGGCGTGGAAATTATTGTTGATGATACCCCTGAGGCAATTATTATTTCAGGGTTTGATCCTGTGAGACGGGAAATAGCAAGATTATCCTTACACAGACTCGTAGCTGACGGCAGAATCCATCCCGCGAGGATTGAAGAAATTGTAGCAAAGACAAGTAAGGATATAAACAATGAAATCGTGGAGATTGGTGAAAGAACAGTCATTGATCTGGGAATCCACGGTTTACATCCCGAATTAATAAGATTAGTCGGTAGAATGCGATTCCGTTCTTCTTATGGACAAAATCTACTTCAACACTCCAGGGAAGTGGCTAATCTTTGCGCGACCATGGCGTCTGAACTGGGCTTGAATCCCAAAATTGCCAAACGCGCCGGATTATTGCACGATATTGGGAAAGTAGTTCCCGAAGAATCCGAATTGCCTCATGCATTATTGGGCATGGAACTGGCAAAGAAATACAAGGAAAAGCCTGTGGTACTAAATGCCATTGGCGCCCATCACGATGAAATAGAAATGACTTCTTTGATTTCTCCAATTATTCAGATTTGCGATGCAATTTCCGGTTCCAGACCGGGGGCTAGACGAGAAATCATGGAATCCTACATTCAGCGTTTAAAGGATCTGGAAGAATTGGCATTATCCTTCGATGGCGTGACAAAGTGTTATGCCATTCAGGCGGGAAGAGAACTACGCGTAATTGTAGATGCAGAATCCGTGGCGGATGAAAAAGCCGATGCTTTATCATTTGACATTTCACAAAAAATTGAAAAAGAAATGCAGTATCCCGGTCAAATTAAAGTGACCGTGATCCGCGAGAAAAGAGCAATAGCTTATGCTAAATAAAAAAAGCCACAATAATTGTGGCTTTAAATAATTTCAAATTTTGTGGATGATTAGCTGACTTTTGAAAGCGTTTTGCCAATATCTGCGGGTGACTCTACAACATGCAGTCCACACTCTCTCATGATCTTCATTTTTGCTTCTGCTGTATCATCAGCGCCACCGATGATGGCACCGGCATGTCCCATCCTTCTTCCCGGAGGTGCAGTTTGCCCTGCAATAAAACCAATTACAGGTTTAGGATTGCCCTGAGCTTTAATCCATTTAGCCGCATCGGCTTCGTATTGACCACCAATTTCACCGATCATCACAATGGCATCGGTTTCATCATCTGCCATTAACAATTCTACAGCTTCTTTTGTAGAAGTTCCGATGATAGGATCGCCGCCAATTCCAATAGCTGTAGAAATACCGAATCCGGCTTTTACAACCTGATCGGCTGCTTCGTAGGTTAGAGTTCCTGATTTGGAAACGATTCCAACTCGACCTTTCTTAAAAATAAAACCCGGCATGATGCCTACTTTGGCTTCTTCTGCTGTAATGACTCCCGGACAATTGGGACCAACCATTCGAACATCGCGTTTCTTAATGTATTCTTTTACGGCTATCATATCTTTTACCGGAATGCCTTCCGTAATTGTAATGATAACTTTAATTCCTCCATCTGCGGCTTCCATAATTGCATCTGCTGCAAAGGCCGGTGGAACGAATATAATCGTGACATCAGCGCCCGTTTTGTCTACCGCTTCTTTTACCGTATTGAAAACAGGTTTGCCCAAATGTTCTTTTCCACCTTTACCGGGAGTAACTCCCCCTACGACATTTGTGCCGTATTCAATCATTTGTTCTGCGTGAAATGTGCCCTCAGAACCGGTGAAGCCCTGCACGATAACTTTTGAATTTTTATTTACTAAAACGCTCATGGTTTTTATTTAAATGCCTTGCAAAAATATGTGATTTTGTCCCTTATCCAAACCTTAATTTCTTATCTCAAAAAAACATTCATTAATTCTCTGTGGTTGATATTTAAGTATATTCGCATGCCAAATCTTATTCTTTTGAAAGATATAATAATTGCAATTGACGGACATTCAGGATGTGGGAAATCAACTACCGCAAAGGGTGTAGCAAGGGAATTAGAATATGCCTATGTGGATTCAGGGGCCATGTACCGCGCTGTCACTCTTTATTTTATTGAAAACAATATTGATTTAGAAGATGATGATGAGGTGAAAAAAGCATTGAAAAAAATAATTCTCAGCTTTTCATTTTCTAAGGAAAAAGGTTTTTCTGAAATCATTTTGAACGGGCAAAACGTCGAAGAACAAATTCGCACGATGGATGTTTCTAAAATGGTGTCTAAAGTCAGTAGTATTGTGGCTGTAAGACATCAAATGGTAGCCCAGCAAAGATTGATGGGAAAGCAGAAAAAAATTGTAATGGACGGTCGGGATATAGGATCTAATGTTTTTCCGAAGGCCGAGCTAAAGTTCTATTTTACTGCCAATATCGAAGTTCGGGTGGAAAGAAGGATGAAAGAATTAGAAGCGAAAGGAATAAATGCTAATTTTGAAGAAGTAAAAGCGAATCTGTTATCCAGAGACAAGCTCGATCAAAGTCGCAAGGAAAATCCTTTGATAAAGTCGATTGACGCAAAAGTCATGGATACCAGTTTTTTAACCATAGAGGAACAAATCAGAATTGTGAAAAAGGAAGCATTACAAATAATCAATTCTAAATGATTAAAGTAGAGATAGATCAGAATTCGGGATATTGCTTTGGAGTGGAGTTTGCCATTCAAATGGCTGAAGACGAGCTGGAAGAATCGGGTAAACTTTACTGTTTGGGTGATATTGTCCATAACGATATGGAGGTTAAAAGACTAAATGCAAAAGGTCTGGAAATAATCGATAAGGATAAATTGAAAAGCATTTCGGATTCCAAGGTGTTGATCAGGGCACACGGAGAACCACCGGAGACCTATAAAATAGCGCGGGAAAACAACCTGGAATTGATTGATGCATCTTGTCCGGTTGTTTTGAAATTACAAAACAGAGTGAAGCACTCTTACGATAAATCAAAAGAAATAGATGGTCAGATTGTAATCTATGGCAAACCCGGTCATGCTGAAATTATTGGCCTCACCGGTCAAACCAAAGATGAAGCCATTATTGTTTCGGGAATTGATGATCTCGACAAAGTTGATTTTGACAAACCCATTACGCTTTACAGTCAGACGACCAAGAGCACAAAAGGTTTTTACACCTTAAAAGAAGAAATTGAAAGACGAATTGAAGAATCGAAAGTCAGGAATAAATTGACTGAATTTGAATTTGACGCCAATGATAGTATTTGCCGTCAGGTGTCAAACCGCGAGCCCCAATTGTATAAATTTTCTCAGGAACACGACGTCATAGTTTTTGTGAGTGGCAAAAAAAGTTCAAATGGCAAAGCTTTGTATGCCGTATGCAAAAATGTAAATGATCAGAGTTACTTTATTGAAAGTCCGGAGGAACTTGATGAGAAATGGTTCGAAACAGCCAAATCAGCAGGAATTTGTGGTGCCACATCAACTCCAATGTGGTTAATGGAAAATGTAAAATCCGCAATAGAAAAATTAAGTTTACTCAAAGAGGAAGTTTAATCTGTTTAAGAATCAATTTCTGCCAATCCTATGTAAATTTTTTTAATAAATTTGCCGAGAATTTTGAGAGCTGAGAAAAGCACTATGTCGAAAATCGTAAGGTTAAAAAAAGGGTTTGATATCAATTTGGCGGGAAAAGCTGAAAAAACACTTGATAAATTAGATCGAACCGAAACATTCGCAATAATACCTTCTAATTATCCGGGCCTTCAAAGACCAAAACCTTCCATCGAAGAAGGGGATACAGTTAAAGCTGGATCTGAATTGTTCTTTGATAAAAAGAATGCTCATATAAGAACTACATCTCCGGTAAGCGGGGAAGTAGTGGAAATCAAGAGAGGGGACAAAAGAAAGTTAGAATACATTAAAATTTTAGCTGATAAGGAAATTCAGTTTAAAAGTTTTAAGGAAAATTCAGTTTCTGATATTACCAATCTTGATCAGGAAGATATAAAAAAGCAATTGATCGAGTCGGGATTGTGGGTAAATCTCATCCAGAGACCATTTGGAATTATTGCCAATCCGGAAGATCAACCAAAAGCCATTTTTATTTCTGGTTTTGATACACATCCCCTGGCAGCAGACATTGGTTTTACTTTAAAGGGACAGGAAAAATATTTTCAGGCCGGCATTTCAGTACTAAACAAATTTGCTTCGGGTACGGCCCATCTGGGTTTGAGTGCGGATAGCGAGGTTCCTTCAGTATTTTCTCAAATTAAAGATATTCAAGTCACTAAATTTTCCGGCCCCCATCCGGCAGGAAACGTTGGTGTGCAGATTCACCATTTGGATCCCATTAATAAAGGCGATGTAGTATGGACCATCAGGCCTATAGCCGTAGTGTGGATCGGTCGATTTTTTCTTGAAGGAAAAGTAGACCTAAGGCAAACTATTGCATTAGCAGGCTCGGAAGTTAAAAATCCAAGATATTTTGAAACCATTGCCGGAGCATCAGTCAAAAATTTTTTGGAAGGGAATCTTGAAAACGAGCATGTTCGAATCATTTCAGGCAATCCATTGACCGGACAAAGAATTGATCAGGATGGATATCTTGGGTATTACGATAATTTAATTTCAGTACTTCCGGAAGGAGATAACTACAAATTCTTTTTGACGGAAGGCTGGTTTTCACCTCAAATTAACCGATTAAGTGCTAGCAGGGCTTTATTGCTTTTTTCATTTCTCAATGGCAAAAAGAAAGAATACAAGCTCGATACAAATATGAACGGCGAGGAAAGGGCATTTGTACAAACGGGAGTATTTGAAAAGGTTGTGCCAATGGATCTATTACCGGTTTATTTGCTAAAAGCAATTATGGCGGAAGACTATGATGAAATGGAAGCCCTGGGGATTTATGAAGTTATAGAAGAAGATCTGGCACTTTGTGAGTTTGTTGATGTATCCAAAATGGATGTTCAGCAAATTGTAAGAGATGGTATTAATTTAATGCTAGAAGCGTAAAATAAATGAAGTTTTTAAGAGATATATTCGATAAGGTAAAACCTAATTTTGAGAAAGGCGGGAAATACGAAAAGTTGTATTATCCCTTTGAGGCCTTCGAAACTCTCATGTTTACGCCAAAAACTACGGCACCTCAAAAAGGAGCTCATATCAGAGATGCGGTGGATTTAAAGCGTCTTATGATGACCGTGATTGTGGCGCTAATACCTTGTTTGATTTTTGGAATCTGGAATACCGGACATCAGCATTTTATCGCAATAGGCGAGGAGGCTGACTTCATGACAAAATTCTTGTTTGGGTCAAAATATGTTCTTCCGATTGTTGTGGTGTCTTATGCATCCGGACTTGGTGTTGAGTTTATTTTTGCAATTTTTAGAAAACATCCGGTCAATGAAGGATTTCTTGTAACGGGAATGTTAATTCCATTAATTATGCCGGCAACTATTCCTTTATGGCAAGTGGCTGTGGCTACAATATTTAGTGTAGTTATGGTTAAGGAAGTATTTGGTGGTACGGGAATGAACATCTTAAACCCTGCATTAACTGCCAGAGCATTTCTTTATTTTGCCTATCCTTCACAAATTTCAGGCGATGTATGGACCGTTTTGGGAGACAAGGCTCAAACGGTAGAAGGTTATTCCGGAGCAACGGCGCTTTCCATTGCCTATGAGTCAGGAACGGGTGAAAATACCAGCAATTTGATTCAGGCCTACAGTAGTTTTTGGCAGCCGGATATGTTTTCAATAAAGAGTATGTTTATTGGAACTATACCGGGTTCTATTGGCGAAACATCTACATTAATGGTATTGATCGGTGCTGTTATTCTTTTGGCAACGGGAGTAGGAAGCTGGAGAATAATGCTGAGCATGGTTCTCGGTGTGGCAGCCATGGCGATAGGATTAAATATTATTGGTGCCAATGAATATATGAATTTGCCTTTTTACTACCATTTTGTAATTGGGGGTTTGGCATTTGCGATTGTCTTTATGGCAACCGATCCGGTATCGGCGGCACAAACTTTTGCCGGAAAATGGATATACGGATTTTTAGCGGGAGTTTTGACCGTAATAATAAGAGTATTGAACCCTGCTTATCCTGAAGGAGTTATGCTGGCCATTCTATTAATGAATGTCTTTGCTCCATTGATAGATTTTTATGTAGTTGATGCTAACAAAAAAAGAAGATTAAAACGTGCAACAGTCTAATATATACATCATAGTTTTTTCTGCAGTATTGACAGTCGTTCTCGGCGGACTTCTGGCATTGGCAGCGGTAGGTCTAAAACCTGAGCAAAAAAAACAGGAAGACCTTTTTAAAAGGAAATCGATTTTGGGGGCTGTAATGGAAATTGGGCCTGAAGATGATGTTTTAAAAATTTACGAAAAGGAAATTCAATCCTATGTGGTTGATGCCGAAGGCAAAAGGGTCGATGAAGTTAATGGTGAAAAAGTAGAGGCGGAAAATATCGAAGTGGGAAAGGAATTTAAAAAAGCACCTGAAGACAGATTATACCCGGTATTTGAAAAGCTAAATGAATCTGGAAATATTCAATGCTATATATTACCTGTTTATGGAAATGGCCTTTGGGATAAAATATATGGCTATATGGCCGTGGAGCAAGATGGAAATACGCTGGCAGGAGCTGTTTTTGATCATATTTCCGAAACACCGGGTCTTGGAGCCAGAATCACTGAAAAAGAATTTCAAAAAAGACTGGTAGGTAAAAAAATAAAAGATGAAAACGGTAAACTAGTTGGTATTACTGTTCTTAAGGGAGAAGGAAATAATCCGACTGATCCGCATAAAATTGATGGATTATCCGGAGCAACAATTACTTCCAAGGGTGTACAGAAAATGATTTACAATTATATGGATCATTATTTGCCCTTTTTTGAAAAGAAAGCAAGTGGTTCTAACATTAGCATGAACTAAAAAAATATGAGTACTGAAACTTTAGAACAAGATCAAATTCAGGAGCAAGCAGTAGTAAAAGCTCCCAGTGAGGCACTTTTATCAAAGAGGCGAAAAAAGTTAATGTCAGACCCTCTAGATGAAGATAATCCAATTACCGTTCAGGTTTTGGGAATATGTTCTGCATTGGCTGTGACTACTCAAATGAAACCTACACTGGTAATGGCAATAGCCGTAATAGCCGTGATTGTATTTTCAAATCTGATTATATCCCTATTGCGAAATTTAATTCCAAACAGGGTTCGAATAATCGTTCAATTGTCGGTTATCGCTTCATTGGTGGTTTTGGTTGACCAGGTATTGAAAGCCTATTTCTTCGATATCTCCAAGATATTATCTGTTTTTGTGGGTTTGATCATTACCAATTGCATTGTAATGGGACGTTTAGAAGCCTTTGCCATGGGGAATAAACCCTATGATTCATTGCTGGATGGATTGGGTAGTGGATTGGGTTATGCCTGGATCATTCTAGCAGTAGCATTTTTCAGAGAACTTCTGGGATCCGGATCAGTATTTGGATTTAAAGTTTTCGAAGTAGCGGGTATTCCTTATGCAAATAACGGTTTGATGGTGAATTCAATTGGTGCCTTCCTGATTATTGGTATAATCATCTGGGTACAAAGGGCAAGAAACGGTTACGTAGAACACAATTAATAGTCTTATGGAATTATTTAATCTGGGTATTAAATCGATCTTTATTAACAATATGATTTTTGCATACTTTCTGGGTATGTGTTCATATTTGGCTGTTTCCAAAAAAGTATCGACCGCAATGGGTCTTGGTCTTGCCGTTGTTTTTGTATTGACAATTACGGTTCCGGCTAACTGGCTTTTGACAGAATTTGTATTAAAAGAAGGAGCGCTGACTTGGTTGGGTGCTGATTTTGCAGAAGTTGATTTGAGCTTTTTAACCTTTATTATGTTTATTGCTGTTATTGCAGCGATGGTGCAATTGGTTGAAATGGTAATCGAAAAAATATCGCCTGCACTATACGGTTCTCTAGGTATTTTTCTTCCTCTGATTGCGGTAAACTGTGCCATTCTTGGTTCGTCATTGTTTATGGTGACTTATGAATACAATTTGGCAGAAGCAACCGTATTTGGATTTTCTTCGGGAATCGGTTGGCTTTTAGCTATTATTGCGATTGCGGCGATTAGAGAAAAATTAAAATATTCAAATGTACCTGATCCTTTAAAAGGCTTGGGAATTACATTTATTATTACCGGTTTGATGGGAATCGCTTTTATGTCATTTATGGGCATTTCCCTTTAATTATTAAATATTTCATATCGGTAATTGCTGAATTTATCCACTTATGTAAAAAGACAGGCTATTTGTTTGTCTTTTTATATTTTTGGACGTCAAATAAAATTAAAAAATGCGCGTACTAGTAATTCTTATACTTTCAATTGTTCTTTTTAGTGCTTGCAGTACGGATCTGGATGTCAACGCAGATTTTAGGGAAACTCCAATAATGTTTGGACTGATTAATCAAAGCGATTCTATAAATTATATCAGACTTCAAAAAGCGTATAGCAATCAGGATGGAAATGCTTTGGAAATAGCCAAGAATTTTGATTCACTTTATTACGATACAACTAAGGTAAAATTAACGCTTTTGGAGCTTGACAGGCAAAATGGGGACACAAGCGAAGTAGATGTTTTAGTACCTGAATACAATGAAGATAAAGCTCCCGGCGACTTTGCAGCCCCCGGGCAGTACGTTTATAAAACCGATTTCAACGATTTTAAACCCGATGGATACGAGTACATTTTTAAATTTGAAAATTCGGAATCAGGATTGGAAGCTACGGCGGTTACTGATATTATAGCTTGTGAAAGAATTGTAGCACCGATTCGATATACCTGTAGAGATTTTGAATTCACAGGTTCTTTAAGAAGAAATTTAGATTTTAATGAAGATGGCAGTATGAATCCATTGTCTTTTCTTGAATTTGAAGGGCCTGATAATGCCGCTTTTTTCTCTCTTGAAGCAGTTGTGGAGTATACTGTTGAATATGAAGAAGATGACCGGGACAGAGATACTTTTAGCACAAAAGATAATGTGTGGTCGGTAATTACCCTGGATCTCGATGAAAATGTTCCGGGAAAATCATACGGGAGCAATGGAACCATTCCTATTGGCGAAACAGCATTTGGATCGTATTTGGCAAGAGTCATTGATACCGAAAATGATGAAGAAAATGGTGTTATTTCAAGAGCACTTCTCAATATTCAGTTCACTTTTTATTATTACAATGAATCGTATGAAAATTATCTGGAAGTAAATGGCAATTTTAATCCCCTTTCCCAAACCAGGCCACTCTATACTAACGTAGATAATGGATTGGGTTTGATCGCTTCACGTAATATTTTAGTCACTGATAAAATTCCGATTTCTGTCGTAAGCAATTTTTTTAATACCAACTATTTCAGCAGTTGGCCTGACCTCAAGTTCTTTTTTGAGGAATAATTATGTCATTATGACAGATAATTATATCTGAATTCCACTTGGCATAATGCTTGTCCGTCCCATGTAAAGAATAAAATAATATTAAGAACGCATGGGAAAAATAATAGGAATAGATTTAGGAACTACCAATTCCGTTGTGGCTGTAATGGAGGGAAATGAACCTGTCGTTATACCAAATAGCGAAGGCAAAAGAACCACACCTTCTGTTGTAGCATTTTTAGACGGGGGTAAAGGAGAAAGAAAAGTTGGTGATCCTGCAAAACGTCAGGCCATAACAAATCCTGAAAATACGATTATGTCCATAAAAAGATTTATGGGTCGTACGTTCAGCGATGCAAAGAAAGAAACAGAAAACATATCTTATAAACTCGAAAAGGGTACTAACGATACACCAAGGGTTAAAATAGGAGACCGGAACTATACGCCTCAGGAAATTTCAGCAATGATTCTTCAAAAAATGAAGGCAACAGCTGAAGATTATCTGGGCACATCAGTGACTGAGGCGGTAATTACCGTACCGGCCTATTTTAATGATTCACAAAGACAAGCCACAAAAGAAGCCGGTCAGATTGCCGGCCTGGAAGTAAAAAGAATTATTAACGAGCCTACAGCGGCTGCTTTGGCTTATGGTCTTGACAAGAAAAATCAGGATATAAAGATCGCCGTTTTTGATTTGGGTGGTGGTACATTTGATATATCCGTTCTTGAATTGGGAGATGGTGTATTTGAAGTAAAATCGACCGATGGTGACACACACCTTGGAGGTGATGATTTTGACCAGGTTATTATTGACTGGTTATCAGCTGAATTTAAAAAAGATGAAGGCATTGATTTAACAAAAGATCCAATGGCTCTTCAGAGATTAAAAGAAGCAGCCGAGAAAGCTAAGATTGAATTATCAAGCAGTACCAGTACTGAAATTAACCTGCCCTATATTATGCCGGTTGATGGGATACCAAAACACCTTGTCAAAACGCTTTCAAGAGCCAAATTTGAACAGCTTTCAGATACTTTGATAAAAAGAACGCTTGAGCCGGTAAAAAAGGCGGTTAAAAACTCAGGCTTTAGCACAAATGAAATCGACGAAGTCATCTTAGTCGGTGGATCAACAAGAATTCCTAAAATTCAGGAAGAAGTTGAAAAATTCTTTGGAAAGAAGCCTTCAAAAGGTGTTAATCCAGATGAGGTTGTAGCCATTGGTGCTTCAATTCAAGGTGGAGTATTAACCGGAGAAGTTAAAGATGTTCTATTGTTAGATGTTACTCCGCTTTCTTTGGGTATAGAAACTGTTGGCGGTGTATTTACAAAATTAATCGAAGCGAACAGCACCATACCAACAAAGAAGTCAGAAGTATTCTCTACCGCAGCTGATAACCAGCCCTCTGTTGAGATTCACGTACTTCAAGGTGAAAGATCGATGGCAAAAGACAACAGAACCATTGGTAAATTTCATTTGGATGGAATTCCACCGGCACCAAGAGGTGTGCCACAGGTAGAAGTATCATTTGATATTGATGCCAATGGAATTTTAAATGTTTCTGCAAAAGACAAAGGAACCGGTAAGGAGCAAAAAATTAGAATTGAAGCTTCTTCAGGTTTATCCGATGAAGAAATCGAAAAAATGAAGCAGGAAGCAGAAGCCAATGCTGAAACAGACAAGCAGGCAAAAGAGCAGGCAGATAAAGTCAATGCAGCTGATGCCATGATATTCCAAACTGAGAAGCAATTAAGTGAGTTTGGTGAAAAATTATCTGATGCCAATAAGTCGAGCATCGAATCTGCACTTGAAAATTTGAAAAAAGCACATGAGTCTAAAGATCTTGCAGCCATTGATACAGCAATGGAAGAGATCAATACAGCATGGCAAAATGCATCAAGTGAGATTTATCAAGCACAACAGGAGGCAGGACAGACAGAAGGAGCGGAAAACGCCACTGAAGCCGGTTCTGAATCGTCAGATGATCCTGATGTTACCGATGTAGATTATGAAGAAGTAGATTCAGAAAATAAAAAGTAATCTGAATTTTAATATTAAACGAAGCCCGCTTAATTTAGGCGGGCTTTTTTTATGGACAAATATTCATTTTTCAGTAGTGTATTTGATGTAGTCAAACTTATACCGGAAGGCCGTGTAACCTCCTATGGTGCCATTGCGAAATATCTGGGGGCTAAATCAGGTGCACGTATGGTGGGTTGGGCTTTGAATCAAAGTATAACGAACAAAGACCCCATTCCTGCACACCGAGTTGTAAACCGACAGGGATTACTCACCGGAAAAATTCACTTTCCCGGCGATTCTATGGAAAGGGAACTTAAAAAGGAAGGATTAATAATCGAAAATGATAAAATATTAAACTTTCGCGAACGCTTTTGGGATCCGGAAACTGAATTGGATGTATTAAACTAAGACGTTTTTGCATGATTTTCTTATTATTCACTTTTAGTCCGCTTTAAAAAGAAAATGCTTTAAAAAATTATAATTTAGCCCAAATTCTCAACTATGAACCCAGAAATTCTTTCCTCCCGAATTAAAGCAATGAAACCTTCTGCCACCATTGCAATGGCTCAAAGGGCAAGAGAACTTTCCTCGAAAGGTGTGGATGTCATAAACCTGAGTCTGGGAGAACCTGATTTTCATACACCGGAACATATAAAAGAGGGGGGTATTAAAGGAATAAAAGAAAACTATACATCTTATCCTCCAATTCCAGGTTATTTAGATTTAAGGGAAGCCATTGCTTCAAAACTAAAACGCGACAATAATCTTGATTATTCCGCAAAACAAATTGTGGTGAGTACCGGAGCAAAGCAAAGCATTGCCAATGTCATGCTATGTCTATTGGATCCTGGAGATGAAGTCATAGTATTTACACCTTATTGGGTTTCCTATGTTTCTTTGATTAAACTGGCCGAAGGAAAACCTGTTTTGGTTGAAGGTACAATCGAGAATAAATTCAAGGTCGATCCAAGGGATTTTGAAAAGGCGATTGGTCCAAAAACAAAAGCTGTCATTTTTTCTTCTCCTTCAAATCCTACCGGAACTGTATACACAAAAGAAGAACTAGGTGAATTTGCTTCTGTCATTAAAAAATTTCCAAATCTGTTCGTCATTTCAGATGAGATTTACGAATACATTAATTTCCTTGGAGAACATTCATCCATTGCCTCATTTCCGGAAATAAAAGACCAGGTTGTGCTGGTTAATGGATTTTCTAAAGGTTTTGCAATGACCGGATGGAGAGTGGGGTACATTGCTGCGGCACAGGAATTGGCATCGGCCTGTGATAAAATCCAGGGACAGTTTACTTCTGCTACATGTTCTATCGCCCAAAGAGCAGCACTGACGGCAGCAAATTCAGATCTAAGCGAAACCTATAAAATGCGTGATGCTTTTAGAAAGCGCAGAGATATCGTATTGGAACTGCTCAATCAAATACCCGGAATTAAAACATACGTACCGGATGGTGCTTTTTATATTTTTCCCGAAATAGACCATTACTTTGGTAAATCAAAAGGTGATTTTACAATCAAGGATTCGGTTGATTTTTGTATGTATTTATTAAGCGACAGTCACGTGTCGACCGTAGCCGGATCGGCATTTGGCGCACCCAAATGTTTTAGAATGTCCTTTGCCGCATCCGAAGATCAATTAAAAGAAGCAGTTAAAAGAATTTCAAAAAGTTTGTCGGAACTATCTTAATGTCAGTTTTCACCAACATATTTAAAGAATTTGATAAGCTCAAGGTGATGGTGATTGGAGATGTAATGGTCGACTCCTATTTATGGGGCAAGGTCAACAGAATTTCTCCTGAAGCGCCTGTGCCAATCGTAAATGTGGTGAAAAGAGAGAAAAGATTAGGAGGTGCTGCAAATGTGGCTTTGAATCTCATGGCACTTGGAGCAAGTCCTGTTTTGGTTTCTGTGATAGGACAGGATTCGGATGGAGATGACTTCATGAATCTTTTAAAAGATCAAAATTTTTCCACCGAAGGGATACATTGCAGTGAAAACAGACCAACCACTATTAAACACCGGGTTTTGGGTGGCACCCAACATTTGCTAAGAGTTGATGCGGAAAATACCGAACTACTTGATCAAAAGGAGAATGAGGCATTAAAAAGAAAAATTGAAATGCTAATTGGCGATTGTGATGCGCTAATTTTTGAGGATTATGATAAAGGGGTGATTAGCGAGGACTTAATTGATTTTGTCGTTAAAAAATGCAAAGAAAAAAATATACCGGTCGCGGTAGATCCAAAGAAAAGAAATTTTCTGGCCTATAAACAGGCCGACTTGTTTAAACCAAATTTGAAAGAGTTAAGAGAGGGTCTGAATATTGAAATAATACCAAACGATAAGTCGAGTTTGAAGATAGCTTCCGATTCTTTGAGAAAAGAACTCAATCATAATATGACCTTATTAACACTCTCGGAACATGGAATTTTTTACGATGGTAAAACTTCAGATTTGATTCCGGCCCATAGACGAGAGATTTCAGATGTTTCAGGTGCCGGCGACACCGTTATCAGCATCGCAACTTGTTGTAAGGCTTTAGATTTGCCTGAATCTCTTTTGGCTGAATTATCCAATCTTGGCGGAGGACTCGTCTGCGAACATGTGGGTGTAGTACCGATTGAAAAAGACACCCTACTCGAAGAGGCCATAAATAGCATCGATCCAGCAAGACATGGCCTGGGTAGATAGATTCAATAGTTTTTTGTACAATACCCGTGAAAGGGTGCTCCGTTCTTATAGAAATGTATTGGGCCTGGCAACGCTCATTGCACTTTCAATTTTAATCGTGGTGTATGGCTTTGAGCTAAGTCAAAATACAATTGAAATTTTATTCAATGTATTGGACCTGATCTTTGGCCTGTTTGTTTTTAGTTTCTTATTGCGACTATTGTTCAATTTCCAAAGATGGCAATTTATCAGAGAGAATATAACAGAAAGTATTGCCATGCTCATAATTCTTCTGCATGGAATTACCAATTTGTTACTCCCATTTGTACCCATTGAATCCCTTTTAAAATCAATTGGCTTTATCAATTACCCCAATGTATACCGAGTGCTTGTAACACTGTTTTTACTCTTTATCATTGGAATTGACTTTGTAAAAACCGGGACGAGCAACATTTTTAAGAAAGTAAGCCCTCCTACATTTTTCATATTGAGTTTTTTGGCACTTATCGTATTGGGTACTATACTGCTTATATTACCCAAAATGTCCGTAGAAGAAGGAAGTATGGACTTGGTCGATGCCCTTTTTACTGCGGTAAGCGCCTCTTGTGTCACCGGTCTGATCGTGGTTGATACATCGAGTTATTTCACATTTCAGGGACAAATTGTTATACTTTTTCTAATGCAATTGGGTGGTCTGGGAATAATTTCCTTTGCAACATTTTTTGCATTTTATATCGGCCAGGGTGTCGGCATTCGACAGCAATCATTAATTCAGGACTTCATGAGTTCTGAAAGCATATTTTCAACTCAGGGATTAATCCGACAAATCATCTTTTTCACCCTCTTTATTGAAATGTTTGGAGCATTTTTATTATTCGCATCCTGGGACCCATCCGTGGAATTTAAAGATCTGGGGGAAAGGCTTTTTTATTCGGTATTTCATTCCGTCTCTGCTTTTTGCAATGCAGGATTTGCCTTATTTCCCGAAGGCTATTATACAGAGCATTTAAGATTCGCCTATTTCCATCATTTGATTCTGGCTGCTTTAATTATAATGGGAGGTCTGGGATTTGGAACACTTCAGGATTTGTTTTCACCACATAAACTCAGGGAAAGAATGGAAAAACCCTGGGTAGATTGGAAATTGAGTACAAAAGTGGTTTTATATACCTCAGGAGCTTTAATCATCATTGGAATGATAATGATTTTTCTATTGGAGAATGACAATACACTAAAAGGTTTGCAGACCTCTGAGAAAATTATAGATGCATTCTTTTTGTCAGTGACCTCAAGAACTGCCGGTTTTAATACATTGGATACGGCAAGTCTGAAATTGCCGACTTTGATCTTTGTAATATTTTTAATGTTCATTGGTGCTTCACCCGGTTCTACTGGAGGAGGAATTAAAACCTCCACTTTTTTATTGATTTTTGTTTCTGTCATAGCTACGATAAAAGGCAAAGACAGCATTGATTTAGGCAAAAGATCAATCCCTAGCGCACTGTTATACAAGGCACTTACCGTTTTTGCATTTGCAAGCACTTATAACTTATTAGGTGTATTTGTACTTAGCATTGCCGAGCCGGAAATTGCAATATTTGATCTTGTCTTTGAACATGTATCCGCATTCGCGACCGTGGGATTAAGTACAGGTATTACTTCACAACTCTCCGATATGGGCAAATTAATAATTATGATTTCCATGTTTCTTGGCCGAATAGGTACCTTAACACTCGCTGTGGCTCTGGCCGGATACAAGGAACAGCCTTCTTTTAAATACCCAACAGCTCATTTGATGATCGGTTAAAAGGAATATTTTCCAAATAATACTTGGTGTACTAAGTACACTTTCTTATTTTCGTTCTTCAAATCATTATTAGATTGCGATTAACTATACTGATTATAGTTGTTTTTTTTGCGGTTGTTCAGGAAGTGTTAGCACAGGTTGTTACTCTTGATCCAACTTTTCCCAAACAAACAGATACGGTAACCATAACTTACGATGCAACATTGGGCAATGGTGCATTAGAAGGTCAAAGTACTGTTTACGCCCATATGGGTGTAATTACCTCAGAAAGTAACTCACCAAGTGATTGGAAATATGTTGTCGGTGAATGGGGTACGGCCGATTCTGATGTACTCATGACTTCAATTGGTAATGACAAATTCATCAAAACCTATGATATTGCTGATTTTCACAACATTCCGGCAGGTGAGATAGTTTTGCAATTGGCTTTCGTTTTTAGGAACGCAGACGGCTCAATTGTCGGTCGCTCTGATAATGGCGGAGATATTTTTGTAGATCTTTTTCAGGGTTCTTATGCCGCGGCCATCATCAACCCTACTCAGGATTACCTGGTAGTTGAAAATGGTGACACAATATCTATGAAGAGCAGTGCTTCTGCCATGTCTGAAATAAAAGTATTTGTCGACGGAAATCTTTTTGATAGCATTTCTAACGCTCAGGATTTGAATACGGAAATTCCTGTAGATGATTTTGGAGCCGGAAAATATTGGGTAAGCATGGAATCCAATTCGGGAACTGAGATTTTAAAGGATTCTTTCTATTTTGTTTACCCGGGAACACCTTTCGTACAGGACCCACCTGCGGGTATTGATGAAGGCATTAATTATATAGGTGACTCATCTGTGACTCTAAATCTGTACGCGCCATTTAAAGACTATGTTTTTGTATTGGGAGATTTCTCCGATTGGGAACTGGATACACAATACTTAATGAATAAAAGCGAAGATGGCGATCATTTTTGGATCAGCCTGAATGGACTTGATCCCAATAAGGAATATCGCTTTCAGTATCAGGTTGAAGAGCAATTGCGAATAGCTGATATTTATTCAGAGAAAATCCTCGATCCCTGGAATGATCCCGAAGTAATAAATGAAGGAGTTTATCCCAATTTAACCCCTTACCCGAGCGGTCAAACGAATGATCCGGTTTCTGTTTTTTATATAAATAAACCCGAGTATTCTTGGGACACCACAATAAATTATCAAAAACCCGAAAAAGAGAAACTAATAATTTACGAAACCCTTTTGAGAGATTTTTTAGATGATCACAGTTATAAAGGATTAAAAGATACACTTGACTATTTGCAAAAACTGGGAGTAAATGCCATACAGCTGATGCCCATTAATGAATTTGAAGGCAATGATTCCTGGGGATACAACCCATCCTTTTATTTTGCTCCTGATAAATATTACGGCCCTGATTATGAATTGAAAGCCCTGGTGGAGGAATGCCATAGGAGGGATATGGCTGTGATTTTGGATATTGCTTTGAACCATTCCTTTGGACAAAACCCACAGGTAAGAATGTATTTTGACCCCGCTGCGGGCAGTTTTGGTCAGCCAACAGGCGAAAATCCCTGGTTTAATCCCATTGCCAAACACGATTTTAATGTGGGCTACGATTATAACCACGAAAGTCTCAAAACACAGGAATTTGTGGATAAAGTATTGGCCTATTGGGTAAATGAATATCAGATAGATGGATACAGAATGGACCTGTCTAAAGGTTTTACTCAGGTAAATTCATTGGGTGACGTCGGATTTTGGGGTCAGCGGGATGCTTCTCGTATTGCCATTTGGGAAAGAATAAGAGATGAATTATTGCAGGTAGATAGCAGCACCTATATCATTTTAGAGCATTTTGCAGATAATACAGAGGAGCAGGAATTATCCGCCAAGGGTTTTATGCTTTGGGGCAATTGCAATCACGTGTACAATGAAGCCACAATGGGATTTAGTGGCAATTTATCCTGCATCAATTATCAGGATCGTTCATGGACAAGTCCGCATTTAGTCGGATATATGGAAAGTCATGATGAAGAAAGACTGATGTACAAAAATTTGAATTTTTCAAGGTTTAATGACGATTACACCATCCGTGAATTGGACACTGCATTGAAACGTGTAGAATTAGCAGCCAATTTCTTTTTAACCCTTCCCGGTCCAAAAATGATCTGGCAATTTGGGGAACTGGGTTTTGATTATTCGATTAACAGATGCGTTGACGGTACGATAAGTAACGATTGCCGATTATCAAGAAAACCGATCGTATGGGATTATTACGAAAATGAAAAAAGAAAGCGATTGTTCAATGTATTTTCAGAACTGAATCGATTGCGAAAAGAGTACAATGTGTTTCATACAAGTGATTATTCCATCGATGCGAATAGCGCAATGAAAAAGATAATATTAAATGGAGCGGAAATGGACGTGGTGGTTTTGGGGAATTTTTCAATCGAAGATGAGGAAATCACTCCAAAATTTACTCAAACAGGAACATGGTATGAATTTTACACACAGGATTCCATTATTGTTGAAGATGTTGATGAGCCACTCTTAATGGCGAGAGGGGAGTATAGACTGTATTCTACTCAAAAAATAAATGGTATTTTTAATGATGAACCACCAAAAATTCAGCCACCGGAAGTGCCGGTTGAACTGCCTGATTTTATCGTTTATCCCAATCCTTTCAGTGATGAAACTTCAATACAGTTTAATAATGATACTGAACGCGAAGTAGATGTAGAAATCCTTGACCTTCTCGGGAAAAAAATCCGAGACATAAGGGTTTCCAAGAGAGGAAAACAAGAAGTGATATGGGATGGTACCAATTCAATAAAACAAAGAGTGCCGAATGGACAATACATAGTTAGAGTTGTAAAATTTAATAATGTACAGGAATTTAAAATTTTGCTTATAGATGAGTAGATGCTATAATTTGCTTTAAGCTTAAGCAATAAAATAAAGTTAAATTATTGATAAAGATCATTTTAGGCTAAATTTTGAAGTTCGAAATTGTGAAGGTTTTTGTAACTTTTGCAATGCTTTTTAGGGTAAAAACAAGTTAAGAAATATTAAGAATGTTAAATCTAAATTTTAAAATCATGATGAAAATTAAATCAATCGCGTATATCGCAATCCTTTTTGGTGCTGCGGTATTAACAAGTTGTGGGGGAGATGATGGCGGAGGCGCCGTAATTCCACCACCAACAGGTGGCTCAGATGACGGCCTTTACATTACTGGAACGGCAACATCGGAAACACCAAGTTCAGCCATCGAAATGGATGATGCATATGTAGATGCATTTGGATCTACACCTCCTTATGCTGAAAGACCGGGTTTATATGAAGCATATATTTATATGGAAGCCGGTGATTTCAATATTACTCAAATTGAAGAAGAAGTTGAAACAGTTTGGGGTGGTACGGTTACCGAAGAAGATCTCGGTAATGCCAAGATGTGGGTCAGTGCAGATTTTGCTATTGGAGGAGACGCTTTTAGTGTAACTGAATCGGGCTTATATCATGTTACAATTGATGTGACTTCAGGAACAGCATATATCATAAAAATCAATACTTATGGATTGATTGGAACAGCTGGACCGGGATGGAGCTCTGATGCACCGATGGCACTGAAAAGTGCTGATGCAAGCTCTGTTGTTTTTGAAGGAACCAATATAGAATTAAAAGCAGGTGAGTTTAAATTTCGTTTCAATGAAAATTGGAATGCAGATAGAAGCGCAGCCACTCCAGCAGTTGATGGGTTAAACTTTTTAACAAATTTTGGAACAACAACTGAAGGTGGAGATGAAAATGGTGGTTTCCAACCTGGAGGCTTCAATTTCAACTTTACTGGAAATCCGGGTGTGTATACTGTAACCTTGACATTTTCTCCAGGAAAAGGTTATAGCGCCGTTGCTGAATTCGAAAGAACAGGTGATGGATCTGGATTTGATCCAAATGAATATAATTTTGGAATCATTGGATCTTCAACAGATTCTGCTTGGGACGCTGATGTGAATTTCACGTATAAAGGATCAGGTACAGACCATAAATGGGTTGCTTTTGTCTACTTGAAAGACGGAGAATTCAAATACAGAACCAATGATGCCTGGGATTTTGAATTGAACCCGGGTAATTTGGATCATACAGGTGACGCAGCAGGTGAGGTTACCGAAGGTGGTAACTTTGTTTTGGATGCTCCAAATGATTCAGGCTATTATTATATCCAAATCACAACATCCGACGATGGTGCAACTTGGTCATCTCAAATTGATGCAGGTGTTTGGGGTATAATTGGTGCTGCAACTCCTGGTGGTTGGGATAATTCTACTCCACTTACTTATAACGGAGACAATTCCTGGTCTGCAGATGTTGTAATGTTGGCAGATGAATATAAATTCAGAGCAAATGACTCATGGGATCTTAACCTTGGTGGTGATCTCAATGCACTTACTCTTGATGGAGCTAATTTAGTTTCTACCGCGGGTACATTTACAGTTACTGTAATGACAGCGGATCACGGAGCTACATATACGGCTACACTCCAATAATCATATTAAACCCTGCAGGTGAATTCCTGCGGGGTTTTTTTCACTTTTATTGATGAACCATGAGAAAACTATACGCACTTGCTGTGTTCGCACTCTTTTCCGCAACGAACATTTATGCACAAGACATTACCGTTACCGGTAAGGTAACAGACAGTGAAGATGGGACAGAACTTCCCGGTGTCAGTATCTTAATCAAAGGAACTGCTAAAGGTACTATCACCGATTTTGAAGGTAATTATTCAATTGATGCTCCATCAGACGCAACCCTGGTCTTTAATTATCTGGGTTATGAACCACAAGAAATTTCTGTTGCCAATCAATCATCGATTGATGTACAAATGAGCACAGAAGCTGAAGTGTTGCAGGAAGTCGTTGTTGTTGGATATGGTGTAGTTGAAAAAGGCGATGTGACAGGAGTAATTAAAAAAGTGGACGAGGAACAATTCAATAAAGGAATGATTTCTACGCCCCAAAATCTAATTTCGGGAAAAGTAGCTGGAGTTCAGGTCAGTGGATCCGGAGAACCCGGTGGAAACGCCACGATAAGAATTAGAGGAGCCACTTCTATCAATGCAAGCAATGACCCTTTATATGTAATTGATGGTGTACCAATAGAAAATGAAGCTGTTACTGGAAGCCGGAATCCGCTTAACTTTCTTAATCCCAATGAAATTGCAGATGTAACCGTGTTAAAAGATGCTTCGGCCACTGCTATCTATGGAAGTAGGGGTGCAAACGGTGTCATAATGATTACAACAAAAGGGGGGGCAGTAAGAGAAGGAAAAGCTTCAGACAAACCAATTATCAATTACGACGGATCTTCTTCCGTTAGTACATTCAGTGCAGAAACCCCAATTTTAAGTGCTGATGAATTTAGGGCAGCTATAGCTGTTTTTGATGATGAAAGAGTTGATGATGAGGCAGTATTAGGACCGGTAGATACAGATTGGCTTGATCAAGTCACGCAAACAGCCTTTTCACAACAACATAATTTGTCAATTGGATCAAATATTCAGGATGGTAATTATCGCTTTTCTACGGGTTATCAACAAGTCAATGGTGTTTTAAATGATACCAGAACCGAGCGATATAATGTCAATTTTAATATTTCGAAAGGTTTATTGGACAACCGATTGAATTTGAGGTTTTCCACCAAAAATGCAGTAGTCAATGACAAATTCGGTAGCAATCAGGTTGGTGCCGCATTGAGCTATAATCCAACTCAACCGATTTATTTTGACACAAGTTTGTACCAAAATGGACCTCCGGCAGGAATGACAGGTCGATTTGGTGGTTTTACAGAATACAATGATCCATTGGCCGTTGCCAATCCCGTGGCTCAAAGTAAACATCAAAAAGCAATTGGTGAAACCTTCAGAAGCATTAATAATTTCGAAGTCAATTATAAGCTGCCTTTTGTTCCCGGATTAAGCATAAAGAACAACATTGCTTTAGATCAAAAAGTAACAGATAATCTGAGCTTTTCACCAAATTTTATTAAATCAGAACTGAGAACTCAGGGTCAATACAGCTTTGAGCGTTCTTCGGTTCAGTCTTTTCTTTATGAAGGCTATTTGAATTATGAAAAAAATATCGATGCCATCGATGCAAAAGTCACTGCTGTTGGAGGTTATTCTTATCAGTCCTGGGATAAATCTTTTGGTTTTTTCCGACATGATTCACTCAATACCAACGCATTTGGATTAGATGCGCCCTCGCCGATTCCAAACTCTAACGTGGTCATTGGAAACAACGCCTTTCAAAACAGACTGATTTCATTCTATGGTCGTTTTAATTTTGACTGGAAAGATAAATATCTTGTTACAGGTACATTAAGACGTGACGGTTCAACCCGTTTTGGTCCTGATAACAGATGGGCATTATTTCCATCATTTGCAGCCGCCTGGAGAATTTCTAATGAAGATTTTTATGAAGGCTTGGATAGATACGTCAATTACTTAAAACTTCGTGTCGGTTACGGTGTCACAGGTAATCAGGAGATCGAGGATTACAGGTATTTGACCACTTATGAATTTTCAACACCCACTGGTTCTTATCAATTGGGAAATCAATTAATAAATACCCTTAGACCAACGGCAGTTGATCCAGACATAAAATGGGAAGAAACTACTTCTATAAATGTTGGATTGGACTGGGAGATTTTAAAAGGAAAATTGGCCGGTTCATTTGAGTATTATCAACAAAATACGGATGATTTAATATTTGAAGTGGCAATTCCGGTTGGAATACTTCCAACTGATAAAGTCATCACGAATATTGGTGAAATGAGAAACAGGGGATTTGAGATGGATATTTCGAGTCCGATTATGACCAGAAGAGATTTCATGTGGAATGTTTCATTTAATGCTGCATATAACAATAATGAAATATTAAGGCTTGATAATACGGTGGCCGGTGCCGAAGAAACAATTTATCCTAGAGGAGGAATTGCTGGTGATGTAGGCCAAACCATTCAGGTTTTGAAGGTTGGAGAATCAATAAATTCTTTCTACGCGTATGAGCAATTGTATGATGCCAACGGTGACCCCATTTACGAACCAATTAACAGAACATTGATGTACAAGGATCAAAATAATGACAGTATTATCAATGAAAAGGATTTGCGTGTTGTAAATAATGCCAACCCCGATTGGATATTTGGATTAACCTCTGTTATGAATTATAAAAAAATTGATTTTGCATTTACATTCAGGGCTAACCTTGGAAACTATGCATACAACAATTTTTCATCGAATTATGGAGAATTGAGAAGGTTGCAAACTGCAGTGCCTCAAAATATCCATACTTCAGCATTGGAAACAGGTTTTGAACAAAAACAAATATTATCTGATTATTATATAGAAAATGCTTCGTTTTTAAGATTGGATAATGTAACGATTGGTTATACAATTGATAGATTGGATTGGATGAAAGCGCGAATTTATTTTACAGCACAAAATGTATTTGTTGTAACTAATTATTCTGGTTTTGATCCAGAGATTCAGCCTTCAAACCCTAATGACCCTCCGGGTATTGATAATAATTTGTACCCAAGAGCCAGAACATTTTTAGGCGGGATATCACTAACATTTTAAGAAATCATGAAAAAGTTAATATATACACTATTTACAATTGTCTTTTTTGTTATAGGTGCTTGTACAGATTTGGATGTAGTACCTAAAAACAGATTGACGGAAGATGTAGCCTTCCTCGAAGAAGGTTCTTATACGGCCTATCTGGCCAAACTCTATGCGAGTTTTATGTTGACAGGACAAGAAGGGCCTGCAGGGAATGCGGATATCACAATTATAAGTGATGAAGGTTTCAGCTCTTATATGAGGGCCTATTGGAAAGCCCAGGAATTGACAACTGATGAAGCGGTGATTCGATGGACAGATGCCGGTATTCAGGATATGAATACACATACCTGGTCTTCTGATAATCAATTTGTCAGGGTGCTTTACTATAGAATTTTCTTTACAACGGCATTGTGTAATGATTTCCTTAGGATTTCCGAACCATCGCTGTTGGATGAAAGAAATATCAGTCCTGATTTTCAAAATGAAATTGCGATCTATCGACTTGAAGCCAGATTTTTAAGAGCCCTGGCCTATTGGCATGCTTTGGATCTTTATAGAAATGTAGCTTTGGTAACTACAATTACGGCAGAACTTCCATCACAAGTGCCTCCTCAGCAAATTTATGATTTCATTATTTCTGAATTGGAAGCATGTGTTCAGGGATTACCGAGTGCATCGGAAGCAGAATATGGAAGAGTCAATAGTGAAGCGGCCAGAATGTTACGTGCTAAGGTGAGACTGAATGCACCCAACTATTTAACTAATCCTCCTCAGAGTATTTACAATGATGTAGTAAATGATGTGAGTGCGGTAATCAATAGTGGTAACTTTAGTTTGAATCCCGTTTATCTTTACAATTTCAATGCGGATAATCACAGCTCCCCTGAAGTAATCTGGGCCTTGTCTCAAGACGGTGTTGCCTCACAAGGTTGGGGTGGAACTACATTTATGGTTAGAGCTGTACTATTTGAAAACTCAATGACTGCTACCGATTGGGGAGTAGTAAGTGGCTGGTCCGGAATTAGAACAACACCTGAATTCAACAGTTTATTTGAAATTTCCGATGGTGTTCTTGATAGTTTGGATTCCAGAAATGTATTATGGACCGTTGATGATAACGATCAGGGCATTACACCAAGACCCGAATCTACGCAAGCCGATATTTTGGGCGAAGGATTGGGTTATTTAGCGCCAAAATTTTCCAATATTTCAAGCGACAGTGCTGCCGGTGCTAATTCTGATTTTGTAGATACCGACTTTCCGTATTTCCGTTTAGCGGATGCTTATCTCATTTATGCGGAAGCCGTATTGAGAGGTGCTACAAATGGTGATGTTGGTACGGCCCTTGGATATATCAACGAACTGAGAGAACGTGCCTACGGGAACAGCAATAATAACATTACAGGTGCCGATTTGACACTCGATTTTATTCTCAATGAAAGAGGAAGAGAATTGTACTATGAGGGTACACGAAGAATTGACTTAATCCGATTCAATAAATTTTCCAGCCGCGCAGGAGCGGAAGAGTTGATTTGGGAATGGAAAGGAGCAGAAGCTGCTGGAAAGAGTATTCCTCCATTTCTGGAAATTTTCCCAATACCCGCATCAGATCTTGGAGTGAATGGAAATTTCCGTCAGAATAACGGATACTAATGATAAATTTTATAAATAAACTAATTTGCTCGGCGGGTTTGTTCCTGCTGAGCATTTTTTGTCTGCAGGCGCAATCCATTGAACGCATCGAACCCCCGAATTGGTGGGCAGGAATGAACAGTCACAAATTGCAATTGATGGTACATGGTGAAAATGTGGCTGAACTTTCAGCGCGCATTAAAAGTGAGGGTGTCAGCATTGAGAAAACCAATAAACTTGATAATCCCAATTACCTCTTTATTGATCTTATCATTGATGAAAATGTAAAGCCCGGAAAATTTAAAATTGATTTCCTGAAGGGGAAAAAGAAATTTCTAACCAAAGAATACGAATTAAAAGCGAGAAGAGAAGGATCTGCGGAACGAAAGGGTTTTGGACCGGAGGATGTATTGTACCTGATTACACCGGATCGATTTGCCAATGGGGATGAATCGAACGATAACTTAGAAAATTTTGATGATAAAATTGATAGAGAAGATGATTATGCACGACATGGAGGTGATATAGCAGGAATTAATAATCATCTCGATTACATCAAAGATTTGGGTTTTACATCCATTTGGGTAAACCCGGTTCTGGAAAATGCACAGCCAAAATATTCTTATCACGGTTATGCCACCACGGATTTTTACAAGGTGGATCCACGCTTTGGCAGCAATGAAGACTACGCTCAACTGTCAAAAAAAGCAAGTCAAATGGGCATTGGTATGATCATGGATATGATCGTTAATCACTGCGGTCATAAACACTGGTGGATGGTTGATCTTCCTTCCAATGATTGGATCAACAATATTGGCATTTATTTGGAGCAGGACAGCTTTGTTAAAACAAATCACATGAAGAGCACGATTCAGGATCCTTATGTAGCGGAAAGAGATCTCGATCAATTTATTCACGGTTGGTTTGGGAAATCCATGCCTGATTTAAATGTCAGAAATCCTTATATGGCCAAATACCTTATTCAAAATTCAATTTGGTGGGTAGAATATGCCGATCTTCAGGGCATTCGAATGGATACCTATTCTTATCCCGATAAAGAGTTCATGACCCAATGGACCTGCGAAGTCATGTATGAATATCCGAATTTCAATATTGTGGGTGAAGAGTGGAATACCGATCCGGCGATTGTTTCTTTTTGGCAAAGAGGAAAGAAAAATAGCAATGGATACACTTCTTGTCTGCCGAGTTTGATGGATTTTCCATTGCAATCCAAATTGGTAAAAAGTTTAAATGCTGAGGAAGGCAAATGGGCTTCGGGCTGGAAAGATGTCTATGAAACAGTGGCTATGGATTTTCTATATGCCGACCCTTATAATCTTGTGATATTTCCCGACAATCACGACATGGACCGTATATATACACAGGTAAAAAAGAACAAAGATTTATTTGATCTGGCCATTGCCTATTACAGTACCATGCGAGGAATTCCGCAATTTTATTATGGAACGGAAATTCTCATGGCCAATGAAAAGCCCGGCGATCACGGAGAAATCAGGACTGATTTTCCCGGTGGATGGAAGGGGGATGCAGTCAATGCATTTGAAGGTAAAGGTTTAAATGAGGCGGAGAAAGATGCCATGAAAATGATTAAAAATGTTCTGAACTGGCGAAAAAATTCCGAGGCGATTCACGATGGAAAATTACTTCACTATGCTCCGGATACTTCATCGCTTTATGTTTTTTTCAGGCATACGGAAAATGATAAAGTCATGACTATTCTGAGTAAAAATACCAATGAACTCGAATTGGATATTTCCCGTTACAAAGAAATACTTAAGGGGAATGAAAAAGGTGTGGATATCATTTCCGGAAAGCAAATAGATTTAAGCAATGGCCTCAGAGTTCCTGCAAATAAGGCCATGATTATTGATTTTGATTAAGTTAATTGCCATATATTTTGTGCTTATTTTTTCACAGGTAGCAGTGATAGGACAGGAAAAGACGTCTTCATCAGGCAATTTTGATGTTTACCAAAACTTTGAGACAAATCTGATAAGTCCCAGAACTGTAAGAGTTTGGAAGCCAAAAGATTATTCTCCCAAAAAGAAATATGCGGTCTTGTACATGCACGATGCTCAGAATATATTTGGGTTTTTGGATACCTGGAATGGCCAAAACTGGAATGTAGACGGAATAATTAGCCAACTGCTGGATCAAGGCAGAATTCAAGATTGTATTGTAGTGGGTATTGATAATGGAGGTATTTATCGCAGAACCGATTATATGCCCCAAAAAGTATTCGATAAAATCCCAAAAGACTACCAAGAATATATTTATGCAATAAAGGAAGAAAATGCTGAAAGCAAATTCAACGGAGATGTTCGCTCTGATAATTATTTAAAATTTTTAGTCAGCGAACTGAAACCATTTATTGATAAAAACTACGCCACTTATACTGATAGGGAAAATACTTTCATAGCAGGTTCGAGTTTTGGAGGCTTGATTTCTATTTATGCCATTTGCGAATACCCCGAAACTTTTGGTGGTGCGGCCTGCTTGAGCACGCATTGGACGGTCACTTATGATCTGGAAGACAATCCTGTTCCGGTTTTATTTGCAGATTATTTAAAAGAGAATTTGCCGGATCCTCAAATGCACAAAATATATTTTGATTTCGGTACCGAGACATTGGATTCATTGTATGAACCATGTCAGATGGAAATCGACAAAGTGATGGAACAAAAGGGTTATACTTCGGACAATTGGCTTACTAAAAAATTTCCCGGAGACAAACACGATGAAAACTCCTGGAATAAGCGTTTTTACATTCCTTTGGAGTTTTTAATGGCCGAATAATTTATTGCGGCTCCTTCATTAGCACCTCATCTTTATCATCAACAATCAGGCTCAATAAACCAGCGAGGATCATTGATATTCCTCCTATGATTAGCGCGAATATAAACTCACTGCCAAATAAAGAGGTCACCATAAAGGCCAGAATACTGGCAGCTACCATTTGTGGGATTACAATAAAGAAATTGAAAATGCCCATATAATAACCCATTTTGCTGGCGGGAAGTGAAGATGAAAGCATGGCATAGGGAATTGATAAAATACTCGCCCAGGCGATTCCCACACCTATCATTGATACGATCAATACCATTGGATCATTAATGAAATAGAAGGAGATCAATCCCAGGCCTCCCAGACATAAAGCGATAAGATGAGTCATACGCCGACTGGTTTTTTTCGCAAGCCAGGGCAACATTAGTGCCGCAAGTGCTGCGATACCGTTATAGCCTCCAAACAATATACCTACCCAATCTGCACCTTCGTCGTATTCCATTCTGACTCTTTTTAAATCGGACTCCAATTCCTCATCGATTTCAAAACCTGATTCAGGAGCAACAAAATACTTGGCAAAATTCACAGATACCACGGCTAGCTCATTTTCTGAGTTTTTGAGTTTTGCAAGATATTCTGCAAGCTCATTTTCTATGTTCTTAAATTTCTCCAAACGTTCCCCCTGCAATACCGTTTTGTCAAAATTCTCCATTTCAGAATTCAAGGTATAGAGTTCCTGGGCTGATAATTTCATGTCATAGATATGACTGGTTATACCCGATGTGGTATATATCCACATGGCAAAGAGTGCAAACCAGGAAAAGAACTGTACAAATGCCAGCTGTATCATGGTTTTGGGCATATTTTGAAAATCCCGGACAATATTTACAAAACCGTTTTTGTATTTATTCCTGTACATAGGAATCGAAGCCCCCAAATAAGAGAATCCAAAAAGTCCGAATATTCCCGACAAGACATAAAGTTGAGGATCGAGGGAATTCCAGTAAAAAACCAAAGTCAGCAAAGCGGAAATGAGCAACATCGCTAAACCAATGGCACTATAGGTTTTGGGTTTGTATTTAATCGGAGTAAAATGTTCCTTTTCCCGTTTTTCTTCATCTTCCTCGGGGGGATATTCTTTAGTTGAGAATACCGTCCACATGACGGCCGTTAGAAAGGCAAATGCGCCAAGGTAAAAAGACCATTTTACATTGGTAGGGATTTCATTGGCTCCGAGATTTTCATCCTGGACACCGATAATTTCGCTAAAAAACCAGGGAAGGGCAGAGGCAATCACGGAACCGACACCAATAAAGAAACTCTGCATGGCAAAACCCCTTGTTCGCTGATCCGGCGGTAATAAGTCGCCAACAAAAGCCCTGAAAGGCTCCATGCTTATATTGATAGAACCATCCATTACCCATAGCATTCCTATGGCAACCCAGAGCGTTGGAGAATTGGGCATTATTATGAGTGCAATGGTAGCCAGCAAAGCGCCAATTGCAAAAAATGGCCGTCTTCTTCCCCAATAGGGATGCCAGGTTCTATCGCTGTAATACCCGATAATTGGCTGAATCAATAATCCTGTAACAGGAGCAGCCAACCAATAAATGGCAAGATTTTTAGTATCGGCACCCAGGGTTTCAAAAATCCGGCTCGTATTGGCGTTTTGCAATGCAAAGCCAAATTGTATTCCGAGAAATCCAAAACTCATGTTCCAGATTTCCCAAAATGATAATCTTCTTTTTTCTACACCCATTTGATTATTTTTTTATAAAAATTCTGTAATCATTCGGCCCAAGACTTAATTCCGATCCCTCTTCTTCTACTTCTATTGTTTCCTCACTATTATAACTCTCATAAACACCAATCGGCAAATTCGAAATCGAAAACTGACTTTCGAGACTGTCAAAATTTAATGCAACCAGCACGGTATTATCATTTTTTGAACGCGAATAAGTCAATACACTTTCAGGATTTGAATTAGAAATAAAAGCCCAATCTCCACCGAAATCACCATTCCAAATGGCTTCATTGCTGTCTTTTAATGTATATAATTCCAAATAAAAATCTTCAAGCGGATAGTCTTTCCACATAATGGTGTCTTTTTCAAAAAACTTCAATCTTTCATTCATTTTTGACTCTTGCCCGGAATACAATAGGGGCATGCCATCAATGGTGGCCATTACTACAGCCCAGTTTTTATAATTTTCCCCGTAGCGCTCGAAAACCGTTCCATTCCAGGAATTTTCATCGTGATTTGAGGTAAAATACATTCTGTAGGCTGATGAATTAAAATTACTATCCTCTTTAATCATGTAATGATGAAGACTGTCAAAATTCATTTTTCCTTTTGCGATTTCATTGCTAATATGATGCATTTCCCAACCATAAGTCATGTCAAAAGCAGGGTGAAGTTTTGGATTTTCGGCTTCTGCCAACATAAAAACATCCGGCTTAAGACTATCAAGTGCTACCCTTGCGGCTTTCCAAAAGTCTGCTGGCACCCAATCGGCCACATCACAACGATAGCCGTCGATTTCGCATTCCTGAACCCAAAATTGTAGGGCTTCTATCATCGCTGTCCGCATTTCAGGATTATCGTAATTCAAATCAACCACGTCGGACCAATCCGTACCAATTGGAGGTATCATACTTCCCGTACTGTCTTTTGTATACCAATCGGGATGCGCTTCTACCCATGGATTATCCCATGCCGTATGGTTTGCCACCCAGTCGATCAATACAAACATGTCTCTTTTGTGAATTTCATTCACAAGGTTTTTAAAATCGGATAGTGTACCGTAATCGGGATTGACAGCGGTATAATCTTTAACAGAATAATAGCTCCCCAGTCCGCCTTTTCGATTTTTTTCTCCAATGGGATGCACCGGCATAAACCAAATGATATCAATACCCATGGCCTTCAATCGATCCAAATGAGGGATAATTGAATTGAAATCTCCTTTTTCGCTAAACTGACGAATATTCAGTTCGTAAATCACCGCAGATTTTGACCAATCGCTGTGATGCGTATAGGCCGATTTTGTTTTTTCTTCAGTTTCTTTTTCAACCGTGTGGCATGCACTTGAAAAGAAAATCAATGAGATTGCCGCTATAAATAGTTTCATTTTTATTTTGTTAAAATTTCAAAGCCATGAGCTTTTACGCTTACTACAGCATGGCCATTTCCCGATTGCATTTTACTTCCAAAATTGACCTTTAATTCCGAGGCACCCGGTATCGCAAAATTCTTTGTCTTTGACACGTTATTTATTATCACCACTACATGATCGTCAAAGTATTTTCTTTCAAAAGTCATGGTAAATTCATCAACATCGATCAATCTTAGATCTCCGTAATTCAGGGCCATGTGATTTTTTCTGATCTCGGCTAATTTGGCAACAGTATTGCGCATTTCTTTTTGATCTTCACTCAAACTATCAAAAATCATCATGCGTCTGTTATCCGGATCATTGCCGCCCGGCATACCGATTTCATCGCCATAATAAATAACAGGAATTCCCGGAATGGTGAAATTTAAAGCGTGTAATTGTGCCAGACGTTCAAAGCCAATTTTTCTCTGATTATCTATTTCCCTTGTCCAACCGGCCAATTTTGTGTCTTCTCCCGGGTCAAGGGAACCGTCAGCGAGAGAAATAAAGCGGGGCCTATCCTGGTTTCCCGAAATGTATCCCATCAGGTTGTGATAACCATAGAAATTAAGACTCTCGGTTAACGTTGAGGCCAGGTCAGTCATGGAATTGTCTTCATTATTTAAAATGGTTATGGCTTTATCATAAAAATTAAAATCAAATTGAGCATCCATTTGGCCTGAATTGACATAACTGCCGATCAGCTCTGCATTGCCATAAGTCTCGCCGATCTGATAAATTGATCTGTTTTCAGGAATCATGACGCGTTGTTTTAATTTCCGGGTCAAGGTTCTCCAGAATACTTCCGGAATGTGTTTGGTGGCATCATGCCTAAACCCATCTATTTCAAAATTTTCAAACCAGTACAAGGCCGAATCGGACATGGCCTCATAGACCACAGGATTTTCAAGGTCAAGCGTAGGTAAATGCGTATCAAACCAGGTGGTCAAACGGTATTCATCCCATTTTTCGGTGTTCAAAGTGCTGTCGGGTAGATATAAGTCTGTGGCCCACTCCGGGTGTTGCTGATAAACAGGATGTTCCAGATGCACATGATTGGCGACATAATCGAGCAAAACATTTTTATTGTTTTCATGCGCAGTAGTTATCATTTTTCGCAAATCTTCATCCGTACCAAACCGATAATCTACAGCTTTTGATTGGGCTGGCCAATAACCGTGGTAACCAGAAAATTTACTGACTACTCCGCCTTTATCCCACAAACCCCAGGCACCTTCGGGATTCAATCCTATCGGAGATAACCAAACGGTATTCATGTTTAATTGATCGAAAAAACCTTCTTCAATTTTTTGACTGACCCCTTCAATATCCCCACCCAGATAATTGGCTTGTGGCATAATCATAGGGTCATCCACCGGATTGTCATTTTCCTTATCAGCATTAAAAAAACGATCCACCATCAAAAAATACATTCTAAAACTGTGTTTGTCTTTCCTGTTAAGTTCAGCAGTGCTCTCAATTACATTTCCGTTTTTCAATGGCACAAGCATGTCATTGGAAAGCCCATTTTTGTTAAAAGCCCAAATTCTTAAATGCGATCTTTCTATTGTTCGGGCTATTTCGGGAATTTTTATCTGAATTATTTCTTTTTTGTTTGAAACAAATTGATCGGGTAATTTATGATTCTCCCAGAATACAAGGATACCATCAAGTTTCTGTTCGCTTTTTATTCGTATTGATCCTTCAAGTACTTTTGAACCATAAATAAAAGGCTTATTATCTTTAAGCTCTCCAACAATGATCCTTGAATTATAACCACCAGTTCCGTTATCTATTGAATCTGAGTTAAAAGGATCCATAATTTCCTGACCATCAGCAACAACTAGATATTGATATTCTCCCGGGAATAGGTATTTCTCATAGACCCAGTTTTCACCTTCGCGTTGCAAAACTGAAGCCTTGTGATTCCAACCATTGAAATTACCTTTTAATGAAAGCGAAGTGTATTCATCGGCAAATGGCAGTGAAAATTTATACTTAAGCTTGCGATTGGCTTTTACCGGAATCGATAAAATCGTATCGCCCAAATAGACTTTTATATCGGCAATGGGATTTTGCAAATCGCCCTTAATCGTAAGAATATTATTTTCCCATTTTGCTATCTCAAGACTATCGGGAGCGATGACTGAATTAATTTTTCCTGGATTGACAAAATAGTCTTCCAAATAAACCAAAGTACTATCCGGTTCCAGTTGTACAGGACTCGCCAATGTCGTGATTGCACTGCAGTATAAAATTTCCGGTTCATTATTCTGCTGACATGAAAAAAACAAAACAGTTAATACCGGAATAGCGAAATACCTTTTCATGATTTTATAGCTTAATTTCAATTGTTTGCTGTCCCTTAAGCTCATATGCCTTCGAATGAACCTTAAAATGAATCTCATTATTTGAGAGATTTTCAACATTCAGTTGCGATGAACTTACTGTAATACGAAGTTCGGATTCTTTAAATCTGATTTTAAAGCTTATGGACTCCCACTGCTCAGGAATCGATGGATTTAGATGCAATTTTCCATTTAATACACGCATGCCTCCAAATCCTTCGATCATCGACATCCAGGTACCTGCCATGCTGGTTATATGCAATCCTTCATCTACTTCGCGGTTATAATCGTCAATGTCGAGTCGTGATGTTCTGAGATACATCTCATAAGCTTTTTCCTTTTTACCAAGCTTGCAGGCTAAAATCGAGTGAATGCAAGGAGATAGTGAAGATTCATGTACTGTTCTTGGCTCATAAAAGTCAAAATTCCTTCTTAGCGTATCTTCATCGTATTCATCTTCAAAAACATAGAGTCCCTGAAGTGTATCGGCTTGTTTAATAAAGCATGAACGAAGTATTCTGTCCCAGGACCAATGCTGATTAATAGGCCTTTCCGATTCGGGAAGGTCATCGGCCATCAATTGTTCCTTATCCAAATAACCATCTTGCTGAAGAAATACACCCAAATCTTTGGATTCGGGAAAATGGAGATGTACAATTATATTTTGCCAGTCCTTTATTTCCTCCTCTTTAAAATTAATGCGCTTCAGCATAGGACTTACTTCGGGATGATCCTTCCATTTATTGATCATTTCTACACAATATTTTAAAGTCCATTGTGCCATTTTATTTGTATACCAATTGTTATTGATATTATTCTCGTATTCATTTGGACCGGTCACACCAAGCATCACATATTTTTGTCTGGCTTCAGACCAGTTTATTCGCTGTTGCCAAAATCTGGAAATCCCGATCAATACTTCGAGGCCATATTCTGCAATATATTCTTCTCCTCCTGTGTAATTAACGTAATCGTAAATCGCTCTCGCAATGGCACCATTTCTATGAATTTCTTCAAAGGTTATTTCCCATTCATTATGGCATTCTTCGCCATTCATGGTTACCATTGGATATAAAGCAGCACCATTTGTAAAACCCAACTTCTGAGCATTTTCAATGGCTTTTTGAAGATGTTTATAACGGTAAATCAGTAATTGTCTCGCTACGGATTTATCTGCCGTACAGAGATAAAAATGCAGGCAATAGGCCTCAGTGTCCCAATAAGTACTTCCACCGTATTTTTCACCTGTAAAGCCCTTTGGCCCGATGTTTAATCTGTCATCCTCACCGGTATATGTTTGATTTAGATGGAAAATATTAAATCGGATGCCTTGTTGGGCTGCGACATCACCATTGACAATGATATCACTGTGTTTCCATTTTTCTGCCCAGGCCCGGCTATGCTCCTTAAGCATTTGCTCAAATCCTTTCGATTTGCATTGTTCAAGATTGGTATAACATTTTTTAGAAAGCTGTGCTTTGGGATGGTTTTCGGAACTCAGATTGGCGGCAAACTTATGGATACTCAATTCATCTCCTGCATTGAGATTAATTTCAAATACATTGGATATGTATTTTTCAGCACTTTTCAGTTCAATTTCAGGAGACAGAGTTTCGCTGTTTTTAAAAACTGAAAAATTCATTCCCGAGCAAACCTGAAAGTCCAGCTTTTTGGTTTTAGCCGTACAAAAGCCCTTGCCTTTTAATGCTTCTTTCTCGACTTCATCCCAAAATTTTTCGTCGTAATTGGCATCGGTGTTTTTTACATCAAAATCAATATATGGCTCCACTCTAAAAATACCATCCTTATCGAGATTTTTAACTTTGTACTGAATGGCAGCACATTCATCATCGACAAGGCTGCAAAAACGTGTAGATTCTACTTCAACACTATGGCCATTTGGGAATTGGGCTTTGAATTTTCTTATCAGCAATCCCTGCTTCATATCCAATTCCCTGTGAAAATCCAGAACTTTCATTTTGGCGAGATCGAGACTTTGGCCATTGACTGATATTCGAATGCCTATCCAATTGGCGGCATTGAGCACTTTAGCAAAATATTCGGGATATCCATTTTTCCACCAGCCAACGCGTGTTTTGTCCGGATAATAAACCCCGGCGATATAACTTCCTTGAAGCGATTTTCCGGAATAATCTTCTTCAAAATTGGCTCTTTGTCCCATTCTGCCATTTCCAATGCTGAAAATGCTTTCAGAGCCCTCTTGACGATCCGGATTAAATTCTTTCTCAATAATTTTCCATGGATCGAGCTCGTAATATTGATCTCTCACATCTTATTCTTAAAATTTCAAAATATCCAAATTGGTGTTTTCAAAACCCGGAATCACCTTGTCAGCCATACTGAGAACATTTGGATCACCCACACCAATACATTTCATATTGGCATTTTTTGCAGCTTCAACACCTGCGATCGCATCTTCGAAAACCACACATTCATCTGCTTCTAATCCGAGTGCATCGGCTCCTTTAAGAAATACCTCCGGATCGGGTTTCGAATTTGAGATATGATTACCGTCAATGATTGCATCAAAAAAATCATACAAATCAATTCCTTTTAAAATGGTCGGGGCATTTTTACTTGAGGAACCTATGGCCATTTTAAAATTTTGACTTTTAGCATGTTCTAAGAAGTCTTTTACCCCGGGTAAAATTTCAGATGGATGCATCTGTTTGATGAGCGATTTGTAGTGCTCATTTTTTTCATTCAAAAGAATCTCTTTCTCATGCTCTGCAATATCAATATTGCCCCATTTCAGTATTCTTTTTAATGAGTCCTCTCTGCCAACTCCTTTTAATTGCTCATTTTCTTCATGACTAAAGGGAACTTTAAGTTTATCTGCCAATGCTTTCCAGGCGGTAAAATGATATTTTGCCGTATCGACAATCACACCATCTAAATCAAAAAGCAATCCTTTAATTTCAGACATCTGGATTTGTTTTTTTATTCGCCTTCTCCTTGTGGAAAACACCCAAGATAAGCAATTCAGCAGAGGCCCGGTTGGTAGCGAGGGGAATGTTCATCACATTGCAGGTTTTCAGAAGATTTTCAATATCCTCATGATTGTTTTTAACTTCATGATCTCTAAAGAAAAATACCACAGAAATTTCTCCATTTTTAAGCATTTCTGTGATTTGTACGTAACCGCCTGATCTGCCGCGACTTAAATGTTGGACCTTTACCTTTAAATCCTCACTTTCAATAAATTCAGCGGTTCTACCCGTGGCAATAATGTTTCTCTGCCACAACCAATCTTCAATGTCTTTTAAAAATGCTCTGAGATCAGGTTTCTTTTTGTCATGGGCAATGACTGCAATATTTCTGTTAAACACCATTTTCTTTTAATCTAATTTGTATTTCAGATGGTATTCAATTAGGCCATCAATTGGCTTTTTTTCGATCTTACCAATAGTGAATTTATTCTCTTTTGCAACCTTTCGCAATATGTCTTCACAAAAATAACCCACAGATCCTACGAAATGTACCGGGACATCCTGATAATTTTTAAAACATTTTATATGAATATCAATAAATTCATTGAGACCCTTTTCTATCATTTTCTTTATATGAGGGTGTTCCTTAAATGTCGATATAAAATTCATATAGCTTGCCAGATAAACATTGGCATGGGCTTCTTTGTAAACAGAGTGTATTACCTTGTCTTTACTGGGCTCGAACTCTTTTACAAATGGGTCTACAATTTCCTTGGGCAAACGCTTATAAAAATAATCTCTTAAAAGTGCCCGGCCGAAATAGCTTCCGCTGCCTTCATCGCCAAGAATATATGCGAGGGATGGCACCTCTTCATGTATTTTTTTGCCATCAAAAAAACAGGAATTGGAACCTGTTCCCAGAATGCAGGAAATGGCAGGTTTCCCATCGTAGGTGGCATAGGCCGCCCCAACAAGATCGTGATCTACTTCAACTTTGGCTTGTGGGAAAAAATAACTCAAAGCTTCATTTAATACTTTATTGAGATGAGAAGCAGATGCGCCTGCACCATAAAAAAATACTTTTTCCACACGCTTTAATGGCGGAAAATGCCCTCTGTTAAGATGTAATTCTTTTAAAATGAATTCTTTGGAATGAAAATATGGATTGAAACCAATTGTACTGAAAACGGAAATAATATAGCCGTCATTTTCTACAATTGCCCAATCGCATTTCGTCGAACCACTATCTGCTACAATAATCATTGCTTAATTTTTTATGTTGATAAAATATCGGAAATCCTGTGAAGATTCTCATCCATTTTTGATGTTTTGGAAATAGCATCTTTAAGCGGTGTATAAACGATGTCTTTATGTATTTTTCCAACCATGCAATTGGATTTCCCTTCTATTAATCCTTCCACTGCTCCAACGCCCAATTTACTGGCTAAAATCCTATCGTGAATCGATGGCGCACCTCCTCTTTGAATATGACCTAATATTGTCACTTTTGATTCATAGTAGCTGAACCTCTTTTCCACTTCTCTTGCAATATCCACGGCTTTGCCTAAATGGCCTCCTTCTGCTACAATGATAATACTAGAGACCTTTTTGCTTTCCATTCCTCTGTTGAGTTTTGAGATCAAATCTTCAATAGACATTTTCCTTTCGGGTATAATCGCCGCAATTGCCCCTGAGGCCAGCGCACAACTGGTTGCAATATAGCCGGCATCCCGACCCATCACTTCAACAAAGAATATCCTGTTATGAGAAAGGGCGGTATCTCTAATTTTATCGACAGCATCAATCACTGTATTGCAGGCAGAATCGAAGCCTATTGTAAAATCAGATCCGAAAAGGTCATTGTCAATTGTTCCCGGAATACCCATGACCTTTATGCCAAATTCTTCCTGAAATTTCATTGCACCTGTAAAAGTGCCATTGCCGCCAATTACGATCAAGGCATCAATGCCTCTGGACTTCAAATTTTCAAAAGCTTTTTGCCGGCCTTCTTTCTCTCTAAATGCTTCGCTTCGGGCAGATTTTAATATGGTACCACCTTTTTGAAGAATTTGCGAAACCGATCGCGGGTTTAGGGCGCGAATATCATTTTCTATCAATCCTTCAAAGCCGCGGAATACACCGAAAACTTCAAGATTATAGTAAAGTGAGCTTCTTACAACTGACCTAATGGCTGCATTCATTCCCGGGGCGTCACCTCCTGAGGTGAGGACGGCCACCTTTTTTAAAGCATTGCTATTCAAATGATTATAAGACGTTTTAATTAGTTTTGGTGTCCAAAGATAATGTTTTCTTACATAGTGTAATAATTACACTTTTTAAAATTTTCATATTTTTATATTTTGGCAAAAGGATCAATTTTTGATACCAAATGACTTTGATTGATTAACTATGGCTTTGAAAGGCGGGATTAAGACTGAAAACAGGATTCAAAATCCCAATATATCTGTCGATTGTGTTCTCTTTGGTTTTGATGGAGAGAACTTAAAGGTTCTTCTTATCCGCCAGAAATCTATTGGCAATGAAAATGGCGCCAAGCTTGCACTTCCCGGTGATTTGGTTTTTGACAATGAAGACCTCGACAAGGCAGCAGTCCGGGTTTTAGAAGAATTGACCAGTCTGGATAATATTTCCATGTATCAGTTTCACACTTTTGGAAATGTCAATCGTGTCAAGGAAGTAAAAGATCAGGAATGGTTGAGAACATTTAGGGCTAAACCCGAAGCCAGGGTTATCACTGTTGGGTATTATAGTTTGGTTAATTTAAATGAGTACCAACCCAAACCCGCTTCATTTGCAGATAAAACGATATGGCACGATGCATTTGATGTGCCCCATCTCGCTTTTGATCATAATGAAATATTCAAAAAAGCCTTTCAGACCCTAAAAGCGGAATTTAATACAAAGTCAAGGGGATTTGAATTGTTACCTGAAAAATTCACCCTTACTCAGCTGCAAACGCTTTATGAAATGATTCTAAATAAAAAACTTGACAAAAGAAATTTCAGAAAAAAATTCAAAAAAGAAGGCAAACTGATTGCCCTGGATGAAAAACAAGCGGGCGTTTTACACAAACCGGCACAGCTCTATAAATATTCAAAATAGCGGATAATTCTTATCTTAGTAAGGACAGATCAAGCTTCCAATTTAATGAGAATTTTTGCTGTTCTTTTTTTTATTATTTTTTCGTTCAATGCGAATTCCCAAAATTATTTAGATCAGATCATTGATCTTGAAAAAAAGCAATTTTTAGCTTCAAATCAATCATTTCAATCGGGTGTCGGCAAAGAATACGATTTAAAGTATCACAGATTCTATTGGGAAATAGATCCTGCTATAAACTATATAAAAGGATATGTCTACACCGAATTTGTGGTTTCAGAACCTACAGCAAATATCAATTTTGATTTAAAGGATAATATGACTGTCGATTCAGTCATTTATCATGGTGGTCCGGTCTTATTCACACTTAGCAATGATGTCTTGTCTATTAATATTGGCAGCACTTTGAATAACGGAGAATTTGATTCAATTCAAGTTTTTTATCAGGGCAGCCCATCCAGTTCAGGTTTTGGTTCATGGGTGCAGAGCAATCATGGCACAGGTCCAATAATTTCCACTTTATCCGAGCCGTATGGCGCTATGGAATGGTGGCCTTGTAAACAAAGTTTAAATGACAAGATTGATTCTGTAGATATTTTTGTAAAAACTCCTTCATCAAATCTAATAGCCTCAAATGGAGTTTTGAAATCGAGTATAATTCAGGGAAGTGACAAAATCATACACTGGTCACATCGTTATCCCATCGTCACCTATCTAATTGCCATTTCGGTTACAAATTATGTAGAATTCTCTAACTATTTCGAGCTTGACAATGGTGATTCTTTGGAAATCTTGAATTATTGTTATCCTCAATCGCTTAGCAATTGGCAAAATTTGTCCGGCGAAATAGTTGGGCTTTTAGAGTTGTATGACAGTCTTTTCGAGCCTTACCCTTACCTGACAGAAAAATACGGGCATGCCGAATGGGAATGGAGTGGAGGCATGGAACATCAGACCATGAGTTTTATGGGCTCGCTTAATTATGGACTGATGGCGCATGAACTTGCACATCAGTGGTTTGGAGATAAAATCACTTGTGGTTCCTGGCGAGATATTTGGCTTAATGAGGGCTTTGCTACTTACTTGGCAGGACTGGCTTATGAAAATAATACCGGTTCGGGCACCAATCTTTGGAATAACTGGAAAAGTATTGTGATTAATAGTGCTACAAGTCAACCGGACGGTTCAGTTTACGTTGATGATACTACTTCCGTAAATCGAATTTTTAGCGGAAGACTTTCATATAATAAAGCGGCAATGCTATTGCATATGCTCAGATGGAAAATGGGCGATGTTGACTTTTTTGGAGCAATTCAAAATTATCTTCAGGATTCTACTTTAGCCTTTTCTTATGCCAAAACGGATGATTTAAAGTATTATTTAGAACAGGAAAGTGGAATGAATCTGGATGAGTTTTTTAACGATTGGTTTTATGGGGAGGGATATCCAACTTACAATTTATACCTCGAAAAAAATCAAAACGGTGAATACGAACTCACGGTAAACCAAAATCAATCTCATTCAAGTGTGTCTTTTTACGAGATGCCAATAGAAGTAGAATTCAGAGGATTAGGTTTTGATAGCACAATGGTATTTAATCATACTACAGATGGACAGGTATTTACGTTTAGATTACCTTTCGAAGTATGGGCCTATGAATTTGATCCCGACTTATGGATTTGTGCAAAATCGACAACAACTCTTGCTTTTGAAGGTACGGTTTCAAACAATAAAATCGATGTATATCCCAACCCGGCGGATGAGTTGATATTCATAGACTTGAGCAACTTTAACGGAAACCTATCTCAGATTGAGCTATTAGATTATTCGGGTAAAGTGCAGACTATCAATCCGATAAATTCTGAAAATCATTTATGGCAAATCCCTGTCTCTTATTTGCCTTCAGGGATGTATTACTTAAGAATTAGTTTTGAAAAGGCCCTAATTATTCACAGGCTTATCGTCGAAAAGTAAATTGTATTTTTTAAAGAAATTTACAAATAGGACATCTATTTATAAATAGATACGTAAATTCAAAGGTAGTTTTTTGGGAATGGTCAGGTACCATTAATCGTAAATCTTATTGTGTTCTTCTCCTTTCCCTTTTATTAGGTCCAAGCCATAAATATTATGAGAAATTTAATTTTACCTATCCTATGCCTGATTTTTACTGTATCAAATGCAGACATAATCAGGGTAAATAACAATTCGGGAATTTCAGCAGATTATGCCAGTTTGCAACAAGCCATTGATAGTGCTAACACGGGGGACACAATATACTTGGAACCTTCAAGCACTAATTATGGGAATATTAATATTAATAAACAAGTAAGTATTTACGGACCGGGCTACTTCCTGGCAGAAAATACAGGACAACAAGCAAATTTAAATACCAGCAGTGTAGGTATTCTCACATTGAATGTTGGTTCTGCGTTTAGTTCTGTTTCCGGAATTGTAATCACAAATTTTATAGATATATACACCGGCAACATAGCAATAACCAGATGTTATTTTACAAATGGAAGTACTTGTATTCAATTTTCAGGCACTAGCTCAAATACTAATGTTTTAATTGCCCAAAATTTTATTACCGGTAGTATTAGTCATGGAAGTAATTCACAATCTTATACGGTATTTTGGAGAAACAATTTTATAGGAGGAACAACTATCAATACGGAAGGAGTGGGAATAGTTAATGATTTTACAAATAATATAATAAATACCTACAGCCATACTGTTAGAAACTCTTCTTTCACAAATAATATTTTCATATCTAACAACAATTTCAATTTAAACGTTGTAGGCTGGAACAATGGTTTTGAAAATAATCTTTTCAGGACTACAAGTACACCTGTAGATACGGCTTTAGGAAATATGGTAGGAGTCGCAACTAATTTAGGGATTATATTTGCAGGAGGCTCTACTGACGGCCAATATAAAATCATTCCTGGTAGTCTTGCAGACGGGACCGGTAAGGAAATTCCGGCAGGGACTCCAACGGATATTGGGATGTATGGTGGCCCCAATCCATATAAATTGTCTGGTGTACCGGCTATTCCAACCATTTACGATTTGGTAGTACCAACATCCAACACAACTGGCGGACTCAATGTAACGATCAAGGCTAAGTCACAAGACTAGGGGTATTAATCTTGAGAACTGCTTTAATATTTATATGGCTTCTATTGCTGAATTGCAGCATCTCTGCTCAGCCTCTCATAACTAATGGAGAATATTTCATTGATAATGATCCGGGATTGGGAAATGGCGTTCCATTTTCATTTGCAGCAAGTCAGGATGTCATTCAAAATTTAAGCATAGATGTTGATACATTAAGTAATAATCTTCATAATCTATATTTAAGAGTTCAGGATGCGAATGGCTCTTGGAGTTTAAGCTCAGTACATCCATTTCTCAAGATCACACCTTCCAATACTGACATTGTCAAAGCAGAATACTTTTTTAATTCCGATCCCGGACTGGGAAATGGGACTGATATTCCGATTATTGCCGATACCAATTTAACAATTAACACGCCGGTAAATATTGCGGCATTAAGTTCAGGCCTTCATATTTTTTATGTAAGGGTGAAAAATGGTCAGGGTTTTTGGAGTATGACAGAAATACGTCCTGTTTTTAAGGTAGAGAATTCAAATACCCCAATCACGGATATAGAATATTTTTGGAATAATGATCCGGGAGAGGGGAATGCAACTTCGGTTTCATTTACATCTTCAAATAATGTCACGGTTGTATTTAGCCCTGCATATACTAGTTTGCCCGATGGATTTCACAATTTCTATGTCCGGGTAAAAAATCAAAATAATTTTTGGAGTTTAACCAACAGTCAACCATTTTATAAATTGACTGACCCGACTTCTGATGTTTCTCAAATTGAGTATTTCTGGGATACTGATCCCGGTGAGGGATTTGGGACCCAAGTACCATTCTCTGCTGATACAAATGTCACTGTAGTATTTCCTGCTGACTTGAATAACATAGCTGATGGTTTTCACAATTTTTATATCAGGGTGAGAAATACTCAGGGTTTTTGGAGCTTGACAAGTATTAGACCGGTATTCAAAGTTTCAGATGCCAATTCCAACATTGCGGCTATGGAATATTTTATTGATAGCGACCCAGGCTTTGGAAATGGCACCTCAATTGTTTTAGATTCTATCGTAAGGGACATCACTCAAAATACCCTGATCGATCTGACAGGAGTTCCTGGCGGAATTCACACTTTGTATGTGCGCGCTCAGAATGATGATGGTTTGTGGAGTTTAACACATAACCGTCCCTTCTTCAAGACTTCCGGAGGAGCAGATGTCGTTAAAATCGAATACTTTTTTGATTCAGACCCCGGGCACGGAAACGGATTTTCAATACCCTTGGGTTCAACACAGGATACCGCCTGGAATGGGGTAATTGACCTTACGGCGATCCCTCAGGGCTATCACAATTTATATGTAAGAACTCAATCATCGGATGGTTCATGGTCTTTAACGCATACCAGGAGATTTGCATGGTGCAACGGCCCTCAAATTAATATTGGAACATTAACCGATACCATTTGTCTTGGAGCAACAATAAATGTCTGGGACTCAACAAGCAATCTGGATGCAACTACCAAATACGAGTGGGATTGGGAATCGGATGGCCTTGTAGATGATACCACGCTCGGACCTGTAAGCCATACTTATTTGGACACCGGAACCTACTTTTTAACATTGGTTGCCACAAGTTTTGATACCTGTTATGACAGCACTGCATTTCGCGTAACGGTTTTACCACCACCGGTAGCAAATTTTGTCGCCGATACAGCCTGTCGTACCTTTCTCACCAGTTTTACAGACTCTAGTTTCACCGTATTACCAACGCAATATGCCTGGGATTTCGACAATGATTTTATAGGCGATTCTTCAACCGTTGGCAATGTTCAACACATTTTCCCTTCTGCAGGAATATTTCCTGTGAATCTGCTCCTTGATATGGGATACAATTGTCTGGATACTTTTACAGCGGATGTTGAAGTCAAAGAACAACCTGTTCCCTTGTACATAGCACCGGGAAATTGCTTGGGCGAATTGACTACATTAAATGATGTCAGCACAAATGTATTGCCAGCTGCCAAATATTTCTGGGATGTTCAGCCTGATGGTATAATTGATGATTCCACAATTGGTTCGATAAGCAGAATTTATCCGGATACCGGTTTGTATTTTCCTCAACTGATAATAGACAATCAAAATGGTTGTATTGATACCTCCAGCCGGGGTGTTAAAATTCACGGGCTGCCCTTACTTAATACAATACAAACTTCGCCAACCTGCTTTGGTGGCTTCGACGGATCTGCGACTGTCAATGTATTAGGCGATCCCGGCAAATATACCTATCGTTGGACCGATGAAAATAATCAGAACACACAGACGGCTGTCGGATTATATGCCCGACGTTATCTTGTAAGCGTTGTAGACAGCAATGGTTGCTTCAACAGGGATACGATTGATGTAGTCAATCCACCTAAAATCGATTTGGTAATTACTTCATCAAATGATGCAACTTGTGGCTTAAGCAATGGAAATGCTACTCTGGCAATCAATAGTGGAGTTCCACCTTTCGAATTGAATTGGACCAATGGCGATACCACTTTATTTATAGATAATCTAGATGCGGGCATTTATATAGCTACTGTTACCGATGCGCAGGGTTGTAGCAATATAATTCCTGCTTTAATCAGTAATACCAATGCCCCTTCAGTTACTATTAACAGTGTTACCGATGTCACCTGTTTTGGCGATGAAGACGGTGCTGTCAATGTAAACGTGACCGGTGGTGCAACACCTTATACCTTTGATTGGTCAAACGGTGATACAACAGAAGACATTTCAAATTTATCACCAGGGCCTTATGAAATATTTGTATACGGAAGTGACGGATGTCTCTCGATTGTGCAGGCCATCGTTGGAGAACCCGATAAAATACTGGTGGATGTACAGGGATTTGAATCCTATTGCGGTCTGCCTGCAGGAGCGGCTCAGTCAAGCGTCATAGGAGGGTCCGGACCAATATCCTACTTATGGTCAACCGGCGGAACAGGCCCATCAATTTCAAATTTGGATGCCGGGGTTTATACATTGAATGTTACAGATACCAACAACTGTACTGAAGTGGGATATGTTGCAATTAGCGATACCGGATCTGCAACCATATTTATCGATTCTTTAATCGATGTGACCTGTGGATTGGTCAATGGCGCAATGTATATCAAAGTATTAAAAGTTAGAGGTCTGCCGCAATATTTATGGGAAAACGGAGATACAACTGAAGATCATATCAATGTAGATGTGGGATTGCATTATGTACAGGTAGCCGATAGCAATAATTGCAAAGCCTTTGAATTTGGAGTGCTGGATTATATTGCTCCTATCCCTAATCCAATTTGCATGATTACGACAGATACACTGGACTCAGTAGCTAACACAGAAGCAGTATTTGTGGTATGGGAAAAATTGAGTAACCCGGCGGTGGAGAGTTATAATGTGTATAGAGAAAGTACGCAAAGTGGTGTTTATTATCGCGTTGGGAATGTCAAGAAAACAGATCCCGGACTGTTTATCGATTCTACTTCGGACATTCGAAACAGATGGTGGAGATACAAAATAACGGTTTTGGATAGTTGTGGTAATGAATCTGATATTAATGCTGTAGCCGCTTCGGCGCATAAAACGATCAATCTTAATTCCACGATCAATGCAGCCAGAGATTCGGCTTTTCTAATTTGGGATCAGTATATAGGTTTCCAATTTACCGACTACCTAATTTACCGATATGATAATTTTACCAATAGCTACACTTGGGTGGATACAGTTCCTTCGACACAAAGAAAATACATAGATACATCCTTCCCTCAGAATGCCGATACCATATACTATTTCGTATTTGCAGAAAATGCTTTTGAGTGTGATCCCAACAAAGGAGAGGATTATACCAAAACAAGATCAAATCCTTCATTTGCAAGTCGAATATTTATAGGCATGACAGACATTGATTTAAACAATAAGCTTAAAATATATCCGAATCCGGCAGGAGAGAAAGTCTATATTGATTATTCTGAAAATATTAATGAGATTCTTGTAACAAATTTGAATGGCGTGCTCATCAAAAAAATTAAAGGATTCAAACCTGAAAAAGGAATAAGTCTTAAAAACCTGCCTTCCGGAGTTTATTTTATAAAAATCGAAACCGACGATGGCCTATTTGTCAGAAAAATTATTAAAGACTAAACCCTATTCAATAATTGGCGTATAATCTTTTCTCTGTATAGATAATTGTTAAAATATTTACATATTTAAGGTTCAAACGTGTAAACTATCCAATTAATCGGCCATATAGGGCATAATCAGGCAAGAACATGAAAAGATTTGCCAATACCATATTCAGTCTTTTTGTTGTAATTATTATTAATTCAGGCAGCTTATTTGCACAGTGCAGTTTTCTATCGGGAAACAGTTCTGAAAATTTTTCTACATCGAGTTTGTGTGCTCCGGTAACAGTTTCATGGGATATTGAATATTCATTTATCGCCCCTCAAAATGTCTCAAGGGTATTCTTTAGATTTGAATGGAATGATCCTGCAAATACAATTCAGGATGTTCCGGCCAATTGCACCGGTTTGGATTGCATGCCCTCTAGTGGCACGCAGTTTTTTACATACCCTTCGACAGGAATTGATTGTGAGTATTTCCCTAAAGTAACTCTGGCTTATGATGACAATGGAAATGGATCAATTGAATTAAATGAGTTGTGCGCGTCCTCGGAGAGAAATAAATCAATTAGAAGCTGGGCTTCTGATAATACAGGCACAGGATTATTAGGGGTAAACCCTTCCAATACCGAACAATGTGTGGGCGAAGCGCTCAGTAATTTTCAAATTCAGGATATTACGATTCCCAATTGTGGTTCTGTTTCACTTTCTAATCCAAACCAATTAACGCGCTGGGTTCAATTTGTATATGGTGATCAAAATGCTAGCTCACCTCAAATTCCCAATGTTAGCATAGACACAGGAGGTGGCACAGTTCAGCTAACCGATAATAACGGAAATTTAATTGCCCCTTTTTATGGGCCAATTGTAGAAATTCCACCACTGGTGTCAATTGCTGACTTAAATGAAATTAGTTATCCACTGAGTTTTGGATCGAATACAACAATAGGAGAATCGTTTAAGATATTTTTAAGAAATTGGAATACCTGTAATCCATATGATTCATTGCCTTTTAATGGTCTTCCACCCAATGATCCTGTAAATGGTGACTTTGCTCCCGAAACTACGGCTTCTGACATTCAGATTATAGGCCCAACTGTGGCTCAGGCGGGTGTAGATCAGGAGATTTGTGGAACAAGTACCTTTCTCTCAGCCAATACGGCCATTGTTGGCACGGGTCAATGGTTACAAATTTCAGGTCCTTCGGGATTGATAATAAACGATCCAAATTCAGCAAATTCAGCAATAAATATTACATCTTCTAATTATGGAACCTATTTGCTTGAATGGAGAATAAATTTAGGCTCATGTATAAGCACGGACAACGTAGAAATTGAATTTAATCCCAGCTCCACAGTCCCTGTATGCGGGCCGAATCAAAATATTTGTGGTTTATCAACGAATTTAATGGCCAATACAATAATTACCGGTTATGGCTATTGGATTCAGGTTGGCGGGCCGACCGGCCTTTCAATAGCTGATACCAGCAATCCGCAAAGTCCAATTACAGCAGTCAATTATGGAACATATGTACTGGAATGGAGATCAAAAAATGCGAATTGCCCTGAACTCTCCGATCAAATTGAAATCACTTTTGATGAAAGTCCTTCAAACGCAAATGCCGGTATTGATATTTCAGCCTGTGGCAATACCACTACTTTGAATGGTGCAATACCAAGTGTAGGTTCGGGAATTTGGACCGTAATAGCATCTCCTCAAAATTCAAATCCGGTTTTTACCAATATTGGAAGCCCGAGTTCTAATTTACAAATCGATTCCTTTGGAATTTACGATTTGGTTTGGACCGTTTCCAATGGTGTTTGCAATGCAAGCAGAGATACCGTGCAGGTCACATTTATCCAAAACCCAAGTCTTTCCAATGCAGGCCCCAACCAGGACATTTGTGGCCTATCAACAACACTTTCAGGAAATACACCTTCTGTTGGGCAAGGAAACTGGACAAAAATTTCAGGACCGGGTGGTGCTATAACCTATGGTACTTCATCAAATGATCCACAAACTACTATTACTGTTCCCGGATATGGCACTTATGTTTTTGAATGGAGTATTAGTAATGCGAATTGTGCTGTTTCTTCCGATCAGCTAACCATTAACTTTTTTGAACCTCCTTCTACCGCTGATGCAGGTATAGATCAACAGATTTGTGGAAATAATACAGTGTTAAATGCCGGAATCGTAAGCGTTGGATCCGGAATTTGGTCTTTACTTAATTCTCCTTCAGGTTCAAACCCTTTTATAGCTAACCCTTTAAATAGAAATTCAGTTGTTCTTATTGATTCATTTGGAACATATACATTGACCTGGACAACCAGCAATGGTGTATGCAATACAAATTCCGATACTGTTAATCTTGACTTTTATCAAAGCCCGGGTATACCTGTGGCCGGTCCAGATCAATTTGTTTGCGGGCAAAATACTACTTTACAGGGAAATCAGCCGGATGCCGGCATGGGAACATGGGTTCAGGTAGCCGGTCCTTCCGGATTAACAATAAATGCACTTAATGACCCCCTCACTTCAATCAGTTCTACAAACTATGGCACTTATGTTCTCGAGTGGCGTTTTTCAAATACCAGTTGTCCAACACTGACTGATCAGGTTCAAATAACCTTTGATGCCTCTCCAACTACGGCAGATGCAGGGCCTGACAAACTGATTTGTGGAACATCAACAAGCTTGGAGGCATTGGCATTAAGTGTTGGAACAGGGCAATGGACGGTGCTTTCTTCACCAAGTGGTTCAAATGCCGCATTTTCAAATATTGCAGCTAATAATTCCACATTAAATATAGATTCTTTTGGTGTCTATATTCTAAAATGGACAAGTTCAAATGGAACATGCCCATCTTCCGAGGACAATGTGAAAATAAGCTTTGCCGAGATTCCTGATTATACAGTGAGTAGCCAAACAGCAACACGTTGTTTTGGAAATTGTGATGCTACATTAAGTCTGCAGGGTATTAAAGGAACTGCACCACATTTTTTTAATATAACAGGGAAGGAAAATCTGGAAGGCAATACATTTTCAAACCTTTGCGCCGGTAATTATCAAATTACTGTTACGGATAAAAATGGATGTCAAAATTCTGGAACTATTAATATTGCTGAAGCAGACAGCATAGAAGCTATTCCATCGGTTACCAATGCCACATGTGGTTTAAATGATGGGTCTATCAATTTATCTGCCTTTGGAGGTACGGGAAATTTGAGCTTTCAATGGAACAATGGAGTCATTTCTCAAAACATCAATAATCTGGTCAGCGGCTTATATGTTGCTACCATTCGCGATCAAAATAATTGCATTGAATTGCTTTCTGTGGCCGTAAATGACATTGGTGGGCCTTCCGTCAATGTCAATAGTGTAACAAATGTGACTTGTCATGGAAATTCAGATGGAGCAATTGATTTAGCAATAGGAGGAAACAGCACTTATTTATGGTCGAATGGAGAAACAACAGAAGATATTATAAATCTACAAGCCGGACCATATTTTGTTAGGGCTTTGGATACCACCAGCAATTGTAAAACATTTAGGTTGATTAATGTGACTGAACCAGATCCAATAAGCGTTGCTCTTTCCGTCAATGAGCCTGGATGCGGATTAATGGATGGAACTGCCTCTGTACTCGTAAGCGGAGGTAATGGAAGCAACACCATCAACTGGAGCGGAGGTGGAATGGGAAGTTCAGTAAACGGTCTTTCAGCCGGCTTGCACAATGTAACAGTGAGCGACTTTAAAGGATGTACATTGAGCAAAAACTTTACCATATCGGATGAAGGGGCACCATTAATATTTACAGATTCAATTGTTAATGTTAACTGCGGTTTTAATTCCGGTGCGATTTATATTAGCACAACAGGAAATTCATTTGATCATAGTTATCTATGGTCAAATAATGATACTACGGAAGATTTAATAAACATACCGGTAGGGAATTATACTTTAGAAGTAACAGATACGGTAGGCTGCAAAGGATTTTATATTCAGGATGTCATTCAGGAAACATCAATCATACCTGAAATTTGCATGGTATCAGTAGGTGTTCAGGATTCAGGTGTGTACAATAGGAATAATACCGTATTATGGAGTAAATTGTCTGATCCCGATGCTTTTGACCTCTTCAAAATATACAGAGAAACCACCAGCGCAGGCGTGTATCAGCATATCGGATCTGTGTCAGCCAAGGATCCCGGTATATTTGTTGATTCAATTTCCAATCCGTTTTTAAAATCCTACAGGTACAAGATATCTGTTGTCGATACCTGCGGAATCGAATCAGCACTTTCAGATCATCACAAAACAATCCATTTAGTACAAAGTATAGCTTTGGCCAGTAATACGGTCAATCTGTTATGGGATGCTTATGAGGGTTTTGCTTATAGTACATTTTACATTTACCGAAATTCTGATTCATTGGGTTGGGAATTATTAGATTCCTTGGCATCCAATTCATTTAGCTATACCGATACACCTCCTTTTTCAATAACCGATCCAAATCTTTTCTATTCAATTGAAGTGAATTCCCCAAGAGATTGTGATCCAAATAAAGGAGAAGATTATACTAAAACCAGGTCAAATCCTTCAACTTCTATTTTTAGCCCGCCTTTAATAGGTATGCCGGATTTAAGTGAAAATGAATTCTTTAAAATTTATCCTAACCCTACTTCGGAAATACTTTTTATCAAGAATAATCATAATGTAAATGAAATAGCTTACAGAATTTTAGATATGAGAGGTTTGTTAATTCAAAGTTCAGATTATACAGAAAAGGGCATTAATCTTAAAGAGCTATCCTCAGGAATTTATATAATTGAAATCAATACTGATAAAATAAGATTGAAAATGCGATTCATCAAAAATTAATCTTAGAATAATTATAAAAAATGATGAATTAAGAGAATTAAAACATCTATAATCCAATTATTGCAACATTAGATTGAATTAAGTCTCTGAAACACTTAATTTGGGAATTGTGTTTTTACGTCTCATTTTATTTTTAGTATTGTCAATTGGCTGTTTTGCAGCCAAGGCCCAACCGTTTTCGATGAGTGGAAGTCTACCGCTCTATAATATACGCCCGGACGAGTATCAACAAGCACATCCACAGAATCATTGCATTTTGGAAGCCAAGGATGGCAAAATACTAGTTGGAAATAATGGTGGAATAATCGGATATGACGGCAGTGAATGGCGAAAAATAAATGGATTAGAATACAAGGCACTAACAATAATTGAAGATTCATCATCAATTGTTTATGTAGGAGGAGAAAATGAAGTAGGCTATTTGGATACAGATTCTTTGGGTCAGCTTTACTATCATTCTATTTTAAAAACTTTTCCTGATTCATTGCAAAGTTTTGGTAGAGTATATTCAATTGAATATTTCAAAAACTCAATAATTCTTTTCACTGCAGATAAAATTTTTGAAATAAAGAATAAAAGCTATCATTCATTAATATCAGGAATAAAATTTGGTGGAAGTTTCAAATACAACAATAATCTGTATTATCTCGTGCCGGGTGATGGCATTTTTTCATGGAATTCGGAATCCCCTAAAAGAGTCCCTCAAGATTTTAATATTACCGATAATAGAATCTTCATAATAGCTGAAGATTTTGTATTAGCTATTGGTCAAAGAAATATATTAAAAATAAATGTCAATAAATCAGAATTCAGATTTAAGTCAGAACACAAATACAAATTCTCAAATACGCCTTTAAAAATACAGAATGCCATTTACTATTCCGGCCATATTCTATTGGCAACAGCAGATGAAGGACTTTTAATTCTTGACAATAATTTTAAATTAAAGAAAAGGATAAACACAAAAAATTCCATTCTGCAGAACGATTTTATTCGAAATATTCTGATTGATAAAAACAATGCGCTTTGGTTGGCATTGGATAAAGGAATTTCGGTTTTAGACATAAGTTCTCCTTATGTGAGGTATCAGTCAAAAGAAAATATTCGGGGAGTAATCAATGATTTATTGGTAAATGAGGATAATATTTTTGTTGGTGGTTCGCAAGGATTGATAAAAAAGAATATTGATGATTCGGAACCTTTCAATCTTGCAACTGATATTACAGGTGAATGTTGGGCTTTAGAAAATATAAATTTAGAAAATACCAAGGGAATTGGTTTTGCCACTGATAATACAGTTGAGTTTTTAAATAACAATGGTTCAATAGATTCAATTTTAAGAGCCTTACCATGGGATTTGGCACAATCTAAATTTAGGCCGGAAAGACTCTGGATTGGTAATGATAATGGTGTTATAACAGCCTCATACTCAAATAATAAATTCACTTTTGAATTTCAAAATAGCGAAATCAATAAACAAATTCGAAAGATAGTAACTGTTAATAATGGTGAAGTTTGGATGGGTGCAAGATCAAAACATTCCGGAGTATATTTTTTAGACGAAAGTAATCTAGACTCCGGTATTTTTATGAATCCTGTATTTTATGATTCCACATTTGGCCTTCCTTATGTGCCCTATGTTTTTCCATTCTTAATCAATTCAAAGGTATATTTTGCAACTACAAAAGGGATTTATGAATTCGATAGGAAGAAAACGGCTTTTAATTTATCTCAGGATTTCGATCATCCCTTAAATATTAATCAAAGAAATATTTTAAATATGTGTCAAATTGGTTCTGAAAAAGTTTGGTTAACTTCTAAAGAACAAAATAAAGATTTTCAAAATGGCATTTTTAATTTTAAAGACAAAGATTGGGTTTATAAACCATACATTGAGTTAAGTAAAGCTGTTCAATTTGCTTCATTTTATGATTCTATTCACGATAATTTATGGGTAGCAGGATCTGAAGGCCTTTTTAGAATCAAAAATTTAAACCCGAAACCATTAAAGTCTTATCAGGCATTTATTAGTCAGATTAAATACGATCCCGACTCTTTGATGTTTGGTGGACATATGTTTGATGATTTTGTCAATAATACGTATAACTACAGTAGAAAACCTTTGCGTTTTTCGTTTGGCGCCAACAGCTATAAGCGCAAAGACGACCTAAAATTCAAATACTTCCTCGAAGGTTTTGATGAAACCTGGACAGATTGGAACGAAGAGGCTGAAGCGGTTTATACCAACCTACCGGGCGGTTCTTATACAATGCGGGTCAGAGCAATTGATTTCTTTGAAAATGAAAGTGAGGAAGCCAGTTTTTCGTTTACCATTTTACCTCCCTGGTATCTAACCCCCTGGGCCTATACGCTATATTTCTTTGGATTTATTGCTTTTGTATATGCGGCGATTCGCGTTTCTACCATTAGTCTGCAAAGAGTTATCAAGGAAAACACAAAGGAAATAGTTGCGCAAAAAGACGAAATCGAAGCAAAGAATACCGTCCTGGAGAGTCAGAAGGGCAGGATAGAAAAACAAAATTTAAACATTTTGGATAGTATTCGCTATGCAAAACGAATACAGATGGCCACCCTTCCTGCCGAAGATAAGATTCAAAAGTCGGTAGAAAATGCATGGGTCATGTACCGGCCTAAAGATATTGTTAGCGGGGATTTTTACTGGTTGGAAAACTATAAAGACGAGAAAACAGAAAAAACACTCATTGCAGCTGTAGATTGTACCGGACATGGTGTCCCGGGGGCATTTATGAGCATAATTGGATACAATGGATTAAACAGGGTAGTAAGAGAATACCGTCTAAATAGGCCGAGTGAAGTGCTCGATAGACTCAATGAAATTATCACTAACACTTTAAATCAACAAGGGACTCAACGAGAAGAAATTAAAGATGGAATGGATATGTCCTTATGCTCTCTTGATAGAAAAAATCTAAAATTAGAATATGCAGGTGCGCATAATTCACTGTATGTCATAAGAAAGGGAGAAGAAAAATTAATTCTCAATGGAGAAGAATATCCATCAATTATGAATGATAAGGGACATAATTTGTTTGAAATTAAAGCCGACAAACAACCTATAGGGGCCTTTGAAAATCGAAAGAATTTCACCAATCACGAAATTCAACTTATTAAAAACGACATGATCATATTATTCACCGATGGTTATGCAGATCAGTTTGGTGGACCAAAAGGGAAAAAGTTTTTCTACAAACCCTTTAAAAGATTACTTTTGAGCATTGCAGATGAGGATGTGAAAAAGCAACATGAAATCATTGAAAATACCTTTAATGATTGGATTTCTTATCCTGATTCCGGTGGAGACGCGCATGAGCAAGTAGATGATATTTGTGTAATTGGGGTAAGAGTTTGAGATAAATCAATTTTGAATAAAATATATTATTAGATGCCAAAAACTTTAATACTTGTAGGTATGGGGCCCGGGAATGGTGCTGCCCTTGCCAGAAAATTTGGAAAGGAAGGTTATAAGATTTATATGATCGGCCGCACAGAAGAAAAGCTGGCAAAATTTAAAAAAGAACTAGAAGCTGAAAAAATTAAAGCTGATTATAAAGTTGCAAATGCTGGTGATGAAGAGCATTTCCGCCTGGCTTTTAAGCACATCTTTTTAGAGGATGAAAGCCCAGATGTATTAATATATAATGCAAGCGTACTCAAACCAAGGATACCTTCTCGCTTAATTCCCGATCATGTAGTAAGAGATTTTCGCACCAATGTTGTCGGAGCAATTATTGCTGCGCAGGAGGTTTTGCCTTCAATGAAGAAAAAGAAAAAGGGGACAATCCTATTTACAGGAGGAGGACTAAGTATTAATCCTCATTTCGAATATTCCTCATTGGCAATTGGAAAAGCAGCCTTGCGAAATTTCACATTTTCATTGGAGCAGGAGTATAAGGATTACGGTATCCATGTTGCCACAATTACAATTAACGGGATGGTGAAGAAAGGGACCAAATTTGATCCTGAAAAAATTGCCGAAGAATTTTGGAAACTTCACAATCAAAAGGAGAAAGATTGGGAGACAGAAATCATTTTTGAATAATCCCATTTTTGAACTGTTGAAACAACCTGATTGAATATTCTTGTAAAAACACTCTTTGGCCTTGAAGAGATCCTTGCTGAGGAATTGAGAGAGCTGGGAGCAGAAAACATAAGACAAACCCGAAGAGCGGTAAGTTGTGAGGGTGATATTGCATTTCTATATGCGGCAAATCTTCATCTGCGAACAGCCTTAAAAATCCTTGTTCCATTATATCAATTCGATGCTTCAAATGAAGATGAATTATACAATAAGGTAAGCCAATTCGACTGGTCAAAGTACATAGATTTAAGCCAGACCTTTGCGATTGACAATACAGTTCGCTCAAGTATTTTTCAACATTCAAAATATGTAGCCCTCAAAGCCAAAGATGCCATAGCCGATCAATTCAAAAATAAATTTGGTAAGAGGCCAAATGTCGATATACAGAATCCCGATATCCAATTGGATATTTATTGTTCGGAAAATCATTTTACAATCTCCATTGATAGTTCAGGGGAAACCCTGAACAGAAGGAAATACAGAGTTACCGGGCATGCTGCGCCATTAAATGAAGTTTTGGCGGCCGGTATGATCAAATTAAGCGGTTGGACTGCTGATAAGCCACTGATTGATCCAATGTGCGGAACAGGGACGCTATTAATTGAAGCGGCAATGTTGGGACTAAACATCCCTCCTCAATGGAAAAGAAACTATTTCTCATTTATGAACTGGGAAAACTTTGACAGAGACCTTTGGGAAAAGATTAGAGCAGATTCTGAAAAAGCGATTCTAAAAAAAGAATTGTCAATTGAAGGCGGTGATTATGATAAGAAGGTTCTGCAAAAGACGGAGGAGACCATTAAGGAATTAAATCTGGAACGACACATAAAGCTAAAACACAGCAGCATGGAGAGAAATAAGACAGAGCTAAAAAATGGTTTTGTGATTTTGAATCCACCTTATGGCGAAAGACTGGATAGTCATGATATAAATGCCTTTTATAAAGGCATAAGTGATGCGCTTAAAAATAACTTTCAGGGTTTTGAAGCCTGGGTATTGAGTTCAAATATGCAGGCCCTAAAACATTTAAGACTCAAACCCTCAAAAAAAATTGTCTTGTATAATGGATCTCTGGAATGCAGATTTCAGAGATATGAATTATATGCCGGTTCAAAAAGAAATTAATATGCGATTGATTACAGTAATTTTTTGTCTAGTTCTTTCAATAGATTCATTCTCACAATTGGGTGCGCACGATGTCTTGCAGACCTATAAAGGAAAAGACCTCAATGCCCTACAGCCTATTGATGGAAATCCAATCATTAAAAAAATAGTCCAAAAAAGAAAAGGGATAGAAGTGATCAATGCTGAAGGTGAAAAAACATTTAAAGTCTGGGATGATATTGAAACTATTAATTTTGGTCATAATGAATATCATTTGGACATGGACTTAAATGGCATGTCATTGTCAATTCTTTATAAACCCTATCCCTACACCAGCAGTGAACAAATACTTCAATACGGGATTGTAAAAGTTCCCGACTCGCTCAATGCCAGCTCCCTAAATTATTTTAAGGTCATCTTTTTAAAAGAATTGGTGATTGAGTAAGTCTATTCGCTTCCTTCACACATTTAAATTCTAAAATTCAGGTTATTGATTTTAATGCTACCGGAGTTATACGTAGAAAACTCTGATTTTGATTTTAGGATTGGCTTCGCCGATCCCATTCATGGTATCTTGTGCAAACAATGCCTATTCGCTTCGCTCATGCTTTTTCTCATTTATTCCACAACTAGAGCAAGCTCTGTTGCTTCATAAATAAAAAAAGCCCTTTGTTTGCACAAAAGGCTTTGATTTGCAGAGGAGGAGGGATTCGAACCTACTTAATTTTACATTTCTATTTTTTTCACTTATCGCACTAATTCATCCATAAACCTAATAAAAACAATAAAATAGAACTTTTAGAGAAGTTAAGTTTGATTAAGATAAATAAAGACTTATTAAATAAATGTCGGCACATGGTTGGCACACTTATTAAATATTAGTAATTTAATTGCCTCAATTAATGTACTATGGCAAATATCAAATACTTCATAAAGAGCAAAGGTGAAAAATGTACCATTCATTTAAGGTTCACGAATGGAAGAAAATACGACTTCAAGAAATCCACACCTTACAAGGTAAATTCTGATCATTGGAATCCTACCAAAGAGCAATTAAGAAACCTTTCTGTAATTCAGGAACGAGATGAGATTAATTCTAATCTAGGTGAATTGAAAACTGAAATCATAAAACAATTTAACTCTGATTATAAGAAAGGTGTTAATATTTCTTCTCAATGGTTAGAGTACGCAATAGATAAATTTTTCAATCAGGAAAGAGAATCAAATTTTGATGAGTTTGTCACATTCGGAAACTACTATATTAAAATGCTACCATTCAAAAAGAACAAGTCCAAAAAGGGTGAAATTGGAGTCAGCAAAAGAACTATTGAAAAGTATCAAAATATCCTTAACAAAATTATAGGATTCCAGAAATACAAAAAGAAAACAGTTCTATTCTCTGAAATGGATACAAGATTTGAACTGGAACTCATCAAATATTTAAAAGAACATGAAAACCTATCTTCAAATACCATTGGTAGGACTTTAACATTTGTTAAGACATTTATTAGAGAATCTCGTTCACATGGTGTTAAACCACATCCGGAATGGGAACAAATTTCTGGATTTAAGGAGAAAATTGAGTTTGTGTATTTAAATGAAATTGAATTAAAGAAGATTTTTGAACATGATTTTAGAAATTCACCCTATTTAGATAATGCAAGGGATTGGTTAATTATTGGAGCTTATACAGGACAAAGAGTAAGTGATTTTATGTCATTCACAAAAGATACTATCAAAGATGGATTCCTTGAATTTGAACAAAAAAAAACATCCTCAAAAACATTAGTTCCTATTCATGATTTAGTTCGAGCAATTCTAAACAAATACAATGGAGAATTTCCTAGAAAGATTTCAGAACAGAAGTTTAATGAATATATAAAGGAAGTATGTAAACAAGTAGGTATTATTGAAATTGTAGAGGGTAGAAAAATAAACCCTGAAACCAAAAGAAAAGAAAAAGGAAACTATCCAAAGTATGAATTAGTATCTAGTCATATTTGTAGAAGATCTTTTGCAACAAATCATTATGGAAAACTTCCTACCCCTGTAATAATGAGTATTACAAATCATTCAACTGAAAGGATGTTTCTCAATTACATTGGCAAAACTTCTAAAGACCATGCCAAAATTCTTCAAGAATATTGGGATAGTATCAAAGGAAATAAGAATGAAAATTCACATCTTAGACTATCAAAGTCATCAGCATAGATGGAAAAGAAAGAATTTGAATTAAAAGTAGAAACCCTCCAAAAGAAAATATTTCAGTTAGATAGGGATGCAAAATTAGATTTTACTGATACGATTGAAGATGAGATTTCTGATTTAATAAAGATAGCGAACGAGGAAAAATTATTTTGGCAACTTTCAAGTTTCAGAGTTTATGAAGAATTAATACCTGAAAGGATTAAAACATTTCTGTCCCATTTTCCAGATGCGGAGGAAATTGATTTCTGGACAAGTGAAAAGAAATTATTAGAGAAATATGAAATTCAAAATTCAAAATTGAAAAATGAGCCAATGTGGTCATTCGATTGTCGTTTTAATAGTGTCAATTTAAGTCTGGCTATTCCTTATAATTTATATCAAAGTATATGGTATTCATTATCAAAAAGGGAAAATTTCGTTGAGTTAAAAATTGCTGAACTAAAACAAAAGAATTATATAGACGAGAGTTTTAATACTAAAAATGAGGAAGTAATTACACCTCTAATATTTGAAGGTGATAATGTTGAAATATATGAAGTAATAAAAGGATTGTATGAGATGGATAAATTTCCACAAAATACAGAAATTGAAGTCTTCGCGGCATTTAATAAAATCCTTAGCATTGATATTAATGCAAAAAATGGAAGAGATACAATTCGTAAAAGAAAAGGTCTAGGAGGTATAACTTACTTTATTGACCAAATGAGAGATGCTCTTCACTTTTGGGATAAAAATCTAGACAAGAAAAAGAAATCTTAGACGCCACGTCTGTCGCGGTTTGCGCTACAAATACCACGCATTAATTCCTTCGTGGTATGATTACAGATCATAAAATATTATTGAATGGTATAACAGTTGAATACCTCAATAATGCCGTTTTAGACGGTTTGGAAGAAAGACTCAGAACCCTTATAAATGAGTCTAAGACAGATCAAGTAAAGTATCTTACTAGAAATGAAGTTGCAGAATATTTCTCAGTTTCATTAGTCACAATTCACGATTGGAGTAAAAAGAAAATTCTTAATCCTTATCGCATTGGAAATCGAGTCTATTTCAAAAGTAATGAGATAGAAAACAGTTTGAAACCTATAAACCCTCGAAACCATGAAAACTAGGAATATAGAGTTTATTCGTCACCGGTTCGAATTAGTTTCAGACACTGATTTAAAGAACCTTTATCAGTTAGTGAGTATATCACCTTCGAATAGGGTTAAACTTCCTAAATACGTTCAAATAGAGCCGTTCTCAGGTACTTCAATAGATGTCAAAGTAACTTTGTCAATCAATGGCACAAGTTCTCTTAAAACGCCCTTAAAATTGATTTGTGGTGTTAAACCTACCTCCAATAGCGAAGTGTATTTTGGAGATGTTTTCACAAAACGGTCGAACTTGATTATAGTCGAGTTTTCGCCTGATGGATTAGAGTTAGTGATTGATTATTTCAATTCATTCTACCCCTATCAAAAAGGGTGGATTTGGAATCTGATTTCAGAACATCAATTGTATTTCGATCACAATTAAAAAAGAGGAGGTTTTAACGCCTCCTCAATTTCTCAATTAATGTCCATCGGCAAATGAACATCACTCAAATATACTGAGAATGGTGGATTTCTTTAAAATTAATCTACCTAGTAAATACAAAGAGGTATTTCTTTCTAACCCTATCCTGGACTTCCATTCTGAGGTCAATTTAAAGACATCTGAGGTAGTTTCAGTTGGTAGGGAAGGAAAGTATATAACCCCTCGACAAATAGCGTATTACAAAGGTTTTAGAATAATTGTTTTTGATAATGGCAGAGTTGTTATTGATGGTTCACTTCATAAGTCGTGGAATAATGGTGAACACAATTACAATGATTTTAACATACAAAATATTAAGAATGAGTTAAACAAACTATTGACACAATTTAAGATCAATCCAAAGGATGCAGAAATTACAACGTTGGAGGTAGGTGTGAATGTCCAAATACCGTATAAGATTGATACCATATTACAGAATTTATTCTTTCATTGGAAGAAACCTTTTCAATGGTGTGAGACAAAAACAGAAGGGAATTACTATCAATGTAAACATGATCAATACCGTATAAAGATTTATGATAAATCATTACAATACAAGAAGGATTTCAAACTTGAAAAAGAACTTTTAAGAGTAGAGATTAACTACAAAAGTCCAATTCTAAGAAATCAATTTAAGATAAAAACTATTGATGATCTGTTGTGTATTCCTTTCGATCAGTTCAAGGAATATACCTTAGAAAGATTGAGTGAAATTCTTCATTATGATCAGACTATTAAAGTGAAATCAGTAAGACTTCTTAATTATTCAAATAGAAATTATTGGAAAGGATTGATTGACTCATATAGGAACTCAGCCTACCAAAAACATAAAACAAAATTAAATGAATACATCACTAAAAATTCAGATCAAGTACTCAAACAAGTATCTAAAATTATTGGTAAGAAGTTTGATTTATTAAGTCAAGGGGGTGCGAGTATTCAGTCTATACATATACCTTCAATTAACATACCCTCGAATGAAAAGAGAGTTTGTTTGGTCACTGGTTTCGGTATCTCTATGCAAAGGAAAGACAGCAAACTATTATCACATACTGGACTAAGATATTATTGTAAGTTTAACTACAAGGTTTTTAAGGCACTTGAAAATAGATTTCTTTCTGACAAGTGGAAATTTTCAAATGAAGAGATAAAGATTAAGGAGATAGCACATAACATAAGAAATTCATATTTCAATAACTTTTCAAAATATCGATTAGGTCAACTAAAGATGTTTTGACTAAGGTATATGGTAAAATGTATGAGTATGAAATTTTATTTATTACTACTAATGATAAACATTAAAACAGATAAAAAGGAGCTAAGATAGATTAAAGCAAATGATGAAAAATTAAAAATATTGGTTGGAAAGAAAATCAATAGAAATATTAATTTGATTAAAATTAAAACCCAATCCCGAGTTTCAATTAATGTTGTTATTGAAGATAATATAAAATAGCAAGTGCATAAATATTGAAGAAGAAAAGCAATAAAGTCAATAGGAAAAGAATATTCAATTAACTTCAGAATTCCACTGAATATGTACATGAAACCTCCAATTACAATTATCGAACCCCATGTGCAAATAAATATGCCTATGGAAATCCAGTCTTTTGCCTCATTTATTTTTTTTATGAAAAAATTCAAAAATGAATTATATTTTAAGTTATAATTAATAGACAAAATTATTAGAATTTAACAAACAATGGGATTAGATTTATTAGCAAAATTCAGTGTAACAAAAATTGAGAATAAAGATGATAGTTCTGATAAGGTTCAGGAAATACTTGCAGATGGTGAACAGATTGTAAAGGTGTATTCTCACACAAGGGATAAGGTGTGGTTTACAAACAAGAGAATAATTGCCTTAGATGTTCAAGGGTTAACCGGCAGTAAAAAAGAATACCGCTCATTTCCTTATAATAAAATAAGTTCCTTTTCAATTGAGACTGCAGGAACTTTCGACGGAGACAGCGATTTCAAAATTTGGGTTAGTGGGGTAGGTGTTTTTGAGATAAAGTTTCATCGAAAATTAGATATTAAGCAAGTGGCAAAATATCTCAGCAATAAGGTTATGTGAGAATTAAAGTCTATTGTTAGTTATTGTATTTTACAATAAAATTTACCAAAGTTTTCTGTTATTTACTGAATTTTACAGATTGTAAACTTTCGATTTTGTAAGATCACAAAATCATTCAGCATCTTTAAAATCAATATAAATATGTCCGTCATCTTTTATTTTTCTTTCTGGTGGGCATTCGCCTGGGTTATGATAAAACACTTTTATTTTGTCATTTGAAATTCGTTTCTGTTCTACTGCCTTCATTTTGGGTTTGAAGTAGGAAAGAACTTTTAGGTAGGTTTCAATAAAGTCCATGCCTTCCAAAGAGTCTAAAGTTTCATTAAACTTTTGTGTGTGTCTTTCCAGAATTGATTCTTGTAAAACCTCCCATTGTTTGGTTTTTTTATTCTTTGAACCTTTTGGACGTCCATTTGGATTGTTTATATTTCCTGGATTTGGCATTGTGAGACTATTCAATTATCATAAAATTACAAAATATTATTTCTGATGTATTTTACATAAATTTCCTTTTAGAATATAGAGCAAAAAAGAACATTCCATTAGAATCATTTTTTGAATGAATCATCAATTTTGGATTATGAATTGCAATAATTAATGATAGAAAAAGACTTAAAATATTATTTATTCAAATTCAAAAACTGGTTTTACGCTCATATGGCGTGGATTCTGTTTATTATTGGAATACTTATTTTATATTTTTCTTCTACTTACACATTTTCACAAGTTGAGGAACAGAATAATTACTGGAAAGACTTGTCAGAAAAAATTGGAATTTCTGTTTTTTCATCCGGAGTTTTTACTGCTGTGTTAAAATCAATTCAATTTACTGGTATTTTTAAAAAGGAGATTGAATCAGTTATGCTAGGAACAGATTTTATTAAAAATAGAAATGATTTGCCTGTCTTATGGAAATCAGTTTCAAATGCAGTATATAAAAGTAAATTTCCTGAATTAAGCGAAGATCTCAATAATTTAATTTTGAAAAATTATTTACCAATTGAGGATAATTATTATTATAAAGACTTTAGGGTCACAATTGCCATAACTGAACTCACAGAAGACGATATTATAAAATTTACTCAAACTTGTATTTTTAAGGTAATAGCATTGAGTAAAGAAACTGAGGTTCTTGTAAAAAATTCAATTCAAAATGATAAAATTAATGGACAAGATACTCTAAATGAAAAGTTGTCTTATATCAAAATAGACGGTAAAGGGGTTGATATATCAGAAATTAAAAAGGATGAAACTTCGACCGATGAAAATAATGTCATTGATTACACTATTAAATTAAAAGGAAAACTTGAGTACTTAATAGAAAAAAAGGATGTTAGAGAATATTCAATTTTAAATGATAATACAAAGTTGTTTAGGTTAAGGCACTTAACAAAGGAAATGGACGTTAGTATATCGTACCCTGATAATGTAAATTTGACTTTTTTTAATATTGGATTGGCGAACAATTTTGAACATAAACATGTTGAACATCCGAATTACGTTGGAAGAGTTCACAAAACAGGAGTAATTTTACCACATCAAGGATTTGGTTTGGCAATTAGAAAAGTGTAAACTATATTTAAATCATTAAAAACTAAACATTATGAACATATACAGAGGTGAAGACGAATTAATCTAGATCTTTTGAAAATTATGTTAAACATTTATACCACTCTATTTAGAGTGGTTTTTTTTTATAAAAAAAACTCACTCTATTAAAGTGAGTCTTTTGTTCCTTTATCTAATCTTAATTTAATTAATTCCCTCAATTTAAATCTATTCTGGTTTCAATACTCTAATAATGTGTGAACACCTATTGTCAATTAGCAAATGATACAATTTGAATGATGAAAAAATCTTAAAAAAATAACCTTTTGTTATGATTGTTGGCACATGGTAGGCACGAAAATAAAAAACAGTCAAGTAAAACATTGATTTACAATGAATTAAATGACTGTCTATGCAGAGGAGGAGGGATTCGAACCCCCGGTACCTCGCGGTACAACGGTTTTCAAGACCGCCGCATTCGACCACTCTGCCACTCCTCTAAACATTTTAAGGATTTCTTTAAATCCTTGAACAGACCGCCGCTTCCGATACTTATCGGAACGACCACCCTGCCTTTCGGCAGATAAATCTGCCACGCCCCTAAAAAATATTTAAGAGCTTGAGCTCTTTTTTTAAGACCCGTCTACCACAGCCTAAGCGATGGTGCAAAACGGGAGGGCAAAACTAATACACTCTGTTAATTTTATCAAACCGATTATCGGTTATTTCTTTTACGTTGTCTTAATTTCTGTTGAAGTATTTGCGATTTCTCAAGACTGGCATTTAACTCAAATCCAAATAGTAAAATAAAGGATATGAAATATAGCCATAGCATAAGTCCTATCATTGCACCTATTGAACCGTAAAGCCGGTTGTATGAAGCAAAGTGATTAAAATAAAAAGTATAAGCAAGGGAAACTAAAATACAAAGAACAGTCGCCAGAATAGCACCATATGAAAAGAAGCGCCATCTTTTATGGATGGAGGGCGCCCAGTAATATATCACTGAAACCCCCAATAGAAAAATTAAGCCTATTACCAGATATTTAAGAATATATAGCAAATAATAGGTGGTGTCTGTTTGCAAAATTTGCCATTCAACCATGGTATCCAGTGCAAATCTACCTATGATTAAAATTGCGATAGCAAGAAATAAAATTAGTGCTAATACGACAGTTAGAATTAATGAAATCCACCTTCGATAAATATAATTACGCGTTTCTTTTGTTTTATAACATGCATTAAATGCCGCTATTAAGGCATCCATACCATTTGTTGCCAAAAACAGCGCAAAGAAAAAGCCAAAAGACAATAAGCCCCCTCTTGGTTTGCTTACTATATCATTGATTGTGCCTTCAGCATTATTATATATTTTTCCGGGTACCACTTCCTGAAGGAAATCCAGGATTTTTACATTTAAATTTTCAATAGGTATATACGGAATTACCGTAAACATAAATATCAATGAAGGGAAAATAGCAAAGGTGAAATTAAAGGCTACACCGTAAGCCATCATTGATATTTCATCATTGACCAATTTTTTCCAGAAGATTTTTCCAAAATTCCACAGAGGCACTCTATTTCCTGTAATGTGGGTATTCTTTAGAAAATCTATAAAATTCCTGAAGTGTATTGAGCTTTCTACGCGTTCTTTATACTTCTTAATTCTACTCAAAATAAGGTTTTAAATGATCGCTAAGTTCTTGTGGCGGTTTACAGGGTTTTCCGCTTTGTTTGTTGATAAAAACCAATGTAGTTTTTCCACTATGGATATGTTCATCATCATTTCTGAAGATTTTATAATGAAAATCAAAACGAATGGTGGGCATTTCTTTTATGCTGACATTTACAGTCAATAAATCATCGTAATAGGCCGGAGCTAGAAATCTGGACCAATTTTCGCGAACCGGAAGAAGAATTCCATGCTCATCTTCCAATGTTTTGTAGCTAAAGCCTATTTCTCTAATTGCCTCAACTCTGGCGACTTCAAAATAAGTAGCATAGTGCCCATAATAGACATAGCCCATACGGTCTGTTTCTGAATACCGAACTCTGATTTTAACTTCTGTCTCGAACATTATTTGATATTCGCTCTGTTTAAAGCGCGTTGATAACGATTGGCGTTGTTAATGTGTTCTCTGATGGTACTCGCAAAATTGTGATATCCCGAAAAATCTTCTTTTGCGCAAAAATAGTAATAGTTATGATCTTCGGCATTTAATACTGCATCTATTGAAGAAATTGAAGGTAAATTTATTGGCCCCGGAGGAAGTCCCTGATTTTTATAGGTGTTATAAGGAGAGTCAATTTCCTTGTGGACATTTAAAACCCTTTTTAACTGAAAATTTCCGGTTGCAAACACAAGTGTTGGATCTGCCTGTAATGGGATACCTTTTTTTAATCTGTTTAAATATACACCTGCAATTTTTGATTTTTCATCGTTCCAACGCGTTTCCGCCTGGACGATAGAAGCCAAAATGCTAACCTGATCTCTTTTTAAATTGATTTTTGCTGCTTTATCAATTCTCACTTCATTCCAAAAATGTTGATACTCCCTTTGCATGCGATCGCATAGCTCTTCCGGATTTTGTTGCCAATACATTTCATAGGTATTGGGAATAAATAAATTAACAATTGTAAAAGTGTCTTTTCCATATTTTTTGCAAAACTCAGGATCCCGGAGTTTTACTTCGAGTTGCTCCGGATCCATTTCAAGATATTTACAAATTTTTTCACATAGGTCTTTTTTAGTTCTTACGTTGTTAAACGTCACAGTAACGGGCACCTGAACACCGGCTCTTAGCTTTCTAACAATATCTATATTGTTAGAATTTGGATTGATTAAATATCTTCCAGATCGCACCTTGTCTTGATAATCAAGAACTTTTGATACAAATGAAAATGAAAGAGCATCGCTTAATACTTCATCTTCATTCATTTGGGATACCAGCTCTTTAAATAAAGTTCCTTTCTCTATTTCCAGATAATATGGATCATCCTGGCCTACCAGGAAATTAGCAGCAAAGAATACCTGATAAAAATAAAATGTAAATGATATTATCATTACACCTGAAAATAAAAGTATAAGCGGCAGCCGCGCTTTTTTTGCTTTCATGGCACAAAATTAGATCAAAATAGACTTTTAAAGTAAAATCAAATATTTTAATCCAAAAATCAATTAATTGTTTGACTTGAATATTCCTTAGCCATATATTTATCGCAATATTATGGAAGCAGAATTCTTAAAAATTCATCCCGTAAATCCAGAGCAAAGAAAAATAGATCAGGTTGTTGAAGCGCTTGAACTGGGAGCATTAATAGTATACCCTACGGATACAGTCTATGGTATTGGATGTGATATCTATAATTCTAAAGCCATTGCTAAACTGATTCATGTATTAGGGATTAAGGGAAAACAAATGAACCTTTCGTTTATCTGCAATGACCTAAGCCATATTTCTGAATATGTTAAAGGACCTGATAATACTTCATTTAAGCTAATGAAGAAATATTTGCCGGGGCCTTTTACCTTTATTTTGGAATCGAGTTCGAGAGTACCAAAAATTTTAAATGTCAAAAAGAAAACCGTTGGCATTCGAATTCCCGACAATAATATTATCCGTCAAATGGTCAGATCGCTTGGAAATCCAATTATTACTTCTTCATTAAAACTGGATGATGATATTGTTGAATACCCTACCGATCCGGCTGAGATTTTCGAAATGTATAAGCACAAAGCCGATATTATTATTGACGGGGGTTATGGTCATAACGTTCCATCAACCATTATCGATTGTACTACACCGAATTATGAAATTATCAGACAAGGCCTGGGAGAAATTTATCTGTAATCCTGACTTGGGTCTTCACTAAACATCATTTTGCTCGAAATTTCCTGTTTCCAGTTTGGATTGCTGATCTCGCCTATGGCAGTTGAATGCACTATTTCATAGTTAAAATTAGCACGGTTGGTTTGAGCAAAAACAAATTGAACATTGCTTTGAGGTTGTGGTTCGGTAACCGAATAATAAATCCATTTTTCATATGGAATTACTGCATTATTAATTGCACTTCTCGACATATCAGAAAACTCATCATCAATACGGTTGGGTTTTCCATATTGAATATAGACTCTTCCACGATCGGTTTGATAACCGGGCATGGTCTGTGTCTTGTATTTCCTTTCTACAATTTCAACACGGTCTTTATATTCTAAAAATAAGATTCTTGCGTCTTTGTCCTTAGTTTCTCTCTTCTGAAAGAAATAGCACAAGAAATTAATTTTCTGTTTTTCATCACCTGAATTTACGACTGCTTCTGCAAAGGCTCTTTCATTTTGTTTGGCCATAGGCATTAATGCATCTAACAGAAAATCAAGGTTTTTCATATTAATGGATTCAGCAATTTGACAGGGGTCATATTTGTTGGAGTCGAGTTCTATGGCCTTTTCATCTTCTTTTTCAACGATCAAATCAGGATGAAAACGCTGGAAATATTTCTCTTTTGAATACAGTGATTTATTGGTTCGATCCTTGATTTCCAAAACCAGATTATAATCACCTGAGGGTACAGGAGATAAATCAATTTCTGCCAATACAGGATTTACGCCATCGGCTTTGAGTTTTTTGAAAATACCTGTTTTGTCAATTTTTTCTCCGGTCCTGGCGTTTGTTATCCGCGCTTCAAGCAAGTAAGTGGCATCCTTTCCAATGACCTGATCCGAATTATACACTTCGAGATAAAAGATGTAGCGATCATCTGCTTTTGCAAAGAAGTTTGAATTTCTTGAAATCATTTCTACTCCATTTTTCACATTCGGAGCTTGTTTTTTAGATGATTTATAGGATTTTAAATTTTGAATATCGCTCATCTGCAACAAGGCATTATCAAATCCTATTTTTACAGGAAAGTTTACGCTGAGGTTCGATGGCTCATCACTAGCAAGATCGCTTGCATAAAGGAAAAATGAATACTCACCTACAGGAAGAATTATTCTATGCTGAGTTAGATATTCTTCAGTTTTTAAGCTTTTTTCGGAATTGGGAGAATTCGTCAAGCGGTAGGAATCTATATATACAGTATCATTTTGTTTTACCATTCCTGCAATGACCTTAACTTCAGATACCAGTTTTCCCGCGGAGCTTTTTCTGTGAGCTAAAGTGTTGGCCGGAAAACTCAAATAGTATTCAAACAATCCTAATGAATCATTGGCCTTGAAATTACAATAGTCCAGCGTAGCAGCTATTCCCTGTGAGTAAGTTTCATTTGAAATGAAAAATGAAATTGAAAGGATCAGAAGTAGTTTTTTAATCATATTTGTTTTCAAAGACTTCAAAGCTATTAAGATAACCGTTTTAAATCAATTTGAATTCATACATGAACAAGGATTTCATCATTTTACCATCTTATCTGCTTCCGCCTAAATCTTATTTTGACCAAATAAATGTAGCAAAGAGGCTCATTATTAATGACCTTGAGGTATATAAAAAACAAAGTTTAAGAAATCATTTTGATATTTTGACATCTCAGGGCCCACTTATGATAACATACCCTGTTTGCAAACCATGGAGAGGAAAAGCAATTAGAAATATTGAAATAGACAAAACACAGAAATGGTTAAAGAACCACTGGAGATCAATAAAAACTGCATATGGCAAGGCCCCTTTTTTTGAATATTATTCGGATTATTTTGAAGTATTAATAAAAAATCCACCCCTTAGTCTACTTGAATATAACCAGCAACACCTTAGCTTATGTTTAAAAATTTTAGGAATAAATAAGGAAATTCTACTCTTAAGCGAGGAAAGGACCAATTTATCGAATACATCTCATTTTGAGTCAGAATTGGAACGTTTTAAAAATTGGGATGTTTATTTTAGTCAGCAACAAGACGAATTGGCATACCAACAGCAATTTGGCAATGATTTTGTTGCTGGTTTAAGCATAATTGATTTGATTTTTAATCAGGGACCGGAATCCGTTTTGTATCTAAAAAATTCTTAAACAAAATTTGGTAACTGTGCGTTTTTTAATCTGATCTTACATATATAAATTGTGCGTAGCATTAAAAAGAATTAAATGTTACCTTTACCTAAGGCCATTAAGCCGTATTAATATTTATGGAAGCAAAATTTTCAAATAGAGTAAAAGAAGTCATTTCATTAAGCAGAGAAGAAGCATTGCGATTGGGCCATGATTATATTGGTACCGAACATTTATTGCTAGGCATGATTCGCGAGGGTGAAGGAATGGCTGTTTCCTTGCTCAAAAAATTAGGGGTATCACTGGACGAACTCCGCATGTCTATCGAACAGGCAACCATGGGAACGGCTTCTCAAAACATTAAGAATCTTTCAAATATTCCTTTGACAAGGCAATCTGAAAAAGTCTTAAAAATCACCTATTTAGAGGCTAAGATTTTTAAAAGTGAGCTCATCGGCACAGAGCATTTATTGCTGTCCATTTTAAGAGATGAAGACAATATTGCCACGCAAATCCTTGAAAAATTTGACGTCAGCTATGATGTCGTAAAAGAGTTATTGGAATATCACCATCAAAATCCGGTTTCGAGTCAGGAAACTGAAGATTCCGATGAGGATTCGAGCAAATTCTTTGGTGGCGGAGGTGGAAAAGGCGAAAACCCAAAATCTGGTGCTGAAAAATCAAAAACACCTGTTTTAGATAATTTTGGAAGAGATTTAACAAAATTAGCAGAGACCGATAAACTCGATCCTATTGTAGGAAGAGAAAAGGAAATAGAGCGCGTTGCTCAAATATTAAGTCGTAGAAAGAAAAACAATCCTATACTCATAGGTGAGCCGGGAGTTGGTAAAACGGCAATAGCTGAAGGCCTTGCACTTAGAATTGTTCAGAAAAAAGTTTCAAGGGTATTGTTTGGCAAAAGAGTAGTTACACTTGATCTCGCTTCATTAGTGGCAGGAACAAAGTACAGAGGTCAGTTTGAAGAAAGAATGAAAGCGGTTATGAATGAGCTTGAAAAAGCTACCAATGTCATTCTTTTCATTGATGAACTTCATACAATAGTTGGAGCAGGAGGAGCAAGTGGCTCTTTAGATGCTTCAAATATGTTTAAACCGGCTTTGGCCAGAGGCGAGATTCAATGCATTGGTGCAACAACACTGGACGAATACCGACAGTACATAGAAAAAGATGGTGCATTGGCCAGAAGATTTCAGGTCGTGATGGTTGATTCCACTTCTGTTGAAGAAACCATTGAAATTCTTAACAATATCAAAGATAAATACGAAGATCACCACAACGTAAATTACACGCCTGAGGCCATTAATGCATGTGTAAAATTGTCTGACAGATATATTAGCGATAGGTTTTTACCGGATAAGGCCATTGACGTTTTAGATGAAACAGGTGCCAGAGTTCATTTAAATAATATCCATGTGCCGGATAGTATTGTGAAGCTAGAGGAGGCAATTGAAAATGTAAAAAAAGAGAAAAATAAAGTTGTAAAAAGCCAAAAATACGAAGAGGCTGCACAACTGAGGGATAAGGAAAAAAAGCTTCTGGAGCAATTGGATATCGCGAAAAACGATTGGGAGGAAGAAACCAAAAAAAGAAAATACACAGTCGATGAGGAAAATGTGGCTGAAGTAATTGCCATGATGACCGGAATACCTACAAACCGAGTTGCCGAGAAAGAAAGCTCCAAATTGAAAGATATGGATAAAGACCTTTCAGGTATGGTTATCGGCCAGGAACAGGCAATAAAAAAACTGACGAAGGCAATTCAAAGAACAAGGGTAGGTCTAAAAGATCCGAAAAAACCTATTGGTTCATTTATATTTTTAGGTCCGACAGGTGTAGGCAAAACAGAACTGGCAAAAGTCCTGTCCACTTATTTGTTTGATAAGGAAGATTCGCTTGTGAGAATAGATATGAGCGAATACATGGAGAAATTCTCTGTATCACGACTAGTAGGAGCGCCTCCGGGATATGTTGGATATGAAGAAGGCGGTCAACTAACAGAAAAAGTAAGAAGGAAGCCATATTCGGTTGTCTTATTGGATGAAATTGAAAAAGCGCATCCTGATGTCTTCAATATTTTATTACAGGTACTGGATGATGGCATACTTACAGATGGACTCGGAAGAAGAGTAGATTTTAGAAACACGGTGATCATCATGACTTCCAATATTGGAGTTAGAGATCTAAAAGATTTTGGAATGGGCATTGGTTTCAATACTCAATCCAGACAATCGAATCAGGATGATATTGTTAAAGGAACAATACAAAAAGCCTTAAAGAAAACATTCTCTCCTGAGTTTATCAATAGGCTTGACGATATCATTGTCTTTAACTCGCTGGAAAAAAAGCATATTTTCAGAATTATTGATAATGCTTTAGAAACGGTATTCAATAGAATTGATGCCATGGGATATGGTGTTGAATTAACGGTTAAAGCCAAAGAATTTTTATCTGAAAAAGGATATGATCCACAGTTCGGAGCCAGACCTTTAAATAGAGCCATTCAGAAATATCTTGAAGATGCAATAGCTGAAGAGATACTGAAAGGTGATATTAATGAAGGTGATATCTTATCTGCTGATTATAAAGAAGGTGAAGAAAACCTTACAATTAAGATCAAGAAGAAAAAGAAAAAGGAACAACCCAAAGAATAAAATGCAGCCCTGATTTTTTCAGGGCTTTTTTTTATTCAATTATTATTTTTCTTGTGTCCGAATTGGTTTTGGTAGAGAATTTTAGAATATAAAAACCATTGGGTAAGGATGAGATATCAATACTGATCAAAGAAGTATTACTAATAACTTCTTTTAATAGTTGCCCCTCCACATTCATCAGTTGAATTAATAATTCTTCATTGCTGTAATTTTTAATATGCAAAATTTTTCTCGCGGGATTAGGGAAGACTTTAATATTATCGGAAAAATCAAATGAATTCAAACTCGACGATTTTTCGACTCTGAATGCTCTATCTAAATAAATACTATCTGAGCCAAATACATTTGAAACTTTTAGACTTAAATCATACCAGCCTTCGGTCTGAAGAACAAATTCAACATTTTGCGAGGCGAAATTATAGGAAGAAGTATCAGAACTTAGCAACCATTCCCATGTATCTGGAAAGTTGCTTGAATAATCTTGAATAAGAACTGTATCTCCTGTTTTAAATAAGGTATCTGATACCTGAAAATTAGCAATTGGTGTTTGCAATGCTGTAGTCGTATCCATGCATATCCTGTATGTTACAGAACAACCATTTGGCATTTGCGATCCGGTACAATTTCCAAAAGCACCCGATGCCGTGAAATAAATGGAATCATTGAATTCTATATTGAAAAAGCCCCCACCTGTTAGGCCATCACCCCAACTGTCATAAACAGTAAAATCATAACAACCGGGACTCAGACAAAACAAAAAAGAATCCAGGACATTGGCCTGAAAACTAGCTTCACTAAAAAGGACAATCCCATTTGTGTCTGCAATTTCCAGATTAAGTTCTTCCGGCCAGTTATCTGCAAACATTTTAAATGTCACTTCATTGCCATCAATAATTGAGAAGGATTTAGATTTTAAATTATTACAGAGATTATTATCGGCTTGTCCGTTGACTGTTAATATTTCACCAATCAGTGTATAATTCCCCGGTAAAAAGTTGATGGTATCTAATTGAAGATTTAATTCCGATCCCGGCAGGAGCATTCCAGTCCATGCCAATGTATCAGCTGATTGCCCTTGAATTTCCCAGGATAATTCCAGGCTCACGATGGTATCAACGCCCTTATTTCTAACACTTATTTGAGGCACTTGTATGCGATAACAAGAGTTTTCATCGGGAAAACTTATTTGTCCAATTGATGCTTCGAGTGCGGGTGTAAATGTAAAGTAGTTTCCATTTAGTGTGTCATTTGGTCCTTGAGAAGGATTTAACCAATCTGAGAGTCGTGCCGAACTATTACTTCCTTTATCCCAACTGTATGAAAACTTCCCATACCAGTCGCTGGTAATATTTGTGCAGGAAGCATAGCCTCCATGAAGTTGGCCAACAATCTGCTTCTCGGTGTTAAAAAGCGGAGACCCGGATGAACCACCTTCTGTGGTTCCGTCATCCCATGCGGGGATACGCCAATGCGTTTCATTGGTATCTATGTTTGAAGAAAGGTAATCCGTAGATTCTGTGTTTTGGTTAGAAAAACTGATTTTTTTTATATCTCCGCTAGGATGATGAATAGCAACTGCCGAATCGGTACTTACATTAATATTTGACCATCCTGAATAAAACACGTTGTAAGCGAGAGGTGGTCTGTTATCTAATTCCAAAAGAGCAAAATCACTGCTTGCAGATGTCGCTATCAAACTTGCGCCACTTACTATTTGATTGGTTGGCCCGTCAATATTGGCACAGCTTGGACTTTGATAATTAAAGTAAAACATCCAATTGCCAACACCGGGACCGGTCAGACAATGATTTGCGGTTAAAAAATATGGGGTTCCATCTTCACAGCTATTATTAATCATAGCACCACTACACCAGCGTGTTCCACCAGCCAGAACTATCATGGCAACACTATTGGTTTGATTGACCCAATCTAATCCCTCAGGGCAATTAACATTATTATTACAAGGCCCTGAATCACCAAAGAGGAAGAAATTCTTATACCCGTGAATTACACTGCTGATTTCAATTTTGGGATCCGGCAATAAGACAGGTGAATTGTATTCCATTATCAGTTTTTCTCCGGGGATTAAACCAGTGGCAAATTCAGGATTTTCATCTGTATTGTTTGAAGAGGTAAATGCACCCAAAAGATAGCTGCGGTCTTCATTGTATAAAAATAATTTGCCGCCTATTGGAATCCTGAAATCACTATAAATCAAATTAATGCTGAAGGCCTCGGGACAAAGGAGTTCTAGTCTCCATACTTTTGTTTCATTATTAATAATTTCTTTAGAAGCAGAATTAGCAAAGGAAATAGAAACTTCATGAGCATTCCCAAAACGCATCGGGCGATTTCGCAATTGGTCTAGGCTGTCCTCTTGCAATAACCTTTCTACATTGACTTTTGGAAACTCAATACTATTCACTTTTTCTTGAAGTACAATATCAAAAGAAAGAGGTGAGCTATTTTCGGAAATTTGTGCAAAAACCCGAGTGCTCATCAAGAAAATTATAATCAGCAAATATCTCATTCTAGTAAGTTCCCGAATATTTTCTGATGAACCATTCGATTGTAATTAGTAATAATCCAACAAAGAATATCCAATATAAAGATATGAAATCGATATTGACTTCCCTGCTGTGTATTATTCCTTTGCTTTCATTCCCAAGAATTTGATCAATATTTTCTTCATTTATACTTGTGAAAAAATCTCCACCGTTGCTTTCGGCCAAACGATTCAATAAATTAAAATCAGCCTGTGAACTCAATAATTCAAGTTCCATTTTTCGAATTGAAAATTGTCCATTTACCTCGTAGTTTTTATTGTCCACTTCAGTAATGGCAGTGTAGCTATAGATTCCGGGTTCAAGTCCTTTGACACCAAATTCCCGGTCTTTGCTGGTTGTGAAATTATATTCTGTTACTTCACCTGACTCATTTTTGACTTTCATTTGAATCTTATTCCCAAAGATGGGCTCGAATATATCATTGTATATTTCAGCTTCAAAAAACACCGTTGTGCTTTCATAAAGATTGTCTTCATTTTTAATTCTGATTCTAAATTTTCGCTTGTCTTCCTTTAGAGAAAGAAATTGAACCATTTTATTAATAAGTGCATCGGTAAATTCAAAATTTTCATTTATAGAATATTCATGCATTCTCCATGCCCATAAGCCATCGCCTAATAGCATTCCGAATTTATTATTTGAGACTTGTTGAATTGCCAAAAGTGGTTTACCTGTATTGATTCTATTGACAGCCTGGTACAGGATTATTTCTGACCCTTCTCCGAGTTCAAAATTGGCAAAGGGGACTTCTATGGGAGGCAGTTTTGGAATAAGTTGCCCAGAGTTTTCCGGTAATTTGAATTTTTGAAAATCCGGATTTATATATGGGTTAACGTCATCCATTTGACGGACTCTGGCATTAATATTTATTCCTTTAAATTCCCTGTTTAGATTGTAATAATCGCTGGATGGCCCCAAAATAAACCAAATTGGGACTTCTTTTTCTATAAATTTTCGAACGTAAGCATTTCCTACATTTTGAAGATTAGGGATTTGATGCATAATTACCAGGTCAAATTTGTCCTCCGGCATTACTTCAGTTGCCAGAGAAACACTTGTAACATCATAATTCATACTTTTTGAAAGTGCATCTTTAATTGCTTTTATATCGGGATGTGGGTTCAATGACAATACGAGCACTTTATCCTTTCCATCTATAACTTCCAAATAAATATCTCTGGTATTGTTTTCCAGCCTTTTTGGATCTTCATTTTGGGCTGTTGCTCTAATCCTCAATCGCTGTTGACCTGTATTTTTGGCCAAAACCTTGAAGTCTTTAGATTTTAAGCTTTCATTCTGTTTAAATTTTATTATTTCTTCCTGAAGAACGTTGCCACCACTCAGAATTTGAATCTTAACATTGCTATTTTCAAAGCCATTTTGTTGTATGGATACCTTAATGGGAAAGTAATTATCAAGGAAAGCCACTTCATTATACTGGATATCATTGATCCATACATCCTTGACTGCAGATGTATCACCAAGCCCAAGTGTCGAAATTCTATTCGAATATTGTACATATAATGGCGAAACGCCGCGATTAAAAAGCCCATCCGATATCAACAATATTCCACTTAAGTTTCGATTTTCATATCTCTTATCAATATTTTTCAACATTGATGAAAGGTCGGTTTTCCTTGAATCGAATAAGAGACTATCCTTTAAATCCAGGACTTCATCGTTGAGATTAACTATTTCAAGATTTATATCCCGTTCAAGCGCTGATTTTTTCAGGCCTTGAAGTGAATTATTTAATTTTTCAAGAGGTTCAGTTTGTAAATAAGTGCCTAATGAACTTGAGTTATCCAAAGCAATCACAAAAGCCGGCTTTTCTATTCGGTTTTCGAAATGCTTAATAATGGGATTGATTAACAAAATAAAAAGTAAGGTAAATAGTACAAATCTTAGTGCAAAGAGTACAATTCTTATATTTTTACTTATCCTTTCTTCTTTTCGATAAAGCAATAAACTCAATAATGCTGCGAGAATTATTGCGGGTATAAGAAGCATTGGAGAATATTCGAAAGTAAGTGAGAAATTCATTCTGTAATTGTAAAAATACCAGGCCGTGAAATTTTATGAACTGTTTTTGTAATGATTAATGCTTATTCAAGATTTGAAATTGGTTAAATTAAGCTTATTATTTTTCCTTTTACATTGTCTAATATTTTATGCTAACGCTCAAAATGAAATAATAGTTGGTGGGGAGTATACCAAAGTCTCAAACTATATCTCAGAGGCTAAATTAAAGGATTTAAAGTCAAAATTTGGTCGAAATAAAGGGATTCCGAAAAAATATGAGCTTCAAATATTATTGGCACTTTCCCATTATCCACAATTAAATGATGTTTCAATAGAATTTATTGAAAAGAAAGTTTTTGCCCCTTTGTCCGCTTTACCGTCAGTACCTTCAATGATCAGCCCTTTTGCCAATAGAAAATACAGGGTTATAATTTCTTTGAAATCAACAATTGAAATGGAGAGGATATTGTTAAAAAATTTACCCTTAAATGCTCAGGTGGGAGTATTGGGACATGAACTTGCTCATATTTTAGATTACGACCAAAGATCTTTCAGCGAGTTATTGGCCGTAGCTATCAATTATGGCGTAAATCCTGCCTATCACGCCTGGTATGAGAAGAAAACCGATTTGCGAGCCATTGAAAACGGTTTGGGATGGGAATTATACGCCTATTCAAAATACGTCAGAACTATATTTGGAAGCGAAGAAAGGGAAGTAAATCTTTCCGACGATTTTTACCTTCATTTCAACGAAATATTGTATGAAATGCAAAAAACCGACCTGTACAATATCTATTTTCAACCCAACTCAATCAATAAGAGATAATTACACTTTGCAAAATAAGATTAGCATAATATAAATATATTTCTATATTTGATAGCTCCTTTTGAAAAAACCAAGAAAAAGATGTGCATTCATCTTCATAATAGAGAATGAAGTTATCTCTAAGTAATTCCAATAAAAAAGTCACATTATGCAGACAAGGTTTTTCTTATCTTAAGAAAAATGGTCTCATGAAAGGATGGAGAATTCACTCTGCAGGTTATGCTTTTCACCAAAAAACAGTGATGGGTAAAATCAGGACCAATTACCTTCACAAATTACTTGCCCAGGAATTTGTATTACAACCCAAGTCAAACAAGAAATTATTTGTCAGAATGATAAATGAAAACAAATTGGATTGTAGGGTAGAAAACCTTGAGTGGGCTGATATGGGAGAACTTAGAAGACATCAGCATTCCCCTGCCAGACATTTTAGAGGCGTCTCAAAAGATGGGAAAAAATTCAGGGCGATATTATATGACCAGGGTAAAAGAATTTACATTGGCCGATTTGAAACACCGGAGGAAGCTGCATTAGCCTATAATCAGGAGTCGATAAAACGCTTTGGTAAAACTGCAGGCCTCAATGAAGTAAAAGAATTAGAACTGGAAACAAGCAATTAAATTATATCAATTAAATTTCCTGGAAATAACTTTCCGCCTTTTTGAATTCTTCCTGACTATTAAAGTTCACCATTGCTATAGCGCTTTCCCTAAAAAAACCGGAATTAACCAGACGTAGGTAATTGTTGTACTTGGTAATCAGATTAACTCTGTCAAGATTTGGAATTGTTTTTAGAGGTTTTCTTAATGTAAGTGTTTGCATGTCTTTAAAATTTATATTTCAAAGAAACATGCTGCCTGCGCAGGCTATTTGCGCAGTAAATTTATTTATACATTTTTCTCATTTTTTTTAATTCCCCCTGAATTTCTTCTTTAAGTTTTTTTGGTTTCAGGACTTCTACAGAGCTTCCGTAACTGAGAATTTGAGATTTTAACTCATAACTGATCATTACTTTGATTTCAATGGTCAAATCATCGGTATTATGATTTATAATTTTTTGTGAATGATGAATAGGCTGCGTTAAAATGTATTTAGCCTGAGAAGAATTAAATTTTAAAAGTATTTTTTTGACATTTAGTTTTTGCGGTGCCGTAATTCCAAAAGCGTCTTTAAAATAATCAAGTGAGTTAAATTCTTTGTGAATTTCAAAATATTTATTGGTTTCTTCAATTGATTCGATCCGGTCCAAACCAAAGGTGTTGATCATTTTTTTATCTTCATTCCAGGCAATTAAATACCATCGCGATTTATATTCCTTAAGAAGATAAGGGTGAATTTTGTACGATTTGGACTTGTCATCTTTAAAAGACTTATAAATCAATTCAAGCACTTTTTGCGATTTAATATGCGCTAATAATGGATTGATAAAATGCGTTCCCTGCGCGATGGGTGAAGATTCAAATTCGATAAACTCTCCCTGATTATTCAATTCTACCTGTCGTGAAATTTTATAAGAGGAGGCAATTTTTTCGATTATACCGGAAATTGGCTTTAGGATTTCCACATTTTTAAATTGATCCAGAACGCGGGTTGCAAATTCCAGTGTTTCCAGGTCATCGTCATTCAAAGGAATATTGTCAATGCTGTAATTCGCATCTTCATATCGATATGCACTTTCTTTTGAATCGTAAATAATCGGCGCATTGTATCCCAAATCGCCGTCATAGCGCATGGCCTGGATATCAGCCTGTATGGTTCTGGTTGAAATTGGCTTGCCAAGGGCTTCCTCGCATTCATCAATCAAATCCTGCAATTTGGGAAGCGGCTTAAATTTGTTTTTCAGCCTTCTGTTAATTATTCTATATCTGATTAATGCATCTTTATTTACTGGCATAAGCAAAAAAAAGCCTTTCAATTGCTTTTGAAAGGCTAGAATTTCAAGAATAAAAATTAATTTCTATCAATACAATTGAGGTCATCGAAAGCCTGAGTTAGTCTTGCCACAAAGCTATCTTCGCCTTTTCTCAGCCAATTGCGAGGGTCATAGTATTTTTTATTGGGTTTATCCGCACCTTCAGGATTGCCAATCTGAGATTGAAGATAATCGTGATTTTCTTTTTCAAATTTGCGAATACCATCCCAGAATGCCCATTGCATATCTGTGTCAATATTCATTTTGACAGCCCCATATGTAATCGCTTCGCGAATTTCTTCCTGTGAACTTCCAGAACCTCCGTGAAAAACAAAATTGATCGGGTTGCCTTCAAGTTTTAATTTTTGCTTTAAATAATCTTGAGAATTTTTAAGGATAATAGGCCTCAGTTCAACATTTCCTGGTTTATATACCCCATGAACATTGCCAAAAGCTGCGGCTACGGTGAATCGTTCTGAAACCTTGGACAATTGCTCGTAAGCATAATAAACTTCTTCGGGTTGTGTATATAAACGCGAACTATCTACCCCTGTATTATCAACCCCATCTTCTTCACCTCCGGTTACACCGAGCTCAATTTCAATAATCATTTGTAGTTTATTGAGTTTTTCAAAATAGGACTTACTTATGCTTATATTTTCTTCCAAAGGTTCTTCTGAAAGATCTAACATATGAGAGCTGTACAGAGGCCTTTTATGTTGTGCATAGTATTTTTCACCGGCATCTACTAATCCATCTATCCAGGGTAATAGTTTTTTAGCGGCATGGTCGGTATGTAATATAACCGGAACTCCATATGCTTCTGCCATGGCATGCACATGTTGAGCGCCCGAAATGGCCCCGAGAATAGCCGCTTTTTGGTTTTCATTGGAAATGCTCTTTCCGGCAAAAAATACAGATCCTCCATTTGAAAACTGTATCATGACAGGTGAATTCACTTTGGCAGCAGTTTCTAAAACCGCGTTGACTGAATTGGTACCTACAACATTTACGGCGGGCATTGCAAAATTATTTTCATTTGCATAATTAAGAAGATCCTGAGCCTCCTGACCGTATAATACTCCTGGTTTGAAACGTTTTGACATTTTATTTTCTTTAATTAAACGATAAGTTCTTAAAATTTATAGGTGATTCCAATTCCTATGACACTTTTAAATTGTGTACGCGGTGCGATATCTGTAGGATCATTTTCTGCAGCAATTTTTATATCCTGATCATAGATTAATTGAGTGAGTACACTTGTGGTCATAAAATCGTTAATTTTCATATTTAAATTATTAATCCAGTTGACATCCAATGCATCGGGATTTTCAAGATAATTTGAAAAGAGGTCCAGTACTGATTCAAATTCTACATTTTTAACAACTTCTTTATTGAAATTCATTCTGAATGAGGCTCCAATTTCTGCGCGTATATTTTTACCCGGAGTAATAATGTTTCCCGCGCTGTCCCTTACTGCGGCATCTACTCCGTATTCTCCATTATCCGCCAAGCGCTGATCCATGACCAAAGTAATTTTAGCAGTTAAGGGAGATAGAAAGAATGAGAGATATTCAGTAGGCTGGTATCCAAAACCAAGTGCTTCTTGAATATAACCGGGTGCGAGCCAATCGGAAATTTTGTTATTCACAAACTGTGAATCCGGGGGGTTATATCCCGGTGCAAATTGCGATCTGAATGTAAAAACATTTGAAAATGACCATTTGGGCTTATAATTATAATTTAATTCGGATGTAAATAATATTTTATCGTCACTTTTAATAACAGGGGCTTCTCCTTGCTTTATCAAGCCATATGCTACTTCAAAACTGTTTTTCCATTTAAATTTATTCTTTTTATAGTCGGCTCTAATCAGAAAATTACCAGTACCTGATACAGATTCCTGACCACCACCGGCCCAATTTGTTAGAGAGACATTTGTAAAATTCAAACCAATTCTACCTCCAATGACCCAGTTTTTCAAAGAATCAGGAGTGCTTGATTGCTCATCCTGGCCATAACTATTGAAATGGTAAAAAGAAACAATAATTAATAACAGATAAATTTTTTTCATTTTCACTAATTTTTCGATGCGGCAAAACTAATATTTAATTTAATTCTGCTGGCATATTGAAGTGTAAAAGGGATTTGTGGAAAACTTGGTGTATAACTTGTTGATAAGTTTAAACCTGTAGGGCACAATTTTATATAAATTTAAAGGGGAATCATCTAATTACACCTATGAAAAAGAATGTTGGAGTTATGGACAAGTTGCTTAGAATGTCAATTGTTCTGATTATAGGTGCACTTTATCTTGTAGATGCGATTTCCGGACTTCCAGCGATTATTTTGGGAGGAATAGCTCTGTACCTGACGATTTCAAGTTTTATGAGTATTTGTATTTTATACTTGCCTTTTGGCTACTCTTCAATTGAAAAAATAAAAAGCACAAAACGAAGAAAGCGCTAAATCAGCGATCTACTTCTCCGAGGACGATGTCGATGGATCCAACAATTGCTATCAAATCAGCAAGCAGCGATCCCCTTGAAATTTCAGGTAAAATGGAAAGATTAACAAAACAAGCGGAGCGTGCTTTGCACCGCAGCGGAATATCTGATTTTCCATCTGATTTAATATAAAATCCCAGTTCGCCTCTTGGATTTTCAGCTCTGAAATAGATCTCCTGTTCTTTTGGTCTTATTTTTTTGGGGCAAAATTCCCGGGGGTCAAAATCTTTACTTCTCTTGTAATCATTTTGAAGTCTATTCAAACATTGTTCAACAATTTTCAATGATTCCTTACACTCCTGTGCTCTTACCCAGGTTCTATCCCAGCAATCTCCGGTGGTACCCATTTCTCCTTTCCCTATGGGCACATCAAATTCCAATTCGGGATATACTGAATAGGCATCTACTTTTCTTAGATCAAACCTCAATCCGGAACCTCTTAATACCGGCCCGCTGGCGGCATAATTAATGGCAAGATCGCGATTTAGAATACCGACATTTGCGGTGCGTTCTACAAAGATCTTGTTTTCAATAAGCAAACGGTCAACTTCAGAAAGTTTTGGTTTTAGATAATTGATGAATTCAATACACTTCTCCTCAAATCCAATTGGAAGGTCATAATAAAGTCCTCCGACCCATATATAATTATAAAGCATACGAGCGCCACATATCCATTCAAGCATTCTAAGGATGTGCTCCCTGTCCCTCATCATCCATAGAAGTGGGCTTACGGCACCAATATCTACTGCATAGGTACCAATAGCCACAAAATGAGATGCGATACGATTAAGTTCAGCTACCAATACCCTGATATATTCAACACGTTTTGGAATTTGCGAACTAATCCCCAACATTTTTTCTACAGCCATGGCATAGGCATGTTCAGAATTCATGGCTGACACATAATCCATGCGGTCTACATATGGAATGATTTGATTGTAGGGTAAACTTTCGGCGTGTTTTTCAAAACAACGATGTAAATATCCAATATGGGGTACTACATCAACTATGTATTCACCATTGAGTAATGTTTCCAACCTCAGAACTCCGTGAGTGGATGGATGCTGAGGTCCGATGTTTATAAGCATCTCTTCTCTTTTGAGCAAAGAAGGATCGTATCTGGAGGGCTCTGATTTATTTAAATGGCTGTCATCAAATTGATATTGAATCTTTGGTTTCTTGCCGATATGGTTTTTTGTATTGTTCAAGCCTCGCTTTCGAAATCAATGGTAATACCGTGGTATTTTTCCGATGTGCTGTAATCTTTGCGCAGAGGATAACCTATCCAGTCTGAAGGCATTAGAATTCTTCTCAAATCGGGGTGGCCTTCAAAAGGAATTCCGTACATGTCATATACTTCTCTTTCCATCCAATTGGCAGAGCGGTAATACTTTGAAATGCTCGAAATTGCTTCTGTTAGTTCATTTTTTTCGGTTTTGTTAACTTCTACGATAATGTCCAGATGCCGGTCAAAAGGAATGGAATAAAGCCTGTAAACTACCCCAAAAGTTCCATCTTCCTGATTGTCTACACCGGAAATACATGTCAGGTAGTCAAAATACATTTCTTTGTCTTCCCTCAAATACACAATGATCTCCAAAAATTTTTCCTTTGACACCTTAATGCATTCCACATCAGAATTATTTTCAATCAAAGCGAAGTCATCTTTGTCAAATTTTTTTATTAAAGAATTAACTATTGCCATGCTTTGATTTTCTTGAATTAAAAATTTTTGAAATGAGTGATCCTTCAGGATGGGGTGTAGATGCTATTTTTTCCTGCAGTTTTAAGATTCCTCCAATAAGGGCTTCCGGTCGGGGAGGGCAACCAGGTACATATACGTCTACAGGAATAATTTTATCGACGCCTTTAACAACGTGATAACCATGCTCCCAGTAGGGTCCTCCACAATTCGAACAGGAACCCATGGAAATCACATATCTCGGTTCCGGCATTTGTTCATAAAGTCTTCTGACCCTATCGGCCATTTTAAATGTTACCGTACCTGCTACGATCATAACATCGGATTGACGTGGACTAGGCCGGGGAAAAACACCTAAACGGTCAAGGTCATAGGCCGAGGCATACGTTGAAATCATTTCAATTGCACAGCAGGCCAGACCAAATCCCATCGGCCATAGCGATGATAATTTGGCCCAATTTAAGAGGTCATCAATTGAAGTAATTGCTATATCGCCTTCTCCTGTTTTCAATCAGTTATATTTTTCATTGATCTTATCGTAATAACTGTCCGGAATAGTGGATTGATATTTTTCGTTTTCGATTTTGGGTTTCGGCCAATTTAAAAAACCTTTTTTCCATACAAAAAATAAACCCAATAACAAGATAGCGATGAAAATGAACATTTCGATTAAAGTGAGGTATGACCACAAACCCTCACTTGCATTATTTAAGGCCGTATTATCAAATATTAAGGCCCAGGGAAAAAGAAATAGAATCTCGACTTCAAACAATAAAAAAATTAAGGCTATTACGAAATAACCCGGATTGTATTGGATTCTCGCATCATTGGAGGGTTCCTCACCGCTTTCATAACTTTTTAATTTTTCGACATTTGGATTGGATACGCTTAGAAAACGCGAAGTGAGTATTCCAAAAACACCGAATAAAATTGCCGCAGCGAAAAACAGCAGAATCATTGCATAATTTTCCAGATAGGTTTCGCTCATGTTCAAATTTGAATATTATTTTTTAATACTAACAAGGTATACCCCACTGAATATTAGAAATGCAAAAAATACTTTGTTTAAGGTCAATTCATCTTTCCCCAATAATACGGCAAGAAAACTAGCCAAAAGAGGTTGCAAATAAATATAAATACCCACCATACTGGCATTGACATATCTCAACGACCAGGCATTCAACAAATATGCAAGAATAGTTACAGCAGCTACAATATAAAAAATTGAAAGATAGATTTTACCCGGCATTTGATCCCAGTCAACCAGAACCAGGTCGCTGAATCCCACAAGTGTAACAAAAGGAATAGCCAAAGTAAATATCCATTTTACCACTGTAATAGGGTGATATTTATCCATAATTGGTTTTACTAAAACCAAATAGATACCATAAGAGCAGGCATTGATAAATACGAGTATATCTCCTTTAAAAGTATCGCCTGAAAATGAGAAACCAGAATTCCCAATCAAGAGGATAGCACCTGAACATCCAAGCAGAACGCCCAGCATTTTTAATTTTGTTATTTTTTCCTTTAGGATTATTGCTGATGAGATTAATACAAGTATTGGCGTAGCCGTCATTATAAGTGAGGCATTAATAGGGCTTGTCAGACTCAAACCTTTAAAAAAAAACAATTGATTGATTACAACTCCAAATGCCGTTGCTCGAAGAAGTAGAAAGAAATCTTTCCTGCTTTTAAGTTTTTCCTTAATCCAAATGGCGTGAATAATCCAAAAAACAGCTGCAGCTATTATGACCCTGATGACTATCAAGCCGAAAGGGCCAACATACTCGGGCATTACTTCTTTTGCTATGATGTAATTTCCAGCGTAGATTGCCCCAACTGAAAATAGAACAGCATGAATTGTATACTTAGACGGCATTTGGCAGACAAAAATGTGGATTTTCAGCTACATATTTTTTTTAAGCTCCGGATTTTTTATTCAGGCCGATAAACAGCTTTTTAAATGCCATCTTGAAAGATTATTTCTAACTTTCAGAAATATGTTAACACAAAGAATTCCACTGGCTGAAAGACTTAGGCCTGTCGATTTGGATACTTTCATTGGTCAATCGCATTTACTTGGAAATGGGGCTGTTCTCAGAAAGGTAATCGAAAGCGGAGTTTTACCGTCAATGATCCTGTGGGGGCCTCCGGGAGTGGGGAAAACATCATTGGCAAATGTTATTGCAAATACATTAAAACTTCCATTTCATACGCTTTCTGCTATTGCTGCGGGTGTTAAAGATGTTCGGGAAGTTATAGAAAAAGCAAAACGGCAAGGGAATGCAATTTTATTTATCGATGAAATTCATCGCTTTAATAAAGGACAGCAGGATGCATTACTTGGTGCAGTTGAAAAAGGCACCATCACTTTAATCGGTGCTACGACTGAAAATCCTTCTTTTGAGGTGATCAATGCGCTTTTATCCAGATGTCAGATTTACATATTGAAACAACTCGAAGAAAAAGATCTTAAAACTTTGGCGAATTATGCCATAGAACGTGATATTGATATAAAACAAAGCGGAATATCAATTAAAGAATGGGATGCGCTATTTAGAATTGCAAATGGTGATGGAAGGAAATTACTCAATATCATTGAACTTGTTTCGCAAAACCTGGATGAAAATAAAGAAGTAACAAATGATTTAGTACAACAAATTGCCCAGCAAAAGCAAATTCAGTACGATAAAAATGGAGATTTGCATTATGACATCATCTCGGCCTTTATTAAATCCATTAGGGGAAGCGATCCTAATGCCGGGGTTTATTGGTTGGCCAGAATGATAGAAGGAGGAGAAGATCCAAAATTTATTGCCAGAAGATTACTAATCCTTGCCTCAGAGGACATCGGAAATGCGAATCCAACCGCTTTGGTTTTGGCAAATGCATGTTTTGATGCAGTAAATAAAATAGGCTGGCCGGAATCAAGAATAATTCTTTCCCAATGTGTAACATACTTGGCCTCATCACCCAAAAGCAATGCTGCATATAAGGCTATTGCTAATGCTCAGGAAGAAGTGAGAAATAGTGGCAATTTAAGCGTCCCAATGCCGATTCGAAATGCGCCTACAAAAATGATGAAGAATCAGGGATATGGATTGAATTATAAGTACGCGCATGATTTTGAAGGCAATTTTGTATTGCAGGAATATTTACCCGATGAAATAAAAGACAAAATTTTTTACGAACCGGGAAAAAACAAAAGAGAAGCAGATCTGCGGGCTTATCTCAAATCAAAATGGCAGGGAAAATATAATTACTAATATTTCCAATGAATATTTAAGACAAGTTTAAGGTTAAATGGCCAAAATAAAATCAAAGAAAAATAGAAGCCCGGAACAAAGGAAAAGAAGGCGTAAACGACTGATATTCGGATCTTTCGGTATCACGTTAATTCTTTTGTCCATTTTTTCTTTGCTTATAATAATTTATGGAAATACTATTCTCAAAAATTTTATCATCAAAACGGTCGAAATTAGAAGTGAAGGACTATATAAGGTCGAGTTAGAAGAAATAAATGTAAATTTTCTAAAACTCGGATTTGAAGTAAATCACTTTCATCTCATTCCTGACAGAACTATTTACAGAGCAAAAAAGGCCAAAGGAGAAGTAAAAACAGGATTGTATGATATTCAAGTTCCGCATTTTGAAGTCAATGGTTTGCGATTACTTACCGCTTTTTATGAGAATAGCTTTATAATTAATTCTCTGATCATCGAAAAACCTGACTTGCGACTTTTAGATGTTCCTATATTCAGATCTAACAAAGATTACAGCGAGGAATACGATGACATAAGACCAATTATCATTGAATTGGTAGAATATTTTTTAGTTCGCGATCTTTATATAAACGAAGGCGTATTTGATATTTTCCTGGAGAAAGAAGGTCAGGTTGAAAATTTTACAGCTTCAAAAATTTCTTTGCGTTTAAAGAATTTTCAAATAGATAAAAGAAACCCTGAAGGTCAGGAAAAATTTCTCTATTCCGATGGCGCAGAACTTGTTTTCAAAGACTATAAACTTGTATTAAAAGATGGTATTCATGTTATCAATGCCAATGAAATTGGAATCAATACTTTGGATTCTATCGTCTATGCCAGAGGCTTTAGTCTGAATCCGAGTCAAATTTCCTTGAAAGAATTAAGAGAGAGCAGGAAATCCTATTTTACAACTTTTTTTCCTGAAATATTGCTGAGTGGTGCTGATATAATCAAAGCCTATGAAAAGGACACTTTTAATATTCAAAAGCTATTGGTACTCAGACCAAAGATTGGATATTTCAATCAGACGCCTCTTTCTGAACGTGTGAAGTCAGAAAAAACGCTTAAAAATCAAGTCAACTTTTTCCCTTTGATTGATGGGTATCTAAACGAGGTGAATATTGGGAAATTTGATTTGGAAAAAGGCAATTTCAGATATGGTGAACCCCTTGAAAATGTTCCGGAGAATGTGAATATAAGTGGAATTGATGTGTTTCTTGATGAATTCCATATCGACTCGACGGCCTATAGGAATATGGAAAGGATATTATATTCTAAAAACATGGAACTCGATTTTAGTTCTTTTAAAATGTCTCTTCGCGACTCAGTTCATGTTCTACGGGCCAATTCACTATATATTTCGAGCAAAGAAAAAATATTAAAGGCAAACGGCTTACAAATTAAACCTCTAAAGAATTTTGATAAAGGCATAAAAAAAGATCAGCTGAACATTCTTCTGCCAAATATTGAACTCAGGGGACTGGATTTATATAAAATGTATCTGGAAGGCAATTTGCTGGCCAATGAGTTTATCGTAGATAACCCCGTGGTGAATATTGAAATCAAAAAGAAGGGAAAAGACAAAAAGAATAAAAACGATCGCAAATCTGCCAACGATGTCTATAATTTATTCAGTAGATATTTGAGATCATCTAGCATAAACCAGATTAACATTAACAATGGCTCAATAGATTTTGACCAAACTGTAGAAGGGAAAAATGAAGAGATTATTGCTGATAATATTTCTCTTGTCCTATACAATTTCTTTTTAGACTCGATCAGTTTTGTCAGTGAGAATAACTTTCTATTTTCTGAAAATATAGATTTTGAATTAAAAGACTACGACTTCTTATTGCCCAACGAGATCAATGAAATCAAGGTTGGGTTGTTTCAGTTTTCTTCTAAAAAAAGAGAATTAAAACTACGCGATATAAGCATGAAGGCATTGCGGAAAGATACTATCCGACAGCGATTAAAACGCCAGGGGAAATCGGGCTATCTTGAGTTTGAAATACCAATAGTAAAATTTGAAAATGCAGATATATTAAGGGTTCTAAAAAACAGACAAATAGTAGTAGATAAGATATTAATTGACAAACCTCAGTTGTATTCATATAGATTAGAAGAATTGCCAAAAGATACAACCCTTCCCCCTGATTTAGAAAACATCAAAAACAGCATTCAAAGTTTGTTGCCTTTTATCAAAGTGAAAAAATTAGAACTATCAAATGGTGAAATAAGCAGCTTTAGTATAAATGGCGATTCAAGTGTTTTAAGCTACAATAATAAATTGCACCTAACATTGAAGGGATTTAATTTTTTACCTGACTCAATTTTAGTGTCCAATGATGAATTGTTCTTTTCCAGGTCTATTAAAGCCGTAATCCAAGATCAGAAAATTTTCATTAATAAAGGCTTATATCAAATTACTTCTGACTCAATGGTGTATAGTTTTCCGGAAAAGCAATTGAAAATAATTGGCTTCAATTTGGAGCCCGTCAAAAAGGAGGGAATTGAATTTACTGAATCTGTAGAGTTTTCCTTTCAATCACCGATGGCGATTTTCAATGATGTAAATCTGGAAGAAGTGTATGACAATCAGATTTTAAATGTAGATAGTGCAGAATTTGACACATTAAGAATAGTAATACAGCAAAGAAATTCGGAAATCAATAAGGACAGAATCAAAAATAGCAATTTCAATATGCCGAGAATACTAAAGGAATTAAATGTAAGCAGCATAAATATCGGACATGGAGAAATAGATTATTTGGATTACAAAAAAACGAAAATTGCAGAAGCGGTATTTAATGGACAGATAATTAAAACAGAATTGGCCAATCATACCATTGGTTCTCAACCTGAATCATTACCTTTTGAAGGCTTTCGTCTTGTAATTCCAAAATTTAGGTTTGAGGCTAAAAAGATAAATCACACATTGTTGATCGACTCCGTTAATATTGATTTGGCATCAAATGCAATTTCCAGCAAAAAAGTAAACTTCTACGTCGATAGTATTTACCTGGATTCAATTCGACTTGAAAAGGGGGCCTTTTCAAATGCAACGATTGACTCGCTTTATATTAATGGCATTGATTTTAACAATTTTTATGTCAATAGGAATGCAAAAATTGACACATTTTTATTTTGGAATCCTGAACTTGAAATTCACGATTACAGCAATACGACTTCAAAACCCAGTTTGAAAAAAATCCAATTTTACTCTTTACTGAAAGATTATTTTAAAGAATTACAAGCCGATGAAATCTTAATTTATAACGGGAAACTTAAAAACTTTAAGCATGAGAATGATACCAATAAACTTAGGTCTGTATTAAATAATATATATATAGATTTTAGCGATTTTCTTGTCGACAGTCTTTCATCAACGAGAGATAGATTTTTGTTTTCAGAAGATGTGGTATTTAGATTAAAAAACTATTCTAGAATCCTACCCGATGAAATGAACATGATAATATTTGATGAAATAGGATTCTCAACAGGCAATGAAAAAATTTATGCTAAAGGGACCCATCTTAAGCCCCTTTACAACGATTATGATTACTCAAGAAAATTGGGATACCAGGGGGATAGGGTGGAAGCAAAAATTAAAACCATTGATATCCATGGCGTTGATCTTGAAAAACTCTATTTAAATAATGAATTAAGGGCGGGAGAATTATTTATGGACTCCCTTTATATTGACGATTTTAGAGATAAAAGAGTAGAATTAAATGAAAATTTTCGCCCACCGATGATTCATGAAGTTATCAGAAATATACCTTTTTCATTTTCTATAGATTCCATACACCTATTACGAGGAAATGCGAAATACAGGGAATTTGCTGCAGACGGGGAATACCCCGGAGAAATATTTTTTAACGATATCAATAGTAAGATTTATCTGGTTTCGAATGATTCAAACTATTATCGATACAATCCCAATACCTATTTGTTTGCCATTGGAAAATTGATGGATCAGGGGGATATTATCATGAGTGGCAATTTTAATTTTATGGATACTAATAATACATTTAGTATAAGAGGTAGTTTAGGTTCGATGGATATGACTGCTGTAAATTCTATGACAGAAAATGTGGCATTTGTCTCAATTAAAAGTGGAATTTCGAGGTCTTTAAATTTCAATTTTGAAGCCGATGAAGATTATGCTGAAGGAGATTTAAATTTTCAGTATTCGAAGTTTAAAATTTTTGTAATTAATAAAAAAACTGGAGAAGCTGAAGGTTTGGACGAAGGCATAGTGTCTTGGTTTGCGAACACCTTTTTGATCAATAGTAAAAATCCACATTTGGGGTTTTTTAAGGATGGCGAAATATTTTTTCGTAGGGATAAAGGCAAGTCAATTGTAAATTATGTTTGGAAGGCCATCTACAGTGGAATAAAAACGAGCATAGGAGCTCAAACCCAAAAGAAATTACACAAGATAGCTGAAAAGGAAGAAAAAGCTTCTAAGAAGAAGTAAACGCTATTCTTCAATTTATTCACTAAATTTAATAGACTTTTTAATCAATAAATCAAATCAATGAAACTACAACTACGAAATTTCTATATTCTATTCTCTTTTGCATTTTTAGTATTTCTGTTTTCATGTAGCTCGGATGAAAACGCTGTTTCTCCGGTAGATGAAAATCAGAATGAAAGTGTACTTATTTCAAAAGATACCTTTTCTATCAGATCATCAGGCGATTTAAAATTATTTATCGAAGCAGGTTTACCGGGTTTCGATGTGTCTGCAATGAAATATGATGCAATTATTTTAAAAGTGGTATACAGGACAAAATACAAAGGAGAGGATATTAATGCCTCTGGATTGGTAATATTACCTTCTACCACAGATGAGGTTGACATGTTAAGCTTTCAACATGGTACCATAGGTTCAGATGCTGAAGCACCCAGCAATATCACTTTATCAGATCAAACTTCATTGTTTTATGCTGCGATAGCTTCCACGGGAATGATCGCCGTCATCCCGGATTTCATTGGTTTTGGTGCTTCAGTGGATATTGCACATCCTTATTATGTTGAAGATCTTACAGCAAGTGCCACTATAGATAATATCAGAGCTGCCAAGGAAATTGCCGAATTACTCGATTTGGATTTTAACAACGAATTATACCTTGCGGGCTATTCTCAAGGAGGCTACGCCACAATGGCCACGCATAAATGGATTGAAGAAAAAGGATTGGATGGTTTTAATCTTATTGCTTCATTCCCGTCTTCAGGGGGATATGATATGAAGGGCTTTCAGGAATACTTTTTTACCCTTGAAACGTTTCACCAACCTTTTTACATGGCTTATGTAGTAAATGCATTCAAATCTGCCTATGATATGAGCCTTGATTTTAGCGATATATTTAATGAACCATATGCTTCAAGAATTCCGGATTTGTTTAATGGTCAATACACAGGTACGGAAATAAATAATCAGCTTAATGATACACTAAATGTATTATTAAAAACAGAGGCAATTGCAGGTTTGGAAACGGATCCCATATACGCAGATCTTAAAATGCAACTAATAGAAAACTCCTTAACTGACTGGGTGCCGGAAACAAGAATGTTTATGTATCATGGCACAGCTGATATTACCGTCCCTTATCAAAACTCTATTGATACCTACGATCAGTTAATTGAAAATGGCGCATCAGAAAATATTGTAACCTTCACACCATTGCAGGATGCAACACATGGTACCGGTGTAATCCCTTATATAGGGGAATTAACTAAAGAATTGACAATTCTCAGAAATTAAAATTCTGCATTTTTTGGTGCTCGCGGGAATGGAATGACATCCCGAATGTTTGACATTCCCGTGATAAACACCATCATTCTCTCAAATCCAAGTCCAAATCCACTATGTGGTACAGTGCCGTATTTTCTAGTTTCCAAATACCACCACACATCTTTTTCAGGAATTCCGATTTCTTTAATTCTTGAACTTAGGATATCTAACCTTTCTTCTCTTTGAGAACCACCCACGATTTCACCAATTCCGGGAAATAATACATCCATTGCGGCTACCGTTTTGTCATCCTCATTGACCCGCATATAAAATGCTTTTATGGCCTTTGGATAATTGTAAATAATTACGGGTTTTTTAAAGTGTTTTTCAACAAGAAACTTTTCGTGTTCAGACTGAAAATCCATGCCCCATTCTTCAACCGGGTATTCAAATTTCTTCTTTTGATTTGGTTTCGACCGCTTTAAAATTTCAAAAGCTGCTGAATAATCTATCCTTTCAAAATTATTGCTAATTGCAAAATCAATACGATCAATCAAACTCATTGCACTTCTTTCATTTTGGGGCTTTTCTGATTGAGCTCTATCAAAGCGCTCGGCCAAAAATTTGAGATCTTCTGATGCATGTTCTTTAACATAGTCAAGACAATATTTCAACAACTTTTCAGCCAGGTCCATATTGTCATATATATCTGCAAAGGCAACTTCCGGTTCTATCATCCAGAATTCGGCTAAATGACGGGTAGTATTTGAGTTCTCAGCGCGGAAAGTAGGGCCAAAAGTATAAACTTTCGATAGGGCCAGGGCTCCAAGTTCTGCCTCCAACTGTCCGGATACAGTTAAATTGGTTTCCTTTCCAAAAAAGTCCTCTTCATAATTAACCTCCCCATCTTCATTTAAGGGAGGTTTTTTAGGATCCAGGGTAGTTACCCTAAACATTTCACCTGCACCCTCCGCGTCGGAAGCTGTAATTATGGGCGAATGCAAATAGTAAAATCCGTTCTTGTTAAAGAAATTGTGAATGGCAAAGGCCAAATGATGTCTAATTCTAAAAACAGCACCAAAAGTATTACTCCTGGGCCTCAAATGAGCTATTTCTCTTAAGAATTCAAGACTATGCTTTTTTGGTTGCAATGGGTATAATTCGGCATCTGCATCGCCTAAAATTTCAAATTTATTTGCCTGAATTTCAAAATCCTGTCCGCTGCCCACAGATGGAACAAGTTTTCCAATTGCTTTAATGGATGCACCTGTAGTAATCCGTTTGATTTCTGCATCATCAAATGAAGCATTATCTAAGACAACTTGTATATTATTTATTGTTGATCCATCATTGAGCGCAATAAAAGAAACATTCTTATTGCCACGTCTTGTTCTAACCCAGCCCATGGCGCAAACTTCGTTTCCTTCGTTTTCACCCTTTAATAAATTTTTAATTTCTACTCTTTTCAATTGTCTTATTTTTTGTAATTCTAAAGAAGCTGCAAAAAAAACTAATTTTAGCCAGTTTTATGAATCTATCTGATAAAATCAGATTATTTTTGATTTGAACATTTATTCTTTTTTCAATTTATGCAGAGGATTAGTCTAAAGCAGACCTTAAGTCAGAAATTATCACCACAGCAAATTCAATTTATCAAATTGCTTCAGGTGCCTACTGCCGAATTGGAAACCAGAATCGAGGAGGAGTTAGAGGCAAATCCAGCACTAGAAGAAGGGGAGGATGATGAAATTGGTGCTGATTCTGAAAATTCAGATTCCGAAAAAACAGAAGAAAGAGATGATGAGATTGGTTTAGAGGACTATCTTCATGATGAATACTCTGGATATAAAATGGCGGGTGACGGTCCTAATCCCGATGATGAAAACAAGCAGACCCCCATTGTGTCCGGTTCAAGCCTGCTCGAACGACTTGAGAATCAAATGGGATTTAGAAAATTGAGCGAGCGCGAGCAGGAAATCGCCAAACAAATAATTGGGAGTATTGATGCTGATGGATATTTGCGTCGTGAATTAGAAGCAATTTCAAATGATCTGGCATTCTCAAAAAACATAGAGGCAGAATACGATGAATTGGAAAATCTTTTATTTGAAGTTCAGAAACTCGACCCTCCCGGAATTGGAGCACGGGATTTAAAAGAGTGTCTGGTACTTCAGTTAAAAAGGAAAAAAAGCGATCCTATTCGACGTAAAGCAATTGAACTACTGGAATCAAGTTTTAATGAGTTTTCTAAAAAGCATTATGAGAAAATTCAAAAAAAGCTAGATGTCGATGCAGAAGAATTAAAAGAAATAATAGCGGAGATAATAAAGCTCAATCCCAAACCCGGTGGAAGCTCAGATGTAGCTCAAACAAGAAATGAATATATCATTCCGGATTTTATAATTGTAAACAATGATGGCGATCTGGAAATTTCATTGAATTCAAGAAATGCACCTGAATTAAGAGTAAGCAGATCTTATTCAGAAATGTTTCAGGCTTATGATAAAAGCCCAAAGAAAGATAAGGGAATGAAACAGGCCGTCTCTTTTGTTAAGCAAAAGCTAGATGCCGCAAAATGGTTTATTGATGCCATAAAGCAAAGACAAGAGACTTTGATGAAAACAATGAACGCTATTGTTCAATTTCAGTACGACTTTTTCCTGGAAGGAGATGAGGGCAAGCTTAGACCAATGATATTGAAAGATATTGCAGAGCGGATTAACATGGATATATCTACCGTTTCACGAGTGGCCAATAGCAAGGCGGTACAAACAGAATTTGGTATTTATCCATTAAAATTCTTTTTTTCCGAAGGCATTGCGACGGATTCCGGTGAGGACGTTAGCAGCAGAGAGGTAAAACAAATGCTCAAAAGGTTTATTGAAGAAGAGGATAAGAAAAAACCGCTCTCTGATGATAAACTGGAAAAACTTTTAAAAACAAAAGGCTATCAAATAGCCAGAAGAACTGTTGCAAAATACAGGGAACAATTGGGAATTCCTGTTGCGCGACTTAGAAAGGAATTGTAAAATGAAGAAAAATCTGGCATTAGCTATATCGGTTTTACTGCATCCATTATTGATGCCAAGTATTATTTTTTTAAGCATTTTTGAATTTGCCCCGATCCTTTTATCCAATGTTCAAAATAAATGGATTCTGCTTATGCTCATTTTTTCGGGGTCCTACCTTGTTCCAATATTTTTAATTTTAACCATGTACAATTTGGGCATAGTAAAGGACATTAAATTGGATAATAAGTCAGAAAGACGATGGCCAATGATTGCATCCACGATAATATATATAGCTTTTACCTATTTATTGGTGGGCAAAACTCCTATGATCGTCCCTTTAATAATGACAGGTATAACTTTTACGCTTGCACTAATTACTCTAATCACACGTTTTTGGAAAATTTCAGCTCATTCGGTTGGAGCTGCAGGCACAAGCGCTTTTTTATTGCTTTGTGTATTGCGCTTTAGCGAAATGAATCTTTTGATTCCGGCTTTATTGATGGTCCTGTTATCAGGATTTTTAATCTCTGCAAGATTGTATTTGAAGGCTCATACACCCAAGCAAATAATTGCGGGAATTGCACTTGGTGTTCTGGTTTCTTTTGGTGTTTTTTTAATTTAATTAAATGTATCAAAAACTCAAATACGTAGTAGAAAAGGGAATTGCAAACATCACATTAAACAGGCCTGAGGTATTTAATGCCTTTGACGATGAATTGAGTTATGAACTTCAATCCGCGCTTAAAGAAAGTGCAAAGAATGATGATGTTCGGGTTCTCGTAATAAGCGGAGAAGGAAAAGCTTTTTGTTCAGGGCAGGATCTAAAAGCAGTATCAGGTGTTGAAAAGCGATCTTTCAAAGAATCGCTTACAAAGAGGTATAATCCTATTATTCGTTCAATGCGCAATATGCCTAAACCCATTATTGTAAAATTGAATGGAGTGGCCGCTGGAGCAGGTTGTTCTTTGGCATTGGCTGCAGATATGATAATTGCTGCTGAAGAAGCGTCTCTCATAGAGGTTTTTGTTAATATAGGCTTGGTCCTGGATTCAGGATCATCGTTTTTCCTACCGCGTCTGGTAGGTTATTCAAAGGCATTTGAATTAAGCACATTGGGGTCTAAGGTAAAGGCTGTAGAAGCTAAACAACTTGGATTGGTCAATAAAGTAGTAAAAAAAGAAGATTTAGATGCTGAAGTTCAGGCCCTGGCAGAACACTATGCCAATGCGCCCACAAAGGCAATTGGTTTGATGAAAAAAATGCTCAATAAATCCTATAATTTTGATTTGGAACAGGCTTTGGAGTATGAAAAATATTGTCAGGAAATAGCGGGAGGATCAAATGATTATAAAGAAGGGGTCGCTGCCTTTCTCGAAAAAAGAAAACCTGATTTTAAAGGCAATTGATCAATTAAAATCAGGCTCACAAATTGTTTATTTCAAAATCAGAAGGTAACCACTGTAATTCCAAGGATTACATTGGATAAATTTCCTTCCAGCTTACCATTGGAATCGTTTAATTCGGATTCAAAAAGTTCAGATAAAGCATAATACCCAAAGAAATTCAAGCTTCCAAAACCGATTCTGGCATGAAGCCCGTATCGGAAATTCTCCAGTCCTTTTCTTGATTTGCTTTTAAATTTATAATTATCACCATCCAGCTCGTATTTTATTTTAGTTTTTGCATCGATAAGGAAACCTATTTTCCCTCCGACAGCAAAACGAAAGGACTTTTTTGAAGGTTTTGTCCTGAATCTAAATTCCATTGGAATGTCGAAATAATTGACATTTAATTTTGATTTTTCTATTCCAAAAGTTGAAGAATCCGTATTAACTCCGGATTCAAATTGTGAAGCGCTTATTACAAAAAGAGTGTTGTTAGCACCGGGTGTTACGCTTACTTCGTTTGAAAACATGTAATTATCAGTTCCAAGTCCAAAGCCCGGATTAAAGGAAAGTTTTTTAGAACCAAAGAGCCTGAAATCGTACATGTAATAAATATTTGCAGATCGACTCTTTAAAAATTCAATATCCATATTGTTAGGAGTGCCTTCCTGAAGCATATTATATCCAAATTCAAATACAAGTGTGCCGGGAACCTTATCCTGATACTCTGTAAAATTTGGATCTGTGACTTCATCTTGTGCAAAAATTGCACTTCCGATAAAAATAAGAGCTGTACTAAGTAATAATTTGATCTTCATAGTATGTATTTTGCTTTAAAGCTAAAATAAAAAGAAGTAGCGACAAACCTGACTTTTATTCAAGTCTCAATTTATCTACTTTTGCATCACAATTAAACAATATATTGGATCCGTAGACCGCCACAGCGGTCAGGCATAACTGGATATTTACCCGCCGGGGAGGGTTTACCCGCCGGGGTGGGTTTACCCGCCGAGGCGGGGTGCACCGAAATAGGATGAATATATTTGTTTATGTTTTGGAGTCAGAAACCCATAAAAGAAGATATGTGGGTATTACAGAAGATTTAACCAAAAGGGTTAAAGAGCATAATAGTGGTAAGTCAAAATCAACTGCGCCATACAGACCATGGAAGTTAATTTATCAGGAAGCTTTTCCTGATTATAAAAAGGCAAGAATAAGAGAGAAATGGTTAAAAAGCGGAGTTGGAAGAGATTATTTAAACAAAATATTGGACCCGTAGCATAACTGGATAGTGCACCTGACTACGGATCAGGAGGTTGGGAGTTCGAATCTCTCCGGGTTCACGATCAAGCAAAAATCCTTAAAATGGATGTGAAGCGAGCAAATCAAAAGCTCGCTTTTGTATTTGTAAGCAAACATACATCCATGCTCAAGCATGGAAGGATTTTTATTTGCAGGACTGCACCAAAAGAGATCGACGGAGTCAATCTCGACCTTGTCGTTTTGATTTTATTTTTCAACTAGCTAAAAATTCAATTGTCAAAACGGATTCTGTAAGCCAAAAGAAGATTTATAAAGGGCGCGTTTTTGGATTGCTGAAATGGGCCTTCATTTACTTTGTCTTTAGTTCCTCTCCAATATTCCTGATACGATCTAAAAGCTGTGTGGCCAAATTCAGCTGAGAGTACAATATTCTTTACAGGGTAATAATTAAAATAAAATTTAAACATATAATAAGCCCAAAACCGGTCACCGTCCCGAATGTAATTATTATTGAAATCGCCATTTAATCTGTAAGTGGTGGTGATGGTTTCGTGGGCAAGACCAAAATGGATTGTTTTTAATGCTTTGTATTCAAGATTTAGCCCACGAGGGAGAAGTCCGAAAAAATTTAATTTTTTATTAATTCTCCAGTCCAAGCCTAAAACCGGAACAAATAAATTCCCGAAATATTCGCGATTGTAATAGAGTCCGAATTTATATCTGAATTTTTTATTTATTTTTTTTGTAGCAATTACAATTCCTCCTATTTGAAGATCTTCAGAGGATATTCCATTCCAGTCGCTTGAAATTTTTGGTAAAAACAATAAAAGGATATTCCATTGCTTATTCCATTTTTTTCCATAGCCAATTTGTAGAATTGCTGAATGCAGATCAAATGTATTTAATCCTGTTTTTCTTGTTTTTAATCTTATTCGCTCATAAAATGAACCGAATATAATAGCATCTTCATTTTTTAGGACAAAGGGTAAAAACGTGCTAATTCTGGTTTGACTGATGCTAAGTGAAGAACTATCATTATCCAAATAAGGCTGATTGGGTGACTCATGATGTCTTATCGAAAAAATGTCGACATATGGTTGAGCGATAATTGAATTCTCAAAAAAAAATAGAAAAATAAGCAATACACCGGTACGGATCATTCTTATTTCATTTGACTACGAATTTATGAAAAATAAAGAATCCAAATAGAGAACTGTATTTTCCACTAATCAAGTCTTAGAATGCAGTTTTTTTTGTTAATTAGTAAAAACAAAAAAACTATGAAAAAGATATTACTATCCATAACATTGATTGGTCTATTTATAACGTATTCAAATGCCCAGTTCTTTTCAGCAGGGTTGAAAGCAGGCGGACAGGCTGCTGCTGCTGCTTTAAGTCCCGATGACGGAATCGAGTATTCCGGCATTTTTGGTTATCACGCAGGTGCCTTTGCTAAATTAAAATCACCGGTAAAATTTGGTGGAAAAATTGAAGTTCTATATTCGGCTAGAGGAGGAGATATAATAACACCTGCTATTACCTCAGGACCTTTTCAATCACCAGAAATTACAACTGAGTTTAGAGCCAGTTATATCGATATTCCATTAATGGCTACATTTAATTTTATAAAGCCCTTGGCAATTGAAGTTGGTCCTCAATTCAGTTTCTTGACAAATGGTGAGTTTTCTGATGATAATAGTAAAACAGACTATGAACCTGATAATTCACCTGAAATAGGTTTGGCAGTAGGTTTAGATCTTAATTTGCCTAAGAAATTAGGATTATATGTTAGATACAATCTTAGTTGGAATTCTCAAACTCAATCAGCTACTGACCCAAATACCAATACAACTATTGAAACAAAAACAGATGTGGCTCAATCCTGGATACAATTTGGATTGAAATATAGAATTGTAGAACCAATTTAATTTAAAAACACCAAATGAGCCCTCTTAGGAGGGCTTTTTAGTTTACATATCTCCAAAGCTCTTTGTTATCCCACAAAATTTGAGCTTCTTCTTCTCCTTTTTCAAAAGCTGATTTGGTCAGAATTGCAGCTTTCTTTCCATCAAAAATGGTTCCATCGGCGTTGAGGTACATTTTTGCTAATAATAATTGCGCGGGCGCATAGCCCTGATCAGAACTTTTTGAACACCATTTAAAGGCAATGTTTTTATTTTTTTCAGTCCCTTCGCCCTCATAATAAATCTTGGCAAGAAAATATTGGGCCTTTGCATTTCCTTTTTCTGCACAAATTCTGAATAAATCCAGTGCTTTGTTGGGATAACGTAGCGTACCAAAGCCAAAATAATACATTTGTGCTGCCTCCAAGGCAGCAGGGTAATGTCCCTGCTTAGCACTCTTTTCAAAGTATGTTAAAGCAATCTTATCTGTCTCTCTTTTTTTATCTCGATAAATTTCTTTGGCATATTCATATTGGCCTTCCTTTAATCCCTGATCTGCGCTCTTTTGAAGCCAATACCTGCCTTTTGCTTTGTAATCACCCGTATTTGCAATAGACAAATAATGCAATCCCAATAATAATTGAGCACCTTTATCGCCCTGTTTCGCTCTGTTTTGTGTTATCTCGAGCTGCGTTCCAACCAGTCTGTGCTGCGAAAGAAGCGAGTGTGAAAAAATTATTAACAGAAAAAATACACTGAGTTTAATAGGGCTTATCATCATCTTGAGATTTAATATGAAATAACAAGAACAATTATTTTGCCAAAAACATATTGGCCATTATATACAAAAAAAGGAGTACAGAACTTGTCTATACTCCTCTTTAAAAAACCAATAATGGTTACTTAGCTCGCTTTCTTGTTGAGCATCAGAAATTCGTTAACCTGAACTTCAGTAAAATATCGCATTTGGCCGTCCTTATCTTCATAAGAGCGATGCAATAGCTTCCCGTCAAGTGCGATTTCCTTACCTTTTTCAAAGTACTTTTCAACGATTTCAGCTTGCTTGCCCCATGCCACAATATTGTGCCATTGGACATCAGTAACTTTCTCACCTTGTTTATTTTTATATGATTCAGAAGTCGCCAAAGAAAATTTAGCAACAACTTTACCATTGTCAAGATGTTTTACTTCAGGATCTTTTCCCAGATTCCCGATAAGTTGTACGCGGTTTTTTAAATTGTTCATAATAATAAAATTTATAATTTGTTCATGCAGCTGATACATCTCAACTGACCACACAAAGCTGAGGGGTCTTCACGAATTGAGTCGGATATTAACCGTTTACTTTCGTTTCATTTACGATTGTAATCGTTTAATTATGGAAATTGACAATAGAAAATGCCGTGAATGCGGTGAACAATTAAGAGGAAGATCAGATCAAAAGTTTTGCTCTGATCAATGCCGTACAACTTATAATAATCAATTGAACCGGGATGTAAGTAATCAGGTTCGAAACGTCAACAATATCTTAAGACGAAATCGAAGAATACTTGAAAACTTAAGTAAGAATGAAAAGAAAAGAATACAAAGAGAACTTTTAATTCAGCTTGGTTTTAACTTTTCTTTTCACACCAGTACTTTCACAAACAAGAATGGGCAAACCTATTATTTTTGTTATGAAAGAGGCTATGTTCAATTAAATGAGGATTTCTATTTCATTGTCAGGAATGAAGTTTTTTAGATTTTAATAGTCATTACAGGCCTTTTTGCATGATTGACGACGTCTTCGGCTATACTTCCACTCAATAGATGCATGAGACCCTTACGGGCATGTGTAGGTATGATTACCATATCCGCATCGATATCTTCAGCAAAATATACAATCCCATCTTCTTCTACGATGTCGGAATAAGTGTTAATCGTATAGTTATCTATATCGTATTTTTTGACAAATTCCTCCATCATATGTTTCATGGTTCTCGTAGAATGAAAATCATTTGGTGTATTGACCCTTACCAAATGCAATTTAGATCCAAAAAGCTTTTGAATTTGCTTTACTATAGGCATTACTTTTGACAAATCTTCATTGAACTCACTGGCAAAAACAATATTTCGCAAAGAAAGGTCTACATCATCTTTAACGGCAATTACCGGAATTGGTGAATGTCTTACCAATTTCTCTGCTGTACTTCCTACAAGTACTTCGCCCAGACCTTGTGCCCCCTGTGTACCGATCACCATTACATCCATATCGTGATCTTCAGCTGTGCCTACAATACTTTTAAAAACATCACCCATTTCGACATGAGAGTGAAATTTTACGTGATCATGCCTTGCTTCTGAGGCCAGTTTGTGAATTTTCTGTTTCACTTTACTTACTAAAGATTTTGTAAAAACAATTTCTTCATGTGAGCCGGAAGTTTCTATTTGGCCTTCGGCATTAAAACTTCCCTCAGAATAAGAAGCTGAAGGTGCTTCTATAACATGATAAATATGTACTTCAGCATTACTTTGACTAGCAAGTTCTTCTGCAAACTTGAAAGCATTGTGTGAATGCTTGGAAAAATCCGTTGGTACTAAAATTCTCTTAATCATGATTTTTTATTTTTATTAAACTTAAATGGCAACACGCCATTTCAAAACAGAAATTGTAATTTATTAAGATTTTTTCTGATGATTCAAGGCAATCAATGAAATGATACAGATCATTCTTATTTCAGGATCATTCTAATATATTAAAAAGGCAAAATTTCGAGCAAATGAAAAATATAAGTAAAATTTTAGTCCCCGTTGATTTTTCTGAATGTTCAATAAACGCTTTGGATTACGCATTAAAACTAAGCGAATACACCGGAGGTATGATATGTGTACTTCACGCCTATCACGTGCCCTATGCTTTTCCCGAGGCAGGAAATGCCATTAGTGGTGAAACTGTCCGAAATATTGAATTAAATGTCGAAGAAGAATTTGATGTTCTTAAAGAACAATTCAGTGCGTATATCTCGAAGTTTTGTGCTTTTAAAAAAGTAGCTTCATTTGGAATAGATGCCATTAATGAAGAATTAAAAAAAGATAATTACGACTTAATTGTTATGGGCACAAAAGGCTCATCTGGTTTGTCAGAAATAATTATTGGTAGTGTGGCTGCAAATGTCATTGAAGAAGCAAAAGCCCCTGTTATTTGTGTTCCTGAAAATGCGGTTTTTGACAAGATTAATAATATTGTCTTTGCCTGTGATTATGAGGAAGTTAACGAACCCAGGGAAATTGATAGCTTGAAATTCATAGCCAAAAAGTTTAATGCCAGAATTCATTTGGTCAATGTAAAAGAAAAATCAAAGGCAGGTCATTTTGAAGAAGCCATGTATTTTGAATCTTTGTTTGCCTCGATTCCTCATACCCATAACACTTCAAGATTCCGTGACTTTGAGGCGGGAATTAATGACTTTATAGAAAGTAATAAAGTTGAACTTCTCGCAATAATGCCAAGGAAAAAAAATGTATTTAAGAAAATATTTGGTTCGAGCCATACAAGAAAAATGGCCTATCATACTAAATTACCAATGCTTGCTTTTCACGAATAAATCTGATTGATTATTAGTCGTCAAAACCGCAAATGGTAATGATTTTTTCTTTGGCCGCATCAAAATCTAAATAGGGGCTAAAATAATTCCCCATATTCAAACCACGCACTATAAGGAGCAATGCAATCGCAAGTGTAATTACATTGGAAACTTTTTTGAACGAAAACGAAAATCTTTTTTGAATCGCCTGATATGATATCATTGTGGCAATTAGTGCAGGCAATGTTCCCAAACCAAAAAACAGCATAAATAAGCCTGATTCAAAGCCGTTTCCCAGTGCAATGGCAGAAATCAGTGCCAACCATACCAAACCGCATGGTAATAGACCATTAAGAATGCCGGTAATATAAAAACCCGAGATTTTATCCTCGTTTATGTATTTGCCTATGTTTTTCTTTACCCAAATTTCAAAAATATAATAGCGCTTCATTATCAGGCTATTTCTGAACAGCATTGGAATGAAAAGAACTGCTATCAGCATAATACCCAAGCCGATGCTAAAATACTGTTGAATTCCCGCCAGATTGAATGAAAATCCAATAACTCCTAAAATGAGACCTAAAATGAAATAGGTACTTAGTCGCCCGCTTTGATATACTAATCTGGCTATCCAGGTTCTAATTCCACCAAATCGGCCATAAGGCATTGCAAGTGCCAAAGGTCCACACATACCAATACAATGTGCACTACCTAAAAAGCCCATGGTCAATGCAGCAAATAACATTTAAGGAATATTTAATACCTGTTCTGAGTAATATTCATCGGATTCGGCGCTCCATTCGATTTTTATACGCCACAAGCCTGATATTAAACCCTTATAAGAGATCAATTGAAGACCATTTTCATCCGTTGACAATTGGATTTTTTGATCTTCATTGGCATTTGAAGGTCTAAAAAGATGAATGAGACCATTTTCAATTTTATCATTAAATTTTAAAACAATACTTGATGATTCCTTATCCAATCTTATTTTAAGAGCACCCGCCTCAATATTATTGGTCATTTGATCTATACGATCCTGATATTCGATTTCTTCCTGATAATAGTTTTCATCCACCAGATCAATATTTTCTCTCATCGCAATTGTAACCATGGTAGCCATTATTCCGGCAAATACGATTAAAGAGATCAGTAGTTTATTTCCCCAGTTCATTCTCATTGCGATATAATTCTTACAGGTCCCAAAAAGTTCGTTTTATCTCTTGTTAAGACTTCATCTCCTTCTAATACCAAAATATTGACCTTATTTTTCATTTCTGTTATGTTTTTTTCCTCTGTTTCAATAAAAAATACACTTTCAACCGAACCTTGAGCAGGAACGATAATTTCATCCCCTCCGATTATTTTGATTTCACCTTCAAAGCCTTCTCCAAGCTCAATTTTAACAGATTTTTCATTAAAGGTTTTATTGACAATCTGAAGGTTAAACAGATTACTAATTTTACCATCATCGGTTTTTTGATAGAGTTGGCCCGGTACCCTCATAACCGTAGTTTCTACATCTGTTCTTGTGGTGGTGAAAAATCCAAAGGCTCCAAGGAGTACAAGTAAAACCAATGAGTAAGCCGCCACTCTAGCTGTAAATTTGAATGGAATTTTATTTTCAATTCCCTGAATGGAATCAAATCTTATGAGTCCCCTCGGCCTTTTTATTTTATCCATCACAGAATTACATTCATCAATGCAGGCAGTGCAATTAATACATTCCATCTGCGTACCATTGCGAATATCTATACCGGTAGGACATACATGAACACATAATTTACAATCAATACAATCACCGGTATGACTGTTGTCTGCTCCTTTTTTAATTTTTCCTCTCGGTTCTCCTCTGTTATAATCATAAGCTACGACCATGGACTCTTTATTTAACAAGACCCCCTGAAGTCGCCCATAAGGACAAATAACAGTACAAACAATTTCCCGAACCTGACTAAAAACCAAATAGAATATGCCGGTGAATATTACCAAACCGGAAAAACCGGCCAGATTGTCTAATGGATTTGAGCTTATCAATTCTAAAACTCGCGGCATACCGACCAAATATGCCATTACAATGTGTCCAAAAAATATTGATAGGAAGATAAAAAACAGATGTTTTAATCCTTTTTTTCTAATTTTTTCAGCATTCCAGGGCATGCTGTTCAATTTCATTTGCTGTCTGTAATCTCCTTCGAAAAAGTATTCTATTTTGCGAAAAACTAATTCCATAAACAAGGTCTGCGGACAGGTCCAGCCGCAAAATACCCTTCCGTATACAACGGTAAAGAGTATTATAGAAACCATAAGTGTTAAGACGCCTATAACTATGATAAAGATATCCTGTGGCCAGTAAACCTGTCCAAAAAAAATGAATTTGCGATCGAAGATATTTACAAGAAAAAATGGTTTTCCATTGTATTGGATAAACGGAAGAGCCACAAAAGTTAGCAAAATAGTATAGCCGAGGATTAACCTGTAGCCATGCCATTTACCCGAAGGCATTTTAGGAAAAATCCATCTTCTTTTATTATCATCATTTACTGTAGAAGGCGTATTTCTAAACTTATCGTAAAGTTCTTCTTCGAAATAGGCAGATTTCGGTTCGCCCATGCAATTTTTTTTTAAAACCTTTACAAATCTAAAAGGGCGGCAAATAGTTAATTATGACATTCATCAGTTTAGGAAATGATGGATTAAAATCATTATGATAAAGACAATTCCCGGCAATTTGCAGAATTCAATTAAAAGTAACTTAGAGTCTTTTTTCAAAACTGAAATCAAGCTTGAAGATTTTAAATTCAGTTCCGGAGGCTGTATAAATAAAACAGGTGTCTTAAGAACAAACATTGGTGACTATTTCGTTAAATGGAATTCAAAGAAAATGTACCCTAAAATGTTTGAAAGAGAACTTATGGGCTTAAACTTATTAATTTCTGCTAAGCATAATTTGAAAGTGCCCAAACCAATTTTAGCAGGAGAAAATAAGGATCATATTTTTTTAATACTGGAAAATATTAGACCGGCACACCGCAGCCTTAATTTTTGGGAAAATCTTGGACATGGTTTGGCTGAACTTCATCAGAATACTAACGAAAAATACGGTCTTGATCATAATAATTACATAGGCTCATTAAATCAAATCAATTCTGAATCATCGGATTGGCTTGAGTTTTATAGGAAAAACAGAATTGAATTCACATTTAAAATGGCCTACGATTCTGGGTTTTTTAATAAATCGGATCGCATAGAATTGGACAACATGTTCAGGATTCTAAACCAAATCTGCCCTGAGAACATCCGCCCTTCTCTTATTCATGGAGATTTGTGGAGTGGTAATCTTATGGTTGATTCCGAAGGAATGCCATGTTTAATCGATCCGGCAGTCTATTATGGATTTAGAGAAATAGAGATTGCATTTACTGAATTATTTGGCGGTTTTGACTCTGAATTCTATGACAGCTATAATGAACACTGGCCATTGGAAGAAGGTTATTCGGAAAGAAAGGATATCTGGAATTTATACCCACTGCTGGTACATGTAAATTTATTTGGGCATTCTTACGCCGCTGCTGTTAAATCCATCTTAACACGGTTTCGCTAAAAGCGGAGTTCGATAATTCAAATAAGATTTGAATTAAATTGCAAAAATTATGAGATTGATCTTTCTCATTAATTGCGCCCTTTAAAACAGCTCAAAATGAAACATAGAATTTACAGTCTTGAAGATTATCTGAGAAGTTATCGCGAAAGTGTTGAAAAGCCGGAAACTTTTTGGTCCCAGGTAGCCGAGTCCTTTGCATGGCGAAAAAGATGGGACAATGTATTGAGCTGGGACTTTACAAAACCCGAGGTCAAATGGTTTGAAGGAGCAAAACTGAATATAACAGAAAACTGTATCGACAGACATTTGGTTGACAAAGGCGATAAAACTGCTATTATTTGGGAGCCCAATGATCCAAATGAAAAAGCAGTTAAAATCACCTACAATGAACTCTATCAAAAGGTAAATATTTTTTCAAATACACTTAAAAGTCTCGGGGTAGCTAAGGGTGACAGGGTATGTATTTATATGCCGATGATCCCCGAATTGGCGATAGCAGTTCTCGCCTGTGCAAGAATAGGAGCAATTCACTCTGTCGTTTTTGCCGGTTTTTCTTCGAATTCACTTGCTGATAGAATCAATGATGCGAGCTGTAAACTGGTTTTAACTGCTGATGGCTCATATCGAGGGGCCAAAACTCTAAATCTCAAAAATATTGTAGACGAAGCCCTTGAAAAATGTTCATCTGTTGAAAAATGTCTGGTGTATAAAAGAACAGGCGACCCAATTGAAATGAAGCCCGGACGTGATATTTGGTGGATCGATGCTCTAAAAGATCAAAGCACAGAGTGCAAAGCAGAAGAAATGGATGCGGAAGATATGCTATTCATTCTTTATACCTCCGGTTCAACAGGAAAACCAAAAGGAATGGTTCATACCTGTGCGGGTTATATGGTATATACTACATATACTTTTTTAAATGCTTTTCAGTACAAACCGGGAGAGATCTATTGGTGTACAGCTGACATTGGTTGGATAACAGGCCATTCTTATATTGTTTATGGCCCATTATCTGCCGGAGCCACAACTGTGATGTTTGAAGGGGTACCTTCCTGGCCCGATATGGGTCGTTTCTGGGAAGTCGTGGAAAAACATAAAATCAATATATTTTATACAGCGCCAACGGCGATTAGGGCCTTGGAAAAAGCAGACATATCATTTGTAAAAAAACACGATCTGTCTTCTTTAAGAGTATTGGGCACGGTTGGAGAACCCATAAACGAAGAAGCATGGCATTGGTATCACGATCACATCGGCAATAACAAATGTCCTATTGTGGATACATGGTGGCAAACAGAAACCGGAGGGTTTATGATTTCGCCCATAGCCGGAATTACGCCTACAAAGCCATCGTTTGCAACGCTACCCCTTCCTGGGGTACAACCTTGTATTGTTGATGAAAATGGCTTAGAAATAGATGGAAACGGTATTCAGGGACGACTTTGCATTAAGTTTCCCTGGCCTTCCATTGCTAGAACCATTTATGGGGATCATGAGCGATTTAAGCAAACTTATTTTTCAGCTTTTGTTAACAAGTATTTTACCGGCGATGGCTCGAGAAGAGATGAAGATGGCTATTACAGGATTACCGGAAGGGTAGATGATGTTATAATTGTTTCTGGCCATAATTTGGGTACAGCTGAAATTGAAAATGCCATTGATGAACACGAAAATGTTGCAGAAACTGCTGTCGTTGGTTTTCCTCATGATATTAAAGGAAATGCTGTTTATGCATATGTTACAACCTATGAAAAACCCCGGGACGAAAATCAATTACGACATGAAATTCTGGAACTTGTTTCAAGAACCATAGGACCGATTGCAAAACCGGATAAAATTCAAATTGTTCCTGATTTGCCAAAAACCAGATCCGGCAAAATAATGCGCAGAATCCTAAGAAAAATTGCTGAAAAGGAAACTTCAAATCTTGGGGATATATCTACTTTGTTGAATCCGGAAGTCGTGGAAATCATCAAAAGAGAGGCGCTTTAAGATTTTCTTGAATGTACTTTTTTAATTAAGATTCAACTTTTAAAGCAAAATTAAATACACAACTTTATCTAGATTTATAATCAGTATAAAACTCGATAAAAATTGTCTTCAGAACTCCGAATTCCTTTACTATTAGTTTTCTTATTATTTATAAATAGTCATTTAATTTCCCAGGAATACGATTCTATTGAAGAGCTCGAGAAACAACTAAATGAAGAAATAAGTAAAAAGCAAAGAGTCGATATCCTCAACAATTTGACCTTTGATTATATCTTTTCAAATCCACAATTAGCTCCAAAATATAATAATGAAGCAATTATTCTGGCCAAAGAGATAGAATACAAAATTGGAGAATCCAGAGCATACAATAACAAGGGAATAATTTACAGAAATAGTGGATTTTATGAGGAGGCGACACTCGAACATTTAAAATCGCTTGAAATAAATAACAACATTCACAATTTAGCAGGAAAGTCATTGGATTATTCAAATCTGGGGATGGTCTATTTGGATCAAAATAATTACAGTAATTCAATTAAATATTTCAGAAGAGGTCTAAAAATAAAAGAAGAAATTAAAGATTCGATTGGAATAGTTTTTACATATAATGACCTCACCAGCGCTTATATCGGAATGAAAAGATTTGACAGCGCATTGTACTATTCCCAAAAAGCTATTTCGCTTTCTAAAGAAACTGAACAATTTTCACTTTTTATACAAGCAAAATTCAACATTGCCAACATTCATTATTTGCAATACAAAATTGATGTAGCGGCTTATGAACTCGAAGAAATAGAAAAAGAGTGTATTGCCAACAACAACATCTATATTCTTTCCAAAGTATATAATTTACAAAGTGAGATTAACAGGGTGAACAGAGATTTTGAAGCCGCATTGATTTATGCACATAAAGCGCTTCAAAATGCTAAAAAATATTCTATATCGACAGATATAAATAAAGCCTACATAGCCCTGTATAAATCGAATGCCTTGTTAGGTGATTATGAAAGTGCCTATAATTATCTAAATATTTATAACGCTCGCATCGACAGCTTGCACAAACAAGAAAATGAACAAAAAACTGTACTTCTCGCCAATCAATATGAATTTGCTCATGAACAAAAAATGCTTGAAGAAAAGTTTTTTGAAGAATTGAGTTTTCAGAGGATTATCCTTACCATTTCTATATGTCTTATAGTGTTTGTACTAGGTATTTTCCTTGTCTCAATCTGGAAAAATAAAAAACTAAAAGAAGCGAATCTGAGAATTGAAAAAATTGGAAAAGACATTCGAATTAAAAATCAAGAAATTCAGCAACAAAAAGATAAAATTCATTTGCAGGCGGATAAACTTATGAAAACGAATGCCGCAAAAAATCAAATTTTTAATATTATCAGCCATGACCTAAAGAGCCCATTAGAGAATTTAAATATGCTGATGGATTTGTCTAAATCCGACACTATTTCAGAAGAAGAATTCAAAGAATATATTAAGAAACTCGGTAAAAGGTCTGAAACCATGCTTTTTACATTGAATAACCTTCTGACCTGGTCTAAGTCTCAAATGGATGGATTGTACACCAATTCGACGGAACTGAAACTCATGTCTTTTTTAGAAGCTGAACGTCCTTTTTATAAAGAACTCGCAGACCCTAAAAATATTGATCTCAATATTGAATGTAATAATTCTATTTTAGTAAAAGTGGATCAGGATCAACTGAGAATAGTACTCCGAAACCTGGTAAACAATGCTGTAAAATTCACCAATGAAAATGGAAAAATTGAAATAAAAGCAGAGGAAAAAGGGGATATTGTAGATATTTCAGTTAATGATAATGGTGTCGGAATTGAGCCTGAGGATATTGACAAATTATTAAATTCACAGCAATACACTACAACTTATGGTACCGATGGTGAAAAAGGCACTGGAATAGGTTTAAAGCTTTGCAAAGATCTGATTGAAAGAAATAAGGGTTCTTTTCAAATATATAGTGAACCCGGAAAAGGCAGCATATTTAAATTTGATTTAAAACGCGTCCTCGAATTGCAGCACTAGACTATTTGGTTTTTCTTTCCTTTTATTTTATCAATAGATCATTGAACCAATACTTTAACGATGGTATTTTTTATTCCATTAAATTGAAATAAATACAGTCCGGAATTAAGATTTCGCAAGTCAATTTTTTTACTTTCTGTAATTGTATGAATGTCAATAATGCGTCCGTAGATATCCTTTATTTTTAATTCGAGTGTTTCTGATTTTGAAATATTAATTGTAACAAAATCAGAAATTGGATTGGGGAAAACTTTAATATTTTCAGATTGATCAAATGTTAATAAATCACTTATGAGCACATTAAAGAATATATCTGAGCTACTTCCCAAAGAAGTATCATTGTGATATATGATTAAAGTATCATTGGCAAGGTTAAGGGAGCTCCACTTTAAGGAAATTGTTTGAGAATTCAGGGGTTTAATTGTTAAGCCTGAAATAGTGTCAAAATGAATTACAGCGTCCTTATTCATAAATTCTAAACTATCGATAATAAGTGGGGTAGATCCAAGATTTCGAATTGTAAAACTGCTTATGATAGTATCATTGGAAGAAGGATTGGTATAGCTAAACTGATTTCTTGATTGATTATAAATCGGTTTCTCAATAATTGGCAAAAGGGCTGCATAAGGACCTCCGTATATACCAAGGTCATTTCTAATCGTAGACTGCGAGGGAAATAGAGCATTTCCGGGATTGGATTGATCTTCCAAATCATTATGAAGTGAATCGGGATTTCCACTGTCCAATGAAGCACTTCCTGAAATAGCTAAAAAGGAGGAATCTCTGAAATCAGGATTAAAATTGTAATTGATACCGCTTAATGTACCACCGGTAGTATTGTAAGTTGTCTGAAAAAACTGTCCATTTGAATTGGCAATTTCGTCACCAAATTTCTGATAGTTGCCATAAATAATATTGTTTTCTAAAATAGTATTATCACAGTCAATGTTAAATAGGCCCCCCGCACTTCCGGCAAAGCCGCCAAATCCGGAAACTGCCAGGTTTGACACTATGGTATTATTGATTACCCTGCATGAAGTAGAATCAACCGTACAGAAAACCATTATACCACCTCCTCCAAATTGACTGGCTCCCCGATTATTATATAACAGATTATTACAAAAAATACCTTTTGAATTATTAAGTACAACACCATTTCCATACAAACCCGTATTTCCTTCAATGATATTATTGTGAATAAAAGCGCTGTCAAAGAAGGTATGGATACCACCGGCTCCGGAGCTAATTATACCACCCGTATTGATTAAACAATGGTTATCGGTAATGTAATTAAATCTTATTTCAGGGGAAGAATTTTGAATTGCAATTCCACCACCTTCTATAAATACCTGATTAGCTACTAAATTAAATGGTGTACCCAATCCCGCTCTCAAAGTAAATCCCTGAAATATCATATTGCTTCCACAGCCATTGATTATCCTAAGCACACTTGCCGTATCAGGATTTGAAGGATTGCTTCCATCAATTATTGTGTTATGTATGTCTGCAAAGTTTGAAGTGAACAGATAGTTTGAAGTCAGCAATATGTCTTTGGAAGAAATGGTAATATTTTCATAATAAAGACCATTATCCACTAAAACGGTATCTCCGGAAACAGCGCTATCAATGGCAAGTTGAATTGTACTGAAATTTTGAGGCACCAGCAATTGCCTTGCAGAAATATTAATAGATATAAATAGAAAGGTAATAAGTAGTATTTTTTTCAAATTATTAAAATTAAAATGATGCGAAGAGATTCGCTTTGAAAGGTCGGCTAATTAAAAATAGCACTATTTTTTCTAAGAAATAAAGCATGGAAATAAAAAAAGCAGGAATTCATTCCTGCTTTTAGATAAAAGGTCAAAATAATTTATGAATCTAAATTTCCGAGGTGTCTGATAGATTTAGTGTATCGGACATAGCATCATCATCATTAATTTCTTCAGAATTTGAATTATTTGTCCCTTCAGATTCATATAAATCGCCCTGAGGATCTTTTGGGTTGACCGGCGTAGTTCCAACCAATGTTTTAATATAGCTGGCAACACTTTGCATTTCTCCCGGATTTAATTTCGTCTGCCATGAAATCATACCTTTTTCGGGAACACCGTATTTGATGGTCGAAAATATATCCGAGATAGATCCACCGTGAATCCAATAATTATCCGTCAAATTTGGTCCCACACTTCCGCCTCCGTCTTCCTGGTGACATGCTTTGCATTCCTTGAGATAAATTTCTTTGCCTTGAGCTAAAACCAATTCGTCATTGATGAATTCCACTGAAGTTTCATCGATGAGGTTGGATTGTTTATCTCTCCATTCTGCAATTGCAATTTCTGCTTGTTTTACGTCATTCTCATATTCCGTAATCTGATCCTGAATATTTCCTATGCCCCATAACTGAACAAGATAAGCAATAGCGAAAATAATTGTACCTGCAAAAATTGCCGTTAACCATGGCGGCATTCCATAATCCATTTCCCTAATTCCATCATAATCATGATCGAGCATCATTGATGTTCTCTCCTCTTTCTCTGCATACAATTTACCGGTGATCAGTTTTTCTTTCATTCTTTCCCAGAGCGTCGGCGGTTCAACAAATTCACCGGCCGGGGCCTTTTGTTTTTCGATCGCTCTTTGCATATAACTAACTGTATTTACCATAAGGGTAAGCGTTATAAGCAATAGAACCATAACAGTCGCAATAAGAATTAAAACGGTTAGCAACAAGGGATCCATGGACATTAATGTCTCAAAAAATCCCGGTTCAACCTGCTCCATTATTTCTTCTGATTGAGCATTTGTCGGCAATATTGTTCCAAATCCAAGAATCAGAATTCCAATTAAACGGCCGCCAATTTTATATATATTATTAATCATGATTGTCAGTCTTTAGAGTTTTATTTTCATTTTCATCTTCGAGAGGTAATTTTCGCATATGATCAATATAGGTTTTCCCTGTGCTAAAAGTCCAAATCAACAATAGCACGAAAAAAGTTATAAAGATCACCAGTGATATCAGCCCAAAATTTTGAGCGCCATCTATTCCTGAAATTATATATTTATACATGGTCTTATTCTTTTGAATTTAACATGGCCTGATCTTCATTTACTTTTATGTCTGTACCAAGACGCTGTAAATAGGCGATCAGTGCAACAATTTCAGTTTCAGCAATGGTATTGATATTATCAACTTGAAGACTCGTGACAATCTCATTGGCTTGATTGATGAGGTCTTCGTTTGCGCTTTCTTCATACCCCAATTCATATGGCACACCTAATTTTCTCAGTGTACTTATTTTAGGACCTGTTTGGCCCATGTCCACTGTTTGGGTGAACAACCAAGGATAGGCCGGCATAATAGATCCGGGTGAAATTGAACTCGGTTCTAACATATGTTGATAATGCCAGGAGTCAGGATATTTTCCGCCAATTCTATGCAGATCGGGCCCCGTTCGTTTTGAACCCCAGAGGAATGGATGGTCATAAACAAATTCTCCGGCTTTTGAGTATTCTCCATAACGCTCTGTTTCAGATCTGAATGGACGAATCATTTGCGAATGGCAGCCTACACAACCTTCTCTAATGTAAATATCACGTCCATGCAATTCAAGTGGGGTGTATGGTTTTACACTGGCTATTGTAGGGATATTGGATTTGATCATCAATGTGGGTACTATTTCAACCAGACCACCTATAAGGATCACAATGGCCGATAAAACAGTTAACAACATTGGTTTTCTTTCCAATAACCTATGCCAATAGGTATCATCACCGCTAAATGTAGGATTCTTTTCAAGTGCAGGTGCTTCAGCTTCTTCATTGGCCACAAATTGTCCGGCCATAGCTGTTTTATACAAATTATAAGTCATCACAAATACACCAATCAGATATAATGTGCCACCCAGGGATCGCAAGAAATACATTGGTATAATTTGAGTTACTGTTTCAAGGAAATTACTGTATTTAAGAAAACCGTCGGGTGTAAATTCTTTCCACATTAAGCTCTGTGTAAAGCCTGCGAAATACATTGGCAATACCCAGAAAATTATTCCAAGCGTACCCAGCCAAAAATGGACATTGGCCAATTTTTCTGAAAACAGTTTGGTCTTCCACATTTTTGGGACCATCCAATAAAGCATACCAAAGGTCAGGAATCCATTCCAGCCCAAAGCACCAACGTGAACATGTGCTGGAATCCAATCTGTATAATGCGCAATTGCATTTACATTTTTTAATGATAAAAGCGGCCCTTCAAGAGTGGCCATTCCATAACAGGTGACGGCTACTACCATAAATTTCAGAATTGCACTTTCGCGCACTCTATCCCAGGCGCCTCTTAAGGTTAAAAGACCATTCACCATACCACCCCAGGAAGGAGCAATTAACATAATGGAAAATACGGTACCCAATGCCTGTGCCCAACCGGGAAGGGAAGTATAAAGCAAATGATGAGGCCCTGCCCAGATATAAATGAAAATCAAAGTCCAGAAATGGACGATGGAAAGTTTATATGAATAAACCGGTCTGTTGGCTGCTTTTGGCAGGTAGTAATACATTAGACCTAAATAGGGTGTAGTCAAAAAGAAGGCTACCGCATTGTGCCCATACCACCATTGAACCAGGGCGTCCTGTACACCGGCATAAGCGGAATAGCTCTTGAATAAATTGACAGGTAATTCGAGACTATTGAAAATATGAAGTACCGCCACAGTGACAAATGTTGCGATATAGAACCAAATAGCAACGTATAAATGTCTTTCACGACGTTTTATGATCGTTCCGAGCATATTTATACCGAAAACAACCCAGACGAGTGCTATGGCAATATCTATAGGCCATTCAAGCTCGGCATATTCCTTTGACGTAGTTATTCCTAAAGGCAGGGTAATGGCAGCTGCAAGGATTATAATTTGCCAACCCCAGAAATGCACCCAGCTCAATAAATCGCTAAACATTCGGGCTTTAAGTAGTCTTTGCAAAGAATAATACACGCCCGCAAATATGGCATTGCCGACAAAAGCGAAAATAACCGCATTGGTGTGCAAAGGTCTGATTCTGCCAAACGTGGTGTATTGCAGATTAAGATTTAATTCCGGAATATAGAATTGCAGGGCGACCCATAATCCTACTGTCATTCCGACGATCCCAAATAAGACCGAAGCGATTATAAAATACTTTACAATCTTATTATCATAGTTGAAACGTTCTATTCCCATATCTATTTATTATTAAGTTTTTGCTCTGAATCATTATCATCGAATAAAATTCGTATCGAGGGTGTTACCTCATCATCAAATTGACCGGTTTTCACCGACCAAAGAAATGCACCAAGAAATATCAAGGCCATTAGTATACTTATTGCAATCATTAGAAAAATTATTTCCATATCATTTAATGCTTAGTTTTTTGGCCATGACGTTTGTTGTTACAGTTGAAAAAACGACTACTGTTATAGAGCTCAATGGCATTAAAATCGCAGCGAATACGGGTGTTAATAAGCCCTGTATTGCAAAATACAATCCTGTTATATTGTAAGCGGCAGATAGGATAAATCCCACTATAACTGTATTGACACTGAATTTGCTGAATTTTAAAACCTTCCTTAGTTTATCAAAGGACAAGCTGTCCATAATTACATCACTTGCCGGAGAAAAATGACCGGTATTATCCGTCATGGAAATTCCAACATGGCTTGATTTCAATGCACCGGCATCATTAAGGCCATCACCTATCATTATTACTTTCTTACCGCTCTTTGAAAGTTTTGTTATAAAATTTAGCTTATCAATGGGTTTTTGATTAAAGAGCAAGTCCGAGTTTTCAGGTAATAATTCAGAAAGTAATTTTTCATCCTTATTTGTATCACCGGAACAAAGCGCCATTTGATAATCTTTAGCGAGTTCCGGAAGCTGTGTTAAACTCGCCTTTCTCAGTTTATTGTGAAAGACATATCGCCCTTTATATTTGCCATCAATCGAAATATGTACTCCCGGATTTTCCGGTAGATCCAAATATTCAGGAGATCCGATTTTGATATTTTGGCCATTAATTTTCCCTTCAATGCCCTGTCCAATTTCTTCACGAAATTCCATTATAGGCAGAATTTCAGATTCTAATATTTCATTTAGTTTTCTGCTGGCAGGATGATTGGATAGAGCACATAGTGATTTAGTATAAGCCAATTCCTTTTCACTTAGGTTGTCGCCAATAAATTCAATTTCAATATTATTTGTTTCTGTGAGTGTTCCGGTTTTATCAAAAACCAGAAAATTTGATTGTGCAAGCTGTTCTACTACATCGCTGTTTTTTAAATAAAATCCAGCATTACCCAGAATTCTAATTGTATTGCCATAAGTGTATGGTATAGTTAAAGCGAGAGCACATGGGCAGGCAATAATTAAAACTGCGGCAAATATTTTAATGGATTGTCCAAGATCCGGCAACCAGAAAATTCCGGCAATCACCGCTGTGGACAGAACAAATATGGTAAACCATTTGCCAATGGAATCTGCCAATGTTTTTAAACCTGTTATTTTTTCTTTTTTAAAATTCTGTTTGTTCCACAATTCGGTTAGGTAGGAATTGGATACTTCTTTGATTATTTCAATCTCCAATGATGCTCCTTCCTGCTTTCCGCCTGCATATATAATTTCACCCAATTCCTTATAAACAGGTGTCGATTCGCCGGTTACAAAGCTGTAATCAATGTAGGCAGTTCCTTTAAGCAATATCCCATCTGCAGGAATAAGATCCTGATTACGCACCAATATTCTATCCCCTTTTTTTAGTTTTTCTAAAGGAATACTGGTATGAGCATTGTTCTTTATAAGATTCGCATATAAGGGGAAATAGGATTTATAGTCTCTTTCAAAGGATATGTTTTGAAATGTTTTTTGTTGAAATGCCTTTCCCAATAATAGAAAAAAGATGAGGCCTGTGAAGGAATCAAGATAACCGGGACCCTGAGCGCTTATAATTTCATAGGAAGAGGTTAGAAACAAGGTAATCATCCCCAAACTCAGTGGAAAGTCAAGATTTATTATTTTTCTCTTCAATCCACCTAATGCCGATTTAAAATAATCCAGATCAGAATAAAACAGTACGGGAATAGCAAAAAGCAGATTGATATAAGCGAAGTAATCTTTGAAATTTCTACTTAAATCTCCAGTAAAATCGAAATATTCCGGCATGCTGAAAAGCATAATATTGCCAAAGCAAAAACCGGCGACTCCAATTTGATAATATAACTTTCTGTTATGAAAAGAATTGGTTTTCTTTTTTGTATCCGCTAGAGAAAGGGCAGGTTCATAACCCAGCGATGCCAGCAATATCACCAGTTCTTTTAAACTTATTTTGTCTAATTCGAAAGATACACTTAGCGTTTTTTTTGGAAAATTTATACTGGACTGATTAATTCCCTTGTTCAGTTTATACAGTTTTTCCAATAACCATACACATGAGGCACAGTGAATTTGGGGCAAAAAGAATTGAATTCTGGCCTGATTATTATTTTTGAAGTCCAGGAGTTTGGTGATTATTTCCTTGTCGTCGAGGTAATCAAATTTTTCAGACGATTTTATTTTTGGATTTATTCCTGGATTAGCGTCAATGTTGTAATAGGTGCATAAATCATTTTGATTGAGTATTTCATAGACTGTTTTACAACCCCTACAACAGAAGTTTTTATCATCGAATGAAACCGCATCTGATGAACTGCATGCATCACCACAATGGTAACATTTATTTTTTACCTGAATATCAGTAATTGGTTTCATAAATCAGGCTCTAAATTCTCTGTTTTATAAAATTGCGTAGATGACCCATAGCAAAATGAGGTATGATTTAAATCATATTTAAAATTCGCACTGATTTCTAATGTAATTTTTGAAATTGGACGAGAGGTATTTTCTTTGATACAAATTTCATAATGGAGAGAAAAGATAATTCAGTAATAGATCAAAAATTTGCCGGTATCTATAAGCAATTATTTGAGGCAGCGGGAGAGGGATTAATAATAAGTAACACAGAAGGAAAAATTGTATTGGCCAATCCAAGTGCTAATAAAATTTTTGGCTACGAATCGGAGCATCTGGAAGGAATGAAAATTGAAGATCTGATTCCAAATGAAAAGAAAGATATTCACAAAACGCATCGAAAAAATTATAATTCGAGGCCTTCTGTCAGAACAATGGGTGCAGGAATGACGCTATTCGCAAAAAAGAAAAATGGTGATAAGCTCCCCGTGGAAATAAGTTTGAATCATTTTAAGCGTGAAGGTGAGTTGTTTGTGATGGCTATGATTACTGATATCAGCAAAAAATGGGAACTGGACCGCCAACTTCATAAAGAAAAAGAAACTGCTCAAATGTATTTGGATGTTGCCAGTGCAATATTTCTGGTTATTGACAGACAAGGAAATGTTGAGTTATTAAATAGATCCGGTGAAGAACTTTTAGGCATTAAAGAAGAGGATATATTAAATACAAACTGGTTTGAACATTTTGTACACCCGGAAGATGTCAAACTTGCTAAGGCATTTTTTAATAAGGCATTTCATCAGAAAAACCTTGAGATGCACACGGTTGAATTCAGGGTTAAAACAAAAAACAGAGGAGAAAAGATTATATCATGGTTGAATTCATCCTTAAAAAATGAAAATGGAGAAACCCGCGCTGTACTATGTTCAGGCCAGGATATTACGGATAGAATAGAAGCAAGTGAAAAACTGAAACTCTATGCCAATAAACTGGAAAAAATGGTGGAAGTTAGAACAGAAAAGCTCACCGAAGCCGTAGAAAATCTTGGAAGCGCCAATAAAAAATTAGAAGAACAAAATAAGGAAATCAGGCAGGCACAGCGTTTACTTCAGGAGAGTCAGGAACTCTATAAAATCATTGCCCGAAATTTTCCAAAGGGCACCATTAGCGTTTTTGATAAAAACCTCGATTATGTGTTTGTAGAAGGAAAAGAACTATATGAACTGGGTGTTACAAGCGAAATGTTAATTGGCACTAATTTACTCGACCGGCTAGCGCCGGAAATAAAAGAAGACACCAAACATGCATTGATGGATGTATTCAAAGGAGAATTAAAAAAAATCGAGGTTAATCAAAAAAATAACTTCTACTTGTTAAATGCTGTTCCCTTAAAAGATATTAATGGAGAAATAAGTCAAATTATGGTTGTGGAACAGAATGTTACAGAATCAAAAATGGTTGAAGAAAATATTAAAAACGCACTTAAAAAAGAGCGAGACCTGGGGGAATTGAAGACAAGATTTGTTTCAATGGCATCTCATGAGTTTCGCACTCCTTTAAGTACCATTCTCTCTTCTGTGTCTTTGATAAAAAAATATCTTGAAAATGAAAATCCCGAAAAGATTGAAAAACATATTTCAAGAATTAAATCTTCTGTTTCCAATTTGACCAACATATTGAATGACTTCCTTTCATTGGGAAAACTCGAAGAAGGAAAAATTTCAGTCCACAAGGAAAGAATTTCAATTCGACACTTGGCGATGGAAATTACAGAGGAAATGCAAAGTCAGGCAAAAAATGGTCAGAACATTAATTTCCAGCACAGCGGTGAAAGCGAGGATTTTGAAATAGATAAAGGCATATTGAGAAATATCATTACCAATTTACTTTCTAATGCCCTGAAATATTCTGCTGAAAATAGTGAAATCAGATTCAATTCTGAGATCTCAAATTCAAATTTGAAAATATCTGTTGAAGATTCCGGAATTGGAATACCAATGGAAGAACAAAAATTTTTATTTGACCGTTTTTTTAGAGCAAAAAATGCTTCTAACATTCAGGGAACGGGATTGGGTTTGAATATTGTAAAGAAATACGTTGAATTAATGGGTGGGCAAATCAGCTTTACAAGTAGTCCTCAAAAAGGTACAATTTTTACAGTTATATTTGACCAAAAAGAGATAGATACCATAATAGAAGAACAATGATCAAGATACTTCTTATAGAAGATAATGCGGATGTAAGGGAAAATACACAGGAGATATTAGAATTGGCAAATTATCAGGTGGAAACTGCAGAGAACGGCAAGATTGGCGTGGAAAAGGCGAAAACCTTAATTCCAGATCTAATAATCTGCGATATTATGATGCCGGAACTCGATGGATATGGCGTTTTATATATGCTTTCTAAAAATCCTTTGACAGCATCAATCCCATTTATTTTTCTAACGGCAAAAACCGAGAAAACCGATATTCGAAAGGGTATGAATATGGGGGCCGATGATTATTTGACCAAGCCCTTTGAAGAGATGGAATTATTGGATACTATCGAATCAAGGTTGAAAAGAAGCGAATTGATCAAAAAAGAATTTGATCAGAGTTCCGAGGGAATTGCAGAATTTATTGAAGAAGTAAAAGGAATTAAGGAGCTCGAAAAACTTTCTGAAGATCGAAAAACCAGAAATTATAAAAAGAAATCGATTGTTTTTTACGAAGGTGATTATCCTAACTCGATTTATTTTGTGAATTCAGGCAAGGTCAAAACGTTCAAAATGAATGAAGATGGGAAAGAATTTATTACCGGACTTTTTAAGAAAGGTGATTTTATAGGTTATATACCCATATTAGAAAATTCAAATCATCCTGATACATGCATGGTAATGGAAGATTCCGAAATACTGGTTATTCCGAGAATGGATTTTTTGGATTTGGTTCACAGCAATAGGGATGTAGCCAATAAGTTTATTAAACTTCTTTCCTCAAATGTGATGGATAAAGAAGAACAACTGTTAAACCTTGCATATAATACCGTAAGAAAACGCGTTGCCACAGCTTTGGTAAGTCTTTTCAATACCTATAAAGAGGAAGATAAAGATGAGTTTTCCATGCCCATTTCCAGAGACGATTTAGCGAGTATGGTAGGAACAACGACAGAATCTGTTATAAGAACTCTTTCGGAATTTAAGGATGAATCCTTAATTTCTATTAAAGGAAGAAACATCACAATTCTTCAACCCAAAGAATTAGCCAAAATTAAATACTGATAAAAATCACCTTTTGCTTTGACTGGCCTCATCGCAGATCATGGTGTGTCCGTTCATTTTTGTAAAGTCACAAATATGTGAAAAGGTCATTTATAGTTGACCTTTTTTACTATTACAAGCGATTTTACATGATTTCAGTACTTGTACCCACAGATTTTTCCAAAAATGCATATCACGCGCTTAAGTATGCGATCTCTATGATCAATGGAAAATCTATTCATGTGATATTGCTAAATACATATCAATTGCTTCCCTCTACAAGTGAAATGTTTATTTCAATTGACGATATACTTCAAAAAAATTCTGAAAAAGGATTGAAAAATGAAATTGAAACAGTTAAGAAGGAATTTCCTGAAAAAGATTTTACTTATGATTTGATTTCGCTGAGTGGTAGCCTGAAATTTGGAATCAAACAAGTGATAAAAGACCAGAATGTTGATTTGGTCATGATGGGTACTTGTGGAGCGACCGGTCTTGAAAAGCTTTTTATTGGGAGCAATGCCTCCGATATTATAAAATCCATAGGTAAACCAGTCGTTATTCTGCCTGATGAAGAAAAAATAAAAAAACTGGATAACATTGTTCTTGCCATTGGATATTCTGAACCCGTTGATGCAAAAATGTTGCAGTCATTAAAATTGATGGCAGAATTGAATAATTCAAGTATCCATATTGTTTCCGTAGTTCCGGTGGGTAAATCTGATGAAATTATGAAAATTTCAAACAAAGCGGCCATCTGTGCTGAGCTGGAAGATTTCCCACATAGTTATGAATTGATAGAAGGGAGTAATGTTGTGGATTCCATCAATAGTTTTGTCCTCAAAAAAAAAGCCAATATGCTTGCTGTTATTCCACATAAAATGGGGTTTTTCGAGAGTTTCTTTCACAAAAGTGTGAGCAAGGAACTTGTGCTAAGGGCACAAATTCCAATGATGGCCATGCATTAAGCTATTCTATTACAATTTCAGTATTACCTGGTAATAACCATTCTCGATTTGGTAATCCCGTATTTCGGATGAGCAATTTGGACAATATAGACACCTGAAGCCTGGTCTTTGAGATCCAGTAAAACGCTCCTTGTACCGGAATAAATTTCCTCTTCAAATACCTTATATCCCATTTGATTGTAAATCGTCAATACTTCTTCTCCCTCAGCCGGAGCTTCAAATTCTAAAATCGACGTTCCCTTATTGGGGTTCGGATATAATTTAAAGTTAAATGTATTTGATGTCTGCTGATTGTCAATAGAATTAGGCACCCAAATATTAGTCGTATCATCGCTTGCTACTTGATAGATTTCCCTGGTTACATTGTCCTGTATGAACGCTACTACGTAAATACTATCGAAGTTGTAAACGTTGTTATAATTCCAGTTGAAATTAATGGATCGCGAATCTCCAAGCACATTAATAGTATTGATATTGGTTCCCGAAGCCTGAGGCAGGAATTTTTTAAATACACTTCTAAATTCAACGCCTTGAGGTATTTGATTGGATCCACTAAAAGAATTCACAGGAATGAATTTTTCAACAACGGCAATGAAAGCTGTGTACTCTCTTCCTTGTACCAGATTTTGTTTAGCCGTAAAGGTAACAGTTCCGTTGAGGTTGTTATTTGTTTTAGTAACACTCAAATCAATATCAAACTTTGCATCTTTAAGAATTCTTTGTGCCACAAATTTTTGCTTTCCATCATCCAAAATATTGGCATTGGATACCCATGTAGAGGTCACATTATTAAAGACATTTCCTTCAAAAACAGTCCTTGGAATAGTTGAAACGCCGTAAAATAAAGATCTGGCACCCTGCTCTAAAGAATTGTCTAAATTAACAGGATCCTGTCCAGGAAAATCCGTGTGATATTGTATGTCCAGGATGTCATATTTATTTCTTAAGGTATTTATTAATTCATTGTGATCTTTATCACCTTGTCTTGCATTTTGATCGTTAATATTTGTAAAGTGCTCAATCAAAGTCAGTTTATCTCTTTCCTGAATCCGGACATTTCCAAAAGCAAAGCCCTCTCTGGATCCAACATTTGCATTAGAACTTCCAAAGGCAAGTCTTAGACGAACAAATGGATTATTGGAACCAAGAGGTGGGTTATTTCTTAAGGTATCTAATTGATGACGGGCTTCTCTCCATACAGAATCCTGAATGCTCCATCCAACCTGTCCCAATGCCTGATTACCCGGGTTTCCCGCAATTGAACTTTCATTGTACCAATTTAATCCTGTTTCTTCTAGACCAATGGTTCTCCAATTTTGACCTCTGTTCTTAGAATACTGTAGAACAACCCCATCATTTACAGCCAGATCGCTGAAGTAGTCAAATATTATCATTGGGCGTCTTACCCTTGAAAAATCAAAACATGGCCCTTCCACATAGGATTTCTCTACTGAGTTATAGGACCCACTTGCATTTGTTATCCATACTTGCTGATTACTTCCATTTGGCCCCGTATTAATTTTGGTGCTGTTTGGAACAGCTTGTTCCCAGCTGTATCCTGAGCTCAGCGTAGCTGGGCGCCATTCGATACTGTCATTGTCAAAATCCGACGTATATATGGTGCCGTTTGAAAGGTCAATTACCGGACGAATGTCAAGTCTTAATATTGTATCATCCGAGCATCCGTAACTTGAAGCTAAATCCAATTGCATAGCATAAGCCCCTGGGTCGCTAAATTGATAATTAAAACTTCCACTATTTATAAAAGTATCTATAAGATTGTTTGGATCAAATGGGAATTGACTCAATCTCCATTTGAAATCGCCGCTTCCTACAGAATCAGTATTATCCGAATTATTTGAGAATAGAATGTCAATATCCTCACAGATGTCATTGACATTAAACTTGGCAATCGGAGGTGCTCCAAAGAAAATATCTCTATCCGTATCGTCTTCACAGCCAATTGTGTTTGTAACTTTCAATTCAATATTGTAAGATCCCTGTCCCTTCGATGTATAATCAAAAGTCGGGTTTTGAACATTTGAAAACTCATTTGGCGCCAAAACCCATTCCCAGGAAATAATTGAGTCAGCGGGATTACCCGGAGTATTGTTATTTAATGATGTATCAATAAAATTAATCGGATCAGTAATACAAAACTCGTTGACCATAAAACCTGCAGAAGGGTCGGCATAAATATAGATATCCTGACTATCGGTATCTACACATCCTCCGAATTGAGTTACAAAATCAATATACAATGTCAATGGACCAACCGGTTGAAGGGGTGTAAATACATTTCCAATTGGATTTTGACCATTTGGAATTCTTCTGAAAGTATTTCCCGCCAAATTCCCATTGGGTTGATCTTCAATTATGATATAATTACTAGGATCAGATCTGCAAAAAGTCGACAAAGAGTTGACAGTATCCTGTATTGTAAATTCGATATCCGGTTTGGGATAAACAGTTACCGCTTTAGACAGCGAATCAATACATCCATATCCGTTAAGAACTGTATATTTTATGGAATCAGTTGTACCCTGATCTGTAAAAGCAGCCGTAATAGCCTGGGGATTAAAAGTTGCCGAATCATTGGCAAAATTTAAAATACCCGGGCCTGAAAAATAGCCTGAATCGAAAAGAGTAATTCCTCCCAATCCGAATATTAAATCAATAGTATCGTATTCACAATATCGTGGTGAAGGGTTAAAACTATTGTTAGTTAATCTAGGTAAAGGATTTACAATTAAACTTTGAGATATTTTGCTTGAACAGCGTGGACCACTTTCAGTTTCTGTAAAAGAATATTCGATTATATAATTTATTGGATTTACAATGCTCTGTGATATTTCATTAGGTTTAAAATAAATTAGAGTATCATTGGGTTGACCATTAACAGTATTTGAAAAAGCCTCAATTGGTAAACTTGTATTGGATACCTTAACAGATCCAAATCCGATCATATTGGAAATTGGAGTTACAATAAGTGTATCAACACTTTTACATATTTCCGGGTCATTGCCAGTAACAGTTAAAAAGGTTGTATCTATTAATAAATCCAGATTGGGCGTATCCAATACTTCAACAATAAATGTAAACACATCCTGACAACCGGTATTTGAAGTATAATCAAATTGCAAAGTATGAAATCCGGTGATATTAGTATTTTTAGGATAAAATGTATACACAGAATCGCCATTTGTATTTATACTAATTCCAATGGCCCCAACATCTGTAACATCAGTAAAGATTGATTCATTGAAATTTACCTCTGAAAGCGCAGTATCGTTTAACCCAATGAAATAAAGCGAATCACCATTGACACAGATAGGAATTGTATCGTTATTTAAATTATTGATATTTGGTTGAGTCAAAATCGAATTAAAGACTCTCACACCGAGAAATGGTTCGGCTTCGATTTCAACTAATTTGCTTACACTATCTATACAACCCGTAACCGTATCCGTAAAAACATATCTCAATTCATAATCATTTCCGGAAGGAAGAGCTGATAAAAATTTTACAGAATCACTTGTCGGATTACCGATTAATCCTCCTGTACTTGAACCAGGATCTGGAAGAATTTTAAATAGGCCAGTGCCTGTATTTCCCGGAATAGGCTTATAGAATCTAAACAGATCGACGGTATCATCTTCAGTACAAAATTTATTTAAAGAAGGCGGGTCTAGGGTGAATGCAGAACTCGGATTACCTGCAATACCAAAATTATTCGGTATTTTATTTACTTCAAATGTTAATGCCGTATCGTTGTAACAACCGGTCACAGGATGTGTAAATCCATAAAGAATTTGTTTAAGTCCAGATGAAAATTGAGAAATGGTTTGTTTTGGACTCATATAGGCCTGCCCGCCTCCAATATTTGTAATATTAGAATTGGAAGTTGTGTACACTCCTGCAATTTGATTTGCCATTAATAAAATGCTATCCTCATTTCCGCAAAATCTGAGATCGTTTATTGTATCACCAGTGAATTGATCTGTAAATACATATCCTACCTGTGGTAATGGATTAACCGTAATGTCAATGGATGCCGAATCCCTACAGCTGTTTCCCGGATGGAATTTTGTAAAGATATAGGTAACAGTATGAGTGCCTACTCCCGCGCTTGAAGGACTAAATATTGCTTGTGCGCCTATTTGACTTTGAACACCTTTGAAAAGTGTTTGATCTAAACCAATGGGTGGAGGAGAGCCAAATACATCAATTGAATTTCCATCTATACATAATGAATCATCCAAAACGGTAACACTCACTACGGGTAATGCATTAATAGTGGTGGTCCCAAATGCTGTATCAGTACAACCTATGGTATCCGTAAAAACATAGAAGAATGTATCCGCTGTATTGGGAATAAGTGTTGAAACACTTAGAATTCCGCTTATAGAATCTATTGATGCATTGGCCAATCCAACACCCTGAAAATAACCTGTGCCGAATGTTGAACCTGCACCTGAAAGCGTATCGTTTAAGCTATTTTCACAATAATCGACATCCAAACCACTCAAGGTAGCTGTAGGTACCAAACTCACAACTTTTGCAGAATCAACTGAATTTGTACACCCAAATGAATTCGTATAACTATAAGTAAAAGTTTGAGACCCCAAAGTTGGTATTCCCGGAGTGAAATTGACGGTTCCATTTCCATTGTTATTACTCAATCCCGAACCTGAGAAAGTTCCAAAAGTTGTTGTTCCATTTGGTATGGGTGAACCAGTGATTAAATCGGTGGGATCATTGGAACAATAATTACCGGCTTGTGCAAAGCTCATACTTGGATTAGGAATGGGATTAACAGTAAAAACAGCGGAAGCGGTATCATCGCATCCATTGCCATCCGTATAAATAAATGATATAAGGTGGTTCCCGACATTGGCAACTGAAGCAGTGAAATCTGCTGAAGTACCTATATCGTTACTTATTCCTGTTCCAATAAAATCTCCGGAACCAGGTGCACCGCCTAAAACTCTTACCGGATCATCAAAACAAAATGTAGTACTTCCGCCTGTAATAAGCGTTGCCGTTGGTTTTGGATTGACTGTTACCGATGCACTCACCGTAATTATTGAGAAAAACTGATCAAAGTAGCGATATTGTATAAGATAGGTATTCGGAGTTACATTTGGATCTAAATCTGCTGTAGTTGGTGTATAATTAGTCAGAATTGGACTGCCAACAAAACCAATAGGAGTAGTTCCAGGACCTGTTGGAACTCCAGTAATGGTAGAAATTGGATCATCAGTACAATAGGGCGAGTTTAATCCTGAAATACTACCACCGGGAACACTAACATTAATATCAATACTATCAATTCCAACGCAACCATTGACATCAGCTTGCTGATAATACAATCTATTCAAACCGGTATCAGCAATATTTGGCCTAAACTGAGATCCCACAACACCAGGTCCTGAATAAGTACCTCCTGAAGGAGTTCCTGTTATAGTAGCGGGAGGGTCTGTAGTCACATAATTGGTTTGAGGAAGACTAATTGTTACGGAGCTATTCTGAACAACATCTACATTGGCATTATTTGTACTTTGGCAACCAAATTCATTTGTAAAGTCATAGGTGATTGTATGCGAATTAACACCTGCAACTCCGGGATTAAATGAAGCTGTTCCATTGCCATTATCGGTAAGTCCGCTTCCTGGGCTGATTGAAAAAACGCCTGTTTGTGCACCTGAAGGTGCCGGACTGGCTGATATGATTTGATTGTTGCCTTCTACACAAACCAAGGGTGAAGGAACAGTTATATTAATTGTATTTCCATTATTAATTTTTCTTTGAACAGAGTTTGAAAATGCAACATCACCGCCTTTTGTAGTTTCTCTTCTGTAGAAACGCTGTGTTGTATGTGGTCCAAGAATAGTATATGAAGTACTTGTGGCTCCTGATATATCTGTCCATGAAACACCATTGGTTGAGATTTGCCATTGATAATTTACACCTCCACCTGAAGCTGCTGAATCGCTTTGGATTGTAATAGGATTTGGTTCTCCATTACACAATGTAGTATCAAAGGTATTTGGGGCGAAGCTAATTCCTCCGGGGCTAATGTTTCCGGGATCATTCAAAGTTAGAGGCCCATAAACCTGAACACAATTATTTGCATCTCTGACTTGAAGATTATAATTGCCGCTACCTAAATTATTAAAGGTTCCATTACTTTGATAGATTGTACCTCCATCAATAGAATAATCATAGGGTGGGATTCCCCCGCTCACCGCACCAAATATAATCTGACCGTCTATTCCGCCAGCAGTGGTAGGATCAGAACTCGTAGGGGCTGAAATGGATATCGCTGCAGGATTGCTTATGTTTTGATCAGTTCCATCTAAAGTACAGCCACTGGCATCTCGAAAATAAACATCCTTATTTCCCGGTGTTAATGAACTTGCAGTAGCGCCACTTGCAAAAGTAAAAGGCCCACCCGCTCCATTAACAGAAAAACTTATTGGAGCAGTTCCTCCTGATGCTGAGGCAGTAATGGTGCCATCATTGGCATTATTGCAAGAAATATCTGTTTTAGTTACATTGCTTTCAACAATAGGATTTGGTTCTATGATAGATAATGATGAACCCGGTACTCGACAACCGTTCGCATCTTCATAATAAACTGAATATGCTCCTGGACTTAAATTTGTGATAGTCGCACCACTCAGAGTGGCATATGGCCCCGCAATCCCATTAACAGAATAATTTATCGCTCCCGTTCCTCCGGCTGCGGTTGCTGTGATCGTGCCGTCATTGGCACCATTGCAAACAACATTTGTACGTATTGCAGAAGATTCGGTAATTAATGATGGTTCATTTACAGTTTCATCTGCACCGTCCACCTGACAACCATTTGCATCCTGAAAATAAATGTCATAGGCAGCGGCACTTAAATTATTTATAGCGATTCCTTCATTAGTATTGAAAGGCCCGGCTATTCCATTTATGGAATAAGTAATTTGCCCAGTTCCACCACTTGCATTTGCTGTAATACTTCCATCCGTTAGTCCATTACAGGAAATATCAGTTTTGACATTTGCTGCAGGGCTAATTACTGAAGGCTCAATAATTGTTACATCGCTTCCATCGAGCTGACAACCATTCGCATCTTCAAAATAAATGTCATAAATGCCAGCGCCTAAGCCTGTTGTAGTAACACCGGAAAGACTATCAAATGGGCCAGCTACTCCAGAAATGGAATAATTTATTGTCCCTGTACCTCCGCTTGCTGCAGCTGTAATTGTACCATCCGACACACCATTACAGCTCATATCGGTTTTGCTCACTGATTGTTCACTAATTACAGAGGGCTCATTAATGATGGCCACATTGCTGCTATTGGCAACACAACCTAGGTTATCACGAACGGTAACAATATAACCGCCGCCTGCCAGAGAAGTAATAGGAGAGGCCGAATAAGGATATGAAGACCCAAAATCAATGGAATAATCATAAGGTGCATTACCGCTTGTGATATTTACAGTAATGGTCCCATCTCCATCGCCATTACAGGTAATATTAGTAGATGTAAGACTAATGCCTGTTAAAGCTTGTCCTGAACTCAATGAACCATGGCTATTTAAACCGGGAGCATTTGAGGCATGGGTTGCCGTACCTCCTCTATCTATATCTGCAGAAGGAAGACCGGCAGTTGAAGTTCGCACTTTTAAACCGGAAATAATTATACTATCTATACCTCCTGCATTACCACTTCCAAGATTGAGAGAATAGGTTATAAAAACAGAATCCGGAAAGACAGTGAAAGTACCACTGGTAAATGAATCCGAAAGATAGACATTACCTGTAAATGGTTCGAATTGAAACCCGGCCGGTAAGATTAATGAATAAGTTACGCCTGATTCTCCCGCTAGAAAATCTGCAGGCAATGTTTCAATTATTTCAATTGTACCCAAACTATCATAATTATTATCGGGGCAAAGTTGTAAGGCTGTAGCCGGAGTGACTGTTTGAGCAAAAATTAAAGAATTGCTCAGGGTCAATAGTGTTAAGGCTACAAGAAGAAGTTGTATTTTTCTCATAAATAGAATGTCTTAAAGCATTTGTGGTGCTTTGTTAAGATTAATACGGTAAAATGTGCTCTAAGGATTTAAAATTCCTTTATTATCTACTTTAATAGTATTAATAAGCGAATTACCCTCAAATCCTGTGTATCCAGTTATTATAAAACCACCATCTTTGGTGGGCGCAATGGCAAATGCCTCTTCATCACCGGTACCTCCGTAGGTTTTTTCCCAGTTGATCTTTCCATCTTGTTTTACAGAGGCGATATAATGATCGAAACCACCGCCTTCACTTACGTTAGTCGATCCAGAAATGATGTAGTTCTGATTAGTTTCGTTATATAAAAAACTATTCCCTCTTGTTGAACCGTTCTTTTGTATTACAATTAAACCTTCCTCAGGTGATGTTGGAATATCTATTGATCTATTGAAATTCTTGATAAAAATTCTAGAACTGGAACTTGGATTGATAATTCCTAATACACTAATACTATTTGGCAAGGCAATTATATCTGTTGCAATTGATGGCTCAGAAAATTTAAAATCTGTTATGCCCAAAATGGCAAATCCTGATTGATTTCTATTTGTTACAGGAATAACAACCGCTGATCTCAAACCGTTTTTGATTGATACCCCAGAAAAAATAAAATTAACAGAATCGAAAGCATCAATATATACTATACCACTGGTTATAAAATCATCTTGTGAATAACCTGCATAGGTTTCATTTACTTCTTTAATACCATTTTCATCGTAAACACGTACAAAAAACAAGTTTTTAGTGAATTTAGGATTGTCGAAATTTGTTCCTTCTTCTGTATATGTAGAAATCGCATCAGAAGAACCACCCACAATGTAGCCTCCGATTTCAGTAATATCATAAACTATACAATTACCTTCTTCATTATCTAAAAACTGATCAAATATTTCTTTCTGAATTAAATTTCCGTTTGCATCTAGTTCAATTACAATTATATCAGAATGATTCGAATCCTCTTCTGTTGTTCCAGGAATATATGTAGTTCCTGCGATAATAATGTTTCCGTTCTTATCAATATCCATTCCGCCTGCTTGATCTTCGGCATCCCCGCCAAATGTTTCTCTCCATTGTTCGTTGCCAAAACGATCGGTTCTGATTAAAGCTATTTCTGTAGATTTATCAGTTGTTTCTATAGTCCCGAGAATAAGAAAATCACCATTTGGCAACTCTTTTATATCACATCCGCTATCGTTGCCGGCATTACCATAAAGTTTATTAAAAGTCTCTGCCTGAGATTGTTCAATTTCAACCTTATCGCCGCACGCAGCAAACAGCAATGCAATAAAAATATACCTTAACGTGTATTTCATGTTATACTCTTAATACTTATTCTACCTTTTTGGTAACTTCATTTCTTTTCTTTATCAATTTTATTTTGTGAAATGAATAGGTATAGCCCAATGAGAATGCATAGTTACCCAGCTTAAAATCATCGTCTATATAATGGTATTCGTAAACCAAAACATTATTCTCATATCTTTTTGAAGGTCGGTTTTGTTGTAAAAAGTACCAATTGTGTCTGGCATCTAAAACAATCACTCCACGTGGAATTTTAAATCTTAATCCAATTCCGGCCGTTGAGAAAAAATTGATATCATTTCTTTGTCCGGAAACATCAATTGGCGGGCCTGTAACATCCGGCAATTGGCTGGTTTCAGAATACAATCTCTCCACTATGGCTTCCGAACTGAACATATATGAAATACCTCCACCTAATCTGATATAAGGGCTGAATTTACCCATTTCAAAGCCATAAGTCAGTGTCATAGGAAATTTGAACATCTTTTGATCTTCCTTAAATACGATATTTGCAAAGGCCAATTGATTAAGGGTTCTCTGATACCTAACATTGTTATACATCAAATCCAGATTCAACTCGAATTTTTTAGAAATATATCTTTTAACAGTAAGACCAACCTGAAAACCCAAACCGTCATTGGAATAATCCGAAAGTTCTCTTTCGGAATTGCTCAGGCCATAACTTTGTGTTCTTTGTCCAAATGCCATATTGACACCTCCTAAAAATCCAATGGAATAGACCGGTGGGGCGTGATAGGTTTTATATAATCTCAATAACTCATTAGGTGTATTTAATTCATTGATGGTATATTCCGGATCGTGACGAAGCAATTCAATATAAGTTTCTTCTGCTTGAACAGGTTGGTTATCATATTGATAAGTCAGCACTATTAATTCATAAGCTTCGGATTTTTGTTCTTTTGAAAACCCACCATTCATGCAACTTTCAAGCACGCCCGGTACTTTTTCAATTTGACCGAGTTGATAATATCTTCGGGCTTGATTAAGAACTTCTCCGCAATCTTTTTCTTCACCTTTTTGGGCATGAGAATCAAATGCAATCATTGCTAATGCAAGAAAGAAAATTAAACTTGCGAGAGCACCTCTGATGATATTTATGAGCCTATTACTATTCATTATCGAGAGGTAAATTTTCACAAGTTTTCCTTCTATCTATATCGGTTGCAACATATCGATCCCATTCGGATTCGGTCATGTTTCGGTCCAGTTTTTCACATAACTGCCTGGCAATTTCCTCAGAGTCGATTGGATATAATCGGATAAGATTATCTACGCATCCCACAACTATATTTTTATTATCAGGACTGAAGGCAAGCGTCCACACCCAATCTGAATGATCATTGTACACCGTTGGCTGCTCATTTAATTTATCAGTAAACCACATTTGGACGGTTCTGTCAAAACTTGCAGAGGCCAACATTTTGTCATTGTTTGAGAATTTAAGTTCGTGAACTCTGGCAGAATGACCTTCAAGTGTTGTTTCGAGACTGTAATCACTCGTATTCCAAAGTCGAATATTGCCCTGCTGATCGCCTGCTGCTAGTAAACTACCTTCGTGATTAAAAGTCAAGGAATGGATTGTATTGCCGGCTTCTTCAAATATTTTTCTGGCTATCGTAGTGTCCGCCCGATTCCAAACAAATACCTGTCCTTGCTCTGTTCCTCCGGCTACCGACTTTCCATCATCAGAAACTGCCAAACTGATGATTCTGGTATTGTTTTGAACAAATGGTTTACTGGTAGCTGTTTTCAAATCCCATTCCAGGATTGAGCCATTGTCATAACTTACCATCAGTGTATTTTCTGGAGTAAAGGACATGGACCAGGCCACTTCATCACCAAGAGACAATTCTATAGGTGGTTCGGCGAGGTGTTTTAAATCGAAAAGCTGAATGGTAGAAAACTGAGTAATACAGGCGAGATAATCATCCTTAGTATTAATGGCTAAGGCACGATTGAGGAATATGTTTTCAATCAATAAAGAATTTTGTTTTTCCTCTTTGTCCATTTCCCACATTAAAACTTTCCCATCGCTTCCGGTTGTAAACATTCTTGTTCCCGACTTATTATAGACGATTGAACGTATTCCATCCGAGTGTCCCTTGAGTCTATTATAATCAGGTTCTCGCAAAAACTTTAAAGCATTGTATAAGCCGGCATAAACGTCAGGATTGTGCTCACCATTGTTATATTCCTTATTAAACAAATGAGCCTGGTAGGCTATCAAAGCTTTTTGATTGGTGTCCTTTTGGAGTTGAACCGATTTTACTGCCATAGATCTCGCAATAGACAACATACGAAGTGAAAAGGCGCGATCAGAAGCTTCCTCCGCAATAACAGTTTGTTTTTGCGCTTCTTCAGCATTTGTCACGGCTTCTTCTCTCGCTGCAATTGCTTCATTCGAAGCGACAACCGCTTGAATTCTTCTTCTTTCAGCCAAAGCCAATGCATTTTGTGCTTTTACTTTTTCTTCTTCCGCAATTTGAGCTTGTTCCAATGCTTCTACTTTGGCTTCTTCAGCGATTACAGCACTTTGTTGTGCCTCATCTCTGGCTTTACGTGCTTCTTCAGCATTTTGCTCGGCCTGCCCTCTTAGTTCTTCAGCTCTTAGTCTTTCCGTTTCAGCAAATGCTTTTTGCCTTTCCGCTTCCGCTCTTTGAAGGAAAGCAAAGGTCATAATACCAAGAGCAATTACTGCAGCTGCACCTAAAACAATTGAAAAAATCCTTGCACGGCGAAGTGATCTTTTTTGTTGTTTGATCTTATTTTCTTCTTCTAACTCATAAGTTTCTTTACAAGTCTCCAGAAATACCATGGCCCGCTCAAATGCCGGGTCATATCGCTGTGCCCAGGTAAGGGTTGGTTTTTTCTTTTCTTTCCAGTTAAGTGCAAGTTGGAGATCAGGCGGCCTCCATAATGAACCTTGTCCTTTTTGATAAAGGGCGGCCGCTTCCGATAATCGCAAATAAAGCTGAACAGCATCGACCTCTTCATCCACCCAAAGAATCAATCGATCCCAAACTCTCATTAAACTTTCATGAGAAATATCAATGATTGTGTTAGGATTAATTTCTACGTCAATGGAAGGATTCAAGAAAGATCTTCCAGGAATTCTAAAACGTTCGATCACCCGCATGGCCTCTTCAGGCTCACATTGAGCAATTTCAGCAATGAGTTTTACACTGGATGGATGACGGATTCCTCTACCGTCACTACCTTTTTCAGTCAGTGTTTTAAATATGCTTTCGCAAATCTCTTTTTCTTTCTCGGTAAGTTCATCGAATGCCTCATTGGCATGTTCAGATAAGGCTTTTTCCATCCGGCCAATAGCATCATAATGCCGGATATCCATTACTTCACCCTTATCCTTATTTTTTGACCAATAATCCCAGGTCCGCATTAAAGCGTGCTGTAGAATTGGCAGTTGATCCTGGTTGTCTCCTACATCGTTGAGCAATTGCTGAGTTAGGCGAGGCGAAATTTCACCACCTCCAACTGCAACCGGGCCGAGAATTGCTTCTCTGAAATCCTCACGTGTCATTTGAGGAATCAAATAATGACTGTCATTGATTCTTTTAGTCAGTTCGGGATATTGAGCACAATCACCAATAAAATCAGAACGCATCGTCAGAACCACATAGATAGGAACTTCTGATTGAGATATGGCTTCTAAAAGTAGTTTTACAAATGCTGCCGATTCGTTTATCGAACTACTGTCATTCTTACTTCTTTTGTATCTGAATAATTCTTCAAACTGATCAACAAGTATTAATATATTTTCTTCCTGAAATCTAAAGAGCTGTTTGACGGCTTCTACCAAACCCAATGAACTCGATCTTAAAACCGCTGCTGCAATTGATTTTTTAGTAAAATGCTCCTTTGAACTTAATTCAGTACTATCATCGTGAATTAAGGATTCTGCAAGATTATCAATCGGCCCTCTTCCCGGTCTTGTAGAAATTACCTTCCAACTGCTTCCCGCATCGGTTATAAAACCACCATAAAGAATTGGAATCAATCCGCAATACATTAATGAAGACTTACCTGATCCCGAAGCTCCGATCACAGCAGTAAACTTATTCTCGGCAAGTTTTTTTAAGACTTCATCACTTTGCCCTTCTCTACCAAAAAACAGATGGCTTTCTTCTATTCCAAAAGGCCTTAAACCGGGAAATGGATTAAAATATAGGCCTTCGCTTAAAGTTGATTTGTCGCTGTATGTAGTGGATTGATACATAAGAGATTATTTTGATACAAGAGGAGACATCTTGGATGGAGAGAATTTATCTGTATTTTCTATAATGGTAAAATCTGATTCCTCAACCTGAGATTTCAAATCAAGATTTTTATCTGAAGCCAGGTACAAGCATTTAAATTGAAAGGCTCGACCCCTCCCATAACCGGGAGCTTTAATAATATCTTTAATTTTTGTTTTACTCCATTGAATATTGCCGTGATTGCAATAAACAAGAATTGAATCTGCTTTAATCAGTTTTTGTTTGTGATCTGACATCAGCTTATAGTGCTGCAATTCAAAGTCTGGGGTATGCACTTTAAAATCATTCTTCTTCAACCAATTTAAAAGAGGAGTGACCTCGTCTTTATCCACATGATCGTGAACCACATATACACCTCCCTCTGAAATAGGCTCTATTTCTTTTGTATTGGAATTATTCTTTTTTTCTGTATTCACAATATTGCTTTCCAGGTTTTTTAAAATTATTGATTTAAGCAATTCAACTGGAGTTTGAATAAGTTCTGCAGATGAAAGTTCAGCTTTGTTTTTCCTGAGTTGTTCTAAATATTCATTTTGTTCCAGATCGGTATGCTTATAATCCGGAGACAACCAAATGATCCTATTGAGCTTATCGTTATTTTTTTGACAATAATCTGCTGCAACTTTGTTTTGAAAGTCAACAACAGACATATCCTTTAGCACTTTTTTATCTCCGTATTTATCACCTAAAATATGAATAGACATTTCGGATTTCTCTAAATCCGACAATACTTGTTTTTTCATTAAGTCCTTTTTCAGCGGGAGAGGAGCTTCCGGCAAAATATTGTATCCGTGTCTTTGAAGATCTCTTTTAATAGCGTCTCTTACAAATTTTTGATCTGGGGTTGTTTCGGCAAGAAAAACACTTTTCGACTTTACAACTTTCTCTTTTTTTAGTGTTTTTGCAATGTCATATGAGAGATCCACTACTTTTAACCAATAGTCTTTGGAGTGTTCAGTTTCAAGATCCGGATTCCAGGACTGGCCATTGGCCTGATCGCTATTGGAATAAAATTCATAGTAATTCGAACTTGTCATTTCCTCAATCGGAGATGACTTAAGTACAGTGAAATTATCTGTGTCAGTACCTTTTTCTGAAGCATAGGATTCCCAGATTTTCTGTGCGCGTTTGTCATCATTAAAAGAGCCACTGAAAATATTAATAAATGCTTTTACTTCTTTTAATAATTTGTCATCAATTTCGTCTTCTTTAAAATCCTGACGAAGTGATATTTGAATATTATCCCTTAGAATTTGTGCAGTCATCAATTTAAGGACATAAGAAAAGGACTCGACCCAACCAGGCTGATTATTTACAGATTCATTATCAGAAAGTGCATAATTGATAAATACCTGTGGGTAGCTTTCTCTCATAAGCGAAATAGTGGTAATTAGCTATAATTTATTCAATTCCAGTCTTAAAATTAATAGATTCTGAGAATTTTTTATAAATAATTGATAATGACATTGAAGGATACCAATAATAGGCGATTTTCGATCAGGAAATTCTCATTCCAATGATCAAAACATCATCGAGTTGTTCTTCATCTCCTTTCCAGTCATTAAATGCTTTTCTTATGGTTTTTTCCTGAACATCTATTGGTTCTTTCGAAACGGATGAAAGTATCTTTTTCAATTGTTTAGGCATGAATTTTTTTCCGTCTGGGCCTCCAAACTGATCGGTGAAACCATCGGAGAAAATATAAACACAATCTCCTTTTTCTAATTCAAATTCGTGGTTTGTAAAAGTTTTGGCTTTGGCCAATTCTCCACCACCTATAGGATTTTTATCGCCCTTAGTTTCAGTAAGTTCGCCTTTTCTCACAAAGTACAATGGTCTATAAGCGCCGGCGAATTGCAATTTTTTCCGATTTTTATCAATGGAACACAATGCAATGTCCATTCCATCCTTTATTTCAGAATCTTCTTCTCTTTGCCGTAATACATTTGTCACTCCCTTATTGAGAGATTCTAATATTAAAGAGGGCTTAATTTCTTCAACATTTCGAATTGCTGAATTTAAATTGTTATTTCCCACCAAGGACATAAAAGCGCCCGGTACACCATGGCCGGTGCAATCAACCGCAGCAAAATTTATAAATTCATCATTATCTGTCACCCAATAAAAATCTCCGCTGACAATGTCTTTTGGTAAATAAATGATAAATGCTTCCGGTAATATTTTATTGACGTATTCTTTCGGCGGCAAAATCACTCTTTGAATTCGCTGTGCATATCTGATGCTATCAGTAATTCTTTTTTTCTGTTCTTCAATTTCGTGATAGGCCTGTTCCAAATGATGATTATTTTGAACAAGTGTATCTCTTTGCGCTTCTATTTCTTCCTTTTGCTGAGATATTTCTTTTGTTCTTTCAATTACTTTTCTTTCCAGATCATTGTACGATTCCTCAAGGCGCTCAAGCATGAGGTTGAATTTCTCTGAGAGTGTTGTAATTTCATTGTTTCCAACTACCTGTGCTCTTTCATTTAAGTTTCCTTCAGTTATTCGGTTTACGTTTACTACTAATTTTTTTAGTGGATCTGTAATTTTCTGCGAACGATTGACAATAATTGAAAGCAGAATTGCCATGGTAATTCCGAATATAAATAGCAGGATGAACAATTCTTTTCTCAATTCAGCTATTTGTGCACTTCTGTCTGAAATAATCCTGATGGCGGCATCTTTATACAAATCGGTATTTTCACGACCCAGGTATATAAATTCTGTGACGATGTTGCTTTCACTATCAATTACTTTTGTCTTGGATTTTGTTTCTATCGCGTTGACATAAGCATTAATATGATCATCTGAAATATTAGCCTCTGAAGTGTAGGAAATGGGATTTTCCTTACCTATGAAAAGATCCACTGCAACAATGCTCTCCTGTTCATCTGCAATTCGACTCAATTGTTCTCTGAAATTTTCCAGGAGTGTAGTGGCATCATCAGAATAAACACCTATTTCAACAATGAATTTTCCATCAAGTGTAGGTTGATAAGAGTATTTTCTTTTTCTATTGCTGTTTTTTTCAAAAGTCAGGCGTTCAGTATGGAGTTTATTTTGTTTAAAACGCTCAAGGAGGTACTCTTTAAATTTAGGTCCAAAATCAAAATAGTTTAATCCTTTGTCGGGATCGAATGTCGTGTTTACAATAATTCCTTCACGATTGATAACATAAAAGTCCCATAATGCCGGATTTAATTTTAAACTTTTGCGGATGGAATCAAGTGAAAGTGATTCAATATTTTCAGTGCTATTAAAAACTTCTTCTACCAGGTATTTGCTTGTATTGGTAATTTCCTGATTTAGATTATCTTCAATTATATTGGTTGTAAAATCCTGAAATTCAAGAATATTCTTTATCTCTGTTGAGATCAGTTCACTTTTATTCTCACTGGCTTTTGTTAGCAGGCGATTTGTATTCACATAATTTATTACAGCAATTAAAGACAATGCACCTGCTACGGGGAGGATTACATTTAAGATTATTTGTCTTTGAATTGTGGTTTTCTTCATAAACCTAATGTGTGGGTATTAAATGCCAATTACTTAAAGGTATCATTATAAAATCAGGCGAATTGTATTGCATGTCCTTCTTTAGCCAAAGTATATATTGCGTGGGCGAGCGAATTATGTTGATTCATAAGGTCAAAAAGGAAGTCTTCCTTCAATATAAAATAAATACAGTCACTTTCTGCAATTAGTTTCACGGTTTCCTGTGCTTCGACGTTCCAAATAACAGGACCGAAAACCTGTCCTTTTTCTACGTAAACTTCGACCTTTTCGTTATGTTTTTCTGATATGCTTCCTTCCCATAGGTAATAAAGGTTAAAATGCTCTGAATCCTGACTATCCAGTACGGTATTATTTTTAAGAGATTTGGACATTTTCAATTGGTCAGCCATTTTGCATATTACCGACTTATTCACCTTGGCAAATCCCTTCGACTTTGACAAAGCAAGTGTTAGGTCATAAAGCAATGGATATCCGTACTGAATTTTTAAAGCTATGGCTTCATCAAGTATTCTTTTTTCCTTTTCCGGAATCCTATTGGTGCATTCATGGTAAACTTCTTCGCTAATATTGTAAATAACCCATGCCGCACTTTGCCTTAATAGAACATCCTGATTAAAGAGTATGGCAATTAAATCATCGCTTACTTTCGGCTCTTCAAGTTTTAATACAGCCAACAATGCGCAAGCTTTAGTCCAACGATTGGTATAGTTGTAATTCCGGTTAATAATTTGTCTTATCAGGCCTTCTTTTGAATATTCTGCAACAGGAAAATAAGGTTCTAATTGTCTGATTTTATCAGCGAGAGAATTATCCTCGAGAATTGGGAATAATTTTGGTTTAATTTCTTCAGCGATAAAAATGTCTAAAAGTTCTATTGCATAACCGATCCCTTCGGTTGTTCCGGTTTCAATATTCTCCTGAACATATTTAATTGACTGAGGATCGTAGGCAAGTGAAAGTAAGAGAAATAAAAACTCATAATTTTCTTTAACTTCCTGTTCAAGCGCTTCTACCAGATTCTCTGTTATTTCGTCATCTTTTAAATTCTCGAGTGCAACAAGATTCCACAAAATGTTTGAAATGGTGGTTTCAATGGTTTGGTGGATACTTCCCCTTTTATCTGTTGCGGCTTTATAATTGCATGATTTTAAAGCTAATAATGAGTGTTTTACAATTCTTCCATCGGGGTAGTTTATTTTCTTTAAAAGGTATTCTTCAGCATTTTTTCCTCCAATTATGCCATAAATCCTAATAATTTGTAACATCGTTTCAGCCGAATAGCCCGATTTGTAAAAAGATTGTTCGAGTGTAGGCAATATTCTGTCGCCAATTGAAATAATAGCAGAGGTCGCAGCCTGAACGCAATTGTTATTATTAAGATTTTCTACAAGCTTAGGCCAGAGTTCAGGTAAATTGAGTTTGGCAATTGCTGCAATCGCCGCTTTTTTAACTTTTGGATGATGATCTTTTATAAGTTCGGTCATTAAATTTAAATGATCGTCGAATTTTATTTCTCCCAATATCTTTGCCGCAAATACTCTGTCTTCAAATTCTCTGGAGTTAACCAGGCTATACAACATTTCTGCCTGACTTACTCTTTTATCTGTTTCTTCAAGACTAATGAGAACATCTTCAGCTTGTTTCTTTAGCGTGTTATTATTTGTGGATTTAATCAATTCTTTTATCCCAGATCTAAGAGATAGCAAATTATAGTCTCCTACTTTTTGCAATGCATAGCTCTGCAATTCATTGTTTTCGCTTTTGATTAAATCTGATATAAAAATTTCAAAGAGATTCGGTTCATAATTCGCTGTAAGCTGAAGAGAGCGTATAAGTTTATCTGATGACTCGGTTTTTAATTCATCTTTTATTAAAGAACGTATCCTTGCCTCTCCTTTTACCGAGCCGGAAGATTTGGAACCACGCGAGAGAGAATCCTGTAAGGTACTTTTGTAATAATTATATAGCTTAACGGTGATGTAAATCCAAATGGAAATAATGACAATAAGTGAATAAGAAAAATGGATGAGTTCGATAAATTCCAAAAGGCTTAATCCCAATAATATTAAACCGGCGAGTACTGCAGAAGACTCATTGACAATTCCATCAATTCTGGCCTGAACATCGTATCTGATTTTTTTAGGAAGGGGCTGATACAAAATTTTAAAAGCCGGGACTTCTAAAGAGTTTTTAAGAGACAATGAAAATAATTGGCTTAAAGCAATCAGAATAAAAAACAAGGTAAAATTAACCGAAGTTGCTTGCGTAAACCCAAAAACAGTACCGACAATTGATGCCGAGATGGTTATGATAAAAAGCAGTATCGGAAGAATGATGAGTACTACTTTAAGACCGTACATCTGTATTAGTCTACTGTATAGAAAAGTTTTGAATAGAAAGCTAAATATCATCACCATGGATATAAAGAATCCGAGGAAATTTGTAAGGTCTCTTGATTCGGGGAACTGATCTTTAGTTACTGTTAAAAATGAATTGTAAATAAAGAAGACGGTGATCGTAGATAAAACCACAAAAAACACCATAAACTGGATGTAAGAGCTTTTAAGGAATTTATAACTTTGTTCGTTATCTTCAATTTTATCATCAGCGTCTAAGGATTCTACAATTTCTCCGCCATACCTTTTGTTGACTAAAAATTGCAAAATTAACGTCACCAATATACTACCCGAAGAAATAACGAGGAGGTCTTTTGTGTCAGGCAAAAACTGCATGATCAATACAGTGGAAAACCCAATGAGTATTGCACCAAAGACCTGTCCTGAATCGATTAACCCAAATAGTCTTTTTCCTTGCCTAAGCGAAAATACCCTGGATGCCATACCCCAAAATCCTAAAAATGCAATAACCTTAAGCGGGCCCATGAAAATGAAAACAAGGTAAATCAACATGGGGTCATCCGTGAAATTAAAGCTGTAGCGCAACAGAATAGTTAGGACACTAATAACAAATAGATTGATTAGACTAAGATTTTTGAATTTTATGGACCTTTGGAGACTTGTAAAAATGGTTGTAAAAACCACTCCTGCCAAACCGGAAATAATGAATGCTTTCGGTAGGTCAGATTGATTGAAATATTCGAGAAAAAGTGAAGTTGAGCCAATTTCAAATGTAGAAATGAATACTCCAATGAAAAATGACTGTAAAGTAAAAAGAATTACTTTGTTAGTTTCTCTTTCTTCAATTTCAAGAGTAGTACCTAAATTGAAGGCCATAAGCTCACATTATTTTTCAATTAAGATTTGAATATAATAAGATTTATAGTCAAAAATTGAATTAACGCTAATATTAAAGCCTATAAAAATTGGAGATAAGGCCCCATTCTTGTCAAAAAATCAGAATCTATAATTTTTATTTGCTTTAAATCTTTTAGACTCTCGAATTTTCCATGCTGTTTTCTGTAATTAATAATCACCTTACAGGTGTTGTAATCCACATAAGGATGTTTGAGTAGTTCTTCAAAAGAAACAGCGTTTAAATTAATTTTATTTATAGCTGAATCTTCTTTCAAAATTGTATTTGAAATAAGGTTTATATAAACAGTACTATCGATTCCGTAAACTTCATTGAGTTGATTAATATTTTTAAATCCACCCAGCCTATTTCTGTATTTGATTATTCTAGAAGCCCGTTTAGGTCCAATCCCTTTAATGAACAATAGATCGGAAGAATCGCATTTGTTTAAATCAGGCAATTGTTTGTGAATGTTTTGGGTTTCGGTTTTTTTTTCGAATCTGTTTTTGTTGTAATTATTGTTAAATGAACTAAATCTTTTTTTTGAAGGCTCGAAATGAGCCATGGCTAAGTATGGATCTATTTCATTATAAATTGAATCGCTAAGTCCGTAAATTTTTTTGAGATCTTCTTTAATGTTAAATCTTCCCCCATTTAAACGAAAAGAGATAATTCTGTCAGCCAGTTTTTGATCTAAACCTATATTTCTCCAATCCATAAAACTCATGGTATTTGGATCGGAAACTCTCTTTTTAATGAGAATATTTCTTTGATTATGACTTGACTGACGAGGTACTTCCTTAATATAGTCCTGAATTTTTATCGAGTTGGATTTGTAAGAAACCTCCGTTTGAAATATTAGATCAGGTAAAAAATTGGATAAAATAAAAAAGACTAAAACCAGCAAAAAGAAAATGATAAAACCCTTACTTTCGGATTGACTGAATCCAAAGACTTCTACCAGATATTTTCGCAGCTTTTTCACATCTTAAAAATATTTTTTGATTTCTCCGCTTTTGATTCTCTTGATGTAATCGGCAAGATCCTTTTTTACTTCAGGTGCCAGTATATAAAGCCCCATAACATTTGGGAAGGCCATGGCAAAGATCATGGCATCGCTAAAATCAAAGACCTTCTGCATGTTCATGGCTGAACCCAAAACAACGAAGGTGCAGAAGATTACTTTATAACTTACATCTGTATACCTATTATCACCAAATAAATAGGTCCAGCTTTTCAAGCCATAATAGGACCAGGAAATCATGGTTGAAAGGGCAAACAAAATAACAGCAATGGACAAAATGTATGGAAACCATGAGATAACAGATCCAAATGCTTTTGAGGTCAATTCTACGCCTTGACTCGCCCCAGGATCTATATTCCCTGTTATAATTATTACCAATGCAGTCATCGTACAAACAACAACAGTGTCAATAAATGGCTCCAATAAAGATACAATACCCTCACTTACGGGTTCGTCAGTCATGGCGGCACTGTGAGCAATCGAAGCTGAACCCACTCCTGCTTCATTTGAAAAGGCCGCTCTTCTAAAACCCTGAATTAAAACACCGAGAAATCCTCCAAATGCAGCATCTGCAGAAAAGGCTCCTTTGAAAATAGCTGCAATTGCCCAGGGGATATCAGTATACTTAAAAACTAAAACGACAATTGCGGCTGCGATATATATGCCAACCATAAATGGAACAATTTTGTCGGTTACTTTGGCAATGCTTTTAATTCCTCCAATGATGATCATTCCAACAATAATTGCCATTAGCAATCCAAAAAGCCATTCACGTCCGTATAGAAAGCTTTCTGTACCTCCGGAAATATTGACAAATTGCTTAGTGGCTTGATTAATCTGGGCCATATTTCCACCTCCAAAGGATCCACCGATGCAAAAAAATGCGAATAAGGCCGCAGCGATTTTACCAAAAACCGGCCAGCCCTTATTTGCTAATCCCCGGCTTAAATAATACATAGGACCACCGGATACCACACCGTCTTTTTTGACAATTCGATACTTAACACCTAGCGTACATTCAACAAATTTGGAAGTCATTCCTAAAAGACCAGCCAATATCATCCAAAAAGTAGCACCCGGACCTCCTACAGAAACTGCAATGGCAACTCCTGCAATGTTTCCCAAGCCAACAGTTCCTGATAGTGCAGCTGTTAAAGCCTGAAAATGAGTGACCTCACCAGGATCACTGGGATCATCGAAACGCCCCCTTGCCACATCAATTGCATGTTTAAAGCCTCTGAAATTGATAAATCGCATGTATATTGTGAATATCATTGCGCCTACCAAAAGCCAGATAATCACAAATGGCATTTCATGCCCGCCACCAAGTGGTACCGGGAAAAATATAGCATCAGATATTATCTCCAGATATGGCCCGATCGATTTGCGTATAACATTATTGATTTTTTCTTCAAAACCGGAATCTGCAAAAGCAGCAGTACCCGAGCCTAAAAAAAATATTCCCAACAATACGTATCCCTTCAAATTTTTCATTCAATAATATTTGCGTAAAACTCTAAAAATATAAAATGACTTTTACCTTTCGTTATGTGATTAGCTATTCTCAGTTTGTCGGGCAATAATCTCAATACCCTCGGAAAATGAATGTGGCTTGTAATTCAGCTCTTTCATGGCTTTATCCAAAACGAATCCTGTTTTTGGAGGCCTTTTGGCAGCTTGCTTAAAAATACTTCCATCCACCTCTTTAATTAGGTTTTTGTCCAGGTTAAAATAATCTGCAGTTAAAATTGCCATATCGTAAGGTGTCAACAGATCAGGTCCGGAAATATTGAATACTCCTTCAGCATTATTTTTACAAATAAGATAGCAGCCATTAGCTAAATCTTCAGCTAAAGTTGGCGTTCTCCATTGGTCATTCACCACATTAATGGATTTTCCTTCTTCGAGACTTTTTTTAACCCAGAGAATAATATTTGATCTGGACATTTTGTGTACAATGCCATAAACCAATACGGTTCGGACAATCGCCCATTTCGTTTTTGATTTTTTAACAATTTCTTCAGATCTCAGTTTCGACTCTCCGTAATAACTTATTGGATTTGCAATATCGTTTTCTTTGTAAGGCCCGTTTTTACCATCAAAAATAAAATCTGTTGAGAGGTGAACCAAGTGGCAGTTGGTCAGTTCACAGGCCGTATTCAGGTACTCCACAGATTTTACATTTAAGAGATCACATTGCTCTTTATCGGTTTCACAGTCATCGACCTGCGTCATTGCTGCAGTATGGATTACATAATCGGGCTTTTCAGTACTGATTACATTAAGCACTTCCTTAGAGTTGGTGATGTCCATTTCCGAAAACTTCATTTCGGGATATATTTCTTTAATTCTATTTTCACCACGGGCAGTTGCAATTAGATCGTATTCATTTTCTTTTAAAATAAGACTTACTAATTTTTGACCCAGGAGTCCGTTGGATCCGGTAATCAGAATTTTTTTTCTCAAGATTATTTTTTTGTTGTTGCTTGATCTACTGGAGGATAAACATAATTATAAAGCTTCGTGATTTTCTTCTTTTTTATTTCTTCCTCTGTAATTTTCATATAAATATTATTATAAGGCCGTTTAGCTGAATTGACTTTAACATTTGCAATAGAGTCGATGACATTCATTCCGGAAATAATTTCTCCAAATACTGTGTATTCACCATCAAGATGTGGAGTTCCACCCAGTTCATTGTAAATCTTGATTTGTTCATCCGAATAGTCTTGTTTCATAAAAGAAGAAAGACGCTTTAATTCATCCCTGGAAACAGGCCTACCTTGAACTATGTAAAACTGGGAACCGCTCGATTCTTTTTTAGGATTAATTGCATCTGGTTGTCTTGCTGCGGCAAGTGCTCCTTTTTTATGGAAAAGTTTAGAATTAAACTCTGGGGGAATAGTGTATCCCGGACCACCAAGTCCGTCGTTGTTTGGATTAGAGTCTTTGCTGTTTGGGTCTCCGCCCTGAATCATAAATTGATGGATGACCCGATGAAAGGTGGTGCTGTCATAGTATCCTTTTTTAACCAATTTAACAAAGTTCTCTTTATGAAGAGGTGTTGCATCATACAAGATGAATTTCATATCTCCATAACTGGTACTTATCGTAATAATATGATCGCGATTATTTTTGGTTTTTGCGGTGGAATTAGGGAAAATGAAAGCCGCAATAAATATCGCAAGTGCGAAGGAAAAGAGAACGATTCTAATTTTCAATTTCTTGGTTTTTTACATTACTAACTTCTAAAAATTGCTGAAATTAACATGGAAGAGTCCAAAAATACAATTTTTGGATGAAGATTTCTTTCCAAATGGTTGTATGTTTTGTTTAGTTCTTCCGCTATTCGCGCAATTTTTTCCCAACCATTTTTTGAGAGTTTATTTATAAATACTTTTTGATTTTCAGGTACATTAATGAGATTATCATGGCCGCTGGTAGCGATCATCGTTTCTCTTAGTATTGATAATGCTAATCTCAAAAATGCCTTTTGCGCTTCTCTTCCCCATTTTTGAAACTCATCGGCCTTATTAACCAAAGCCAGGGCATCATTTTTATAGCAATCCAATAACCATTCCCTTATTAGAAGATGTTGATTATTTTCAACCTCAGAACAAATGCTCAGTGCTTCATTTAAATTACCCTGGGAAATTTGGGCAGCCGTCTCAGCTTTATCTTGCTCAATCCCATATTTTTCGCGAAGTATATGGCTTAATGCTTCTACGTTGTATGGTGGCAATCTAAGCACTTGTGTACGTGAAACGATTGTCGGAAGTAGTTTTTCAACATTTTCAGTAATCAGAATAAATACTGTTTTTGCCGGCGGCTCTTCCAATATTTTTAACAATGCATTGGCAGAATAAACGTTTAGGTATTCTGGAAGCCAGATCAAATTGATTTTGTATTCTCCTTCAAATGCCTTCATACTTGATACTGCTAGTATCCTTTTACTTTCATCTTTTGAAATAATTAGTTGTTTGTTTTCAGCCCCAATGAAATTACCCCAATCGACCCAGGTACCATAAGGATGTTTCTGAACGAATTCCCTCCATTCTTTTAAGAATAATTCTCCTAATGGTTTCTGTTGACTTTTAGTACTTGTTAATGGAAAAAAGAAACTTAAATCTGGATGAATTAATTTATCTATTTTGTGACATGAGGGGCATTCACCGCATGAATCATTTTCAAGTTTATTTTCACAATTTAAATATGTTGCATAGGCCAATGCCATTTGCAAGCCTGCACCACCTTCATTGGCCGAAAACATAAGGGCATGAGCCACATGTCCGTTTAAAACACTTTTACACAACTTATCTTTAATGTCCGAATAGGCGTATATCTCTGAAAACCTCATTCCCAGTTTCTGTATTTTTTAGTGCTTCTGAAAATCATTTCGAGAATATCTTCATTTGTTTTATCCAGGGTTTTATTACGTCTTGACATTACTATTCTGGCGGTTTCAAGCATTTTGTTAATTGCAAAAGTTGCTTTTCCCTGAGGCCCACCCCAAAAAAATGAAGGAATGAAATTGGCAGGAAATCCTGAGCCAAAGATATTGGCGCCAACGCCTACACTTGTGCCGGTATTGAACATTGTATTAATACCACATTTCGAATGATCTGCCATGATCAATCCACAAAATTGTTCACCAGTTTTTATAAATTTTTCTTTTGAATAATTCCAAAGTTTAACTTCATCGTAATTGTTTTTAAGATTAGACGTATTGGTATCTGCACCTATATTGCACCATTCACCTATCACTGAATTGCCAAGAAAACCATCGTGGCCTTTATTCGAATAGCCAAATATCACGGAATTACTTATTTCACCTCCTGCTTTTGAATATGGCCCTATTGTAGAATCGCCTCTGATTTTAGCCCCCGTATTTACGAAAGACCCTTCACAGAGTGCAAATGATCCCCGTATAATGGCACCTTCTTCAACAGTCGCATTTTTACCTATATAGATAGGGCCGTTTTCAGCATTAATTATTGCTGCTTTAATTGTGGCACCCTCTTCTATAAATACATTTTCTTCATTATAGATAATGCTGTGAGGATCTTTTAAAGGTTGAGATTTCCTTCCTTCGGTAATGAGTGAAAAGTCTGACTTAATTTGACTGGTATTGAATTTAAATATATCCCAGGAATTACATATTAAATCTGCTTCACCAAAATATTCTGATTCTTCAAACATGTTTTTAGTTGACAGATTTTCAGAATCCAGATTTTCAGTGCTTTTGTAAGCGATCAATATATCATCGCATTGAAGTCCTTGCGAATCCTTAAGCTCATTAATTTTTTCAATCAGCTCTTTTCCGGGTAAAACAGATGCATTGATATACAATTTTGGCCCTTTAGGCAATGGTTTGTTTAAAAAGCGATCGAGTGGAGCCGCGCAAATAACATGAATATCTCCGGCCATGTATTTTTGCCACTTTTCTCGAATTGTAAGTATACCACATCGGATATCGGCAATTGGGCGGGTATAGGTAAGAGGTAAGAGGTCTGCTCTTATATCTTCATGATCGAATAGAACTATTGTCATGGCATCAAAAATAAAAAAGTCTCTGAATGATTTCAGAGACTTTCTTCTTTATGACAAATAAAAACAGAATTAACTCTTTTTATATTTCTTATTAAACTTCTCAACTCTACCTGCTGTATCAACAAATATTTTCTTACCTGTAAAGAATGGATGTGAGGCAGAAGAAATTTCCACCTTAATTAAGGGGTATTCATTACCATCTTCCCATTTAATAGACTCCTCAGAGCCCATAGTAGATTTGGTAAGAAATTTAAAGTCGCTTGCTGTATCGTGAAATACTACGTTGTGGTATTCCGGATGAATTTCTTTTTTCATTGTCTTTCTTTTCAAAAGGGTTGCAAAAATAATAAAGCTTCAATCTAAAAACAAGACTTTAGAGAAAAACATCAAAAAAGCCCTCATAAAATGAAGGCTCTTTTCAATAACAAACAAAAGTGTATGAAAACTGCATGAAAAATAAAGCTATTGCTAGCTTTCTTTTACTCAAAGTTAATAATACTTCTAAAAATAACAACCTTAAAATAATACAATTTTCATAGTCGCTTAACAAATAAGAAAGACCGATATAACAATACCGGCCTTTGCTAGGCAACAACAAACAAAAATTCTTAAAAGCTTTTTTAAAATTTATTTCTTTACTTATACAGTGCCAATACGTTGCCAAATTAAAATAGTGCCTATATGGTATTTTATCGGTGTTTTTAGTTTGTAAGTGTCTTATTTTGGGAAATTAATTCCCAAATTGGGAGCCATCTTTTTAATGTATTTATAAAATGGAATACATAATTCTCGCAGTTGTCGGTTTTTTAACCTCTTTGCTTACTTTTTTTAGTGGTTTTGGGCTTGGGACTTTACTGACACCTGTATTTATTTTTTTCTTCCCTTTGGACCAGGCCATTGCAATGACGGCAATTGTTCATTTCATCAATAATCTGTTTAAACTCTCATTGCTTTATCGATATATCAGTTTAAAAGTCCTATTGTATTTTGGCCCATTTTGTATTGTTGGAGCATTTTTTGGGGCTTTGTTATTGCTTGATTTAAGTGATGTTAAACCATTATACAATCTCACTATTTTCGATTTCGACTTAAGTCTGAAAGCCCTTAATTTATTGATAGGAACCGTGATGATTGGTTTTGCAATTTTGGAATTTAATACCGCATTTGCATTAAAAAATATTAGTTCAAAACTTTTATGGTTAGGTGGATTACTGAGCGGGTTTTTTGGAGGACTGAGTGGACATCAGGGAGCTCTTCGATCGATGTTTTTGATTAAAAGCAATCTTGGTAAAGAACAATTTATTGCAAGCGGAGTAGCCATCGCATGCCTGGTCGATATTACAAGAATTAGCATTTACTCCGAGAAATTAGTTTTATTGGATTCGACTGAAAATTTGTTAATGATTGCGGCAGCTTTGATCCCAGCGCTTTTGGGAGCTGTTCTGGGGAAAAAGCTATTGAAAAAAGTAACTTTAGAAATTATTCATAAATATGTGGCATGGATGCTGATTTTCATTTCGATAGGAATTATTACAGGGCTGTTTTAGCTTATTTCATCCTCATATTTACTACAGCTTGCGCAATACCCGAAAGAGAAACAAATGTTCATCCCATTTCTCATAATTTATGGACAGAGGTTTTGCAAGATATTGTGATGCAAAATGGTATGGTAGATTATCAGAGGCTTATAAATAATCCAAATAAGTTTTATTCATACATTAAAATACTCGAAGGAAATCATCCGGATAAAAGTACCTGGAACAGAGAAGAAAAGCTGGCCTACTGGATCAATGCCTACAATGCTTTTACTTTACAACTAATAATTGATAATTATCCTTTGTCGTCAATAAAAGACTTGAATTCAACAGTTTCAATACCCTTTGTAAATACAATTTGGGATAAATCATTTATTCTTATTTCTGATTTTTCATACTCTTTGAACGATATAGAACATGGCATGCTTCGAAAACAGTTTAATGAGCCCAGGATTCATTTTGCGATCAATTGCGCATCGGTTTCTTGTCCAAATTTGCGAAATGAGGCATATACTGCTGAGAATCTGAATAAACAATTAGATATGCAATCAAGACTATTTATCAACGATGAAACTAAAAATTTGATCGACAATCAAAATCTTAAAATCTCAAAAATTTTTTCCTGGTTTAGCGATGATTTTACAAAAAATGGAACCTTGATTGAGTTTCTTAATAAGTATTCGGAGGTGGAAATAAATGAAAATACGGATATTTCCTTTAGAGAATACGATTGGTCTTTAAATGATTCAAATGGACATTAAGGGAATTTTTAATTTTAACAATGATCCCGGTTTTGGACAAAAATTCAGTTCAAAAACCAAAAGGGTCATCAATAAAGATGGTAGTTTTAATGTAAAACGAGTTCCTCCAAAAGGAAAAACAAGGAATTATTATCACCGCCTGATTAGCATGTCATGGTCAAGATTCCTTTTACTCAATTTATTAATATACATATTGGTCAATGTCTTTTTTGCTTTGATCTATATGCTAATTGGAGTTGAAAAAATATCCGGCCTGACGCGTGGTAGTCTGATTGATGACTTCGCCAATTCATTTTTCTTTTCGGTACAAACCTTAACCACTGTTGGATATGGAGTTTTGAGTCCAACCGGATTTATGGCAGGAATGGTAGCTTCTTTGGAGGCATTGTCGGGATTGCTCTTGGTGGCGCTTGCAACGGGTTTGCTATACGGTAGGTTTTCAAAACCATCGGCAAAAATTATTTTTTCTGACAATGCTATTATTGCGCCATACAATGATATTAATGCCTTGGAATTCAGAATTGCAAATTTAAGAAGCAATACACTGATTGATATGGAAGCAAGTGTAATGTTTACCAGAAATTATAAAAATGAAAAAGGGGAGTGGGTAAGAAATTATTACACTCTTGAACTGGAAAGAAATCATATTCACTTTTTTCCATTAACATGGACAGTAGTTCATCCGATTTCAGAAAGTAGTCCCCTTTTTGGCTTGGATCGAAAAGAATTACTTGCACAGAATGCTGAAATTTTAATTTTGATAAAGGGATTTGATGATACTTTCGCCCAACAAGTTCATTCGAGATATTCTTATCTGGCGGGCGAGGTGATTTGGGGAAGGAAATACGAAAAAGCATTTACAGCAAATGTACAAGGAGATTTGGTGGTTGAGCTTGGTAAAATTAATGATACAATTGAAGCAGAATTAAATGGATGAGCAAAAACAGATAGATTTCCTTTTTGAAAAATTCAAGAATTCCACTGGAGTTAGCACGGATTCCAGAAGTATAAAACCCGGGATGATCTATTTTGCTCTTAAAGGCGGGAATTTCAATGGAAATCAATTTGCAAAGGATGCCATTGAAAAAGGGGCCTCATTAGCAGTAGTTGACGATCCGGATATGAAGGGAGAGCAACTTTTTAATGTTAATAATGCTCTGGAATGTCTTCAAAAATTAGCAAGTTTTGTTCGCTCAAAATGGTCTTTTCCTGTATTGGCGATTGCCGGTTCGAATGGTAAAACCACTTGCAAAGAATTAATTAGTGCTGTCTTATCAAAAAAGTATAATGTCTTTAGTACTCCGGGTAATTTTAACAATCATATCGGACTTCCTTTAACCATTTTAAAGGTACCTGATAATTGCAATTTTCTGGTTTTGGAAATGGGGGCTAATCATATCGGAGAACATACATTTCTATGCACTATCGCACAACCCAATTATGGGCTTGTAACCAACAATGGCATGGATCACCTTGAGGGTTATGGAAATCTGGAAAATGTTATTAAATCCAATGTGGAATTGATTGATTATGTCAAATCAAATAAGGGGAAAGTTTTTTTAAATGCCGACGATGAGCAAATGATACAACACTCCATGGGTGCTGATGTATTTAGCTATGGCTTTGATAAAAAAGCAGATTTTACAGCCAGCAGAATAGATATGGATTTATTTGCTGCAATCAAACTCGATTCACAAAGGATAAATTCAAATTTAGTTGGAAAGTATAATGAAATAAACATTCTGGCAGCATCGGCGATTGGCCAATATTTTGAAGTTGATATTAATTCCATTTGTTCAGCAATTGAATCTTATGAACCTCAATTAAACAGATCTCAATTAATTGAATTTAAAAATTTCAAAGTAATGCTTGATGCCTACAATGCAAACCCATCGAGTATGCATCTTGCGATTAAAACGATTGAAGAATCTACCTTTGCAAAAAAAATGGTGATTCTTGGTGGAATGCTTGAACTAGGGGCATTTGCCAAAAAAGAACACAAAAAAATTATTGATTATTTGAAAACCTTGAAATTAGACCATATCTGGTTGGTTGGAAAAGAATTTAGTGATTTTCAAAACCAAGACCCAATAAAGTATTTTGAATCTACCGAAGACTGCCGCAATGCATTTAAATCACTGGAGTTTGAAAATGGAGTTATTCTTATTAAAGGGTCAAGAAAGTATCAATTAGAAAAACTAATTGAATAAAGGAGCAGTAATGGAGGAAAATTATATTTTTGTCGGCCTAAGGAAAAAAATATGAAAAAAATTATACTGATATTTTGTCTAATAAGTGTTTATGGTGTTTCGAATGCACAAGAATTCAGCGGAGGCGCTAAAGCAGGAATAAATGCTTCATCCATTCTCGCATCGCTTGGTAATTCATCTGATGAAGTTGGAATGCTTGCCCCTACATTTCACATTGGAGGATATGGCAGAGTACAAATTGCTCATTTTTTCAGATTTCAACTTGAGGTTTTATATTCTCAAAGAGGAGGAAAATTTGATAATTTATCGGGCAATAAAATTATTGCAGGTAATACATATGATATTAATTATACAGATAAGTTAAGTTATCTGGATATCCCTTTGGTTTTTATGTTGCACGGAGGAATGTCAAGTTTTCAAATTGGTGTTCAGCCTTCCTTTTTAGTAGGTCAATCGACAGAAGTAGAAGGAACAATACTCGACCAGAATAGTAATAGTGTAACGCTCGAACAGCAATTTGGAGGTGATATTGAAAACTTCAGAAGTTATAGCAAAAACGATTTTTCTTTTCTCTTCGGTTATTTGATCGATCTGCCTGTTGGAGTCAATGTAGGGTTCAGAATTCTTTACAGTTTGGGAAATATATATGATATTGATCGCTCAGTAGTGGATGCCTATGTTGTTGATTCCGGAAACAATCAGGATAATTTTGACAGATTTTACCGATTTGATGATGCCAGAAACGTTCAGGCACAACTTTCAATAGGATATACTTTCAAGAAAAAGTAATAGCCCATTTGTAGCAATGGAATTAGATTTTAATAATTCCATTGGTATTTTTTTTATTTAATATGAGACTTTTGGTTTTATCTCCAATCTGATAGTGGAAAATATTGCTTTGATCAGGGATTTCTTCAACCAATAGGTCACAATTAATTTCAATCGAGTCGATTAAAGATTTTACCGAATCAATGGTAAAATAAACCTCTGTAACATCAAAGGCTGTTTCTATTCCAATAAAGTTGAGTTTCGCTGGCGCGCTTGAAATTTTTATTTGACAATGACTTTTCAAATAGTTTGAAATAATGGAATCGGCTTTATTATTACTCGAATGATAAAGATTTAAGATTTTGCCGGAATCTCCTTTTATTCCGGTTTCTAAATCGTCTGTAAATATCTTAAAAGTAAGCTCCAGACAATTGGTCTTGAAGTTGTGATTAATATGAATTATGCTGACATAAAAGGGATGATTTAAATGCTTTTCTCCAAATAATGGATGGAATGTAAAAAATAGAAAAAATGTGACTGCAAAATATTTCATCTTATTTAGATTCACTGTCGATTTACCTTTTAAAAATTCTTGAGCATATTTCAAACATACCTCCACTTAGGCTTAAACCATATTTTGGATCTAAATGCTTATGACCACATGGTATTTCTCTTAGCCCTTTGTGCTTTTCAGGAAATAAAGCAATGGAAAAATCTTTTAATATTAATAACTGCTTTTACTATTGGGCATTCATTTACTCTCATTTTGGCGGTATTGAAACTAATTGTCTTCCCGGTTGAGATTATCGAATTTTTAATACCCTGTACCATCTTTGTTACTTCAATGAGTGCATTTTTTAAATCAAAGTTTACCTTACGTAAAAATTTTTTATTTCTACTGATCGCTGTTTTTGGCTTAATTCATGGAATAGGCTTTTCAAATTATCTTTTACAGCTCTTGGGCAATGCGTCTTCAATTATTATTCCACTTTTCGCCTTTAATCTTGGAATTGAACTGGGCCAGATTTTTGTAGTCGTAATTATAATGCTTCTAAAGACCATAATTGAGACTATTCCAAATCTTAATGCACAAAAATTTAGATTTTGGATTAGTGGACTTGCGGCAGGGATATCTATTATTTTGATGATAGAAAGCAGCTATTGGTAAGCTTCAAATATCAGGATGTCTTTTATTTATCAAATTCAATAATTCCTTTTGGCTGTCAATTTCTAAGCTAAAAAATGGTATATGATTCAGTAATTCCAATGATTGACTTTTATCTTTTTGTATCTTCATAAAAAGAAAATATCATGGTCAATAGAAAAATAATTTTTTTTGGAATAGCAGTAATACTTGCGCTGGTGTCATTATCATTTTCAGTATTTTCATTTGATGATTCCAATCCTGAGCAACACATAATGCTGGAAATTTACGAGGTGCCTGCATATAATGCCAAGGGGATTCACATCTATTACGGGAACAATCAATCTGAATTCATCCCATTTAGAAAACTTAAAGAAGAAAATCAGGAAAAAAATGGTGATTTGATCGTAACTACAATAAACAAACTCTCAAAAGAAGGTTTTGAAATCACGCATGTGGGAAGTGGACTTTCGAATAATGGAATGATCACAAAAATTTTTATGACCAGAAAGTAAATTCCTTGTATTCAACATTTTATAAATAACTAAGCCACCACTTTTGTCGATTGTTGCTTTTGTAATTGTAATACCATGTGCAAAGCGGATATAATCCTACTACCAGGAGTATCCATATTAAATAAACCACCCATAAATTAAATCCATAACCCTGCAATTGGGGTTCTAAAGTAACCCAAAGTGTAATTTGCATATCAGACCACTCAAAGCCCTGAAACTTTGCGGCGAAAAGTGCGATAAAATGGATTATGTAAATATGGATTATGTAATAAAACATCGGTACTCTTCCTATCACAACCACAGCATCAAAAATCTTACCCCGCCATTTTTCAGAGAATGCCAGAAGAATAATGGAAGGGCCAATTGTCATCATTAGGTATAAAAGAGAGGGGGGGTATTTAGTTAAGTTCAGAAATGAAAGTATCGTAAATGATAAATTACCCATGGCTTCCCAATTGTATGGATCTCCATAAACATTTAGGGATCGAATTAAGATAAAAGACAATGATGTAAGGATGCCAAGTTTTAATAAGGCCTTAAATCTTTGGGATTTACTGACTTCCGGAGCATATAAAGCGCCAAAATGATAACCGAGTGGCATAAGAAAAATCCATGGGATCAAGGGATAAGCCACAAAAAATTGAATATCCAAAATAGCAAGTGCTTGAAATTTGTGAAGGAATATCCAAATTCCCGAGATAAATTCATTTGAAAATGAAATGCCGTCAAATGCATTATGGATTGCAATTCCAATTACACAAATTGATATACACCATTTTTTTGGTAAATGGATAAAGGCGGCTAAAACTATCATTGATATTCCCAATGCCCAAATAACCTGAAGCGTATTGACCGAGTAGTCCAGCTTAAAATTCCAGGCAAATTTAATAATGGTTAATTCCACAATTACCAACCATATTCCTCTTTTAAGCAACCAATTGGAAAGCGCTGATTTGCCTTTTCTTTTTCCAACAAAATAGGCCGATGTGCCTGCTAGAAATACAAATACAGGCGCACAGAAATGTGTTATCCAGCGGGTAAAAAATAGTATTTCACTGCTTTGACTCAAGTCGGTGGCATCATAAAAGAAAGCATCGTAATGAAAATAGTCCCGTACATGATCAAGAGCCATTATTATCATTACCAGGCCACGTAGAAAGTCAATTGAAGAAATTCTTGAGGAAGATGAACTTTTCATATTCGGGTGAGTTGGCGTATTAATTCCTTGTGCTGAGGGAATTCCTCAAGAAGCATATCTCTTTTGGCTAATTCAAAATCCTTAAAATCAAAACCGGGGGCAACGGTACATCCGGCAAGGGAATAGTCCTGATTATTAAGAACTCTTGATGCAAACCAATTGCCACCTTTAACAACATATTGTAAATGTTGACCTGAAAAAATATCGGAACCAATTATGACCTTCTCCAATTGCCCTTCTTTATCCAAAACAAAAAGTTCAATTGCTGCACCCAGATAAAAATGCCAAATCTCATCTTGTTTTATTCTGTGAAAAGCTGAAAAATTCCCAGCCCTAAGCATAAAGTAAATACTGGTTGAAAAAGCCCTTTTGCCCATATAGGTTTCAGATAAGCTTACAACTTCCCTACTTCTGTAGATCTCTTTGTAATAACCTCCTTCGGGATGTTCTTCGAGGTCTAATTTTTTAATAATTTTTTCCCATTCTTTCATTGCAATACGTATTGCAATATAAGATTTTGGTTCAAATGATATTTAGAAGAAAATTGGAGAAAGAACTTGAATCACATAATATTTAGCTGTACCCTAAATCGAGACTGCTTTTTCTAATTATTTTTTTGCTTTCTGCTCCTTTTTGAGGGCCTTTTTCTTTGTCAATCCAGACAATGGCGCCGGTAGGACACCTCTCGATTGGAACTCTTGTTTGATGATTTAAAGAATAATCAATCACAGGAATATTATCAATTATTTTGATCAAATTACCGGGAGCATCCATTTCACATTTACCACAAGCCGTACAACCCACTTCGCAATCTTCGAGCACCGCATCGCCCTGTTCCAGGTTTTTACAAGCTACCCAAAGTCTTTCCGTGGCGGAATGAAGTGAAAAAAGATCTTTCGGACATATTTCTACACAATCTCCACAAGCCGTGCATTTATCTTCATCCACCACAGGAATGTTAAACTCATTCATTTGGATGGCATCAAAATCACAGACTCTTTCACAATCGGCCAAACCCAAACAACCCCAAAAACATCCTTTTCCACCACCTGAAACCAGCGATGCTGCTCTGCATGTTTCAATGCCTGAATAATTTGCTTTATTTCTGGCAACATTAATTCCTCCCGCACAAGCCAGTCGCGCAACCCTTTTATCTTCCAAACCCAAATCAACACCAAGAAATGAGGCGATTTTTTCTCTCCCTTCTTCACTACTTACCGTACACTTTCCCGGTAGTACTACTTCTTTGACTAAGGCTTCGGCAAAAGGTCGACATCCGGGAAAGCCGCAGGCGCCGCAATTGGCATGGGGCAGCATATCTTCTACCTGATCTATTCTTGGATCTTCGTAAACATAGAGCTTCTTATTTGCTATTATGAGCATGATTGCCAATAGCAAGGTTAGGCCTCCAAGGGATAATATGGCTGTTAATATGGTCAATTCATTAATAAATTATTTCTGCCCATTTCTTACCAGCAATCAATTCCGCCTTCCGGGTCATCCACTTTTCTTTGGAACCCAAAATGTTTGAAAATGCCTTGTCCAAATTGATTTTTACTTTTTCATAACCTGCGATATAGATATAGGTATCGGTTGAACTCAATAATTTTTTAAGTTCTGCAGATTTGGATTCAAGTGTCACATCCAATTCTATAGGGTCTGACCAGTGTGGCCTTGGACTTAGAGCATGAAATGCCTTGAAAGTGGATTCGTCATAATAATTCTTAAGATCGCCGTCTTTATCATTTAAGTAAAGTAGTTCCAGGCCACTATTAGCTCCGTAAAAGAGGCGAATTTTTCCTTTCCAATCTTTTACATTTTTATAAATATGTTTGATGAATGCACGGAAAGGCGCTATACCCGTTCCCATTCCAATTAATATCAGATTGGCATTTTTATCTTCAGGGACTGCAAAAGGGAGTTCAAAAGGCCCGGTGATGGTAATTTTATCACCTTCGCGTCGGTCGCATAAAAAGTTGGACCCAATTCCGTCGTATTGTTCCCCGTTAAATTCATCAACATAAAAACACCTTTTAACCAGCATGGTAATTTGAGTCATTCCATTCTTTGTTCCGGGTAAATCCGCAACGCTATATAAGCGGTGATGAAGTGAGTTCCCAAATTCTCCTTTGGAAGGCACCAAAACCCCGAAACTCTGATCTATTTCACAATTAAAATCTTTTTCTTTTACCTCGAGAAGAATTTCCCGCACTTCGTCTGTTTCTTTTGGTGTGAGTCTTTTAGTTTTTTTTACAATAGCTTCAAACTGTTTGTCAATATTGTAATCCGAAAGATTTGCCATGATTTTTGCTTTATTTTTTTCTATCGTTTTTTTCACAAATACTACCACAACCACAATTTCCACAAGAACTTCGTCCTGCCAGGGCATCTTCATCAGCGAGATGATCTTTAAAGGTGTTTTTCCAAATATTTTGAATAAAAACCCAAATTATCATCATGATAATAATGCCCACTATGGCTATTGCATATGTGATTATTTTTTCCATTAATTACCTAGTCCTGAAAAGCCCATAAATGAAAGCGACAATATACCTGCAATCATTAATGTGATAACTGTCCCTTTAACTACTTTTGGTACTTCAGCAAATTCCAGTTGCTCTCTTAAGCCTGCTATCAGCAATAAAGCCAATGTAAATCCGGCACCCGCCCCAAGCGCATAAACAATACTTTGGCCCAAGCCATAGCCTTTACTCGTTTGAAACAAAGCCAGTCCGAGGATGGCACAATTCGTTGTTATTAAAGGAAGAAATATACCTAAAGCTTTAAAGAGCGTCGGGCTCATTTTTTTAATAAACATTTCCACCAATTGCACTGTAGACGCAATGACAACAATATAACTTATCAATTGTAAAAAGGGGGCATTTACCATGATCAAAAAACTATGAATTCCATAAGCACATAAGGAACTAATAAGCATCACGAAAGTCACCGCAGCACCCATTTTGCTGGCAGTTTCAACTTTTCCGGACACTCCAAGGAAAGGACAAATTCCAAGGAAATAAGCCAGAACAAAATTGTTGACCAGCGAAGCATTTATAAATACAGACCAAAGTGATTCGGTATTCATCTTAATTATTTTTTGATTGAATTAAATTGAACAGCAATAACCATAATGCAAGTGTGAAAAAGCCACCTGCCGGAAGAATCATTACTATCCATTCCTGAAAATTATCACCAAAGAGATTGAGTCCGAAAAAAGATCCATTGCCAAGAATTTCTCTCACAGCACCCAGACTGAATAATGCAATGGTAAAACCAAGCCCCATTCCTAAGGCATCCAAAATGGACTTGCCTAGTGTATTTTTTGAGGCAAAGGCTTCAGCGCGACTTAAGATCAAACAATTCACTACGATCAATGAAATAAATGCACCGAGGCTTTTATGTAAATCAACACTGATAGCCTGAATAGTATAATCGGTAATGGTTACAAAAGTGGCAATGATGAGTATATAAGAAGCTATTCTTACCTGCTTAGGAATAAAATTGCGAAGTGCTGAAACCAAAATATTTGACATAAGAAGTACAAAAGCCGTGGCCAAACCCATGGCCAGTGCATTTAATGCCGTATTTGAAACTGCAAGCACCGGACACATGCCCAAGACCTGAACAAAAACAGGGTTGTCTTTCCAAATTCCTTTAATAAACTCATTCGTAGAAGGAATTTGATGTTCTTTGGCAATATGATTTGAATCTTCTGTCATTATCTAAAATTCTTCAGAATTAGCCTCAATTATCGGAAGCCAATGATTTGCACTTTTATCTAGAATGTCACCAATTGCTCTTGAAGAAATAGTGGCACCGGTTATTCCATCTACTTCCCAGGGATTATTTTTAGTACCACTTTTTACCGTAACGATGGAGTTAATAAGTTTTGAGTTTTCCTCATTCATTTTGACATATAAGGCTGTAAAATTTTGTCTGAATTTTTCATCTTTCTCAATTTTATCGCCGAGTCCCGGGGTTTCTTTGCTTTCGAGCACGTACATACCAATTATTGTTTGTTTTTCTGGTTCGTATCCGTAAAGTATTCTAATGACATCGGCGTAGCCCTGACCTTCGGCAGGTATGGCGAAGCCAATTAATTCATCATTGTCGTTATAACCGGCGTATAAAATGGGCCCGTCGGATTTCTTTTCTTTAAGTTCGACAAAGCTCCCATCTTTTAATTCAAAGCTTTTGGTAGTTGTAGTTCCGGGGATCACTTTGAATATCGCTTCCTGAAGGGCATTTTCTCTTAAAGTTTGTATTCTTGAAAATGTGGATTCGTAGGTCAATACAATTAAAAATGCACAGACGGCGCCAATGCCCACCATGGCTCTGAGCATTTTAGTATTTGATTTTTTTGCTATTTGTGCTGAGTTCGACATTATTTTTTAATTGTACCGTATACTCTGTTTTGAATCAACTTGTCAATCTGTGGTGATATAGCATTTCCCAATAATATGGCATACATAACACCCTCGGGTAATCCTCCCCAAACACGAATGATGAATACAAATCCACCTATTATAATTCCGTAAATAACGACTCCAATGGAAGTAATCGGAGATCCTACCATATCGGTGGCCATAAACATAGCACCTAACATCAGTCCACCTGAGAATAACATAAACAATGGATGTGGATAGCTGACATTATCAATCAGATAAAAAATGGCACTGAGAATAAAGACTGTGCTAAGGATTGCAAGGGGAATTCTCCAGTTCATCATTTTTCTAAGTATTAAATAAATACCACCCAGTATTATAAGAGCGGCACAGGTCTCACCAATGGATCCACTTATTAGGCCAAGTGCGAGATCAGTTGTTTCAGTATGTACACCATCAAATTTGAATGCCGAGAGCGGGGTAGCTCCCGACTGAATATCTACTTCTGCTTTCATGAAAGGCAAAGTCAGCACTGAAGATGATATTTCAGTAAATCTGTTGCCAAGAAAAGATGGATACCATGTAGTAATAGCAACGGGAAAAGCCGCCTGTAATACAGCTCTGCCTACCAATGCCGGATTAAAGACATTATAACCCAAACCGCCAAAAAGAAATTTTCCAAGCGCTATGGCAATAACTCCGCCTAGGAAAGTCATCCACAGAGGAAAAATCGGTGGTAAAGTTAGACCCAGGAGAATACCCGTAATAGCTGCCGAATTATCCCCAATAGTTGTCTCCTTATTTGAAAGTATGCATAAGACATGCTCGGTCAATACACAGGCAAAAACAGAAGTTATTATTACCAGAAATGCATTTATTCCAAAAGCAAAAACTGCAAATAAAACTACAGGCAACATTGCATAAATCACGTTTAACATGATTTTATCTGTGCTTATATCAAGTTTGATATGCGGAGATGTGCTAATATTTAGAGTTTTACTAAACATGTTCCTTTAATTGCCTTTCAGCATTTCTTTTTCTTACAATGGCTTTAGAAAGTCTGAAATATTGAACCAATGGAATATTGGAGGGACAAACATAGGAGCAGGATCCACATTCAAAACAATCCATTAGGTTATAATTATCCGCCATTTCATCATAGGCTTCAAATTTTGCCAGAATTCCTAATCGCGATGGATTTAGTAAAATTGGGCAGGCTTCAACACATGCCGAACATTTAATGCAGGGATAAACTTTTTTTGATCGCTTTATATCCTTTTCTGAAAATGCGACTATTCCCGATGTCCCCTTAACTATTGAAATATCAAGGTTTGATACAGCGACTCCCATCATTGGGCCTCCCATATACACTTCACTTAATTTGTCATTAATGCCGACTTCTTCTAATACAAATCGAAGTGGCGTACCGATAGGAATAAGATAATTTCCCTTCTTCTTTATTCCCGGTCCAGTTATAGTTATGACTCTTTCCTGAATTCCTCTACCATGGGGCAAGAGTCGGCCGATTTCTGCAGTCGTAGCAATGTTTACCACCACTACGCCAACTTCAATTGGTAAAGAACCTGATGGTACTTCCTTGCCTAAAATTGAAGTGATTAGCATTTTTTCAGAGCCCTGAGGATATTTTACAGGAACAACTTTGATTTCAATATTCAGATCATTGGGAATTTTACTTTGCAAATGCTTTGCTGCATCTGTTTTATTGGCTTCAATCCCTATGATAGCATGTTTGGCTCCCGTCGCTTTGAGTAAATACCTAATTCCCATAAAGATATCATCAGCTTGCTCAAGCATTACACGATGATCCGTAGTTAGGTAGGGCTCGCATTCGATTCCATTTAGTATCAAATATTCACATTTCTTATCCTCAGGCACTTTTAACTTTACATGTGTTGGAAATGCAGCACCCCCCAGTCCAACTATTCCAGCATCCTGAATTCCCTGAAGAATTTCTTCTGCTGTGGCAGTCTCTACATTTATAGGCTCTCCTTCAAGCACCTCCTGACCAGATGCCGGGTAGGGTTCAATGTAAATTCCGGCAACCATTTTACCTGAAATGGTTGGGACATTTTTGATCTTCCTTATTTTTCCGCTAACCGGTGAATGAAGGGGAACAGACATGTATCCGTTTTTTTCTGCAACCAATTGGCCCCTTAAAATTTCCTTTCCTTCTTTTACAATTATTTTTGAAGGAGCACCGATGTTTTGAACTGCGGGAAGAATAATTATGGGTGCAAAAGGGAACTGCCGAATTGGAAGACCATTTGTATCACTCTTATTCTCCGGAGGATGAACCCCGTGTTTGAAGCTATGATTATTGAATTTTAGCAAAACTCAATTAAATTTTTCAGCCCTTTTAATCCATTTTTCCATATCTTTTTCTGTCTTGTCATTTGGTAATCCGGGATGAATTACCTGAGCTGTGCATTTTTCTGCCGCTTTTACAAGATCTGAATAAGGCCCTCCGTCCGGATTCTTTATAAAGGCTTTTTTATCACCATTGTACTCAAAAATGTTTGAATTGAGTTTGATACATTCATCACAAGAGGTGCATTCTTCAGTTTCTAACCAGGGAGCCATGTATCCATTATCGGATTCTACAGCGGAATTGTCCGGAGTATCAGTTTTTGATTCCAGCGGTTTTGACTCCGAAATTTCGACACCATCAAAATCCGAGCTCTGCCCTCCTGCCAATTTCATAAGACCCTGAGATAATTTCGCAATAATTTCCCCTCTAATCTTTCCTTCAAGATCTTCAGGTTCTTCAACTTCTTCTAAGTTTATGCCCGCAATTGATCTGAGCATAACCCAAAAATCACGTCTTTCTTCACAGGATTCGACTATTCTTTTTGCAACTAAAACACGATTTAATTTTTGTTGTCTGTCCACTGCCCATATAAAAGGAAATTTACCCTCTCTTTCATCTTCAGATAATTCCAGAAATTCTGACAGAACAATCATATTATCATTCCAGGTATCCCTTGGGGCTTTTCTGAAATGCTTTCTAAATCGCGCTTCAGTAATGGCAAAATCGGCAAATGTCATTGCTAAATCCATAGATTTTTCACGGCCATTTTCTATGTATTTTAGCTTATAGCTAGGCCAATTATCTTTCATTGCCGGATTTCCCGATAAATCAAATGCTTCTTCAGGTTTGATTCCGAGATCGGGATTGTATTTGAAAAGAGGATAAGCCCTTGATTCAACTGCAAGCTTAGCCTGATGCACGCCAAGATCATCGGCAACCCCGTGTTCCGGTTGGCAAGTGGTGTATAAATTAAATAAAGCAGGTCTTTTGGTATTAAGTCCATCTATGAATCCTTCGATCATTTGACTTGTATTTGCCAATGTTGCCTGCAGTACATAGGTATTTCTATGTGCCATGGCAATTAGACCAATTTCTTTTCTCGGTTCGGATTTCCCCTGCCAAGCTTTACCATATTGAGCCATATCCGATACCTGCCCAATAAAACCTGAAGTACATGCTTGTCCTCCCGTATTGGAATACACCTGGGTATCGACAACAACAACCTTGATCGGTTTTCCGGAAGCCATCAATCTTGAAAGGTTTTGAAAACCTATATCATACATGGCACCATCGCCACCTAAGGCTACAACCGGCGGACATAAAAGCCACTCTTCTTCACTAAAATTATTCCAATTGAAATAGGTGAAGAAATCATCGTGTTCACGGGGATTATATTTACCCTGCAATTCCAATTCTGCTTTGCGAATGGTTTTAAAACCTTCAGCCATTTTGGCCATATGACCTTCAAAAATACCCATGGCCATTGAGGTTGAATCCTGGAATAAATGGTTCGCCCATGGAAAAGGATAGGGGTTAAATGGATAGGTACTACCCCATACAGAGGTACAACCTGTGGCATTGCTCATTCCCATTTTTGATCTTCCTTGACCGGTAACTCCATCGGTATACTTCCATTTGAGCTGTTTTAGTTTAGCAAGAATCTGACTTATGTCATTTAACCATTCCTGATCAATTGGTTTTGATCCTTTTTCCTTTTCTATCTTTTCTGTAATTCCAGCTATGGTCAAATCGGTATCATGTACCTCAGAAATGATTTTAGAAATGGTAGCTGCATCAGTAATGTTAACATCAGACATTAATTTATTCTGAATATGCTTTTCCAGATCTTCAATTAATTTTGAAATATGAGCTACGTGTTTTTCTATCCGAGCTTGCATTAAAGATTCTACCGTAGCGATAAAAATATGGATCACAGATTTTTCAGAACATCCCAAACAGGCTCCATCGCCACTGGCGAAATTTAAGTAGGCATCTTTGTTCAAAAGAATTGTTTCTAAGGGGCCTATTTTTTCGTTCAAATCATCAATACGATTGAATTTTTTTGGAGTATTTGGTAAATCTGTCCAGAAATCCCAATCTTTTCTCAAACGCGCTACAGTTCCCTCAGTCTGAATTATTGGTCTTAATGCATCGTCTTCGCAAACAGCAACACATTCCATACAGCCTTTGCAGGTATTTGGATTGATATTGATACTGAATAAGCCTCCACTATTTGCTTCTTTCTTTTCATGTAAATCATAGTAAGGCCTTGTTAAAGCAAATTGAAAATCTCCGAGTTCTTCTCTGAACCATTCCATTTCCTCAGCCAGTCCATTGCTGTTGTTTGATTCTTTTAGCAAGTCATCGATGGCATCACTGATTAAATTATTTACCGTGGCTCCCTCATGTGGTTCATTGAAAAGTTTTCTTGTTTTGCTTTCAATTTGCCTTATCGTTTTTGGTAAATACTCAAGCTTCGCATGATCTTTTTTTACTCTTTTTAATACGGTATCCATAACATCTGAAAGTTCACTCACCAATCCGGGAATGGCAGTGTCAGGACAAACTGTATAGCAATCACCACAGGCCGTACAATTATTGGCTATCCATTCGGGATGTTCAAAACGAATGCCTGTCATATCTCTAAATAGAGAAGTTGTAGCCGGCATCAAACTTAAACCAATGAATGGATCTGTCAGGTTATCATTTCCCATGCCCTGCAGGTAAAAATTGCCTGTTTGCTCCCAAAAACGATGAATATCGCTGAGTTTAGATTGGCTTTGGGGAAGTTCTTTAAGCATCCTTGGCAATGCTAAGTTCTCCTGAACTTTTGCGACCTCTGTATTTTTATCTTTTACCACTTTTTCAGTGATTTCATGTATCTCATCAAAGCCTCTTTTGACCACACGCATATTGTCATCGACCACGCGTTGACCTTTTCCTCCAAATTTATGCTGGAGTTGATCTTCAATTGCCTTGAGAAGGGCTTCATCGGTCAAACCGGCATTTTTCATAATGGGCGAAGCGGCAAAAAATGCGCCCTGGAATGCAATTCCCTGCATTCTCAGTTGTAATTCGGGATCGCTGGCTTCTTCTCTGGCAATTTTGAATCCATCGATATAAAAAATATGGATATCGTTATCGACGATAATTTTTTGATACTGTTTTGGAATGTCATTCCATACTTCTTCAGGTTTCTTTTTATCACTTTGGATTATGAAACAACCACCTTTTTTTAATCCTGCGAGAGCATTGGTATGTTTAAAAACGTTAGGATCCGGCGATAATACTACATCGACAAAAAAGTATTCGCAATTAATTCTAATTGGCTCAGGTGCAGCTGCTAAGTAATAGGTAGTCGGCTGCCCTTTTTTTTCAGAACCGTATTTAGGATTGGCCTTTATATCATAACCTAAAAGCTCAAAAAGGGTCATAGCAAGATTCTTTCCGGTGGTTATTGCACCCCATCCACCAATTGAGTGGAATCTTACGGTTACAGCATTTTTAGGCATCAAATTTGGGTTCTCAGAACCGTGAATTGACAATTCTTTGACATTGGGATAGGCATCCTGAATATTTTCCTGATATGCTCTTTGTTTTGGTGTAAATGCCGTTTCTCTTACAAAATCAATGGATAAATAGAATTGTTTTTTATGTTTTCCATTTGGAAGCATATTTTCTATGGCTCCAATGAGACCTTCAGGCTGTAAATCGCGGCTTCCCATTCCAAATGAGCCCGAATAAAGTGCGGGAGATTCCCCATTTTTATAAATAGCAAGCTCCGGGAAAGGTGGATTTTTAGGATTTTGACCGTTCTCAATGCATTTTGCAATGGTGGCTCGCGTTTCGCGCATTATAGGCGAATCAACTGCCAGAGGTTGATCCAGTCGTTCTAGAATAGTAACTCCTTTTTTGCCTTTTAAAATTTTACTGATCAGGTCAGCGGGGAAGGGTCTGAACATCACCAAATCTACCACTCCAACTTTGATTTTTTTGGTTGTTCTCAGATAATCGACAACTGCTTCTGCGCTTGGAATTACACTTCCCTGTCCAAAAATAAGGTAATCGGCATCTTCTGCCTTATAGGTCATGACTCTCTCGTATTTTCGACCCGTAAGCTCATAGAATTCATCAAATGCCTGATCCGTTAATTCTTTGATATGATCAAAAAAGAAAGGCCTTTGTGCAGCAACGCTCTGCATATAAGAGTCCTGATTTTGAACGATTCCCGCCATCACCGGATTATCAACATCCCATAATTCCGGAATTCTTCTTCTGTTTTCACCGTAAATTATTTTTTGGGCCGGAGTAGGCGTTTTTATAATGTCATCCGGTTTTCCGAGATATTCCTTTATTAATTCTCTTTCGGGTAGATCAAGAGATTCAATTAAATGCGTGGTTAAAAATCCATCTTGCGCAATAATACCGGGTGTTAAGGCCAGTTCTGCAATTTTATGAGCGATGATATTTAAATCAGCAACATGTTGTGCTTTTTTTGCAAAGAGCTGGAAAAAGCCGGTATCATCCACGGCGTGATAATCATCGTGACCGGCATGAACGTTTAATGTTGATTTGGTCATGGCTCTGGCACCGATATTCAACACATAGGTCAATCTCTTTCCAACTGCTGCATACAAGGATTCATGCATGTAGGCAATGCCCTGACCGCTCGAAAAATTGGAGGCGCGAAGTCCTGTCATAGAAAGCCCTGCTGTAACGGCAGCTGCGGCATGTTCGCCTTCCGGCTCTATAAAAATTAAAGGTCTATCCGAAATATTCAAATGGCCTTTAGCTGCTTCTTCAGCCCAGTATTCACCCATTTGGGTGGAAGGTGTAATAGGATAGGCTCCGGCTGCGTCGGAAGATTCTCTTTCACACATAATGGCAGCGGTATTGCCATCCATAGCTACTCTATTGCCCGGGTATTTAAATGTTTTTTTACTTCCCATGATTTAGGTAATTATTGAATTTTTTATTTGCATTATGACTTTGGAAAAGCTTTTCTTTCTTTGATTGATCGATCAAAAGAGAATAGAAACGTCCATTCAAAATGGGTAGATGGGTGTTATTCTGGCTCATTTGTAAACTTTCATCACCAAATCTTTTGTCTGTTGGGTCAAGTCGACAAATTCGTTTACTTTATCTAAACTCATCCAGACTTCATCCGTCACATTGGCGTTGAATTGAGGCTCCAGTTTGAGGTTATTAAATCTTGGATCGGTTTCCCTGCATTTCGCAAGAACTGTTGCTAGATTCGCATTCTCTTCAATTTCTACCTCTTTATGAAGTAGATAACTTTTTAAATAATGAATTGAGGCCTTGTAAAGTGTATGGCAAACAACATAAGTCACCACATCCTCTTCGGGTTTGCATAAATGCTCATTTGCGGAATCAAACAACTCATTGGCCTGATCCCATGCACTTTTTACTTTTTGATCGATCATAATTTGTCTCTTTTAATTGAAAATTCTAAGGAATTTCTTCCTCATGAACATCCAAACTATTTAAATTGATAAGAGACTGTTATGAGAAGGGTCAAGTGCTAAAATGATTTAAATCAAAGTGTTAAATGAAATGAAGGCTTAATAATATTAATGCAGGTAGGAAAAAGAAAAAGGCTTGAAATCAATACTTTATATAATGTACTAATTCAAGCCTCAGACTAAAATTTGTTTGATGAAATTACCTAGCGTATATCTTTTGCTTTGTTAATTTCATCTTCAAGGTTTTTAATGGCCTCTTCAGCTTTTTCCAACTCTTTTTTTTCCTTTTGGTACTCCTCGTCACTTATCTCACCATTTTTCTTTTGCTTTTCAATTTTCTCTCTTTTGGCTTTGACCTTTTCTTTTGCGGCTTTGGCTTTATTTTCATTTTCAGAAATACTGCTCTCAAGCTTATCCTGTTTCTCTTGAGATTTAATTTTAGCTTCCTCAGCTCTTTGCTGGCCAAATTCACGTCCTTCTAAATCGCCTTTATTTTTTCCGTATGCGTTTCCTTCATTTGACTTTTCTTTTTTAATCTTTTCTTGTTTTTCAAATTCAACTTCAGATTCTTCTTCAATTTCGACAACTTCTATATCAGGTAAATCTTCAGTGTCTTTTAACACATCTCCTTTTTTATTCGCATTGCTTCCTTTTGTTTTTTCAGGATTCTCTTTTTTAACTTTTTCCGTTTTCTGTTTTTTATTTTGAGCATCGACCGCACTTGTGGCAAATATGACTAAAAGGCTTATTGCGAAAATTATTGTTAAATTTTTCATAGTGTAATTTAGTTTTCAAGATTTTTTAATGCTTCATCCAGTTCATTTGAACTTTCTTCTATTTTATCAATTACTTCTTCTGTTTTTTGACTAATTGAGTCATATTTAGCTATTTCTTTGCTTATATCAACAGAGTCATTTGAATCATTTGTGAATTCACGACTTTCTTTTTCGGTTCCGCATGAACTTAAGATAATGCAATAGATTATAGTTGTAAGCAGATATTTCAACATGGTCATCTAATTTAAATATTTTTAATACAGTTTTATTAATTTTTATATCTCAAACTGAAAGTTATCATGGCCTTTGGGTATTTTCTTTTTTAATCTCAAAAATCATATCCAGACTACCTTTCTCACCGGTCATCTCCCAATTTCCAAGTGCAATTGGAATACAACCCAAAGAATTCAATACATCCATAAATTCTTTTAATATAAACTGTTCAGATTGCTCTTCTTTCATTTTGGCATAATCTGCCATGGCTGCTTCCAGAAGATATTTTCCAGTAATATAACTCGTGCCATAGCCCGGTTGCCTCATGTACAAATGCTGCTCAAAAATCAATAAATTTTCATCGGTTTTTACCCATCCACGAGGTGTGTATTCCGAATGAATTTTACCGGCTTCTTTCATGGTCATAATGTTTGCATGAGCATATAGAGAACCTAATCCTCTGGCGGCTCTTTGCGCGATCATGATATACACTATCTCACGGCTCCTGGGATTGTCTTCATAAAGTCCGGCTTGCATAAACATTTCTTCAACAGCGGTTGCCGTTCCTTCATTTCTCGAATCAAAAATGTTGTAGAGCAGCGCATTTTTTCGAATGATATTTTTATGGGGTTCATTGTCCATTCTGGCCAATTCAAACCAGTGGTAGAAATGGGAATACAATGGCCTTGGATCGATGTGCAGGCCAATGTTAAAGAAATGGCGTTCTTCTCTAGGAACAAATGATCCCAAATGTTCGCGCAAAGCAGGTTCCCAATAATCTTTGACTGTAACAATATCCTGATTTTTAAGGAAGTCCATAATGCTTTTTGCTGCCTTTTCCGTGAGGGTATCAAATGCCTCTTGTGTGTTGGCATCTTGTTGAACCGGTAGATTTCTGTTCCGATGTTCTTCCAATTTTAAGGAGGACCATGCCCTTGCCAGTTCTCTTTTTAAAAGCAACACTTCATCTTCCCAAGATAAAGGTACCAGGTGAACGTTTTGCTGATACCAGGAATAGTTTTCTTTACCTATACCCGATGGCCCGGTTTTAGATTTTGCCTCTTTTTTTAACCAATTGCTCAAATTATCCGAAGAAATTGCTGCAATTTCAATGAGCTCTAATATTTCTTGATCCTGAGCGATTCCGGGATAATTAATAATCCTTTCCAGATTTTTTCTCTGTCCTTCAATATGTCTTATTCCGGCGAGCCATAGCTCTTTGGCGTTTCCTGTTAGGTTAGTTTTGGCCTGCTCATTTAAAGGTGGTATTACTTTTAGATCACTTATTAACTGTAATCGGTCAAGTGAATCCATAGGGAACTTATAATTCCAAACTTCACAAGTGCGGTGGTGTGTTGGCCCTTCATGTGCCGGAACATCGCTTCTATAATGATAAACCGATCTGTAAAATGATGGATCTCTTTCCCATGGCTTTAAAATGCGCTGATTGAAATCATAACCATTCATTTCAGCCCAAATAATATACCAATCAACTTTTTGAGTCACCGTCCAATTGCTTGTGTCTATTTGAAGCAAAGTTTTTTGAAGACGCTCAAAATCAGGTCTTCTTTTTTCAAAAGTCACTTTTCTGTAGTCGGGCGCACCTTTGTACATTGGAGGAGTTTCAAATTTCCTCCATTCTAAATACAGATCGCTTAAAACCTTTGATTCAGTATCAAATTTTCCCTCTTCACCATTAGTTGCCGCAATTGAATGAGCGGAAATGACTGCAGCTATTAAATAAAAGATTATGACAGAAAAGAGTAATCTAAATTTAAGGACAGGCCCTAATACAGTTAATAATTGTTTTTTAATGTTTAAGGGATTTAAATTTTTATAGATTATTTACCGGAATTTGCAGGACATTCTTTTATCCATTAATTTTTGGGTTGGGAATAAAAGTGGCTACTTTTTGAATAAATACCTTTTGCTGTTATCACCACCACAGGAATTTTCAAGAATCCATCCTTCAGAATACAACTGATTAAATTTTTTCGTGATTATCGCACCATTTTTTTCTATGCTTTCTTTACCCACCAATCCATTTAATGAGATGGTCTCCGATTTGCCATTGGGGTAACTTAAATATATACCTGAGACATCCTTTCCACCGTCAAATGAAAAAATAACTTCCACTACGAGAATCTCAATATCTTTTTGAGATTTTTGTCCATAACTGTCAAAACTTGTTGACAGTATTAAAGCGAATAACAAGAATAAAACAAAAGGTCTTAAAGCTGATTTCATAATCTTATTTTTTGAGGAGCTGATAAATCTGCATTTTTACATCTCAATATACAAGATATTCGTAATATTATGAACTGACTGAAATTAGCTCAGGTTATCAATAGCAAGATTAAAAACAATAATCGTTCTTATTTCGGATTTTAACTTTGGAATCACAGCATCACCTTATGAAAAATAAAGCGCTAATAACTTTATTATTTCTTTCAATTCTAGTCCTGTTTAATTCAGGCAAGCCCGAATACAATGATCAAAAGGATCAGATTCTCCTTAAATTAGTTTACAATAGTTTAAATGCCAACCACTACCAACCCAGAGATGTTAATGACAACTATTCAGAAGACGTTTTCGACTTATACCTCAAGAGGTTAGATTATAGTAAAAGATTTTTTCTAGAGGAGGATATAGACAAGCTGAAATCATTCAGAACAGCCATTGATGATGAAATAAAATCTTTGGAATACAAATTTCTCGACCTTTCCATAGAACTGCTGAATAAAAGAATTAATGAGGCAAAAAGTTATTATGAGGTAGCATTAAAAAAGCCTTTTGATTATTCTCAGGATGAAAATTTTGAGACCGATTCAGACAAGCGCTCCTACGCTAAAACCAAAAAAGAACTTAAGGAAAGGTGGTTTTACAGTATGAAATACGAAACACTCATTCGTCTTAATTCCACTTACACCAGAAACGAAGATAAAGTCAAAGAAGAACAGAAAAGCTTTGCTGAATTGGAAGAGAAGGCCAGAAAAAAGGTTTTGGAAAACACGGAAAAATGGTTTGATCGCCTGGCTAAACAAGAGCGGGAGGATTGGATTTCATTATATATAAATACGCTGGCCAATGTTTATGATCCACATACAGGGTATTTCCCGCCAAAGGATAAGGAGGATTTTGACATCGAAATGTCCGGGCGATTTGAAGGAATTGGTGCACGCCTAATGCAAAAAGACGATTATATTGAAATCACAGAAATTATTCCCGGTAGTGCAAGCTGGAAACAAGGAGAATTAGAGGCCGGTGATCTGATCCTTGAAGTTGGCTCCGGTGATGAATTAATCGATGTGGTAGGAATGAGGGTGGATCATGCCGTAAAATATATACGAGGCCCTAAAGGCACTGAGGTTCGTCTTACTGTCAAGAAAAAAGACGGAGTCATAAAAATTATTCCGATTATTCGAGATGTAGTTGAACTTGAACAAACCTATGCCCGCTCAAGTGTATTAAAAAATCCTCAGGTGGAAAATGGGGTGGGATACGTTTATTTGCCAAAATTCTATGCAAATTTTAATAGCGAAGATGGTCGAACTTCTTCGGGAGATGTTAGGGCAGAAGTTGAAAAACTTAAAAAAGAAAACGTATCAGGAATTATCATTGACCTGAGAAATAATGGTGGTGGCTCATTGCAGGACGTAGTTAAGATTGCCGGGTTGTTTATTGAAAGCGGACCTATTGTTCAGGTTAAAGCCAGAAACCGACCCCCATATATTTTGAGAGATACAGATCCTGAAGTAGTTTATGATGGACCATTGGTGATAATGACCAATTTTTTTAGTGCATCCGCCTCTGAAATTCTGGCAGCCGCAATGCAGGATTATCATAGAGGCATTGTAATTGGAAGCGAATCGACTTTCGGCAAAGGAACCGTTCAAAGTTTTGTTGATCTCGACCGCTATGTAAATGTTTTGAGAAATAAGGATGAATCAGATGACTTTCCGTCTTTGGGATCCATAAAAATGACCTTTCAGAAATTTTATAGAATAGATGGCCGATCTACACAATTAAGAGGGGTAAGGCCTGACATTATACTTCCGGATACCTATGAAAAAATTGACCTGGGTGAAAAGGAACAGGATTTTGCTTTGGCCTGGGATGAAATTCCTCAATCCGAATACAAAACAGCATTTCCCGAAGCATTCATGGATAAATTGAGTCTTGCTAAGCAAAAAAGCAATTCAAGAATTGATACAAGCACTGTTTTTAAAATAATCCACGAAAATGCCTTACGACTCAAAAAACAAAGAGAAGAAACACTAATTTCCCTGAACTTTGACAAATACCGTGCATTTCAAGAAAAGAGAAAAGAAGAGAATAAATCGATTGAAAAAACTAAATCGAAAATAAAAACACTTCAAATACTCCCAATAGAAGAGGATAAATTATTGATGGAACAAGACTCTGTTTTTAGTGCAAAAAGAGAAAAATGGTTTAATAATCTTAAAAAGGATTATTACGTCAATGAAGCTGTTAATGTCATTGGTGATATAAATAGTGTCAATTAATCTTTGGCAATGGTTTTTCCTGCAGCTGTCCAGGCTCTAATTCCTCCCTTTAAATCTATAACCTGAGTAAATCCCAATTTGCTTAGTTTATCCGAAGCATTGGCACTTCTGCCTCCGGATGCGCAATAAAGCATTACCGGTTTCGATTTATCGAGTTGTAGCATTTTTGTTTCAAAATCCGAATCGTAGAAATTTATATTCTCTGATCCCAAGATGTGCCCCTGATTATATTCTTTTGGCGTTCTGATATCGACGAGTTGAACATTTTCAAATTCAGAAATTTGCTCCTCATATTGTTCTGGCCCAAGCACTTTAATATTCTGGCCATTGACCTGGCAGGAAAAGCTATTTACTAGAAATAATATTGCAATAAAAGTTAGATGCTTCATTTTGATATTTAGTTTGATCTACAAACATAGTTGGTATTTTTTGAGTTCTTATCCTGTAAAATTTTATTCCTTTGCCATCTAAATTGAGGTCATCCTGAAAAATTTTTTCTCCAAAGAGAGAATTCTCTTACTCATTCTTGCTTCTTCACAGTTTACCCACATTATGGACTTCATGATAATGATGCCATTAGGGCCTCAACTGATGCGAATTTTTGGAATTTCTCCGGGGGAATTTTCATTATTAGTATCGGCTTACACCTTTAGTGCAGGTATTATAGGTTTTGTGGCTACTTTTTTTCTCGATCGATTTGATCGCAGGTCAGCCATATTGTTTATATATGCCGGCTTTATAGTTGGAACCATAGCCTGTGCATTTTCACCAAATTATTTGATTTTGCTTATGTGCCGTTCACTTACAGGTGCATTTGGCGGAATATTGGGAGCTCTGGTCTTATCCATTGTTGGCGATGCAATTCCTCATGAAAGAAGAGGGGCAGCCATAGGAACCGTAATGGCAGCATTCTCTGCTGCCTCTGTATTTGGTGTTCCATTTGGGCTCTACCTGGCGAGCATATTCAATTGGCATAGCCCATTTATATTCCTGGGTATCGCCGGCGTATTAATATGGATACTTTTGTTCAGGATAATGCCTGTAATGCGGGATCATTTAGAAGAGAGAAGCGAAAGAAAAGGGCCACTGACCATTATTCTTGATTTCGCAAAGGATAAAAATGTAATCAACGCCTTATTATTCACGATATGTCTCATCATGGGCCAGTTTTCTGTAATTCCCTTTATCAGTCCATACATGGTTAAAAATGTCGGTTTTACAGAGATACAATTATCTTATATCTATCTGATAGGAGGGGGTTTGACCTTCTTTTCATCCCCATTGATTGGCAAACTGGCAGATAGATATGGCAAAATAAATGTGTTTACAACATTTGGTGTCCTGGCAGTTATTCCCATTCTTTTTACAACCCATTTACCTCCGGTTTCTATTTTCCTCGCATTGCTGGTTACATCCTCATTTTTTGTCATTGTTTCGGGAAGAATGATTCCTGCAACTACCATGGTTACTTCTGTAGTGCTTCCCAGAAAGAGGGGCAGTTTTATGAGTTTGAGAACTGCTGTTCTTCAAATGACTTCGGGAACGGCCAGCCTCATCGCCGGATTGATAATCATTGAGTCTGAAAGTGGTGAATTGCTCAATTATGACTATGTAGGCTATTTTGCAGTCTTTTTTAGTTTGATAGCCCTTTATTTTGGAAGAAAGCTAAAAGTTGCTGATTAATAAATCACTTTTATTTTTTTGGGTAGTATTTTAATATTTAATGAACCGTTCATTTCGTAAGGGTCACCATCAAGATGTACGGGTCCGGGATTTCTATCTATATTGATTTCTGAAAGTGTTAGCGTTTCAAGATATTTCGATTTATCTAAACTTTTGGTAAACAACCTGAATGCGATTGGTAAAGCCATTATCAATGGAAAAGGCTTCATGATACAAATATTTAATTTTCCATCTTCCACACTTGCCTGCGGAGCAATAAAAGCATTATTCCCAAATTGAGATGCATTTGCAAATGTGATCATATAAGCTTCTTTTTCAACAACTGAATTGCCAATTTTAAGTCGATATATTTCCGGAGTATAGCTAAATACACGATTGATTACCTTCTTAACATATCCCCAGAACCCAGTTGAATCTCTTTTTGCAAAGTCTTTACCAATTAATGCATCGAATCCAATACCGGCAGTACATAAAAAATGATTGTCATTTACTGAAGCGACATCCATTTTTTTTACTTCAGAATTTAAAAGCCAGGATATGGCTTTTTTAGTATCAAGTGGAATTTTTAAATGTCTGGCGAGTCCATTTCCCGAACCTGAGGGAATTATTCCCAGAACTTTTTCTTTTTGAAGTACCAATTCTGCTAATAAATTAATTGTTCCATCTCCACCTACGGCAACCAATACTTCTGCATCAGATGAATTGATATCTCTAATCATCAATGCTTTTTTATCGGCTTCTTTCCAAACCAGGTATTCAAAATTATAACCCTTGGGTTTTACTGTTTGTAATATTTCCACCCAATTCAATTTAGCCGATCCTGAAACCGGATTGATCAGAAATAAAAAATGTTTGAAACTATTCATTGATAACTCTATTGATCAATCTTAAAATTTTAGAATCAGCCTGATTGGCCCAATTCTTAAAAATATCCATTGACCTGGCTCCATCCTTTAGGTAATCCATTAATTTATCTATATCGAAGTGTTCAGAATAAACACCTGCACCGGCAGTGAAGGCATCTCTGGAATTGACAAATTGTTCATAATGCCCTTTAACAGGAACCATTAATACAGGTTTATTTAGAAACATGGCTTCGCATACCGATTCAAAACCTGCAGTACTCACCAAGGCCATGCACCCAGACATCATATTTAAAAATTTTTCACCATTGAGTTGGTGATAGGTCAGGGTTTCATCAAATACTAATTCTTCCTCGACATCGGGGTCATCGCTAAAGCAATGAATCGCTATGTTTTTATTTTTTGCATGCCATTCCTCTATGCTGGATTTATAGCCTTTATTCAACAAGTATACAAGGATATAATCGCCATTGCGCACTTCTAAACTTCTTATTTCAGGTCTTAGTAAAGGAGGAATAACAAATACATTATTTTTTCTATCATCTTCCATTTCATAAAATGAAAGGCCAAAATTCACCGAACTTTTGTAAGAAGTTAATGCGGAGAAGAATTGCAATGATTTCCTTTCTAAGCGAAAGCCGTTTGGCATTTTATACCCTGAATGTAATGTCAAATATTGATGTGCAATACATATTGTTTTGAATGTTGGATTGAAGAACCTGTTGTAAAGACCTATGAGAGGTTCATAAAAATTAATCACAATATCCGGTCGGCAATTTTTAATGATTAAATCAATTTCTTTGAGACTAGTATAAAATTTTGGCAAAAGGCTCAGATTGAATGTTATTGATCGCATTATGTCCAGCCCTTTATTCTGAGCGTCCGTGGTGAAATTTGGACTGCGAATTTCAAATATTTCGACATCCAGTCTCTCACGCACAAAGTCAGGTATTTTTCTTCTTGAACTTTTGCCTATGATTGCTCCAACCAGATCATATTTGCCATTGCTAAGAATTTCTTTCAGAGCCAGTGATTGAGTCATATGCCCTCTGCCTTCACCCTGAATTGCAAAAAGCACTCTTTTTCTCATCAGACTTTATCTTCAAGCTTTTTCAGGATACCTTTCATTTCATTTTCCCCCAGATGAATTACTTCACCGTTATTGGTTTTTACACCAATGACTTTTCTTTTGAGATTTGAATTTTTAAATGCTTCAAGTGCTTCCAGTACTGAAGCATCATCACTAAAGGTATGAATTAACTTAAATGGGCTGGGATTAACGCAAAGACCTTTTAAAAGGTCTTTTAAATGTAATTTTTCCAAATTGAGATTGGATTTCACAGGTCTAAAATAAAAAAAGCCGCTTAAAGCGGCTTTTTTTTAGTGTTAAACTTGTATTAAGCTTTTATTTTTTGGGAAGAGAGCGATGCTCCGAAATATTCCCTGTTCATTCGGGCGATATTCTTTAAATCAATTCCCTTTGGACATTCTGCAGAACAAGCACCTGTATTGGTACAAGCACCAAATCCTTCAGCATCCATTTGGGCGATCATATTTTGAACGCGCTCTTCTTTTTCGACTTTACCTTGTGGCAACATTGCCATTTGTGAGACTTTAGCAGATACAAATAACATGGCAGAAGCGTTTTTACAAGCAGCTACACATGCGCCACACCCGATGCAGGTAGCAGCATCAAATGCCTCATCAGCAATATCTTTAGGAATAGGAATTTCGTTTGCATCAGGAGCACTACCGGTATTTGCCGAAATATATCCACCTGCTTGAATGATTCTGTCAAATGCACTTCTGTCAACCGTTAAATCCTTGATAACAGGAAAGGCTTTTGCCTTCCATGGTTCGATATAAATGGTGTCTCCATCTTTAAAACTTCTCATGTGCAATTGACAAGTAGTAACAAGATCGCCCGGGCCATGGGGACGTCCATTAATGTACATACTGCACATGCCACATATTCCTTCACGACAGTCATGATCAAATGTCACAGGATCTTCCCCTTTTCTTAAAAGATCCTCGTTCAATTCATCGATCATCTCAAGAAAAGACATATCTGGTGAGATATTGTCAATATCATAATCCACCATCTTTCCTTTACTATCGGCGTTTTTCTGTCTCCAGATTTTAAGTTTTAATTTCATCTTTGATGTTTTTCTATTTATAACTCCTCTGAGTCAACTTCACATTTTCAAATTTCAAATTTTCTTTTTCAAGTACCGGGTCCTTGTCATCACCGGCATATTTCCAGGCGGATACATAAGAGAAATTTTCATCATCTCTCAAAGCTTCTCCTTCAGGCGTTTGATATTCTTCTCTGAAGTGTCCACCGCAGGACTCGTTTCTGTCATGCGCATCGCGAATCATCAACTCTCCCAGTTCGAGGAAATCGGCAACGCGATTGGCTTTTTCGAGTGTCATATTCAGCTCTTCGTTGCTGCCTATGACTTTTACATTTTGCCAGAATTCTTTTCTAAGTTCCTGAACCATTTTCAAGGCTTTTTCAAGACCTTCTTTAGTTCTTGACATTCCGCAATAATCCCACATTATTTTTCCAAGCTCTCTGTGGATTTCATCTACCGTCTTTTTACCATTGATTGACAACAAAGTTTTGATCTTATTTTTCACATCCTCTTCTGCTTTTTTGAATTCAGGATGATCTATATCTACTTTTTCATAAGGAAGAGTCGCTAGGTAATCACCTACAGTATAAGGAATTACAAAATAACCATCCGCTAAGCCTTGCATAAGTGCGGAAGCTCCTAATCTGTTCGCACCATGATCGGAGAAATTAGCTTCACCGAGTGCGTATAGTCCGGGAATGCTTGTGCTTAAATTATAATCTACCCAAAGTCCGCCCATGGTATAATGCACGGCAGGATATATTTTCATTGGAACCTTGTAAGGATTTTCGTCTGTGATTTTTTCATACATCTGAAATAAGTTACCATACTTCGCACGAATCACATCTTCGCCATCCCTTTTTATTGCATCCCGGAAATCCAGATAAACAGCCAGGCCGCTTTCATTGACACCTTTTCCGTCATCGCATACCATTTTAGCATTTCTGGAAGCCACATCTCTGGGCACTAAATTTCCAAAGGATGGGTACTTTCTTTCCAGATAATAATCTCTTTCATCATCAGGAATTTCATTAGGAGGTCGCTTATCTCCTTCTTTTTTAGGAACCCATACCCGTCCGTCATTTCTAAGCGATTCGGACATTAGAGTCAGTTTAGATTGATGCGTACCCGTTACAGGAATACAGGTAGGGTGAATCTGTGTAAAACAAGGGTTGGCAAAATTTGCTCCTTTTTTATAAGCTCTCCAGGCTGCCGTAGCATTGGAACCCATGGCATTCGTAGATAAATAAAATACATTTCCATAGCCTCCTGTACAGAGCAATACCGCATGCGCAGAATGGGATTCAATCTTTCCGGTAATTAAATTTCGTACTACAATACCGCGGGCTTTACCGTCAACTACTACTACATCCAGCATTTCCGTTCTTGGGAACATTTGAATTTTTCCTGTAGAAATTTGTCTGGACATTTGTGAATAGGCGCCCAGCAATAATTGCTGACCTGTTTGACCTCTGGCGTAAAAAGTTCTGGAGACCTGAGCTCCACCAAAAGACCTATTGGTCAGATAGCCACCATATTCTCTGGCAAATGGAACGCCTTGAGCCACACATTGATCGATGATATCAACACTTACTTCTGCGAGTCTGTAAACATTGGCTTCACGAGAACGATAGTCACCTCCTTTAACAGTATCGTAGAAAAGACGGTAAACACTATCTCCGTCATTTTGATAATTTTTAGCCGCATTAATTCCACCCTGGGCGGCAATGCTATGTGCACGTCGAGGGCTGTCCTGAAAACAAAATGCTTTAACATTGTAGCCTAATTCTGCTAAAGTTGCAGCTGCCGAAGCACCTGCCAGGCCGGTTCCAACCACAATCACATCGTACTTCCTCTTATTGGCGGGATTAACAAGTTTGATGTTAAACTTGTGTCTGTTCCACTTTTCGGCCAATGGCCCTTCAGGTATTTTAGAATCTAAAGACATGTTCTTTTACATTTGAATTAAATACAAGTATATAGGTTGAGTCGCGAATCCCAGCGGCACCAAAATGGCGAATAAGGCTCCGAATCCGTGAATCAATGGATTATATCGTGGGTGGTTTAAACCCAATGTTTGAAAACTGCTTTGAAACCCATGCCACAAATGAAAACTTAAACCGATCAGGGCCACAAGATAAATTAGTACATACCACAACTCAGAGAATGCCGCGGCCACTACTGCGTAATAATCAGGTATATCAGTATCGTATGAAGTCATAGGTACATTACCATAATGAAATTCATACCAAAATGTTTTTAAATGAAGTATTAGAAATATCAGAATGATAGATCCTAAAAACATCATATTTCTTGAGGACCATGTGCTTGTTTCTCCGGGTTTTGAAAAAGCGTATTTCTCAGGTCTGGCCTTACGGTTGTAAATGGTCAGCATTATGGTCTGAACTACATGTAAAACAATAAATATTTTTGTAAGCCAGGCTACAGTTTGAATCAGTGGATTGGCCGACATAAATTCGGAATAAGCATTGAAGGCTTCTCCACCGTCACCTTTTAAAAGTGTAAAATTTCCAGAAACGTGAACAGCGAGAAAAAGGATTAAAAATAGCCCTGTTAGTGCTACTATTAGTTTTCTTCCTAAAGTGCTGAGAAATAAATTAAGAATCCAGCTCATTTGTTGCGATATTTAACTTTAATTTATTGATCAAATCTAATTCAGCATCAAATATGCGCAAAACTTTGCCTTAATTTTGAAACGTTCTAAATAAAAAATCTGAAAGTTTCGTTTCAATTATAAAAAAGCATATGAGAAACATCGTTTAAAATATTGAACACATTAGTTTTGGCTTTGTTTTTGATATATGAGGAGGCAGATTAAATGAAATTATTGCTACGTAATATAGCTTTACCTTTCCTGTTCGCAATTATTCCTATTTCGGAAATAGTAGCATCGCACATACGCGCCGGTGAAATTATAGCCGAAAACATTAATAATAGCCCCTTAAGCTGGCAATTTACTTTAATTTTATTCACCGACCTTTCATCTGATGTTCAATCCGAAGCGGTGGATTTTGATTTTGGTGATGGCACCCCCGGAGTTAATGTCCCAAGAGTTTCATTTTTGGATTTGGGCAATGGCACGGCTGAAAACACCTATGTTGTCAACCACACCTTCAACAGCGCAATAGGTGCAAGATTTGTCGTTTCGGCAACAGAGGAAAATCGAAATGCCTGTATCATTAATTTTGATAATTCTGTTAATACACCTTTTCATGTTTCAACTGAAATTATTCTGGATGCCGCAGTGGGGATTAATTCAACGCCAAGATTTACACAAATTCCAGTGGTTAATGCCGATTTTGGCCAGCGATGGGTTTTTGACAATGGAGGCTTTGATCCCGATGTAAACGATAGTGTATCCTATGAATGGACCATCCCAAAATTATCACCAGGCACAAATGTTCTTAATTACCGCGATCCTGATATTGTAGCCGGCGGATTAACTGAAGATGGTTCTGCGCAGGCATTTATCGACCTTGATCCTGCAACCGGGGTTTTAGTATGGGATGCTCCTAATTTATTGGGCTGTTTTAACATCGCCTTCAATATTGTAGAATGGAAGCAAAATCCTTTTACCGGTGAATATTTGAGAAGAAGTGTTGTAACAAGAGATATGCAAATCATAGTCAGGGATTTTGACAATTTACGACCGTTGATTTCAGCACCAGCCGATACATGTGTTGTAGCGGGAACCACTTTGCGATTGATAGCAGTCGCGGTTGATCAAAACACACCACCGGATTTTATTTTTTTATCTGCCAGCGGCGAACCCTTTGAAGTAGCACAGTCCCCCGCAACGTTTTCACCGGATCCGGACGATTCAGTGAGCAGCCCCGGGGCTTTAAATTTCCAATGGGATACTAGATGTGTTCACGTCCGTCAAAAACCTTATAGAGTTGTATTTAGAGTAGATGATGCACGCCCAATCCTTGAACAATTGACTGATTTCGCGGAGACGAATATTACAGTGATAGGCCCTGCACCTCAGCTCGACACGGCCATTCTGGAAAATGAAAATATAAGATTACGTTGGTCTCCTTATTTCTGTTCAAATGCTGAAAGCATGAAAATTTTTCGGCGAAAAGGCGATTTCCCCTACCAATTGGATTCCTGCTTTACAGGAGCGCCTTCTGGCTTTGTAGAAATAGGGGAGGTATCGATTAATACACTGGAATTTCTTGATGATAATAATGGGGTAGGATTGGAAAAAGGCCCAAAATATTGCTATGTACTTGTGGCGGAGTTTCCTGATGGTGCATTGAGCAGGCCTTCAAATGAAAAATGCAATGCACTTCCAATAGACATTCCTTTAATCACCAATGTGGATGTTGAATTAACCGCTACCAATGGCAGAATTAATGTCAAATGGACAAGGCCCCTGGAGCTTGACTCTGTTATAAATCCTCCTCCTTACCGGTATGATTTGTTTGGTAATAATCAAAGTAATTTATTGTTCTCCAGTAACAATTTATTGGATACAAGTTTTGTATGGAATGGGCCTGTTACAGAAGATTTTCAGAATAAAGCAATTCTTCATTTTACGAGCAATGGAAACATTTTTCAGGACTCTGTAAGTGCCAGTTCTGTTTTATTGACAAGTACACCCGGCGGACAAAGGGTTCAATTGGAATGGAGTGCTGATGTTCCCTGGTCTAACAATGGCCAATATCATTTGATTTATAAGAGGAATAATAACAGCGGAGTTTTTGAATTGCTTGATAGTATTTTTGCAAATGGAGACAATTATTCCTATCTGGATCAAGGTCAGGCCAATGGCATTCCACTCATCGACGGTGAGGAATATTGTTATTTTGTTGAGACCAGAGGCAGCTATTATAATGATGTTTATTCACAGGTATTTAGCAATCGCTCTCAGATCTCTTGCGATATCCCTCAGGATTCCATCCCTCCCTGTCCTCCAATTCTCAGCTTGGAAGTCCCTGATTGTGATTCATTGTTGGCCGATAAGGAATGTTCTGGTGTATTAGCCGATTTACCCAATAGTAATTTACTAAAATGGACGCCCGATTTTTCTGAAGGTTGCGATCGGGATATTGCAGAATACAGAATTTATTATAAAGCGAGTACAGATGGCGAATATCAACTTTTAAGTACTGTTTTGTATGATACACTAATCTTTGAACATGGAATTGAAGGAGATTTGTCGGGATGTTATGTCGTTACGGCTGTAGATTCATTTGACAATGAAAGTGCATTCAGCAATGAAGTTTGCAGAGATAATTGTATCTATTTTGAATTGCCCAATGTATTCACTCCGAACAATGACGAGTGGAACAATACATTTATCCCATGTCCTGAACCGCGATTTGTTAAAAGCATAGAATTTGAAGTTTACAATCGATGGGGGAGGCCGCTAAAAATTATAAATGATGATCCTATGATCAATTGGGATGGATTAGATGAAAGTGGAAATGAGGTTCCGGCCGGTTATTATTTTTACAAGGCAGACGTTGAGTTTTTCCGTCTGAATCCCGAAGATTCAAAAAAAACTTTCAAGGGTTGGATTTGGTTAGCTAGATAATGTCTGAAAAGTATATCATATTATTTGATGGTGTTTGCAATCTCTGTAATAGCAGTGTAAACTTTATTATTGACAGGGATAAAAAAGATAAATTCAGATTTGCGGCCTTACAGTCATCGGAAGGACTGGAGGAGCTCAGGAAAATCGGGATGGATCAAGAATACCTTGACAGTATTGTCCTAATCAAGAAGGGCAAATTGTACCATAAATCCACAGCAGCATTACATATATCAAAGGAATTGACCGGGTTATGGCCTATCTTTTCTTTATTCTTAATCGTACCAAAAATATTGAGAGATGTTTTTTATGATATAATTGCAGCAAATCGTTATAAATGGTTTGGCAGACAGGACGAATGCCGTATTCCAAGCCCAGATTTGAGATCAAAGTTTTTAAACACTGAGGCTGCTTAAAGCTAAAATTATATTTTTGCTCAAAAAGCTATTATGAAAGCATATATTTTTCCGGGTCAAGGATCACAGTTTCCGGGTATGGGTAAGGATTTTTTTGAATCCAGCGACCAGGCCAAAGAAATGTTCAAATCCGCAGATGAGATTTTAGGATTTAGTCTATCGGATATTATGTTCAACGGTAGTGCCGATGATCTTAAGCAAACCAAAGTCACACAACCCGCCATCTTTTTACACTCGATAATCAGTGCTCAATTGGCTTCTGATTTTGTGCCTGATATGGTGGCAGGCCATTCCCTGGGAGAATTTTCTGCATTGGTCGCCAATAAAACGCTTTCATTTGAAAACGCATTAAGATTGGTTTATAAGCGAGCCATGGCCATGCAAAAAGCATGTGAAGCAGAGCCTTCCACCATGGCTGCAATAATTGGTCTGGATGATGAAATAGTGGAAAAAATATGTGAGGAAATTTCTGACATTGTTGTTCCCGCAAACTACAATTGCCCCGGTCAGCTGGTGATTAGCGGTTCTTTTAATGGAGTGGAAAAGGCCTGTGAAAAATTAAAAGAAGCCGGTGCGAGAAGAGCTTTAATTTTACCGGTAGGAGGTGCATTTCATTCGCCATTGATGGAACCGGCGCGTCAGGAATTAGCTGAAGCTATTGAAACTACAGAATTTTTAAGCCCTATTTGTCCGGTTTACCAAAATGCAACGGCAAAACCTTCCAGGGATATTTCCGAAATCAGGAAAAATCTGGTAGATCAATTGACCGCTCCGGTAAAATGGACACAAAGTGTTAATGCCATGGTTTCAGATGGAGCCAATGAATTTATTGAATGTGGGCCGGGCAAAGTATTACAGGGCCTGGTCAAAAAAATTCATAGAGAAGCAGAAGTTTCATCGATTTCCTAAGCAATCTTTTTTACCCAAAGATCATCTTTGCATTTTTCGAGCAATTGACTTTGTGTCAAATGAAGTTTTGGATGTAATTTATCGGAGGCGATTTCAACCAATGGGACTAAGGTAAATTTTCTATCAGGTATTCCCGGATGTGGGATTACAAGATCAAATGAGTTGGCAATTAATTCGTCAAAATACAAGATATCAATATCAATGATGCGTTCTGTCCATTTTTCGGATCTTATCCTTCCCATTTTCTTTTCAATACTGAGTACGGTTTCCAACAATTCCCAGGGTCCTAAATGCGTTTCAATTTTTAAAACCTGATTAAAGAAACTATTTTGATTTTCTACGCCCCATGCAGCTGATTCGTAAATAGAAGATTTTATGCTAATCTCACATTCATTTTGTTGAATAAGGCTTGAAGCTAGTTCAAGATTTTTATCCCTTTGTCCAACATTTGTACCGATAAGCAGAAAAGCTTTAAATGCCTCGTATTCTTCTGGTGATTTTGTAATCAATTAGTATAAATTTGTCCTAAAATTGAGTAAAAAATATAAATAACATGAACTTTTTAAAGTACACTCTAGCCACTATTCTGGGATTATTTCTATTCCTGATCATAAGCATTTTTATTTTTATGGGAATTGGGGCGGCAGCTTCACAAAAAGAGGAAGTAAAAATTAAAGATACCTCAGTATTGGAATTAAATCTCGGTAGTCCGATTAGTGAGAAGGAACCCGATAATCCTTTTGAAGAATTTGGATTCGAAATACCCGGAGCAGAGTTTACTTTGGGTCTAAAAGAAATTAAAGAGTGTATTAGAAACGCATCGCAAGATGAAAGAATCAAGGCCATTTATTTAAACTCAAGCAATTTCGGAGGTGGTTTTGCCATGGCTACTGAAATTCGAAAAGAGTTGGAAAAATTTAAGGAAAGCGGAAAGCCTATAATTGCCTATAGCGAATATTACAGCGAGGCAGCTTATGCATTATCCACAGTAGCCGATACCCTTCTTTTGCATCCAATGGGGCTTGTTGAGTTTAATGGTTTTAATCTGGAAATGATGTTTTTAGGAGGGACACTTGAGAAATTGGATATTAAAGCAGAAATAATAAAAGTCGGAGATTATAAAAGTGCGGCGGAGTCACTTGTCAGAAAAGATTTCTCAGAAGAAAACGAAGAACAGCTCAGATTTTTAATAGATGAAATTTACGCAGATTTTATCAATGATGTGGCAAGAGGAAGAGGCATCGACGACTCTACTTTGTTAAATATCGTTAACACCCACAAATTAAGAACATCTGATGATGTTTTAGCCAGTAATATGGTAGATATGCTTGCGAATAAAGATGAATCGATCGATATACTCAAAACAGCAATCGGTGTCTCTAAAGATGATAAAATTGAATTGGTGAGTTATGGTAAATACAAAAATGTCAATATAGAATCAGAGAATACCAGTAAAAATAGAATTGCTGTTTTAGTTGCTGAAGGCGAAATCAATAGTGGTGAAAGCGATGAAGATGTTCTTGGTTCTGACACCTTTGCCGAGCAAATGCGAAAACTGAGAGAGAATGAACGTGTAAAAGCCGTAGTAGTCAGAGTGAACTCTCCCGGAGGTAGTGCAGTAGCTTCCGAGATCATGGCTCGAGAAATTGCCTTAACCAAAGAAAAGAAACCCGTTGTTGCATCTATGTCAGATGTTGCGGCCAGCGGAGGCTATTGGATTTCAATGGGCTGCGACAAAATTATAGCCCAACCAAATACCATTACAGGTTCCATTGGGGTAATTGGTGTAATTCTGAATATTGAAAAGTTTATGGAAAATAAGCTTGGAATCACTTTCGATAGAATAAAAACAGGAGAATTTGCTGATATCGGTAGTGGTACACATGAAATGACGGAAACCGAACGTGCCATTATTCAGGAATCCGTAGATGATGTATATGATGATTTTACTACCAAAGTGGCTTTCTTTAGAAATATGGACATTGAAGAAGTAAAGAATATTGCAGGCGGAAGAGTCTGGACGGGTAAGCAAGCTTTGGAGAGAAAATTAGTTGATGAACTGGGAGGTCTTGAAAGAGCAGTTGAAGTCGCCGCTGAATTGGCAAACCTCGAAGACTATAAGGTCAGATACTATCCGCCAAAAGAAAGTTTTTTCGAGAAATTTATGAAGGGATCGGAAAAGGAAGAATTGATGACTTATTTTTTTGGAGAGCCCGATAGATTTACGAAAGCTATTAATACTATAAAAGACCTCGAAAATAAAGATGGTATTATTGCCCGACTACCCTACGGATTTGAAATTAGTTATTAGGAAAGTATTCCTTTTATCTGCCCTGTTGAGTGCATTGCCGGTTTGCATCAATGCACAACTAAATTCAGAGCAATTTGAGCCCTCTTTGGTCCCAATTGGTTTTAATTTGGTAGAAGCTGTTAATGATGATGTAATTATTTTATTGCCTGTCAAGAGCGGATCTTGGCTCGTGCAGAGAAAAAGTTTTGAGAATGAATTAATATGGTCCTGCACAATTAACACCAATGAGAATGAAAATATATTTTCATGGGAAATCAAAGAAGGCAGCATTTATATCTATTCAACATCATTTGATCGAGCTTCCGGAAAAAGTGAATTATATGTAACAAAACTGGATACGGAAAGTGGAAACAATAAGTCCAAAGAATTACTTTGGTCCACTCGTGTAGGAAAGATGTCCGGGAATCGGAAAAAAGCTAAAAAAGTGGCCGATGCTGAGCTGGAACTTTCTTCTTTGAGATCATTGGATGCCGAAGTGCCATTTCCTTATCGCTTTGAATTCAAAACATCACAAAATCGCCAATTTAGGATTTTTTCATTTTTTAATTATTCGAAAGAACAACTCATTCATAGCTACAAAATATATGATGGGAATTTAAAAGAACTTGACTCCGGAAATATAAAGCTCGATGAGCTGATATATCTTTTTGATTATGCCATTGGCCAGGAGGGCGAAATCTATCATTTAAATCAATCATTTGATGGAGATATACAGGTAATTCAATTTTCAATGCATTCTGATGATTATTCACTGCTTAGACTTACTGCTGAAAACAGTCAAAGGGATGATTTAAAAATTCATGAATTGAGTAAGGGAAGAGTAGTAGTTGCCGGAAAAGCAGAAATTGAAAATTCTTTCTATGGTTGTCTTTATGCTGTATTTGACTTTAACCTAAATGAAATAGATAGAGTCCATTTTGAAGCACTTCCTTATGAATATAAGGAGGCCACAGACAGTCTTTATAAGCTTGGGAAGTTTGATGTCAGAGATCGAAGCAATTTTACCCTTACGCATGTAAAATCCTACAATGATGAAGAGTTGTTAATTGTATTTGAAGCTTTTGATTTAAGACGTTCCGGTTATGTTTATAAGGATTTGCGTTTTGACTCCGAACTCGACTGGTCGACTCATAAAGCTAAAACCATAAGCGGTCCGGCATTGATTTTTTCTTTTGACAGGAACGATGAATTGAGATGGTCAAAATACATTTACAAAAAGAAAGAAATGGATATGAAATTTCCGGGAGTATCGACTTTATTTCCTGTTTCACCTAAAAATGAAGCGATTTCATTTTTTATGGAATACGAAAACAAAACCTATGAAATCGAAATGGATTATATCTATAATACATGGCAAAAAGCAAACATGATTTCTGAGCATTCCTTGTTATCTACATTGCAGGGAATGAATGAGAATGCATTAGTGGTGTATTATTCAGAAAAGGAATCAAGGCTCATAATTAATAAAAAATGACGCTTAAAGAAATAAAGGAATCTTTAGATTTTATACAGAAGAAAATCGAATTCAAGCCGGAATTCGGAATAATTCTGGGAACCGGCCTCGGTGCACTTGCCAAGGAAATCATAAAGGAGTTGGAAATTAATTATAAAGATATCCCTCATTTCCCTGTTTCTACGGTGGAGAGTCATACAGGGAAACTGATTTTTGGCTATTTGTCAGGTAAGAAAGTGGTTGTAATGCAAGGAAGATTTCATTATTACGAGGGCTACTCGATGCAGCAAATTGTGCTTCCTGTGAGAGTGATGAAAATGCTTGGAATTAAAACACTCTTTGTAAGCAATGCCTCCGGCGGGCTGAATCCCGATTATCAGGTAAGCGATCTTATGATATTAAATGACCACATCAATTTATTGCCGGAAAACCCATTGCGAGGTCCAAATATTGATGAGTTAGGTGTTCGTTTTCCCGATTTGAGTAATGTTTACGAGAAAAAATTGATTCAACGAGCGCTTCAAATATCAACTGATTTTGAAATTAACGTGCATGAGGGAATATATGCTGCAGTTCAGGGTCCAACTTTAGAAACTCCGGCAGAATATCGCTACATCAGAATTATCGGAGCTGATGCGGTAGGGATGTCTACAATTCCTGAGGTAATAGTTGCACATCAAATGGGAATTCCTGTTTTTGCTATCTCAGTTATCACCGATATGGGTGTACCAGGTATGATTGAAAAGGTCACTATTGAAAAGGTATTGGCTGCAGCTGCAAAAGCTGAACCATTCATGACTTTGATTTTGAAAGAATTAATCCGTGAAGCATAAAAAAAGACCGAATAATCGGTCTTTTTATAATTTTCAAGATTTAAATCTTACTCTTCCGGATCATTTGAACCCTGATCGTTATTTAGCATTGCTTCAATCTTGTTTTTTAGCGCATCTACTTTTGTTTCTAATTCTTTGATATTTTCTTTGGTAGAATTTTCCAAAGATTCAGAAGTTGCTTCGATTTCCAATTTTAATTCTTTTAATTCTGATTTAAGTTCTTCACCTTTTTCAGATCCTGTTTCCATCCCATCTTCAGCAAGCTCTTCTATATCTTCGGCTGTATTATCAAGTCTATCTGTTACTTTGTCTTTAAGTATCAGTAAATCTGCTTGAACTTTGTCTTTTCGAATTTGAAACTCCGTACTTACTTCCTCTGCGATTTCCTCAGCCTTGGACTCGTTTTTGTCTTTGTGAGGTTCACATGCGAAGAAAAAAGTCAGAATAAGTGAATATGTAAAAATATTTTTTAAAATTTTCATAGTAAAGTATGTTTAGTTGTTATCAAAAAAAAGGCCGATGGAACACCGGCCTTATCCTATTATTTGAATTGATTAATTCAATTTGACGGCCTCTTTTGCTTCGTTCACCCACTCTTTTCCGTGTTTGGTGAGATCCTCCAATTTCTTGTTGTATTCAGCTTTCATTTCCTTGGAGGTCTTGGCTAATGTTTTTTCCCAATCTTGCATGGTACTATCAACTTCTTTGGCCAATAATTTTCTTGTTTTTTCTCCAGAATTCGGTGCCAATAATACACCAATAGCAGCTCCTGTAATTGCACCTGTTAAGAATATTCCTAAATTTTTCATGATTTTTTTGTTTTAAGGGTTAAAAATTATTTTCTATTAGTTTTCCTGAGAAAATGCGCTCATCATCCAGTGATTTTTTTCAGTCACTTTTATGAAGTCCTTGACCATGTCCTCAGTACCGCTATCGCCATATTCAATTGCGTTTTCAACAACTGTAAACATGTACTCTAATAACACGCGATAGTCTCTTATAATTTCCTTTACCATCTCCATGGCAGTTAAATCTGTACTGGCTTCTTTAATTTCAGAATTGTCTAAATATTCACGCATTGTACTCATTGGCGTTTGTCCGAAAACTCTGATTCTTTCGGCAATTTCATCGATAGCACTTTTGGCATCTTCATATTGAAGTTCGAATTGTTCGTGAATGTCGAAGAAATCGGGTCCCTTCACATTCCAATGAAAATTCCTCAGCTTTTGATAATGGACACTGAAATTTGCTAATAATTGATTCAGGGATTCTACCAACTCCGCAGTTTCCAATTTGGTATAACCCAACTTTCTAAAAGCTTTTTTTGAATTTGAATCGTTTTCTTTTTTTGATGTTAAGGTTACTTCTTTCATAATTCTTATTGTTTGCACTTATATATGCCAAAAGTGTGCCCTTAATAAAATAGAATGTAAAAGAAGAATAAATAGATTTAAGAGATTATTTTCTACATAAGTTGTAGAAATATTTACCCATTAAAAAAGGATTTCAAATTTACTTCCCATGTCCGGCTGGCTTTGTACTTCGATTTGACCACCATGGCCGTGAATAATATTTTGAACATTTGTAAGACCAAGTCCATTTCCTTTTTGCTTTCGACTAAAAAATGGCTCAAAAATATGATTAAGCGTTTCTTCATCCATACCTGTACCATTATCCGATATTTCTATCAGAAAATTTTCATTTACAAGACTGGACTTTACTTCCAAAACGCCACGCATTGCTTTCATAGCTTCGATGGCGTTTATAATCAGATTTAAAAAAGCAACTTTAAGTGCCTCTTTATCGACAGCTTTGATAAATTCTTTATTAGAGATCTTATCTACCAGTTTTATTTTTTTAAGTACCAGGCGGTCATTGCATTCATACAAAGACTCTCTTAGAATCGCATTTAAATTTTCATCGCTAAAATTATACTGTCTTTGTTTAGAAGAATTTAAAAGATTGCCAATTAAGGTTTCAATTCGCGTGGCATTTCGTGCTATTATTTCAGTATAAACATTGGCTTCTGTATTGTCGGAAATTTCATCTTTTAACTGATCCAATGCTAAATTTAGATTTGTCAATGGGTTTCTTACTTCGTGGGCAATATTTCTTGCTATTTTTCCGGTGACTGCTAATTTTTCAGTCATTAGTATTTGACGCTCTGCTTTTTTCCTCGTGCTGATATCTTTTATTATTCCCATGAAAGTATCAATCCCTTCTACAGCAATCGATTCAAAAAAACTGAGAAGGCAGGGAAGTACTGTTTTTTTTCGAGTCTTTAATTCTACTTCAAATAACTCGATCGTTTCTTTTAAATAGACCTGCTGATTGAATCTTAAAAAGTCCTCATCCTTATGAAAAATATCTTTGAGTGAAATATCCGCGTTTTTTCTAAACCCAAAATTTTGTCTGAAAGAGGGATTCATATCCACAATTTGATATTCACTGTTACAAATGAAAATCATATCCCTGGATTCCGACCACAATTGATCGTATTTACGCCGGATGTATTCAAACTCCTTATCTGTTTTTTTTGGTCTTTTCATTTAGATAAGGTCTAACGACTTCATTTTATTGTAAAGTGTTTTGCGGTCAATTCCCAAAAGTTTTGCGGCTTCGCTTTTGTTATCATTGGATGCTTGCAAAGCCCTATTAATTGTTTTGGCTTCGGTACGAGCCACATTTTCTTTTAGGTTATAGCCAATTATTTCTTCTTCCTCTTGTATTGATTTTTTTGAATGCAACTTTATTTCACCCGGCAGATCATCTGCACTTATTTCTTTACCCTTGCAAAACAAGACCGCTTTTTTTATTGCATTCTGTAGTTCTCGCAAGTTTCCTTCCCAGGGATAAGATTTCATAAGCTTGAATGCTTCATTTGAAAATGAATCAACATTCTTCATTAGAGACTTCGAAGCATTGGCAAGAAATATTTGCGAAAATTTTTCAATATCCTCGTGCCTTTCACGCAAAGGATGAAGTTCGATTTTAAATTCATTGATTCGATGGTATAAATCCAACCTGAATTCGCCCTTATCAATTTTGGCTTCGAGATGTTCGTTCGTAGCTACAAGGATTCTAACATCGACATTGATTTCTTTTTCAGCCCCAATTTTTCTCACTTTCCCTTCCTGAATTACTCTGAGAAGCTTTACCTGGTTTTCATAGCTTAAATTTCCCACTTCATCGAGAAAAAGAGTACCTGAATTGGCGAGTTCAAAACATCCTTTTTTGGATTTGAGAGCTCCAGTAAAAGCGCCCTTGACATGTCCAAAAAGTTCGCTTCCTGCTAATTCTTCGGGCAGGGCACCACAATCCACAGCGACAAATGGCTTGTCCTTTCTTCTGCTATTGGTGTGTATCGCTTGTGCCACGTATTCTTTACCCGTACCGGTTTCACCGCTTATTATAACCGACATATCAGTGGGGGCAATCAACTCAATTTGCTGATATATATTTTGAGCGTGTCGACTATCTCCGATTACATATTCCTGATTAATGGTGGAGGAATTGTTTTTCGAATTAAAATCTTTGGATGCATCTTTTACAATTTGCAGAATTTCATCGGGTTGAAGAGGTTTGGTTACATATTCTATTGCACCCAGCTTTAGCGCTTCTACAGCCATCTTGGTTTCGGAATATCCGGTGATGATGATAATCTTAACCTGATCATCCAAGATCTTTATTTTTTGAATCATTTCGAGGCCGTCGGTATCAGGTAGCCTAAAATCACATAGGATGACTGAGAAGGAATTATTTCTTATAAGATCAAGTCCTTTTTTACCATTTGCAGCAATTGAAACCTCATAACCCTTCTTACTAAAAAAGCCTTTCAGTAGGGATAATGTATCGCGATCATCATCTATTATTAGTATTTTATTCATACTTCATAGCCCATTAGTTCTAATTTTTCTTTTAAAACACTTCTGTTGAAAGGTTTTGAGAGGAAGTGTTTAACAGATAAATACTCGGCTTGTTTTCTTTCATCCTCGCTATCATAAGCCGTGATTATGACTACATCACAATTGCTTGATTGTTCATTTATTTTATTAATAATTTCAAAACCAGAACCATCCTGTAAATTCAAATCAACCAGTGCGAGTTGAAAATTGTTTTGATCAATAGCTATGCTGGCTTCTGCCACTGATTCAAATGCGTATACATTGAATCCGAATTTATTCATGAATAGGCTAAGCATATCCCTGATGTCTTTTTCGTCATCCAATATGATTACTGAGTTTCTTATAACTTTCTCTTGTTATTATTAAACAGCTTAAAATAAATAATTGAAATCTTTTTCAAGATATCAAAAACTAAATTGATTCGAAATCAACGAAAACCTTGCATATATAATTTAGCGCATATAAGTTGATGTTTTAATTTTAATTTAATTCACATCTTCAAAATTCACCAATTGACAAATGATGAATTTTAACTTAATACGTCTTTTCGCTCTGACATTTGTATTGTTGATCCTTGGATTATTCCTTTATGCTTAAGATGGAAATAATCTCAAAGAAGGCTTTCCGCAAACTTGAACCGGATTTAAACTAAAGAATCGAGAATTTTTAATAGTGTAAGAACTTCTTCTGCCTGTTCTTTTGATGTCGTGTAGAATTCTATGCTTTTTACCGTGGATTTTTTATCAAATCGTTCGCTTTCGTATTCTATGCTCTTCATAAAATCAATTTGAGCGGATGATTTTATAATAGGGATTTCAAGATTAACATAAGTTTCTTCTCTTACATCTTTTTCAAATGCCATTTTTTCCTTATTTGATAAATCAGTAATAGAAGATGACTCAAAATCGAGATTGGCAATTGGCACATTGTAATTGTTGATTAGAAATCTATTATTTCCATTATCCTTGTCTTGATAAATTGCCTGTAGGTATTGTCCTGTACTGGTAAAATGGATAGTGCGCTCCAATTTCAAATTGTTTTTTGAATCTAGCGTTATATAGTTTCTTCTTCCTGTATAGTAGGCAAAGCTTGAATCATCATTAAAAATCGAAATTTTTCTTATTCTGTGATCGAGTAATTCTGCGAGTTGCTTATTGATAAGCGAAACAATTTGATTTTTAGAATCTGCAATTTTTTCCCGTTCTTTTTTCAATAAGTAAGAATAAGTATTGAGGCTTGATTGGATTTTCTTTTTTGAAGCTTCCAATTCTTCTGTTGTTGAATTTAATTCCTCGATTTTGTTGTTTAAGATTTCAATTTGAGACTTGGAATTGGTTATCTCTTTTTGAAGTTCATCAATTTCTAATTCTAAATTTTCTTTGCGCTCTTTTTCTTCTGAGAGCCTCTCTTTTTCAATTTTTATTTGTTCCTCAACTTTAGAACTATAATTGAAATACAAAAAAACACCCAGGCCAATTCCTATTACAAGTAATATTGGAATAGTTACTTTCTGATTCATAATAAATTAGAATTTCGAACTAATATCTTAAAATAAGTTTATATAAAAGCCATTCGAATAAACAATTTTGAATATGTATGGAGAAAACACATTCCTATCGGAAACACATACCGATATTTTTTGCTTGCCGAAATAATAAGACTAAATATAGATATTTGTAAATATCAGATTTTGGACTTACTTTCATTATCCCCAAAAAACTCGAAACCAAATGTCTGAAGAACGAAAATACATCAAAACAGGTATATCAAAAGCACCTTCATTTTCATCATTTCTAAAACTATTTAATGCTTATACGGGGACATGGATACTTCTTTCCCTGCTCGTAACCGCAGCGTATGGGTATTTTTTTCAACAAACCACGATTGAGTCATCGGGTGTCTTGGTATGGGCTGCAACATTGACCGGCGAATTCATTCTCTTTACTTTGATTGTAGGATTTATAATTTTATTTATTCACGATAAAAGACAGTCACATACCCCTATACAACGGTTATTTCCTGTCATTATCTGGGGAAGAAAAATGCTTATTTCAATGGGGCCACTTTTAAGACAATATTTATTCTTAAACGATCAGGAGGAGACGCCCTACAATAGAATTACTAGAAACTGGATTTACCAGTCTTCAAAAGGAACAAGAAATACTATTGGTTTTGGGACGCAGATAGATATGGATCAGGTTGGAACAACGATAATTATGCCCGCAACTTTTACCAATGTTACCTCAAAAACGGGGGAAGAAACGGGTCAGAGTTATAAAAAAATTATTGGAAAACATACGGGTGTCGAACCTGTAGAATTAAAGCATTTTGCACATGTGAGTGCTATGTCCTACGGTGCATTGTCTTATCGCGCGCATGCATCATTGAATCTTGGTGCCAAAATGGGTGGATTTATGCACAATACCGGTGAAGGTGGTCTTGCGCCATGTCATGAATACGGTGGAGGAGATCTGATTTTTCAGATAGGAACAGCAAAATATGGAGTGAGAGATGAGGAAGGTAATTTGGACGAGGCAAAATTGAAAAAAATTTCGGAACACCCTCAGGTTAAAATGATGGAAATTAAATTAGCTCAGGGTGCTAAGCCAGGCAAAGGTGGAATGCTATTAAAAGAAAAAATAACGCAGGAAATTGCAGATATAAGAAAAGTGCCAATGGGAAAAGATGCCTATGCACCGGCCAGACATAAAGAATTTAGTGATGTAAATGGTTTGTTTGATTTCATAGACAAAGTGCGCAGCATTACATCCAAGCCTGTCGGTATAAAAATGGTGATAGGGCACACGGCAGAGATTGAAGATATTGCTGAAAAAATGAAAAAAGAGCCGGGTAGGGGACCGGATTACATCGTTATCGATGGTGGTGATGGTGGCACAGGTGCATCTCCTCATGTGCTGAGTTCATATTCAGGCTTGCCGATGAAACAGGCTTTAGCGGTAGCCGACTGGGCCTTGAAATCCCACGGTGTGCGAGATAAGGTTGTTCTATTTGCCAGTGGAAAGATCGCAACGCCTATTGACATTGCCGTTGCAATGGCACTTGGCGCTGATGCAGTTTATATTGCCAGAGGATTTATGTTTGCTATAGGATGTATTCAGGCCCTTGAGTGTCATACAAACAATTGCCCTACGGGTATTGCTACCCAAAGAAGAAGCCTGGAAAGAGCCATTGATATTAAGGGGGCGGCAGAACGTGTAAAAACCTATGCCGATGTTTTGTATAAAGAGACACAAATGTTGGCTGAATCCTGTGGCTATAAAACGCCAACAGATATTACAGCAGATGACATTATGGTTGTAACTTCACCTGGTCATCTCGACTATCTGTCCGAATTGCACGGAATTTCGGCTTATGAAGCCAGTCTTGAAAGAAGAATGGCCAGAAGCAAAGGAATGAGCGTTGGAGAAATGAAAATTAAAGAAAGCGCAGCGGGATCAATGAATTAGATCAGGGAATCCATTTGATGTCCTTGAAATTTGGTTTTCTTTTTTCGAGAAATGCATTTCTTCCTTCTTTGGCTTCCTCAGTCATGTATGCCAGTCTGGTAGCTTCACCGGCAAAAACCTGCTGACCCACCATGCCATCATCTGTTAGATTAAAAGCAAATTTGAGCATCTTGATTGAAGTGGGTGATTTTTCAAGTATCTCCTGAGCCCACTGGAAAGCCGTAGCTTCCAATTCCTTATGTGGAATAACTGCATTGACCATTCCCATTTCATAAGCTTCCTGCGCAGAATAGTTTCTTCCTAAAAAGAAAATCTCTCTGGCTCTCTTTTGACCCACCATTTTGGCGAGATAAGCTGATCCATATCCTCCGTCAAAGCTGGTTACATCGGCATCGGTTTGTTTAAATATGGCGTGTTCTTCACTGGCGAGTGATAAATCGCAAACCACATGAAGGCTATGTCCGCCACCTACAGCCCAACCCGGAACCACTGCAATCACGACTTTGGGCATAAAGCGAATCAGTCTTTGAACCTCAAGAATATTTAATCTGGGCATTCCATCTTCATCGACATAGCCCTGATCGCCTCTGGTTTTTTGATCTCCTCCACTGCAAAAAGAATAAACGCCATCTTTTGGAGAGGGGCCTTCTGCTGAAAATAGTACCGCGCCAATGGAAGTGTCCTCGCGAGCATCCAGAAAAGCTTTGTATAACTCAGCCACAGTTTTAGGACGAAAAGCATTTCTAACTACCGGTCTATTAAAAGCAATCCGTGCGACACCATCCACTTTTTTATAGGTGATATCTTCAAAATTTCCTATTGTTTCCCACTTTGGTTGAGCCATGATATTTAATTATTATTCAACAAACAGCAATGGAATTGGCTTGTTTTGATTTGCTATCTAATCTATTGGTAATTTATCCAATTTCAGATAGCGGATAAGATTTTTAATCGTCATTCCCTGAATCAGGATAGAAAACACAACAATTATATAAGTCATGGTAACTATCAGATCCTTATGTGCAAAATGCGGAAGCGCCAGAGCCAGTGCTACTGCTATTCCACCTCTTAAGCCACCCCAGGCCAATATTGGAGCTGTACCGGGAACCCAGGTCTTTGATTTTTGTAGTCCAAAAGTAAAAGTAGGTATTAGAATACTAATGTACCTTGAGAAAAGGGCTACAAAAATTGCGATAACACCTGCTATAATATTTTTAATTTGAAGAGTAACAACCAAAACTTCAAATCCAATTAAAATGAAAAGAATAGCATTTAATGCCTCATCGATGAGATGCCAAAACTTATAAACGAAGTCTCCGGTAATTTTTCGCAAGAATTCGGGTTTGCCCTCTCTTCCGATTATTATTCCCAATACCACCATAATAAGGGGGGCAGATACATGTAACAGTTCTGCAATTCTTGTGCCTCCCATAACCAGAGCTAAGGTAATTAGGACTTCTAATTCGGTATGTCTGTTGTCGATAAATTTTAGAGACAGCAAGCCTATATATCCTAAAATTCCACCGAGTAAAATTCCGCCAAAAACTTCCTGTACAAAAAGAAGACTCACACCAATCGGTGTAACATTTTCAACACCCGACTGTGCTACATTTAAAATGGTCAAAAATATAACTACTCCGACACCATCGTTAAACAGCGATTCACCTTCAATTTTAACCTGAAGATTTTTACTCAAATTCATTTTTTGTACAATCGCCAAAACGGCTATTGGATCGGTGGGTGAAATAAGTGCTCCAAAAAGTAAGCAGTAAATCAGTTCAACATTAATTCCCAGATAGGGCAGGAAGAAGAATGTGGCAAAGCCAATGATAAATGTAGAAAGCAGCGTACCAACAGTGGCCAGTATAAGAATGGCTCCTTTTTCCTCTACCAGTTTTTTGAAGTTCACATTTATGGCTCCGGCAAAGAGCAAAAAGCTCAACATCACCTGCATGAGTACTTCTGAGAAATCGAAGGAATCCAGGATTTCTGCGGCAGAATCCCTTATTTCAGGCACTAAAACGCCGACTAGCACAATCGTTAAGGAGATCACCAGCGATTGAGTCATCAAGCCTATGGTAGCAGGTAATTTTAACCAATGCGTATTAACAAATGAAAAAACTGCAGCCAGAAATATTAGGATGGCTAAAATATCTAAAACACCAATAGTCGCTTCGTGCATTTTTTTTACTGATTTTTTATTATCAACCCTTTTTCTTTTGCCAATTCAACCCAATGCGGGAATTCTGACATCATTAGTTTGTAGAATTCGGCATCGCTCAATGCTGATGGATCGTTGACATTGAAGAAATCAGCATTGTCAATAAAACGATCCTCCATGTCATCCAGCAATTCCAGAAAAGAATAATCATCTACGAATGGTCTCAATAAGAAGCCGAGAAATCCTTTTTGAAGATCTTCGCGGGTAGTACCCATAGTCATAAACTGCCAAAAAATTGGCTCATAAGAAGCATTGGCTATTTCTTTTGCAATATCTTCAGGTTCATCGGTTTCGCCATTGCTAATAAAGTAAACATAAACAGGCGTTTCCCTGCATGCCAGCTTCCCATCTCTTTTTGCATTTTTCAGATATGTGGTCCTGATAAGGTTAATTACATTTACATAATCCGCATGTCCGCTCAAATTATATTTATGCATGGCATCTTCAATATAGCCATCAAAATTTTTCATGTTCATTGAGCCAATAAAAAATGCCCTTTCGGCAAAAAGAAACAGATCTATATGGCTGTCAATATCCATATGTGTTGCAAAAGCCAATATTCGATTGGCAATTACCTGTGCCTTTCCTGTGTCCAGATAATCTTCCATTTGCTCGGAAACATCCATACAGAGGACTACTTCTGCTGAGTTTTCTACTAATTTAAGCGCGGTAATCGCTTCTTTTGCTGCCGTCGAACTTTGTTGAATACTTTCAAGATTTTTCTCTAAATCTGACACTGAATTTGATTTGGTTTGATTTTGAAGCAATTTATAAATCTATTTTAATATATGCGTCTAATTTAGTGAAATAGACATACGTATTAAGGCATATTGTCATTTTGTAAAATGATCTGGGTCATATTACAAGTTTCCAACTCTCCAAGAAATACCGGTGCTAACAAAGTATTCTATGAAATCTTGATCCGATGAAAAACCACCGTACAGATCCAGTTGTACATTGGGGCTAATCAAATAGGCGATACCACCGTCAATATAAAGATTATTGTTTCCATTTGAATATGCGCCATAAGATTCTATGTAGCCAGAAAGATTACCTTTTATCCCAAATCCCAAATTTATTGTGTAAAGAAAATTACTCGTTAAGCCTGATTGACCTTGTTGATCTGAAAAATCAAATCCAAGGTTTGTCGTCAAGGCAAAAATCTTAGAAATTGGCGTTTGAGTTAATACAAGTACAAATGCATCAGGGTTTGAATTCTTAAATTCATTCAATATATCATTGAAATTAATTTGAGCAAGCATACCGATGGATGAGCTTTTTAAAAGTTTTTCTGTAAAATTTCTACGATAAGCAAGGCCTAACTTGCTAATCCCGGTTCTTGGGTCACCAAAGGTCGATCTATTGCTTTCGAGTCTTGTATAGTCGATTGCAGCATTAATCTCATTTTTCGCTCCGATTCCATATCGAATCAGATTGGATTGAAAAATTGTCGCATTTGTAAATTTCGAAGGCTCCGGAAAATTATTGTCAAATTTTAGAGTATTAAAATCGATACCATTCTGAAATTGAAAAACACGGCTTCCAACTGCTGTGCTGGTATAAGCATTCCCCGGTCTGTCGCTGGCAATATTTTCAGGAGATTGGGAATAGGCAGAAAAGGAAGTAAAGAGGTAAAGAAGCACAAAGAGTGATAGAAATAATTTCATACCGAAATGTGCAAAAAAAAGCCGGGATTACCCGGCTTTCATTTAACCAATTTTATCTTCGAGTTCATCTATTTTTTCCTGAGCATCCTCTCTTCCCAGTTGTTTAGATTTCTTGTAAAGATTTAATGCTTCTTCATAGGTTTTTTTCTTTTTGCGTGGTGCCAATTTGGTTCTATTCGCCGCTTCCTCAACTGCAGATGCTCTGGCGTAATAGGCATCGGCTTCTGTCATTTTGGATTGAATCATCAATTCCTGGATTCTCGATTCCAGCAAATTCAATTCCTGCTTTTTCTGCATAATATCAATTTCGGCATCGGCCAGTTGCGATTCTTTCATGGCCACTAAAGAAAGCAATTCAGTATTTTCACTCTTGTAATTTTCAACCAATTCCTGCAATTCGAGAATTTGTTTGTTTTTATCCTGAATTTCCTTTTTCAATCTTGCCACAGCTTTGGCATAAGCATTTTTTGACCCTTCGGATTGATTTAAATCTGCTTCCAAATTTTGAATTCTCTCTTCACTTCGCTTTACGTATTCATTCAAACTTTTCATACGATTAACGTACTCATCGTATTTTAATCCTTCGCGCATATCCAAACGCATAGCCTTTCGATTTTCATCAATTGAATCCATTAATGCGCCTACCTCTTCGAGCGCATCAACAGCCCTAAGCGTCACCATAAGTTCAGCTTCCAGACTGTCCGATTTGGCGCGTAATTTTTCTCTTTCATTATTAATATCACAACTACTTAGTGTTGCAAAGACGATAGTAATTAAGATTATATTTTTCATAGTTTTTTGTTTAGTGCTTAATAGAACGAGAGAATAATCAAAATGTTAAATAATTTTTTAATTCAGGATAACTCAGTAGTGATTTCTCTAAAAAAAATAGTTTGACATGGAACAAAATTAAAACCAATCACCCTTTTTCTCATCTTCTATATCTGTATTTTTCTCTTCAATGGGATTTTCTTCCAATTTTTCCTCTGATTCTGATTCCAGATCAAATAGCGGCGAATCTCCGGCTTCAATTCCCTGCTCTCCCAGTTCACCTATTTGATTGCCTGTTTCTGAAAATATTAAGGTATTATTCACATAAATATCGTGCTCGCTACAAAGCTCCGGCCATATATAGACATACCAAATTCTTTCATCGCTTTGAAAGTACCCATGAAAAGCCGGTCCTTTGGAATAGTCTTTATAGTCGATCTCTTTTGGGTTTCTAATACCTCTGGTGGGCAGTATAATAGCCGGACTAAAGTCAACAATCAAATCGTCAATTGGAATATGCTTTTGGATTTCATCGCCTATCATATTCAGAAAATGGCCAAACTCATTCAATTTTGAAGTCAGGTAAAAATCATAGGCATCCTGAGACCTGAACACGTGTTCCATTTTGTGTTTAAGTCTTTTTTTACCCAATAAATGTTCAAAAAATTCATTGATAAGCGCATCTACTTTAATTTCGATAGGATAGGCACCTACCTTATGGCTTCTATTAATTTTAATTTCAATGTAATAATGGAAGGTGTCTTCATTGTGCTCCAGAACTAGTGAAATGGTATTAAAAGAACTTGATTTTTGATCTTTAATTCGTTGTTCGTATTCTTCAAGGGCAATTTCGAGATCATCTTCGTCGCCTTTCTTGTCTAAATAATAGTCCTGATTGTTATGGGAAAGGCGAATAATGTTATTAATACCCATCCCCTTAAGTACTAAATTAAATTGCTGCAAAATGCTTACCGCGGTAAAATTTTCCTCTTCGATTTTGTCCTTAATTTTTCCATTGCTAATCGTATGCAAGAACCTCCTGAAGTAGGACTGTGGTTCTACTTTTTTAATTTTGGTTATCTCCGAGGGATCAATTGAAATTTGTCCGGTAAAAAGCATTTTTTGCTGTTTTATTGAAGAATTACTAACTATTTATATCCTTAAAATGCGCTATTAATTACATTAAATTGAATTGTTGATGTAAATTTGCAATAAATCAAGGCAATATTCAATGCCTTCCATGTGCGATAAGGGTCTAAAATTAAGTTATAGCAAAAGTCTTTTTTGTGAAAAGACCACAGAAATTCGCACCCTACAAAATGATCTTATTGGAACAATTAAGAAAGAAAATCAGGGAAATTATCAGGCTCAGAATGTTCAAAATAGAATTATAGACCTTTGTACCTGGGATGATGCCAAAATGTATATCTTAAATTCTTATTTAAGATTGGGAAAGCCCGAAGAAAGTCAGGACAACTGGCAATTAGCATTATTTTAATTAAAGAAATTCATTGTTCTTTCGATACCTATATCTACAAAGGAAAATACGATGTCAGAAACTCTTTGAACCAAAAATGGCAGTTCTTTTTCTTCTTCTTTGTTAAAGGGGCTGAGCACATATTGTACCTGCTGACCTTTGGAATAATTATCACCCACGCCAATCCTCAATCTGGGATAATTTCTGTCCTCTAAATACTCTTCAATATTTTTAAGACCATTATGTCCGCCGTGACTTCCTCCCGGTTTCACACGGGTTTTGGCAAATGGCAAGGCGATGTCATCGGTAATTACCAGGAGATTATCTATTGGAATATTTTTTTCGTTGAGCCAGTATCGAATAGCTTTCCCACTGAGGTTCATATAAGTAGTAGGCTTTATAAAATGCAATTTATGCGACTTGTATTTTAATTCAGCATGAAATGAATGCCTGGAACTCTCAAAATCGAACTTATGCTTTTCAGCAATGTGGTCCAGGGCCATGAAGCCAATATTGTGTCTGGTAGTGGCGTATTCCGCGCCAATATTTCCCAATCCTGCGATTAAATATCTCATAACAAAAAAATCCCGCCGAAGCGGGATTTGAATATATAAAATTTACAAAAAGGATTAAGATTCTGATTTCTCTTCAGCAGCGCCTTCGGCTTTTTCTTCGCCTTCAGCAGCACCTTCTTCTCCTTCTTCTCCCTCTTCTCCTTCAAGTTCCTCGTCTTCCTCAGATTTGCCTCGGAGTGCTCTTGGAACCTCTACTGAAGTTACTGTAATTCTTTCAGAGTTTAGAATCTCGCCAGCTTCCACTACAAGATCCTTAACTTTTAAGGACTGTCCTAAGCTCAAGTCGCTGATGTCCAATTCAATTACCTCCGGCATGTTCTTAGGCAGTGCCTTGATGGTAGCTTGTCTTAACTTTCTAACCAATACGCCGCCTTCCATAACACCGGGTGCAGTTCCAATCAATTTAATTGGAATTTCCATTTTTACTTTTTTACCGGTCGTAAGTTCTCTGAAGTCGGCATGCAATATCATGTCGCTCACCGGGTGGTATTGGATATCCTGTAAAATACATCTGTATTCTTTGCCTTCGACATCGATATTTACAAATGCGACATCCGGAGTGTTTACCAGATCATTAAAAAGATAAACGGGTGCATTGAAATGCACGTGATCTTCAGCACCGTAAAGTACGCATGGAACCATGCCCTCTTCTCTTAGCTTATTGGTAGCGCTCTTGCTGAAATCTGTTCTTTTGTAACCAATGATGTCAATGGTTTTCATCTTAATATTATTTATATGAATAATGTACTAATTGATTCCTGATCGTGAATTTTATGTATTGCCATGGCAAAAAGTTCTGCAACAGAAAGCACTTTCACTTTTTTACTTTTCTGACTTGCAGGAATTGTATCGGAAACGATCAATTCAGCCAAAGCGGAATTTTCTATATTTTCATAGGCCTTTCCTGATAAAACAGGATGCGTACATAGTCCTCTTACGCTTTTTGCCCCTTTGTCCATAATTATTTCAGCAGCCCTACACATCGTTCCTCCCGTATCAATCATATCGTCAACGAGAATTACATCTGCATCAGCTACATCACCGATGATTTGCATAGCAGCAACTTCATTGGCTTTTTTTCTTTGTTTATCGCAAACCACGATTTCTGAATTCTCAAAATATCTTGAAAATCCACGTGCCCTGCCTAATGCACCTACATCCGGAGCGGCAAACACAATTTTTTTAAGGCCGAGTTTTTTTAAGTAAGGAACGAAAAACGCAGACCCGTAAAGGTGATCCACCGGGAAATCAAAAAATCCCTGAATCTGGCCCGCATGAAGATCGCAAGTGATCAAGCGGCCCGCACCCGCGGCTGAAAGTAAATTGGCGACTAGTTTCGCCGTAATAGCTACTCTAGGTTTGTCTTTTCTGTCTTGTCTTGCATAGCCAAAATATGGCATCACAACCGTTATATGCTTTGCGGAAGCCCGTTTTGCAGCATCGATCATGATTAGCAATTCCATAAGATTGTCTGCCGGAGGAAAAGTCGACTGTATTAGGAATACATCACAACCTCTTACCGATTCGTCAAAACTCACAGATAGCTCGCCATCGCTAAATTTTTGCGTGGTTATGAGCCCCATGGGTTTGCCATAGGCCTTGCATATTTTTTCGGCCAAATAAACCGAAGCGCTACCTGAAAAGATCTTAACTGAAGACATAAAATAAATCCTTCCTTAAAAAGGCTTGCAAAAATAGATAATTAAATGTAAAAATGGTAACCGGAATTAAAGGATTGTGATAATTCTGATTATGATATTAAATTAGAATAGCAAAACACAGATAAAATGGCTGAAAAAAAGTATAAAAGTTTGAAGGAATTCTATCCTTATTACCTTTCAGAACATAAAAATAAAATTTCACGCAATCTCCATTTCACCGGTACTCTGCTGTTGATTATAATTTTGATTTATGCTATTGCAGTTCAAAAGTGGCTTTTGCTTTTATTAATTCCAGTCGTTGGCTATGGTTTTGCCTGGTTTGGCCATGCTTTTTTTGAAAAAAACAAACCTGCAACATTTACCTATCCTTTTTACAGTCTGGCCTCGGATTTTATTATGTTTTGGGATATCCTGACGAGGAAAATCAATGAGAAATTGGACTAAAAAGCCATTCCAATTTTAAAACCTGCCCTTAAAAGTGCTCCGGTGAAATTATAATTGATAAATCCATCCGAAAAGTCATCTTCTGCGAATTTATCCGTGCTTGAGTCATTTGCAAAGGAGCGTTTGGCGCCTATTCCAAAATAAACATCCGTATAAAAATTTTTATCTATTCTTATTAGAGCACCTATATAGGTAGACAATCCAAATTGATCAATGGTTAAAGTTTGACCTTTTTCCCTCAAAACGAGAAGATTCGGATCACCGGGCAGCGGTTGCCAGTCCATGCCACTGTAATCAAATGAAAGTCGATTATATGTGATGGAATAGGATTGATACCAATTAATGTCTTTGAGCCAGTTTTTTTCTGCATATATTTTATGCCCAAGTTCAAATCCAAATCCATTCAATTCATATTCTTTAAAATAAGATTGAAAAATGTGATTTTCATTTATAAATCCGAAGTAATAGGTAGGGGCAATCAGTAATGCATGAGCGCTTTCTTTAAATCGTTTTTCAAGGTCAACTCTAGTACCATTGATTGCTATATATTGCGGGGAGATCGATAAAAATATTTTGGGTTGAAATTGAGAACTATCCTGTGTGTATCCATTTTGAATAAGTAAAATGGAAAATAATAGGATCGAAGCTATTTTCATTTGAATTGATTAAGATCCCAGAGGAATCACACTTAATAATTCTAATGTAGCATTTCTGTATTGATATTGATATAATCCTTCCTCTCCAATTACAAATAAAATCTCATAGTTCCCAATGGCGGGAATTACATCAAATGCTGAAATATTGTGATTTGCAATTTCCGATAAATCCTGAGGCGTATTAAAATCAAATACTTTTAATCCCTCATCACAAACAAAAAGCAAAGTATCATGCAATCCCAAACCTTTTGGTTGAGTCATTGGATAAACTTCTTCGCTAAAAGGATTTCTCAAATTTTCAATATTTACGATTTCCAATTGATTTACTCCTCTAAAACATCCAAAATTTTGATCGCTGTTTAAAGTTACAAAGGCGTATTTGTCATTGGCTACTACAGGATCGCAAGCCCAAACATGCTCATAAACAGAGAGAAACTGAGGATTTCTCAAATCTTGTGCATTGTAAATATGCATTCCATTCTGGCTGCCAATAAACATGGTGCTGTCGGCTTGTCGTATAAATATCGTTTCAATACCCGTGCCTATTTGAACATTACTAATGTATTGAGGATCATTTGCATTGCGAATATCAAATGTATTTAAGGTGTTCCAGTTCAAGGCATAAAGATGGTCAGAGAGAATGGCAAATCTTGCCAGAGAACCACCTTGTCCCTGAGGTAATTCCGAACCGTTAGCTGCCGCGGGACTGACCGATTCTGTATTTCCGGAATCACAGGAAATAAAAGAAATCAGTAAAACAATAAATAATATTTGCTTAATATTTTTCATTTCAAAACCCATTTAACAATGACGGTATTATCCGGTCTGTTTTCTTCAATGTATTGGAAAGGAACATATCCTAGGTCCGGTGCGGCCAATTCGGGAAATATGCCTTTAATTCTTTTTTCCAGACTTATTTCCGGTAAGTTGTTTATATCAATTGCAACAAGATCCACTGCATTGTCAACGTAAAGAATACCTTCTTTAACTGCCATATCAATGCAGCCGGGAATTTTTATAAATCCTGTTTTCACGGGATTCCTGGGATCGGCATTGTCATAGACATGCACCCCTTCATATTTTTCATTTATTAAAATATATTTCCCGTAAGAATAAATTTTACCTGCTGATTCTAGTGCTCTGTTATCTATGAAATCTATGCTGGTTTCTAAATTGCTTCGCTCCATAATTATTGGCTCGTAAGCTGAACCCGAGGAGTCAAATGGTTCGTCGATGTCGGCATCTGAACAGGAAAGTAAAATTATTGATAGAGATAGGAGTAAGCCCTTGGCAGTAGTGTTTCCTATATTCAAAAAGTCAGGTCTGAAATTCATATCAGGTATCTTATGTTCTAAATACCATTATCTCGAATTTTACCCTAAGTCTTAAACCAAAATATTAGTATTGAATCATCCGGCTTTTACGGGTGATTTTAGGACCAGATCTTTTAAAATTCCGGTTTCAACATCGTACACCCATCCGTGTAATAATGGCAATGAATCTTTTTGCCATTTGTTTTTAATGATCTCAGAATTCATCAGGTTTTCAACCTGAGCAATAACATTTAATTCGACAATTCTTTTAAATCTTTCAGTTCGGTTTTCCAGCTTATCCAATTCCTCCTTATGATTATTATAAACCCCCTTCACATTTTCAAGCCAATTACCGAGAATACCAAAATCGGAATGATCCATGGCCACTTCTATTCCTCCGCAACCGTAATGGCCACAAACGATGATGTGTTTTACATCGAGAATCTCTACTGAATACTGCAAGGCGCTTAGCATATTGGCATCTTTGGGGACGACGAGATTTCCGACATTTCTATGGACATAAATTTCACCCGCCTGGGTTCCTGTAATTTCTTCTGCCGGGACTCTGCTATCAGAACACCCAATCCACAGGAATTCGGGGTTTTGTTTTTTGGCAAGACTCAGAAAATAATTGTTTGCTAAACTTAATTTTTCCTGGACCCAGGCCTTATTATTTAGTAATAATCTTCGGTAAGTGTCCATTAAAGTGATTTTCTTAGGTCAATGTGAATATATTCTATGGTAATATTCTTGGACTTGGCATTAAGCGAAAAGTCTTCAAGAATATCTATAATGTCATTATCAATAAACTGAGCTTTGTGAGCGTCTAAAATCAAAAATGAATTATCGGGAATTTTTCCCAATTCAGTTTTCAATTTTGCTTTATTCATAAATGAAACATCCTTATTAAATCTGAAAAGATAATAGTTTTCATCCTTCACTACGGTCAGGGCGGAATGATAATTTCTGAATACAACGAAAATAAAGCCTATTACCAATCCAATACAGATACCGATGAGCAGGTCTGTAAAAACGATGGCGATAATTGTAATCAGGAATGGATAAAATTGATCTTTTCCCTTTCTATACATCGATTTAAACAGATCAATGCTCGCCAATTTATAACCTACTATAAAGAGTATGGCGGCAAGGGAGGCAAGCGGTATTTTGTTCAACCATTGAGGTAAAAGGGCAATGGTGCTAACCAACCAGAACCCGTGTAAAATTGTCGATAATCTGGATTTGGCTCCTGAATACACATTGGCAGAAGACCTGACGATAACCGATGTAATTGGAAGTCCTCCGATCAATCCGGAAATTGTATTTCCTACGCCCTGGGCCAATAATTCCTGATTGGTATCTGAAGATCTTTTTTCGGGGTCAATTTTATCTGTTGCTTCAACGTTTAGAAGCGTTTCAAGGCTGGCCACAATAGCCAGAGTAACGGCAACAATATATACATCCAGTCTGAGCAATGCCGAGAAATCCGGAAATGCCAATGCATTTTTAAAACCTTCAAAGGTTGAAAATACCGGTAAAGTCACCAAATGATCATCTTCGCCAAGCAACTCCATTGAAGGAAAATAATTGTGATAAAACTCATTCAGTGAGATTCCTAAAACTACTACTACCAAAGCGCCGGGAATACTCGAAATAAAATTCTTTTGTTTAGAAACTACTTTTTCCCAAAAAATCAGAATTGCAAGACTCAATACAGTGATAATGAGAGCACCGAGGCTCATTGTTTCAATCGCCCTTAATATTTCAGAAAAGGTGTTTTCACCATCTGCAATTTGAAAGAATTCATATTCTCCTTCAAAATCCGTATCCCTTCCCAATGCATGGGGAATTTGCTTCAAAGTAATTACAATCCCAATTGCAGCGAGCATCCCTTTGATTACAGAATTGGGAAATAATTCAGCTACAAAGCCCGCTTTAAAAATGTAAAGAACTATTTGTAATAGACCGGATAATACTACCGCCATTAGAAAAACTTCCCAGGCCCCAAGGGTTTCAATGGCATTGAGAACAATTATGGCAAGTCCTGCGGCCGGCCCACTTACACTTTTATTGGAGCCCGATAGAGAACCCACAACTATACCTCCGAGTATTCCCGAAATGATTCCTGAAAACAAAGGAGCGCCTGATGCCAGGGCTATCCCAAGACACAAGGGTAGTGCGACAAGGAAAACGACTATCGAGGAAGAAAAATCTGATTTAAGAGTGTTTCCGTTTAGCTGCATAGAGCTTAAAATTAAGGCATTTATTAAGAATTGAAATTATTAATTTATCAAAATTTAGAATTTTGTATTTATTTAAAATTGAGTAGAATAAAATTTGATATAATTCTTATCGAATAACGACTGTTCTAGGTGTGATTTGTTGAGATCGAACCTGAGCTGCATCACCGGGAGCATTATTTCTACGCGTCCCTCCAATTTCCTCGGCATAGATATAGTAATTGCCAAGATTTATAAAACCAAAATCGACTTCGCCACGACTATCATTTAACAAATTATAAAGCCAAATTCCTTTCTCAAGATCCTCTAAAGTACCGTGAAGTGTAACTCTGACTCCCGAAACAGGATTATTATTGACATCCTCCACAATTACGATCAATTTACCGGAAGAGAGGGAAGAATCATTTTGAACGATTGGTTGCCCTCCAACGGCATCGTCATTACTGTTGCATGAAGCTACAAAAGTGAGAACTAGAAGACTTAAAAAAAGGTATATTGAATTTTTCAATTTCTTAAATTATCAATGTGAAAATATTAAAAAATATTCCTTAGCAAAAACCTTTAATTCCGAATGGATGATTCCATTTCGCTCTTTTGGGCTTTAAGCATTTCAATTTCAGAACAAATTAATTATCCTTTTACCAGCTCGATAAGCGTTAGTTCGGGTAAAATCCCAATTCTTCCGGGGTATCCGATAAAGCCAAAGCCTCTGTTGACATAGAGCTGCTGATTGCCCTTTTTATACAAGCCCGCCCACTGTGGATATAAATATTGTGCCGGACTCCATCTAAATAGTGGAGTTTCTATTCCAAATTGAAAACCATGCGTATGGCCCGCAAACATTAGGTCAATGTCCGGATGCTCAGGTATAACTTGTGCATCCCAATGGCTTGGGTCATGAGAAAGCAATAATTTCGTAGAAACATCTTCCGTGCCTTTTTTTGCTTTTTCCAGATCTCCGTGTTTTTGAAATCTCATATTGGCGCCCCAATTTTCTACCCCAATAACTGCCAGTCGATCATTTCCAATTTTAAGTATTCTATTTTCGTTTCTCAATAAATCCCATCCGAGATTTTGGTGGGCATCCAGTATCCCCTGAAAGTTTTTCATCTTGGCACTTTGGCTTTTCCAATTGGAATAATCGCCATAATCGTGATTTCCCAAAATAGAATACACACCCAAAGGCGCCTTTACATTTTTGTAAATATCAAAAACTGCTTTTATTTCCCATGCCTGGTCATTGACGATATCTCCGCAAAAAAAAACAAGGTCCGGTTTTTCAGACATGAACATGTCAATTCCGCCTTTAACAGCAGTGAAATTGCTAAAGCTTCCCGAATGAAGATCTGAAATCTGACCGATTCTAAGCCCGTGAAACTCATCGGGAAGGTTGGGGATGCTTACCTTAATCTTGTGCCAATTATAATTGTGTGCACCTGAAACAATTCCAAATGAAAAACCGGCAACCGGCAAAACCGAAATAGCAATGCCTGTCTTTTTTATAAATTGTTTTCGCGATTCATCATAGACCTGTTTGCCTTTTTTCTCCTTAATTTTTTTAGAACTGAAATGGATCAGGTCGTCCAGCACAAAAAACAAGAGCAAAATAATCTTGCCAATGATATCAAATATGGTATAAGTTAGAATAATACTTCTTGACACACCTTTGAAATATTCTGTTGGCAGTACCGCAACGGCAATGATCAGCAGTGGCAGTGGGATGGTCCAGACCCAAAAAAGAATTTGAAAAAGTTTTTTATTCTTCTTCTTATCAATAAGGCCATTTATGCCCCTGAACAAATAAATATTCAGGAGCAAAATGAGAATAATAGTTATGGCAACCGCGAGAAATTTCATCTAGGCGGCTCTTCCGACAGCTGTTCTTATTCGGCTGGTGATCAAATACATAACGGGAACAATAACCAATGTTAAGAAAGTAGAAAAAGTCAATCCAAATATAATGGTCCATGACATTGGTCCCCAGAAAATCACATTGTCTCCTCCTAAGAAGAAATCCCACTCGTAATGCGCGAAGAAGGTTTCGAAATTTATATTCAATCCTACGGCTAAAGGAATCAATCCCAATACAGTCGTAATTGCTGTTAATAATACAGGCCTTAACCTTGTTTTACCCGCTTCTATAATGGCCGCCTGTACCAATCGTTTAGTAACCGGTTGTCCTTCTTCCAGTTGCGCAATTTTCCTCGCTTTCATCAATTCGATAAAGTCAATTAAGACAATCGCATTGTTTACCACAATTCCCGCAAGGGATATGATTCCAATCATGGTCATAATAACAATGAAATCCATATTGAAGGCCACCAATCCAAGGAATACACCAATGGTGCTGAACAATACCGAAGTCATGATTATGAAAGGGGCAGATATTTTATTGAACTGCGATACGATAATGAGGAATATCATAAAAACTGCTAACATCAGTGCATTTAATAAAAATGCCATTTCTTTTGCCTGATTTTCCTGTTCTCCTGTAAAAGAAATATTGTAACCACTCGGGATGGGCATATTTCTCACTAGACCTCTAATTTGGTTGTTAATCTCTGTGGCATTGTAGCCATCGAGTACATTGGAACTAAGTGTGACCACCCGATTTAGGTCTTTTCTTTTAATTGATCCAAAAGTGGAACTGTACTGCACGTCTGCTACAGAGGCAATTGGAATCTGGACAATTTTTCCATTGACCTGGTTTCGATAGGTAATTTCCTTATTCATCAAGGCATCCAAATCGTATCGGAATTGATCATCCAAACGCAATTCAACATCGTAATCATCTTCTCCTTCCTTGTATTTGGAAATTTCTTTCCCAAAAAGAGCAGTTCTAATTTCACTTGCCACGGTGGCCGTTGACAATCCAAATCGTCTTGCTTTTTCTCTGTCTATATCAACAATTAGCTCAGGTTTGTCATCTTCCAGGTCCGATTTGAGCTTTTCGATACCATCGATATCCGCCAAAGCGATTTCATTTTTCAGATTGGCAACAATTTCAGACAGCTTTGTATAATCTTCACCTGAAATTTCAATATTGATGGGTTTTCCAACCGGAGGGCCAGCCGCATCTTTATCAACTGTAATCGTTATGCCGGGATATTTACCAATTTTATCGCGAATTTCATTCATGATATCGCTGGTCATTAATTCACCGCGTTCTTTGAATTCCACGAAGTTCACCGTAAGCCTTGCTTTATTGGGTGTATCACTGGCGCCCATAGAAGATGGATCATTTGGATCTGAAGTTCCCTGGCCTACATTTGAAATGACCGATTCAACTATGTGTTCATAGGGTTTGATGATCTCAAATAATTTATCCTCAATTTTTTCGGAGAAATCATTGGTCGTCGAAATATCCGTCCCCACCGGAAATTCGATAAATACATTGACATATTTTGGCTGATTTATTGGAAAGAAAATCACATTGGGCTGACTTCCAAAATAAATCATTATTGAAGCAATTAAGGTTAAAAAGGTACCCCCAAAAAATAGATAAGGTCGTTTTTTTGTTACGGCATAACGCAAAGTGCCAACATAGATTTTTTCTAAAAATGGCAAAGCGATCGACTGAAACCTGTCAGATAAAGGTGTTAGCAAGAATACATTGAGCGGAATCAGAATTCCCAGCAGAATCAGCAAATTTCCCAACCATACCAGAGGTATATCCGCAAAATAAGATGGGATGGCAATGAGTAGGCCAATTACCAAAATAATTATGGAATCCCTTCTGGCTCTGGGTTTGTTGATCACCACCTGATCCTGAATTTTCATGTATTTGGAAATAAACACCGGGTTTATGACCAGAGCCACAAATAATGAGGAGCCCAGAGTAATTATTAAGGTTATGGGAAGGTATTTCATAAATTCTCCCATGATTCCGGGCCAAAATGCCAATGGTAAAAAGGCAGCAAGCGTAGTGGCGGTTGATGAGATAATGGGTAATGCAACTTCACCCACACCTTTCTTGGCCGCTTCAATTGGAGAAAAGCCTTCTTCCATCAATCGATAAACATTTTCAACGACAACTATTCCGTTATCCACAAGCATTCCAAGAGCCATGATAAGACCAAATAAAATCATCATGTTAATGGTATAGCCAATCATACTGATGATCAAGAAGGCCATAAACATGGATAATGGAATGGCCATACCTACAAATAGTGCATTTCTTGTTCCGAGGAAAAACAAGAGTACTATGACTACCAGAATAACCCCGGAAATAATTGAATTTTCCAATTCATTAACCTGGTCCCTGGTCTGGATGGATTGATCATTGGTAATAGTTACTACCAGATCTTTTGGAAGTGTTTCTTCCTGCGCTTTTTCAATGATTTTGTAAATCTTATCGGTAGCATCCAATAAATTTTCTCCCGATCTTTTGATTACATCGACCATAACTACTGACTCACCACCAAGCCTGGCATAGTTTTGTTTTTCAACATAACCGAATTCCACTTTTGCAATGTCTTTTAAATAGACAATTTTGTTATTCTCGTATTTAACGACGATGTCTTCCATTTGCTTTGGATCGTCGTATTCTCCAAGCACACGAATCGTCCTTCTGATCCCATCGGTTAAGATGTTTCCACCAGACATGGATAGATTTTCCTGAACAACGGCATCTTCAATATCCCTGAAGGAAATTTTTCTGGATTCCATTTCATAGGGATTTACCTTGATCTTGACCTCTTTATCGTCAACGCCACGAATCTCAGCCTTTGAGATTTCCGAAATCTTTTCAATTTCATCTTCGAGATATTCCGCAAAGGATTTTAACTCGTCGAGGTTGTAATCACCGGCCAGATTGATATTCATAATTGGAAATTCGGAGACCTCCATTTTGAATATATTGGGATCCTCCTGCAAATCCGCCGGAAGCTCCGATTTGGATTTATCTACAGCGTCTTTCACTTTTTGCAGCGCTTCTTCCGCATCCATTTCCGCCTGAAACTTTACGATAATGGTAGAGAAATCCTGAACCGATGTTGACCTAATCTCCTCCACCTCGGAAATGGTATTTATTTCCTTTTCAATAGGCCTGGTGATCAGGTTTTCCATGTCCTCCGGTGAGTTTCCCGGATGTGCAGTACCTATATAAATGGTTGGTTCTTCAACTTCGGGAAAGTTTTCCTTTGCCAAAGTGATATAGGAGATAACACCGGTGAGCGCGATAATAAAGGTCAGTACAAATACAGTTGTTCTATTGTTAAGAGCAAAGGTTGTCAGACCAAATTCTTTGTATAAGTTTTTATCTTTTTCTTTCATGATTGAAAAGAAAGTTTTTAGCTTTTAGTTTTTATCAATGACCCATCGGCTACATCTCTGTATCCCTCTGTTAGTATTACATCTTTGGTGTTTAAACCATCTCTAATCTCTGTTTGGTATTCATAAGATTTTCCAATTTGAACATGTTTCTTTCTCGCAACCAAACCCAAATCTGAATCCTCCTTGACATACACGTAATTACCTTCCGCATCTTTTTGAACGACTCTGGAGGGAACGGTGATTGCTTTTGGATTGACATAATCTGTAATGGTGAGCACCACTACCTGATTAGGTCTGGCGATTTTTGCATATTGCTTTGGAAGATCAACTTCAATTCTAAATGTTCTATTTTGAACATTGACCACTTTTCCAATAGCTGTAATAACTGAAGGCGTATTTACATCTATGGCTGGAATTTCAATATTAACCGAATCACCCACTTTAAACTTGCCCACGTATTTTTCAGATACTTCAGATTGAACGAACATGTCTTCCTGACTTACAATCCTGCAAATTGGCATTCCCGGTGACATCATTTCCCCTTTTTTTACATCGAGTTCGTTGACCTGACCGGCAAAAGGCGCGCGAATTACATAATTGTCCAATTGAGAATAGGTGGTTTTAAGTTTTCCTTCAAGACTTTCTTTCTGGTTTTTTGCCTGCAAATACTGAACTTCGGTGCCAATGTTCTGGTCCCAAAGATTTTTTTGCTTTTCATAGAGCGTTTTTGCCAATTCGAGTGAAGTTTCCAATTCCTTGATGCTGTTTCTTAAAATATCCGCATCGAGTTGTACCAGGATCTGACCGGCCTTAACATTTTGACCCTCTTTGACATTGATGGAAACAATTTTGGCCATGGTTTCCGCACTGATCATGACATTGCGATTAGAAGCCACTGCACCTCTTACTTCGATCTTATGTGCGAATTTCACAGGTTTGACCGGATTTAGCGCCACCAAAATCGATTTATCTTTTTCCATGGCATAAGTAGAGTCCTCTTCCATTAGCTCTTTTTCGAGCTTTGATATTTGAGATTTCAGATCGGACATCTCCGTCTTCAATTCTTTCAGTTGGTTTTTCTTTTGTTCAATATCTGATTCTCCGTTACCGCAGGCATACAGAAAGAGAGCGCTTAATAATATTGATGCAAAATTTAATTTGATCGTCATTGTATTAGTTTTTTATTTTTTAAAAATCGTTATAGAGTCCAAGTGCTTTTTCAAGTTCGGTTTTTGCCACTACGGCATTGTACAAGGCATCGAAATAAATAGCTTCCGCATCCATCAATGAATTATTGGCATCAACCAATTCCAAATTGGAGCCCACGCCTTCCTGAAATTTTATATCCGTGGTATTGTATATTTCTTCTGCAAGGTCATAATTAAGTTTCTGTACTTCCATCAATTCAATGCTATTTGCCAGTGCATCTCTTTTTTGTTTGATTTCAGTCTCAATTGCATTTTCCATCATGTGTCTTTGATTCTCGATTTTTTCGAGTTCCACTTTGGATTTTTGAATGCTGTAACTTTTTCGAAGGCCGTCAAAAATTGGGACGTTCAATGAGACACCCACAAGCCCATACCTCAACCATCTGTTGCTAAAATCAGAATACTGACTAAAGTCTACAGCGTTTGTATTATGGCCGTAGACACCATTTAGATACAAATTGGGATAATACTGAACCTTGTAATTTCTGATGTCCAATTTCTGCAATTGCTCACCGGAATTGAGAAGTTGATAATCAATTCTGTTGGTATAATTAAAGTCTGTATCAACTTTTTGTTCTTTTAAAGCTTTAGGTAAATCGGCAATTTTATCGCTCAATTCTATGGGCTCTTCGACATTCAATCCCATTTGCATTTTGAGCATGTATTCACTCAGTTCAATTAGGCGCTTCATTTGTTTGCTTTGAACCAAAATATTATTGTAGCTCACCTGAATTCTGCTCACATCTATTTTTTCAGCAAAACCATTTTTATAAAGTGCTTCGGTTTCATTGAGCAATTGCGCCAGTCTTTCTTCATTGCCTTTCAAACGATCATATCGAACCTTATTAATTAGAACCATATAATAGGATTTGGTGACGGCATCTATCACATCTATTTTGGTTTGGGTCAGCTCCTGTTCAGAATAGAGTTTATACATTTTAGCCGCCTGAAGTCCCACAAAATAGGACCCGTCGAACAGCAATTGTGAAAGAGCGATGTTGGCATCACCATCGTATTTAGTTCCGAAGGCCAATTCCAATTCAAGATCCTGGGGCGCGTTGGGATCAAATGTACTCGCCGGTAAAAGCGATTTTCTTATTGAATAATTATAATTAAGGCCGACGGATGCATTTACTTGCGGCAATCCGGCAGATCTTATTTTTCCAACTTCATATTTCGCCGCCTCAACATCCAGTTTTGAATTTTTTAGATTATCAGAATTTTCCAAAGAATATTGAATGGCTTGCTCCAGACTATAGGTATTGCTTTGTGTCAAAGCTGTTCCGGAGAAGAATGCAATAAGAATTGTTATTAAAATACTATTTCTCATTTTGAGATTTTATTTTAGTTCTCGTTTATATTTTTCAAAAATTTCCTTTCCCTTTTCAGTTACAATACCGTAAACGAAATGTTCAAAGACTTCCATTTTAATATCACTAAACTCAACATCTGTATGTTTGAATGCTTCAGAATTAAAAAGCATTTCAGTGCTCTCCATTCTGAATATTGAAATGATTTCTTCTTTAAGTTCAGGACGATAAAGCCCGAGTTTTTTGCCTTCTCTCAAATTTTCAATCATTGAACAGAAAATGCAGTTTTCTTTGTGTTGACTAAAAACAGTCCAGGAATTTGGGTGATACTTTTTCATGTCATGCAAAAGAGAAATGTCCATATTGGCTAGCATATCTCTAAACCATTTTGTTATGGACACTAATTCTTCAATTGGATCTTTTGCTGACTCATGTATTTTTTGCAGATCGTGTTCCTCTTGATGAAGATATTCCTTAGTTACCTCCAGAACGACGGTATCCTTATCTTTAAAGTGCTGATAAATTGTTTTTTTAGACACGCCACACTTTCCGGCAATGTCATCCATAGTAACCCTTCTTAAACCCATTTTAAAAAACAGGTCTCGGGCACATCCCACTATTCTATCTCTTAAATTTAATTTGACCTCCATTGGGAGACAAAACTATAGAAACTTTAGAATTCACCAAAGTTTCCAATGTTAAATTTATGTTTCCTATATATTTGTTTTTAAATATGTTATCGAGGCGACAATTTGAAGAAGACTTAGGGTATTGGGCTATTCTAATAGGGATTCCAATTGATCACACATTATTCTATGATCGTATTTTTCTGCAGCGATCCTTTTTGCCTCTTTAGTGATTTCGCTGAAATTGTACTTTTCCAATACAATATTTTCAATCTTTTCCTTGAGTTCACTGGCATCGCCAAATGAATACAATTGCCCCAGTTTGCCATTTTCAAGTAAATCGACCGTCCCTCCGGCATTGGTTCCAATAATTGGAACTCCGGATAACATGGCCTCTACCGTGACCATGCCATACGTTTCTTTTCTAGAAGGCATAATGAATGTGTCGATGGCTGAATAAAAATATTCTACCTCAGGGCGGAAAGGACGAAAGTGTACCCTGTTTTCCAGATTGTTTTCACTTACAAATTGCCGGCAGTCTTTTTCGTAATCCAGACATATTTTTTCATTGATGGTGGCCTCTCCCATGATTAAGAGGTCCAGATCCTTATGTGTTTTTGAGAGCAGGGAAAATGCTTTTAGCACACCCATTTGGCCTTTGGTTGGTCCGATTCTTCCCAAAACGCCAATGACCATTTTGTTTTCATCGAGCCCGAGTTCTTTATGTGCCATTGATCTGCTGATCGAATTTTTCAAAAACCGATCAGTTTCAAGGCAAAGCGGAATCACCGCTATTTTGCTTTCCGGCACTTTTGTGGTTTGTAAAACTTGCTTTTTCAAGGATTCCAGTGGACAAATCCAATAATTAAGTCCTGAAAAGCGAAAGGTATGCGCCGGTGAAGTCTTTTTAACTTTGAACTGCATTTGCTGCAGGTAGAGCATTTTCAGTCTGGCGTTAAAAAACTTTTTGCAATAATTGGCTGTGCTTAAATCGTGATTATCAAAAATGATAATTTTTTCAACCTGATCTTTTTTTAAAATGTTGGCCAGTAAAAACGCATTTTTAATGTCAAAATATTTATTGGGTTTCTGAACCCATTGCGCTATGAGCCCTGCATTTTTTACCTGTTGTTCTACTCTTGAATCTTTTACGGTATAAAAAAGAACAGTCCAGCCCCTTTCTTTCATCCAGACGGCCAGATTTACAGCATTCATTTCCAGTCCGCCATAGCCGGAAGAAGTTAAATAAAAGGCCAGTTTTTTAGTCCTTGTCACAGTGCAAATAAACCACAATTGAAAATCCTAATGAAATGTATTCACAATACTGATTGTTTTACATCTCAATGTTTAAATTTGCGGCGATTCAAAAATATTAAATGGAAGACATAAAAGTCAATCTTCAAACTGCGGCGGATTTAGGATTAATAGAAGAAGAATTTAATCGAATTATTGAGATTCTTGGCCGCAAACCCAATTTTACCGAACTCTGTATTTTTTCTGCCATGTGGTCTGAGCATTGCTCATATAAAAATTCCATCACCTGGCTAAAAAAACTACCCAAGCAATCCGACAGAATGCTTGCAGAAGCCGGAGAGGAAAATGCAGGACTTGTCGACATCGGCGATGGATTGGCATGCAGTTTTAAAATAGAATCTCATAATCACCCTTCGGCCATTGAACCTTACCAGGGTGCTGCAACCGGTGTAGGGGGAATTAACAGAGATATTTTTACAATGGGTGCGAGACCCGTTTGCCAGTTAAATTCTTTGCGATTTGGAAACCTAAAATCTGACAGAACCAAATGGTTGATTTCGGGTGTGGTAAAGGGAATTGGCGATTATGGCAATGCATTTGGCGTGCCCACGGTAGGAGGGGAAGTATTTTTTGATGAGACCTATAATATCAATCCTTTGGTGAATGCTTTTTCTGCGGGTATTGTAAAACACGATGCCGTAGTCTCAGCTGTTTCTAAGGGAGAGGGCAATCCTGTATTTATTGTTGGTTCCCGCACGGGAAAAGACGGTATTCACGGTGCCTCCTTTGCCTCGAAAGATATTACAGAAGATTCTGCAGATGATCTTCCGGCGGTACAGGTGGGTGACCCATTTCAGGAGAAACTTTTACTCGAAGCCACTCTGGAGGTAATAAAAACAGGTCATATTGTAGGTATGCAGGACATGGGTGCTGCAGGCATCACCTGTTCTACTTCAGAAATGAGCGATAAGGGAGAACACGGAATGGACATTTGGCTTGACAAGGTGCCGACCCGTCAAGACAACATGAAACCTTTTGAAATTCTGCTTTCCGAATCTCAGGAAAGGATGCTCGTCGTAGTGGAGAAGGGTCATGAACAGGAAGTGATGGACATTTTTGAAAAATGGGATCTGCATGCAGTTCAAATAGGCGTGGTGACCAAAGGCAAAATGCTGCGTTATTTTATGGGCGATGAATTGGTTGCCGAAGTTCCTGCCTATGATTTGGTATTGGGAGGAGGGGCCCCCGTTTATGAACGAGAATACAAAGAGCCGGCCTATTTCAAAGAATTCAAAAAGTTCAGGATTGAAGATATTCCAAAACCCGATTTTCATCAGGTGGCCGAATTTCTTTTAAGTCATCCCAATATTGCCAGCAAACGTTGGATTTTTGAGCAATACGATTCCATGGTTGGCACGGATAATATAGGAACGTTCGATAAATCAGATGCAGGTGTTGTAAGAATAAAAGATACTGACAAAGCGCTTGTTGTCAGCGTTGATTGCAATTCTCGTTTTGTAAATGCCGATCCTGAAGAAGGTTGTGCCATGGCGGTAGCCGAAGCTGCGAGAAACGTGGTGTGCTCAGGAGGAGAGCCTCTGGCCATAACCAATTGTCTGAATTTCGGCAATCCCTATAATCCCGAGGTGTATTGGCAATTTGTTCATGCCATCAAGGGTATGAAAAAAGCATGTGAAAAATTTGGCACCCCGGTAACAGGTGGAAATGTAAGTTTTTATAACCAGTCTTCGGATGAAGGGCCTGTATTTCCGACTCCTACCATTGGCATGCTGGGCTTGATTGAAAATGCAAGCAATCGCATTTCGCTTTCTTTTAAAGAAGAAGGCGATCATATTTATCTTTTAGGCAATCCAAAGAACGATATTTCCAGTTCGGAATATTTGTACAGTTATTGTGGAATTAAAAAATCTCCCGCACCCGATTTTAGTCTCGACGATGAGGCCCAATTGCAAACAGCGCTCATGAAAATGGCAAAGGACAGGTTAATAAATTCAGCCCATGACGTATCCGATGGCGGTTTGTACATCACACTTGTAGAATCCGGAATGGCCGGAAATCTGGGATTTGAAATAGAAACCGAACAGGAATTCAGAAAAGACGCCTATCTGTTTGGCGAAAGCCCCAGCAGAATTGTGGTATCGATTCATCCGGGAAAAGTGGCGAAGATGAAAGAAATATGTGCAAAAAATAAAGTTCGGCTTTATAAGCTTGGGGAGGTAATCGATAAGCAATGCATAATCGATGGTGAGTCCTATTTATCAATTAATGAGGTAAAAGCCATTTACGATAATGCGATTGAAGAAATAATCGCACATTAAGGCAAAATGGTTTTGTAATTTAATTTGACCCTGCTATTTTTGCAGTCCTTTTCCCTGACGTTTGCTTTGCAAAGTCAGTGCAAGATGACCCATGGTGTAACTGGCAACACGTCTGGTTTTGGTCCAGAAGAGTCGAGGTTCGAGCCCTCGTGGGTCAACAACCCTGACAAATCTGCGTTAGCGGATTTCGTCAGGGTTTTTATTTTTACTGTGCCGTAATTGAGCTATAAGTCCACTCAATTTTGGCTTTCGAAACTTCTTCAGGAATATCCTTTCCTAAATCAATTTAAATATTGTGCTAATATTAAAAAATTTGAAGCCTATAAATTTCAGAAGAAGATCTACAATAGATTTCTGCAAGATTCACCAAAACATGGTGACAAGATGAAGTTCTATCAACATCTAGCCGATGAATTTTAGGTTAAGGAAGTCTATATAAGAAAGATTCTTATCAAGATGGATAAGAGAAAGAAGCCTAAAGAAAAAAGACGTAGTAAAAGAGCAATGAGTTAAGTACTCATGTTCTAATTTCTCATCTAGTAACTACCAATGAAATAGTAATGTAATTTAAACTAAAGCTGTAGTAGGTATGCCAGAAAGCCAGTGTTTAGCAGGTAGTCTTTCTGATGCATAAAACACTAATTAATTTCAAGAATTAGTCATTTTGGCAAAAATTCAATTTCATATTTGGATATATAAAGTATAAGAAAATAAAATTATACTATTATGAAGATCGAAATCAAAAATTCATTTAACTCAACCTATTCAAAACAACCAAAAAAGCCAAATACACTTAGAAGGCTATTTGATTTAATCATTAGATTCTTCATTGCTATTATGCTATATAATAATCAATTGCAATAAGCAATTTTAAGCCTATTATATTGAACTAACTTATTAAATAGATACGTATATCAATTAAGAAGAGATTGTTCAATATTGTCAGGTTTCTAGAGTTCTAAAGATTATCATGGTTTCTTATATCTAATAACATTTTCTTCTTTAAACATATTCACTTTAGCCTGTTGTATTCTAGCATTTGTTCCTTCCAATAATTCATGAAGTTCATTTACAATAATTATATTTAATTCATGAAGTTCATTTTGAATATTAACTACATCATCAATAGTATATTCACCTAGTTCTAATTTAATTTTCTTTTGTTTGGTCTTATTTTGTTTATCTTCCCTATAGTTATATGATAGAAATTGATCTTGACCTTTCATTAAAATAGCATGAACTAAATTGTTTCTATGACTGACTATATATTTAAATCTTTCTAGCTTTTTAATAAATTCATCATCTCTAAGGTGTTTACTGGATATTTTAGAAATGAGTTTTGTAAGTTTTGTTGTAGTATTTGATTCAGCTAAAAATCCATATGGTTCATCATCCAGATGAAGCTGATACACTATCTTCGAAATGATAAATTCAATATGTGTAGTTGTTAATACTATTTTACCAACAAGTGCATTTAAATCATTCATCTGGATATATATTTAAGCAAAGTTAGTACTGCTCTAATTATGAACATTCCTTCTTTCCAGATATTCATTCACTCTGGTTATTGCACTTTCAGATTTGGATAATGTTTCTTCCAACGTTTTATCAAAATCACGATATACATTTTTATCATCTTCACCTAGTTCTTGACCATGTAGTTCTCTCATTCTAAATTCTAAATAGGTAATTTTTCTAGATAGGTGTAATTGCGTTCCTAGAATCATTTCTAGAAGTTGTCTATCTGAAAATTCTTTAATGTTTTCAGATTGAATTAAAGCATCATTTACTATATTTTCCATTTTCGTTTTTGTTTAGTTATTAATTTAATTACTATTTAACTGAGGCAAAAATAAGCATATAGGTTTATAGCTTTTAGTCAATTTATCCACATTTTGTAATGTTACTTCAATCCAGAAAACAGTCTATGAATCACTGTTGACATCCACCACCACCAAAGCACCCTCAAATGATTTTTTAAAGGGGTACACCTAAAGCATAAGACCAGTAAATAAAAGCTAAGAATTTGGTGTTCTAATAAATGGTGTTATATAAAATAGGACAAGAAAACATGAGATTCAGTTATTCAAGGAATATTTATTAAATAAAAAAAGCGCCCTGCGGCGCTTTCTGTGTTTGGTCTAGTACGTGATATTTACACGATATCTAAAAAATGGAGATGAAAATCATCTCCATTTTTTCATCCTTTATAATGTATTAACCTTAAATATGACATGAATACTATACAAAAGTGCAAAACTCACTATTAGAAAACATGACCGTATTCCGCTAAAAAATAAAATAGCGGAAAACCACTAGAAATTATGTTATAAACAAAAAAAGCAGATCGAATATCAATCTGCTTTTCTTTGTCCTTTTTGTAAACCTTAATTGTGTAAATCAAAAGTACTACAGGATAGCTTGCCGTACATGACTGTAAACCGCCAAAAAATAAAATGGCTGTTTTCTACCAAAAAATGCTTAATTAGCTTGCAATGGGGAAATCGATCATAATATTACTACCCTTGCCTTCTTCGGAGTCAAAATGGATTTGCCCGTTCAGGTAGTTCACTCTTGAAATAATATTTTTTAGCCCCATGCCTTTTTCTTTGGCCAATTCAGGATCAAATCCCTGGCCATCGTCTTCAACCATAATATTCAGCTGATCGCCTTTAACGGTTAATTGAACCAAAACCTCCCTCGCTCCGGAATGTTTAATTACATTGTTTAAAAGTTCCTGAACGATTCTGTAGGCATTGAGCGATACGCTGTCATCGAGTTTCTCGGGAATGCCATAATTGATAATATCCACGGCCAATTTTTTATCGGATTTCAATTTGCTCGTGTAATCTTGCAAAGCCGGAATAAGACCAAAACGGATCAAAGAGCCCGGCATCATATCATGCGATATATTTCTTACTTCAAAACAGGCTTCATCAATTAGCTGATTGGTTTTTTCATAAACCTGATTGCCTTTAGTATTGCTGATGTGTCCTTTAATGGTTTCGAAATGAAGTTTTATACTCGATAAGAGTGCGCCTACGCTATCGTGAAGATCTTTGGCGATACGGTTTCTTTCAATTTCCTGTCCTTTTAGCATCGCATTAGCCGATTCCAGTCTAAGGGATTTTTCCAGCTCTTTTATTTTAACACGGTTTATTTCTTCTGTTTTGAGATTGATGGTTTTATTCGCTTCAATCTGTCTTTGATAATTAAACAGCAAAACCGCACCCATCAGAATTATGACAAACATGAGCGTTCCAAAGGCAAAAAGCATATTCTTTTCTTTTCGATCATCAGCAATTTTCTGTTGAAAAGCCAACTCGGAAAGCCTTTTTTGGTTGTTTAATTCCTCGAGTTCGCGTTCTTTTTTCTCCATTTCGTATTTCACCCGAAACTCATTGATTTCTTCGCTGTGTCGTTTATCTATTTTTTGATTTAAGACCTCACTGTATTTTTTATAAAAGGACAATGATTTTTCAGTCTCTCCCTTTTCCTGATAAATTTCACTCAAGCCGAGGAATATATTTTCTTTTAAATCTAAATTTTTGCTTTTCCCGCCATATTGCAATGCCAGATTTCCATATTCCAGTGCCTTATCCCTTTGGTTTTGTTTTAGTTTGAGATCCATTAAAACGGCATAGGTCGCGGCCATTTCTTCATGGTTTTCAACTTTTCTATCTTCTTTTAGCGAAAGCAAAAAGAAATTTTCGGCCTTGTCGGAATTTCCCAGACTGTAAAATACCTTTCCTATGCTCTGGTAATTTTGACCTAGCTTGTCCTGATGTCCAAGTTTTTCATTTAAACTCAGCGATTTTGAAAAATATTCGAGTGCATGAAGAAAGTCCTCACTTTCATATTTGGCAGCGCCCAGATAATTAAGAATATCGGCTTTTAATGCTACATCCGGACTTCTTTTTAAAGCTTCGTTCAAGGATTTTTCGGCATCCTGATAATTCTTTTGTTCAAAATGGACTCTAGCAATTCCAAAATAGGCCATTGGTTCATAGGCCATAGGCAATTCACCATCCCAGTTGTTTAACGCCTGGTAATATCTATTTAATGATTTTAGCCTTTCGCCAAGACGATAATACATATCGCCGGTTTTAACCCTTAGACCCTGGGCCTGAGAATACAATCGCAATTTTTCTGCATTTTTTATCGCACGGTCGCCATATAAAATCGCTTCATCTAGTTGATCTATCTTTTCAAATGCCGTCATCAGGCTTCTGTTGATGGCGTATTTCCATTTCAATTCCTTAAATGGAGAAAAGGGGTATTTAGATATTTTTTTATAAAGCAATTGCAATAAAGGAATACTGGATACCGGATCGAGTTCCACCTGTGCCGAAAGATTTTTTAAGGTTTCCTCCAATTGTACTGTATCATTGAGCGACATTCCGCTTATGTCTTCGTCGCTTTGTGATTGAACTGAAAAATTCAATAGCAAAATTGATATAAGCGTTATGAAAACGGTGATTTTCATCTATCAGTCAATAAGTCGGTTATTAATGGCCACTCTTACTAATCCTGCAAGATTTCTTACATTCAATTTTGTCAGCAAATTGGATCGGTGAGATTCCACGGTGTTTAAACTAATGCAGAGTTTATCGGCAATTTCAGGCGTCGTAAATTCTTCGCAGATAAGCTTTAAAACCTCTTTTTCACGTCTGGATATCTTTATTTCTTCTGCTCTTGCCGAAGCGGTTTTTTTCTCACCCGGCATCATGCTATGCAGTAAATTTTCGGTCACTTCCTTACTGAAGTAATTTTTGTCCTGCATTACCGTAGTAATGGCCTCCATCAATTCGAGCTTACCGGTATTTTTCAGGATATAACCCGAAGCACCATTTTTTATCATATTGGTCAGAAAGCTCTCTTCGTTGTGCATTGTTACGGCGAGTATTTTGGTATCAGGACTTTTTATCTTGACTTGTTTGCTGATTTCTATACCGTCGAGGTCAGGCATATTGACATCTAAAAGAATGAGATCAACTTTTTGATTATCAACTATTTGAAGTACCTCATTGCCGTGGAGTGCATGTCCGACGATGCTGATATTTTCTTCATCGGAAAGGAGAGAAGACATGCCTTCCATGAACATTTTATGATCGTCCGCGAGTAGAACGTTTATCATTTTTTTGGATTAGTGGTTGCTTGACTTAATACTAAGTTATGGAAAAAAAGGTTTCATTTATAATTGAAGAATGGATTCATTATTTTTGCAGACCAAAATTTTAAAGCATGTTCGAAAATCTTAGTACGCGTTTAGAAGGAGCATTTAAAAGCCTCAAAGGTCAGGGTTCAATATCCGAAATAAACGTTGCACAGACTACAAAAGAAATAAGAAGAGCATTGGTTGATGCCGATGTGAATTACAAAATAGCCAAGGAAGTAACCGACAGAATTAAGGAAAAGGCCATAGGGGAAAAAGTCATCAATGCGGTTTCTCCGGGACAGATGTTGGTTAAAATTACCTCCGATGAACTTGCAGAATTGATGGGAGGGAAGGCAAGTGAAGTTAATGTGCAGGGAAGTCCGGGGATTATTCTGATGTCCGGTTTGCAGGGTTCGGGTAAAACCACTTTCACAGCAAAGCTTGCCAATAAATACAAGAAAGAGGGAAAACAGGTATTGCTGGCGGCCTGTGATGTTTATCGCCCCGCCGCCATTGAGCAGCTGAGAGTACTTGGAGAGCAAGTCGGTGTGGATGTCTATACGGAGGAAGACAATAAAAATCCTGTAGAAATAGCAAAAAATGCACTCAGTCATGCCAAGAGCAATGGCAAGAACGTTCTAATTGTCGATACAGCCGGTCGTTTAGCCGTGGATGAAGCCATGATGACCGAAATATCTAATATAAAAAATGCCCTGAATCCTTCGGAGACACTTTTTGTGGTGGATGCCATGACCGGTCAGGATGCTGTAAATACAGCTCAGGCTTTCAATAAGAAAATTGATTTTGACGGCGTGGTCATGACCAAATTGGATGGCGATACCCGTGGTGGTGCGGCAATTTCGATCCGGTCGGTTGTTGACAAACCATTGAAGTTCATAGGAACCGGTGAAAAGATGGATGGCATCGATGTCTTTCACCCTGATAGGATGGCTCAGAGAATCCTTGGAATGGGTGATGTGGTATCATTGGTTGAAAGAGCACAGGATGCCTTTGATCAGGAGCAGGCGGAAAAACTCAATCGCAAAATCAGGAAGAACCAATTTGACTTTAATGATTTTAAATCGCAGATCCAGCAGATCAAGAAAATGGGGAATATCAAGGATCTCATGGGAATGATTCCCGGTATGGGTAAAATGGTTAAAAACCTTGATGTAGATGATAATTCATTTACGCCGATTGAAGCCATTATTAATTCCATGACCACCCAGGAACGCGAGCAGCCCGATTTAATTGATGGCAGCCGAAGAAAGAGAATAGCCAATGGAAGTGGCACCAGCGTTCAGGAAGTCAATAATTTGCTTAAGCAATTCGGAGAGATGCGAAAAATGATGAAGAAGATGAATAAAATGAGTGGTGGTAAGAAAATGAAAGGGATCAATCCATTTGCCGGTTGATAATTGATCAATAAATAAAAAGGGTCGGATAAAATTTTATCCGACCCTTTTTTTATATCTGCATCTTAAGTATTAGTCCAAATAAAGCACCCTTCTGCAAGCTTTTACTGTTCTTTCAACATTGGGTAAGGCTTCATCGATCAGCGTTGGCGCATAGTGCAATGGAATGTCTCTGTTGGTGACACGTTCAATTGGTGCATCCAGATAATCGAATGCATATCTCTGCATGTGATATGCAATTTCACTTGAGATGGAAGCCAATGGCCATGTTTCTTCAACCATTACCAGTCGGTTGGTCTTTTTTACCGATTCCACCACCGTTTCGTAATCAATCGGTCGTACAGTGCGAAGATCAATGATTTCAATATTAATATCGTCTTTGGCAAGTTCTTCCGCCGCTTCCAGAACAACTTTTAGAATTTTTCCATATGTAACCACGGTTACATCAGTACCTTCTTTTTTCACTTCAGCCTCACCGAGTGGAATCAGGTATTCCTCTTCAGGTACTTCACCTTTATCTCCATACATGAGTTCGGATTCCATAAAGATGATCGGATTGTCATCGCGAATTGATGATTTAAGTAAGCCTTTGGCGTCTTTTGGATTGGCAGGAACTACTACTTTTAATCCGGGCGTATTGGCGTACCAGTTTTCAAAATTCTGCGAGTGCTGGGCTCCAAGCTGACCTGCATTACCCGTGGGACCGCGAAATACCATTGGCGCACCGTATTGCCCTGCAGACATGGACATCATCTTGGCGGCGCTGTTAATTACCTGGTCGATTGCGACAAGGGAAAAGTTGAAGGTCATGAATTCGATGATCGGTCTTAAGCCATTCATAGCAGCGCCGACGCCGATTCCGGCGAAGCCCAGCTCGGCAATAGGCGTATCAATCACCCTTTCAGGACCAAATTCATCCAGCATCCCCTGCGATACTTTATAAGCGCCATTGTATTCGGCTACTTCTTCTCCCATTAGAAATACGCTTTCATCTCTGCGCATTTCCTCTGTCATTGCTTCTCTTAGTGCTTCCCTGAACTGGATTTCTCTCATATTGGCTTTATTTCAGCACGCTAAATTACTGTATTGATGGAATTATAAAAAGACAGAAACAAAAAAGCCCCAGCCAAAAGGCAGGGGCTTCTTCAGAAATTGAAATTCTAATTATTTAATGGCGTTTTTGAAACCATCGGTTTCAAAATATTTTTCAAATTCAAGATCATTGATTGCTCTTTCTCTTAAAGAAGAGTCAAGTTCAATAGACTTCGCCAAATGCTTAGCCATAGTGTCAGCATCGCCCATTCTGGCCGCAGTAACTGCAGCACCGTAATAAGCATGAGCATTGCCTGCATCAGCAGCTATGGCATCGTCGAATTCAGTTTTGGCAGTACCAAAGTCTTTTTTCAACAATTGAGCTAAAGCGCTATTGTAAACAGTTACAGGATCTTCATTGGCATTGGCAAATGAATTTACTGCATCGTTGTACTTGGCAACTTTGATTTCAGATACACCTTTCATGGCATTGATTCCTTCACTTAATACAGATGAAGGGCTCGCCTGCAATCCGCTTGTGAACATACTAAGCGCTTTGTAATTGTTTTCACTCTTCATTAATTCAGCAAGGCCTTTGTTGGAATAGGCTTCAGGATTTTGTTTTTTATTCAATGAAATATCGAAATGAGTGATGGCATCATCTACCATTTTCATTTTAGCATCCATATCATTTTCCAATTTTGCACGCTCAAGCAAAGCTGCTCCCAAATTGTTATGCGATTGCCAGCTATCACTTTCTTTAGTCGCTGCACGATATAATTTTTCTTTTTCAGAAAGATCAGCAGTTAAAGTTGCAGCATAGGCCAGCTCCTCTTCGTTCAATGTATCGGTCGGCGCACTTCCTTCTCTGATCAATACAGCAAGGGCAGCGATTTCCTCATCCGTTTTCTTTGGTATCAATTGAATGATTTCAGTTTTAGCAACCCTTAAGTCAGGATAAATTTTGTCAAATAGTCTTTTGTATACTTTAGGCATTTTGCTTTTCAGCATTTTTTCTGTTTCTACAAAATTTGCTCCACCGCCATTATCAATGACATCGTTGATGGCTATTTTTTCATCATTAGAGAAATCCTCACTTGCAGCCAATTTTTTCTTAAACATTGACCAGTCCTGAACGATAGGCTTCAATACAAAATTGATGGAATCAGCCATGTCTTTGTAATCGTACCTCTTCATTCTTCTGATGTATTCTTTCTTAACAACCTCTGCTCTGCTATTTGAAAGTCCGGTGTTAATAGTTTCGCTACCCTCAGGAGAGTGATTACCGACGATGGTAACAGTTTTGGTAAGGTTTTTCTCTGCGATATAAGCATTGAATTTATTACCTCTATCACTTTTTAGCTCTGAATTTCTAAGATTTGATCTTCCCTGCTGGAAAAAGAAATCAACATTTATTTTCTGAATTTCAGGCTCTTTGCTAAAACCATGAGCAGCATATGCTACATAGTGATAATCTTTTACCATTTCAGAGGTAGTGATGACACCAACTGCAAGGGGCATTTCAGGAGTTGATTTGCTTTTGCCATTAGGGCTCGAAGCTTCTCCTTGAATGACCAGGTCTCCTCTTCTCATTTCCTCATTGTAAGGGAATGAAAATTTCTTGGATACTTGTGGTTGTTGCGTTTTCTGGTTGGGATAGTCCTCATATTTGAATTCGATATCAGGCAAAGCCAATGACTTGTCTGAATATTTATATGTGGTTTTAAGTGTATAGACTTTCCCCTTCTTAAGCATGTTTACAGGTAGTAGTGCGGACATGGTGAAATCTACTGTGTCTGCATGCATTTCTAATGGTGAGGGTGTTACTGTTAAGTTTTGCTCTGAAGCCTTTTTAATCATCTGGCTTAAAGAACAACCCGATAGAATAAAAGCACTTGCAAGTACAAATACACCAAGAATCTTTTTCATGTGGTACATAATGGTTTTCTTTAGTTTTCTGCGAAATTATCTGTATTTTAATATTATTGCAATGAAATATAACTTTTTTTGGATGTTTGCTGTTAAATAATCGTTAAAATAGCAGGAAACCACTAGAAATAATGAAAAGTATTGTATCATTTTTCGAAAACAGAGCCTTTGGAGTGTGCGCAAGTATCTCCGAAAAGTTAGGAATGTCGAGTACCTCGGTCAGACTTTTCTTTATATATGCCTCATTTTTAACATTCGGATCACCCGTTTTGATCTATCTGATCCTGGCTTTTCTAAAAGATTTTAAAGCTTACATTAGAAAAAGCAGCTCTACTATCTGGGATTTTTAAAAAGAGTCCAAATCCGAAAACTTTCTTTTTCTTTTTAAAAAGTAATCAAAGAGGATTGATTTGTTATAATAACCCTTTAACTTTTGTGGATTCTTATTATGCTCCGGTCTTTGTAAAAGCGTTTTCATTTTATAATAATCGCGATGGGCTTTTAACAAGGCACGGACGTCGCCAAAACGAAATTGCAATAAGTATACAATTGCACTTAGGCCATCTAGAATTAATCTAATCAGTATTTTTTTACCACAAATGGAATCCGGTAAATTTTTATAAAGGAGGAAAAGACTATTTCTGTGATTCAAATAAGTTTTTCTCGGATTGGATTTGGGAAGTGTTCCGCCACCAATATGGTAAACTTCGCTATCGGCAACGTATTTAATTTTATAGTTACTGTTTAATACCCGCCAGCACAAATCAATTTCTTCCATATGAGCAAAGAAATTTTCATCCAAACCGCCCATTTTGTGGTAAACTTCAGAACGGATCATCAAACATGCACCTGAAGCCCAAAAAATATCACCTGAGGTATCGTACTGCCCTTTATCTTTTTCAAGATTATTTAAAATCCTGCCACGGCAGAATGGATATCCGTATTTATCAATAAATCCTCCGGCTGCACCGGCATATTCATATATCACTTTATTTTTTTGCCATTTGATTTTTGGCTGAACAATCGCAATGGATTCATCCGAATTAAATGTTTCAATTAGTGGCAAAAGCCAGTTTTTTCCAACCTCGACATCGGAATTGAGCAAAACATAAAAATCGCTATCAATTTGTTTTAAGGCCTCGTTATATCCTTTGCAAAATCCGTGATTGGTTTTGAACCGGATGATTCGTACCTGCGGAAAATTTTGTTCGAGCCAGGGGATTGAATCGTCAGTAGACGCATTATCGGCAAGCACTATTTGTGCCTCGGCACTGTTTCTGACAATTCCCGGGATAAATTTTTGTAAAAAATGAAGGCCATTCCAGTTTAGGATGACCACGGCAACATTTGATCCTGTCATAGGGGGAAATTACATTCCGGGAAATTTAAATCCTGGAATATTCGGCAGGTTACCGGTGACTTTTTTCATTTCTTCCTGGATTTTGACATCAATATTTTCAAGGGCCTTATTCACCGCAGCGGCGCTGAGGTCCTCGATCATCTCCTTGTCATCCTTTGATATGATGTCCGGATCTATTTCAATCTTCAGGACTTGTTTTTTGCCATTGACCGTTGCTTTCACGATTCCTCCGCCTGATTCTCCTTCGGCTCTTAATTCAGCAATTTTGTCCTGGGCTTCTTTCATGTTATCCTGAAGCTCTTTTACTTTTCCAAAAATTGATGACATATCCATAATACAAATTCTTTATCTGGTCAAAGTTACGGTACTTTTTTCTGAAAAGCTTCTTCCGAGCTCATCTATCGCAGATACCTTGTATACATAAACACCTTCGGGCGCATCTCGTTCATTTATGGTACCATCCCAGCCATTATTGTAATCTCTTGTGGCAAATATCAATTCACCCCAGCGATTGAAAATAATAAGTTCATATTCATCGGCAAAGAGGCCAATGGGTTCAAAAACATCGTTTAAACCGTCTCCATTTGGTGAAAAAGCAGTCGGAAAAAACAACTTGAAGGTTTGCTCAATTTCGTAAATTAAAGAATAGCTTATTAATGAATCCGGCCCCTCAGAGATGGCTTTTATTCTGTATCTGAGTTTTTGTAAAGTTGTATCTACCCCTATATCCAGATACTCTCTTGCCGTATTATCAAATTCTTCTGAAAAATAGACAATGTTATTTTCATTCAGTTTTTCAAGAATATAACGCTCAACACCAAATGGCCAACCCTGATAGGCCAACCATGTCACCAATCTGTTTTCGTTTTCGGTATTTTCTACTTCTATTTCGACAGGACAATGAATACCTGTATTTTCTGACAAGTTTCTGCAGGCATCATAAAAATCCATGGAATAGCAAATCCTTGGTTGATCCTGTAGCGGAGCTTGAAGACTAAAGGTATTTTGTTCGGTGGAATCAAAAATAGTAGTTCTCGTAAAACCACGACGCAATAAATAGAGCTCAGCCAGGGAATCGGCCATCCAATCAATTTGCGTTGCATTGTTTTCTATACTCACATTAAATGCTTTTGCAGCAGAAGGGGTATCCAATGATAATCCTCTTACACATACCTCATTTGATAATGAACGGACGCCACCAAATAATTCTGCTTCCAATTGATAGCAGTAATCCTGATTACAAATAATTTGCGTGTCTGTAACTATGGTTTGCTGAAAGTCGGGATTGTATTGTGAATAGCTCTGTTGATTTTTAAATAATTCCCAGCGGATAATATTTACAGGAAGAGGATAGGGATTCCAGGATACTATATTTTCATTATTAAAGGCTTCCGCATCCAGTTTAACGCTGCAAATGGTCTCCGATATTTTTTCGTTGAAGCAGGCATCTCTTGTTCTCAGTCTATAACAATAACCGTTTTCACTGCTGTCCATATAAATGAATGGTGCTCCTGTTGAATTAAAACTGTTTATGGTATTGTATGTATTTAATGTATCAGGGCTCAGTTCAAGGATGTAGTCAACACTTTCTGTGGTATTAAAATCAAAACTTATGCTGTCTGAATTGCTTGTGATACTGTATTCAAAATTGTTCAGCAGGGGTTCCGGAACAATATCCAGGGTATTCACAATAAATGAAATACTGTCTCCGCAATTGCCGGGTATGTAATTTCCCTTAATGCTTATTGTTTTGGCTCCCTGAGCTATGTATTTATAGGAAATGCTACTCAGCCCTGCAATGGTATCCGAATTTCCATCGCCCCAATAAATAAAATATTCCTCGTATTGGTCATTTAAAATCTCTATTACCACGCGGTTTGAATCACACCTGGAGGCCTTGTAAAGAGGTTCTGGAGATGGCAGTACTTCAATATAATTAATTCTCAGGGAGGTGTCCGCAACGCCATTGACGTTTCCTATTTGTAAAAGGGTATAGAATCCGGGATTGATGTAAGTGAAAAAAGTATCCGGAGTTCCACTTATAGGGTCACCTAAATTGTAATCAAAATTATACAATATGGATTCCGGCGGAACACCATTTGAGCAATTGATAACACTGACATCCAAAGGTGCACAACCCCTGGTGACGTCTGCTGTAAAACATAGGTTTTGCGCTTTTGCCAGAAAAAAGAAAAGAATAAAAATTACTGAAATAAAAAACTTCAATTTTTAAACGATTTCATCAATTGGATATGACTTAAGGAATTCTATTGCTTTTTTTATGTCCTTATGCAAATAACGATCCTCTTTGAGAATTGGTATTTCTGCTCTGAAGTCGCTTAAAACCTTTTGAACCAAAGCTGAGCTTTTGTAGTCTTTTCTAAAATTAAATGCCTGAGAAGCATTGATGAGTTCTATGGCCAAAACCCTTTGGCTGTTTTCCAAAACCCTTAGTGCTTTGGTGGCCGCATTGGCCCCCATGCTCACGTGATCTTCTTGTCCATTGGAAGAAGAAATGGAATCAACCGAAGCCGGCGTACAGAGTTGTTTGTTTTGACTCACAATTCCCGCCGCCACATATTGAGGAATCATTAAACCAGAATGTAGCCCCGGTTCATCGATCAAAAAATCAGGCAATTCTCTCTGACCGCTCAATAATTGAAATGTTCTTCTCTCCGAAATACTGCCCAGTTCCGCAATGGCTATCGCTATAAAATCCAATGCCAATGCCAGCGGCTGTCCGTGAAAATTTCCGCCTGAAAGAATAATATTATCCTCGGGACAAAAATTTGGATTATCATTTACACCATTTAACTCACGGCTAAAAATATCCTCGGAATACTTAAAGGCATCGTAACTGGCACCATGTACCTGAGGCATGCATCGAAATGAATAAGGGTCTTGTGTATATTTTTTAGCTCTGCTTTCATTATCGCTTCCGGAAAGTATAGCGCGAATTTGTTCTGCCGCGATAATTTGGCCATTCTGGTTTCTCAATTTATGCACCAATGGATGCATTGGTTCAAGTTTGCCGTCAAATGCTTCCAGAGAAATGGCACCTATAAGATTCGCCCATTTAAAAAGTTCAAAAGCCTTATTGGTCACTAAAGCACCATAAGCACTCATAAATTGTGTCCCGTTTAATATGGCAAGGCCTTCTTTGGCCACAAGGGCATGGGCTTCCCAACCTAATTTTTTATAAACAACTTCTGTTTTTTGAATTTTTCCTTCAAAGTGAACTTCTCCTTCGCCAATTACCGCCAATGCCAGGTGAGCCAAGGGTGCTAAATCTCCTGAAGCTCCCAATGAACCCATTTCGTAAACCACAGGTATAACATCGCGGTTGTACATGGCAACCAAAAACTCCACAAGATCCAGCGTGGTACCCGAATTGCCGTAGGAGAGCGAGATGATTTTATGCAAAAGCATTCGCTTTGAAATTTCAGGAGAAATAATGTCGCCGGTGCCGCAAGCATGCGAACGCACTAAATTGACTTGCAATTCCTCCAGATGCTCCTCACTGATTATTTTATTACAAAGTGATCCAAATCCGGTATTGATCCCGTAAACTGTTTTTTTGGAAGAGAGGATTTCCTCTTCGAGAAAAGTCCTGCAATTGAGAATTTTTCTTTTGGATTCATCAGAGAGAATTAAATTCTGTGCGCTGTCAACAATCCCTTCAAGATCCCTGAGAGATTTGTCTTTGACAGGTTTTATTATAAAATGATCGCTCATTTCAGTTTTTCAATAATTTTTTCTGTACTCATTAATTGCTGCTGACCACTTTCCATGTTTCTTAATTGCCATTTTTCCTGGGCCAGCTCTTCATCTCCAATAATAATCGAATATGGGATATTTTTTCTGTTTGCGTATTGCAATTGTTTTTTGAGTTTTCCCGTATCGGGAAATAGTTCTGCTGCAATACCTTCACTACGAAGTTGTTGTATTACTTCCAGACCTTTTTCAAAGGCTTTTTTATCAAAATGGACAATTAGTACATCCGTCGTTTTGCTTATTTTTTCTGGAAAGAGTTCCAATTCCTCCATCACATCGTAGAGGCGATCAACGCCGAAGGAAAACCCAACTCCGCTCACATTGGGCAAGCCAAAAATTCCGGTAAGGTCATCATAACGCCCGCCACCTGAGACACTGCCTATTTGCACATTATTGACCTTTACTTCAAGGATCGTTCCGGTATAATAACCAAGCCCTCTGGCCAGTGTAGCCTGTACTTTTATCAATTCTGAATTGCCACCGAGCTTTAAATGCAAGTCTAAGACTTCCCGCAATTCTTCGAGACCTTCAGAATCTGCATTATCAAGAAATGAGGCTATGGAATCCAGAACCTCGCTGTTTGAACCTTCAATGTCTATCAAATCTTTTATTCGTGAAATCTGCGTTTCTGAAAATGACATCTTAGAAAACTCTTCTATTACAGCATCTTTTCCCAATTTATCGAGTTTGTCTAAAACCGTAAAAAATGCATTGCTGTTGGTTGAGCCAAGGCTTTTTGCAATCTGATCGAGTAATTTTCTGTTATTTACCAGAATTTGAAAATCTCCGATGTTTAATTTTTTAAACACCTCTTCTATCATCATAAAGATCTCCGCTTCACAAAAAAGGGAATCGGTTCCAATAACATCTGCATCGCATTGATAAAACTCTCTGTAGCGCCCCTTTTGTGGTCTATCAGCACGCCATACGGGTTGTATTTGATAGCGCTTAAATGGAATTGGCAATTCATTGTAATTAGCTGCGACGTACCTGGCAAAAGGAACAGTTAAATCATAGCGCAAACCTTTTTCTGTTATTTTAGGGGCTACAAATTTCTCTCCCTTTTCAAGATCCGAAGCATTGACCAATAAATTTCCTCTTTTATGAAGAAAATCACCGGAATTCAGGACTTTGTACAAAAGCTGATCGCCTTCATCACCGTATTTTCCTGTTAAAGTGCTCAATGATTCCATTGCAGGGGTTTCCAATGCCTGAAATCCATATTTTTCAAATACCATTCGAATGGCATCAAAAATATATGCCCGCTTCTGCATTGTTTCGGGAGAAAAGTCCCTCATACCCTTTGGTGTACCTGGTGCTTTCAGAATAATTACTTTTTGCAGGCGAAATTATAAAATTAATGCCCCTTTGCCAGATAAATTAAGTATTTATCCAAAAGAAATTTGCCGGAAATCAAAAGAAAATTTTACCTTTGCGCCTCAATTTATTAAAGGATCAATAATGAGCGGATTCAGCACAAAGAAAACAAGGTTAAGAGTAAGATCTAAAACAAGAAACGCAAAGCTTAAGCATTTGCAGTTTCAGCCTGTTATCAAAAAAGTAGATGTAGAGGAAATTAAGAAGGAATTTGCATCAAAACCTGCAAAGAAAGAAACAAAGAAAGAAGAGCCTAAGGCAGAAGTAAAAGAAACTAAAGTAGAGGCTAAAACAAGCCCCGAAGCTAAAGTAAGTCCTACGAAAGAAGAAGCTCCGAAAGCAAAGAAAACAGCAGAAGTTACAACTGAAGATAAAGCTGCACCTAAGAAAGATGCTAAACCAAAGGCAGAAGCAAAGAAAACAGCAAAACCAAAGGCAGAAGCTAAAAAAGTAGAAAAGCCAAAGGCTGAGAAAAAAGAAACCAAGTCAGAATCTAAAGAATAGATTAGATTTAATTCATAAAATTTTAACCTTGGAGCCTACAGTTTCAGGGTTTTATTTTGCCTCTTTTTCCCAGCTCTACCGCTTCCATTGAATGAATTTTGCCTTTTTCAATAGAAAAGCGCAGCAATGTTCTGATTTTGTGAAATCCATGATGGCCGGCTGCACCAGGATTCATATGCAGGAGATTTAATTTCTTGTCGGGAATTACTTTTAAAATATGAGAGTGGCCACAAATAAATATATCCGGTTTTATTATCTCAATTTGTTTTCGGATTGAAGTAGTGTATTTGGGTGGAAAAGACCCGATATGCGTCATCCAGATTTTTTTGGATTCGATTTCAAAAATTTGATGTTCCGGATAGCTTTGTCTGATTTCTGTGCCGTCTATATTTCCATACACGGCTTTTAAAACGCAAATTTCCGAGAGACGTTCAGCAACAATCGGATCGCCAATGTCTCCAGCATGCCAGATTTGGTCACAATCCTTTAAAAGCGAAATTATTTGCTCATCAATAAATGAATGTGTATCCGAAATGAGTCCTATTCTCATTTATTCCAGTTGGCAGGGTATTTTCTCCATTCCTTCAAGGTTTGCATTTGTTCGTCCTTGATAAAATTATTTTCAACAGCCACATCGATTAATGCTGCGTAATTACTTAAGCAATGATATTTTAAATTGTGCTTTTTAAAGTTTTCATCGGCCATTGCAAAGCCATATGTAAAAATGGCAATTAAGCCAATTACTTCAATGCCTTCATTTCTCAATACTTCAACTGCTTTTAAAGAGCTGCCGCCCGTTGAAATCAGGTCTTCTACCATTACACATTTGCTTCCTTTTTCGATCCTTCCCTCAATTTGGTTTTTCATGCCATGCGATTTTGGATTTGGCCTGACATAGGAAAGCGGGATATTCATTTTATCGGCAATTATAGCAGCTTGAGGGATGCCGGCTGTGGCAACGCCGGATATGCAATCGGCCTCCGGAAAATAGGTTTTTACCAGATCAATTAAGCCAGTGCTGATGTCATTTCTTATTTCGGGATAAGACAAGGTTAACCGATTATCGCAGTATATAGGAGAGGCCCAACCCGAAGCCCATTGAAATGGTTTTTCCGGCGATAAACGCACGGCTGAACTTTTTAATAAATGCTTTGCAATTATTCTTGATTGATCCTTCATAAAAAAATTATATTTGGGAGAACAAATTAAAGTATTTTAGATTTCTCGGCGCCAATCAATATCGGGATCATTTTAATTGAATTATGAAAATCCTTGTCAATAAGGTTCAAATTGAAATCACCAAAGACCACCAGGATCTTGACCGTTTTGAGTATGAGACGATTTATGATGCCAAAAAGGATAAAGACATATTTGAATTTCTCGAATATGAATCTGCCCTGATAATAAGACCATCGGATAAATTGGTTTCAAAAATATTTGAAACACTGTTGGAAACTGATGAAGATTTAAAAATAAAAAAGCTGACGTTCGTTGTATTCAAACCCAAACTCTTTAAAGAGAGTTTTAAAAAAAGATATCAGCTTCAAGCTTTGGCCGGTGGACTGGTACAAAGGGGCAATAAATTTTTGCTGGTTTATGAAAATAATAAATGGGCTTTGCCAAAAGGACGCATTGACGCAGGGGAGCAGTTAAAAGAAGCTGCAAAAAGAGAAGTAGAAGAGGAATCTTCAATTTCTGTTAATGTATTATTTAAATTGGGTAGCACCTATAAAATAAATGCTAAAAATAAGACCACTCTCCGGCGATACCATTGGTTTTTAATGGAGACTCAGGATAGAACCAAATTAAAACCTTCCATGCTGGAAGGTATAAAAGATGCAAAGTGGCATACCAGATCGGAGATAGGTCGATTACACGCTGAGCTCGATTGGTACGTTGAAGAAGTATTAAAGAAATACGATCGTTTTTTGCTTAAGAAAATGCGATTGGATACGAACGAAGATTGATGAAAATATACATTGATAATGTCTTGGTGAGGTTTGAAGGAGAAGACTCAAGAAAAGAATCTTTGCAATATTCATTTGATGACTTTTTTGATTTGTATCCAAATCTTGAAAGCGGGGTTTATCAAATCAGTCATTTCAACAAAGAAAAATTTTTAGAATTATTACCTAATATCCTCACACACCGCCCCGAATATTCCATTGAAATAATTTTTAAGGAGAATCCCGAAATCAATATTTACGAAGAAATTGCAAATACATATGCTGCAGAACCCGCTGCAGGTGGTTTTGTCAAAAGCGATGATAAATTTTTGATGATAAAAAGGTTGGGAAAATGGGATTTGCCTAAAGGAAAAATTGAATCGGGAGAAAATGCAGAGATGGCTGCAATACGGGAAGTAAAAGAAGAATGTGGGGTTATTGCCAGCTCCCATGGTTGGCTTTGCGATACCCATCATATGTACATTAGAAAAAGTCAGCTTTACATAAAGAAAACCTCTTGGTTTTTGATGGAAAACGAAGATGACAGTTCAATGAAAGGGCAAGAAGAAGAGGGGATAACTGAAGTTAATTGGTTTGACCAAAAAATGCTGGAAACCAATCTGATTCATTCTTACGGAAATATTGAAGACGTATTTTTAAATTATTTAAAAATCGACAAGTCTACAGTTGATAGGGGATAAATTCGTTGATATCACCGCCATTTTTATAAACTTCTCTAATCACGGTAGAGCTAATGGCCGCCAGTTCCGGGGAAGTGATTAAGAAAACAGTTTCCAGGCCTTCTGCAAGATGTTTGTTGATATTAGCAATGCTATTCTCGTACTCAAAGTCCGTGGTATTTCTCAAGCCTCTCAGGATAAATTTGGCGCCTTCTTTTTTGGCAAATTCTGCGGTCAGCCCTTCAAAGGTTTTAATTTCAACACGCGATTCACCGGGAAAAGCCTCTTTGATCTTCTCCTGCATAAAATCAATGTCAAAGAATCTTTTTTTACTGCTGTTTTTTCCGAGAGCGATTACGATTTTGTCAAATAACAATAAGCCGCGATTGACGATATCCTGATGTCCGCTTGTAAATGGGTCAAATGATCCCGGAAATAAAGCAATCTTTTGGGGCATAGCTATTTACAAAGATAAGCGCAAAAGGTTTCAAAATGCCATTGCGATGGAATTTCATCGAATTCATAGTTGAAATAAAAGAGTTTTGGCCTTTCGCCTAGGTGCACTTCTCCAATATATTTTTGAGCGCTTTTTATTATGGCAGAATCCTTAACCACATCGCCATAGAAACTCAGCGAAGCTTGAGAAGCCTTTATGTCAAATTCCTGCATGACCGATAAGAGATAATAAATGGCATCTTCGGGATTGTCGTATTTGAAGGTATTGAAAAACCTAATTTTACCTTTATCGGTACAAACTATGGTAATATTCTGATTGTGTAAATAGGCGGAAAACTCAACTTTCGGTCTGCCCGCGCCCCATGAGATTATACCTTCAAGTGTTGATGTCAGTTCGTGTAAATACTGGATCTTTATCTTTGGATAGAATTTTTTAAGAAAGGTATTTATCTTTTTTGGAATTGAAAATACACTAATGGCCGGCCCGCTATTGGGTTTAAAAAAGCCGGTATCTTTGGAACGGGCATCAAATTCACTAAAATTTAATGCCAATAATTTTGAAGCTTTCTTTTCAATGAATAGTTCTTTTGGAACCAGAGTAAAAAATTCTTCAGAAAGAACACATCGTACTGAATTCCAGAAGCCTGCCTGAAGTACATGATGTTCTTCGAAAATTAAATTTAATTGATTAAGAATGGCATCCTGATCAAGTGTTTTGGTAAAATCAAAACTTTCAAAAAATACACAGCGTCCGAGTTTTTCACTGGCAGCAGAGCATTTAAAATGTTTGGAACTCAGGTACAGTACAAGGTCATAAGAGCCGATATCTTCAACATTGAATTTTTCGTCTTTTATGCGTTGGGTTGATCTATGGTTTTTTTGAATGGTATCTTTCAAATTTATTCCCAGTTACCGCTGGTGGTCACTTCGCTTCTTGAACCTACTCTCAAAGGCTCTCCTTTACTTCGCAATTCGCTCAACATGCTGATGGGCTCAACATCGGTGATTTCAAAAACATCAACCATCACGTTGTTCTTCTCAATTTTATCAGCATATATTTTGAATTTTTTATTGTTCCCCGGAATAAATGGCAGGGTTTCAGCATTAAAATTCGGAAAGTCGCTTTCGGGAAATAAAAGGTCTTTTACGGCAATAGCATCTATGGTATCTACATTGACAACAATAGAATCTCCTCCGTATTGACGCACAAATATTTCTTCAGATTTTTCGATGGTATAATAAGTGTCTTCTTGCACAAAAGTGATCAAAGAATCCCAGTGACTTGCGTATTTTCCATGAACATCGAGATAGGACTTCTGAACCTCTCTGAGCATTTTCAATTTATCAATCTTACGAGCTTCAGCTCTTTTGACCTGCTTTCTTTCAGTAATAGGGCCTTCAATATTCTTGTACAATAAAAATCCGAGGGCTACTGCGATTACAAAAAATATTGCTGAAATGATCTGAATTAACTTCATTTGACTATTAGTTTGGATTGCAATAATAAAGAATTAGCATTGAAATTAAAACGAAGGAATCTTCTATTTAGCTTTATTTATCAATCCTTTTAATCTATAAATTTCGGATAATGACTGGATTTCTGAAAAGAGGGAATGCATATTTTCAATTCCAATTTCTCTAATTCTTTTTGTATCTAAAAAATCAATGTTCGAAATAATATTGATTTCATCGGTTTCCGGTTCTTTTCCTCGTACAAGTTTTCCCCCTTTGCGTTCAACTTTAAAAAATAATTCTATAGCGTGAAGAGGTGATTGAAGGTGCTCATTGACAAATAAAAACTCACTTACATTAATCAAAAGACCTGTTTCTTCAAAAAATTCCCTTTTCAATGCATCTTCCATACTTTCCATAAACTGTGGCTCGCCCCCCGGCGGTGACCAAAGAAATCCGTTTTTACCCAAACCTTTGTGTTTGACCAGAAGTATGCGGTCATCTTCAATTAGAATCCCACAAATTCTTATTCTTAGCTTTTTTCCAAAGGTCTTTGATATTTTTGCCGCAAATTTATCGTCCAATTTCAAGCTTATGTCTATTTCAGAATTTAAATATAAAACCAGAAACCCCGCATTTAGAGAATTAATTAAGGAAAAATTAAAAGGACAGCATTTTATGCGTCTGATGGACTTCGAAATTACCGAAATAAATGAAGGTGAAATAAAAGGCGAATTGAACATTGAGCAAAAACATCATCAGCAAAACGGTTTTCTTCACGGTGGTGTCATTAGCACCATGTCGGATATTGTGATGGGATTTGCTGCCTTCAGTCTTGTACCTGAAGATTTTCATGTGGTCACAGCAGAATTGAAAGTGTCCTATTTCGCCCCGGGGATAGGTGAAAAAGCGTTTGCTTTTGGCAGGGTTTTAAAAAGCGGAAAAAAATTAAACTTCTGTGAAGCGGAAATTTATATTGAAAATAAGGGCAAAAGAAAACTTATTGCACATGCCACATCGACAATGGCATCAATATTGCCGGAGGAAATGAAAAATAAAAAATAAAAAATTAATAATATTGAAGTTCAATTCGTGAAACTTTAAAAAAGAAAACACAGTTTAACATTTGACAAATTACCAGTTATGAAAAAAGTATTCGCATTAGCATTAATATTAACAGTTTTTCAATTCGCAAAAGCTCAGAAACTTGAGATGGAAGCTGAACCCAAAGCTGAGAAGGGTGTGCCGGTTTTAGCATTTGCAGAAGAGGCCTATGATTTTGGTGATATTAATCAGGGAGATAAGGTGACCCATGTTTTTAAATTTAAAAATGAGGGCTCGGTACCTTTGTTGATTTCAAATGTTCAAACCACATGTGGTTGTACTGTACCCGAATGGCCAAAAACTCCAATTCCTCCGGGAGCGGAAAGCGAGATTAAAGCGACCTTCAACAGTTCTGGAAAAATGGGACAGCAAAATAAAGTTATAACCATTCACTCCAATGCTAGTGAGCCGGTTTCCAGAGTGATGTTAAAATCAAATGTGCTGCCAAAAGACGCCGCTCAGAATTAATTATAAGGTACTTTCAATAAGAAAGGCTTGAGTTTTCTCAGGCCTTTTGTTTTTTTCGCGTTCTCTACTCTTTTTTTTGAATATGAAGGAGATCATCAAGAAATTAAGACAGTATGACATTCGCATAAGAAAGGCGATTAATTCCCATATGCAGGGTGATTTCCATTCTGTGTTTAAGGGTTCAGGTCTGGAATTTGACGATGTAAGAGAATACCAATACGGCGATGACGTAAGAAGTATTGACTGGAACGTATCGGCCAAAGGGCATGGAACCTTTATTAAAACCTACAAGGAAGAGAAGGAACAAACTGTGTTTTTTCTTTTAGATGTTTCGGCATCTCAGGAAATAGGTACCAGCGGCCATCAAAAAATTGACGTTGCAAAGGAGATTTGTGGCGTGCTCTCACTTTCCGCTGTGAGAGAATCCAGCCAGGTTGGAGTATTGGCTTATAGCGATCAAAAAGAGATATATATACCACCGGGCAAAGGCATGTCACATGCCTATCACATAATCAATCGAATTTTTAAGAATAAGGCGCAATCCAGAGAAACAAATATTTCAGGCATGCTTTCTTTCGCCATGAACATGATCAAAAGAAGGTCAGTAATTATTTTAATTTCGGACTTTATAGATGAGGATTATGAAAAGAACCTGAGAGCATTGGCAAAACTTCACGATTTGGTAGTAATTCATCTTTCCGATAAAAGAGAGAGTCAGATTCCCAATCTTGGGATTGTTCCTTTGTATGATAAGGAAAGTGGTAAAACATTATGGGTCAATAGTTCATCTTCGGGATTTGGGAAAAACACGGCCAATTATTTTCATGAAAACAAGGAGAAAATAATGCATTTGTGCAGGCGTTATCAGGCAAATTATCTACAGCTTGATACAGGTCAGGAGTATGTGGGGCAGCTTATAAAATTATTTAAGGTCAGAAACAGAATGAAGAAAAAGGCATGATGATCAAGCGTGTTTTACTCTTTTTCATTTTTCTTACATTAATTTCCGGCGAAGCTTTATTTGCCAGGAATTATCAACCCAAAGCGGCTTTTCTGGACGATACGCTGAAAATAGGATACCCCATGCGCTTTTCTTTGAGCATTGAGTACCCGGGCGAATGGCAGATTTTTTTCCCAGACACAAGTTCTGATTTTGGGCTTTTTGAATTTTATTCTAAAACCGCCTTTAAAACTATCGTTAAAGACTCTTTGGTCATCGACTCTGTCGTTTATGAAGTAATGAGTTTTGAACTGGACTCGGTACAGGGATTGGCGCTTCCGGTCTTCAGACTGCATCGCGGCGACACCATTGAATTGATGTCAAATTCTGATTCAGTCATGTTAAAGGAGTACATAGAAACCCTTCCGCAGGAACTGGACTTAAAAGAGAATGCACTCCTGAGATTTATTCCGGATATTTTCAATAAAAAGCTTTTTTTAATAATCACAGGTGCTATCCTTGTCATCCTCATCCTTGTGGTCATTTTATTTGGAAAGAAAATTAAAAGCCGCTGGAAATTGTATTGGATGACTAAATATCACAGATCATTTATCAGCGAATTTGATGAGGTTATTTCGGAGAGCCGAAGTAATCCTGCAAAAGAAAAAATAGAAGTGGCCAATGCCCGATGGAAAAATTACCTGAGCGGTCTTGAAAAGAAACCTTACAATACCTATTCCACCAAAGACTTCCGCAAACACATTCAAAACGAAGAGCTTCTTGATAGTCTTAAACATTTGGATGCATTTGTTTACGGAGGATTTGAAGAAGATAAATTAACAGATCGCCTGATCGTGTTAAAACACTTTGCCGAAGATCGATTTGAACTGATTAAAAAGGAGGTGATGAATGCCTGATCTTTTAAACGATTATTGGGCCTGGTTTTCTATTTTTTGGTTTAAGCCCGAAGTATTAAAATCTTTTAGCTGGGCCAATCCGGAATTCTTTTATGCTTTGTTGATCATTCCACTCATGTTTTTTTTGAGATGGCTGTTTTTTATTCGCCTGAGACAAAAACTGGAAATAGCATTGCCAAAAAAGGATATAAAATGGCAAGCCATAAGTCTCTTGAGATTTATTCCGGATGTGATTTTTAGTCTATTTATCGCTTTGATTATAATTGCCCTTGCCCGCCCTCAAAAAACCAATGAAAGCGTAGAACAATGGACCGAAGGGATCGATATAATGCTGGTTCTCGATATTTCCGAATCCATGGATCTTCAGGATTTTCGACCTAACCGCCTGGAAGCCGCCAAGAACGTGGCAAGGGAATTTATAGAAGGCCGTTTTCAGGACAGAATTGGCCTTGTTGTTTTCTCAGGTGAGGCTTATTCACTTGCACCGCTAACAACTGATTATGAGTTGCTCTACAGTAATATCGATGATATTCATTTAAAAATGATACAAAAAAGCGGCACAGCCATTGGTTCAGCCCTTGGGGTTGCGGTCAATCGTATGAGGGAATCGGATACAAAATCAAAAGTGATGATCCTATTGAGTGATGGCGAAAGTAATGTGGGCAATATAGATCCTGTAACAGCCGCTGAGCTGGCAGCAGCCTATGGTATTAAAATATACACCATTGGAGTGGGTAAGGAGGGAAAGGTACCCTATGGAAAAGATTTTTTTGGTAGAACGCAATACGTAGAAAGCTCACTGGATGAATCCACACTTAGGCAAATTGCATATATCGGTTCGGGAAAATTTTTCCGCGCCTCCAACAATGATGCTTTGGAAGAGATTTTTCTAACCATAGATAAATACGAAAAAGCGGAAATTAAAGAAACGCGTTATAAAGACACCATGGATTATTACATGGCCTATCTGATCTGGGCGATATGCGTTTTTCTTTTCTGGTTGCTACTAAAAAATACATTTTTGTTTAATGCGCTGGAGGATTAGATAAGATTTTTCGAGAATAATCTATATTTAAAACATGGATTATTTATTAAAAAAAATACTGATTCTTTCATTTCCAGTTTTGCTTTTTAGCACAGCAAAGGCCCAGGAAAAGCAACTTCTGGCGCAAAAACCACAATACAGCTATGGCTTTTTAAATATCTCCGCTGATTTTGGTATTCATGAAATAAACGACCACTATTTAAAATCAACATACAATGCCCGCAATGCTTTTCAATGGAATATCGGTTTTGAACTTGGCGACACGGGAAGCGATTTTTTCGCCTTTCTGAAATATGGCCGATATTCAATGAATACAGATTTTGAGGTAGAAGGCATGGATAGCCTCGGTATTCCAAATGGAAATATTAGTGATTCTTCTTATGCTTTAAATCGAAATAGAATTGCATTTGGATTATCCAGAGTGGAGAAAATTTCCAAAAAATCTTTTATCACCCTTAGTTCAGCCTTGATTTACAACAATTATAAGGACAATTCCAGAGCCCTCGAGCTAGCATCTCCCGGATTTTTAGTGGGAATAGGTTATTTATTCAGAGGAATAGATCAGGTTAACTATTTTGTAAAATTGAATTATGAATATGGAAAAACCCGTACCAGCAAGTTTACTACCGACTGGAGTGGCTTAAATCTTGAGACAGGTTTTTCTATTCTGATTAGTAAAGCCGAATAATATTAAAAAGCAAATTGAAATTATTGTGCATTTGCATCATACTGCATGGCACAAAGTAAATTCCCTTCAGTATCCAGAAATTTGCATATCCAGCCAACATGGGGAATGGAGGTTTTGGGCAGGACTATTTTACCGCCATTGGAATCAACTTTTTCGATTATTTCATCGATATTTTCCACACCAATTGTGCCTTCCAGCCCATTGATCTTTTCCTTAATTGCTGAGTATTTTCTTGATTGCAATGCACCAATCAGTTCATCATTTTCTGTATCTCCGGTTTTAATCTGAAAAAAATCATCGGGACCATAGGTATTGAAAGCCCAGTCAAAAACGGCTTTGTAAAAGGATTTTGCACGCTGAATATCATCTGTATGAATGGCGAAATGGGTGAGTTTGTGTTTCATTTAATGGTTTTGATAGCCTAATAATTCAAGATTTTTTATTTTGTGATAACGCAGGGCCATGGATATACAGGTTTTCAGTTTCTCAAGGGGAAGTTCCTTTTCCAAATCCAATAAAATGGCGCGGTTGTTTTCGTATTGAAGTGAATCACCAAAAATTGACCTAAATGTGGGAACGAGCTTAGAGGTGCATTTGAAATATATTGCCACTTGCTCCGGATTTTTGGCTTTCCAGTCCATTCTTAGCGTGCTTCCGATTTTGCTTAAATAGCTGGGTTCTCCCCATTTTAAGGTTTCTTCAAGAACAGCAATTTCCTCGATTTCTTCGGCGGTGTTCAATATCAAATTCCTGATTTCATCGAGCTTATCCTGTGCTTTTTTTGGATATTTAATAATGGTCTGATCAACTTGTGGATTGCTTTTCAGTTTCATTGGCCAATCAACTCTGAATTTTCTCAGCGATTTTTCCTCCGAGCCATGCCATTGGAATATAGGCAAAAATAAAATCGATGGCATTGTACCAGGTAGGGCTATTGAGCATTATTCCTGCAAGTACTCCTCCTAAAAGAAATAATCCACCTACGGAGTAAACAAATTTCATTTTATGTGATGCCGCGATGAGATATGCAACTGCCGCTCCTACCAATGTGCCGAGGGCATGGGCCAGAAATGGGAAAATAAAATACTTCATTTCGAGATCAGGCATTACAGTTGCGAGGGCATCCATATCATTGATATCAATTCCTTCTATGGGGAATATATTATGGCCCAATTGAATCAGGCCCATGTTTACAATACTGCCGGCCAGCCAGCCGACTACAAGTGAAAGTATATTTCTAAAAATCTTCATCGTCCTGTTATTTTATGGGGAGGATATACTTATTAAAGTTATTAAATATTCTAAAACTATTCGATTTTCTGATTTCATCATCTTACCTTCGCGCGCTATTTTAGAAAAGCCATTTAAAAGCATATAATTTTTTTGCATGAAGAAGATCTTTAATCTCTTTGACTTTAAGCAAAGTGTAGATTATAAAACAGAAGTATTATCAGGCCTAACGGTGGCATTGGCTTTAGTGCCGGAGGCCGTCGCCTTTGCAATGATTGCAGGATTAAGCCCTTTGACAGGCCTTTATGCTGCATTTGTAATGGGATTAGTTACTTCCATTTTTGGTGGAAGACCCGGTATGATATCCGGTGCTACAGGTGCCGTGGCCGTTGTAATAGTTGTTTTGGCCAAGGATTACGGCGTGGAATATGTATTTGCAACTGTGGTTTTGGCCGGGCTTATTCAATTGGCAGCGGGATTTCTCCGATTGGGTAAACTGATTCGCCTGGTGCCTCATCCGGTTATTTTTGGTTTTGTCAACGGTTTGGCCATAGTGATATTTATGTCACAATTGGATCAATTCAAAGATGCCTCGGGCAATATCCTCAGCGGTTCAGCCATGTACATATTGTTGGGATTGGTATTGCTTACAATGGCGATTATATACGGTTTGCCAAAACTGACAAAAGCAGTTCCGGCGTCATTGATGGCCATATTAACAGTTTTCGGTCTTGTGGCATTCTTTGATATTCCTACTAAAACGGTTGGTGATATTGCCTCTATACAAGGCGGCTTTCCTCCATTTCATATTCCAAATATTCCCTGGAATCTGGAAACACTTGGAATTATTTTTCCATTTGCGGCAATTGTAGCAGGCGTGGGCTTAATTGAAAGTTTGTTGACTTTGAATATCGTGGATGAAATAACAGAAACCCGAGGAAGCGGTAATAAAGAAGCGGTAGCACAAGGTGCAGCTAATGTCTTATCCGGATTGTTTTCAGGCATGGGAGGTTGCGCGATGATCGGTCAGAGTCTGATAAATGTATCCAATGGCGCCAGAGCCAGACTTTCGGGAATTGTAGCCTCGGTAATGCTATTGATTTTTGTGATGTTTGGCTCTGGTCTGATAGAGAAGGTGCCTATGGCTGCATTAACCGGTTTAATGATCATGGTCGCGATTGGAACATTTGAATGGGCGAGTTTGAGGACTTTCAATAAAATGCCAAAATCGGATATTTTCGTCATGGTGATGGTTACCCTGGTAACCGTATTTCTTCACAACCTTGCTCTGGCAGTAATCATTGGCGTAATTATCTCGGCTTTGGTATTTGCATGGGACAATGCCAAACGAATCAGAGCAAGAAAAACCATCGATGAAAAGGGCATTAAGCGTTATGAAATTTACGGACCGCTATTTTTTGGATCTGTTACCGCATTTAATGAAAAATTTGATGTGCTAAATGACCCGGAAGAGGTAATCATTGACTTTGCGGAAAGCAGAATTGTTGATATGTCGGCGATTGAAGCATTGAATAAAATTACCGAGCGCTATGAAAAACTCGGAAAAACTGTTCATTTAAAACATTTGAGCGCTGATTGCAGAAAACTACTTAAAAATGCGGATAAGATAATCGATGTCAATGTGATTGAAGATCCGACCTATAAGGTAGTAGTTGATAAAATTTAGAAACTATTTACCCTTGGTGGTTTTAGCAATTTCAATTGATTTATTGGCCCAAATGGTCAATTGGTTTTTATCTTCAAGGACATCCGCAGGTACTTCCCAATAGGGCATGCCTTTCTTCTTTGAATCCGAATAATACGGTTTCATGCCTTTGGCTATATAATCGTTTTCATTTGTGTGGTCTACTTTCAGTCGGAATGAGTCATTACCCACCATAGCGAACATAAGTCCATCTTTAAAAAAACCATAACCTCCGAACATTTTTTTAACTTCAAAAGGCGCAATACCTACGAGCTGATCTTTTAGAAAGCTTAAATAGTTTTCACTTACTGCCATTGTTTAAATATTTTTCAAGGCCATCAAGACCGGTAACCAAAGTCTTTTTCATTTTTCCTTTCATCATCCAACTCAACCAGCCCATTGGCGCTTTCATCCTGTACCAGAATTCCTGACTAAGCAATGTGCGTTCTTCATCACCATTGAATGAAAATTTGCTTTTCATAAATCCCATTGGTACAGATGATTCTGTGAATTCCAGAGTAAATGATTCGTTTTCATTCCATTCGGTAATTTCCTCTTTTATATGGCCTTTGGGTTTAAATTCACAGTGTCTTTTGGTGCCTACTCCTTCTCTTTTTTCAGAATCAAATTTAGAGGAAGTCAATGCCGGATTGTACTTAGCCACCTCGCCGAAGCCTAAAGCGACAGTCTCCCATACTTTGCTCTTAGGATGATTCAGCTCTTTTTCTACTTTCAAATAAATCGCTTTGCCCATAATAATGCTTGTTATTTTTGATTTTGGATGATTAAGTCAGGAATTTACGCTTTTGTGGTTTGAAAAGTAAATCCAAATTTTAATATGAAGTAAAGAGAACCAATGAAGCACTTTCTTGGTTAGATTATTTCATCCCCGGAGTAATCAATCAAATATATCATTAACTTTGTGGATTCAATTGAGAAAATTGGCAACAGTTCAAGACATATCGATTTATCAAAACAGCTTAAAATCCATAGCCTATAATATGCTGGGATCCATGGCAGATGCCGAAGATGCTGTACACGATGCTTTTGTCAAGTGGTTTACCATTGACACAAGTAAAATTGAAAATGTAAAGGCCTATCTGGTGAGAATGGTCACCAATATTTGTCTTAACATCATAAAATCGAGAAAAGACCGTCAAAATCTCCACATCGAGGCTGTACATGATACCTTGGAAGACCGGGACGTGGAAGAAGGTTTAAATCATTTTGATCTTGAAAATCAGTTAAATGAAGCATGGAGATACATTCATAGAAAACTTGAACCGATTGAGCAGGCTATTTATGTGCTTAGAGAAGGGTTTAATGTTGAATATGAAGATCTTCAATTGATATTTGACCGGAAAGCGGAAAATTGCAGAAAAATCGTTTCTAGAGCTAAATCAAAATTGAATAATACCGATTTTAAAAGCATTCCAAAGTCATTTTCACAAATGGATTTGCTCGATAGCATTAAGAATGCCAGCCGCAAAGGACACATCACTCAGCTGATCTCAGACTTCACTTCTGAGACCTTTAATAAAAAAAAGTAATATTTTTGTCACAAAATTGATTTGACATTGTCTTATATATTAAAGACTAAAACGACTATTTCATGGAAGTAATAATCCCCTTCTTTTTATTGCATTGGTACGGATCTTTGTTTTTCCAAACCTTTTTTCTTCACAGATATGCATCTCATCAAATGTTTACCATGTCGAAAGCATGGGAGAAAGTTTTCTTTGTATTAACATGGATTTTCCAGGGCTCTAATTACCTGAGCGCCTATGGATATGGTGTTATGCACAGGATGCACCACGCCTTTGCCGACACAGAAAACGATCCTCATTCTCCAAAATACGATGAGTCGATATTCAAAATGATGTGGAAGACCAAAACGATATATTCCGCCATAGGAAATGGAGAAATGGAAGTGGAAGAACGATTCACCAAAAACACACCCAAATGGCCTTTATTTGACAAATTTGCCAGATCTTGGGTTTCAAGAATTATGTGGGGAAGTTTTTATGTTTACGTATACTATACATTCGCTGATGTTTGGTGGTTGTGGTTATTATTGCCAATTCAGTTTTTACTTTCACCAATTCACGGTGCAATAATCAATTGGTTTGCCCATAAATATGGCTACATCAATTTTAAAGTAAGCGATACCTCTAAAAATTTACTGCCGCTTGATATTTTAATGATGGGAGAAAGCTATCACAATAATCATCACCGATTTGGTGATCGTGCCAATTTTGGAGGAATCAGATGGCATGAAATTGACCCGACTTATGTGTTTATCAGGCTTTTCGCGGCTTTGGGAATAATTAAGATGAAGAAAAGGGAAAAAGTGGTACCCGCTATGGTAGACGCCAATATGGATAAAGCGGCCTAAATTTTCTGGAAAAAATAATTGAACCGGGTTTTGGCAATAGGCTGATTCCCGGTTTTTTATTGGCTCATCAGTATTAATACTATCAGAAAAGCCATTTGAATTATAACAAAAGGAATAGCTCCTTTATAAATATCCCTGCTTTTGATTCCCGTTGGGGCGACGCCCTTGAGATAAAATAAAGCAAAACCAAAAGGAGGTGTGAGAAAAGAGGTCTGCAAATTGATAGCGAGCAGAATTCCAATCCAAACCAGGTCAAAACCCATTAATTTAAAAATGGGCAAAACAACCGGAACGATAATGAAAATGATTTCAATGAAATCAATAAAAAAGCCGGCCACAAAGACAATCAGCATCACCATGATCAGAAACATAATGGGGTCGAGGTTTGAAGCACTCACGATTTCAGATAAAAAGTGATCACCTCCCAGGCCTCTGAAAACCAATGAAAATGCTGTGGCTCCCATAAATATCATAAAAACCATCGATGTGATTTTCATGGTTTCCATATTGACTTCCGCTATAATTTTACGATTTAATTTGCCCTTAAAGGCCGTCAGTAAAATGGCACCCAATCCGCCTACCGCCGCTGCTTCGGTAGGAGAAGCTATACCAGCGAAAATTGTACCCAATACCGCAGCGACCAAAGCAAAAGGCAGCACAAATGCCATTAAAATGGATTTGAAGGTCAATTCATCCCTGAATTCTTTTATCTCTTTATGCGGAATAACGGGCGCCCAATCCGGTTTGAGCCTGCTAATGAATGCGATATATAAAAGATAAAGAGCAACCAGAACTAAGCCCGGAATCAATGCTTCTTTGAATAATTCGCCAACAGAAACATTTAATACACTTCCCAAAAGCACGAGTACGACGGAAGGAGGAATAATTTGCCCCAGCGTACCCGAAGCCGCCACGGTTCCTGTAGCCAATGCGGGATGATATCCGCGTTTTAGCATGGTTGGGAGTGAAATCAATCCCATGGTGACCACTGTGGCTCCGACAATTCCCGTAGATGCAGCTAACATGGCACCCACAAGTACCACGGAAATTGCTAATCCTCCGCGAAGCCTTCCGAATAATAAGGCCATGGTTTCCAATAGGGTAGCGGCCAGCCCAGACTTTTCCAGCATGATTCCCATATAAATAAACAGTGGTGCTGCGATAAGCACGTAATTATTCATTGTACCAAAAATCCGCAGTGGAAGTGCATAAAAGAAGTCAGGGCCTAAAGAGAAAAAGCCAAAAAATAGGGCTGTACCTCCAAGAGTGAAAGCCACCGGAAAACCGTAAAGCAATAAACCAAATGCCACTAAAAACATGATTATAGCTAGATATTCCATTATTCTGAATCAACTTTTGTGAACAGAAACAGAACAGCCTGAAATAACAAAAGCGTGTAACCAAAAGGAATTAGTGATTTGATTAAGAATCGCCAGGGCAGGCCATTGGCTTCAGGCGAGCCCTCCATAATAAGCCATGAATTGTAGGTATATTTTCCGGAATAATAAATGACGAGCAGGCAAAATGGAATAAGGAATAAAACTATTCCGAATTTATTGACCAGATCTTTCTTTTTCTTGCTAAAACCGTTGTAGAATACATCAACGCGGACGTGCCGGTCACTTTTAAAGGTATAGGACAGCCCCAGGAGAAAAAGTATGGAAAAAAAGTACCATTCCAGCTCAGTGATAGCGATAAAAGAAACATTAAAGAGGTATCGCATGAGGACATCAATACAAATTAGAATGACCAGCGAGCTGGCAAAAGAGGCCACATAATTGGCCAGTTTGCGATGGACTTTATTGATATTTTTGACAATGCTTTCCTTCATGAGCATATTTACAAATCAAAGCCAAATATAAAATTCCCAAAAGAATATGGATAGAGTGAAAATTGTGGAACCTGAAAATTACATCTTTGAAACTTCTATCAAAGTAAGAGTTTCAGACCTAAACTATGGAAACCACCTTAGCAACGACGCCTTTTTGCGTTTTGCACATGAAGCCAGAATGCGATTTTTTAATCAACTCGGTTATACCGAATTGAATATTGAAGGGCTGGGAACAATAATGGCCTATGCTGCACTTCAGTTTAAAGGACAGGCTTATTTTGGCGATGAAATAGAAATCAGCATCGGAATAGGCTCACATTCCAAAATGGGATTTGACCTTATTTATAAATTCAGCAAAGCAAATCTTGCTATTGCAATGATAAAAACTGCAATCCTCGGTTTTGACTATGAAGTGAATAAGGTCAGGCCGATACCAAATGAATTTTGGAATAAAACAGGTATAAGTCCTGTGAACTGATCAATTCAGATTTTCAATGACCTGTTTCAGCGATTCGCGAACCTCTGAAGCGATTATGCCCAATTGATCATTTTCTACCGATTGCATGGATGCCATTGGATCTACCGCGCTTACTTCAACTTCGCCATTGTCATTTTCTTCAACAATCACATTGCATGGCAGGAAAACCCCTATTTTATCTTCCGATGTTAATGCTTTATGAGCAAATTGGGGATTGCATGCTCCGAGAATTTTGTATTTTTTAAAATCTACATCAATCTTTTTTTTCAGCGTCTCTTTGACGTCAATTTCAGTTAAAACACCGAAGCCGGCTGTTTTTAATTCACTGGTTACCAATTCAATAGCCTCTTCAAAAGATTTTCCGGGTAGTGTTTTATTAAAGTAATATGCCATTTTTTTAAAATTTAAATTTTTGCATTCTATGAACAGAACTGTTCCGGCTTGAAATTGGTTTACGAATTCCTTGATTTAGAAAGTATCTTTGCAAAATGGTCATTTCCGATAAGAAAACAGATATAAGAAAAATTAGCCTGGCTGATTTGAGGGAGAAGCTTGCCGAGGCTGGCCAGAAACCATTCAGGGCTAATCAAATCTATGAATGGCTATGGCAAAAGTCCGCAACTTCATTTGATGAGATGACCAATCTTTCAAAGGATTTCAGGGATAAGTTGAATCAGGAGTATTTCATTTCGCCTGCAAAGTTGGAACAGGAGCAATTTAGCAATGATGGCACCATCAAATCAGGGATAAAACTTGCAGACGGAAATATGGTGGAAAGTGTGCTTATTCCAACAGACACAAGGATGACCGCTTGTATTTCTTCCCAAATTGGTTGTTCTCTGAGTTGCAAGTTTTGCGCCACAGGTTATATGGAAAGAAAACGGAATCTCGATGCCGGAGAAATTTACGATCAGGTGGTTTTGGTCAATAAGCAGGCGATGGAGCATTTCAATATGCCATTGAGCAATATTGTATTCATGGGCATGGGAGAGCCGCTTTTAAATTACAAAAATGTACTGGACGGAATCGACAGGTTGTGCAATGAAGACGGTTTAAATATGTCTCCCAAAAGGATAACAGTATCTACCGCTGGAATAGCCAAAATGATTGAAAAACTGGCAGATGACCATGTAAAATTTAATCTTGCACTTTCGCTTCATGCCGCAAATGATAAAAAAAGGGCAGAAATAATGCCCATTAATGAGAGTAATAATCTGGACGTACTAAAAAAAGCGCTCTTGTATTTCTATGATAAAACAGGTAATAAAATCACATTTGAATACATAGTGTTCAATAAATTCAATGACAGCATTCTCGATGCGAAAGAACTTTACGATTTTGCGAAGAACATACCCAGCAAGATCAACATCATCGAATACAATCCTATTACAGAAGCCGAATTCACCAATACCACAGAGGATAAACTGGATCTTTTCGCCAATTTTCTGAAAGAAAGAGGATTGATTGTGAATGTGAGGCGAAGTAGAGGAAAGGATATCGATGCTGCCTGCGGACAATTGGCCAATAAGAATTAGGAATTTTCAATTACGATTTACGAATTGGAGGTCACATTTTGAGACCACCATTTTTTTATTCTATAATCAATTCAACATCAGAAATTCTAACCTGAAATTCTTTAGGGTCTGTTTTCAAATCACATTCTACTAAAACTGTCCTGGACGAGGTAATTTTTCTCACAATCCCAATTCTATCCGGTCCGGGTCCTATGTATTTAATATAATCACCAATTTTTAGGCCATCTGAATTGTAAACTTTTTTTGTACTGATACTGTCAATGGGCATGGAGCTTAAACGATCCAGAATATTACTTCTGTTTTTCTGAGATAATTTTTCAGTACGTTCTTTAACTTTTTCCGGGCTGCTGTCATAAAGTTTTAAAATTTCCAATAACTCTTCATACGTCTTCATTTCCATTATTCTAGGATAAAGTCCAAAATGATCTTTAGTCATTTCAGCCAGTTTTTTCTTGCCATAATCATCGACTAGGTTAATATGTTCCGGTGGGTAATCGATAAATTGAAAATAATCAACGCCTTCCAAACCTGCGGGGAGTTTGCCACCAAATGTTGCTGTGTTTGTATCTGCAGAAAATAATCCAATGTACTCAACTCTGCCATAGAAATCTGGATTTTGAGCTCGGTATTTTCTGTAAAAACTTAAACTACCATCATGTACAATTTCAACTAAATTGTTTTTTTCATCAGGTAAATCTACCAATGGCTCATCAATGAAAATCCTTTTTGTTCCTTGCAAATCAATAAATTCCAAATAATTTATTCTGCTGATTTTGACAGTGCTAAATTCATTTTTGTTGCTATTAAAGTGTATTTCATTAGATATATTTCCTAAAATGCTACTAAACGTTATTAAATGAGGTCTTTGAATTCGCTTATTTAAAAGTAGTTCCTGATAAAGTGTATCGGGGTGATCTTTCAATACTAATTTGGCTTCAACAGAGTTTTTCTGTCCAAAGGAATAATTATAAAAGCACCCTAAAATTATTGTTAAGATCCAAGCAAAGTATTTTGTCTTATTCATTTGAAATTATAATTAATGTATTTCTGGGAATCTAACTATATTGATCTTGAGAGGTTGAATACTTATATTAACTAAAGATAGCCGTCAATTTTAACAATAATTACTCTATAATCAATTCTACATCAGAAATTCTAACCTGAAATTCTTTTGGATCTGAATTCAAATTATATTTCATCATCAGAGATTTAGAAGATATTATTCTGCTTACTACACCTACTTTATCATTACCGGAACCAACATATTTTATAAAATCACCCACTCTTAGCTCATCTGCACTACTAATTGATTTTGTTGTTAAACTATCAATTGGAACAGTATTGTAATCTTTCATTTGAATTGCCTTAATACTTTCAGAATTTGCCATCATTTTTTGTTTGACAATAACAGGGTCTGTGTCATAATCAATTAATATTTCTTTCACATCCTTGTAATTTTTTATTTCCATAATTCGAGAATAAAGCATAGGCATATCTTCGGTTAATTTTGCCAATCTTTCTCTCCCCTTTTTTTCCTGAAGGTTTATATATTCACCATCATATCCTTCATATATGAAATAATCAAAGCCGATGATATTGGAGGGAAATACACCACCCATAGATGCGGGTTTGTATTTATCTTCTACAAGTCCTGTAGTTTGATCACCTGGAATATATACAGTTCCTGTACTAATACCTGCTTGATAAACTTTATATCTGCGATAAAGGCTAATTGTTCCTCTATGAACTTCCTCGACTAAATTGTCTTTGTCATCATTTAAACCCACCTGCGGTTCATCAATAAACACTCTGGAAATTCCGTGAAAATCAGTGAATTCTAATCTGTCAACCTCTTTTATACTTATTTTTTCTATTTCTCCATTTGATTTTTTAAAGGCGAGTTTTTTTCCAAGAACATTCTTGAATGACATTCCCTTATTATTTGAACCTGTTCTTTTTATGATAATCTTTTTATAAAGTGTATCAGGACTTCCTTTAAGTACTAAAATGCATTTGACTTCTTCACTTTGTGCCAAAACAATATTGGTAAAGAAACCAATTTGCAGAAGTAAAAATGATATGAGCAGTTTTATCTTTAAAATTTTCATTCTCAAATATTAATTATAAAAATGGCTCCTGTATTTCCAATACAATCTCATTCATATTGAAGACTAAAATTTGCTATTTCTTATTAATAATAAATCTTTAGTTGGAACCGTGTATTCTATTTTTTTTCCATATTCCTTTTCATAAGCTATTGTTGTAAAAGTACTATTATCAATTTTTTGCACTACACAAAAAACATGGCCAGACTTTGATTTAAAAATCACATAATCTCCTTTTTCGATACTAGTTTCCGTTGCCTTAATTGTATCTAATTCATTTAGTTGTGATAATTGTTGCAATCTTCCATAAAGACTATTTTGCTTTTCATCTTCGAGTCTTTTTTTGGTTGCGTCATACCCTATATCAAAGTCCTTTAAGATTCTTATTAAATTTTCAAAGGTCTTGTAATGATCTATTCGATTAAACAAATCAGGGCGGTCACTCATGATTTCTTTGAGGTTATTGCGACTATTTAAATTAATTAGTATTTCTTCTTCATCTTGTTTTTTTAGCCAGTGATAAGTTTTTGGAGTGCCGCCTTTATAATATGCTACACCACCTAGAGCTCCAATAACTGCAGCACCTGCTACTGCGCCTGCTGCTTTTCCAGTTGTAAGTTTATCTGAATCGTAATCTCTGTAAAGTGATATTTTTCCGTTGAAGATTACTTCCACCAGATTATCATTTGGAGCTACAAAACCTAGTGAATCTTCACTCATAAAAACACGTTTTATATGTCCATATTCAAGAAAATCCAGGTATTTTATATCACTCTCTTTAATCTTTTCCTTTCCTTTTGATCTGGATATTTGAAGTTCTTTATCAAGTCCACTTAAATCTAAGTCTGTTGTTAATGTGGATCTCTTCAAGTGAATTAAAATATTTTGAGGTCGGTCTTTTTCATTTGTGATCATTACCCCTTTATAAGAAACTTTCTGAGCATAAAGACCTGTAGATATGAACCCTGCTAAAATCAACTGAAAAATTATAAACTGGTTCAATTTTAAATTCTTCATTCTAAATTATTAATTATAAAAATGGCTCCCACATCGCTGAAAGAGCCAATTTATATTTAAAACTCTAAACTCTAAACTTAATTCTTATCGTCGTCCTTCTTCTTTCCGGATTGTTTCTTGCCGGAATTAGCGATAGACTCTCTCATATCCGTATCGGATTCTATATTTCTGAGTTTGTAATAGTCCATCACACCAAGATTTCCCTGACGGAATGCTTCTGAAAGTGCTTTAGGAATCTCAGATTCCGCATCGATCACTTTAGCACGCATCTCCTGACTTTTGGCTTTCATTTCCTGTTCCTGTGCCACAGCCATGGCCCTTCTTTCTTCGGCCTTAGCTTCAGCCACTTTTAAATCGGCACTTGCCTGATCAATTTGAAGTTTTGCTCCGATATTTTCTCCTACATCTACATCAGCAATATCTATAGAAAGTATTTCAAAAGCAGTACCTGCATCTAAACCTCTTTGCAATACGAGTTTTGAAATCTTATCCGGGTTTTCCAGCACTTCTTTATGTGATGCTGCCGAACCTATGGAAGTCACAATACCTTCACCCACTCTGGCCAAAATGGTATCTTCTCCTGCACCACCCACCAATTGCTGAATGTTTGCTCTAACGGTAACCCTTGCAATGGCAATGAGTTGAATTCCATCGGCGGCAACCGCTGCAACTTTAGGCGTAGTGATCACTTTTGGATTAACCGATATCTGCACAGCTTCAAACACGTCTCTACCGGCCAGGTCTATAGCCGTACACTGTTTGAAGGTTAAATTAATATTGGCTTTATCCGCTGATATCAAGGCTCTAATGACGTTGGGCACATTTCCTCCGGCGAGATAATGGGTTTCAAGATCGGAGGCTTTTAAATCCCTCTTGGGAGAGTCCTCGGTATCGGTCACTTTAATACCCGCCTTTGTGGATGTAATCATCGAATTGACGATTATTGATGGTGGCACTTTTCTGATTCGCATAAACACCAGCTCCAGCAAACCAATCCTCACCCCGGAAAATATGGCTGTGATCCACAAATTTATCGGGACGAAATAAAGAAATATAAATAGGAGTATTATGGCTCCTATGAGCATGAAAATAGTAAATAGACCGGTACCCATTTATTTTATGTTTTAGGTTTTACAAATATTTTTCTGTTGTCAATTTTCTCAATTACAATCCTAGTTCCACTTGTAATGAATTCATCGTGGGCAAAGACTTCATATTCAAGATCTCCAAACTCCGCCTTACCCGAAGGTCTAAGATATGAAATTGAAACACCTTCCTGTCCCACTTGGAGATTAATTTTTTGCTCCTCATTGAACCTGCTTACAGAACTGGATTTTAAGGCAAATTTATCCCAGGATTTTGACCGCAATGAAAAGACCACAAAGGCAATACTGACGAGCAATGTGGAGATTAAGATTATTGTTCCGGTACTCGTACCGAAATTCTCATAACCCATATATATTCCAAAAAGAAGACAGGCAAAACCAACAATACCAAAAATGGTTGTGCCGGGTATGAAAATCAATTCGACTATCAAAAGTGATATTCCAATTAGTATTAATCCGATTACTGCTGCCCAATCCATTTTAATATGCTTTGGCGAAAATAACTTTTTGTTTTGAAGTTTTGCCTGTGACTACACATTTTCCCTCTTTGCCATTGGAATCCAATGGAATACATCTTAAACTTGCCTTGGTATCGTTTTTTATTTTATCCTCCGTTTCGGCCGTTCCATCCCAATGAGCCAGAACAAATCCTCCCTTTGTATTGAGAACCTCTTTTAGTTCATCATAAGTTTCAACATCATGCGTATTTTGCTTTCTAAAATCCAAAGCTCTATTATAAATATTGTTTTGTATCTCTTCCAGTAATTTTACTACATCATCACTCAAACGGTCGAGTGAAATAAACATTTTCTCTTTTGTGTCTCTTCTGGCCACTTCTGCCTGATTCTTTTCCAAATCTCTGGGGCCGAGTGCAATTCGTAATGGAACACCTTTTAATTCGTATTCAGCAAACTTCCATCCCGGTCTTTCCGTGTCTCTGTCATCAAATTTGAAAGAAATTCCCTTAGTCAGAAATTCTTTTTCCAGTTTGGAAACTACTTCTTTGATTTTTGCAAGATCTTCTTCACTTCTGTAAATGGGAACACAAACAACCTGGATAGGAGCGAGTTTTGGTGGTAACACTAATCCGTCGTCATCAGAATGGGCCATAATCAAAGCACCGATTAAACGTGTAGTAACACCCCACGATGTTCCCCATACGAGCTCTTCTTTTCCTTCTTTGTTTGCAAATTTTACATCAAATGCTTTTGCAAAATTTTGACCGAGATAATGGGAAGTCCCCGCCTGAAGCGCTTTTCCATCCTGCATCAGGGCTTCTATGCAATAGGTATCTATGGCGCCGGCAAATTTTTCCGATTCTGATTTTATACCCTGAATTACAGGCAATGCCATGGTTTGCTCTGCAAATTGAGTATATACATTGAGCATTCTTTCGGCTTCTTCAACGGCTTCTTTTGAAGTTGCATGCGCTGTATGGCCCTCTTGCCATAAAAATTCAGTTGTTCTTAAAAACAATCTTGTTCTCATTTCCCATCGCACTACATTGGCCCATTGATTGATCAATAGGGGCAAATCTCTATAGGATTGTATCCATTTTCTATAAGTGCTCCAGATGACTGTTTCAGATGTTGGTCTTACAATTAATTCTTCTTCAAGTTTTGCCTCAGGATCAGGAATAACACCCTTACCGTCTTCAGAGGTTTTTAAACGGTAATGTGTAACTATTGCACATTCCTTTGCAAAGCCTTCTACGTGATCGGCTTCACGGCTCATATAGGATTTAGGGATAAAAAGAGGAAAATAGGCATTGACATGTCCGGTTGCTTTAAACATGTCGTCAAGACCTCTTTGCATCTTTTCCCAGATGCTGTATCCATAGGGTTTTATCACCATGCAGCCCCTCACATCAGAATTTTCTGCGAGATCGGCTTTCTTTACTAACTCATTGTACCACAGGGAGTAATTCTCTTTTCTACTCGGTAATGCTTTGGCCATTTAAGAAAAATATTTCGTTTGGTATGCTATTTGCTACTTTTATTGTGTATAAGTTTTGCGGCAAAGATAAGTGATAGCTCGGATAAAACTTTTACTTAATAAGAATTGTGTTATAAGTGTAAAATGATGTCAATTATGAAAAATTTACTGAACAAACTCATCCTTTTAATTTCAATGGTGATCCTTTACGGTCAGGCATCATTTGCCCAAGAATATGATGATATGTATTTCTCTGCAAATGATAGAATGAAGGTAAAATATGCCGATGCAGAGAGCAAACCGCTTAATCAATATCAGGATTACAGCGGGAATTCAAGTAAATATTCAGATAACTACGATGGAACAGCAAGGGATGTCGATTCGGATTTGGTTAAATATTATAAAGACAAAGCTGAGGAAACTTCCAATTCGTATGCCATGGACAATGGAACTCAAAATCTTGCCGGTAACGATGGCTATTACAGCGATGAATCTTATGATTATGTCAGTTCTGATAATACAAATAGGAGCGGTACTGTAAATAATTATTACGGACCTACTTATTTGTCTGATCCCTGGTATACAAATCCGGGCTATGCGGTTTACACAGGTTATAATTGGGGTTATTACCCATGGAGACCCGTCAACTGGGGCTTGGGATTTGGTTGGAATTCATGGTCTGGTTGGAATGTAGGTTTTGGCTGGGGTTGGAACAGTTGGGGACTTTACGATCCTTTCTGGGGACCTAGCTGGGGTTGGAATAACTGGGGCTGGAGAAATCGCTACAATGGCTGGGGCGGTGGATGTTGGAATTGTTATCCCGGTTGTGGCCCATACGGAGGCGGTGCAGTTGTGATCAATAATAATGTAGGATTAAACAATTCAAGTTATTACGGACCGCGATATGCAAACCGAAGTACCAATGTAGCTGGATCAGGTGGCGTTACAAGAACTACGAGATTAGGAAACGCAGGTAAAACCGGTGCTGTGGTAGGTACTGACCAAAGCAATAATAGAATTGCCAGATATACAAGGTCTTCGGCCGGAACTGCTAATACCGTAGAAAGAGCCACAAGAAATTCGGGTTCAACAGCAAGTCGTGATGAAGTTTCAAGAGCTATGGCCACACCTGAACGATATAAGGATGTGAGTAGAGGAAGTACTTCGAGTAACTATGGAACGGCTTCACGAAATGAAAATGCCGTGGACAGCAGATCTGAGCGTGCACAAGAGAGGTATAGAAATTCTACACCTTCTGTGCGAACTTCAAGCAGTCCTACAAGATCTACGGTTGATTCTGAGACCAGGTCATTCCCTACAAGGAGTGGTTCTGAAGTAAGCAGAGATCCGCGTCAGCAAAGATATAGTAACTCCAATAGGAGCAATACCTATCAAAGAGCTGAAACAGGTTCAAACACGAGGACAGTACCATCAAGGTCTTCCGGTAATTCGGGCAGAAATTATGGAACGCCGTCAAGAAGTAGTGAATCTTCAAGATCTTATGAATCACCAACAAGATCGGGCAATACACCTTCGAGGACTTATAGTACACCTTCAAGGAGCAATACACCTGAAAGAGAGTACAGAGGCACGCCATCAAGGTCAAGTACTCCGAGCAGGTCTTACAGCAGTCCTTCGAGAAGCAGTACGCCTTCGAGATCTTATAGTACACCTTCAAGATCAAGGAGTTCCAGTCCTTCAAGAAGTTATAGCTCGCCTTCGAGATCGGGAAGCTCAAGTCCTTCACGAAGCTTTAGCTCTCCATCGAGATCGAGTTCACCTTCCAGGAGCTTTAGCAGCCCATCGAGGAGCAGTTCACCATCGAGGTCTAGTGGTGGAGGAAGCAGATCCAGTGGTGGAAGATCAAGAAGATAATTGAGAGGTTAAATAAAATTTAAGGTCATGAAAAAATTAAGATTTATAATCATAATGCTAGGACTTTGTCTGTTTCAAAATGTTCAGGCACAAATTGATCCAAATTCGATAGGATATTATCAGGATGCACTCAGATTTAGTTCTACTGACAGAGGTGGAACAGCCAGATTACAAGGATTGGCAGGTTCAGGTGTTGCATTAGGTGGAGATTTATCTTCAGTAATCATTAACCCTGCAGGACTTGGATTTTACAATCGATCTGTTTTGAGTATTACCCCACAGATTTCATTCCGGGATAACACAGCGAGTTTTCAGGGGCAGGATAATGTGACTTTCAACGATAAATTTTCTGTTGGCCAAATTGGAATATCCATAGACCTGACCAAATCGGATATCGAAAAAGGCGATTTCAGAGGCGGTTCATTGGCTTTTTCCTTTAGTAAGAGAAACGATTTTAATGAAGAGATTGAACTCATAGGGGAAAACTATCAAAGCTCAATAGTGGATTATTATCTGGAAAGTGCTCAGGGAATTTATACTTCTGATTTGTATAGGGTTAATAACGGTGAACAAATACCTGCAAATCCCATTGGAATGGCTTATGACGCATTTCTTTTTGATATTGATATCAATGCCTGTAATGACCCTGCCGATTGCAATATTTATGAACGTTTTTATGCATTCGAACCTATGCGTCAAAGAGAATTGATAAGGACTAGCGGAAATCAAAATGAATGGACTGTTTCTTATGGTGGAAATTTTAAAGATCAGTTTTATTTTGGAACAAAATTGGGCATTGCCTCAGTCAATTATTTAATTGAAAGAACCTATAATGAAAGAGCACTCGATCAGGGTACTGATGCACTTCGAAGTACCACTATAAACGATCGGCTGGAAATTGACGGTACGGGATTCAATCTGGGGCTGGGTTTTATCTACCGACCTGTTGATTTGATCCGTTTTGGACTGAACTTTGAAACCCCTACTTATTATGCCTTAGAGGAGGATTTTGATGCAGATTTATCAGCTCAATTCAATAATTTCTTATTTTTTGAAGATCCGAATAATCCGGACAACAATTTCTACTTGAATAATGAAAGTTCAAGCCTGCCCAACGGGTTCTTTAATTATCGTTTAAGAACGCCAATGAAGGTAAACTTCGGTGCTGCAATATTTGCAAGTAAAAATGGCTTCATTACTGCAGATGTAGAATATTTAGATTACAGCAGATCGCGTTTGAGTTTTGAAAGTCTGGATGGTGATGAAAGCGCTGATAACCGCAGTATTCAAAATATTTATGATCGCACATTTAACTTTAGAGTCGGGGCTGAATACCGTGTTGATGATTTTAGATTTAGAGGTGGTTATGCCAATTTAGGTGATCCTTTTAAAGAAAATATTAACCTTGTGGATCAGTCAAGACAAAGAGTGAGTGGTGGATTGGGAATGCGTTTGCAGGATTATTTTTGGGATGTAGCCTTGATTCACGAATGGTGGAATGAAGGATATACCTTATACAATTTACAGAATGGCTATGCACCGGCAGCGGAATTCAAGAAAAATCTAACCACATTGGCGATTACCGGCGGATTGTTTTTTTAAATGATTCAGGAATAGCTTTTAATATGGTTTGAATATCAGAGGGCTGGTCTACAATGCGATCAGCCCTTTTATAATGTTCTTTTCTTTTTGCAAGCAAATTTTCCATTTGCACTCTCATGTCGCTTTTAGGGTCGATTAAGGGTCTTTCAACAACTTTTTCTCCCAGGTTTTTTACAATGGTTTCAATGTTGGTATTTAACCAAATACTAAAACTTTTTTCTTTTAACTGAATGAAATTATTCTTTGTACATGGTGTTCCGCCACCCAATGAAAGAATAAGCGGTCGCTTGCCTTCCAAAAGTTTAATGAGTGCCTTTTCTTCCATTGCTCTGAAATAGGCCTCGCCTTTTTGATTAACCATTTCAAAAATACTCTCACCGGATTCTTTTTCTACAAATTCATCAAGATCTATGAAATCCAAGAAAAGGATGTCTGCTAGTTTTCTGCCCCAATAGCTTTTACCGGCTCCGGGCATGCCCCAAAGACTCAGAATATTTACTTCAGACATATTAACCAATGACTTTGGTCAAATTCTTTTTAGAAGGGGTATCTCTGAAGTGCCATTTTTCCAAAATGGTACCCTCTTCAATCAATATCAATCCCGGATTGGACCGTATCATTGTTTTCAGCACTGTCGCATCGCCGTAGTATACGGGTATATCCGGCAGACCCAGTTCTGAAAATTTATTTTTGACTTCTTGCCCGTCGGAAGAAGTGATTACCATTGTTTCAATATTCAGATTTGGCAACTCAGGCGCAAGGTCTTTGAGCTTTTTAAAATTTTTCGCTTTTGTTTTATTGATATCGCTGATGATGATCATCATTTTTCTTCCGCGAAAAGTCTCCTCGGTATAATCGCCTTCATCATTCCAAATACTGTAATCGGTAATCTTAGGCTGAGCTTCCGGATTAACAAGAACCATATCTACGTATTTGTAAGAAGGGTCACTGGGGTATTCCATCATCTCAACTTGCTCACCATCTTTTTCCATGATGTATTTGTATTTCAAAGGCTCAGAGGGCTGCATTGCTTTTTCAATATTGGTCCCCACTTTATAAGCCCTGAAGTCAATAAAGGGTAAATGTCTTATGGCAATGACCGCAAGAAAAAAACTTATAACCAGAGAAATTGCAAAAAATGCATTGCGCGTTCTTTCAGATAATTTGGGCTCAAGTTCATTTTTCCTGAAAAACAACCAAAGAATCATTACCAGAAGTACAATATCCTTAATAAAACTTTGCCATGGATTAAGAGGTATGGCATCGCCAAAACAGCCACAATCCGTTACTTTGTTAAAATAAGCAGAATAAAAAGTCAAAAAGGTAAAAAATACGATCAGCAAAAGGGTCAGGTTGATCGTGATTTTTGATCCGTGTTTTGTAAGTAAATTTATTCCCAATACAATTTCAAAGAGACAAACAATTACCGCTATGGTAAGTGAGAAGGGAATAAAATAATGAAATATCCCTGCAAAATCGTTGGCGAATACCTCAAAGTATTCTGATAATTTTATCGAGAATCCAACTGGATCATTGATTTTGATAAGCCCTGAAAAAATGAATAAAGTCCCAACAAAAACTCTGAATATGCTTGTGATCCACTTCATTTATGTAGATAGTTTAATTTAATAAGTGCAAAAACAGAATAATTAATAATATCCCTGTAATTGGCATCCACCCCTTCAGAAACAAGGGTTTTGCCTTTTTGATCTTCAATTTGCTTTATGCGCAGTAATTTCATCAAAATTATATCTGTAAAAGAACTAACCCGCATTTCTCGCCAGGCTTCGTCATAATCGTGATTTTTATTCTCAAGAAGCGATTTTGTTTGCGCTGACTCCTTATCAAAATTTTCCAACACTTCTTCAACGCTTAAATCCAGCTTTTCGTTTTCATGCATGGAAATCTGTATCAGAGCTATTATGCAATAATTGATAATGCCCACAAACTCTTCATAGATATTATCCGCAACTTTTTGTTCGCCTTTGGTCTCTATCGATCTAATTCTTTGCGCTTTTATGAAAATCTGGTCGGTGAGTGAAGGCAAGCGGAGAATTCTCCATGAAGTGCCATAATCTCTTGTCTTTTTTTCAAACAAGGCTTTGCACGATTTAATTACCTCAGTATATTCACCGGCGGTATCTTTTTTCAAAATATCCTCTGTTTAAATTGAGTCACAAAGTAAGTCAAAAGCTATGAATTACAGTATTAATACCCGAGGAAAGATCATGCTTTTTGACAAACCCAGAATTATGGGAATTCTCAATGTAAACGATGACTCTTTTTTTGAGGGAAGCAGAGTAAAAAGTGAAAAAGCACTTTTGAAGAAAGCAGAAAACATGTTAACTGAGGGGGTAGATATTCTCGATATCGGCGCTCAATCTACCAGGCCCGGAGCGGAAGAAATTTCATTGGAAAGCGAAATAAAAAACGCAGTTTTTGCTGTAAATGCTGTTAAAATTAAATTTCCCGAAGCAATCGTTTCAATAGATACCTACAGATCGGAGGTATTAAAAGCAGCTTATGATTGTGGGGCTGATGTATGCAATGATGTATCCGGAGGCTCACTGGATGAAAATATGTTTCAAACCTTATCCGAAATAAAAATTCCATATATCCTGATGCACATGAAAGGAAATCCTCAAACAATGAAAGATTTAAATAAATATGAGGACATGATTTTAGAAATGATTGAGTATTTTAAAGGAAAAATTCAGCGATTAACATCTCTGGGCATCCATGATATAATCATTGATCCCGGTTTTGGTTTTGCCAAAAATATCGATCAGAATTTTTATCTTTTAAGACAACTGAGAGCTTTTGAATTGTTTGAAAGACCTCTTTTGGTGGGGATTTCCAGGAAATCAATGATTTTTAAAAGTTTGGGTATTGAAGCCGATGAAGCGCTGAATGGAACTACGGCATTAAATATGCTTGCATTAACACAGGGAGCGAATTTATTGAGAGTTCATGACGTTAAAGAGGCAAAAGAAACAATAGAATTATATCTTAAATACAATAGTGATAGCATTTATTAAAATAGGATTTCTGAATTTTTCACTGGTCGATTTTATCGATATATTTTTGGTCAGCCTATTGCTTTATCAATTGTATAAACTGCTGCGCGGTTCTGTGGCAGTAAAAATTTTCATTGGTCTTCTTTCAATTGTATTGTTGTACCTTATTGTAAAAGCGGCAAAAATGGAGCTTCTGAGTTCTATTTTAGGCCAGTTTACCGGGGTGGGCGTATTAGCAGCGATAATATTATTTCAACAGGAAATTCGAAAATTCCTTCTCCTGGTAGGGAAAACAACCATCTTCAACAATGAAAACTTTCTCTTTGTATGGCCCTGGAACAAAAGGGCACAAATGCGCTATTTTAACATTACCCCAATTATTGAAGCTGTAAAAACCATGGGTGGTTCAAATACAGGTGCACTTATTGTATTCAGCAAAAACTCAGAACTAAAATTTTATGCTGAATCGGGAGATATACTCGATTCCGTTCTTTCAAAACGGCTTTTGATTTCCATATTCAATAAGTACAGCCCACTTCACGATGGTGCTGTAATTGTTTATAAAAATCGCATTAAAGCTGCCAGATGTGTTTTGCCGGTTTCAGAGAATGATTCCTTACCTGCATCCATGGGTTTAAGACACAGGGCTGCCCTGGGTATGTCAGAAAATACAGATACTTTGGTTTTGGTGGTATCCGAAGAGACCGGTCAATTTTCTATTGCAAGAAATGGCAAAATATATTCAAACCTTTCTCCTACTGACATTCGATATCGATTGAACAGATATCTGTTTGAAGAAGAGGAAGAAGAAAAAGAAGACGAGGAAGGCGGAAAAGAAGTGCCATTATTTACAGAAGACAACAGCACTTCTTCATCGGAGGACAATTCCTCTCAAAGCAAAGAGATCTGATCATTTGAAGAACTTTTCAAGCTCTTCCTCATCCATTTGAATAAATTTAATTAGGTTTTCCGCATCATCCCGAAATTCATGATCCGGGTGCTTAGCGATAAATAGCTTTAATTGATTAATGGCATTGAGCGTATCGCCCATATCGTGTAGCGCATTGCCCTGATAAAACAACATCATTGCGCGATTTTTATACTTTGGGTATTCATCATAAATCCTTTGATACAATCTCGCTGCTTTGGCCTTGTCATTGAGCATTCCATCAAATATCTGAGCTGATTTAAATAAATAGGAAGGTGTCAATGAATCATCCGGAAATTTGTAGGTAAAAATCTCATATTCTTTTACAGTGCCCAGCGCTAACTGAATGCTTGGGTTTTCTGCGGATTCAATGCTCGTCCTGATTTCAGTTTCAAAACTGTCGATTTTAAGGACATGTTTGTCCCTAATACTCAATTCAGCTTCTTTTTCTTTTGAACAGGCTATTATACTTAGAAAGGTCAGTAAAAAAATTATTGTTCTCATATTTATTTAATCACATTTAATTCTTTACCAATTTCAATAAATGCGTTTATGGCAGTATCGAGATGTATCCTTTCATGACCCGCTGAGATTTGAACTCTGATTCTGGCCTGGCCTTTAGGAACTACGGGAAAGAAAAACCCAATGACATAAATCCCTTTGTCCAGTAATTTTTCTGCAAATTTTTGTGACAATGGGGCATCGTACAACATAATGGGGACAATAGGATGCTCTCCGGGTTTCAGGTCAAATCCCGCTGCTTCCATTTTTGATCTAAAATGTTTTGTGTTTTCTTCCAGTTTATCCCTCAATGCCGTACTTGCTGAAAGAATGTCAAATACGCGTATAGACGCGCCCACTATGGATGGTGCAAGGGTGTTTGAGAATAAATAGGGTCTGGATCTTTGTCTTAATATCTCAATAATCTCTTTTTTCCCTGAGGTAAACCCACCAGAGGCACCGCCTAATGCTTTACCTAAAGTTCCTGTAATGATATCTACACGATCCATACAATTTCTGAATTCGTGAACGCCTCTTCCTGTTTTACCCATAAAACCGGTGGAATGGCATTCGTCCGTTAATACCATAGCCTCGTATTTTTCTGCGAGATCACAAATTTTATCCAATTGAGCAATGGTTCCATCCATTGAAAAAACACCGTCTGTAACTATCACTTTTTGTTTACATGAGGAAGCGTCTTTTAATTGTTTTTCAAGATCTGCCATATCATTATGTGCATACCTGAATCGTTGAGCTTTGCAGAGCCGGACACCATCAATTATTGAGGCGTGATTCAGCGCATCTGAAATAATGGCATCTTCAGGGCCTAAGAGCGGTTCAAAAACACCTCCATTGGCATCAAAGGCTGCTGCATACAGGATAGTGTCTTCTGTACCTAAAAATTCAGATATCTTTTTTTCTAGTTCTTTATGGATATCCTGTGTCCCACAAATAAAGCGCACGGAAGACAAGCCAAAACCATGACTGTCAATGCTTTCTTTGGCTGCTTTGATCACTTCAGGATGGGAGGAGAGTCCGAGATAATTATTGGCGCAGAAGTTGAGAACTCTTTTGCCATTCGCTTCAATCTCTGCAGCCTGGGGAGTGCTGATTACTCTTTCTTTTTTGAAAAGTCCCTCATCTTTAATTTTTTGAATTTCTTCCTCTAAAACACCTTTGAATTGACTGTACATTATCGCTTGAATTTAGGTTTAATAATAGGTTTTGGTGATTTTTTTATGGCTGAATCTTTTTCTTCTTCCTTTTTCACCAGTTTATATTTTCTTCTGATTTTATTGATAAGAAATAGTTTTCTCGCTTCAAAACTTTTTGAATGCATTTTAGAAAATTCTTCTTTCCACAAGGCATTCATCTCCGGCTCATTTTTTTCAAATGATTCCTTATCAATTTTCTTACTGATCAGAAAGCTTTCGTAATCCATGAAAATAAAAATCCAAATTTATACAAATTAATAATCGCAATGGAAAGGGATTGTTTTTTTTAAATAGATTTGCCACGATCAAAATGCTTGCTTCAATATGAAAAAAATTCTGGTAATAGGTGCCAGCGGCCAAATAGGATCTGAACTTGTCACAAAATTACGTGAAATGCACGGAGGTGAAAATGTGGTAGCTGCTGATCTTAAAAAACTTAAGAAATACGAAATCGATGGGCCTTTTGAAAAACTGGATATATTAAAAGAAAAGCGAGTTCTTGATCTGATCAAAAAATACGATATCGATGACGTTTATCATCTGGTGGCAGTTTTATCTGCCAAAGGCGAGGACAATCCAATGTTTGCCTGGAATTTGAATATGGACAGCTTGCTTGAGCTTTTGGAATTTGCAAGGAACGGAATTATTAAGCGAATTTTTTGGCCAAGTTCTATAGCCGTATTCGGAACGGATACACCAAAGGATAATACACCCCAAAACACGATAATGAATCCTGATACAGTCTACGGAATTACAAAACTGGCCGGGGAGCGTTGGTGTGAATACTATTTTAGAAAATTTAATGTGGACGTTAGAAGTCTGCGTTTCCCGGGATTAATAGGTTATAAAAGTTTACCCGGAGGCGGTACTACTGATTATGCAGTGGATATTTTTCACAAGGCATTAAAAGGAGAAACCTTTGAATGTTTTTTACAAAAGAATACCAGACTGCCCATGATGTTTATGCCGGATGCAATTAATTCCATTTTAAAAATAATGACGGCGAAGCATGAAAATGTGAAAATCCGATCGAGTTATAATCTAGCGGCAATGAGTTTCACGCCTGAGGAATTGTATTATGAAATTAAAAAGCATCGACCCGAATTTGAGATTGATTATAAACCTGACTTCAGACAAAAAATAGCTGATTCCTGGCCTGATTCAATCGATGATACTTCCGCGCGTATCGATTGGGATTGGTCACATGCTTATGATTTGGAAAAAATGAGCTCAATTATTCTGGAAAACCTTCCGAAACATTTCAAATTTTAGTGAATGGCTGCAGCGCTTTTTCCACTCAGATGAAGTATATCATGTCTTAATTTTTTAAAACCTTCATCCAGGTTTTTAAAATGGGCTTTATTGCGATTATGACCTTCAATATCGAGCATTTCCATTGTTCGAATATCTTCAATGGCCATCTCTGCAAGAAAAGCTTTATGTGATTGGATTGATATCATTAATTTGTCCAGCAGTCTTCGATGGTGATCGAGATCATTTTGGAATTTACCCTCTTTTAGATTGGGGTTTTTCTGGACCAGTTTGGTAAGAAAAGTTATCTCCGTTTTTAATAGTTCAATTTCTGCTATCCATTCTCTATGGTCCTTGTGGATCTGGTTTAGTTTTCCGGTTATCATGACTTGTTTTATTTTGGTCTAACATTTGATTAAATTTTTGTAAGAGGATTAAGTTAGTTTTTTTCCGACGAAATCGAAAGTTATTTGAATGGAATTTTATTCTTTATCCAATAAATTTCCACAACCCAAATTTGCAGCCTGATCAGCGGTGATTAATGTTTTATCGAGTTCAAATCCGTTTGAATCCAATAGTTTCAAAAGAAAAAGATCTATTTCTTCAAAATGCTTGAATGTGAGATAATTTTGTATTTCACCGCTTCTACCGATGTGCGGATACAGCATAAAATATTCGGGATAAATATTTTCATTTTTCACTGTATTGTAAAATCCATATCCATTGACGGTCTCATAGATTAGATGACTGTTTCCCAGGCCATCCTTCCAAATTTTATACCTCAAAGCATTAATGCCTAAAGACTCAAATTCTGGATTTCCATTTAACTTCATAAGTTTCCACGTAAAATCCTGATTGAATAAAATCAAACTGTCATTGAGGACTACAAATTCTTTTGCCTTAGCCATTTCTTTATTTTTTGTATTGTACAATCTCAACTCAGAATTTAGTTGCACCGTAAAAAATGGGAATTTCAAATCGATGAGCTTAAGTGAAGAAGTATATTTGCAGGGTATATAAATGGATTTCTGCGGATGAATCAGCCCGAACTTGTTGTTCTTATAAAGCGCAAGAGCACCTTCAGAATAATTGGATATGGCATCGAATTCAGGTATTAATAATTCTTTACCTTCAAAATTGTACAATCCGTATTTAGCTTTTTTGCTTACCCGAATTGCATTGGAATCGAAAACTTTTATTTCATCCCACTCGAGTGGAATAATGGTATCACCTATTGCGTTTATTAGTCCATAATTATTGTCATTGCCTACAACAAAACAAAAAGTGTCCACTTCCTTTATTTTGTAAATCTGCGTGTTGATGTTATCGTATTGTACAATTGGAAACCTGCCTCTCTTATTATAAATATATACGCTGTCAGAAATGAATAACTTTTTATAATAGCTGTTAAAACTTTCAAATAGATCGACGCTAAAGGTATCTGAATAAAAAAAACAATTCCACAGAGAATCCGATTTAAAAGCAAAGCCACTTTGGTCGAAATAAATTTCTGTTTCGCTCGAGGCAAGCCTACTGATTTCATTATCATATAAATCGTATTTCACTTGATCAAAGGTTTGAATAATGTTTTCCGATTCGGAAACCAGCCTAAAACTGTAGTCAATGATTGTGTCCAAATCATTATTTAGAAGATAGGCATTGGCTATTCCGCCTGTAAACAATCTGCCGTATTCGCTGCGGTAGACGGAGTCATAAGCAAATTTCAATTTTGGCATATCAGGCCATTTCAGAAATTCACTTGCTTTAACAATGGCCCATTTCTTATCTTTTTTTATAGCGTGGAGCCCTTTTCCAAGATAGTAAATTTGATCGTAGACAAAATCCGACATAAGTTTTCCGTTTTTTGCCGCCAGGGCCTTGTTTCCTTCCAATTGGACAGAAATAAAAGTGTCGTTCAATACCTCAAAACCATCGTATAGAGCATCGCAAATTCTAAAACCCGAAACATGTACAAGGCCTTTTTTTAATCCGTTGGAATAAATGTAAATGTCATTTTCAAGCTTTTCCAAATCGTGAAAAAGCGGTGGAATCCTGCCTTCTCCCTTGCTGTTGGCCAATCCCCATTTATCCGATTTTGAATAGATGATATAGGGCTGCCTGTAAGGATCACATGCAAAATGATTTTTAATGGAGTCGATTTCTAATTTAAACAGACTGTCCTCCGGATTGATTAATAAGTAGGAGGATTTATCCTTTTGAGGAAACAAAAAGATGGGTTCAATGCTATCATAATTTTCTTTTTTATGTCTGATCCAAAGTTTGGCTTCATCTACTTTAAAGGAATTTGGATAAGCATCAATAAAATTTTCAAAAGAAGAAACCCTGTGATCAAGCGTGTAGAGTTCAAATACTTTTTCTTCGGCTTTTTCCTTAAAAGGCGAGTGAGGGAATTTTTTTATAAAATTTTCATAGGAGATTTTATGTTGATCGCGAGTATGCGTTTCATATAATAAAAGCTCGTAAATTTCTTTAGCTTCTTCAATTTGTTTTGAATTGGGGTATTTCTCTATAAAATTTTTATAGGCCAAATAGGTATTTTCTCGTTTCGCTTTATAAAATGCGCATGAATCCCTCAATTCTATGGCTTTAGTGTAAAATCTTGAATTCGGAAAATTATTCAGGTAGTCGATAAATATTTTCTCACTGGCATGTTTTTTTGCTTCTACAAATCCAAGACTGTCAATTTCCTCTATCAAAGATTTAAAAGGATCGGGGTCCTCTGATTTTCGTATGACAAATGATTTTTCCCAGCTTTTTGATTTCATCCAAACGGAACCACCAATATGTGCCCATTTGATAGCAGAATCGAGTTTTCTAAATGGGCTTCCGTCTTTCTTAAAGTGAAGGACATGCACATAGGCTTCCAAAGCACTATGAATACTGTCTTTTTTTATTTGGCTTAAGTGAAATGAAGCCCGATCAAATTGCCCCTTTTCAATTTTTTTAAATATCCTTATGTAAGGGTTTATTATCGTGCAACTGTTTAAAGCGAGGATTATCAAAAATGACGATATGCATGCCTTTCTATAGTTCATTAAAAAATCGAGCTTTATTAAATAGCTTTATATAGAATTTACAAAAATTCCCTATTTTCATTGCCCATTGGAATATTCAATCAAGAAACAAATATGAATGACTTTTATGACCTTTTTTTAATCGGGTTTAACTATTTATACAGCTTGGAAGCACTGCCTCATATTGCTTTAATGATGGCATTTTTTGCCATTCTCAAAGTTACGGATTTCAAAAAAGGCTTTATCATACTCTTTAGTTTTTCTTCAGGAATCCTGGTGAACATCTTGCTTCTGGGATTTAAAATATTTACGATTGAAAACAATATTTGGTTGACAGTGATTACTGCCAGCACCTTGCTTTTTGCCTTATGGAATTTCAGTTTCAGCCCGGATAAATTTCGTCAGAGAAAATCTAATATGAGCTCTCGATATCTTATCGCTTTCATTCTCGGTTTGATCCACGGTATATACATTTACTTTCTTCAATACGATCTTTTTATCAACGATCCGCTTATTCCGGTTTTTGGATATTGGGCAGGTCTTTTTTTATCCTTTTTCCTGATCCTTTTTATCAACTTTTTTGTTCTGTGGTTGTTGTCTAATCTCCTTAGAGTAAGGGATGAAAGCTGGTTGCAGGTGTTGAGCGGAATCTCTATAGGAATTGCAATAAGTATTTATTTAACTTTTTAAAATTACAGGAATGAACAAGTCTGAAGCTGTTGTGGAAAAATTAAACATTTTGTTATCAAGTGAAATGCTCTATTATCAAAATGTAAGGGGCCAACACTGGAACATCAAAGGGCCACAATTTTTCGAATTGCATATGAAATTTGAGGAATTGTATAACGAAGCCGCAGCTTTTGCAGATGAAGTGGCTGAAAGAATATTAATGTTAAAAGGGAAACCTTTACATACTTATTCCGATTTTCTTAAACATTCTATCGTAAATGAAACTGCCAATGTTAGCAAGGATTCAGAATGTGTTAAAAATGTAGTTCAGCACAGCGAAAAATTACTTGCTCTGGTCAATGAAATTCTTGAAATGGCCACCAAAAATGAAGACGAAGGAACCATGAACCTTATGAGCGATCAGGTCAATGTAATCGAAGCAAGATTGTGGATGTTTAGTTCCTGGTTGGCTTGAGATTACAGGTATTGAATCAAAAGTATTTGTACAAGACCAATTAAAAAGCCGAGAACAGCTCCAACCAACTCGATAAATCTGAATTCTTTTTTGAGAATAGCAAAGAGCAATTCCTCCAGTTTATCCGACGAAAATGAGGCGACTTTTTCACTAACCATTTTTTCAATATTGAGATCTTGTTCAATTTTATCGACGTAATTGTTTACGATCATCGGTAAAATAGACTCAATCTCATTGGTTAGTACATTTTTGATTTTTTGAATCGTATTGTCATTTAAAAACATACTGAGCATGGGGAAATTTTCCTTGAGCTTTGTTTGCAAAAATGTTTCTAGATGTGTTTCTATGGTTTTATGTATTGTTGCCATGGCCGCAGGGTCGTCCAAACTTTTTTTGATATCGTCGAAATGGACAAGGTTATTGGCCACCACATTTCCCAATCTTTCGGCTAATACATTTTGCCTTTTTGGAAAAATCCCCTGCAATTTGTAGAAACCCAGATCTATTGGGTTTTTAGGATGAAAGAGCATTTTAATGGCCAGAAAATTGGTAAACCATCCAATTAAGGCTGCTATAATTGGTAATAAGTAAATGCTCATATCACGAAATTCGGGAACCGGGATTTAGTTCGCCTTTTGGAGCTACAAAATACAATTCACCTTTGTCATTTTCTGCCATCAGAATCATGCCCTGCGATTCTATGCCTTTTATTTTCCTCGGAGCGAGGTTCACTAATATCAGCACATCTTTCCCAATTATTTGTTCCGGTTCAAAGAATTCTGCAATACCCGAAACCACGGTCCTCTGATCAATCCCTGTGTCTACATTAATTTGAAGAAGTTTTTTAGTTTTCGGCACTTTTTGAGCCGCCAAAATTTTAGCTACGCGGATGTCCATTTTAGTAAAATCTTCAAAACTTACCTCAGGTTTGGATGCTTCAATATTTGCTTCTGATTGATTGTCCATTTTAGTTTGCTCTAGTTTTTGGATTTGTTTGTCGATGGCCTCATCTTCAATTTTTTCGAATAGGAGCGAAGCCTCCTTGATAGTATTGCCGGATTCAATAAGAGGAAACTTTTTTGATGAATCCCATTCATGGTGATTAAGATTAAGCATTTCGCCAAGTTTGCCTGAACTAAAGGGCAGAAAGGGGGCCGAGAGTATTTTTAATGATGCCGCAATTTGGAGAGAGAGATAGATAATTGTTTTTACCCTTTCCTCATCCGTTTTAATCAATTTCCAGGGTTCATTATCGGCCAGGTATTTATTTCCTAAACGCGCAAGATCCATTAATTTGGAAAGGGCATCTCTGAATTTAAAATCTTCAAGTGATTTTTCAATTTCCAAAGGGAAATTTTTTAGCCTTGAGATTAGCTCTTGATCCGCCGAATTTAATTCACCGGCATTTGGGACAAGGCCATCAAAATATTTATGCGTTAAGACAAGCGTTCTATTTATAAAATTCCCATATATGGCAACTAATTCGCTGTTATTTCTAAGTTGGAATTCCTTCCAGGTAAAATCGTTGTCTTTAGTTTCCGGGGCATTGGCGGTTAGAGAGTATCTCAATACATCCTGCTTGCCCTGAAAATCTTCCAGATATTCATGAAGCCATACCGCCCAATTTCTGGATGTTGAAATTTTCTGTCCTTCCAGATTCAAAAATTCATTGGCAGGTACATTATCTGGTAGTATATAAGAGCCTTCGGCTTTTAATATTGTAGGGAAAATGATACAGTGAAATACAATATTGTCTTTTCCAATGAAATGTATCAATCGGGTCTCCTCATCTTTCCAGTAATCTTCCCAGTTTTTATTATTGGCCTCAGCCCATTCACGAGTAGCTGAAATGTAACCGATCGGGGCATCAAACCAAACATATAGAACCTTTCCTTCAGCACCTTCCAGTGGCACCGGTACACCCCAATCCAAATCGCGGGTCATGGCTCGCGCTTGCAGGCCGCCATCCAACCATGATTTGCACTGGCCGTAAACATTGGATTTCCATTCTTTGTGCTCCTCCAAAATCCATTTTTTTAACCAATTCTCGTACTTGTCCATTGGAAGAAACCAATGACGCGTTTTTTTCAGTTCGGGTTTTTTCCCACTTAAAGTAGAAACAGGATTTTTTAAGTCTCTGGGGTTTAAGGAACTTCCACAGTTTTCACATTGATCTCCATAGGCTTCCGAATAGGAACATATAGGACAAATTCCTTTAATATAACGGTCGGCCAAAAACTGCTCGGCTTCACTGTCGTAATACTGCTCAGATTCTGTTTCTTCAAATACGCCCTTATCATAAAGCGTTTTAAAAAATTCAGCCGCTGTTTCATGATGAACCGGAGAGGAGGTTCTTGAATACATGTCAAAGCTGATACCCAGATCGTCGAGACTCTTTTTAATGATATAGTGATATCTGTCGATTATCACTTTTGGACTGAGTCCTTCTTTTCTGGCACGCATCGTTATGGCCATTCCGTGTTCATCCGAACCACATATAAAGGCCACGTCTCGTTTTTTTAGACGAAGAAATCGCGCATAAATGTCTGATGGAATATATACGCCTGCAAGGTGGCCAATGTGAATAGGGCCATTGGCATAAGGTAAGGCTGCGGTTATCGTATGGCGTTTGTAGTTTTTGTTTGACATTTTTGTCATTTTGAGGCTGCAAATTTATAAAGTTTAAAGGCTTTATTGACATCTTTATTTTTTGCACTTGTTTTATTAAGTAAGGGATTTAGAAAAAACGTAATTTGCATAAATGATCGACGATCGAAATACACTTGCTGTTTTACTAAAGCAAATTGGCAAAGCAAAAAATTTTGATGAATTTTCAGATTTTGCCTTTAAGCTGTTTGTTTGGTTGGGTGCAAAAGCAGTATATCTGAAAACAGAAGAATTAAGTCAGAAATATTTTCTCACATTCTTTTTAAAAGAAGACTCACCCGCAATAAAGAAAAGAGTGAGTATAGGTAAAGAAAAAAATCACATCCCTGAAATTTACCCGAATTACCAATCAGATAGAATCAAGGAATTTAATATTAACGCGAGCAGTGCCAATGTTCGAAACGTCAATTTAACGGTTTTCTGGGATCAAAACTTTGATTTAGAGTCTTTTGAAACAGAATTTGAATTGCTTCAACCGGTATTGACGCTTAAAATGGAGCAATTGCAATTGGACTCCAAGGTCAATAAGTACGAGGAAATGCTGGCCAATTCCATGGATGTTCTTATGCTTATCGAGAACAATGAGTTGGAATACATCAGTCCACAGGCTTTCAAATATCTCGGCTATAGCATTGAAGAATTACAGGAAGCCGTTAATTCCAGAAATATTTTTCATCCCGGAGATAAGAAAGAAATTGAAAAAAAAATCAGTCAGGATTTTGAAAGAAAAAGGCAATTCTCAAAACGCGAATACAGGGTCAAACTAAAAGATGGGAATTTCAGATGGATACAATGGGTTGTAAGACGAATATTTGGTGAAAATGGAGATCTTATTAGGATGATCCTGAACTTCCGTGATGTAACTGAAAAGAAACAAGCGGAAGAAGAAATTGAACATCAAAAGTTGTTCTTACAGGAAATTCTGGATCGTCTGCCTATAGATATTTATCTAAAAGATTTAAATGGAAAATATATTTTCATTAATAAATCAGCAGCGAAAACATTGGGTGCAAGGCCAGAAAAAATATTGGGCAAAAAAGATTCTGAACTTCTGGATAAGTCAAATGCCTTGCTTTTTTCAGAAGAAGATCAAAAGGTCTTTGATGGAGAGCACATCCAGGAAATTCGTGAAATAAAAAATAAAAATAGTTCGCTGACCTATCTTGTTAATAAACAACTTGTAAGAGTTGATAAACGCAAAGTACTTCTCGGATACTCGGTCGATATGACTGAGCAAAAAGAGAATGAAGCCAAACTTCTGGAAAGTACTGAGTTTATCAATAAAAGTATTCAAATTATTCCTGACAGCATTTTCATATTTGACCTGTCCAACTTTTCTTATGTATTTACCAATGACAAAATATTTAAAAAGCTGGGCTATAGCAATAAAGACATTGGGAAAAACCTAAAGGCATTTATTAAAAAAATAATGCACAAAGAGGATGTTAAAGCCTATTTCAAACAGATAAAAGAAATAAGAAAAGGGAAGAAGGATTTATATGAGTTAGAGTACCGGGTATACGACAAGGAGGGGGGCGAACATTGGATGTATTCCAAGAAAACCCCGATGAAAAGAAATGCTAAAGGTGAGATTGAACAATTTGTTGGACTGACTTTTGAAATTACCGATCAGAAATCCAAAGAGCAAAAACTTGAAAAAACAAGAGAGAAATTGGAAAAAGCGCTAAATGCCCGTGAGGAATTTCTTTCAATTATCAGTCATGAAATAAGAACACCTTTGAATGCAATTTTGGGGATAGCAAACCTGCTTGAAAGTTCGATGCCCGAGGATGAAAAAGCTGAAATGTTGAATATCCTTAAAAACAGTGGTGAAAACCTGCTTTTGATGATCAATGATATTCTGGACTTTTCAAAAATCAGGGCCGATCAATTGCAGTTTGATATTTCAACGTTCAATATTGAAGAGGTAATCAATAATATTTGCAAAACCTATGGGCCTCAAATTAAAGAAAAAGGGCTTGTTTTTGAACATTCTTACGATGGAAATATCTCGGAATATGTCAAAGGCGATCCATTGCGATTAAATCAAATTCTGAATAATCTTATTTCCAATGCAATCAAATTTACCGATAAGGGTAAAATTGTTTGTAATGTTCGAATTATTCAGGAAGATGAAGCCCGTCAAATTATTGAATTCAATTTAAAAGATACCGGTATAGGAATACCAAAAAACAAGCAAAAAATAATATTTAACCCCTTCAGACAAATTAATTCCAAAACAACCAGAAAATACGGAGGTACCGGTTTGGGATTGTCCATTACAAAAGAACTTGTAGAACGACAAGGTGGTGTATTAAATCTAAAAAGTGAAAAAGGCGAGGGCGCAGAGTTTTCAGTAATAATGGCTTTCGAGAAAAGTGTACAGAAAAGAAAATTCAGCAATCTTCAAAACAGCGTGATAAAAACTTTTCCAAAAGGGAAATACAAAATCATGTATGTTGAGGATGTAGCTTCCAATCGCTATTTGATGCGGGCTTATTGCAACCGTTTAAATTTAGAGCTGACAGAAGTAAAAAGCGGTGAAGAAGCTTTAAAATATGCAGCATCAAAGGAATTTGACTTGATACTTATGGATCTTCAAATGCCACAGATGGATGGGTTTAAAACCCTAAAGGCACTAAGGAAAGTAGTAAACAATGTTCCTCCCGTTATTGCCATTACAGCAGATGTTTCAAGTAAAATTGCCAAAAAGATAAATTCAGCTGGAATGCTAGATTACATTAGCAAACCGATGAACGTTGGCATACTGTATCAGAAAATCAAAAATATCTTAGAGCCGGAAAAAAATATCCATTTGAATTATGAAATTCTTCAGCCTAAAAAAAGTAAGACCGCGCATCAGAAACTGATGGAAATTTATGGTGGCAAAGACGAATATTTAGAATACATCAAGCAGGTCAACGATGAAATTGACCAATGCAAAGATCAAATAATTGATGCCTTGAATAAAAAGGATTTAAGATCTTTTCGTGAAATATGCCATAAACTCATTGGACCCATAGGTATTTTTGAGCTCTACAATCTGGAAGACAACCTGAACGCGATAAAATTTCAGATTACCTATGGAGCGGATAGTTTAAACTTAACTGAAATTAGCAAAAGGGTTTCAGAGATCATTGAAAAAAGCAAGCAGCAAATCAATAAGGGTCTTACAGAAGTTCTTGTGAATTAGGTGTTTAATCTCGCTTTAAAAACAAAATAATCCTTTTTGAACCAGGTTTTAAAATCATCGCCCGGATCCTGATTAAACAGGCCAAAATAGGAAGAACCACTTCCACTCATCGCCGCATAATAAGCATTGTGGTCATACATGACCTGCGATAAGCCTGAGAGTTGAGCGTACTTTTTTTCCAATACATCCTGAAAATCATTCTGAAGCAAATATTTCCATTCCGTTTTACTTTCCTTTAGCAGAGTTTTCAAATTCTGATTGGGGCTCTTTGGACTTATCAATGAATAAGCAATTGAAGAGGAAATAAATAGTTTTGGAAATACAAGAATCAAGTAGTCTCCTTTTAGGCTCAATTCTAGAGTTTCAATTTTTTCACCTCTTCCACGCGCGATTGATGGTTTATTTTTGACAAAAAAAGGGCAGTCACTTCCGAGGTAAGATGACAAATTTACTAATTCATTTTCGCTGATATTGAGGTTCAGAATTTTATTAATGCTCTGAAGTGTATGTACTGCATCCGAGGAACCACCTCCTAATCCGGCGCCATGTGGGATAAGCTTGTGTAAATGAACCTGCAAATTTGGAATTTTATAATTCTCTGCCAGTAGTCTTATAGCTTTGTAACACAAATTTTCTTCGGGTTTGCCATCAATTGCATTTCCCGTAACCATAAGATTATTTTCATTAGAAGGAACAATTTCAAGAATATCATTCAAAGGTATCGGGTAAAGACAAGTTTCAATTTCATGATAGCCATCATCTCTTTTAGATTTAATTTGCAGACCCAGGTTTATCTTTGCGTTTGGAAATGATAGCATGACGTGAATTTGGACAAAATTATAAGGAATTTAATTAATTGAGACAGATATATTCAGGCTTTTTAAAACCACTTTTGGACAAGTTGACCGCATTACTTGTCCTGATCATAATTTCGCCATTAATGTTGATAATAGCGATCTCACTCTATTTCAAACATGGTGAGGTAATTTTCCGCCAGCAAAGACCGGGGTTCAAAGGGGAAACGTTTACCATTTTCAAATTTGCAAGTCTGGATTCAGATCATGTGGCCGATTCGGCTTTACGGAGATTTATCCGTGCCACGCATTTTAATGAAACACTGCAGTTGTTAAATATCTTAAAAGGAAATATGTCATGGGTAGGGCCAAGGCCATTGCTTTTGGAATACATGCCTTATTATTCGATGAAGCAGAATGAAAGGCACGATGTGAAACCGGGAATATTTGGTCTGGCACAATTAAAAGAAACGGAGTTAAAATCCTGGGAAGAAAAATTCAATATGGATTTAGACTATGTCGAGAGGCAAAGTTTCAGTCTTGATTTAAAAATACTTTTGCTCTCAATAAAACAAGCCCTGTCAGGAAAGTTATTTGACAGGGCCGGTACCTTGAAACGATTCAGTGAGAATTAATTATTGCCATTTTTCAATAATGGCATCCGAAATTCCCGTGCTGCTAAAGCCACCATCGTGAAACAGGTTTTGCATGGTAACCATTCTGGTAAAATCAGAAAACATCATTACACAATAATTGGCACAATCTTCGGCCGTTGCATTGCCTAAGGGCGACATTCTTTTGGCATAATCAATAAAAATATCAAAACCTCCGACGCCCGTACCTGCTGTAGTAGGTGTAGGAGATTGGGAAATCGTATTGACTCTCACTTTTTTACTTACTCCGAGTCGATACCCATAGCTTCGGGCAATGGATTCCAGGAGTGCTTTAGCCTGTGCCATATCGGAATAATCCGGAAATACCTTTTGAGCTGCGATATAACTCAGCGCTAATACAGAGCCCCATTCATTCAGAGCATCTTGCTTTTCAGCAACCTGCATTACCTTGTGAAAGGACAAAGCAGAAACATCAAGCGTTTTCTGAAACCAATCGTAATTGAGATCGCCATAAGATTTATTCTTTCGCACATTTGGACTCATGCCAATTGAGTGCAAAATAAAATCAAGTTTTCCACCCAATATTTTTACGGATTCTGAAATTAGATTTTCCAGATCCTCCATAGAAGTAGCATCTGCAGGTATAATTTGTGCATTGCACTTTTCTGCGAGTTTATTGATCTCACCCATACGCATAGCGATAGGCGCATTGGTCAATACAAATTCTGCACCTTCTTCATGCGCTTTTAATGCAGCTTTCCATGCAATGGATTTCTCATCCAAAGCACCGAAAATGATTCCTTTCTTTCCTTTTAATAATTGATGTGACATTATAGTTTTTTATGTTCTAGTAATTCTTTAGCACTTGCAATTGCGGAACTCGAATCTAACTTTCCGCTGATCATTTGTGCAATTTCGATAATTCTTTCTTCTCCTGAAAGTTCTCTTATTTCTGTTGATGTTTTATGATCGCCGGTTTCTTTAAAAACCACAAAATGCCGATTGCCTTTGGCGGCTATTTGAGGTAAATGAGTGATGGCCAAAACCTGATGTTCAAGTGCTATTTTTTTAAACATCTCACCCATTTGGATTGCAATTTTGCCAGAAATTCCGGTATCGATTTCGTCAAAAATAATCGTAGGCAAAGAAGTCTTATCGGCAATTAAATATTTAATCACCAGCATCAGACGCGACATTTCCCCACCTGAGGCCGCTTCTTTTAAAGGCACCGGATTTTGACCTTTATTGGCAGAAAAAAGAATATTCACCTGATCGATCCCATCTTCGGAAATCATTTTTTCTGTGATATCAATTTTAATTTGTGCCTCTTCTATTCCCAAATTATTTAGTAAGGCCATCATTTCATTAGCCAATTGATCCTTTACATTATTTCTTGAATCGGAAAGAACTCTGGCTTTTACATCGATATCTGATTTGATTTCAGCCAGCGATGATTCCAAATTGGTGATTTCCGTTTCGAGGTTTAAAGACTTGCTCAAGTCATTTTCAAGCGCCTTTTGGATTTCCAATAACTCATTGAATTCTTTTACATGATGTTTGTCCTCCAACCTTTGTATCAAATTTACTCTTTCCCTTAGCTCATTTAGTTTTTCAGCATCGATGTCTACCTGATCCAATAAGTTTTGACTTTCACCGAGAATATCTTTCAGTTCTATCTCTGCGCTTTCAAGGCGTTTATACAATTCTTCATATGCATTGGAGAAAGAAGCTATTTTTTGAATTGCCAATATGGCCTCTCTTAAAATTTGCATTGCCCCGGGTTCCGACAAATCCATCAATTGTTGAAAACTTCCGAGCTGCAAATGGATTTGTTCCGCGTTTTCAGCTATTTGGAGCTCATTTTCAATTTTGTCTTTTTCATCCTGTTCTAAGGATGCTTCATCCAACTCCTTTAAAAGAAACGATTTGTAATCTTTTTCCTTTTCGTCTTCTTCTCTGATGGCAATCAATTGATTTAATTCTGATTGTACTTTTGAATACTTTTGAAAAGCACTTCGAAATTCATTGAGCTCCTTTTGATTTCCGGCAATGGCATCAATGATGCTTAATTGATATTTGGAATTATTAACCAGGATGGACTCGTGTTGGGAATGGATATCGAGCAATTGCTCACCGAGTTCCTTTACTTTATTCAAATTGGCGGGGCTGTCATTGACAAAGGCACGGGATCTGCCAGCAGGATTGATTTCACGGCGAATGATGCATTCATCATAATAATCCCATTCGTTTTCTTTAAAGAAATTTTGAAGCCGGTAATTCTTTATATTGAAAAGCCCCTCAATCACACATTTTTTATCTGCATCGAAGAGGGTTTTAGTGTCTGCTCTTGCGCCCATCAAAAGGTCAATTGCCCCGAGAATAATGGATTTACCCGCTCCCGTTTCACCGGTAATGACCACCAGACTTGAATCTGGATTTATTTCCAGCTCCTTAATTAATATGTAATTCTTTACCCTTAGGCTATTGAGCATAATTCAAAAAAATGGAGGGTAAAATTAAGAAAGCATTGATTAACCTTTGAGAATTTTATCGTATTCTTCTACCTGCGTTGGGTCAATCTCGGTCATTATTTTGTGAACCTCCTGTTTTTGAAGGGGAGCACCTTCCTGAAAGACATTTACAATTTCTGGCGTTTTGCCATTGAAATAATTATTGTACAATACTGAAATGGGGGCTCGTTTTCTAGTTTCGACGTACAATTTCAGACTTTCTACGATTTGTTTACGCGCATCTTCGGGCTCTTTGGCCAGTTTGTCAAATCCCTGCCGATGATAAACATAAACGCCTTCGCGGAATTTTTGAAAAGCCTGGTTCATTAGGTTTTCAATTAACCAGTACCGCGTTAAGTTACCTTCAAAAGGTTGCCAACCTGGTGCATTTGAGGCTTGTTGCGCATTTTGCATTACCGTTTGAGCCTTTTGATAAAAAGCAGTCCCACCCAGTCTGGAATAAGAATCGTAGTCTAAACCGATTATGCAGTAGGCATAGAAACCCAGTAAAGAGGTGAGATTGGAATTAAATGTTTGTTCTGCAAATTGTAGAGGCTGTGATTGCGCGTATTCAAAATCCCAGTCTTTGTCTACAAAATTAAAAAGGAGAGATTCATAGCTGGTTCCGTAAATCGGCCTCGAAGAGGTTATTTGTACCGTTGCTTTGAACCTGTTGAGCACAGGCATTTCGGTAATTGTGATAAAGAGATTGCATTTTATCCTTTCCTCAGTGGTATAAATATCATTGGTCCAGACATTATTATTCATGAATTCCCAGATGGCCTGTTGCATGTCATCAAAAATGGTTTTATCTGACAGCTGAATTCTATTTGCATCCACAATGACCCGGCAATTGAGCTCCTGAGCCTTTAGACTTAAGTCAAGCGAAATAAAAAATAGAAATAATATGATTTGAAAAATTCTCATCCTTTAAAATTTCTGATTGATTCGAGAATATCGAAGGCGAGCTCCTCTTTAGACTTCAACTCAAATTCAGTTAAATTATTATATCTGTCGAGTATAGATATTCTATTGGTATCATGTGCAAAACCGCTGTCGCTGTCATTGGCTTTGTTCATGACAATTAAATCAAAATTTTTCCTGATAAGTTTCTCTTTGGCATTTTTCCTGAGATTTTCCGTTTCAAGTGCAAAGCCAATTAATCTTTGATTTTTGGTTTTTTTTTGTCCCAATTCAAAAGCGATATCCGGATTTTCTACTAATTCAATATTCAGATTTTTACCATTTTTTTTCTTGATCTTATTTTCTGCTTTTGTTTTAGGCCGATAATCAGACACAGCGGCTGCTAAAACAGAAATGTCACTTTTTGGAAATAGTTTTTTAGCTTTTTTCTCCATTTCCAAAGCGCTGTCTACCTTGTGAATCTTAAGATTTGGGTGATTATAATCAATGTTAACAGGCCCGCTGATGAGTTCAACTTTGGCTCCGGAAAGGCAAAAGGCCCTGGCAATAGCATAGCCCATTTTTCCTGAAGAATGATTGCCAATGAATCGAACCGGATCGATGGCTTCCTGCGTAGGCCCTGCAGTAATTAAGACTTTCTTGCCTTTGAAATCACTTTTTTTTTTAAGCCCACCCTCTATAAGCTTCAATATATTTTCAGGCTCTTCCATTCTTCCCTTTCCCTCAAGTCCGCTGGCCAGCAGACCACTTGTGGAATCAATTATGGTGTTGCCGAAATTTTTTAATTTCTGAAGATTATTCTGAGTGCTTTGATGCGCCAGCATATCGAGATCCATAGCCGGTGCAAAATAGACTGGACATCGCGCTGAAAGGTAAACAGCTAAAAGCAAATTATCACAAATGCCATTTGCAGCTTTTGCTATAGTATTGGCACTTGCCGGGGCGATCAACATAATATCAGCCCAAAGAGCCATTTCAACATGATTGTGCCATTCTCCGGTTTCAGAATTCGAATATTTGCTTAGTACCGGATTTTCGGAAAGTGTGGAAAGTGTAAGCGGAGTAATAAAATCTTTGGCGCTTTCGGTCATTATGACCTTGATAATGGCCCCTTGCTTTTTTAATAAACGAATAAGTATTGCCACTTTATAAGCAGCAATACTTCCCGTTACTCCAATTAGTATTTTTTTGTCTTTTAAAGACATTTTTATTTAGATCAAAAGATCATCCTGACTGTCTTCCTGGCTTGGCTGTCTGAAAACAATTTTATCATCGTGAAATTCTTCGATGGATTTTGCAGAAGGCTTGGGCATTTTTTCATAATGCTTGGAAATCTCAATCTGCTCTTTGTTTTCAAATATTTCCTCCAAATTGTCTACAGTTGTAGCGAACTCAGCTAGTTTTGAGCTCAATTCTTCTTTTTCTTTCACAGCAATTTGTCTTGCTCTTTTGGTAAGAATAACAATTGATTCGTAAACATTTTTGGTTTCGTCACATAGATCTACCACGTCTCTTGTAACTATCGATGCATTATTTGCCATAATTATGATTGATTATAATCTTCAATTTCTTTTAAACAGTTTTCGTATATTTTTTCCGCCTCACCCAAATACTGGCTGGCCGGGAATTTATCAACAAATTCCTGATATAAACTTATCGTTTCGTAAAAACGTTCTTTTTTCTTTGATTCGATGCTCTTTTTTGCATAGTGATATTGAGCATCAATTCTCAGGTACTGCGCTTCTTCATTGTATTGTGAATCCGGGTATTTCTTTCTGTAGTTCTCCAATGAAACCACAGCAGATTTATATTTCCTGATTTTATGATAGAGTTTGGCGCTTTCAAAGTACTTTTTATTGAGCTTTTTATCCAATCCTCCATAAATACGCTGAACCTCATCTGCAAATTCAGATTTAGGATATTTCTTTAGAAAAGACTGAATGGCCTGCATGGCATCTTTGGTGGTGCTTTGATCCAGGTCATCTCTTGGAGAAGACTCATAAAGCGAACGGCAATGCATGTAATGTGATTCCTGGGCAAATTCACTTCTGGGGTATGTTTGATAAAACTTTTTGAAATAATAAGCACTTAAATACAATTGCCTTTGGTAGTACTGACAATAGGCATAGTAGAATTCAGTATCCTCGGCTTCTTTTTTACCACGCATAAGTGGTATCAGCTCTTCAAAAAGCAAGCCTGCACGGTAATAATCTCCCGCTTTATAATACTTTACCGCAGCATCGTATTTCTCGACAATGCTTGTTGATTTCTGTATTTTTTGAAATTTGCTGCAAGAAGCAAATACAAATAGCAGGACAATTAATAAAAATGAGAAGTGCCTTAATTTCATCGGGGCGCAAAATTAACGTATTTGTAAGTAATTGACAATTAAATCAATTGACTAACGCTAAATGTCCTGAGACTATTTTGAGATTGCGAATTTTTTGGTCTGAAATTTTTGACCATCCAACTGAACAGTATATAAATAAACCCCTCTTTCAAGAGAAGAAACATCGATGCTTGTCAGATTATCATTGATGTTGATGGCCTTATTTATTAGTTCAGAACCCAATGCATTACGGATAATTATTCTTCCGGAATTGAAACCTTTGATGTCACCGAAGGCCACATTCAATGTGTTGACAGTAGGGTTTGGATAAGCATAGAAATCATTTTCGTCCAAAACTCTGGTCTTAATGCCGACAGTAGAAAAGGCGGTATAAACAAATACTCTGCTTATGGTGTCGCTGCTGGAATTTTGATTAAAGAAAACATATTTCACTACCGAAGTACCTTCAATTCCACCACTGCCGTCATAAGGTGTTAAATAACCGATAAATGTTGAATCGCGCTCTCCTTGTGCCAGGGTAACAAAGCTGGTTGAAAGGGAAACATTCGTTGGATAGCAATCAATACTCCAGCAAAAATAAGAACTGTGGCCTGTAGCCATATCCAATTCAAAACGCTCGACCCCATAGGTATTGGTATTGGAAGATGTGTTTTCTAGCGTGATTTTTGCTTCCATTTCCGTATAGAAATCTCCTGAAAGGGAATCAGAGCTTTGACTCACAATGCTGAGGCTTTGTGAAAAGGTATTGATGAACAGGAAAAGAATCAGTGCTGAAGTAAAAATATATTTCATATTAGCGCTTTGGTTTCTCTTATGTTTTAAGATTTTTTATTTTCGACCTCTCTTAAGAGAATCAATTGGTAAAAATAAACAGAATTACCCAAAATCCCATACTATGTTTTTTAGAACACTAGCTATTCTTTCATTTGTCCTTTTTTCATCACTTCTTTTAGCACAGGAGAAGACCTGGAAAGTTCCGAATGTAGAAATTAAAGATTTGAAAAATACTTCGGTTTCGGCATCTGAAATATACAATACAGAAGGGCCAACGATTTTATCATTTTGGGCAACCTGGTGCAAACCCTGTATACTTGAGCTCAATACTATAAAAGATTATTATGTGGATTGGCAAGACGAAACCAATGTAAAATTGATCGCAATATCCATCGACGACACCAGAAATATTGCCAAAGTTGGGCCTTTGGCCAGAGGGAAAGGATGGGAATACGACATTTATATTGATGCAAATTCTGATTTAAGAAGAGCCTTAAACGTCAACAATGTGCCGCATACTTTTTTGCTTGATAAGAACGGAAATATTGTATGGCAGCATAATGGATACGCTCCCGGTGACGAAGATGAATTATACCAAAAGGTGGTTGAGGTATCTGAAATGAGTTCTAACTAGCAAAAACTTAAATTTTGATTAGAAGACTACTACTTTTATCCTGTTTAGGATTAGGCACATTCAATTTATCAGCACAAAATAATACAAGTGGAGGTTTCAATGCGGGTTCAATAACGGGTGGGCAATTACACGGTGACTTTCTACTTGACGCACAGTATTATGTGAAGGATGAATCCATAAATGCCCAGGAATTGCCACAGGGGGCAGGTATGAATGCCTATGGTAATTTTAATTACAGCGCAGGAAATTTCAAAGCAGGAATGAGGCTAGAATCATATGAGCCTGCTCTACTAGGCTTTGACAGACGTTACGATCAGACCGGTGTAACATTTAGATATGCCCAATATTTTAATGATCAACTCGATATTACTGTAGGTAATTTTTACGAACAGTTCGGTAATGGATTAACATTGCGGGCCTATTGGGAGTGGTATCTTGGTTTAGATAATAATATCGATGGAATCAGGGTGCATTATAAACCAATTCCCGGAATCTTTTTAAAAGGAATAATCGGGAGACAACGTTTTTATTTTGATCAAAGCCCTGGAGTAGTGAGAGGATTAGACGGCGAATTTTCGATCAATGATATTTTTACATCTTTAAACGCAGCAAAAACAAGAGTCATTATCGGTGGTAGCTTAGTTTCCAGATACCAAGAAGATCGTAATTCTACCTTAATACTACCTCAAAATGTTGCCAATTTTGCAGGGCGAATCAACCTGAGCAGAGGAGGCTTTAATCTAAATGCGGAATACGCGTATAAAGTCAATGATCCTTCAACAATCAATCAGAATTCATATAATGAAGGTGATGCACTTTTAGTTAATGCCTCTTTTACCGGTAATAATTTTGGTGCAAGTATAGGGATGAAGCGTTGGGATAATATGGATTTCAGAAGTGACAGAGCAGCCACCGGGTTTGATTTGTTTATAAATTATCAGCCTGCGCTTACTCGTCAGCATACTTATCGCTTGAGCTCACTTTATTCTTATCCAACAGTACCTCAGGGTGAAATGGCATTTCAGGCAGATATTTTTTACAATATTAAAAGAGGCACCTTGCTTGGAGGGAAGTACGGTACCAACATTGCCATAAACACTTCTTTTGTAAATGATATTTCCCGAACGCCATCAGGTGACAGTATCAGAAATGAATATCAATCCAACTTTTTCGAAATAGGCGATGATGTATTCTATAGAGATGTAAATGTTGAGATTACAAAAAAAGTAAGCAAGAAGATGAAGTTTACGGCATCCGTCATTCGACAAATTGTTAATTACGTCTTTCAACCGGCTACCCTAACCGGTGATGCGATAAAAGTAAAATCATGGATAGGAATTGTTGAAGGGACCTATAGTTACAAAGTCAATAATAAAAGATATACTTCTCGTTTAGAGCTACAACACCTTTCTACCAAACAGGATTTCGGCGATTGGTTTACAGGTTTATTTGAGCAAACATTAACATCTCATTGGTTTATTAATGCCTTAGGTGAATACAATTATGGTAATCCAAATGCTGAGCGAAGGAATCTTTATCTTTCCGGAGCTGTTGGCTACAGAAAAGACACCTATTCTATTAAAGTTGGTGGCGGCCGTCAGAGAGGTGGTTTTCTTTGCGTAGGAGGAATTTGTCGTCCGGTTCCAGAAAACACCGGAGTGACCTTAACATTGGCCAGTTCATTTTAGAGAGTGATTATGAAAAATATTATATTGATTGTATCCGTTTTATTTATTGTCGTATCCTGTGATGTTATTGACGGGAATGTACTTGAAAATGAAGGCGTACCCGGCCCCGTGGATACAACAGGAAACGATACGGTGGAAAAGAGTTTTGCCAAGAAAATCCTTATCGAAGAATACACAGGACACAAATGTGGCAATTGCCCCGGCGGTGCGAGAACTGTGGCTGATTTGAAGGCACAGGATCAGTACAAAGATAAATTGGCCGTCATCTCCATTCATGCGGGAAGTTTGGCCAATTGGGCTCCTCCCGGTGCACCAAAATTTACTACCAATTTCACGACTGCTCTTGGTGATGCCCTGGATCAGGAATTCGGAGTAAGTCTTACAGGTATACCCAGAGGATTGGTAAACAGAGAAGAAATCGGAGGAAGCAAACTTGTGTTGCCCGGCACGTTTGAGCAGAGCATTCAGGATATACTTGAAGAGCCGAATACCTTTGTTGCGATAACGGGAAATTTATCCTTTGATGAAAATTCAAAAACCATTTCCGCCAGCATTAGCTCACATTTTAATGCAATCGTGTATGAGGATTTGAACATAAGTGTTTATGTTACCGAGGATAGTATCATCGACTGGCAAAAAAATTATGTGAATACAGGAGACCCCAATTATCCGGTTGGAGACATAGAAGAATACGTTCACATGCATGTATTGAGAGGTTCAATGAACGGAACCTGGGGAGATTTATTAAATGAAAGTGCGGGAATGAGTATTGAAGAAGGTGCCATTATAAGTAAGGCATATACCTATCAATTGGAAGATGGATATGATCCTTATTTCTGTAATGTAATTGCTTTTGTTTACGATACCGAGACTGATGCAATCATTCAAGTGCGGGAATGGCATTTGAAGGATATAATCGATTAAAATTTTGGAACCCTAATTCTTCCTTTTTTCTGTTGATAACGGATTAAAGGATTGATGATAATGGTTACAATAATCAAAGAAGCCCCTAAATAAAACTCTCCAGACATTTTTTCAGATTCCCCAAAAATCAGCAAGGCTAATAGTATACCGTAAATAGGTTCCATATTTACGGCAAGATTGACCGTAAAAGGCGTGAGGCGTTTCATTATTTCTACTGATACGCTAAAGGCATAAACTGTACATACCCCTGAAAGGATTAAAAGATAAAACCAATCCATTGCCGTAGGATTCAATTGCAGTTCTCCGTTTGGAGCAATCTCAAAATAAGCGTAGGGAATAAAAAAGATAGCAATACTCAATGCAGCGCCGGCCATTTCGTAAAAGGTAATGGCATAGGGATCGTGTTTTTTTGTGTAAAAGGCATTTAGAATTGAGAAAATTGCCGCCAGCAATGCCGAAAGAAGAGCGATCGAAAGGCCTAGGGCATGATCGAATTCGAAACGGAAAATAATATAGAGACCAAGAATTACCGAAAGGCCTGAAAATATTTCAAGAAAAGAAATCCTTCTTTTAAAAAATAGAGGTTCTAGGAAGGCTGTGAAAAGCGTCACCGTAGCCATACCGGCCAGACAAACCGAAACCGTACTCACTCTTGCAGATAAAAAGAAAAATATCCAGTGCGCGGCAATAATGGTACCTGTAAAAAGCAAAGGAAGAATATCTCTAAATTTTAAAAGCAATAACTGCTTTTTAAAGAAAAACCACATGGCCAGTAAAACGGCAGCTATTCCGGTTCTGTAGAAAACCAATTCTATTGATGGGATTTCTATGAGTTTACCCAATATTGCTGTAAAGCCCCATATGAATATGATAAAATGAAGTTTGAAATAATCTTTGTTCATGATTATTTCGGTACGTTGCGATACATGAGTAATGCCACTAGTGCGAAAACAATACTCGGGAACAGGGCTCCCATCAAAGGTGAAAAACCACCCACCTGGGCAATACTTCTGCTCATCATTACAAAAAGAATGTACACAAATGCCAGGACAAAGCCGAAGGCAATCTGAACACCTGTACCTCTTCTGTTTTTTCTGGAAGCGGAGATTAGTCCCATTAATGCAAGAATTACAATGGCCGCCGGATATGTAAAGCGTTCATACCTCTCGATAATATAGGGTTCTATGTTTTCGGCACCACGCATCCTTAATTCCCTAATATAATCCGTAAGTTCTGAAACCGTGAATGTCTCGTACAACCTTTCCTGGCGTTCAAAATCATCGGGTAAAAAATTCAAAGCGGTATCGAGCGACCTGCCTTCAAGGTATTCTTCTCCTTCCGGCCCAAAATTGTGAATGGTATAACTATTCAAATGCCACTTTTCCAGCTCTTCATTCCAATTGATTTTGGGACTACTCAATTTTGAAAGCAGCTGATTATCAACAATTTTTTCGATGGTAAATTTATAACCCACTTCGAGCCGGTTATTGTAGCTTTCCATATAAACGTAAGTGTCCGGCGATGTTTTTATATGGATGTTTCTGCCATCGTAGTAATACTGATTTTTTAAATAAGTGAATTCAAAAGCAAGTCGGGTGGTATTGGCTTTTGGAATAAACCAGGCTATACCTATAAAATTGACCAAACCAATTAATATTGCTGCTAAAAAATAGGGCCGTGTAATTCGTCTAAAGCTAACTCCCGCACTTAACATGGCGATTATTTCGGTATGCGATGCCAATCTGGCCGTGACAAATATGGAAGAGATAAATACCATTAATGGACTCAGCACACTGGCCCAATAGGGGATCAGATTTAAAAAATAATCAAAGAGGATTTGATTGAGCGTGGCATCGGATTGAACAAAATCATCGTTCTTTTCACTCCAGTCGATTACACAAATTACGAGACATAGGATGACCACTACAAAGACATAGGCCACCACTAGTTTTCGAAATATGTACCAATCGAGTTTTTTCACCTTACAATCTTCGGCTTAATTTTTCAATCATTTCTTTTTTCCAGGAAGAAAAGCTGTCTTCAGCGATATGCTGTCTGGCTTCTTTCATCAACCAAAGATAAAGCCCAAGGTTTTGTATGCTTGCAATTTGAGCACCAAGTATCTCATTGCCTATAATTAAATGTCTTAAATAGGCCTTGGAATAAGTTTTATTGATAAACAGATCTACATTTTCGTCCAAAGCGCTGAAATCGTTTTTCCATTTCTCATTTCGGATATTGAGGATGCCTTCGGAAGTGAATATCATTCCATGTCTTGCATTTCTTGTGGGCATAACACAATCAAACATATCGATGCCCCGGTCTATGCATTCGAGTAAATTTTCCGGCGTGCCTACACCCATTAAATACCTTGGTTTGTTTGTAGGAAGAATGTCTGTTACCCAGTCGCAAACCTCGTACATCATTTCATGTGGTTCTCCTACCGATAATCCCCCAATAGCGCATCCGGGCAGATCTGTCTCGCTGATGTATTTAGCCGATTCTGTACGCAAATCCTTAAATACACTTCCCTGAAGTATTGGAAAGAGGTTTTGTTCATAGCCGTATTTGCCCTCTGTTTTATTCATTGCCTTAATACAACGATCCAGCCATCGGTGGGTCAGATGCATTGAATTTTTTGCATAATCGTATTCACAAGGATAAGGCGGACATTCATCAAAAGCCATAATGATATCCGCGCCTATTCCCCTTTGAATGTCTATAACGTTTTCAGGAGTAAATAAATGCTTGGAACCGTCGATATGCGATTGAAATTCAACGCCTTCTTCAGAAATTTTACGCGATTGTGCCAAAGAGTAAACCTGATAACCGCCGCTGTCGGTCAAGAGAGGCCGCTCCCAATTCATAAACTTGTGAAGCCCACCGGCCTGTTTCAATACATCCATTCCCGGACGCAAATAAAGGTGATAGGTGTTTCCCAAAATGATTTTGGCATCGAGATCTTGTGAAAGTTCTCTCTGATGAAGGGCTTTTACTGTTCCGGCTGTACCAACGGGCATGAAAATGGGTGTAGGTATATCACCGTGTTCCGTGCTAATCGTACCGGTTCTTGAATGTCCTTCGGAGCTTTTGGCCTGTATATTAAATTCGAGCATTTCGGCGCAAAATTAATTTTTCTGCTCATCTGATAATAAATTTTGCTTATTTCAAATCCGAATGTTTGAAATATTATTCATTTTATCTTCAATATGTGCCCTGATTCAGATATTATGGCTGATTTCACAAATCAATTCTTTTAATCTTTTTTCTAAAAGAAATCCCGGGAAACCAATCTCAGTAATTATAGCTGCTAAGAATGAGTTGGAAAATCTTAAGAAGCTTATTCCGGCACTGAGGAATCAAAAATACAATCGGGATTGGGAAGTCATTATTATTCTCGATAGATGCAGCGACGATTCACTGGCCTATCTCGAAAAAGAGAAGGAAAATTTTCAGCGCCTAATTATTCTGAAACAAAAACAGTCTGATATTCTCCCTGAAATTTCTCCAAAGAAAAATGCCCTTATGAAGGCTATTGAAATAGCAAAATATGATTTGATCTTACAGACGGATGCCGATTGTTATCCCAAAACTGATTTTTGGATAAAGGAAATGGGAGAATCACTTAAAGGAGATGATGTGTTTGTTATTGGCTTATCGCCTTATGAAAAACGTCCCGGCTTTTTAAATAAAATCATTCAATACGATACCTCCTGGACTGCAGGTAGCATGATCTACTTCGCCAGGAAGGGGAAAGCCTATATGTCCTTAGGGAGAAATCAAATGTTTCTAAAAAGCTATTTTCACAGCAAGGGAGGCTTTGGTAAAAACCTAAAGGTTCCCTTTGGGGATGATGACTTATTGATACAAAATCTGGATCCTCAAAAAAAATGCAATACATGTGTTACAAATGATGGACAAACCGTATCAATACCCGAAAGCAATTGGCACGATTGGCTTAACCAGAAACTAAGACATTTGATGGCGGGAAATTACTATCCAAATAAAATTCTTAAAGAACTGATCCTCAATTATCTGACCCTTCCGTTTTATATTTTGCTAGCCTTAGCACTTCTGTTCTTCCCCGAACATTGGACCTATTGTTTGGCATTATTCCTCATAAGAAATCTTTTATATGCTTACCTTTTTAAGCGATTATCTCTGAAAAGCGGATCGGAAATAAACATTGTTTTTATTCCTGTACTGGATTTACTTTATATATGTATTAATTTGGCGCTCGGACTTAAAAGCCGACTGAGAAACAATATCGAATGGCGATAGACAAAAGAAAATTTTCTGAAAAAGCGCTTGAAGACTTTAAGCTTGTGGATGCCGCAAAAGCCGGTGATCAAAAAGCTTATGCCGATTTGCTTCATCGTTATAGAAAATCGGTCTATCATATGATTTTGAAAATGGTGAGGAATGTGGATGATGCTGAAGATCTCACCATCGAAGCATTTGGAAAGGCATTTAAAAATCTCAAAAAATTTAATCCCGATTATACTTTTAGCACCTGGCTATTCAGAATAGCCACCAATAATTGTATCGATTTTATACGAAAAAAGCGACTTCAAACCACCAGCATCAGCGGTTCGATGAAAGACAAAGATGGGGATTTTATACCTGTAAATATCAAAGACTCCAACCGAAATCCACAGGAAGAGGCCATAAGAAGTGAGAAAATTGAGATCATGCAGGAGATCGTAACCCAATTGCCACCAAAATACAGACATTTGGTTCGACTGCGTTATTTCAAGGAATTATCTTACGATGAAATTGCCACAGAATTGGAAGCTCCGCTAGGAACGGTTAAGGCCCAACTTCACAGAGCAAGAGAATTGCTTTATGATTTTGTGAAACACCGCAAAGATTCTATCTGATTGAATTTGCTCAATAAATATTTTCCCGAACTCAAAGAGGATAAACTCAATGCCTATAGGGATTTCCGCGAGGGTTTTTCAAAATGGAATGAAAAGATCAATTGTGTGTCCAGAAAAGACATGGACAACTTTGAAGAGCGCCACATTTTGCATTCTCTGGCCATTTCTAAAGTTATTTCATTTCCGAATGGGTCTAGCGTTTTGGATGTGGGAACGGGAGGAGGTTTTCCCGGATTACCACTTGCCATAATGTTTCCCGAAGTTCAGTTTCACCTGATCGACAGTATTGGAAAAAAAATAAAAGTGGTTCAGGGCCTTGTCGATGAACTTGAATTAAAAAATGTTAAGGCAACAAAGATCCGCTCAGAGGAAATCAAAGAAAAATACGATTTTATAACCGCAAGGGCCGTGGCAAGAGCCACTACCTTTTTTCATTGGGTTGGCCATTTAAAAAACAATAAGAGTCCTTTTGAAAAACATGGCATTTATTATCTGAAAGGAGGGGATATTAAGGAGGAAATGCTCGAGTTAAAACGCCCCTTTAAAATCTGGCCGATCAGCGATTTCTTTGAAGAAGAATTCTTTGAAACCAAAAAAGTGGTTCATTTCTGATCTTCGAGCTCTTCCTTTTTTATAATCCTGGTATAAACTCCCGTTTGAAGCCCCTGCGCTTCTGTCCAGATGGGGGCAATCACTCCATCATTCGCTGAAATATTGTTGTAATCGCCAAAAAATACGATTGGGTTGGGTACAAAGGATTCTTCGTTGATTTTTTTATTGAAAAACGTTTCTCCTCCGTCTTTAGACCAGGCTAAAAATACCTCCGTTTCAGTACTGGTGAAATTTCGTCTGTCGTAAAAAACCGCATACAAATTTCCGTCGCTTTGGTCGATGGCCATCCATGTAAAAAACTGATGATTGTTGCTCGAATCCCTGTTGACTTTTATAGGATTGCTCCATGTTTCTCCCTTGTCTTCAGATTTTACAAGCCATATGTCCGTATCGGTTATACCATTTTTCTGATCGGCGTAATTGATATAAATGCTACCCGAATTTGGGCCATCGGATAAATCACAAAGGGTTATTGGCATGCCATTGCAACGCATTATTCCGGGAATGTCCATATCCCAACCGCCAACCTGATTTACGACAACAATGTCATTCTCCAGCCAGGTCTTGCCTCCGTCTGTGGATTTATCAAACCAAATGGTATCATTATAGGACCAGGACACATATATTTCACCATTTGGACCAACGGCAGGTACTGCGCCTTCAGTAGTCTGATCATCGTCCAGACAATTGCCCGATTTTTGGTTGATTCGGATTGCTTCGGACCATGTGGCGCCCGCATCTGTGGATTTACTAAAAAGAATGTTACTCTTGTCATTCGGGTCTGCGCTATTGTATTTGTCAAATTGGGTCCAGGTGACATATATATTATTGGATTTAGGGTCCACTACCGCCCAGTGTTTATCCTGATCTTTGGGACTGTTCAATCCCATAAATGTGCCATTATCAAAAGTGACGCCTCCGTCGGTCGATTTCTGACAAACAATTCGATCCAGTAATTCATCACTTCTCCAGTTTTTTCCGCTGGGATCGGAGAGGTGTAAATAATAAAAATTGCCTTTATAGTCCGCAACAATCACCGGATCGCCAAAAACACCATAACTGGATTTGAGTTTACCGCTTTTCCATTTTTTGCCTCCGTCTTTGCTGTAAAAATAACGGTCAATAATGGCCCCGGCCACAATGTTTTTTGAATCAATGGGGTTGATAAAAATACTGGGCTCACAGGGATTATGTCCTTTGAGCGCCGATTGTTTTTCGAGAAGTACGATTTCTGAACTTTTGCAGGCCATCAGCAGGGCCAATGTGATAAAGACTAAATACTTCATTTTCTAAGCCTGAAGAATAATTTTTTCAAGAAAATCACCTACAAAATAAGCCAGTACAGCAGCTATGGCACCCAAAAGAAGCGTTTCCATGGAACTTCTGAATTTTCCTGCGCCGGTGACCATGGATTTTAAAAATCCCACGAGTATAAATGCTATGCTGGTGAGTAAACAGGTCAACATGAAAAGATCAATTTGCAAGGGGCGGATGAAATCCCAGAGATAGACAATCAAAGGGATAAGGCCTACAACAATGAAAGAAATGAAGGTAAAGAGTCCTACGCTAAATGGCGATTTATCGTCTTTGGCCATTTCCAACTCCTCTTTCATCATGGTGTCTACCCATACATCATCGTCCTCAATTATTTTAGCAACCACCTGTTCCAAAAGTTCGCCTTCAAAACCTTTGGCTTCATAGATTTCGCGTATTTCATCAATTTCTTTTTCTCTTAAATGCTCAATTTCCCAATATTCAATGGCTTTGTGTTTTTCATAATTTTCGTGCTCCGATTTGGCCGAAAGAAATGCGCCGACCGACATTGAAAAACCGTCCGCGATGAGATTGGCAAAACCCAAAATTATAATAACAGCACTATCAAGACCGGCACCAACCGAACCCGCCACTACTGCGAATGTCGTTACACTTCCATCGATTCCTCCATAGACAAATTCGCCTAAATAATCCTGAATGCGTTGGAAAAAAGTATTTTTCTGATGGAGTTTTTGTTCGAGTTTTTGCTTCATGAGAACGCTTTTGAAAAAATAATTTCAGGCAAATATCCGATTAAGGAAATTTTATACCAAAAAACGGAAACCAGCACCAATGACAATTGTTAGTTTTGCATTATGACAAAGAAAGGAATATTACTCGTAAATCTTGGCTCACCCGATTCACCCGAAGTACCCGACGTAAAACGCTATCTGGATGAATTTTTAATGGATGAAAGAGTAATTGATGTGCCTTACTGGTTGAGAGCGCTTATCGTCAAAGGCATTATCCTCAATTTCCGTCCAAAGAAATCCGCCCATGCCTATAAATCCATATGGACCGATGAGGGTTCGCCTTTGATTGTCATATCGAAACAACTCAAAGAAAAGGTCCAAAAGGAAGTTACCATTCCTGTGGCTCTTGGCATGCGTTATGGAAATCCGTCGATTGAAGCTGCCATTGATGAATTAATGGCCATTGAAGGCATGGAGGAAATCTTATTGGTTCCGCTTTACCCTCATTATGCCATGTCGAGTTATGAGACGGTAGTCGTAAAAGCAGAAGAAGTAATTGCAGAGAAATATCCTCAATTGAAAATGCAGGTAAAGGGGCCTTTTTACGATCAGGAAGACTATATCCTTGCTTTAGCGCAGAGCATGTATCCAAACATTGCAGGCAAGGAATTTGATCATCTATTATTTAGCTATCACGGATTGCCGGTCAGGCATTTGAGAAAGAGCGATCCTACCGGTTGTCATTGTGCCAAAGTAGAAAATTGCTGTCAGGTTGATTCAGAAGCGCATAAAACATGTTATAAACATCAGGTAATACGAACGACGGAATTAATCGCGGAGTATTTCAATATCCCACTGGCTAAATATTCATTTGCCTTCCAATCTCGATTGGGGAGTGATAAATGGATAGAGCCCTATACCGAACCCACCGTAAAGCATTTGGCAAAAACTGGAGTGAAAAAACTGGCTGTGGTTTGTCCGGCTTTTGTATCGGACTGTCTGGAAACGATTGAAGAAATCGGAATGGGGGTAAAAGAAACCTTTTTAGAAAATGGAGGGGAGGAGTTCAGCTTGATTCCCTGTATGAATGATCATGAAACCTGGGTAAAAGTGCTGGCGGGCTGGGTTAAGGATTTTGAAAAAGAAAATGCCCTGACCGTATCAAATTGAATCTTTACGCTCAGCAATTAAAGATATAAGGTTCCCAGGATCGTTTTTGAAACAATCTACAAATGATTAGGCATAGCCAATTTCAGGTCCAAGATGGACCTTGCTTCTGACAAAATTGCCATTTCCAAAAGCGACAGCCTTGCCCTCTTCATCAAGCAAAACCGCCTCTGCCATCATTGTTTTTCCCGAAACAAACCTGACTTTTCCATGCGCTGTAATTTTTCCGGAGCTCACAGGTCTTAGAAACTGGATGTTAAAAGAGCTAGTGAGTACAAATACATCGGTAATAAGGGAATTGACTGCAAAAAAAGCGGCATCATCGAGCAATTTGAAATAGACCGATCCGTGAATTCCGCCGAGGGCATGAAAATATTTGGGCGAAACATCAATGCTTATCCTGGCCGATTTATCCAAAATCTCGATTTCAGTAGATTCGTAGAACTCCGAATTAATATTGGCATTGAGATACATTTTTTCCAGCTTCTTAAAATGCGCGTCTTTCATGATCAATTATTTAGATAAATATAAGCATTCAGCGAAGTAGCAATGAGCATCCAAATCAAATAAGGTAGAATTAGGATAGTATAATATTGGAGCGTTTTTAAATAATAAATAAAGTAAAAGCCAATCAACAAGGTCAAGAGGCTGATCACCAAAAGAGCCAATAAAGTTTCACGATAATGAAAGAAAAGCGGATTCCATGCGATGTTAAGCAGCAGGGCAGATGTAAAAAGGACTACAAATAAAATTTTGTTTTCAGATGCCTTCCATAAATAAGCGAGATAAACCGAAAAACATAGCATTATGGTGGTCCAGGCAGCTCCAAAAACCCAACCGGGAGGGGTCCAGGGAGCCTTGTTTAAATTCTGATACCAATCCGAAGAAACACCTGAACCCGTAAATTTTGCGCCAAGGGCCAATCCCATAAAATTAAGGATTAGAAATAATAGTAGTTTATAAAGCATTAAAATCAATTTGAATAGCCATCGTCAATATTTCAAAATCCAATCTACAAATTGTACCGCCAAGAACGGCTAAAATGAAAATGATTAGAATCATAAATATTAATGATAAAATAATAAAGGATAAACTTGTCCGAAATTATTTTCATCTTTAAATTTGTCAGCAAATCAATATAAATTATGTTTTCAAAAGCCTGTGAGTATGCTCTAAAAATTATGATCTACCTCTGTTCGGTAGAAGAGGAGCAAAAGCTTGCAGGATTAAAAGATGTGGCCCAGGCTATAGATTCACCTACTGCCTTTACGGCCAAGATTTTGCAAAAGCTGGTAAGAGCACAGCTATTGGAATCGCTGAGAGGGCCAAGTGGCGGCTTCAAAGTCGTTACAAGGCAAATTTCTCTATTGGAAGTCGTCAATGCGATTGATGGAGATCGCCTTGTTACAGGTTGCGTATTGGGATTAAAAGAATGTAGTGGTATTCACCCATGCCCTGTTCATGATAAATTCATGGCAGTTAGGGATCACCTTAATGGCGTACTGTCTACCACTTATCTCAAAGATCTTAGAGGTGGGGTGATCACTGGCAACCGTTTTTTAAGGATGTAAAAAAATTTAAAACAAAAAAGGACAAAATTGTCCTTAATTAATAATTATGGAAAATATAGCAAGACAAAAAGTAGGAGACATTGTTGCTTCCAATTTTAGAACTTCAAAAGTTCTGACAGCTCATAACATAGATTTTTGTTGTGGCGGTGGAATAAGCCTTCAGGATGCCTGTCTGAAAAAGAATCAGAATCTGGATACGGTTATAGCCGAACTGGAAGAAATTCTTCAAAGCGGGGAAGATCAAAATTGGCAGGAACTGGATCCGGACAAATTGATTGACAGGATTGTTCAAAAACATCATTCTTATATTCTGGGTACCATTCCTGCGCTTCGTATCTATCTCGATAAGTTATGCAATGTGCATGGAGAACGCCACAATGAGTTGTACGAAATTCGATCACTATTTGAAGAAGGCAGCATTGCATTGCTGCAACATATGGAGAAGGAAGAAAAAATACTCTTTCCCTATATCAAGGCAATGGTCTCCGCAGAGCGCGATGGATTTCCATTGTCAAAACCTCATTTTGAACACATTGAAAATCCAATACAAATTATGGAGGCAGAGCATGCTACTGAAGGTGTAAGATTTATGAGAATTGCACAGCTGACAAACAATTACACCTGTCCACCGGATGGTTGCCAGACTTTTAAGGTAACATACGCTCTTCTGCAGGAATTTGAAGAAGATCTTCATACGCATATACACCTGGAAAACAATGTTTTATTTCCGGCTTCGCGAAGGATGTTTAGCAAACAAATGGTAGGAAACTGATTTACATCATGTTTTGCTCACGGCTAAATCAAATATTGACATTAAAACTAAAAACAACTTTGAATCCCAAATAACATCATTATGAAAAAATATATTATTTCAGCTTTATCAATTGCTTCAATCATTTTTCTGGCTTCCTGTGGTGGAGGCAAAAGTGAGATTGAAAAGATAAGAGAACAAACCATGAAAGAACCCGTCGCTGAAGAAAACAGCGATGTGCCTGCAAGTGAGCGTATCACTCTGGATAATAAGGGTGTAGGAAGAATAAAGAATGTCACGCTTGCAGAAACCATTGATCAGGAAATGGTTGAACGCGGTATGGCCCTCTTTGAAACCAATTGCAGCGCCTGCCATAAAATCGAAAAGCGTTTCATCGGTCCTTCACCAAAAGGAATTATGAATAGAAGAAGTCCGGAATGGATCATGAATATGATACTCGACCCTCAGTTGATGGTTGAGCAGGACAGATGTGCTAAAGATCTTTTGGTCGAATTCAACGGAGCCGCTATGGCCAATCAAAACATGACTGAAGAACAGGCTCGCGACATTTTGGAATACTTCAGAACCCTTTAATTAAAACTATAATATTATGAAAATGAAATTTTATAACTCCTTTATCATGTTGGTGCTCTTAGCACTGATATGGTCTTGTGCTCCCGAAAAAGAGTCCGATACCGCTTCAGATGACGCTTCAATACCTGAAAGTCACCCAATGGGCCAGGCCTCAGTTGTAGATGAGGTGTCTGATCCGAACATTTTGCAAGTCGCAATTTCATCGGAGCCCCATAGCACTTTAGTGGCTGCTGTTCAGGCTGCTCAAATTGAACACGTATTGGTTAATGCAGGCCCACTTACAGTATTTGCTCCTGTAAACGGCGCTTTTGATGCATTGCCCGAAGGAACAGTTGAAAATCTGCTCAAGCCCGAAAACAAAGGTGACCTTGCAACGATCCTGACACGCCATGCAGCTCCCGGATCCTATGATATCGATGCACTCAAAAGAGAAGCCGATAAAGGCAGAAAATTATACATGGCTACCGGTGATTACCTTGAAGTAATTGTGGATGGCGAGGATGTAATTGTAGGCGGAGCCAAAATAGTTGGAACGGTTCCGGCATCGAATGGAATAATCCATGTAATAGAAACAGTGATTTTACCTTAAATAACATTAAAATGAATATTAGAATATTATCAATCAATAGTTTTTTCATCGCTGCGCTGGCTTTCTTGATTTCCTGTGGCCAGGCCGGTGAGAAGAAGAGTAATGGGGCATTAGGAACAAGCATAGCCGAGAAGGTATATGTAGCCCCTGGCGAAAGAGACGAGCAATATGGCTTTTTATCCGGTGGTTACAGTGGTAATCTTACCGTTTATGGATTGCCATCCGGAAGATTATTTAAGGAAATACCTGTGTTTTCACAATTTCCTACTTCCGGTTATGGATATTCCGAAGAAACAAAGCCAATGTTAAACACATCGTTTGGATTTATTCCCTGGGATGATTTGCATCACCCGGATATATCGCAAACCAATGGTGAACTTGATGGCAGATGGATATTTGCCAATGGCAATAACACCCCCAGAATCGCCAGAATTAGCTTAAGCACCTTTGAAACTGAGGAAATTATCGAAGTACCAAACAGCGCCGGTAATCACAGTTCTTCATTCATAACAGAGAACACGGAGTACGTGGTTGCCGGAACGCGGTTCTCGGTACCCGTTCCTCAGAAGGATATGCCGATAAAGGAGTACAAATCTAATTTCAAAGGTGCCTTAACTTTTATTGCAGTTGAGCCCGAACATGGCCATATGGATATTAAATTCCAGTTATTAATGCCTGGATTTAACTATGACCTTTCGCACCCCGGTAGAGGTAAGTCACACGGTTGGTTTTTCTTCTCTACTTACAATACAGAGGAAGCCAATAGCCTACTTGAAGTTAATGCTTCTCAAAATGACAAGGATTTCATCGCTGCGGTCAATTGGAAAAAGATCGAAGAGTTTGTAAATAATGGCGGTGGTACGAAAATGCCAGCCAATTATGCGCATAACGTATATGATGAATCCACACATACGGCAACTTCAACTATGAAGACTGAGGTGCTTACCGTAAATCCTGCGGATGTGCCCGGAGCCATTTATTTCTTGCCGACACCAAAATCACCACATGGTTGTGATGTAGATCCGAGTGGACAATATATCATTGGCGCAGGTAAACTTTCTGCAAACATTACCGTCCATTCATTTGACAAAATGTTGGCGGCCATTGAAGCAGAGAAATTTGACGGTGATGCCTATGGAATTCCCATCATCAATTACGACGATGTATTGGCAGGTAGCGTACAGAGTGGTGGCTTAGGTCCATTGCATACCGAATTTGACGGAAGAGGAAATGCCTATACCACTTTCTTTATTTCTTCAGAAGTAGTGAAGTGGAAACTTGGAACCTGGGAGGTAGTGGATAGAAAACCAACTTATTACTCTGTTGGTCACTTAATGATCCCCGGTGGTAACTCAAGAAAGCCGCATGGTAAATATCTTGTGGCCATGAACAAGATCACAAAGGATCGCTATCTACCTACAGGTCCGGAAATGGAACACTCAGCACAGATTTATGACATTTCAGGTGAGAAAATGGAATTGCTATACGATTTCCCAACGCACGGAGAGCCTCACTATGCTGCCGGATGTAATGCCGAACTATTGGTTGAAAATTCGAAAAAAATCTATCGAATAGATGAGAATAATCACCCATATGGTATTAAATCGCCAGCCGATGCGCGTGTGGAAAGAGATGGCAATGAAGTTCATATCTATATGTCAACCATCAGGAGTCATTTTACCCCTGACAATATAGAAGGTGTTAAAGTGGGTGATAAGGTTTATTTCCATATCACAAATCACGAGCAAGACTTCGACGTACCACACGGTTTCTCAATGATCGGACAAAGAACTTCAGAAATTCTGGTAATGCCCGGTCAAACCAAAACCTCAGTTTGGGAACCAAAACGAGTCGGTGTATGGCCTTTCTATTGTACAGATTTCTGCTCAGCGCTTCACCAGGAAATGCAAGGATACGTCCGTGTATCTCCCTCAGGCTCAAATATTGAGTTGAGCTGGTCATTGGATGAATAATATACTTGAAATTCGAGGCAGGTGTTTTTACCTGCCTCTTTCTTCTTTTTTTCTAAAAAAATATTTAAACAAATCGTAAATGAAACGAGCTGGAATTATTATGGCCTTAGGCAGCAGTTTGTTGTTGGGCTTATTTGTATTTCCTATGTGGAATATTCGTTTGGGTGCGCCACAATATCCGGAACCGCTCGGTATTGATATTTATATTAATGGGCTCCAGGGAGAAAATGAGTTTGATATTCAAAATATAGATGGTTTAAACCACTATATAGGAATGAAAACCCTTCCGAAACCTGCGGACATGTGGGAATTTTCCGTATTTCCAAAGGTGGTCATTTTCATGGCAGGCCTGGGGATATTAATAGGAATTTTAGCCCTTTTTATTAAGATCTCGCCTACCTGGTTTCTTGGGTGGTTTATTACAATGTGCGTTTTAGGTGCATTGGGTATATATGATTTCAATCTTTGGTTGGTGGACTACGGAACTGATCTTGACCCCAATGCAATAATGAAACTGGTCAATCCGGATGGTACGCCTATGCAGTACAACCCTCCATTGATCGGTCATAAAAAACTCTTAAATTTCGATGCCTTTTCCTATCCACGGGCAGGAGGTATATTATTGAGCCTGGGCATGCTCTTGACTTTGGTTGCGTTTTTCCTCGGCAGAAAATCACAATTTATTACTAAAACAAATGATGAAAAATAAAATTATAGTTCAGCTTTTTCTGGCCTTCATTGTGCTTTTTACTTTTTCATGTAGCAAAGGACCCGAGCCAATTAATTATGGTGAAGACGCCTGTGACTTTTGCAGAATGTCAATCGTTGATCAACAACATGCAGCCCAATTGGTAACTGAAAAAGGTAAAAATTATAAATACGATGCCATTGAGTGTATGATGAATGATTACAAGGATTGGACAAAGGTTCGGCCCGAGCTTTTCCTTGTAAATGATTACCTAAATCCGGGGAAATTAATAGATGCGAAAAAGGCTCAATTTCTGATTTCTGTAAGTATTCCCAGCCCAATGGGCGAATTTCTTAGTGCATTTGGTTCTAAAGAAGAACTTGAGGAAGTACCTTTTGAAAAAGGAAAAACCATGAATTGGCTCGAACTCCAAAAACATTTTGAGATAAAATAAAACGATTATGAAATACTTTTCTATCTACCTGGCATTTATGATGCTTTGCTTCAATAGCTATGCTCAAAAAGCCATAAAGATTAACAAAGATCAATGTGCTGAGTGCAATATGTTTATTAAAGATCTTGATTTTGCAGCTCAGGCAATAGATGAAAATAATAGCATCTTCAATTTCGATGCCATTGAATGCCTTGTAAATTTCCTTAAGGAAAATGATGAATCAGGATTTAGTATATTGTTGGTATCAGATTATCTGCGGTCAGAAAAAATGATTCCCGCTGTTGAGGCGTACTTTTTGAAGAGCAAAGTAATCGCCAGTCCCATGGGAGCTTATATTTCAGCCTACTCTAATAAATCAGATGTCATTAAAATACAAAAACTTAAAAAAGGTGAAATATATACCTGGAGAGAGCTGAAAGAGTTATTTAAAGATTCCCGTTTCGGTTTGCTTGACCATCCGACGCATCATCATCACAAACCCGGCTCTTATGCACCAATTGGAATTATGGGTGATCACCTTCATCACAAAGGCGGATGGATGTTCAGCTTTAGGGCCATGAATATGAATATGAGTGGAAATTTAACAGGTAACACCGAAATAGCTGATATGAACATTTTCAGAAATTATATGCTTGCGCCACAGCAAATGAATATGCGCATGTATATGATTGGTGCAATGTATGCTCCTAGCGACAATTTTACGCTGATGATAATGCAAAACTATGTGAAAAATAGTATGGATCTCAACAATATGATGGGCATGTCTTTTTCCACGGAGAGTAAAGGTTTTGGAGATCTCAAAGTAAGTGCGCTCTATGGTTTGATGTCAAAGAAAAACAGCTCTTTTCATCTTAATATCGGCGTAAATATCCCTACGGGAGAAATACAAAATAGATATTCAACTCCAATGACTGAGAATATGAAATTGCCATACCCTATGCAATTGGGAAGTGGCACTTTTGATTACTCATTGGGAGGAACATACAAAGGTTCCGTGAAGCATTGGACATGGGGTATTCAGCCAATGGCCATAGTGAGAACTTCAAAAAACACTGAAAACTACCGATTGGGTGATCAACTGAATTTGAATACTTGGATGAGTTATGATATATTTCAATGGATGAGTTTGTCAGGTAGAGTATTAGGAACTAAAAGTGGAGAAATTCTGGGTTCTGACAAGGAATTAATGATTATGATGGCGCCTCCGGCAAATAATGAAAATAGCGGCAAAAGTCAAGTAAAATCCTATTTGGGCTGTAATTTTTCATTTGGTGAAAAGGCCTATTGGAGAAATTTCAAAATAGGTTTGGAATACGGATTACCTTTATACCAGGAAGTGAATGGAATTCAAATGAATGAAAAGGCCAGTTTTATTGCAGGAATGAGATATTCAATTTAAGGAGATGAGATCAAGGTCAATTCCGTTTACAATTCTTCTTTTTTTATGCATCATAAATTTTAATTATGCCGAAAATTTATTGGTGTGTGGAGATTGTCAACTGAATGATCTTCAAAAAGCCATAGAAAAATCCCAAAATGGAGATAGTATAACCGTTCGACCGGGAGTTTATACCTGTGTGGACTTAAACATTACAAAAAGAATTTCACTATTTGGCGAAGAAGGAACAGTACTGGATGGCAAAAAGCAATCTTATGTATTGCGAATTATGGCAGACAGCATAACTGTCTCGGGTTTCGAAATTGTCAATTCCGGAAGAAGTTATACCAAAGACTACGCCGCCATCTATGTACACAGATCCAATGGTTTTGTGCTTTCTGATAATGTAATTCGGAACTCATTTTTTGCCATGCTGATAGAAAAATCAAAGAATGGCATTATAAAAGAAAACAGAGTTTTGGGAACAGCTACAAGAGAAGACCAGTCGGGGAATGGCATTCATTTATGGGATTGTGATAATGTGCTAATCTCCAATAATGAAGTTACCGGAATGAGAGATGGGATTTATCTGGAATTCGTGGATAGCAGTGAGGTTATAGACAATTACAGCCATCACAATGTTCGCTATGGTTTGCATTTCATGTTTTCCAATCACGATGAATACAAGAACAACACTTTTGAAAAAAACGGTGCGGGCGTAGCAGTCATGTTTTCTAAATGGATTATAATGGTCGATAACTTATTTATTCATAATTGGGGCAGCGCCTCTTATGGCTTGCTATTAAAGGAAATTTATGATGGTGAGGTATTAAGAAATAAATTCGACCGAAATACCATCGCTGTTTATGTAGACGGCTCTTCCCGTGTGACCTATTCCGATAATATTTTCAGGCAAAACGGTTGGGCCATAAAAGTATCCGGAGGATGCTACTCCAATCATTTTAAATCCAATGACTTCGTTGGGAACTCTTTTGGCATTTCCTATAACTCCATGTTAAACGACAATACATTCAATGGCAATTACTGGAGCGATTACTCAGGCTATGATCTGGATAAGGATGGCGTCGGCGATGTACCCTACAGGCCTGTCAAATTATTTTCATATATCACTAATAAAACACCCGAAGCGATAGTCCTAATGCGAAGTCTTTTTGTAGATATTATTAATTTTTCTGAAAAGGTTTCCCCTGTTTTCACGCCAGATGCCCTAATTGATAATGCTCCCTCAATGAATCCATTCCGATGATAAAAGTTAAAGAACTCAGTAAGTCATTTGGTAAACTAAAGGTGCTGGATGAGATCAGTCTTAATATCGATAAAGGCGGAATCTATGCAATCCTGGGTCCAAATGGTTCGGGTAAAACTACTTTATTGAAAATATTACTTGGAATGGTAATACCGGATAGCGGTCAGATTTTTTATCAGGACCAAAACATTTTGAAATCACATGAATACCGCAGTAACCTTGGGTATTTACCTCAGATTGCTCGTTTCCCCGATAATTTAGCGGTAAATGAAATCATATCCATGATTGCAGATGTAAGAAATGTAGCCTCAAATCCTGAGCCATTGATTGAATTATTCGGTTTGAAGGATTTTATGGATAAGAAATTAGGCAACCTTTCAGGAGGGACCAGACAAAAGGTGAATATTGTACTTATGTTCATGTTTGACACTCCTGTACTCGTTTTGGATGAACCTACGGCAGGCCTGGATCCCGTTTCTTTAATCAAGCTTAAAGACTTGATTTATAAGGAGAAATCTAAAGGCAAGGTCATTTTAATTACTTCTCACATTATGAGTTTGGTAGAAGAGCTGGCAGATGAGGTATTTTTCTTACTCGAAGGAAATATTTATTTCAAAGGCACGATTGCTGAATTGAGATCAAGTACAAATACCGAGGATTTGGAACACGCGATAGCCAAGATTTTAAAGAAATGATCAAAATTTTAAAATATAGCTTTTCGGATTTGATTCGCAGCAGATGGAGTTTTATTTATCTGGCATTCTATCTCATCCTGGGTTTTGTTTTATTATTTCTTAACAATGATTTATCCAAAGCCGTGATCACCCTGATGAATGTCATTGTGGTATTAACACCAATGATCGGTACTATTTTCGGCATCATGTACTTTTACAATGCCCGGGAATTTACAGAGCTGCTTTTGGCGCAACCTGTGAAGCGATCGACCATTTTTTTAGGACAATACCTCGGAATATCTATTTCGCTGTCGCTGAGTTTGGTCATTGGATTGGGAATTCCATTTTTAGCTTATGGATTATTCCGATCCGGAGAAATTCTCAACTTCACTCTCTTACTAATCAGTGGTGCTTTTCTGACATTCATATTTGTAGCACTTTCCATATGCATAGCACTCTTTAATAATAATAAAATCAAAGGTTTTAGCTATGCCATTCTGATGTGGTTATTTTTTGCCGTGATATACGATGGCTTAATTCTTCTGTCGATGATGCTATTCTCAGATTACCCACTTGACAATTTTGCTTTGGCCGCATGTTTTCTAAACCCTATTGATCTGTCGCGGATACTGATTTTATTAAAACTGGATATTTCAGCATTGCTCGGATATACAGGTGCCCTTTTTCAAAGATTTTTTGGAACGGATATGGGGCTGTTTGTCTCAATCGGTTTAATGCTTGTCTGGACCTTGTGCCCGGTTTTTCTGCTGGTTCGTAAATCCTCGAAGAATGACTTTTAGCAAAATATCATATTGGCCATGAAAAAGGGGAAATTCCTATTAAAGAAATTGGCTATAGCAGATAGCATCATTGGGGAATATTAATGCTTTTGCTTTAAATCCATTTGTATGCTTCTATGAATTTGCCCCTAGTTTTTTAGCCATTTCAGGTGAAATTTCGCTGGAATAGGCACCATATGCATCCAACAATAGGCCTTTCTTGCCATCTTTGGATTCAATGGCATAGAGTATGCTCATGTCTCCCGGATTGGTCATCCCTTCAAAACGATGAACTTCTACGATATCAAAGTCTTCCGGTTCGTATTTCAAATCTTTGTCAATGGAAATGATATGGCTCTTTTCCGTACTGAATTCGATTGTAAAACCCCTTTCTTTCAAAGCATTCATCGCCATTGATAGTGTATCGTAATTTTCCATAAGGATAAATTATTGATTTTGAAGCAAAATGGAAAATCAAATCCTAAAAATTTAAGTCTGAGATTCTGTACGACTTATTTCCAGGAATTCTTTTCTTATGCCCTGATTTCAAATATAAATCTGCACAATTATGTTTTAGATCAAGACAGTAGCATAAAATAACACATCCATTTTTTTGTATTTACGAATTTACATTTTAGATTTATTACTCCTTCCAAATCATACTAACATTGACCGCAAAGATTATGCGGATTTATTAACAGGGTTCCTATTAGATACAGGACCGTCTGAAAATGTAAGGTATGACCTTCAAAAAAGCCTTTGAGGCTACAACAAACAAAAACCTGCTAAGGGGAAATGCGCTTACGCATAAATTATCGCGTATGCATGAGCAGGAGGAATTTCGCAAAAAGTACATCAGTCGATTTAATGCACTGACTGGAAGAGAACTGCAAATATTAAATTTGATTATTCGGGATCATAATAATCCCGAAATTGCTAAAATGCTGTTTATCTCCAGAAATACGGTAGAGCAACATCGCAAAAACATAAAACGCAAACTGATGATCAAAGGACATTATGAAATTTTGCAATACGCTTTAGCTTTTGATTTGATTTAAAACTACCTTTTAGAAAGAATTGATAAGATTTCTTATGAAAATTAAATTAGGCTTCAGTATTTTATTTATCCTATTCCTTACTAAAAGCTTAGCACAAGAGGATCAGAATACCATTTGTGGAGCGTTGATCAAGCTCAAATATGAGGTGGTTTCCATTTATATATCCTCTGATAGGAGTGATGAAACTAAAGTGAAATACGATCGCGTAGTTGCGCTTGTGAATGGTCTCATTTTTGATATTATGTCCGAATCTGCAAGACGGAACAGTACAAAAATTTACAAGAGACTTGACAGATATACACGTGAGACAGGATTCGCAAAAATTAGTTATAATGAATCCTCTATTGCAGGCAAAAGAATTGACAACTATCTGCAAAAAATAGTTCTTATTAATGCAGCAGTCAAAAGTTTAGATGAGAATTACGCCAATAACAATAAGTCAATTGCTCTGGATGCAAGCCTGAGCGATGGCTTTTTGGCAATTCCGGAAATATACATGCAGTCAAGAGAAATTAATCAAAAAAAGATTTCATATCTCAATGACCTTTTGAAAAATGCACTCTTAATGAGCGCTGTTGATCTTGATAAAAAACTTGTTGATTAGATTTATATGAACCATAAAATCTACAATTGCCATACGCATATTTTCACCATCGATCATGTTCCGGACAAATTTCTCCCTCCTGTATTAAAATCCCTGGCAAAAAAGATCGTCTCAAGAAAATTCGTCCGTGTATTGAGAAAAGTAGGTTTCAGAGACTGGTCTGAACTATTAAAAAGGTATTACTTCTTTATGAAAATCGGGGAGAAGGGAAGCCAGGAAAATATTTTCAAACACCTACAGGGTTTTTACCCCTCCGAAACGGCCTTTGTGGCCCTTTCCATGGATATGGAGTTTATGGGGGCCGGCAAAGTACCTGAAAATTTTGACGCCCAATTGCTGGAACTCGAACTTCTAAAGAAAAAGCACAGCGATCATATTTACCCCTTTGTTTTCGCCCATCCCGAAAGACAAGGCATTTTTGATATCGTAAGACATAGCATTGAAGAGAGGGGTTTTGCAGGCATAAAAATCTATCCGGCCCTGGGTTATTTTCCACATGATCCCCGTCTCGAAAAAGTGTATGAATATGCAGAGCAAAATTCCATTCCGATAATGACCCATTGCACCAGGGGAGGTGTTTTTTACAAAGGAAAACTGAGCAAAGAAAGAAGAACCGAGCCGCGAACCGGCGAAGTCTATCCCAAAGCTAAAAACTCAGTATTTACCGATGTCTATTCCAATCCAGAACGCTATTGTCAATTGCTTAAAGACTTTCCAAAGCTCAAACTCTGTTTTGCCCATTGGGGTGGTGCCAATGAATGGGATAAATTCCTTATGAATTCCTGGCACGATGAAGCCAAAGACGCCTGGTTTTACAAAATCATTCAAATCATTAACCAGTACGAGAATGTATATACGGATATCTCATATACCCTTGCCGATCCCAAATACTATGCAACTTTAAAATCATTTTTAATCTCCAATGAAAAGCTCAGAAAGCGCGTTTTATTTGGTACCGATTATTATATGACAGAACAAGAAGTCTCCGAGCGGGCATTTGGAATGAACCTCAGGGGTTTTGTAGGGGAGGAGATCTGGAATACTATTTCCCATGATAATCCCAAAAGTTATTTAAATCTGTAAAACCACAAAAAATCAAGCTGTTATTAAGGATTGCTTAGTTTTGCGTTTTCCTTCCAATACTTAGCACATGGAATTTAAAAATATTGAGCTCTATTTCCTCAATTCAATATTGAGGATTTCCATCATAGGCGTTTCTCTAATACTCATTAGCAATATCATATTTTATCCTTCAGACCTTATCTCAATATCTATAGAAATTGCAATTCTATTGGCCTGTGTTCTGGCATACTTTTTACGTCATAAATACGCCATAGCATCGGTTTTGCTTGTTACAAGCATCACCATCGCCGCTGTATCCTACCAAAAATGGATGTCGCCCATTGCCACAGCCGGAATTCCCACATTGTTGATAATAGGATTTATTGTATCCGTCATGCTAAAAGGCAAAACCATGTGGATTATGCATGGCATAAGCATGCTGCTGCTCATTCTTGTCTTTGCACCCCCCGACATCGAACCGATTACCTCGAGCGTAACTTATCTGACCATTTATTTTGTACTTGTTTTTGGTGCCTATAAAATCAAATCGGCCTACGATGATTTTAAAAGAAATCTGATGGATGCCAATGAGGTTTTGCAAAAACAAACAGTGCGAATGGAAAGCCAATACAGGGAATTGCAGATCACCCAAAAAGAACTGAATGAACTCAACAAAGAACTCGAACAAAGAGTCAATGAAAGAACAAGCCGGATTAAAGATCAAAACCAGATTCTCATTCGCTACGCCTATACGAATGCCCATCATTTGAGGGGCCCGGTTGCGCGCTTAATGGGATTAGCTTCGGTTTACCGGCTCGATTCTAATGAGGATGCCGAAGAAATAATCGACATGATGGCTCAAGAGGCTAAGGAAATTGACACCGTCATCAAACAGATTAATGTAGATCTCGCTGAGAAAAATCTTGAAAATCTGGATTAGAGTTTTTCATTGAAAATTAAATCGGGTTTAAAATAAAGATCCTCCCATTTCGGATTAATAGAATTTATCAGGTTTATTTTCCATTCTCTTGTATACCTCTTAATTAGCCATTCCCGGTGTTTCGCCTGGCCGGCATCATCAAATTCTTCAAAATAGACCAGTTTGCCAATCTTGTATTTGGCCGTGAAACTGTTTTTGTAAATAAATTTTTTGTGTTCGTAAGTTCTACGTTTTAGATCATTTGTGAAACCGGTATAGAATATGCGATGGTTTTTTGTAGTGAGGATATACACATAGAATTTTGCTAAAACGGGCTTCATTTATCTAAGGAGGGAAACTTCTAATTAACGCAGTGTCGATATTGTATCGACGACCCCGTGACAAGCACGGGGACCTTATTATTTTGTGTGAAGCACAACTCTTTAAAATTTCCAAAAAAAGACCCGTCCCCGTGCCTGTCACGGGGCCGTCGCTCAAATTTGAGGCAATCCGGTACTTAGAATTATTAATAGTTGAATTCCATTGCCAAAGGGGACGTCGCTCAAATTTGAGGCAATCCAGTCCTTAGAATTATTAATAGTTGAATTCCATTCCCAAAGGGGCCGTCGTTCAAATTTGAGACAATCCGCTCTCCATAATTAAAATCTTCTTTAAAAATACCCAAGCTCGGGGATTGAATTTGATCCAGATTCTTAAGACTTTGAGTTTAAAATCTCAAATGGAAAACGAAAAGCTCAAACTCTGGCTCGATTTCGGGAAATTCTTCCTGGGTACCTTCCTCATCGGTTTTGTAAGCCTGGTCATAAAATGGGGCTTTCAGGATCGCGAAATCGCCATAAAAGAGTCGCAGCAGGTAGGAGAATACGTGGAATACGCCTTGCTGGAGGATGTAGCCGTGCGTAAACGCTTTGCCGAATATTTCAAAACCGTTTTGGTCTCCGATGATCATCGCGAACGCTGGGAGAAGTATTTTACACTTGTGGAAAGCGAATACGGCGAAAAAGTAGAGCGCCGCGACAGTCTAATGCAGCTCTATGAAAACCTGCTGGCCTTGGAATTTCAAAATGAAAGTGCCATGGATACCACAATGGTGGAAATGCCCAGTCCCGTAGCTTCCGATTCGAGACTACAGCTTGAAAAAATACAGCAAGAAGTGCAGGCCATTGATTCGGAGTTGAGAATCAAAGCCACAGACAAAAGCCTTGTCAAAAAGAAAGCGAACAGGCCTTCACAACAGGAATTTACTGATACATTACAAATGCAAAGCTTTAATTAATATGTATTACTATAAACTCAAATACCTCAAAAAGGAAATCCGCGAAAGAACAGTCAAAGACCTGCTCAGATTGCGAAAAAATCTCGATTCCAATTTGCCACTAAAAGACGCCGATGACAATGTGCTTATCGGCAGCTGGAACATCCGCGACCTCGATAAAAACTCCAAAAAGGGTTTTGGAAAAAGGAGCATTTCCTCGCTCTTCTATATCGCCGAGATCATTTCCCGTTTTGATGTGATCGCTTTGCAGGAAGTCAATAACATCGGCAAACTCGAAGAGATCATGGCCCTCTTAGGCGATAACTGGGATTATATTGCCACCGATATTGTACCCGCTGAGTTGGGCGGCAATGGGGAACGCATGACTTTCGTTTTTGACAAACGCAAGGTCTGGTTTAAAAATATTGCGGGGGAGATTGTATTGCCTTCAAACCTCCTCATCAGCAAGGTGAAACTTGAAACAAGCGGCAAAAAAGTCACTGCCGGAAAACAATTCAGAAGAACGCCTTTTATCGTGTCATTCCAAAGCAATTGGCTGCGCTTTGACCTCTGTACCGTTCATATTTATTACGGTTCGAGTTCCGGTGATAAGCTACAGGAGCGTATCGATGAGATCAATGCCATCGCCAAATATTTGAGCAAGAAATCGGATTACTATCTAAATCACGAAAACAAACACCTGATCATTTTGGGCGATTTCAATATCGTGAGCCGCGAACATGAAACCATGAAACAACTGAGCAACAACGATTTTTTCATGCCCGAAGAAATAGGCTATTCCAATATGTTGCAAAATAAAGCCTACGATCAGATCGCCTTTAAAAAACAGGGAAGATCCATCGATTACAATGGCGCCGGCGTGCTTGAAATTTTTAATTGGGTCTACAGAAGTACCGACTGGAAGGACTTTTTGGAGGACATGAAAGCCTCCTCCAATTTCAGCAAAAAAGTGGATGACGAAAACGATGAAGCCCAGCTAAAGAAATATTACAAAGAGTGGAAAACTTATCACCTTTCCGACCATTTGCCGCTTTGGGTGCAGCTGACCGGCGATAATGCGGAGAATTATCTAAACAAAATCAAAAATTGAATTAATTCCCACGGCGGAGAAAGGATTCTTAGATTTATTGGTCTATTTAAAAACTTAAAATATCCTCAAATGAAACGCTATAAAAAATCGCTTATACCCCTTTTGTTTATCACCCTCATTTATTTGAGCAGTTGCATGACGGTCAGGGTGGTTGATCAATACGACAGCAATAATCCCGTACCTGTTAAAGTCAAAAAAACGGTCTTACTATGGGGTTTGGTACAACCACCGGATGTGCCCACAGATAAACTTTGCGATTGCATTTGCCAGGTCGAATCAAAAAACAATGGATTGAACATATTAATATCCGCAGCGACGCTCGGCATTGTGGTGCCAATGCGAATGGATTATGAATGCTGCGCCTACGATCCGGGAAATTCAGAAATTTAAATAATACACTATGACATTACCGGCAGGAATCGCACACTGGAACATTAAGAAATTTAGAAACGCCCATCAAAATTTCACACAGGAACTCGATGAAAACCAATCCTATCAATTGTATTTGAATGATCCGGAATGGCAGGGTCTTTCTTCGCTCGAACAATACAATAAATGCACTGATAATATTCAGTGGATTATAAAAGACGCATTGGATAAAAACATGTCTGTCAGAGCCATGGGAAGCGGATGGTCATTTACAAAAGTGGCGGTGAGCGATGATATAATTATCAATACCAAAATGCTGAGGCATAGGTTTAAATTGACCGAATCAAATTTCACTAGTCAATTCAAAAACACGCATGACATTTCAAATTATCATTTCCTGCAATGCGGTAATACCATTATTAAAATCAACGAATACCTCGAACAACAACAAAGTCCGGCCAAATCCTTAAGAGCCAGCGGTGGCAGCAATGGGCAGACCATTGTAGGCGCCTTTTCAACCAATACTCACGGCGCCTCCATTGACTACGGTTCCATTTCAGAAATGATTAAAGGCATGCACATAGTATCCGGGCCCGATAAAAGTATTTATATCGAAAGGGCATCCGAAAAAATCACTTCCAGTAGATTTCATTCAAAAATCAATGCCCAATTCATCGCCGATGATGATTTGTTCAATGCTGCACTGATAAGCTTTGGCAGTTTTGGATTTATTCACGGTGTATTGGTGGAAGTGGAAGATAAATTTTTACTCGAGCAAAAACTCAGCAGGGTGAAGTTCGATCAAAGACTTGAAGATGCGCTCTCCGGAGGAGAATACGAAAAACTCCAACCCTATCTGCTCTATCAATACAGCGATCAGAACAATCCTTTGTACCACCTTGAAATAGCCATAAACCCGCATGATTTTGAATTTGACAATCTCGAAAAGGGCGTCTATCTGAGAATTATGCACAAGGTCGGGTATTACGATAATTACGATAGAATCGACAATGATGCGAGGGGTTATACTTATGGCGACGATGCACTGGGTTTGATACAGACGGCGCTCAATATGGTTGAACACAACGCGGGCTTTCTAAACCGCCTCCTCATACCAAAAATGGTCAATAAACTATTCAAAACGGCTTATGACCGACCCGAAAAGGCGGTTGGAACCATCGGAGAGACCTTTAAAAATACCGTTTTCCGTGGAAAAGTATTTAGCGCTGCTTTTGGCTTTGATCCTGTCCATTTGAAAAAAGTGATAGAGCTCTGTCTTGAAGTCAATAAAAAAACCAAGCTGGCCGGAATCATGGCCTGCCGATTCACAAAAGGCACTTCGGCTACGCTTGGATTTACAAAATGGCCCTTAACCACTGTGCTTGAACTGGATGGGGCAGACGTTAATATCAATTATACATTCGTAAAAAAATTGGCGCTTCTGCTGGAATCCAATAACATCAATTATACCATGCATTGGGGGAAAATGAACCGGCACATGAACGAAAACCGGACCATAAATTCCTTTGGCGAAGAGAAAATCAAAGCCTGGAAGGAGCAAAGATCCCGCTTGATGCGTGAAGAGGTTCAGGAAATCTTCAACAATGCGTTTTTAGAGCAATTTGGGCTTGACGATTTTATTCCCTATTCATCCAATACCCCACCTACAATTACATAGCATTCATAGCAAAATACCCAAGCTTGGGTATTGAAGCTCTGCATTGTCGGACTTACATTTAATATTCCATTCTTCAATTTTTGGACTAAACCAATAGGTAATGACCACAGGAAGAGTTATTTATATCATAATTGTTACGATTCTAATAATACTGGGTGGGCTTAACTTTGGCGATCACTTCAAACCCGTACCGGGAATTGCAGATTCTATTTACGATGTGATTATATCAATTGGGGTAGTAACAATCCTGATGGAAAGGGTTTTGGAGATTCTGATCAAAATCTGGCGGGGCACAGAAAAAATCAAACTGGAATCCGAACGCAACAAAATTCAGGAACGATTAACCCTCGACAGACAAAAGTTTAAAGAAGGTCTGCTCGACAAGGAGAGCTTTAAATCCACACAAGATGAATTCCAAAGTGCTGATGAAACCCTTCAGGAATTTAGAAGCGAAACCACAAAAATTGCCTTGAGAACCAGTTTTTTGATCGGTGTTTTTATTGCCCTGGTAGGCTTCCGGGTTTTGGGGCCGATCTATACCATCCCTGCCGGTTTCGAAGATTTTCAAAAGAATTTATTTTATATGTGCGATATCTTTCTGTCAGCCGGTGTGATCAGCGGTGGCAGCGAAGGTCTGCATTTATTGACCTCGGTTTTGGGGAATTTTTTAACGGAAACCAAAAAGAAGCTCAAGGAGCCGGGTAATTAATAAATCCAAAATTGCTTTGACTAATCATTTGAAAACCATATTGTCAATATTGAATCGGTAGATTACTAAAATTATGAAAACCCTAATTAAGACCTTTTTAACTCTTGGAATTGTATTTTTTACTATTTCAACAATTAAATCTCAAGATGTACATCAAGCACCTTCTTTACAAGTTGGTTTAAGTGGAATATCATTTAGTCAGGGAAATTTAGATGCCGCACTTATAGCTGAAATTGTCGCAGAAAAGCAAAATGAGGTAAAGACTAAGCTCATTAAAAACATGCTTCTAAGCCAGGTTGGGGTTGATAATGGTCTTTTTTATGCATTTATTGATCAAAATATTGATATTCTTTTGACCGAGAAAGATGAAAGCACCAGAATAAAAAATCTGTTAGAGAATATTGTTAATCTATCATTCGTAGTCAGTTATACGGAATATTACATATCAACTCTTAAACCGAATTCTGCTGAATGGAAAAATCTAAAAAATCTCGCATTGTCATTTGGGGTTGATGAAGAATTATTTGATAAAACCAAATTAAGTCTGCTCGATTTCACCAGAATTAATTATCAGGGCAATTCTTCAAGTGGTAGACTTCAAATTCAAAATACGCCCAAAGAAAAAATCAGGAACAGGTTTATAAGTGTGTTAATTGATTTGTTTTCCGAAGTAGTTAGGCAAAATTCAGAATTAAAATCACTTGGTGTTCTAAGGACCAATTATCTTCAAAATTACCTCTCGATGAATGCCTATGTTAATCTAAAGAATGAAGAGGACAATGAGTTTATTAAACCTTTTGTAGTTAAAGTTGATAATCAATTGTCTAAGACCGGATTCGGTAATTATATAAGTCTCATGGAGAAGATTCAAAATGGACTTCAAAACAACCAACCAATTGAATTAATTAATAATGAATTAAAAGATGCCACATACTACTCCGAATTGCTAATGAAGTCATCAAATGAATTAACTAAAGCCATTAATAAAATTCCAAAAGAGCAAGAAGTTTTTGGAAATGCATATAACGAAAATTATAGGCGTGCTATAGGTACAAGTACTTTTAATGATTTTATTAAATCAACATATAACATTGATATTAATAATCTGAGCCAGGATGGCAAAAAGCAATGGGGTATATTATTCTGGTATCTCGATGCCAAATTCAAACAACAATTTTATTCAATACTTCTAAGCAAAAAAGTCATTGCAGACAAAGTATTTGATGATGCTCATTATAACCTCAAGATACATATGAAGTATTACGGCTTAATCAAAACTTTAGCTTCCAAGGGAAATGATATCGATCAGGTTATAATGGAAATCCAAAATCAATTTGATTGCGGAAACGGAGATCAGTTTTATTCAAATGCCAAAAATGAATTTATAAAAGCAAGAAGTCAAATAACAGATATTAGTCAATTATTAGATTCTGAGAAAAAGGCATTAGAAAATGCGGGTTCTTTCATGGATAAACTTAAGTATATAGAGCTCAATCGATATGAATATATGAGATCATATGAAAATGACATCAGACCGGGACTGGTCAATCTTAGTAAATATTCCTACGATTTTTTGGAAGCAGGAAAGAATATGGAAGGATTCATCAATTGCATTCAACAACAAGCTTCCGATGAATTGAAGTCCATCAATATCAATTTTAACCCTGCATTTATAAATCTCTTTACTAAAATTGACGAATTTGATAAAGTGGACACATATGCACACTTTATTAATCACATGAGCGATGCAGGTGACATTTTTAGCGATGAAAACATGCGCAAATCAATTAATAAGATTCTGACATATGTTAGAAGCTACTTAAAGGTTATAGAAAATGATAAAGGTGAGCTTGCACTTAACTTAGATGTTGAAGGGTTTCTTCTAAGCCTTCAAAAGATTCCTTATAATAAATACAGGCCACTTGGCTTGCACTTTACTGTAGGGGTAAACAATTCCTACTTTACAAAAGATCTTGCACTTGCTGATGGATCAAACCTTAGAAATTATTCTTTTGTAGGGGAGAAAATCGGAATAAAATTTAAGATTGTTGACTACAAATATCTTAATTCCTTCTCAAAAGGAGAGACCTTTTCATATTGGGGATATGAATATGTAAAAGTGGGGCCTCCCAGAGAACCAACAATCAGTAATATTCATTTCTTGCTTTATGGATCAGGTATATTATATAATTTGGTTAATACCGGAACTACTCAAGATTTCAATTCACCAATCATTGCTACAGGATTTGGAATTTCGTTTTTCAATGATTTAGATTTTAATCTTTCTATTGGCACACCTGTGGTTAGCAATAAACCATTCTTTGATTCAGATCTTCCACTGATTTTTAACGTCGGATTCGATATACAATTTATGGAATATTTAAGTCGATTGCAGCAAAAAAGGAATTCCAATAAAATTCAAAAGCAGATTGCAAAAGCTAAAAGTGCCGAAAAATAAAACTAAAACCTCAACTAATATATAATTATTAGAGGAACCGAATTAAATGTTAAAAAGAACCATAGGCATCCGTGAGCGAAAAAATTAATAATGGCTCTTTTATTCCGATCTCTTAATTAATTCATCCGTTCCGATTCTGATTGCAAAGCAATGAAGACTCAAAATCTTGGACATTTGTTCTTAAAGTCGCAGAATTGGATGGGGTACATTTGAAGATATTGAAGCAATAATCATCTAAAACTTAGCATTTAAAATAATTTAGTAATTAGCTACAATCACAATAGCTACAAAAGTCTATAACCCATAAAACTTTGAAGTTGGTAGGGGGAAGAGCTGATTTTAAAAAATATGAATGAACTTATTTAAGATTATTATTCCTGCATCATTAATTCTTTCTTTTGAACAATTGCAACAACCTCTACCAACACCTCTATCCCATCCAAAGATGCTGGATTCAATATACCAAGATAATATTCCTGATCAGTACAACATTTTACTTCTATTATTCCTGATTTAAAATTTAATCTTGTCCCCGCTCCAATTGAAGAAAATTCTAGTTTATCTAAAAATGGTTGAACATTCTGATTATTAAGCAGGTATAAATCGCAAATGTCACTTCCTGGTGGTTGCGACAATGATTCAACCGCAAAATTTATTACCTTACCTTCAGGGCCCATTAAGCCTAATATCCCGGAAAAAAGACTGTAGTTTTCGCGTACTTTCATTATTTCTTCAGGATTTCTCCAGGCTGAATATTCAATATACCACTGAGTTGTATTAGGTGGGAATTGAAGGGGGATTATAATCCGCGATTTACCTCCTTGTACTTTGGCATTAAAACCACCATTTATTGTAAATTCTGATGGTTTTATGATACTCACCGGCTCATAAGTCCACTTTTCATAAACATTGGTATTAAATTCTACTGTTTCCTCTGAAGCTGGTTTTCTTGAAATATTCAAATGTATATTTCGATCAAATGAATGTTGTGTTGCTAACTCAAACTTATAAATACCTCTTTTTGAAATTTTTACGCTGGCATCATTTAATTCTTGAAATGAAAGATTTTGATAAGCAATAATTCCTTCAGGATGTGATTTTATCTTAAGTGAATTTGTGCCATTTTTATTGCTCATGGTGACATTGACTTTAATTTCATCTCCGCTTTCAAATGCATAATAAATATCCTTTTTATTATCCCCATTGATCATTCCGGGAATGACTAAATCGAGATCAGCGACGTTTTTTGATCCTACTTCTGTGATTATTTCATCATTGAAATTGATTTTTAAAACTTTTAAAGCAGAGGCTTCTATTACAATAGTTTCTTTTTTCTCATCATAGTCACTTTCAGAAATAAGTTGCACCAAATGTTCTCCAGTTTCCAGACTTAACTTGAAAGGTTTGTCTTTTTCAACCTTGTCCTTTTCTTCTCCATCGATATAAAGAATGGCATCCTCTGAGGAAATGATCATTAGGTTTCCGGTAACTTGTCCTTGAGAATATAGAGAAAGACCAAAAAATAGGGTCATTATTATTCCAAAGAGTTTTACATTCATAACACTATAATTTTACGGGTATATATTAATTCAACACTTTCTGAAAAATCCCAATCACTCTAAACTCATCCTCTTCTAAATTCTCTAATACTAACTCATCGAAATCATTATCATATGACAAGGGTTTTAATATTATTGACTCATGTTCCCAACCTATATCCTGAGCAGATTTTTTGCTTTGATATTCTTTTATTGTGTAGTGAGATCCAAATTCTGAATCTTTAAACCGGGTGTGTTCTGCTAATACAATTTCTCCATTTCTACTTCCTCCTTGATATTTTTTAAATAGGCAAATAGAACCGTTTGGAATAATTTTATTCATAGATTCTCCAACGACCTGACATGCAAACAAATCTTTAGATGGCTTAAAATTTTCAGGAATACTTATCCATTGAACATCTTCCGGATTTTGAATATCACCAAACTCACCGGCTGCTACTTTTAAATCATATAGCGGAATGGAATTAATAAAAGGTTCAGCTTCTTCAAAACTCAGATATTTTAAATCATTGAAATTTTCCGCTTCAAATTTTGGTATGAATTGAGATAGGTATTCTCGCAACTTAGGGTCGCATACGTAAACATAGGTTCCTTTGATTCCTCTCAACATAACTGTTTTATAAATGTTAATTATGTAATTTTTAAGGTCTTTAGGTGTTTCAGCTTGTCTTCCGGTTGGGTCTTTATAATTATCTTTTATAACAATAATTTCATCTTTAGTTTTATCGTAAGAGATTTCGTTTCCAAATATTATTCCAGCATAGTTTAAATCATAACCCTGGGTTGTATGTATACAGCCCACTTCATTGATCGCATTGTCAGAATTGATCCAATCCTTGGTTATGAAATTCCATTTCAATTCTACATCCTCTAATTTGATATCATTTAAATGTCTGGTTTCTTTAGTACTAGAAACCCAGTCCCATGAAAACCCTGCTATTAATCTTGATAATCCACTTTCTTCATTCCTTGATTTAATTTCCTCCATCATTTTTTTTGCTGAATCAAAAATCAAAAATTCATAATGTTTAGAATCAAATTTTGGAGAATCTTCTGTTAATTGACATTTTAATAGCTTATCAATATAACTGACATAAGCATTTCCTCCCCTTACTCTAAATTGTGATTTTAGCTTTCTAATAGCAGTGTTTTTGGTTTTCTTTAATTTATTGAAGTCTTCACTGGTTACATCTGAAGGTTTAACGGATTGATCTTCATCATAGAATAGAATTGCTTTTTTTGATTGAAGAATTACCCATTCCAATTCATTAGTTTTATTTGAATCGAGATTGAGCCTTTCAGCAGCTTTATTAAATGCTCCAATATATGCTCCTATGCTTTTCTTTTTTCTAAGTCGATGGGATTCATCTACTAATAAAATATCAAACTTCTGTCTGCTCACCTCAGCAGGGCTGATAACCATACTGGCCTTTAATCCTTTTATATTTTTGAAAACCTTTTTCATTGTGCCTCGAAAGGAAGCCATAGGAATAATTAATCCCATTTTAGGATTTGGATATTGTTGTTTGATATTTTTGATTAATTCATAAAACTCGCTCTCATCATCTCCAAATTCCTGAAAATTAAAATCTTCATTATCAGTAACTAAAAGTTTAAATACAAAAACAGCGAGTATAGTTTTGCCCGTACCAGCTCCACCTTCGACAATTGCGTTTTTAATTCCATCTTCTAAAATGCAATTGAGAATTTCTTTTAAGCCTTCTTTTTGATCATCAGTAAGACTTTTAAATGGAGAGTACTTGAACAGGTCTGAGTTATCAATATGGTTTATTGAATGTCTTGCTATTCCTCGTGACCTTAACTCATCCCAAATGGACTTAAATACGTCCCAGTAAATCTCATTTTTCTGATAATAGTTATGATTCGCAAGTCCAAGGTTTCCATTCAATAACTGAAATTGGCCGTCCCCAGATAAGTATTTAATTAAATTGGATTCAATATCAAGAGTAGCTGATTTATTGAATTTATCGCTACCAATCAAATTAACGGAAGTAAGTTTCTTCTTTGTTTTACTTTTTAAATGATTACTCATCCTGGCATAGGTATCAGTTGTTTCTCCAACATATGCCTCTTTTATTTTTTGGTCGCTTAGAATATAAACAATCGGCCACAAATCCTTCGCATAATGATTCGATTGTAAATGATTGAACAATTGTGGGGTGAATTCGAATTGTTGGATCGTAAATTGTTTTTCAACAATCATAGCTCATTATACTTTTTTGCGGTCCCTTTTGCCTTTTCAACTGGATACTTTTGGCCATTGATTTTAATCTTCTCTAGCACAATTTCCTTTACATCAAATTCATACCTTTCAGCTAGAAGGAAGGCATATGCAAAAATATCTGCCAATTCTTCCTTCACTTTATCCTTGTTGGCTTCTTCTGATTTTTTCCAAAGAAAGTGCTCCAAAAGCTCACCAGCTTCAACATTGATTGCAACTGCTAGGTCTTTAGGATTATGAAATTGTTCCCAATCCCTTTCATTTCTAAATTTGATTAATTCACGAATGATTTCTTCCATATTCTGATTGCTTTCGAATTAACATAAATATAAAACCGATATTTATGGAGACCAAAAAATGGAATTCTTCTTATTAAAAATGATCAAATGGTGTGCGAGTTTTATAAATTGACGGTGGAGGGATTAGGATTATTGAGGAGGGTGTTAAGTAATTAAATTTAAATGGAAATATAATAATGGAAATCAAAATTGAAATTAGGTCAAAGGTATCCGTTGAAACTAATGAATTGATATATAAGACTGCCAATGAAGCTGTGCAAGCTTATTTATCAAGATCTGAATCATCATTGATAACCCCCTTCAAAATAGACGGACTTTTTTTGGTCATTTTGATTCAAGATAGATTATGTAAAGTACTCGAAGCTAAAGATGAGCAGACTTGGAAAGAAGCGTATAGAAGAGCTCAAAAACAATCTAATGACCCAAGAATGAATTGATGAAACCTATTATTACTTCCCAATACAGAACTTAGAAAATATGTTCTCCAGCAAATCATCCGTGGTAATCTCACCGGTGATTTCGCCGAGTTGGTGGAGGGCATAGCGGATGTCTTGAGCGATAAGGTCAGTACTCATTCCGAAATTAAGGGAAGCTAAACAGTGTGTAGATGCGAGCAAAAGGAGAGGGAAAAAGCTAGTTAAGAATTTAAACTGTCCGTTTTACTGCAGATTAACCCAACGATTGAGTTGAGCCAGTTACAATATCGGTTCCAGAATTAAAGTCATCTCCAGGCACACTTAGAATTGCCTTATTCATTTTGCTATTTTCAGGAAAACTCATAGATATTATATGCTCTACAGCTAGTTTAAAATCTGAATACAAATCTTCTATTTTAAGATTTATTTTATCTCCTGTTTCAACTAAATGTGTTGCTTCTTCTTTGCTTGAAAGAGTTATTTTAGCATCAGGCAAACTAGCATGAGCCATTCCACATCTAAATTCACTATATAGTTTATGCGAATTAAGCAACGATCTGTACTTTGTGAAACTCGGGATTTCATTAATTGCTTTTTTGAAATGTTCCTTAGAATGTCCCGAATCTTGCCAATCAACTGATTCATCTAAGCATTTTCCTAAAAATTCAATACCTACTGCAACTACCAAGAATGAAATATATGGATGAGAATTTACTAATTCACCTAATTCATCTATATAAACTTTTTTAAGAAAATCTTTGGTTAATAATTCTTTCATTATTCTAATAACATTTTATCGTAACGTTCCTTAACAGAGAATAATTCTATATTCAATTCAGCTAAGTCTTCATTTGAATATTGATCCGGAATTAACCAATATTCAGCTTTAGTTTTACAAATTTCTGCAAAATGTTTATCAAGATGACTAACTGGAATTGAAGCTTCTCCCCAATATTGAGATAATTTATTCTCAATATTTAAATCCCTATCGTCACCAGATTTAATTCTTTTATAATAAACTATAGTTTCATGCAATGCTTTTCGGATTGCAGATAAAGCTTCATTCTTAATTTTTCTATTTTGTTCACTTAACCCAGAGGCAGTTGTCAATAATTCTGACGCCAGCATTATCAAATCATACATTATTTCTTTTTTTTAAATTACATTCTTTCTTCGAATCTTCTTTTTATAGCTAAGTTGTTGATTTATATTCTGTTGGAATGAATGATGAAGGAGAGACGAGCATGAGAGAGGCACAAAGACGTTGAGTGACATTACTTTGAGATTTTTGATTCTGTTTATTCAATCATTCATTTATAGTTCCTAAAATTTTCCACGTATCATTAATGGAATATTTTTCTCCTCGGGCAACTGTATTATGAAAATTCAATAAAATTTGATCAGGAATGGAAATTTGATTAAAATATTTCATTAGCTCTGGGAAAAGATTTAAATATTCTGTTATGAAGACACTGGACATCATAAATGCATATCTCAAATTGGTATATGCTAATCTTAAATAATGCTTATGCTCAGTATCAAAAATTCCATCAAATTGAAATACGGCAACGTTTGATGGATGCGCATGAAGAGACAAATAATTATAAATCTCATTGAATATATTCTCTCTAAAATTCAATTTTAGATAAACTTCATTCCAATGTAAAAACTCTACCGATTCATCATGAAGAATAAGCTTAAATTCCTTTTTTCTTATAGCGTTGTTAATTTTATTTTGCTCTCGTTCAGAAAGGTTTTTGAAATAATCTGAATTCAAGATTTCATCTGTTTTTTTTTGAATTGTATCTAACTCTTCTTTCTGTTTTTCTTCATTTTTTTTTTGCAGTTACTTCGAATCTTTGCCTGTATTTAAGACCAGATATTACCCATAGATTATACATAAGTTTTTTCTTTTCCTCTGTATTTGGAAATGTGTAAACGAGATGAAATAATACTACAGTTTCAAACATATTACGAACTAGAATCGCTATTTGACCAGGGTCAATAATATTATTCAATTTCCCTAATCTGAAGTCTTCATAATTGACTCCCTCAAATATTTTTTTCACATGAAGTAATTTGGAAAACATCATTTGATTTATGATCGTCGCATCTTTCTCGAATAAGTCTTTATTTTTTCGTTTGGAAGTTTTTTGGATAATAAATAGATAATAACTTAAATGATGTTCTAGCATTTTTCTACTAGACCATTCACTGTTGCATTCCCAAACTGTTTTACAATATTCCCTTAACTTTTCAAGCTCATTTTTTTCCAATTTTTAATACTTAATATTCCTTTTCAAGAATTTTTAAAAAATTCATTGCCACTTTTAGAAAATTATTTCTCGTAAAATGAAAACGCTGATTATCTCCCTGCATTCCACCAATGTCAGAATCATCAATTTCTTCTTCTACAAACATTCCTACTTTTTTACCAAATGCCAGAGCTGCCCCTTTTTCTTCCAATAGCCATGCAGCAGTTGTATATTTTTCATTTACTTTTTTATCCCTCTTGGTCATTACAATTACTACTATATCGGCCAAACTGATTTTATCAATAATTGCTTTCGAAATTGAACCAAGACCGTCTGCTTTGCCATCAATGACTTCATATCCTTTATCTTCTAGCAGTTCTTTAAATCCAGTAACAAATTCATCATCAATTTGTCTATAGCTATAACCTAGAAAAATTGTGTTAGTCTCTGATTCTTTGTTTTTGACATTTTTTTTAGATTCTAATCCTTCAATTTGTTGAGGTTCTATCGCCTTTTTTACCTCAGTTAGAACTTCTCTAGTTATATCCGTTGAATACCTGTCATTTCCAAAAACAACGTCATGCTGGCTATAAATTACTAATACATTAGGGCTCAATTTGCTATAAGCATCTGAAACACATTGTTCTGAAGTTTGATTAGACTTAGAAATTACTATTCTTTTCACCTTGGAAGGCTCAATAAAATAACCATCAAATTGAAACTCTTCATTTCTGAGATAAGGTTCTAGAAAGTTTGATTTTATTTGTTCAATATCCTGAAAATCAAATTCATATAAATCCTTTGTTTCAGATGTGTTAATAAGAATGTGGTAAAACATTTCAGTCGGTTAATTTTTACACCCATTTTTAGCACAAGTAATTCTTGTAGATGTATTTTGCCAATGACTAGGATGATCATTAGTATTGAATCCACACCCTGTTGTTCCTCCTTTTGAACCTTGATGTACTTCTCCAGTAGGTTTATGTAAGACTGCCATATTTTAAGATTTTGATTATAAATTATTTACACATCTAAAATGCAAAAATATTATTAGATATCCTAGCACTCAATTGTGTGATATTATATGTAATTGTTAAATGAGCTTTTCAAATCCTCCCCAATACAGAATCCTTCACCATCGCTCTGCGCCAAGCGGCCAATGGGCTTAGCTGCATGGCTCTATGTGCAAACAATTTGGAGCACTAATAAATTGATTAGGAGTAGGAAATGCAGTTTTGGTATGGGCTGGAGTGGTTTTGTGGAATGGGGGCAGGGACTAATCCTTTTTTTGAGTCATATTTCTTTATTTGTTATTTAAAGCGGCCGATTGTCATACATTGCATTGACTGCCCCGTAAAGCGCTTCGCTTCTACGGGGGCTTATCTTTTTATTGGGAATTTCAATTGATTGATCGTCTTTTTTTAACAGACGAAGTTTTAACGAAGTCTGTCGTAATTTTCTATCCTTTTCGTTCTGTTTATTGTTTATTCTTTATTGCGCAGCGGCGGCTTACAGCGCTCTGATCTCCCCCAATTCCGGATCCCAGATCTTGAGTCGAAGACAGGCGATGATATCTTTGGGGTGCAAAGAAGTAGTCTTGGGATTTTGAAGCTCGGGCATATTACGCATGGCTTCTTTTAATCTGTAAAAGGGGATGGTGTGGTTTACATGGTGAACATGATGATAGCCGATATTACCGGTCATCCAGTTCATCAGCGGCCCCATTTTCATATAACTTGTAGAGTCTATTGCCGCCTGGGCATAATCCCAGTTTCTATTGTCTTTGAATGTGGCACCGGGGAAATTATGCTGGGCATAAAAAAGATAAGCACCCAGGGCATTGGCAATTATAAATGGAATGATCCAGCTCAATATTAAAGTCTGGAAGCCTCCGGAAATAAATATGAATGTAGCAATTCCAATATGTAGCACTAAGGCAATAAAAGAATCCCAGTGTTTCCTCGGATTATTAATGATAGATCTGATATTAAAGTCAAAAATGAAAAGGGTGAAATAGCCAAAAAAGATCGTCAAAGGATGCCGTGTTGCCAGATAAATGAATTTCTTCTTTTTGCTAAGCCGCTCAAAATCATTTTTGGATAAAAGAGGATAGGAGCCTATTCCATGATTACTGAGTTTGGAATTATTGTTATGATGATGATCATGCGTGCCTTTCCAGATATTGATGGGAGCTAATACAAAAATGCCAAAAAGCGTCATGATGAGTTTGGCCATGGGCGATTTCTTTAAAATAGCTCCATGAAGGAAATCGTGGTAAATGATAAAAAAGCGAACAATCAGCAAACCGGCCAATACACTAAAAACTAGTTTTCCAAGCCATTGGTTAATAAAAAACGTGCCTGAAAAAGCCAAGGCCATTAATACCAGTGTCATTAGAGTTTCAAGCCAGCTTCTGAATTTGTCTTCCTTAGCATATTTCATACTTTGAAGAATAAGCTCTCTGCCCTTAAGAAAAGGCTTTTCCTGATTCGGTTTTTCCAATGTCTCTACATTCATTCTGCTGTCTCTGAAGGTCTTTTATGTTTCCATCGTTTATGTGACCATAGCCAGGTGGCTGGTCTATCGAGGATGCCTTCTTCCAAAATCTTATTGAAGGCAATGGTAATTTCTTTTTCTTCTGTCTCCTTTGGCTTATCAAATAATAGTTTTGCTGTCACTTCATAATGACCGCGTTTTACACGATTTACATCCATGTATACCACCGGGTAATCCATCATTTTTGAGATTTTTTCGGGACCGTTGAATACCGCTGTCTCCTGATTCAAAAAGTCCATCCACAATGCCGAAGTGACCGGATTTGGCGCCTGATCAGCAATAAGTGCTGTGGCAGAGATGGTCTTTTTATAGCCGATCATTGCTCTGAGGGCCTCTTTTTTGGGAACGATCTTCGTATTGAACTTTGTACGGGAACCCTGTAGCATTTTCTCGAAATAAGGATTGCTCAGTGGCAGATAAACCACAAAAAGTTGATGTTTGCAGTAAAGCGAGAAACAAGGGCCTGCCCATTCCCAATTGCCAAGATGACCTAATACAACCACAAGGCTTTGTCCTTTTTCATAATAGGGATCGAGCAGTTCAGGATTATTCATTTTTACTCTCGATCTGGCTTCTTTTTCTGTCCAGGTTACGGTCTTGAGCGTTTCCAGAATAAGGTCGCAGAGATACTTATAGAATTCCCTTGCCAGCTGATCGATTTCCTGATCGCTTTTGTCGGGAAAAGATCTTTGAAGATTGCTGAGCACCACTTTTTTGCGATAACCAAATACCTGGTATAGCATAAAAAAGAGGAAATCGGATATTTTGTAGAGGATGGGAAAAGGGCTACTGGATACAAGCCAAATGAGCGGATAAGTAAGATAAAAGGTGAGTGCTTTCATAAGTATTGCTTACAAAGCACTGGTTTCCCATATCTTGAATGCTTCTTAAAAAGGCAAAGGTAAATAATCTGTTTTTATTCTCCATTTTTTAGGGTTTGGCTTGAATTGCCCAAAGGCCTCAAATTAAACAACGAAAGGTTTCAACTCTTGATCCCTTTCGGAAAACTCCAAACTAAAGGTCGCTCTAAAATTGTAAGAGGTCCTTGTCTGCCGAAGCTTATGCTAATATGCGTAGGCAGGCGGGGACTGGTCTTTTATTGGGGCGAACTGCGGGACTCTGGAATTTTTTTAACTGACTTAGTTTTAGAAGCCTTCTATTTTCTCAATCTACAATAGATAAATTCTACACACAAAAGAACATGGTCCCCGCCCCGCAATAAATGCGGGGGCAGACGGGGCCGTCGAATCAATTGCGGCACTTACTTCCTTAGAAGTTCCTTTCCTTGGCTCAATGATGCCTGTATTAAACAAATTTTATGTCTATATACTGACCACAAAAAATAATAGAGTGCTTTACACCGGTTTTACAAATGATTTACACAGAAGAATATATGAACACAAAAATTTTTTGTACGAGAACAGCTTTACTGCAAAATATAAAATATCGAAGCTTGTTTATTTTGAAGAATTTGATGATGCTGATCAGGCAAAACATCGCGAATGGTTGATTAAGAGATATAAGAGAAAATGGAAACTAAATCTAATTAATTCGATAAATCCGAATTGGGAAGACCTCTACAATACTTTGTAATGACAATCCGCCTGAAGGACTCTTCGAGCCTTCAGGGCTGGCCTTCCGTGAATTCCAATTGGAGAGGTTTGTGCGGGGACTGGTCTTTTATTCGGGTGAGGTAATGGTTTTCTTTTGGGGATAGGCAAAAAAAAGCACGAATCCAATTCGTGCTTTTTTCTGTGTTAAAAGGAAATTACTGCTTTATTAGAGTAGCAGTAATTGTATGTTCTGTTGTATCGAATTCTTCGATTACAGTGGCTACAATCTGACTTGAAGTAATTGAAACAATGGTAAAAGTACTGGTGTCGCCATCGTTGCTAATTTCAGTTAACACGGTTTCACTAGCATTGAAAGACCAGTCTCCTTCATCATAAACTTCGCCTCCTGTACCTGCAGAATCACAAGATATTGCACCTTCTTCGTGGGCATAAGTTCCATCGGCATTCCAGTTTAGAAGATCATCTCTGTCGCATTCTTCGAGGAAGTTGTTGTAAAAATCTGTTACCAGATTTCCACCACCCAAATCTACGGCTGGCGCGATGGTCATCGCAGTAATTTGCCATTTTCCCTCAGTAAGCAATTCGGTTTTTGATTTAGAAGCACCCGGTGTACTGCCACTGTCATCGTCGCCACAGGCGATAAATAAAGACGAAATAATTGTTAATAAAAGTAAATTTCTCATAGTTATAAGTTTATTCATTCGGCAAATTTATACATCATTAATTACAAATTTATTAATGGCAATTTATTTATTTATGCGCTGCATTTTCAAGAATTGAGCACCCGGATTTTAGCTGCCAATATTAATTCAGGCACAAAAAAAAGGAAGCCTCATTTAAGCTGCTTCCTTTGAAATAAGGATTTACAAAATGCTTTATTCCCTTCCTAACATCCAGCCAACGGCGCCGCCTGTGATGCCCAGCATAATGGCCGTTACAAAAGGATCCACAAGAGTGGCGGTCAGGTTCATGGCATTGCTGGTGCCGTACCAGGTCAGATTGAGACCGAAGCCTAGAATTAGTCCTATGATGGCCCCGCCTTGCAAGCCGCCCATAAAGGTTTTGATCTGCGCCCAGGTGCCGAAAATATAAACCAACAAATAAGCCTGGAATACATTTCCAAGTATTAATGCCCACCATACCATTTCATCTTCTGCCCGGTTGAGGCCCGTTGCCGATCCCGAATTGCTCACATAAAAATCCATGAGCAATGCGCCATAAAGAAGCCAGCCCAGTAGAAACAATACCACAAAGCCGACGAGTGTCGCTAATATTCTGCTTTTAATTGTCATAATGTATTGGGGTTTAGTTTTTTACATATACAATTTAAGCAATATTTATAATATTTGATTCTATTTTGGGAAATATGAGATCCTTGCCTGCCGAAGCTTACTTGTCCACCGGAGCTTCAGCACCGTGCTTCGCCATAGCGGCTACCAACTATCGCATGAAGCTTAAATTGGCACAGCGCGAAGGCAAGAAGGGGGATGCGAAGACAGGGATAGTCTTTTATTGGGAGTTTCAATGGATTGATCGTAATTCTAAATTCGAAATTCGTAATTCGTCAATCTACATTTTATAACAGACGAAGTTTTAACGAAGTCTGTCCTACTCTTACTTTGATACTCAAAAAGAAAAGCTATTATGGCAAGGTCTGGTCTTCCATTGAATTGCTAAAATAGCAGGATAAATCAGGGAAGTTTTTGCTCGAACTTGAACCGGAATGATCAAAAACGTCGATACGAATGCCTTTTACGCTGAATTTAGCATAAGTTACAAATACATCCCGAGCATCATCGATAAGGGGAGGATAGAGGCCAAACTGTTCAATCGAATATTTATAGGTATCAGAATTAGTACAACTCTTCACCCAATCTCCGAAACTATTGTGCTGTTTTAAAAACCCGCCATCACATAATACTTGATAATAAAGCTGAAAATAATAGCGGTTGCTAATTGTTCTTATAAGTGGCTGGTTGACAATACTAAAACTGGTTTTATTGAGATAAGGGAAGATGTTAATGGTATCATTATCGCTGTAATAGGGCAAGCGGCAAATTTCTGTGCTATCGTCCGGCCTGACAATCAGCTCTTCCAGATTGATCTCTGAAATATTGAGAATTACCGCGGCAATGTCTTCTGCGCCATCTGCATCCGTAGCAATAACCCATAATTCTTCAATAGGCGCTTCTATGGGATTAATGGTGTCGTATTCTGGGCCTGAAATTAAGATTTGTGGCACTGCATTCTCTTCAAGCGGAGCCGTGTCATCGTCGTCTTTACAAGAATATAAAAAGGGAATTAAGAATGATAAAAAGAGTAAAAGGTAATGCCTGTTTTTTGTTTTAATCATCCATTAAAGATAAGGGATCAAAATAATATTTAAAATAGGGGATATCGCTTTTCTAATGCCTTGGTAAAACGCTTGATCGCTCTAAAATTTCTTGCCTGCCGAAGCTTACTTGTCCACCGGAGCTTCCGCGCCGTGCTTCGCCAAAGCGGCTACGCGAAGGCAAGAAGGTGGAAGCGAAGGCAGACTCTAAACTATTTGGTCACTCTAAAATTTCTTGCCTGCCGAAGCTTATGCTAATGAGCGCAGGCAGGCGGGGACTTATCTTTTATTGGGAGTTTCAATTGATTGATCGTTATTTTTTAACAGACGAAGTTTTAACGATTCTGTCCTCATGTGCTTTACACTGACAGCCATAGGCTCGTCATATGCTTTACACTGACAGCCAAAGGCTCGTCATTTGCTTTACACTGACAGCCAAAGGCTCGTCATTTGCTTTACACTGACAGCCATAGGCTCGTCATTTGCTTTACACTGACAGCCATAGGCTCGTCATGTGTAATCAACGAAGTTGATCGTTCTTCAACACTTCCGACTTAATGAGATTTTTGAAAAGAAGCTTTGAAAATTCGGGGAGAAATTCATCAAATTCTGAATGGTCGAAATCCCTCGATCGGCCGGTCCATACCAATTGCCCTTTTTTGAGTTCATAGAAATTGACTTCCAGGAAATATTTTGAATTGACAGAAAAATACCCGGGTCTGTACACCATCTGATATGTGTTTCTGTAATAATTGCCAAAGCGTTCATAAAACAGAAAGGGCTCATAGACCACTTCGGGTTCGATGTACCTTGTCTCATTGACATTCACAAGTGTTACAGTCAATACGCCATCATAGCCCTTGCCTCGCATTCTGGTTTTGGCATTTTCTACATCTTCGAAGGGTTTTCCGAGCTCGGGCGGGAAAAGCGACATGCCGTTTCCTGTCGAAATTCTTTCGAGTCGTGCGGCATAAACAAATTCATTTTCAACCGAAGACCTCAGATTCACATTGTTAATCAAACCCATGATCAGAATATTGTCAAAGGACTTTTCGTAGTCATAGGAGGTCATCCATGTGCGGAGAATATCTTCACTGGCACAAGAGATGAGGAAGGCTAATATTAACACTGAGACTTTACTCGTCCTGAACATGGCTTTAAAGATGTGGAATTTGACAGGAAATGCCAATTGACTAAGAGGAGAATATCGTTTATTAATATTTAATTAATGAAACTGATAGCTTTTACAAAGCATGGAAGCTTGGCTGCATGAGTTGTTTAATTAAAATCAGTTATTGAAGAACCATTCATCATTTGATCGCTCTAAAATTTCGGGAGACCCCGGATTTCCCGATAGCTATCGGGATCCGGGGAGTTTTTTATTGGAACAGATTTCTTAGTTTGTTATTTAAAGTGGCTGATTGTCATACATTGCAATGACGGCCCCGTAATGAGCTTCGCTTCTACGGGGACTTATCTTTTATTTGGAGTTTCAATTGATTGATTTTCATTTTTAAACAGACGAAGTTTTAACGAAGTCTGTCCTCATGTGCTTTACACTGACAGCCATAGGCGCGTCATGTGTAATCACCGAAGCTTTAGCGCCTTGCTTCGCACGCTGTCGCTGAAGCTTTAGCGTAGGCGACCAAAGCGGCTACGCGACGGCAAGTAGGTGATCGTGATTTTTAATCACCGAAGCTTTAGCGTAGGTGATCGTCATGTGCTTAATACTTATTGTACCTCACCTTCAGTATAGAACCCAGGTCTTTGCCAAATCTCCCTTTTTGATTTAATTCCTGATTAAAGAAATCAACCAACAATTTTCTGGAAATCTCCAATGCACGAAAAGGATCGATGGCGTACTTGTAGGAGCGGGGAAATAATATAGGCCCATCAGTCAGTGAATTATGGCCAAAGTCAACCAGTTCAATCATGTGAACTGTTGCTTTTCGATTGTCGATGAAATCGCGATAATTTTTTTCTGCATAATACCAGGTGCCCGAACTGCAGAGCATCAGAGAGGGAATGCTTATTTTTCCCTCAAAACGCACATGCCGTGGAGGAATGCCTTCCATGGCGGCAAAGGCCTTGACTTTGTTATTTCCGGCGGCCAGTTCGCCTGCAATCCTTCCGCCCAGTGAATGGCCGAACAAGCCGATCTTTTCCATGTTTATTTTTGAGGTAAAGCGCCCGGAAGGGTCATATGCATTCAACGCCACAATTTTTTCAATGGCAAATTCCAGATCCTGCATACCCAGTTTCACCGCTTCTTCGTAAAATTCATCCACTTTTTCATAAGGCCCGGCCATCAGGCCATCAGGTGGAGCAAAGCGTGCGGACGTTTTGATCTCTTTTCCATCCGGAAGTACCATATAGCCCAATTCAGGCATATCTATGGCGGCTACTACAAAACCCTGGCTTGCCAATTCTTCGATGATGCTCGTATATGCAAAACGCTCCATGCCTCTACCGGGGATAATTAAGATAAGCGGTGCTGTTGCTATTGATTTATTAAAAGGGGCATACAATTTCGAATGGGTATTCACCATTTTGTATTGACTGTTATTGCCGGCATACAATGCTTTTTGAGCAAGTGTATCCTTTTCCGCCGGATACCATAGTTGGACAGCGATGCATCTTTTATCGCCCTGATGAGAAGAATAAGTCATCGTTCGACTCTCATCGCTCCAGAAATAAGTCATCGTACCGATGGCATAGGCACCACCGGGTTTTGGAAGCATTATGGTTTCTTCTTTTGAAAATGAACTGATCCCTATCAGCAGTATTGTGAATGTGATAAATATCTTTTTTGGCATCTTGTAAAATAATGTAAAAAAGAGAAAATCATTGCTTGTTTTTTTTTAAAAGGAACCCCAAACCTCGCCTCTCAAACCTCGCGTCTCACATCTCACATCTCGCGTCTCATAACTCTCATCTCGCCACTCTTTGCTATTTCAACTTCCGCCTCAATTGCTCCCTCTTTTCTTCAAATAAGTCAGCATCCATTTTGGAGTAGTGTTCCGGCTTAAAAATTTCTTTGATTCGCCCTTCTTCGAGATAAGCAATGTCATTACATATATCCTTCAGTGAAGATGAAATATGAGAACTGAGTATTATTGTTTTGCCTTTTTTATTTTCCTGCAATAGGATCTCCTGTACCAATTGAAAAGACTCTGCATCGAGGCCGTTAAATGGCTCATCGAGAATCAGAATGGCTTTGTCCAGACCCAGACAGCCAATAATGGCCAGCTTTTTCTTCATTCCGGTTGAGAAATTATCCACGATACCAGTCCCCGGTAAATCCATTATCTCCAGCCAATGGGCCGGTTTAAAATTCGGATTGTTCAGCCTAAAAAAATGCAAATACTCCGAGGCCATCATCCTGGGATAGAAATAAGATTCTGCGGGTAAAAATGCGATTCCTGAGCCTGTGGAATTCGGATTTTCAAAAGGCTCTTTCTCTAAACTAATTTCCCCGCTATAGTCTTTTCTCAATCCTTTTATACAATTGAAAAGAGTGCTTTTTCCCGAGCCATTTGATCCCATCAATCCGTGTATCCGACCGCTTTCCCATTGTAGCTCGATTCCCTTTAATACTTCGGCGTCTTTTTTATATGAAAAATACAGGTCTTTTATACGGATCATAAATAGCTGTTTAAATTAAGAATGGCCCTTTTTCGGTACCTCCAGAGATAAATAAAGGGAATGGGAATGGTAAAAGGAATCAGAAGAAAGGCCAGCATAATACTCTGCAGACTTTGCATATCCGAATTATCTTTTCCGGGTTCGTAAAAGCTGAATTTCAAATAAATACTCAGACATTGATGCACCGTCAACAATATGAAAATCCCAAAGAGAATTGGGAATACTTCGATGCTGAGTACGGCTGTTAAAATCAAAAGGGGGGTGCCGGAAAGAAGATAATAGCACAAATGTTTTTTCAGATAATAATTTAGAAAAGCATGTGCATTTTTTCCAAAGGCCTGTATTAGCATTTGACTTTCATTGTATTGAAGCAGACTCAGTATTCTCAAATGCAAAATGAATATGGCGAAAAAGACAAAGGAAATGTGAATCACTTGGCATGCAGAAAGTAATATTATTAAGACGTAAACAATAAACCCTTTTCTCAGTGCGATGGTCCAGGGCAGCAAGGCCAAATGAGCAATGCGAAAATTAATAATTTCTCCTGTGCGAAACTCAGATTTTAAGTCCAGGGAAAGAAAAAACAAAAAGGGAATAGAAAGGGCTGTGGCTTTGAAATTTCCAATTAATACCAATATCAAAAGCAGAGGCAATGCAAACAGGCTATTTCGCAAGAATCGGATCCAATAAGGAGTTGCTCCCAAGCTGATCAGAAAATCATTTTCGTTTGGAGCATTGCTTTTGCCTGAAGAAAAAACGGTGGCAAAAAACAGGGCGGGAATTAGGGGAATGAAAAAAGCCCAGATGGAAGAAAATGGGATGAACGGCAATAATTGAAAGAGGAAAATCAATCCTATAATGCTTAGAATTATTATCCTTGCAATTCCAATTTCTGCAAGCAATCTGAAAAACTGATTGAAATGTACTCTGCAGAGATGGATCAATAAATTCAGATGGAATTGCATTCCTAATTTTAGTTTTTTTATTTTTTGGAAAAAAATTAATACACAAGCAAAACGAAGATTGTATTGAATATTTTAGACGTACAGGATGTTTCTAAATCTTTTGGAGAAAATACCGCCCTGCAAAACGTTAGCCTGAGTATCTCCAAAGGAGAAATATTTGGACTTCTGGGGCCAAACGGAGCTGGAAAATCTACCCTGATCCGGATAATCACTCAGATCATCAAAGCAGATAACGGTGAAATTTTAATCAAAGGCGAAAAGCTAAAACCCGAGCACATCGAGGTAATCGGTTATTTGCCCGAAGAACGCGGTCTTTATAAGAAAATGAAGGTGGGCGATCAGCTGATGTACCTGGCGCGTTTGAAAGGACTTGATAAAAGCGAGGCCTTTGAAAAGATAAAATACTGGATTAAAAAATTTGAAATTGAGGAATGGTGGAACAAAAAAATTGAAGATCTTTCAAAAGGCATGCAACAAAAAGTCCAGTTCATTTCCACGGTGGTTCACGATCCGGACATTTTAATACTCGATGAACCATTTTCCGGTTTTGATCCTATCAATGCCAATTTGATCCGCGATGAAATACTTCAGTTGCGCGATCAGGGATGCTCGATCATTTTTTCTACCCACAGAATGGAATCCGTAGAGGAATTATGCGATCATATTGCCCTGATCAATAATGCCAAAAAAATCCTGGATGGGCCTAAATTCGAAATTAAGGAAGCACATAAAAAGCATTCTTACCGTGTGGAATACAAAGGGGATGATTTAGCTTTGGCTGCTCCCTATGCTATCAGCTCTAATGCCACACTTCAAAATACAAACAAGGAGACAGTGATTATTGATCAATCAAAAGGAGATCCCAATGAGCTTATCAAATTATTAGCGCAGAAAGTAGAGATTCATTCCTTTTCCGAAATTATACCCAGCATGAATGATATTTTCATTTCAAAAGTACAGGAGGTCAATCATGGATAAGATCTGGCTCATTTTACAAAGGGAATACCTGACCAGGGTAAAGAAAAAGTCATTTATAATTATGACCATTTTGACACCTGTTTTATTCGGTGCAATGATCTTTTTTGTGGCCTGGTTTTCAACCAAAAAAGGAGATAAAAAGGTCATAGAAGTTCTCGATGACTCGGGTTATTTTGAAAAGAAGCTGAAAAGCAATGAAGAGGTAAATTTTGTATATATCGGTGGTGATCTTGAAAAAGCCAAAGCCGATTTTGAAGCCCATGGCAGCTTCGGGCTTTTATACATCCCTAAAATCGATATCGACAAACCCGATGGATTAAAGCTTTATTCAGGACAGAACCCAAGTTTTGATTTGGTCAATATGATCAAAGGGCAGGTTAGCGAGGAAATTCGTCAATTGCGTATTGCCGATTTGGATATCGATGAAACAATGCTCGATAAACTTAATGTGGATGTCAATCTGAAAACCCTGAACATGACAGAAACCGGGGAAAAGGAAAGCAATGCAGGGGTCAATTTTGGAATCGGATATATCGCTAGTTTCCTAATTTATATATTCATTTTTCTCTATGGTGCACAGGTTATGCGTGGAGTGATAGAAGAAAAATCTAGCCGAATTGTGGAAGTCATTATTTCTTCAGTAAAACCTTTTCAACTGATGATGGGAAAGGTTTTGGGTGTAGCGGCGGTGGGTTTGACCCAGTTCGTAATATGGGTGATCCTGATGTCTGCGGTCTCGGCATCGGCCAGCACCTTTACCGGAATCAATGAACTCAAAGATAATCCCGCAGTCACGAGAGGTGCGGATGTGGATTTTGATCAAATGGAAAACAATGAGGAGATAGCGGGAATTTTCAGGGCCATCGAAAACATTCCCATCGCTCAAATCATTTCTCTCTTTATTTTCTATTTTTTGGGTGGATATCTGGTTTATGCTTCGCTTTTTGCCATGGTAGGTTCGGCTGTAGATTCCGAAGCAGACTCCCAGCAATTTATGCTTCCGATAACCATACCGCTGCTTTTAGCTATTTTTAGTCTGGGTCCGGTTTTGAGCGATCCCAATTCCCAATTGGCATTCTGGCTTTCGATGATCCCTTTCACTTCTCCTGTGGTGATGATGGGCCGTATTGCCTACGGTGTACCCGGCTGGGAAATTGCCTTGTCCATGCTATTGCTGATCGGCGGTTTTATTTTGACCACCTGGGTAGCGGCGCGCGTTTATCGCGTTGGAATTCTTATCCACGGCACCAAAGTGAATTATAAGGTTTTGGTTAAATGGTTTTTTCAGAATTGAACCAAAGAAATTAGAAATGAGAAATTAGAAATGAGCAATGAGAAATTAGCAATAAGCAATTAGCAATGTGCAATGAGAAATGAGCAATGAGCAATGAGAAATGAGCAATGAGAAATGAGAAATGAATTTAACCATTAACCATTAATCCTTTTTCGCCATGCTCATGTAAAACCTTCAACTTTCCACTTTTAACTTTTCACTTTTAACTTTCAACTTCAACTTTAAACTTTTCACTTTCATCTTTCATTTAGAACATAAAGTAGTTTTTGATCAAACGATTTTCTAATTTCGCGGCAAAATTGGACGGTCATGTTAAACTTTAAGGAAATAGCTTCTGTATCTATTATTTTATTCTCTGTAATAGACATTTTGGGATCGATTCCCATCATTATAAATCTGAGAAAGAAATTCGGGCATATTCAGTCTGAAAAGATATCCATTGTGGCCATTGTGATCATGGTTGCTTTTCTCTTTTTGGGGGAATCCATACTGAAATTATTTGGTATTGATGTCTATTCATTCGCCATTGCAGGGGCGATTATCATATTTTTATTGGGTATGGAAATGGTGCTCGGTGTGGAGATTTTCAAAGCCAGTCCCGGTGAAAAATCCTCTTCTTCAGTAGTGCCAATCGCCTTCCCCTTAATTGCAGGTGCCGGTACCATGACGACCATTCTTTCCTTACGTGCTGAGTTTGAACAAATCAACGTATTGGTCGGTATTTTTGTCAATATGGTTTTGGTATATATCGTATTGAAATCGAGCAATTGGCTCGAAAGAAAAATCGGTCAGGCGGGTTTTAACATCCTGAGAAAAGTATTTGGGATTATTTTACTTGCCATCGCGATAAAGCTCTTTAAGCAAAATGTAATGCATTAAAAATAGATGCCCAGGTCCAGCGATATAAAATTTATTGTGGCTTTTTGTTTTTCACCCTGCGGCCCGGGGTTGGTTTGTTCCGATGCCAATACCATTCCGCTATCATCGGTGAGATAAGCTCTTTTGTTCAATTGATTTAATATTCCCTGATGGTAGCTAATGCCCGCAATGGCCGTGGTGTTTCCGGATATGTTGTATTCGATTCCCGCACCTATTAGAATACTCAAATTGAACAATCGGGAGTCATCAATAAAGTTGCGATCCTCAATTTCTACATTGATATTGCTGTTGGGATCTGTAAAGTAATCTTCCGAACGATTGTAATTCACTGCTGCTACGGCTCCAAATTTTCCATAATAGTTAAGGGCATTTAACAAGGTGGTTCTCATTTTCAATGCAAGTGGCAATTGCACTGCGCTGGATTTAACATCGCTTTCACCTCTTACTTTAAATTCCTGACCCAGTTGATTTCTGTAGATATCAGGATAGCTCAGTTTACCTCCGTAATTCAACAAATGCAATCCCGTGCTCAGGGAATAGGTGCCTGAAAAGAAATAATCCACATTAAAGCCCCATGACCAACCGGCTTTTGCCCCATTAGAGCTGTATGGGTCCGAACTAATGTTATACCAACTCAGATTTGGAGCAATGCCCAATCCAAATCGCACATCGCCGCTGTAATATTCCTGCGCCTGAAGAATGTTGATAGAGAAAAGAAATAATACAATGAAAATTGTTTTTAGGAATGTCTTTTTACCTTTCATCATTTCTCATTTTTTAGAGCAATGATCAATGCTAAGTATTTCATATCGCATTCGCAAATGAATAATCATTGTATTTATCTAAGTATTTCGAGCCAGCCTTTGAACAAATTGCTTTTTCCTGAAGATGGATTGTTAATTTTCAATGAATAGAAATAGGTTCCTGATATAATTTCTTCCTTTGGCCAATCATTGGAATAATTAGTGGATTTGTAAATAGGGCGGCCTGATCTGTTGTAAATTATCAATTCATGATTGCTAAAGGAATTGATATTAGAAATTACCAAAAGATCATTGTATCCATCGCCATTGGGAGTAATAACATTGGGAATCGATATTTCACTCTCCTTTAAAATACAAGTGGTATTGGACCAGCTTGTCATTTCCGGATCTTCATTTAGTGCCCTGACTTTAAAACAGTAATTGATAAAAGCGTCTGTTTTTTCAAGTGTATAATGCGTAGTATTTACCCTGGCTAAAAAATTCAAAGCACCGCTTTCATTTGTTTCATATACTTCATACTGATCAAGGCCATTTTTCCAGTTTACATAAGGATTCCAGTTCAGCCGAATCTCATCCGAATTTGATTCTGATACCACCTCAGATTTCAGTAAAATATTATTGTGATAAGGCGCCTGATTTTTTGCCTTGCACTGATTGTCGAGATAAATGGAATATTCATATCTATTATTATTTTTATCAACATCGCGGTCAATATATGAGTCTAAATAGGCCAGAGCTAAGCCAATTTGTTTCCAATCCGTTTCAATGGGTTCGACTTCCCTTCTCATGACTTTAAAATACAGATTGGGATTGGTCCAGAATTTATTGATCTCGTAATAAAAGCGAATGCAGGTGTCATCCTCTAAATCTAAATAGTCTATTTCCGGATAAGAAAAATCTCCGAAGAGCACTGCCTCCAGGGTATCGGATGGGCATCCGGCCAAAGAATTTTCAACTATCTTAAATCTTTTATAATCTCTTGTGTTCCAGTTTACTGTGATTTCATCTGTGCCCTGTCCGGCAATAATTTCACCATTGCTAATGCTCCAGGAATAGGAACTGCTATCGAATCCAATCATTGAATAGCTTTGGTTTAAGGTATCACTTATACAAATTACAGAAGAGTCAAATTCAGCAATTGGCTGTGGTTTTGGAGGAATGAAAACTTCAAATTCGGTTTCTTTTCCCCGACATCCATTCGTTGCCCTTTCTACTACACTTAGTACTTGCATACTGTCTTCAAACCACACATAAATTATGGATGGAGTTAAATAGCCTTCAATAAGATAGCCATCGTTTGAGGACCAAACATAAGTGGAGTTTGGATCACCGGTATTACAGGTAAATGTGTCCGATACATTTAAACACAGTTTTGCAGGGCCATCTATCACTAGCTCAGTTCTTGGACTTTCTTTTATCTGCACAAATACGGTATCTGCTCCATAGCAGTTTGCAATATTGGTTTGAACGATTTCTTCCGAAATCAAGAAATGGCTTCCGACTGAATCCCAACTAATCAAAACCTCGGCATAAGATGGAAAGCCTTCAATGATACCTGTATCAGCATTCCATTGGTATTGAGCATTATTTATGGGGTCAAGAATGCGGTAATTGACACTGTCTTTATCAAAAAAGCAAAATGTATTCGATGAAGTAACAATTTGAGGATTGAGCTCAGCATCCACATTAACATTGTACACAAGAGTATCACCCTGACAAGCATTTTCATCAAAGAGCAAAGCAAAAATATTAGCGCTTTGAACTGTATCGGGCCAACTAATGGTAATGCTGTCTATCGTACTTGTATTGATAATTCCGATTGTATCTACCCACCAAATCACCGAATCGGTAAAACTGGAATTAATACTAAAAATGATACTATCAGAACCCGGACAAATATCCTTTGGGCCAATGATGCTGCCATTGGCAATAGGGAAAGTTTCAATATCCACCTGTTCCTGAATAATACAATTCTTATTGTTTGTTCCCGTCCAAATTATACGAGTCAAATTATTAGCTGTAACCCATGTACTGGCACAGCTATCACATTGAATATTTTGAGCGTTAGTCCAGAGATTAGATTCAGAATTTAGAGTTTCTAAAAGGACAGAATCCCCCGAACAAATAATTGTATCCGTACTTAAAAGTATCGGTTTGGGTTCTACAATTACGCTAAAACTATCTGCGACAAAACAAGTATTACCTTCAGGAAAAGCTTCAAGGGAAATAGTGTAATTACCAACTGTATCGAATGAAAAATTTAAAGTATTCGAATTGCCCATTGCAATGCCATTTATCTTCCATTGCAGAGAATCGATAAAATAGGTAGAGCTATTAAAAGTATAGTTCAAGTCTGTACAAAGCGTATCGAGTTTATTTGGGATTCTTGCATTGATTATTGCGCAGGTATCGATTGTATTATTTACACACCATGGCGACTGACTCGTGGAAAGCACAGAATAGGTATAGCTTAAATCAAATGAGGATATTGAAATATTTGATATTGTATACCTGTCAAAATTTTCAAAAATATTAAATCCCTGAAACTCTCTTAACTGCATATTTTCGGATATGTCGCATGGAAAATCGACAGGAACAGATGGAGCTTTTACAATTTCAATAATACTTGTTTGTACTGTATCCGTAATTCCACCATTGATATGGCGATAAAAATTTCTTTTGTTATTATTTCTGTTAACACCTAAGTATTTATAATGGGGATCATTGTTTAAGCCGAGGGTGCTGTGAAATTTAAATTGCTCTATCCAGCCTAAATATGATCTTGTGATAATATAACCTCCAAGATTTACTCCATTGAAAGGGAAAATTTTATAAAACTCATTTCCACTTATCAGAGTTTGCAATTGACTGGAGGACTTATTTTGTTGATTGATTGAGGCATCCCATTTCTTAGTATCTTCAATGCGTAAATCTTTATTGACTTTAACTGTGAAAAAAGTGGAGTTTCCACCGGAACCTCCCGTATTAAAATCTATTCTCAGATTTTGTTTATTTTCTATAATGTTAAAGCCAACAATTTCATCATAGTATATTCCAGCTTTCAACAAAACCACATCTCGTGACTTAGAAAGCCAAGGCGACAATTTATAAATATGAATTGGCGTAGGTGCACCGTAGTTTGTTTGTTGAGCGATTACAAATAAACTTGTATCATCCGTCACCATGGTTTGATAATTTCCACCTCCTGAACTATCAATGATTATTTTTGAGGCGATTGGATTGCCGTTTAAATCAAATCTTGATATTAAAGTAGAAGATGAAACACTTGTAGAGATAAAGAATTGATTATTAATAGCACAAATTGATTTTGGCTTGGGTTGATCAGGAAGCGGGACTATCATTTTTTTTAACCAGATAAGATTTAATTCTGTATCCAGTTTCCCATAGATACCTCCATTGTATGGTGAAGTAAAGTAAATATATCCCTGGTGAAAGACACTTGAGTTAATTCCTATATTATTATTTAGTCCGGGAACAGTATATGATCTCGCTTCCAATACCTGATCATTGGAATCCAGTTTGATGAAGTGAAGTCTTCCGGGTATATTATCGCTTAATACAATTGAAAAGGAATCCTTTATTGAAAAAAATGCTGAATGTCTTAAATCAGTCAGAGAGAGAGCTGTAATGGTATCTTGAAAATAAATTCTGTCAATATCCTGTGCAAAAGATCTTTGCTCTGTAGAGTTTATTAAGATTAGAATTATTAAAAATGAAAGGCACTGTAGTTTTCTCCATTTATTTTTAAACATAATTTTGGCAATCCAATCACACCTTCAATTAAAATTAACATTAGATTCTGCTAATTTAAGTTTAGGTTCTATTAGATTTATTTAACTAAAATTAAGGATAAATTAAATAAAATGCCTGAAGCTGTAAATGTTCCAAATAAAGAAGATTTATTAACTGCGCTGAAAAGAGTACAAGAATATGCTCATAAAACGCCTGTGCTTTCTTGTTCCGGAATAAATAAAATAGTTGGAGCAGAATTATTCTTTAAATGTGAAAATTTTCAGAAAATTGGCGCTTTTAAATTTAGGGGTGGAATCAATACGATTTTCCAGTTGAGTGAAGATGAAATGCAAAAAGGAGTGGCCACCCATTCATCGGGAAATCATGGTCAGGCGGTGGCATTGGCGGCTAAAATGAGAAATATTCCGGCTTATATAGTTATGCCCCAAAATTCAACCAAAGTCAAGATCGAGGCTGTCCGGTCTTATGGAGCAGAACTTATTTTTTGTGATAATTCTTTACAAGCCCGCGAAGATAAACTCAATGAAATCATCAGCGAAACCGGCGCTCATTTTGTACATCCTTATGATGATTATAGAGTGATTGCAGGCCAGTCAACATCAGCGCAAGAGTTAATTCAAGACTATCCCAAACTTGACATTATAATTACACCAATAGGAGGGGGAGGCCTTATTTCAGGAACCGCCCTTGCGGCAAAATATTTTTCACCTAGGACCGAAGTCATCGGTTCAGAGCCGGAAGGCGCCGACAGCGCAGCGATTTCACTTCAAAAGCATCGCTGGACGACCATTGCTGATCCGAATACCATTTGCGATGGATTAAGAGCTTCGATTGGTGAGAAAAATTTTGATATTATTTCAAAAAATGTGTCCACGGTTTTTCGTGTTAGCGACAGGGAAGCAATTTCAGCTATGAAACTGATTTGGGAGCGAATGAAAATTGTAATTGAACCTTCCTGTGCCGTACCTTTGGCGGCGATAATTAAAAATAAGGATCGCTTTAAAAATAAAAGGGTCGGACTGATCCTCACCGGAGGAAATGTCGACCTGAATAGCATCTCAGAATTGTTCAAAGAAATTTAAGATTGGATAAACCTAAATATTCACTCATTGTACCCGTCTATAACAGGCCGGATGAGATTAAGGAATTGCTGGAAAGCCTGGTGCCGCAAAGCTATGATAATTATGAGTTGCTCATTGTGGAAGACGGTTCGAGCATTCCCTGCGAGGATATCGTTAGTCAATATCAGGACAGCATAGAAATACGCTATTTTTTTAAGGAAAATGCAGGCCCGAGTTATGCCAGAAATTTTGGCATGGACAAAGCCCTGGGCGAGTATTTTATATTTTGCGATTCCGATTGTATTCTGCCAAAGAATTATTTTCAAAATATTGATGAAGAATTAAAGAAGGAAAAAGTTGATGCTTTTGGCGGCCCCGATCGCGCGCATCCGAGCTTTAATGATCTTCAGAAGGCCACGAGTTATGCCATGACTTCTTTTCTGACTACCGGCGGAATTCGCGGAGGTAAAAAAAAGGTTGATAAATTTTACCCGAGAAGTTTCAATATGGGTATTTCCAAAGAAGTCTTTGAAAAGGTAGGTGGTTTTCCCAAAACAAAAATGCATCCTGGCGAAGACATGGTTTTTACCATTGAAATCATGCGCAAAGGCTTTAAAACAAAATTATTGGAAGATGCCTATGTATTTCACAAGCGAAGAACATCATTGGCAAAATTTAAAAAACAGGTTTTTAATTTTGGTTATACACGGGTAATCATCAGCAGGCTTTACCCTGAGACCTTCAAGATATTTTATGTTTTTCCGAGCCTTTTTATACTTGGCAATCTGGCATTGCTGGCCTTGGGATTTTACAAACCGGTATTTTTCACTCCAATATCGCTTTACATAGTTTTATTGTTTCTCGATGCGCTGTTAAAAGAAAAAAAGCCAAGCGTGGCATTTTTATCCATAGCCACAAGTTTGACCCAGCTTTGGGCCTATGGCACGGGTTTTATTAAAGCCTGGTGGGATATCAATGTGAAAGGACGGGATAAGTTTGGAGTCATTTCCCGCAAATAAATTCTGCTTATTGGCTAAAGCGTTTACCAGTTTTCACTTTTCCCATTACTAAACACATGCCCCGATGCTATGATCAGGGTTTTGATAAAAATTTCCCTTTCCTCGACTTTTAAGTGTTTTGACATTAATCCCGACAGTGATTTTTGAATGCGCTGAACATCGGCTTCCGACCATAAAGATGGCAAGAACAGATCGATCATTAGAGCATAATTCTGTCCATATTGTTCAAAGTCCCGGATAATATTAATGCTAATATCTTTTGGATCAACTCCGATCAAAGAGGCCCATTCGCGGCATATATCTTCAAAAACCAGGTTTTTGGAAATTTTGCTCTTGATATAACAATTTGCAATAGGCATTTTAGACAATTATTTTATAAAAATATAGAAATCAGACATTCTCTGACCTATTTCAGATCATTTGATCGATTATTTTCTTAGAAAGTGTTTCCCCAATCGATAATGAAGAGGTGACAGCAGGGGAAGGGGCATTGCAATATTAGGTTTAACTTGCCATAAACGCGATCAATGTTTCAAAAACTTCCCTCTGACCAGGCCGTTTTCATTTTGAATACGATATAGGTAAATACCAGAAGGCCAACTTGTAATATTAATTTGAGTTCTATTCAATGCTAGAACTTGCTCATGCTGTAACTTTCCCTGCATGTCATATATCTTGATTTGTGAATGTTCTTTATCTGTGCTTAAATGGATATTGACAATAGCATTAGCAGGATTGGGATAGACCATAATGCCCTCATTAACTGAGATTCTTTCATTCAAACTGGACACGATGCCATTGCTATCGGTAGAGACCAGCCACATGGATTGACCAGGAGGAGGGGCTACGTTAAAATCGTTGGCATCACCGACAAAGAAAATTCGGTCATTTTCAATGGCCAGATCGTACATGTTGTGCGTTTCGCTCCAAGTTATTTTAGGGTAGAATGAATATCCACGATGCCAAATACTATCTCCTAAAGTAGTCAGTCTCATTAAAAAAGTATCATAGCCTATGGTGTCATTTGCTCCTTCATATGCTCCATAATTACCCCCAACAATAATATCTCCATTATCGGCCTCACCGACGGACGTGCCAAGGTTCCAACTGCTGAAAAAACCATCAATAGTATAATCCCAGACTTGATTTAGATTGCTGTCCAGCTTTTCAACATAGTTTTTGTTTTCCGGTGTTGGAAAATCTCCATCTGTGGCTGATGAAGCGCAGGCCAGTCCACCATCCATGGTTTTGACTATATCCCAGACCCCCATACGCTGATTGGAAGCAGAAATATACTCATCCAGTACATTGCCCTGATAATCAATCATTAGAACCCAGTTTTTGTCGTTAGGGAGATCTAAGCTATTAGCGCCAATGGCAATTCTATTTTGATCATATCTACATATACTCCATGCTTCTTCTTGAACACCCGGAGTTCCAATCTGTTTATGAACAATAACATTTCCTATGGAATCAAACACCGCAAAAAGAATGTCAGTTTCGAAAGGGCTATTAACATTATGTGCTCCACAAATTGCAATTTGTCCATTGTCAAGTAAAGCTGCACTGCGCAGGATATAATTGGCATTGCCAAGAGAATCCTGATACTCTGTGGTCCAAAGGATTTGGTTGTTCGAATCTCGTTTTTGCATAAACACACCAAAATTTATTGGATTGCCCATACTATCAAAGGAATAAACACCGAGTATATATCTATATCCCATTGTATCTATTAATATTTTTTCAGCGCGATATGCCCTTCCCGTGTCACCAACTTGTCCATAGTATTGAAGGCTTCCGTTCAGGTCGTATTCAGCAATAAAACCGGCAAGCGTAAATTGATTATTTCCAACATCAATGCAGGTTGTACCTGTGACATGAATTTGATTCTCATAAATTTGTATAGACTTACCAAAAGCACAAACATTGCCAAAAGGCTCTACCAGATTGATTTGAGCATTTGCTGAAATTACAAAGAGTAATATGAGGATTACGTAAAAATTTTTCATAAATAAAAACCCACTTTTAAACTGACAATGATGGGTTTTGATTCCATTAATTGATAGTCACCTTTCCGGTAATCTTTACTTCATCTCCATCAAAATCCCCGTTTTTTGGAAAATTTGCTGTTGATATTTCAATAGGCATTTTAGACAATGATTCTATAAAAATATAGAAATCAGACATTCTATGATCTTTTTCAGATCATTTGATCGATTATTTTCTTAGAAAGGGTTTCCCCAATTGATAATGAAGAAGTAGCAGCAGGGGAAGGGGCATTGCAGACGTTCAAAACTCTTTTGCTTTCCAAAATCATAAAATCATCTAATAAACCGCCTTCTTTATCGCAAGCCTGCGCTCTTACACCTGCAGCGCCGGGAATCAGGTCATCGGATTGCACTTCCGGAATTAATTTCTGCAAGGCTTTGGTAAAAGCGGCCTTCGAATAGCTTCTGTAAAATTCACCTATGCCCGTTTTCCAGTATTTAAGGGCCACTTTTTGAAAGCCCGGCCAGGTGAGTGTTTCAAAAAACTCCGAAAGATTGACATCTGATTTTTTATAACCTTCGCGAGCATAGGCCAACACGGCATTGGGCCCTGCCTCTACACCACCGCCTATCATTCTTGTAAAATGCACACCCAGAAATGGAAATGCAGGATCGGGAACCGGGTAGATCAAATGCTTGACAAGGTATCGCTTCTCTGGTTTTAATTCATAGTACTCACCGCGGAAAGGCACAATTTTCAAATTGACATTTTGATTGCTCAGACGGGCGATTTTATCGGAGTACAGACCCGCGCAATTTACAAGCATGGCACTTTGATATTCTGCTTTATCCGTTTTAATAATGCAGGCCTCTTTTTTTAATTCGATGTCTTTCACTTTATTGTTAAAAACGAATTCTGCACCATTTTCAATCAGCAATTCTTTGAGCTTTTGGCTCATGGCTTTGTAATCGATAATGCCGGTTTGAGGAACCCTCACGCCTTTGATTCCGTGCAAATGCGGCTCGATTTCTTTCATTTCTCCCTCTTCAAGCCATTTGAGATCTTTTAATCCGTTTTCTATGCCCCGATCGTAAATCTTGTGCAATGCCTCTAATTCGCTTTCATCGGAGGCTACGATAATTTTCCCGCATAACTCAAAAGGAATGTTGTGCTTTTTAGCAAAGTCTATCAGAAGCTGATAGCCGTGTATACAATTTTTGGCTTTTAGGCTGCCGGGTTTATAATAAATGCCCGAATGAATAACACCGCTGTTATTACCGGTCTGATGTTGAGCCACCTCGCTCTCTTTTTCTATTATCAGAATCCTGGTATAGGGTTTTTTAATCTGCAGCTGATAGGCCGTTGACAATCCTACTATTCCCGCGCCAATTATGCTTACATCGTACATCTTAGAAATAATTTAAGCGAATTACGGAATAATTTATCCGCCACAACCAATTAACCTGTTCCATTTAGGACTATCGACTGTCTGTGAGTCGTTATCCTCAAAAAAGACACGATATCCATCTTTTTGTTTGCTGAAAATGATTTTTCTCCCTCTGGAATTTTTTAAAGTCTCGATTTTCCGCGCTTCGGGAAAGTCAGTGGGAAAACTGAATTCCGGAAAAATATTTTGATAGGCTTTGAGAACTTCGTTGATATTGGGATTTTGATCAGGCGCCGGCATTGGATTTTTGAATTGTCTCAAAATCCTTTCGCATTTTTTTTAGGAGCTTTTCTTCCATATCCTCAGTGCCTTCAAAGGCATCCGCAATGCTTTCTACCACGTTAAGAAATTTCTTGCTCATTTTCTCATCAAAGAGCTCTGTATTGTCTTTAATGGCATTTAAGGCATTCGTATAGGCTGTGTCAATGGTAGGGGTAATGGCAGAATCAAGGATATCAAAACGCTGCTCGGCGATCCATGCATCTTCTTTGAATTCTTTTCTAAGAATACTTTTGAAAAGGCGTTTTTCAGAACTTTGGATATCTCCATCTGCCTTAGCAATACTGTAAGCTAAGGAAGCCAATGCTTCTATTAATTTTGATTTACCTCTACTCATTTAGGAAATATTTCTGCCAATTTAAGAAATGGACATTAGACCAAAAAAAAACTTACCTCAAAAAGATTGAAGTAAGTTTTTTATTTATCGATAATAATCGATTAAACCAGTTGTGCATCTAATTTTTTGGACAAAATATTTTTAGGAACTGCGCCTACCTGCTTATCCACAACCTCTCCGTTTTTAAATACCAAAAGTGTTGGGATACTTCTGATTCCAAATTTTGCAGAAACACCGGGATTTGTATCAACGTTTACTTTTCCGATTACTGCTTTGCCATCGTAATCTCCCGCCATTTCTTCAACGATTGGTCCAATCATTTTACAAGGCCCACACCATTCGGCCCAGAAATCAACAAGCACAGGCTTGTCGGAGTTTATGACTTCTTCAAAATTGGAATCGGTTATTTCTACTGTCTTTCCCATTATTAATTTTTTATTTAGTGATTTAGATTTTTACAAAATTAGAAAAAATGTTCTGTTAAATGAGTAATTTATACGACAGACCCTCTATTTTGTCGAGTTGTGAAAATAATTCATCATTTGGATCAACCGTATATTTCCTCGATAAAAATTCAATTTCTATTTTTTCCAATGGATCTCTGACAAACATTTTCAAAGTGCATTTACCCGAATTGCCGGATACCACTTTATCAATTTCATCTACCATACTGTGATCAATAACGGCTGAATGTAAATAGAGTTCAATTTTCTTCGCCTGATTCTGTCTTACTTCTGACAAGAGCGACATTTCAAAGGGTTGAAACTCCCAATCCGATTCTTCAATCGGTGTCTTGGGTTCATTTCTCAATTGCTGTTTTTTGGACCAGCGAAGATCCATTTTGCCCTTTGTATAGAGGAAAGTACCCGGCTTAAAATAATTGGCCATATTGACATAATCATCGCCCATTCTGAAAATTTCTATGGCCCCGCTCATATCTTCGAGCGTCATAACGGCGAATGGCGTTCCTTTTTTGGTTTGTCCGGTGCGAACCGCAGTAACCATGCCTCCAAGTCGAATATCATTGGCCGCTTGTCTCGGAATATTTTCAATGTTATGAGAGCAAATATGTTCTAGCTCGACCTTGAATTCATCCAATGGATGTCCGGAAATATAAAAGCCGACAACTTCTTTTTCGATGTTTAGTTTTTCTATTTCTCCAAAGGGCTCTAAATCTTCGATCCGCGGTTTGGGCATTTCTGTTTCATCTCCACCGGCACCAAAGAGGGATGCCTGCGAGGAATTTTTTTCCGCGCTGATCCGCTGTCCGTATTTGATGGCCTTTTCTATGAGGTTTTCATCGTTTTCCACGGCTTCCAGGTACTGTCGTCGGTGATAAGTACCAAGATTGTCGAATGCGCCGGCCATGGCAAGGGCCTCATAGGTTTTTTTATTGACCTGTCTTGAATTCAGACGGCCGGAAAGATCAAAAATATCAGTAAAGGCCCCGTTTTCCTGTCTTTCATTTATAATGCATTCTACGGCTGCATCGCCGGTTCCTTTTATCGCGCCAAGGCCAAATCGAATCTGTCCCTCATCATTTACATTAAAATACTGCCCGCTTTCATTGACATCGGGCCCCAAAACCTTAATGCCCAAATGTTTGCATTCATCCATAAAGAATGTCACCTTTTTGATGTCATTCATATTGTGGGTCAGCACCGCCGACATGTATTCGGCAGGGTAATTGGCTTTTAGATAAGCCGTGTGAAATGCAACTACGGAATAACAGGTTGAATGCGATTTGTTAAAGGCATAGGCCGCGAATGCTTCCCAGTCTTTCCAGACTTTTTCTGCAATCTCCTTATCATGGCCATTTTTTTCACAGCCTTCAAGAAATTTGGGTTTGAGCTCATCGATGATCTCCTTTTTTTTCTTACCCATAGCTTTTCGGAGAAGATCGGCCTCGCCCTTGGAGAATCCGGCGAGTTTCTGAGATAAAAGCATGACCTGCTCCTGGTATACTGTAATTCCATAGGTTTCGGCCAAATATTCCTCCATGTCAGGAAGGTCGTATTGTATCTCTTCAATACCGAGTTTCCTTTTGATGAAATTGGGGATATATTCCATCGGCCCGGGCCGGTACAGTGCATTCATTGCGATCAGATCCTGAAATTTATCGGGTTTCAAATCCTTCAGGTGTTTCTGCATTCCCGGACTTTCAAACTGAAAAGTACCATTGGTCAAACCCTTCTGATAAAGCTCATAGGTTTTTTCATCATCCAGTGGAATTTCATCGGGATCGATTTCTATGCCATGTCTTTCCTTGATTATCCGAATGGCTTCCTTAATAATGGTCAGCGTTTTTAAACCGAGGAAATCCATTTTGAGCATTCCGGCTGATTCCACGACCGAGTTGTCAAATTGAGTTACCAGGAGGTCGGCGTCTTTTGAAACCGCCACCGGTATGAAATTGGTGATGTCTTCAGGTGTTATGATCACACCGCAGGCATGTGTTCCGGTATTTCTTACCGAACCCTCAAGTATTATGGCCTGATTAATGGTTTCGGCTGCCAGATCATTGCCTTTGGCCATCGCCTTTAGCTGTTCGGCCAGCATTAGTTGATCGCTCCGCAAACGTTCTGCTAATGATTTTTTATCGAGGCTAAATAATTTATTCAAGGAAATATCAGGCACCTTTTTGGCGACCTGATCGGCTTCTGAAAGAGGAAGGTTCAATACCCGGGCGGTATCCCTTACCGAGGATTTTGCAGCCATTGTTCCATAGGTAATGATCTGAGCCACTTGGTCTTTTCCGTATTTATTAACAACCCAATCGATGATTTTGCTTCTGCCCTCATCGTCAAAATCTATATCAATATCGGGCAGTGAGATACGGTCCGGATTGAGAAATCGCTCAAAAAGCAGATCGTACTTAATGGGATCTACATTGGTAATACCGGTGCAATAGGCTACGGCAGAACCGGCTGCAGAACCTCTTCCGGGCCCCACAGAAACGCCCATTTTGCGCGCCTGATTTGTAAAATCCTGAACAATTAGGAAATATCCGGGATATCCTGTTTTTTCAATGATGGAAAGCTCAAAATCCAGACGCTCCTTTATTTCAGTGCTGATTTCCGGATACCTTTTTTTGGCGCCTTCATAGGTCAAATGCTTGAGGTAGGCATTTTCTCCCCGGTTACCTCCGTCTTTTAAATCCTCTGGATCTTTAAACTCGTCGGGAATCTCAAATTTTGGCAGGAGCACATCTCTTTCCAGTTCATAAGACTCAATTTTGTCGGAGATTTCCTTTGTGGTCTGGATGGCATTGGGAAGATCCGTAAAAATGGCCTTCATTTCATCCTGCGATTTGAAATAATATTCTTCGTTGGGAAAACCGTATCTGAAACCACGGCCTTTTCCTATGGGCGTGCTTTGCAATTCGCCCTCTTTGATGCAAAGCAAAACGTCATGCGCATTGGCATCTGTTTTATCCAGATAGTAAATGTCATTGCCCGCAAAAACCTTGATATTGTATTTTTCTGCAAAGCCCAAAAGTACTTCATTGACCCTGTTTTCCTCTTCCAGTCCATGCCGGTTGAGTTCCAGATAGAAATCATCACCAAATGTTTCAAGCCACCATTGCAGGGCTTCTTCGGCCTGGGTTTCACCTACATTCAAGATTAGCTCTGGGATTTCTCCCTTCAATCCACCGGTGAAAGCGATGAGGTCATCCTTGTATTGGGATATCAGCTCTTTATCAACCCTGGGCACGCCAAAATAAAATCCGTCTTTATAGCCGTAGGAAGAAATTTTGGCGAGATTTTGATAACCGTTTTTGTTTTTTGCAATAAGAGGTACCTGGTATCTTTTGTCCGGATTGTCTTTGGTAAATTGCCGGATGTGACGGTCTTCTGTAAGGTAAACCTCACAACCCAGTATGGCTTTAATGCCTTCTCTTTTGGCCGCTCTCACAAATGAAAAAGCACCAAACATATTGCCGAGGTCGGTCAGTGCGACCGCATCCATATTATCGGATTTTGCCTTTTTGATTATTCTATCAATTCTCGAAACCGCCTGAAGAATTGAGAATTGCGAATGGTTATGCAAATGGATAAATGTAGAATCTATCTTTTTTGCATCTGCAGTATCAACGATCAGAGAGGGGTCCTTTTGTTTTTTGGATTTGGCAAAATTTGCTTCTTCGAGATTCGGCGACTGATACTTTTTAAATTCTTTCTGTTGCTCTTTTAAAAGCGGAATGATGTTGAGATCGAGCAGACCAAAAAAACATTTGGCAGTGGCATCAACATCGTAAGCAGCGTCGTGGGCATCGCCAAAACCTTCACCAAAAAGTTTCTCGTGAAGTTCGGTCAAAGTAGGCCATTTGAAGCCTCCGCCTCTGCCGCCCGGTATTTTGCAAAAATCAGTACCAATATCCTTGGTGTCGACGATTTTGACATTTTCTAAAAGATTTTTTTGCTCGGTCCTTAGATATTCCGCCCCGACAATGTTGATATCGAATTCAATATTGTGACCAATGACATATTCCGCCTTTTTTAAATCTTCTGAAAATTGCTCGAGAACAGAATTGAGTTCATTGCCATCTTTTAATGCACGTTCGGTTGAAATGCCGTGTATTTTTTCAGAATTATAGGGAATTGTAAAGCCATCGGGTTTTACAATGCAATTACCCTGACTTAACAGTGCTCCGCTGTAATCGTGCAGTTGCCAGGCCATTTGTACCAGTCTGGGCCAGTTGTCGAAGTCGCTCAGCGGTGCATTGTAGTTTTTTGGTAATCCTGTCGTTTCTGTATCGAATATGATATACATTCCCGGAGTTTTTCTGAGTGGAATTCAAAATTAGCAAAAAGGAGCATGGAGATTTAGACAATTTATCCACAATTTGTAATCTTGTGTTTTTAATTCAATGAGGCATTAGCTCAGTTGGTTTAGAGCACTACCTTGACAGGGTAGGGGTCACTGGTTCGAATCCAGTATGCCTCACGCTAAATCTCATTAGATCATTAATAATTAACGATAAAAGCTTTGGTTTATCTGCCTTCGCTCCTTAAGATTATCGGAGCTTCGGCAGGCAGGGAGCGCATGCTTGACAGGCATGAGGCCATGGGTTCGAATCCCTTAGACCCCACAAATGTCTCCAATTGAATTTCGGACTTTGTTTGTAACGAGGATGGCAATAAATCCCAATATTCACTGTCTTGCATCTAAAACCTGCTTAGAAGTAAGTAGCCTATGCCATGACAAAGTAGAGATTACTCCTCCAAACGATACTCCTCTTTCCCTGAAATATAGGTACTGAGAACTTTTGTATCCCTCAATTGGTTTTCTTCAACTTCCATGATATCCCTGTCCAAAACCACAAAATCAGCATCTTTTCCCGGTTCCAGACTTCCTTTTCTTTCATCTTCAAAAACAGAATAGGCCGCCCAGATTGTCATTCCTCTCAGCGCATTTTCTCTGGAAATGGCATCTTTTATTTGAAAACCGCCTTCGGGTTTGTTTTCGGAATCCACTCTGGCAACAGCAGCGTGAAAACCGTAAATCGGATTGATATCCTCTACGGGAAAATCGCTACCCAATGCCAGAATACCGGCATTATCTAAAAGTGTTTTATAGGCATAGGCATAATTGATCCTATCTTCTCCCAAACGCTCATCCGCCCAATACATATCGGACGTGCAATGGGTGGCCTGAACCGAGGGTATAATTTTATTCTTTTTAAATTTTTGAAAATCTGCCGGATCGAGCACCTGGGCATGTTCAATTCTCCAGCGTTTCGCCGTATCATTTCCCAAAATTTCATTATAGATATCCAGCATCAGGCGATTGGCTGAATCTCCTATGGCATGTGTATTCATTTGATATCCCAGATCGTATATATCTTTTGCAAAGGCCTTTAGATTTTCAGGGCTACTCAAAAGAAAACCTGAATTTTCTGGATCGTCACTATAGGGTTCTAAAAGACAGGCTCCTCTTGAACCCAGGGCACCATCGGAATAGACTTTAAAGCCCTGAATCTGAAGTCTGTCGCTTTTGAAAACGCCATTTTCTTTGGCAAACGCGAAATTTTCTTCTTCTGGGTTGAGCAATAAGTTTAATTTGATTTTAAAATCACCACTTTGATACAGTGAGTCACTTATTTCAAACCATTCCATCTTTATGCCACAATCCACCAGACTCGTTAAACCCACTTTCAGACAATTTCTTTGAGCTTCCAGATAGCTCAATACGCGAACATCTCTTTTTTCTAGAGGTACGAGATTATTTAATTCTGTTTCGGCATTATCGAGTAAAATACCCGTTAAACCATTTTCATCTTTGATTAGTTTTCCACCTTCAATGACAGTATTTTCATCAAATCCTGCCAAATCAAGTGCTTTTTGGTTTACAAGCGCAGCATGTCCATCCACTCGTGTCAATAAAACGGGGGTATTTGGAAATATAGAATCCAGTACGGCTTTGTTGGGAAATTCCTTTATCTCCCATAAGTTTTGATCCCAGCCTCTTCCAAGTATCCATTCAGAATTGGGATACTTTGTTCTGTGTGTAATAACCCGAAGAATTATCTCATCAAAGCTCCCGGATCCTTTGAGGTTGGCCTTCTGTAAGACATTTGCATAACCAAAAAAATGTGCATGAGCATCGTAAAAACCAGGATAAACTGTCTTTCCATTTAAGTCTTTTAAATTTTCGGATTTGTATTCAGAAAGAATTTCCTTTTCATCGGCGACTTTCAATATTTTGCCATCAGCGATAGCCATGGCGTTAAAAACATCAAAATTGCCATTGACAGAGTATATTTTAGCATTGGTGATGATCAGGTCTGCTTTCTCTTTGTTCTGACATGAAAGCATAAAACCCAATAAAAGTATAAGGATTAATCGATGCATATTCCTGAATTCGTATTCTTAATAAAGCTGTTCTAAATTTGAGTGTGCAATATCTGAATTTACCCGCTTTTTCTCATAAAATTAAAGAAAGTGAAGGCAAGAAATATATTTTCGATGCTGTTCGGAAAAAATATGTTTTTCTCAGTCCGGAAGAATGGGTTCGCCAACATCTGATGCATTATTTGATGATGCACGTTCAAATTCCAAAATCACTTATCCGGATAGAGAGCAGCCTTAGCTATAATAAACTGCAAAAAAGGAGTGATCTTCAGGTTTACAATCGAGACGGGAAAATTTTTTTATTGGCCGAATGCAAATCGCCGGATATACATCTCAATGAAAAAACGGTAAAACAGGTTTGTCTTTACAATGAAACCATAAAGGCACCCTATCTGCTTATCACAAATGGAATCGACCTTTTTTGCTGGTCTTCGCAAAAAGATAAGATCGAGTTTTTAGATAAAGTGCCTTCTTTGCCCGACTAATCGATGTATTTTTCAACAGGAGTAAATGGCATTCCAAAGGCATCGGCCACGCTTTCATAAACGATATCGCCATTGATTACATTTAATCCAAGTGCCAGCTCCCGGTTGTCCTGACTCGCTTTTTTCCATCCCTTGTTGGCCAATTGTAAAGCATAAGGAAGCGTTGCATTGGTCAGGGCAAGTGTAGAAGTATAAGGTACGGCCCCGGGCATATTGGCTACACAGTAATGTACAATATCATCCACCATATAAACGGGATCCTGATGCGTGGTGGGTTTTGATGTTTCAAAACAGCCACCCTGATCGATGGCAACATCCACCAAGACACTGCCCGGATTCATTAATTTGAGCATATCTCTTGTGATCAGTTTTGGGGCTTTGGCTCCGTGAACAAGCACGGCTCCTATAACAAGGTCATGCGTGGGCAATAATTCCTTGATATTATGCTGGCTGGACATAAAGGTATTGACATTGGCCGGCATGATTTCAGAGAGATAACGCAATCTTGGGAGACTCAAATCCATTATTGTGACATCGGCACCAAGTCCGGCAGCCATTTTTGCCGCTTCTGTACCTACAATACCACCACCAATTACCATGACTTTGGCCGGCCTTACACCCGGGACTCCACCCAATAATATGCCTCGGCCTTTCATGGGTTTTTCAAGCCATTTCGCACCTTGCTGTACCGACATTCTTCCGGCTACCTCAGACATCGGGACCAGTAATGGTAAACTTTTATCCGATTTTTCAACGGTTTCATAAGCAAGACAAACAGACTTGCTTTTAACCATAGCTTTGGTCAAAGGCTCATAAGAAGCAAAATGAAAATAGGTAAATAGCAATTGACCTTCGCGAATAAGATTGTATTCCTCTTCGATAGGTTCCTTTACTTTAATAATCATTTCTGCTTTTGCATATACATCTTTTATGGTGGGCAAAATTTTTGCGCCAACTTCGGTGTACTGCTCATCGGTAAATCCGCTACCAAGGCCTCCGTCTTTTTGAATATATACTTCGTGATTGTTTTTTACCAATACCGAAGCACCACTAGGCGTTAATGCGATTCGGTTTTCATTGTTTTTTATTTCCTTGGGAACGCCGATAATCATATTGAATATTTTAATGTAAGGTTAATTGCTAATTATTTAAATGGATTCGAGTTATCAGGTTTGTGCATAATACTCGTGCCCGTCAGATCTTCTACAACCTCAATTGTAAAAGTCAATTCAGTTTTTGGTTTGTTCAAATCATTGGAAAAAATATAAATTTTTTCATCGCGCTTGGTTTTGACACGCGGCGTAATATTGACTTCCATCTCAGCTGTTTCGCCCGGTTTAATGGATTCAGGCGCACTCAACACAGTCACGCAATTGCATGAACTTTGAAGGTCCTTTAATTTCAATTCGCTTTTTCCACTGTTTTCGATTATCAGTTTTTTAACCACACTTTGCCCAACTTCAACCTTGCCGAGATTAAAAAAATCGTTGTCAAATCCGATGGCAGGACTTGCCGCCAATTCTTCGGTACTGTATTTTGGTTGTACCGGCTTTCGAATAACATTGCCTTTGATGGTTAAGCGCTTTGAAGGCTCATCGGCATTTGATGTGATGGTAATGGTCTTATTAAAAACTCCCGGCCTTCCTTTGGAATTATAAGAGGCTTTTATTTTTCCTTCCTGTCCGGGAAGAACAGGTTCGCGAGTCCAATAGGGTGTGGTACAACCACAGGAAGCCCTGACATTCTGAATAATAATCGGGGCGCTACCTTTATTGGTAAATGTAAATTCATGACTAGCGATATTGCCTTCGGAAACTTCGCCAAAGTCATGCTCAATTTTATCGAAATCAAACTTTCCTTGCGCTGAAACCATTGAATAAGTAGAAATTAATAGTATCGCTAAGGCTAAATATTTGTTTATTTTAAGTGACATATTTTAAATTTTAGCATATTATCTTGTAAAACAGGATTGCAAATATAGGCATTGAGCTTATATCTCACATTGGAAAATGGCATCGATTTGACTATTTTTGCAGTCCCAAAAATAATTTTCATGCCAGCCATTAAAGAAAAGAAATCCCAAATAAAAACCGATAAAAAAGAGATAATAAAGGACTATAAACTCGCTTTGGAAAGCCGTGAAGCCAGTTTAATGGGCCGAAAGGAAGTTTTTATGGGCAAAGCCAAATTCGGGATTTTTGGCGATGGAAAAGAAATTCCACAACTGGCCATGGCCAAAGTTTTTAGAAACGGGGATTTCAGATCGGGCTACTATCGCGATCAAACATTCATGATGGCGATCGATCAATTAACAGTAAAGGAATTTTTTGCACAGTTATACGCACATACCGATCTTGAGAAAGAACCCGCAAGTGCCGGTAGAAGCATGAATGGTCATTTTGGAACGCGTTCACTCGATGAAAAAGGCCAGTGGAAGGATTTAACAAAAATGAAAAATTCTTCGGCTGATATTTCACCCACAGCCTCACAAATGCCGCGTTTGGTAGGTTTGGCTTATGCTTCCAAGCTTTACAGAGAAGTTAAAGCGCTCGCCAAAAAGAATAAATTCTCGAATAAGGGCAATGAAATTGCATTCGGCACCATCGGCAATGCCTCCACCTCGGAAGGGATGTTTTACGAATCGATTAACGCTGCCGGTGTTTTACAAATTCCCACCGTCGTATCAATTTGGGATGATGATTATGGCATTTCTGTTCCCAAAGAATACCATACCAGTGGTGGTAGTATTAGTGAAGCTTTGAAGGGTTTCCAAAGATCAAAAGACAAAAAGGGATTTGAAATTATAGCCGTAAATGGCTGGGATTATTCCGCTTGTATTGCTTCTTTTGAAAAAGCCGAAAAAATTGCCCGAGAAGAGCATGAGCCTGTAATCATTCATTTCAAGGAGCTAACTCAGCCACAGGGTCATTCAACATCGGGATCCCACGAAAGATACAAGTCCAAAGAACGACTCGAGTGGGAAAAAGAATACGACTGCATAAATCAGATGCGTTTATGGATGCTGGATCAGGGTATTGCTGATGCAAAAACTTTGGACAAGATGGAGGAAGATGCCAGGAAATCGGTAAAATCTGCCAAAGAAGAGGCATGGAAGGAATTTACGGCTTCCATGAAATCCGATAGAGAGGCCGCCATTCAAATAATGACTGAATTGGCAAGCGAAGCCGGAAATCAGGAAATAGCAGAAATAGCAAATGCACTTATAAAGACATTAAACCCATTAAAACTCGATACACTCAAATCCGTTAAAAAGGCTCTCAGACTGGTGCGAGGTCTTTCTTATGATAAAAAGAAAGAATTGCTATCATGGTTGGAAAACGCAAGCAAAAAACACTATGAAGAGTACAGTTCACAGCTATTTAGTGCATCCGATCAAAGTGCATTAAAGGTCAAACACATTGAGCCAAAATATTCAGCTGAAAAAAAACTGGTCGATGGGAGGGAAGTAGTACAGGCCAATTTTGATAAAATATTTAAAAACTATCCCGAAGTTTTTGCCATTGGTGAGGACCTGGGAAAAATCGGTGATGTAAATCAGGGCTTTGCCGGATTGCAGGACAATTACGGCGTAGAAAGAATTACCGATACCGGTATACGCGAATGTACCATTTTGGGCCAGGGAATAGGAGCGGCCTTGCGGGGTTTAAGGCCAATAGTAGAGATTCAATACCTGGACTATATCTATTATGCTATTCAGATTATGGCTGATGATCTGGCCAATGTTCAGTACAGAACCAAAGGAGGACAAAAAGCGCCGGTAATAATTCGTACAAGAGGCCACAGGTTAGAGGGTATTTGGCATTCGGGTTCGCCGATTGGAATGCTTCTTGGCAGTCTTCGCGGAATTCACGTTTTAGTACCGAGAGATATGACACGGGCGGCGGGATTTTACAATACCATGTTAAAATCTGATGAACCGGCTTTAATCATAGAGTGTCTGAATGGTTATCGCTTAAAAGAAAAATTACCAACAAATATTGGTGAGTTCACTACTCCACTTGGAATTCCCGATACAATCAGGGAGGGTAATGATATTACAATTGTCACCTATGGCTCTATGTGCAGAGTAATAATGGAAGCAGCAGAAGAATTGCAAAAAGTTGGAATTTCTGTAGAAGTCATTGATGTGCAGTCGCTCTTGCCATTTGATATTAATCATACGATTGTCAAATCAATTCAAAAAACAAACAGGGTGATTTTTGCCGATGAAGATGTTCCCGGAGGGGCCAGTGCTTATATGATGCAGAAAGTATTAGAAGAGCAAAATGCTTATAGGTGGTTGGATTCTCAGCCCAGAACGCTTAGCGCACATCCGCACAGACCTGCTTATGGCTCTGATGGCGATTATTTCTCCAAACCCAATCCTGAGGATGTATTTGATCTTGCTTATGAGATTATGGCTGAAGCAGAACCGGATAGGTTTCCCGACATTTACTAAAGAATATTGAAAACCCAGGGTCGTTGACAATTCAACATCTCATTTCTCGCTTCTCGAATCTCGCTTCTCAAACCTCGCCTCTCATGCCCTGTTCTTTAGGGAGATTTAACAACAGGATCTGTCCTTACAGTATTGCTTTTGTTTAAGGCCCTGTCGTAAATAAAAAATTCGAGTACAATGGTATCTGTACTTAGTACAGGCGTAAAGCTTAAATCTATTTCAAATCTCACCGTTCCATCGACCGGTTCATCAATGATTGTTTCGGAAATCCTTGGAAAACGAATAGAGGGGTGGTAAATGGTATCATTGATATTGCAGTTTTCTGAAATGCCGTAAAAGCGATTGATATATTCCTCGCCATTTTTTACGAGCAATGACAAGTCAACATTTCTTCCTGTAGGATTGTCATAGGTTTTTACGATTGAATCAGTCAATGCTTGTTCGGAATTAAGTTCCGGAACGGTTAATGTGTCTTTGTAATTGCAGGGATCATTAATAGGGGCAGTGATATAAAAACTCGCATTAAATGGGGGAGAAGCATCTTCACCATTAGCATTCAGACCCAAATCTGCATTTCCGTCTTCAAAATAAAAAGTGATTGCAAATCGTGAACCTTCGATTCTTTCAATGTCCTGAAAAATGATATACGGAACATTACTGTATTCCGGTGGGGTTCGACAGGCATTCAGGAAAATCAGGATAGTAATTATCCAGATAAAGCTTCCATTCGATATTTTTGAATTAAAGAATTGCATATTTGATATAGCAAATGAAGGCAAAAATTCAAGAATTAAAGGATTCCGTGTTAAAAATGTCAGATCGTGAATTTAACGAACTGGCCATTAAAATATTTGAGCTCCAGTACGAACTAAACCCCGTTTACAGGGAATTCGTTTCAAATCTGAACTCAAACCCCGATCGAATTAGCAATTGGGAAGACATTCCTTGTTTGCCCATTTCATTTTTCAAAACCCAAAAAATAGTATTGAAGGGACTTAATCTGAAAAAGAAATTTATCAGTTCGGGTACTACAGGACAAGTGAGAAGTACCAAATATTTAAGTGAAACCCAATTTTACGAAAGCTTATCAAAAGAGATTTTTGAAATGCAATTTGGAGACTTAAAGCAGTACTCGATTTTCGCACTTTTGCCTTCTTATCTCGAAAATAACGAATCGTCGCTGGTTCACATGATTGATCATTTTATCAATATATCGGGTTCCGATAGCGGCGGTTTTTATAATCGGGATTTTGCGAAATTGATTGAAGACATTAATGAGGCAAGGAAAAAAAAAGGAAAAATCATTTTATGGGGCGTGAGTTTTGCACTCCTGGATCTGGCTGAAAAATACAAGCTGGATTTAAGTGATATTATGGTGTTTGAAACCGGTGGCATGAAGGGCAGAAAGAAAGAAATTACCCGGGAAGAACTGCATCAGATAATACGCGAAAAGACAGGAGCCGAAGAGATTTTTAGCGAATATGGGATGACAGAAATGATGTCGCAGGCTTATTCCTTTGGAAATACGAAATACCGAATGCCTAATACCATGAGGATACAGGCGATGGAATTAAATGATCCAATGAGTTCCGAGAGAAATGGAAGAATTGGATCGCTAAATATTATTGACCTTGGAAACATTGAAACTTGCTCCTTTATTGCCACAGAAGATCTGGGAAGAGTTTATGATGATGGGACATTTGAAGTTTTGGGAAGAAAGGACAATTCGGAAATTCGGGGTTGTAACCTTATGAGTGCTTAATTCAATTTTCAATTGCGAATTTTCAATTACGAATGTTCAATTACGAATGTTCAATTACGAATGTTCAATTACTAATTTCTAATTGCTAATTTTTAATTACTCAAAGGTATTTTTTCACATCAGCCTCCGAAATCACATCATCTCCCATAATAACCAGTCTTTCCACCACATTTCGCAGTTCCCGAATATTTCCGGTCCAGTCGTGATTGGATAAAGCGGCGAGGGCTTTTTTATCGATGTCCTTTGCTTTTGTTCCGTAGTCTTCGGCGATGTCTTTTAAAAATTTATCAACCAAAAGTGGAATGTCTTCCTTTCTGTTGTTTAAAGGCGGAACCTTAATTAAAATCACACTCAGTCTGTGATAGAGGTCTTCGCGGAAGTTTTTATTTTCAATTTCTTCCTGAAGATTCTTATTGGTCGCTGCCAGCACGCGCACATTGGTATTGATGTCTTTATCCCCACCAACTCTGGTGATTTTATTTTCCTGAAGCGCCCTCAACACCTTGGCCTGTGCGCTTAGGCTCATATCACCAATCTCATCGAGAAATAAAGTGCCGCCTTCGGCTTGTTCAAATTTACCGATTCGCTGCTTCACCGCAGAGGTGAATGAGCCTTTCTCGTGCCCGAACAACTCGCTCTCAATCAACTCCGATGGAATCGCTGCGCAATTGACTTCTACGAAAGGACTTTTGGCACGAGAGCTGGCATCGTGCAATTCCCTTGCCACCAGCTCCTTACCTGAACCATTGGCCCCGGTAATTAGCACTCTGGCATCCGTGGGTGCTACCTTGGCGATCATTTCTTTTACTTCTACTATCGCCGATGATTCCCCAATAATCTGATGATTTTTAATTACTTTTTTTCGAAGGGTTTTGGTTTCTTCAACAAGCTGGCCTTTCTCCAGGGCATTTTTTATTGATATCAGCAGTCGATTCAGGTCGGGCGGCTTAACAATGAAATCGAAAGCCCCTTTTTTGGTGGCTTCAACGGCTGTTTCAATCGTACCATGTGCCGAAACCATTATAAACTGGGCTTTTACCTCTGTTTCCTTTGCTTTTGAAAGTACTTCCAGCCCATCCATTTTTGGCATTTTAATATCACAGAGAACGATATCGAAATTTTCGGTGATCAGCTTTTTAAGCCCTTCTTCTCCAGAGGCTGCTTCATCCACTTCGTATTTTTCTGTTTCAAGTATTTCTTTCATGGCTTCCCGAATGGAAGCTTCGTCATCGATAATGAGAATTTTTGGCATATATCTTTTTATATAAATATGAAATACCGCCCTGTAAGCCGGATTCTGTCACCCAAAGATTGCCAGAGGCTCTGCTTTGGGGTCTTATCATTTATCTAGCCCTGATGTCACCATCAGGATCCAGCGATCCACCCATTGCACATTTTGAGCGGGCAACTCATGCGCAATATACTTGATCTTGCAACCCACAAGGTTTACCATGCCACCAATGTCACCATTGGCGCGGTGGGCTCTTACTTTGTCTGCCGAAGCAAATTATCCCGCCACCTTGCGGAGGCAGGCCCACCTTTTCACCGTAGCCGAAAAGCGCGCCAAAGGCTCAGCTTTAGGGCTGTTTGTTTTCTGTTGCACTTTCTGTTACTTACCCGTTTTATAAGGGGATCAGTACCTTCCTGTTAGGAAGTGTGGTGCCCTTTGTTGTCCGGACTTTCCTCCTGAAAGCATACGCAAGCGCAAACTTCCCGGCGATAAGACAGACGGTATTTCAAGACACAAAAATAGGACTATTTATTTTATCCGGACCAATGTGGCACCATATCCGAATTTCTCTTTTTGAGCGTCTTTAAATGACTTAATGTTATTGTGTTTGCTTAAAATGCGATGCATTTCCATTCTAAGTTTTCCATTGCCTACTCCATGGATAAATGTGATTTCATTCATTCCTGAATAAATGGCATTGTCAAGCATTTTTTCAAAATGATCCAACTGAAATTTCAATATTTCGGAATTTTCCATACTCGGAGCATTGGGCCACAAAGCTTCAAAATGAAGGTCAATTTCTGCATCAGGTCTTTGAATTTCTTCACCGGAAACATCGTTTTTGCCAATGTTTTCGGCCAAATGCTCTTTGAGCATATCTGCATCAATATCAGAATTGTCCTGATCTATTTGGAAAAAATAGCCCTTGGTTTTTAAAAGTGGTATGTCTACCGCTTCCCGGAAAAAGCGTTTTGACCTGAACTTATACGTCTTTAAGAATGGCGGAATGATATTATGCTCCCCTTTTCTGCTAAACAAAATTGCAAATTCGAATTCAGGCCATTTTTCAATTTCATCTAATTTTAAGATCTGAATTTCAGCATAGGATTTACTGAACAAATGCCCCGATTCAATGCCTCGTCTTTTGCTTTCCATATTTTCTGAAACACTAAAAGGACAATTAAAATCTGTGTTATTGATCAGGTAGAGTTTTAATTCATTTTTGTCTATTAGTTCAAATGCAAGAAAAAGCCCTGTGGCTGCCACTGTTTTGGTTTCAGTAACTTTTTTATCCTTGATTTTTGTATCCGGGCTTTGGTATTTTCTGTCCGTTTCAAAATACACTGCCTCTTCGCGGTTTACAATGGCAAGCTCCTGTCGCAATACAGGATAGGTAAAACCTTCGTCAATTCGAATTTCTACGAGCTTATCATCGATAATCTTTGTTACTACACCTTCTTGTCTGTCGCGTATCATGCGAACCCTGTCTCCAATATTCATAGCTAAAAATATAGTGGCCTGAAAAGTACTTTATCTCTTTGAAAAACTAAAGTTGGCCCCGGTAATTTGATGCCATCCAAAATGTAAATAACTGTATTGAGCCATTTATTTTGGCCTTTTAAATGACTTAAATCAGGGTCCAGACCAAAATAAAATTGTCGGTAGGGATGGTAGCCCAAAATGCGATTGGGGCCATCTCTTGCGAGCAACATATCCTCGGCTCCATAGCCTAGCGCTATGTTAACCCATTTGACAAACTTATTTTCAGATTTGATAAAGGCGTTTATATCAACAGATAGCCAATAACTTTGCCCATTATAATCCTTAAAAATTTCCTCATAAAAATTGCTTCCCAGCAATTGTGGATTGTCTTTGGAGTAAGAAGTTCTGTGAAATGAAAATTTTGGTTTAATTCGGATTTCATCCCAGAAGTACAATTGGGTCATTAATATTCCAGAACCTGTAGCATTGGCAATCAGATCGCCGTAAGAAGCGCCGTAATCCTCTGCAAATCCATCGAGAATTTCTATTGGTGTGAGCATTAAAAAACCGGTTAATCCTCCCCAAAAAATGGCTTTTTTTCTTGGGACACCTGCATTTTTTAGTAAATCATAGGATATTCTTCCCAATTGGTAGGAGGAATAAGCATGTCCTATTTTATCAACCTGTTTCCATTGTCCATTATCATTAAAAAAATGAAAACTTCTTTGTTCGGAATCCGAATACCAAAGCGCCTGTAAACCAATTAATGTTCCGGTATATACAGCGGCTGTCCCTATCAGATAGGTATTGAATTTTCTCGAATTAAATTCGGTGCTGTCCTGAGCATGGCCCCTTAGCAATAATCCAAAAGCAATAATAAAAAGAAGGGGCCTTTTCATTGTTGTTCAATTGTAGGGGTGTCCGTTTCCTCCTTTTTCGCAGGATCGATTTTTTGTAGTGGTATTTTTTTCTTCTTTGGTGCTTTCTCCTCTTTTTTTAGAAATTCCACAAAATCATCAAATGATTTGGTATACAACACACTTAATCCTGTGGTATTCGTGGATCTTGCTCCCGGTTGATAGACATTCGAATTATTGCGATTAAACATTTTGGCTTTTAGTTGTCCATCCTGTGTCAAAGCGTATTCAATGGTCCAGTCTCCAATAATTGTAGATACGTCTGTTTCATTGGTGGAATTGGTAAAGCCCCCTTCTCTTGTTACCCTGAGTCTGCCTTCGAGAAAGGTATAAGATAAACGCAGCTGTAAATCATTTAAATCTTCCTGGCTCAATCCGCTCAAGTCAAAATTGATTTCAAGGTTTTCATTAACAGAAGAAACATAATTACTCAGCTGATTGGTTAAAAGTTCACTTAAATTCCTTCCCGCAGGCTGCTGGTAATTGGATTCTTCCTGTGAAAATTGTCTTAAGACTATTAGGCTAAATACCTGCCGATTCAAATAGTCTCTGTTGTTTTGAATCTTATTCTGAAAAGCCAAAAGGTCATTGTTAAAATCATAGCCCTGGTAAATGGGAGGATCAATTATATCAATTCCAAATTCAAATTCGGGATTTAAAAGGGGACCTGTTAGATGCAGGTTTACACTGACCGGGCTTCTTCGGGTTGCCTGCGGACTGTTGAGAAAAATAGAATCAGCCGACTCCATTAAAGGTTTTAAAGGCACCGATTGTGTATAAGTTCCGGTAAGATCCAACTGGCCCTGATAGGGATCTCCGGACCACGATATTCTTCCACCTTCTTTAACATTAAATTCTTTATTGACGATATTCAGGAGGGTGAAATTATAGCTTCCTTTTTCTATTTCGTAAAAGCCATACATATTAAATTCTCCACGTGTATCAATTTCCAAACTGAGCTCTCCCTGGCCTTGTCCTTTGATAATATCACCGGTTTGGCGATCGAGAATTATTTCCATTCTGGCTTCAGGAGTAATATTTAAATTTAAATTCATGCTTACACCTGAGAGGTCTACGTTAAACTCATCTATTATTTTCCCGTCATCTTCTTTTTCAAGTTCGCTTAAGAAAGTTATATGCGACTGTTTTTCCAATTCGGTATAATTATCCGTTGGGATATAAACATAGGTTCCTCTTTCACTTTGCAAATCCGCGCTGATCTGAATGTCTGAAAATGAACCCAAAAAGTTTACCGAACCCGAAGCAAAGGCGTTTCCATAATAGAGATTATTATCATCGCTCGATGTATTTAATATTTCAAACCTGTTCAAAGATGCGCTGAGGTCGATTACAAAATTTGTAAAGCCATCGTGAAAAATACCGCCATTTAATATTGCCTGATTGCCATTTTTATCTTTCAAAACCAGATCTCGGGCAGAAATATTATCCGTGTTAAATACGAGTCTGTCACTGAATGAATAATAGGTATTGAGATAATTTACCAACATACCTCCATCCTTAATGGCCACCCATCCTTTGAGTACAGGTTGAGACGTGGTGCCATTTAAGTTTAAATACCCATCGGCAACGCCATTAATATTTGAGATCAGATCAGATGCAAAGGGTTCTATGATATTCAGATTTGTGCTGTTTAACTTTGCAACAATATTTAATTCTGTAGAATCCCCGGCCGGCACAATCCTGCCTTCCAGTTCAAGAATCTTTTTCCCCAACCTATCTATGGTAAATTTTGAAACAATGGCATTGAGCGAATTATCCCATTCTGATGTTCCGGCAATATCTCCGACTAAAAAACCCTCAATGGTACAATCATTAGCACGAATTGTTCCGTAAGTCTGAAATTGATTGTAAATATTAATAAAAGATAAATCGGAATTCAGCACGCCACTTATATTCCTTCCTATTAAGGGATTAAAGTTTCTGAGGTTAAAATCTTTAAAATCCACTTCCAAAACGGCCTCAGGATTTCTTGAAATGCTTCCGTTTATTGAAATGCTTTCGTATTTGGAATTGAAATTCAGATTTTCAATTTTTATTTCACTTTGTTTGAATACAACCCGGTTTTGATCTTCAATATCCCAATTATTCTCAAAAATTTTAAAATCACTTTCGGTAAAAGAGAGTACTGTTGAATCTATTTTGAAGATTGCCCTTCCGGCAAAATTGACAAAATTAGAATCGTCAAATTGACGGAATGCCGATTCAAAATTGATCTTGTTATCATTCCACAATAGCTCGGTCATCAAATCTTTGCCTTCAATGACATTTGGTATGATTTGTTTTTCCGAAAAAACATAGGCAAAAGCTAATATTTCACTGCTATCGGCATATTTTGAACTCGAGAGATCGAATTCATTATTGTAAAACTGATAGTTGTCGTAAATCAACGTATCAATGCTCGTAAGCAGGTTAAATATATTTGTATTACCTACCGAAAAGCGACCTTCAACTTTTGTATTGGTTGAGATATAAAATTCCGGATAAAATAAACTTACAATAGGATTGATATCGTTAAAATCGATATACCATTCGGCAGAATATTTATTGTCTGATTTAATTTTTGAACTGTAATATTTTTTTATGTCCTCATCGTCATTTACTATTTGCAATTGATATTCTTTGAGGATCATTTGAAAATCATTGTAAACTGATTTGAGTTTAAAATTGCCCTTGATATTTGCGTTGAATAAATCGGAATTAATTTCAATATTTCGAATTCCTTCCGTGAGTTGTGAAATTATGCTCATGGTATCCAGTTCAAGATATTTATCGTCGTAAAACACCTCAATATCACTTAGATTTCCATATCCTGAAGTTTTATCAAATGTCAATCCTGCAAAATCCAGATCGACTTTTCCTTTAACAAAACCCTCTTTTTCACTCAGATTAATTCTGTCTAGATCGGCATTAATTATTTCACCTTGAATGTCGATTTTTTCAATTTCCGGATCGAGATTAACAAGACCGTTTAGCACGACATTGAGAGCGCTGTCTTTTACATTAAAAGATCCATCAAAAAGATTTTCTTTCAAGTGCGCATTGAATTTAATTTCATTGTACTGATAACCGTAAATTACAGATTTACTCAAAGTAGCCTCCATTTGCATGTCGGCTTCTTTGGCATTGAATCCTTTTCCATTGACATTGGCCTTGATGTTAATTGTTTTTACCAGATCTTCTCTCCCAATTAGCTTACCTAGTTTGAAATTTCTGGAACTTAATTTACCGCTGTATTTAGCCGGTCCTGTTTCAGGTACTTTTAGGTTCATATCTGATCGCACAGTTCCGAGACCCGTTTTAAATTCACCATCTGCTACGAAATCGTAATAAAAACCATCAAAATTTCCGTTGAGATCAACGTAATTGAGATTTTTAAGATAGGGCCGTGCTTCTTCATTAAAAAATCCTTTGAGGTCGTCCATATTGAGATGGGAGCTATTAATTTTTAAGGAAATAATTGAATTATCTACTTCGGGAAGACCCTCAATGCTCAAATCGCCATTCAAATAGGAGTTTCGTCCATAAACAAGACTGAGATCTTTAAAATTAAATGAATTTAAAAACCCTTGAAATTTTCCTTTGACAAGAAAATTTTCATTTTTTCCATTCCAAATGGGGACAAAATAATTGATATCTCCTGTCCAAATTCTGCTTTGGTCAAGTGATAATTTCATTTCAATCTTTTCATTGAAATCTGACCAATCGGGCCATTTTGTAAAATAGAACTGAAGACTGTCTTTGATATGGCTTTTATTAAAGCTTATGTCTGTATTGTATAAAAGCATATTTGAGGAAGTCATACGGAAATTTGTATGCAATAAATCAAAGCTATTTTGACTCCTTTCGTCTACAAAATTGAGGCTGTCTATATCGCTCAATACGGAATCAAAATGTACGATTAGGTATTGAAGATCTGCATTTATTTTATTGAAGCGTATATAGTCGGGGTTAAACTGCCTTTTATCAACAGGACGCACTGTGTCGCCTTCCAGAATAAAAGTGCCAGAGTTCATATGCACTTTTTCCAATGATACTTTGAATTGATCTTTTTTAAGTGTATCCGGTGCTTTGGGAGGGCTGAGTTTTGCTGTAAAGTAATTGATATTGAAGGTGCTGTCTTCTTTTGTTTTATGAAGATAGAAATAGGGCGAAAAAAGTTCTATATCGCTCAGATAGAGTGTATTATTAGCGAAAATATTCTTTAAAGATACATCGGCACTCAGACTTTTTACATAGATCATTGTATCCTGATGATGATCTCTAATGAGGGCGTCTCTTAGGTTTAATGTTCGAAAACCGCTTAAATAAAACTTACCTACGCTAATATCTACATTGTAATCAGAGGAAATTTTTGAGGTAATTTTCTGAACGATGTAGGTCTGAACAAATGAGCTCCTTGAAATTAAGCCAATAATGCCCACCAATAAAATAAGCGCAAAGATTAGGTAAACAAGGGATTTGAAAATCCCTTTAAAGATTCTTTGTAATTTCGCGGCGCCTCTTTTCAATTTATGGATACAATAATTTTAGCCATCGAGTCTTCCTGTGATGAGACCTCTGCTTCAATCATAAGCAATGCTAAGGTCTTATCAAACATAATTGCTGATCAGGATGTACACAAGAGATTTGGTGGAGTAGTTCCCGAGTTGGCTTCCAGAGCGCATCTTCAAAATATAATTCCGGTTGTACATCAGGCAATTTCTGTCGCAAAGATAGATAAAACGAAGATTCAGGCCATTGCTTTTACACGGGGGCCGGGATTAATGGGACCATTATTGGTAGGGTTGTCATTTGCAAAATCAATGGCATTGTCCTTAGGTATTCCTCTTATAGAAGTGAATCATATGCAGGCGCATGTTTTGGCCCATTTTATCGATGATCCAAAACCCTCATTTCCATTTATCTGTCTTACCGTTTCAGGAGGTCATACACAATTGGTGCTTGTCGAAGATCATCTAAATATGAAAGTAATCGGACAAACTCTTGACGATGCAGTAGGGGAAGCCTTCGACAAAGGAGCCAAACTCCTGGGTCTTGGCTATCCGGGAGGACCACAGATTGATAAATACGCTTCACTAGGCGATTCCGGAGCTTTTTCTTTTCCTATATCCGATATGCCCGATTACAACTTTTCATTCAGTGGTATAAAGACCTCACTTCTTTATTTCTTGCAAAAGAACCTAAAGAAGGATCCGGATTTTATAAAAACACATTTAAACGATATCTGTGCCTCCTATCAAAAGACACTCATTGATTCACTGATGCAAAAGTTAGAAAAACTTGCTGAGGATAAAGGCATTGGGGAAATAGCAATAGCAGGAGGAGTTTCTGCGAACGAAGGTTTGAGAATGGCTATACAAAGTACCGGAATTAAAAAATCCTGGAATACCTATATACCTGATTTTCAATATTGTACGGACAATGCAGCCATGATTGCCATGGCCGCACATTATAAATTTTTAAAAGGGGAATTTTCAGATCAGGCCATCACGCCTTTGGCCCGATTATCGATTTAAAGATCCTTGTATGCGTATTCATCGAGGAATTTAGTAGAATAATTTCCCGATTTGAAAATTTCATTGTCCATCATTTTAATATGGAAGGGGATGGTTGTTTTAATACCTTCAATCACAAACTCCTGCAATGCCCTTTTCATTCTTACCAGACATTCCTCTCTGGTTTGAGCACTCACAATAAGTTTGGCAATCATGGAATCGTAATTTGGTGGAATGGTATAGCCCGCATAAACATGCGAGTCAACCCGCACTTTATGACCTCCGGGAATATGAAGGTTCGTAATTCGCCCCGGACTTGGTCTGAAGCCGTTTTCTGGATCTTCAGCATTGATCCGGCATTCCATAGAGCAAAGTTTCGGAAAGTAATTCTTACCGGAGATAGGTATCCCGGCCGCCACTTTTATTTGTTCTTTGATTAAATCGTAATCGGTAACTTCTTCAGTAATCGGATGCTCAACCTGAATTCGGGTGTTCATTTCCATGAAATAGAATTCACCGTTTTTATCCACAAGGAACTCTACTGTTCCGGCTCCTTCATAATTTATGGCCTGAGCACCTTTTATCGCGGCTTCTCCCATTCTTTCTCTCAGATCATCATTGAGTATCTGAGATGGTGTTTCTTCAATAAGCTTTTGATGTCTTCGCTGAATGGAACAATCTCTTTCAGAGAGATGACAAACCGTTCCAAACTGATCGCCAATTATTTGAATTTCGACGTGTCTTGGCTGCTCTATGAATTTTTCCATATACAGGCCGTCATTTCCAAAAGAGGCTGCAGCTTCCTGTTTTGCGCTTTTCCAGGCCGCTTCAAATTCATCGGCTTTTTTGACAATCCGCATTCCTTTTCCACCACCACCGGCGGTCGCTTTCAAAAGAACAGGGTATTTCATTTTCTCAGCCAGTTTCATTCCTTCCTGAACAGATTTCAATAAACCATCCGTTCCGGGAATTGTAGGAACACCGGCTTTTTTCATCGTGGCTTTGGCGGAGGCTTTATCGCCCATGCCATTAATCATATGAGCGGTAGCGCCAATAAATTTTATCTTGTATTCTTCACAAATAGCGCTGAAATCAGCATTTTCTGATAAAAAACCATATCCCGGGTGTATAGCATCGGCATTGGTTATTTCTGCAGCAGCCAGCAATCGCGGTATATTCAAATAGCTTTCAGAGCTTTGCGGAGGACCAATACAAACTGCTTCATCAGCAAATCGGACGTGCAAACTTTCTTTGTCGGCTGTGGAATACACGGCAACTGTACTAATGCCCATTTCCCTACAGGTCCGGATAATTCTAAGGGCTATTTCGCCTCTATTGGCGATGAGTATTTTTTTAAACATAGAAATATCGCTTATGAATCTCTTTATTAACTGGGATCGATCAGAAATAATACCTGATCGTATTCTACAGGAGAAGAATTATCAGCAACTACTTTTACCACCGTTCCTGAAACATCAGATTCGATTTCGTTAAAAAGCTTCATTGCTTCAATTATACATACTGTTTGACCGGCTTCAACTTTGTCACCAACATTAACAAAAGATGGAGATTCAGGATTGGGTGAGCGGTAAAATGTTCCGATCATTGGCGCTTTTATCGCGACGTATTTTGAATCCTCATCTGAAGCGCCGGCACTCTGTGCAGGAGCGGGTGCAGAGCTAGATGGAGCCGGGCTTGGCGCAGCGGCCTGCGGAGCAGGATTTTGAGCCGGAGCCGGTGCACTTACTAGCTGAGTTTCACCGTGTTTTTTAACATGTAATTTGATTTGGTCTGTTTCTATGTTGACCTCGTCCATTCCACAAGTGGAGATGAACTCAATTAAATCCTGAATTTCTTTTGCTTTCATCGTCTATTCTTTTACGCGTTCAACATATGAACGAGTTCTCGTATCAATTTTAAGTAGTTCTTCGTTATTTATAAAAAGTGGCACCTGTATTTCGGCCCCGGTTTCCAAGGTAGCAGATTTTGTAGCATTTGTAGCAGTATCTCCCTTAATTCCGGGTTCAGTATAAGTTACCTGTAAATTTATAAAGGCTGGCAATTCACATGATAAAACACTTTCTGTTTCAGCATGAAAAACAAGTTCAACTTCCTGACCTTCTTTAATTAAATCGGCATTTTCAATTTGTTCATCGGGCAAACTCAATTGCTCATAATTGGAGGTATCCATAAAATGGAAGCCTAAATCATCTTTATAAAGAAATTGATGAGGGCGTCTTTCAATTCTTGCGGTGGTAACTTTTACACCCGAGTTAAAGGTGTGGTCAATTACTTTTCCGTTTCGAAGTCCCTTTAATTTGGTTCGGACAAATGCGCCACCTTTTCCTGGTTTAACATGCTGAAATTCCACAATGGTATAAAGGTCATTGTTGAATTCAATACATAATCCGTTTTTAAAATCAGCAGTTGATGCCATATTTTGACTAATATTAAGAATTATATGCCCATTTCACAAAACTGGCTCCCCAGGTAAATCCTCCTCCAAAAGCAGCTAATATAATATTGTCGCCCTTCTTCATTTGATTTTCATATTCCCAAAGACATAGAGGTATGGTTCCATTAGTAGTATTGCCATATCTGTGAATGTTGAGCATAACTTTGTCTTCATTCAAGCCCATGCGATTAGCGGTGGCATCTATAATCCTTTTATTGGCCTGGTGGGGTACAAGCCAGGCAATATCTTCAGAGCTAAGATTATTTCTTTGCATGACTTCATATGCAACATCCGCCATATTTTTTACAGCAAATTTAAATACCTGTGCGCCTTCCTGATGAACAAAATGTTCTCTTTTGGCAATAGTTTCGTTGCTGGGAGGCCTTCGGCTACCTCCTGCTTTTTGGTGAAGAAATTCATAACCCGAACCATCGGAATACAACTGAGAGTCGATTAGTCCGTTTCCTTCTTCATTGGCCTCTAGTAGTACAGCACCTGCTCCATCTCCAAATATGATACAGGTCGTTCTGTCCTGGTAATCCACAATGGAAGACATTTTATCAGCACCAACTACAATAACTTTTTTGTGAAAACCGCTTTCTATTGTTTTGGCGGCCTGAGTTAATGAATATAAAAATCCGGAACATGCGGCAGCCAGATCATAGCTATAAGCTCTTTTTGCGCCAACTTCATTGGCAATAATATTGGCGGTTGCAGGGAAAATGAAATCTGCGGTTACAGTGGCACAAATGATTAGATCAATATCCATGGGGTCGGTATTGGTCTTTTCCAAAAGCTTTTTTACTGCAGGGGCAGCCATATGAGATGTGCCCTTGTCTTTTCCTTTTAAAATTCGTCTTTCTTTAATTCCGGTTCGGCTGGTAATCCATTCATCATTGGTTTCTACCATGGTGGACAGCTCTTCATTAGTAAGTACATAATCGGGCAAATGTCCCTGTACTCCTGTTATTGCCGCTGTAATTTTGGCCATAATTAATTTTTAAAGTACTCCTGGATTTTGTGAAAAAGACCCGATTCTACCATTTTTTCAGCCATTAATAGGATGTTTTTAAAGGCTTTGGCAGTTGATACACCATGTCCGATTATCACATTTCCATTGATTCCAAGAATAGGGCTTCCGCCAATTTCTTCATAATTGAATTGATCAAAATAGGAATCAAGTTTATTTCTTTTCGACAGTAAATCATAAAAATTTTCAGCCATTTTCAAAATCACATTCCCCACAAAGCCATCGCAAACAATAACATCTGCTTTGTCATTGAAAACATCGCGCCCTTCGATATTGCCGATAAAATTTAAATGAGATACTTTAAGATATTGATGTGCAGCCTGTGTATGCAAGGAGCCTTTTTCTTCCTCTTCCCCGAGATTCATTAGACCAACTTTGGGATTTTCTATTTTTAGCACTTCCCTTGCATAAATATCACCCAGCTGGGCGAATTGCGTAAGCACATCGGGTTTGCATTCCGCATTGGCACCAACGTCCAGAATTACACCGTAATTACCACCTTCTTTTGGCACAAGCCCGGCTATCGCAGGTCTGATAATACCTTCAACAGACTTGACGCTAAACATAGCACCAACATGCATGGCACCTGTATTACCGGCACTGCAAAATGCATCGGCTTTTCTCGCTTTGAGCATTCCATAGCCAATATTTATGCTGGATTGTGGTTTTGCGCTAAGGGCTTTTACAGGGTGTTCACCCATGCCAATGACTTCAGGGGCATGCACAACCTGTATTTTGTTTTGATACTTTTCAGGAATCTTAGGTCTGACTACCGCTTCATCTCCAATTAGGAAAATTACGGTTTCCTCCTTAAGAACATCTGCTGCCGCAATGGCACCCGAAATTGCTTCCTGAGGGGCATAATCTCCCCCCATTGCATCAAGTGCAAGCCTCATAATTTATGCTAATACTTCTTTTTCCATTACCACCTGGCCTTTGTAATAAAGTTTTCCTTCATACCAGTGTGCTCTGTGAAACTGATGAAGTTGGCCGGTAGTGGGACAAGTTGCCAATGTTTTAGCCTCAAGATTCTTATGTGTTCTTCTCTTGTCTCTCCTTGTTTTGGAAATTTTCCTTTTAGGATGTGCCATTTTCTATTTATTTTAATTTTTTTAATGCTTCCCAGCGAGGATCAATATCCCCTTTTTTATTCTTGCCTTCTTTAATTTCAGTTTTGTAGAAAAACCCTTCCTCTTTATCATTTTTATGATCCGGATGAATTTTTTTCATCGGAATATTCAATACTACATATTCATAAATCAACTGCCCCATATCAATGGATTCAGTATTGGCTGAAATATGAGTTATGTCTTCCGTATCATCTTCCTCGTATTCGCTGTACTTGTACAAATGCTCATGCTGAACTTTTAAGGGATGATCAAATTTTTTCAGGCTTCTGTCGCAAATCAATTCAACAGTTCCATCAATTCTGAATATCACCCTTAACAGTCTTTCACTTTTTTCCAGACTGAGCTTTACATCAAGCTTACCCTTGTCTACAATACTATTATCAAAGAAATCAAAGAACTTATCTTGGATATTGAAATCGTATTCATAAGTCCCGTTTTTCAGATTGATAATATCAACCCAATAGTCCTGTCTTTTCATGACTTTTTCAATATCGAGGCGCAAAATTAAAGAGAATCACTCAATTAATAAAAATAAATATCAGTATCCTTAATAATTTTCATTTCTCTGTCTTGAAATATCGATGGCCATGAACAAAGCCTTGCGAAATGAACTCTCTGAAGCAATGCCTTTTCCTGCAATATCAAATGCAGTTCCATGATCGGGAGAAGTGCGAATTAGATTGAGTCCTGCTGTAAAATTAACGCCATCCTCAAAAGAAATCATTTTAAAAGGGATCAATGCCTGATCGTGATACATGGCCAGAATTCCATCAAATTTTCTGTAATTACCCGAGCCAAATAAACCATCGGAGGGATAAGGGCCGTTTATAAATTCGCCTTTATCTTTAAACTTTTTAATTAGAGGTGCAATTATTTCCACTTCTTCCAGGCCTATTTTACCATTTTCTCCCGCATGAGGGTTGAGACCCAAGACAGCGATTTTTGGTTTGGCAATACCAAAGTCTTTTTTCAAACTGCTTATCAGCAATTTTAATTTTGAATTGATTAAATCAGAATTGATTTTAGACGCGACTTCCGAAATTGGATTATGACCTGTCACCAATGCAATACGCATTTTATCTGAACAAAGCAGCATTATACTTTCACTAGCTCCCGCTTTTTGTGTAAAAAATTCAGTTTGCCCGGGAAAATTTAAGCCGGCATTTTGAACGTTTTCCTTATTAATAGGTGCAGTTACACAAGCATCAATATTTTTTTGCAACAAATCTTCAGCGACAGCATTTAAACTTGAAGCGGCCAGTTTCCCGCATTCCTGATCAAATTGTCCGCTTTGAATTGCAATCTGATTTTGAAAACAATCAATGACATTAATTGCTTTTGGTCTGGCATCAGAGACATTTTTGATTGGATTAATCCGTACATCATTTAAGTTTAATTGCTTTCGATAAAAATTCAGAACATAAGGCGGGCTGTATACAATGGGGATGCAATATTTGAATATCTCTCTGTGGTTAAAGCATTTTAAAATAATTTCCGGCCCAATACCATTTATATCTCCAACGGAAATTCCAATTTTAATCATGCTCTTATTCTCCTTCACAATTTGTAATTCTTTTTGCTTATAAGCTCCTTTGCCCAAAGATAGGCAATTTCCAAAGTCTTAAAACCGGCCCGATGAAACAAAATCAATCAAAAAAATATGGATATGTAAGGGCTAAAAAAAGCCTGGGCCAGCACTTTTTAAAAGACGAATTTGTCGCAGAAAAAATAGCAAATGAACTCCAATACGATACCCCAAAAACCGTAATTGAAATTGGACCCGGGATGGGTGTATTGACTAAATATATCGTCGATAAAATTTCAAATCCCGATTTAAAATTAAAATTGATTGAATTGGACCGGGAATCCGTGGAATATCTCAGAACCAAAGAAATTTATCAAAAAGAGAATATCGAAATAGTTTCTGAGGATGTATTAAAACTGGATTGGCAAAAATTTTCGAAACCAACCGAGCTAATTGGAAACCTTCCTTATAATATTTCTTCACCCATCTTTTTTAAGATTATCGAAAATTATACTCTTATATATAAAGGAGTGTTTATGGTTCAAAAAGAAGTGGCAGATAGAATTTGCTCAAAACACGGTTCCAAGACCTATGGAATTTTAAGTGTTTTGCTACAGTCGCTTTATTCTTGTACTCCAATTTTAGATGTTGCGCCAAATAGCTTTATCCCTCCTCCAAAAGTCAATTCCTCCGTATTTAAGATGGAATTAAAAAAAGATGCCATTGATAAAAAGCTAATGAGTATCTTAAAGCCTTTGGTGAAAAAGTCCTTTAATAATCGCCGAAAAATGATGCGAAATACTATTGGAATCGAACTGAATTCATTAGGTAAGGAATTTGAAAAATATTTAACATTGCGACCGGAACAAATATCGGTTTCCGAATTTATTTTTATAGCAAAAGCAATAGCAGATAAAGCAGGATGAACTTTGAATTAACACGTGAGTTTCTCGATGAGGTAAAACTTGCCGTAAAGGAGGATAATGCAGCCTTTGTGCAAGAGGTCCTGGATGAGTTATTTCCTGCGGATATTTCTCAAATCCTCGATGAGCTCGATGCCGAAGAAGCCCGTTATGTTTTGGATACGCTTCCCGTTGAGATCGGTGCCGAAATTATAATTAATCTCGAAGAAGAAAATCAAAAAGACTTTATAGCATCTTTCTCTCCTGCACAAATAGCGAGGTTTATCAATTTTATGGAATCGGATGATTCCGTAGATATTCTGCAATCGCTTCCCATCAAACTCCGTGAGGAAGTTATTTCATTTATAAAAAACCCCGAAAAGGCTAAATCTATACTCGATCTCTTGCACTATGAAGAAGATTGTGCCGGCGGCCTGATGGGAAAAGAACTGATTAAAGCCAATATAAATTGGAATGTGGTTCAATGTATAGAAGAAATTCGAAGGCAAGCGGGAAGGGTCAATAAGATTTACTCCATATATGTAGTAGACGATGAAAACAAATTGCTCGGAAGGGTTGCTCTCAAAAAAATCATTCTTGCCGAGGACAATACCAAGATCGCCGACATTTACGATCCGGACGTACAAGTGGTCGAAACTTACAAACAGGAAAAAGAGGTAGCACAACTTATGCAGAAATACGATTTGGAAGCAATACCGGTTGTAAATCTGCACGGTCAGCTATTGGGGCGAATCACAATCGATGATGTGGTGGATGTGATTACAGAGCAGGCTGAATTGGAAAGACAATTAATGTCCGGTATTTCATCAGACATTGATGAAGATGATTCTGTTCTCGAATTATCAAAAGCACGTCTTCCATGGCTGGTTGTAGGTATGGTTGGTGGTTTGTTGGGAGCACAGTTTATTGGAATATTCGAAGGAGACCTTATGCTAATTCCGGCCATGGCTTTTTTTATCCCTCTTATTACGGCTACAGGCGGAAATGTTGGTATTCAGTCTTCTTCCATAATTCTTCAAAGTCTTGCCGATAAAAGTCTGATCCATCAGGGCTATTGGTGGAGATTAACAAAAGTATTGTCTGTTGCTTTGTTGAATGGTTTTGTAATTGCTGTATTGGTATTTGGCTTTAATATGATTCTGGGACAGTCATTGGTTTTGTCTACAGTGGTAAGTATTGCGCTCTTTTCAGTTATTCTTTTAGCTTCAATAATGGGAACCTTTACTCCACTTGTACTCGATAGTTTCGGAATAAATCCGGCTCTTGCTTCAGGCCCTTTTATTACTACTGCGAACGACTTATTGGGTCTTGGCGTTTACTTTCTTGTGGCGCATTTACTCCTCGGATTATAATGAATAGACACTCAGTTCTAATTGTCAACAAAATGCATAAATCCATAGTCCCTTTGCTCGAAGGACTGGGACTAAAGGTTAATTATCAACCCAATATTAGTCGGGAAGAAACTTTAAATATTATTCAGGACTATTTTGGGATTGTCGTGCGCAGCAAACTCAATCTCGATTCGGAATTCTTTACAAAAGCGCATTCCCTGAAATTTATTGCCCGGGCCGGGGCCGGTTTGGATCAAATCGATTTAAATGAAGTACAAAAAAGGGACATCGAAGTTTTCAATGCTCCGGAAGGCAACAAGGATGCATTGGCTGAACACAGCATAGGCCTGATGCTCTCATTGCTTCATAAAATTGTAAAGTCCGACAATGAAATACGTCAGGGAAAATGGCTAAGAGAAGACAATAGGGGGTTTGAATTAAATACCAAAACAGTTGGGGTTATTGGATTCGGACATATGGGGAGGGCATTTGCAGAAAAACTTATTGGTTTTGGTTGCTCCGTGGTCACTTTTGATATAAAGCCAAGTTTGGATCTGCCATCTCATGTTAAAAAAGTATCCTGGGAAGAATTTACACAAAAATGTGATATCGTGTCATTGCACGTTCCATTGTCCGATAAAAACATGTATCTGGTTGACCATGCATGGATTAATGAATTTCGAAAAAATATTTGGCTAATAAATACTTCAAGAGGAAAAGTGGTAAAACTTGAAGATTTAATTAAAAACCTCGATAGCGGTAAAGTAAAGGGAGCAGCGCTTGACGTGCTTGAAAACGAGAAATTCAATTCGCTCTCAGACTCCGAAAAAGCTATACTTCAAGACCTTGTAAACAGAAATAATACAATTTTAACACCACATGTGGGAGGATGGTCTTCGGAGTCATATTCCAGAATAAATGAAGTATTAGCCTCGAAAATCGAAAATTTTCTACTCCAATATGGGTGATTTACATAGTTAAAAGAGTAGATAAGAACCAAAAAGAATACTAAATAATTGTATAAATGAATTACCTTTCACATTTTTAGACCTTGAATAATTTTATGTTTATTAGAATTATCTAAAATTGATGTATATGCTGAGAAAACTACTACTACTTCAAACCTTCATCATTGCATCTTTTTCACTCGTACTAGCACAAACAGGAAAACTCTCCGGTAAGATCACCGATATGGAAACTGGAGAATCCATTCCTTTTGCCAATGTCACGGTGAATAAAGGTGGAGTACAAAAAGGAGGAACCGTATCTGACTTCGATGGAAACTTTTCAATAACACCTCTTGTGCCTGGAGAATACAACGTGGAGGTATCTTACGTTGGCTATGCTCCTAAAAAGATCACAGGTGTGGTTATAAATTTTGAAAAAACAACTCGTTTGGATATTCGAATGAATTCGGAATCCAAAGTCCTCGAGGAAGATGTAATAATTTATGCCGAACCTCTTATTGACCCGGATAACACTTCTACCGGTTCTAAATTATCATCCAAAGAGATTGAAAAAATTCCCACAAGGAATATTTCTTCAATTGCCACCACTCAGGCAGGTGTGACTTCCTCGGATGACGGTGGAACGATTAACCTTCGGGGAGCTCGATCGGATGCTACTCAATATTTCGTTAATGGGGTAAAGTTATTGCCGGGACAAACACCACAGGTTCCTGTTGAGGCCATAGCCGAAGTTTCAATCTTAACCGGTGGAATCCCTGCACAGTATGGTGATAACGTTGGTGGGGTAATCAGTTTGACAACCAAAGGGCCTTCTTCAAAAATATTTGGAGGAATTGCCGGTGAGACATCAGTACCTTTTGATAATTACAACTATAACCTTCTCAACTTCAATGTTTCAGGTCCTATTTTACAGGAGAAGGATTCAACAGGAAGAGCATTGAGAACCAAGTTGGGATATTTTCTTGCTGCTCAATACGACGGTGCAAGGGACCCTGATCCACCTGCAATAGATATTTATAGACTGAAAGACGAATATCAAAGTCAGCTTGAGCAAAATCCACTTTTCATTGATGAATTTGGAAATACTAGGTATGTATCTGATACCTTAACAAGAGAGCAGTTTGAAACTTATGATTTCGAAGAAAACGAAAACAGGCATAATGTAAATGTTAATGCGACATTTGACTGGCAACCTTCAGAGAGCATTTTAGTTTCTGTCGGTGGTAACCTGAGAAATTCTGAATATAAAGAATTTAACACCAGAGCGGTAGACCCTCAGAGATACAAGCGACTCCTTAATTACGATAACAATGGTGATCGTTTAATTAGACAATACAATGTATTTGCACGATTTACTCAGCGTTTTAAAAACGACAGAAGTGATGAAGAAAATACTTCACTCATAAAAAATGCCTATTATCAGGTACAAGTCGATTATTCCAGGGATATTGATAAAACCTATAATAAGGAGTTTGACGAAAGCTTGTTTGAGTACAACTATATCGGAGAATACAAAAGAACAACCGATACTTTGACTCCAACTTTATTTGAGCAATTGAATACATTGGGAATTGATCCTACTCAATTTGGAATTCAAACAGATGGATCCTTTAACGGCCCTGTATTATATAAGAATGGAGACAGGGATGAGGATACCATCTTAATTCAGGCCAATACACCTTGGATTGTATATAACACAAATGCCGATACGTATACATTTACAGGCGGAAATCAGAATCCAATTACTTCTCGATATACGGATTTCTTTTTTAACCGTCAGGCACTGGCCAATGATCCAATTACCGATTTACAACAGCTAAATACTTCTCAGGGAGGTTTACTGAATGGTCAAATTCCAAATACAGTTCATGGAGGGCTATTCCATAATGTAGGTACCCCACATAGAAACTATAATTTAAGCGTGGACGAACAATTCAGGGTTTCAGCATTAGGTGTTGTTGAATTAAACAATCACTCATTTAAATTGGGATTTGAATTTGAACAAAGAACGCAAAGACAGTTTAATGTATCTACGACTGGAATTTGGAATGCAGCCCGTGGTGCAGCTCTTTCGGGAACTTCATTAGAAGGGGCATTCCTAAATCAGGCACCAAATACATTCCTTGATACCATCTTAATTAATGGTAATCCAACAATTGTACCGGTATTGGATTTTGGATCTTGGGGTGAAAAAGAGCAAATCAATGATTCTGTCACTGTTTTCAATTTCGGTATAAGAAATCAATCGAATCCAAACGGAACCTTCCAAAACAGGTTGAGACAAGAATTTGGATTTGCTGATGATTACAGGATAAATGTAGATGAACTAGACCCAAAAAATTTAAGTCTGGAATATTTCAATGCTGAAGAACTGCTTAACCCTGGTGGTGGTGGTGGAAACGTGGTTTCCTATCAGGGATATAATTACTATGGTGAAAGAACCAATGAGAACTCTACATTTAGCGATTTCTTCACGGATTCCTTAAACCGACCTATTGCTGCATGGAGACCAAATTACGGAGCAGTTTTTATTGAAGATAAGTTTGAGATCAAGGATTTAATTCTTCGTTTGGGTGTTAGAGTTGACAGATATGATGTAAACCAACCTGTATTAAAAGACAGATATTCATTGGTTGATTTAAGATCTGTTGGTGAGTCAAATATGAATGCCTTTAATCAAGGTACTTTCTCTACACCGGGTAATGTAGGCGACGATTATGTTGTGTATGTGGATAGAAACCCGGATGAATACAATGGATCAAACCTTGGAGAATTCAACGTAATTGGATTCAGGAGTGGTGATCAGTGGTTCGACGCTCAGGGGCAAACAGTACTGGGAGCTTCTAATTTAGGTAATGCCGGTGTTTTCCCTTGGTTCGATGCGACTTCATTCACAGGAATAAAGAAAGAAATTTATGATGAATACAAAATTACGGAAGATGCATTTGAGGATTATGAACCTCAAATTAATGTAATGCCGAGGGTATCTTTTTCATTCCCTATTTCTGAAGAAGCCTTGTTCTTTGCACATTACGATGTATTGACACAGAGGCCAAGTAGAAATAACGTATTCACAAGTACTTATTTCTATTTCCAGAGAGCGGCGGGAGGAAGATTGAATAATCCGAATCTAAGACCACAAAGAAATGTTGACTATCAGGTTGGTTTCCAACAGGTATTGACTAGATCATCATCTCTTAAACTTTCAACTTTCTACCGTGAAATGAAAGATCAGATTTCTTTAATTGTGATCGATGGAGCATATCCGGTTTCATCTTGGGAAACATTTGGAAATATTGACTTTGCCACATCAAAGGGTATTACAGTTGAATACGACTTAAGGAGAACAAACCGTTTAGCAATAAATGCTAATTACCAATTGGCTTTTGCTGATGGTACTTCTTCAGGAGAATTATCAAATGCCAGATTAATCCAATCGGGTGTAAGTGCAAACCTGAGAAACCCTATTCCTTTGAATTGGGATGAGAGACATCAAATCAAAATAAATATTGACTACAGATTCAGAGATAATGATGGGCCTGGAATTATGTCTAAACCTATCAAAGATGATGAAGGAAATTTATTACTTGATGATGAAGGAATGCCAAAGCGATCAGGTGGATTTAAATTACTTGAAAACTTAGGTGTCAACTTGCAGTTGATTGCAACATCAGGACGACCATTTACACCGCGTGGCGGTGCCAATCCTAATCCAATTTATGGAGGAGGTAACAATGAAGTGGTTGATGGTGGAGTTAACGGTGCAAGGTTGCCTTGGAACCTCAGATCTTCTTTGAGGGTTGATAAATCAATCTTCTTTGGTGGAAATGAGAGCAAGAAATCTTTGAATGTTTATGTATATGTAAGAAACCTTCTTGGTTTGGAAAACATTCAAGGTGTTTACGGTTGGTCAGGTGATCCTACAAATGATGGTTATCTGGAGTCAAAACTTGGACAACAAGATATAAATGCTAATCTCTATCCGGATTCATTTTCGGATATATACAGAATGGCTGTTCAAAACCCGGATAATTATGCGCTTCCTAGAAGAATTGTTTTAGGTGCAGCATTTAACTTTTAATACAAAGAATTTAGAGAAAATGAAAAATATGATATTCCGCAATATCCTTTCAATTTTATTAATCTCCAGTACAGGAGCAATGGCTGACATTGATGTAGCCGGTTCCGGTAAAAAGGGCAGTAATCAGGGCAATTATAGAGTAGCCAATGAATGTGCCCGATCTGCTTCGCGAGAAGTTCTGGAAATTAACAACGTTAGAACTACACTTCACAATGGTGGGGACATGTGGTGGACCGTTGTTTCACCAAGTGCTGCGCGTTACGAGATTCCAAAACAGGATGATCCAAGTGCACCAAAACAGCACTCCTTATTCGCCGGTTCCGTTTGGATTGGTGGTGAAGATCTTACTTCAGGAGATCTGCTTGTATTGGCAAGTACTTATCGACAATCACACTATGCTTTATGGCCTGGGCCTTTGTATGCCTCTGGACCTGATCAGGGTACAATCTCTACAGAAGAATGTGCAACCTGGGATGTTCATTTTAAAATAAGTCGAGAAGAAATTGAGCAGTACATCGATGACTTTCAGGCAGGTAGGATTCAAACGGTTGAAGATATACCTGAGCCAGTACTCAATTGGCCGGGAAGAAATAACCCATACATAACATCTCCTGATGGAGCATTTGATGATCAGGTGGTTGATATGGACCGCGATTTGGCACCCTTTGATGAGTTTATTCAAATTGAAGAAGAAGGCGCCGGTGATGGAATTTACGATCCATTGCAAGGGGATGTACCATTTATATTTGGCGACGAAGGTATCTGGTGGGTGATGAACGATGCCGGTAATGAAAAAGAATTTGGAAGTGTAATTGGAGCCGCTCCCGCAATAAACATGGAGATTCAGGTTATGGGCTTCGGTTTTGCAACAAATGATGTTTTGAATGACATGACTTTCTATTGGAACAGACTCCTTAACCGAGGCAGTAGAATTATAAGTGAAACCAGAATGGGACAATGGGTTGACCCTGATTTAGGTTTTGCCGGCGATGATTATGTAGAAGTAGATGTACCAAGAGGTCTGGGTATATGTTACAATGGAGATGAATTTGATGAAAGTATTACAGGTTATGGTGAAAACCCTCCTTCAATTGGTGTGGATTATTTTGAAGGGCCCTGGGCTGATAAAGATACCATTGGGGATGGAGTCGATAATGACCTTGATGGTTTGATCGATGAGCCGGACAGAGGTTATGCAGTTTATGAAGGCGATGGTATTGATAACGATAAAGATGGTGAAATTGACGAGGTTGATGAATTGATCATCATGTCTAATTTCCTTTATTACAATAATAATAGCAACCCCACTAATGGAAACCCTGGTTCTGCTCAGGATTTTTTCAATTACTTAAAAAATATATGGAGAGACGGTACTTTTTGTACTTATGATTTAGCACAGGGAACTCAGCAATCATTTCCTCCAAGTGATTTTATGTTTCCGGGCTCTTCTGATTTGGAAATAGGCTGGGGACTGGGAGGTACGCCTAGCCAACCTTTTACAGGTCCTCAGAATGTACCATGGGATGAATCAGTTTCAGGTAATCAGCCAGCTGACAGAAGAATGCTTCAGTCTGCCGGTCCATTTACTTTGGAACCGGGAGCTTTGAATGAATTAACCATTGGAATTCCTTGGGCGCGTACCGGTGCTGGAGGTGCAAGAGGTTCTTTCAATAAATTAAGAGTAGCTGATGATATTTGTCAAAAGCTTTATGATAATGACTTTGAACTTCTAAACGGTCCTGATGCCCCGGATGTAACCATCACCGAGTTGGATCGCGAGATCATCATTACCATCGATCCGAGCGAGTTCACCATTGTCAACCAGGGTGAACGTCAGGCGATGAACACGGAGACTTACCGTGAGTTTGAAGCCAATATTGGTGACTTCTACAATTTTGAAGGTTACCTGTTCTACCAATTGGCTGACAACACGGTGACTGAGGCCGACCTTGACAACGCCGACCGCGCCAGACTGATCGCGCAGTGCGATGTGGCCAATGGGGTGACTACGATCATCAATTATGAAAACGATGTGACGCTTGGCGAAGATATTTTTGTACCGATCATCAAAGTGGAAGGTCAGGACAATGGCATTTTCAGAACATTGCGGATCAGCGATGATGCCTTTGCCGAGGGCGATCCGAAACTGGTGAATCACAAGAGCTATACCTTCCTTGTGCTCTCTTACGGTTACAATGCG